>CAJTAK010000001.1 GCA_910574255.1 Clostridia bacterium
CACAAATTTTAATAATCCTATCACAAAAAGCTGCTGCACCGAAATGCAACAGCTTTTACTATTTTCATAAACTAACGCCATTTTTTAATGTCTGATACCAAAGTCAGGTATTATAGCATAAGAAATCCAGAAATCAAGCCTAAAAATCAAAAAAGAAAACAAAGAAAAAGACGCCCGGGGGGACCGGGCGTCTTTTTCTTTCTTATGAGGGGGGAGATAGTGATATTCAAATCAACTATCTGTGATTATTATAATATCCAAATGTGTTCAAAGTATGTCCATTTTCTAAAAGAAAGCTAAAAATATTGCACAAAAATTAAAAAGTACTTAAGAGAAACGAAAATCCGGCAGAAGGATTGGAAAAAAAGGGTATAGTGTGGTATACTGACAGAGGGCGAGTCAGACGTGTGGGCAGTCCCCTTGTTTGGCTCATTATTTACAGGGATAAACAGAGGGAGGATAAAGAAGATGGTACATATGCGCACAATAGAAAATGAGCAATTAAAGGTTTGCGTCAGCGATCATGGCGCAGAGCTTTGCAGTATTTATAATAAGAAGACAGAGCGTGAAGTAATCTGGACAGCAGACCCGGCCTACTGGAACCGCCATGCGCCGGTACTGTTTCCCTTTGTGGGAAAGGTAACAGGCGGGTGCTACACTTATGAAGGTCAGAAGTATCCCATGGGACAGCATGGCTTTGCAAGAGACAGGGAGTTCCTTTTCGTAGATTCCGGCGACACATTCATTCGGCATCGTCTGGCAGCGGACGAAGAGAGCCGCAAAGTGTATCCCTTTGATTTTGAATTGGAAATTGTGCATAAATTGAAAGGAAATTGTGTAACAGTAGAATGGAAGGTATTCAATCCGGGAAAAAAGAAAATGTATTTCTCCATCGGCGGACACCCGGGATTTTGCGTAGATGAGAATGCGGGAAGCCGCCTGGTCTTTGAAGAGCAGGAGACCTTGAGCAGAGTAGCCATTGACCCCAAAACGGAAGGGGTTGATGTGGAACATCCGGAGGTTATTGCGTTACAACAGGGAGTATATCAGGTAGAGCCGGATACCTTTGATAAGGATGCGCTGATCTTTGACCATGGACAGGTGAAGCAGGTAAGCTTGGAAAAAGCAGACGGCACCCGTCTTGTGACACTGCGCTGCCCCGATGCTTTGAGTGTAGGAATCTGGTCTCCTGTAGGAAAGCAGGCACCCTTTATCTGTCTGGAGCCATGGATTGGGAGATGCGATAACAGCGGTTTTACAGGAGAACTGAAGGATAAATTTGATGTGCAGAGCTTAGAACCGGGGGAAAGCTTTCGGACAGCCTATGATCTGCTCATAGGAGAGTAGGCAGTACATAGGAATATTTATGCACAGAAAGCAAAAGCATTTGAGTATTGTGCGGTGAGAAGTTCTGCACAACTGGAATAGGAGGAGCTATATGCGTGCAGCAAGGGAACTGCTGAAGGAGCTGGAATATGAGGTTTTAAGCGGGAGTGTGGACATCAATGTAAATGAGCTTGTCTACAATACGGCAAAAGTCACAAAGGAATGTTTGTTTGTATGCATCAAGGGTATGGCCTTTGACAGTCATGATGCAGCGGCCAAGGCGGCCAAGGATGGCGCAATCGTCATTGTGGCAGAGCGTCCGGTAGAGGTGCCGGAGGGAATTACGGTGGTTTTGGTAAAAGACACCCGGTATGCTCTGGCGCTTATTTCAGCGGCATATTTTGATTACCCGGCGAAAAAGCTGAAGGTCATAGGAATTACGGGTACTAAGGGAAAGACAACCACAGCTTTTATGATCCGTTCCATTTTAGAGCATGCAGGAATATCTACAGGTCTTATCGGCACCATAGAAACCATCATTGGAGAGCGTCATATTCCTGCGGACAATACCACACCGGAATCCTATGCCATTCAGGAAGATTTTGCTCAGATGGCAGCGGCAGGCTGCAAAGTAGTGGTGATGGAGGTTTCCTCCCAGGGACTCAAACTTCATCGAACAGCCGGGATCCTGTTTGATATAGGTATTTTTACCAATCTTGCACCGGATCACATTGGGCCTGGAGAGCATGAGAACTTTGAGGAATATCTGGAATGCAAAAGCCGCCTGTTCCGACAGTGCAAGGTAGGAATTGCAAATATTGATGATGAGTATTGCAGAAAGATTCTGGATGGTCATACCTGTGAACTGGAGACATATGGATTTTCCGGGGATGCGGATTTGAGAGCTTCGAAGATGGAGCTGATTAGCCGTCCGGGATATTTGGGGGTGGCTTATCAGGCGTCAGGTCTGGTGAATTTCCCGGTGGAAATTGATCTTCCCGGCAAATTCAGTGTGTACAATTCCCTGGTTGCCATTGCGGTCTGCCGGCATTTTGATATTTCAAAAGAGGATATGCTGGAAGCACTTAAGGCAGCAAAAACAAAGGGAAGAATTGAGAAAATCAAAGTATCCGATGAGTTTACTCTGATGATTGACTATGCTCACAATGCCATGAGTTTGGAAAGTCTTCTTACAACATTAAGAGAATATCATCCAAAGCGTCTGGTATGTCTGTTCGGCTGCGGCGGCAACCGTTCCAAGCTGCGGCGCTTTGAGATGGGAGAGGTATCCGGACATCTGGCAGATTTGACCGTGATCACTTCGGATAATCCCAGATTTGAGGAGCCGCAGGCAATTATTGATGATATAAAGGTTGGAATGAAAAAAACTGACGGAGCCTATGTTGAAATTATTGATCGGAAGGAAGCCATCCGCTACGTGATTGAGCATGGGCAGCCGGGAGACGTGATCGTGCTGGCCGGAAAAGGCCATGAAGACTATCAGGAAATCCGGGGTGTGAAGTATCCCATGGATGAACGGGTGCTGATTCAGGAAGTCCTGAAGGAGCGGCAGGGAAAATAGGTCTGGCAGGCGGCCTGCGAAATGCACTTGCCATATGGCAGAAAGAGGTGGATTGTGGCCCGGTATGCCAACATAATTGTAGATATTTCTATGGAAAAACTGGATAAAACCTTTCAATACCGGATTCCGGAGGAGTTAAAGGACGCCCTGACAGTGGGGATGCAGGTAGTGGTTCCCTTTGGAAATGGCACACGTACTCTGACAGGTTATGTGGTAGAACTGACAGATACCTGTGAGTTTGACCCTTCTCGGATGAAAGAGATTCAAAAGATTGCGGAAAAAGGGATTCCTTTGGAGGGGCAATTGATTTCTCTGGCCCAGTGGATGCGCCTCACTTATGGGGCAACCATGAATCAGGCATTGAAAACAGTGCTCCCAGTCCGGAAAAAGGTTCAGGAAAAGACGAGAAAGAAGCTGGTGCGAACCATTTCTCTGGAGCAGGCAAAAGACTATTTGGAGATGTTTGAACGAAAGCATCAAACCGCCAGGCTTCGTCTGCTGACGGCATTGATGGACACGCCGGAGGTGGACTGCCGATTGGTATCGGAGCAGCTTCACCTGACAGCCTCCACAGTAAAAAAGCTGGAGGAAATGGGAATCCTGAAAGTAGAGACAGCGACGCTGCTGCGCAATCCGGTTCGAACTTATGAGCTGGAGCCCCATTCCTTTGACTTAACTGTACGGCAGCAGGAGATTGTGGATGATATCCGAAGGCGCACAAGGGCAGGGGACAGACGGCCTTCCCTGATCTATGGTATTACGGGAAGCGGAAAGACAGCCATTTATCTTGAATTGATAGAAAATGTGTTGGAACAGGGAAAGGATGCCATTGTTTTGATTCCGGAGATTGCTCTGACTTTTCAGACGGCCCTTCGCTTTTACAAGCGATTCGGAGATAGGGTGTCTATTATCAATTCCAGATTGTCTCAGGGGGAGCGCTATGATCAGTTTGAACGGGCAAAAAGGGGAGAGGTAAGGGTGATGATTGGGCCTCGATCCGCTCTGTTTACGCCATTTCAGAATCTGGGAATTATTGTAATCGACGAGGAACATGAGGCCAGCTATAAGAGTGAGACTGCGCCCCGGTATCATGCCAGGGAGACGGCTATTGAACGAGCCCGGATGACAGATGCATTTGTAGTTTTAGGATCGGCCACGCCGTCGGTAGAGTCTTATGAAAATGCTAATAACGGAACATACTGTTTATATAGATTGGAACAGCGGATTTTTGGACAGAGCTTGCCTGCGGCGGAGGTCGTGGATCTGCGTCAGGAATTGAAGGCAGGCAATCGTTCCATTTTAAGCCGAAGGCTTAGGGAATTGATGGAAGACCGCTTAAATAAGAGACAGCAAATGATGCTGTTTTTAAATCGGAGAGGCTATGCAGGTTTTGTTTCTTGCAGAGCCTGCGGACATGTGTTAAAATGTCCCCATTGTGATGTATCTTTGTCCCTCCATACAGGAGGGCGCATGGTCTGCCATTACTGCGGTTATGAGGAGCAGGCAAAGAAGGAGTGTCCTTCCTGCGGCTCTCCTTATATTGGAGCTTTTCGTGCAGGAACTCAGCAGGTGGCAGAGATTGTACAGCGAGAGTTTCCGAAAGCAAGAGTTTTGCGGATGGATATGGACACAACTAAGAATAAGGATGGGCACGAAAAGATCCTGGAAGCATTTTCTGAAGGCAGGGCAGATATTCTGGTGGGAACTCAGATGATTGTAAAAGGCCATGATTTTCCGGCAGTGACTTTAGTGGGAGTTCTGGCAGCAGATCTGTCTCTCTATACCAATGACTATCGGGCATCCGAGCGGACCTTTCAGCTTTTGACTCAGGCAGCAGGCCGGGCCGGACGGGGCAGGGAAGAGGGAATCGCAGTAATTCAGACTTATAGTCCGGAGCATTATAGTATTGAGGCGGCAGCAGCTCAGGATTATGACATGTTTTTTCAGAAAGAACTGGCGTACCGCCAATTGATGGAGTATCCGCCGGCCTCCTATCTTCTGGCCATTTATCTTTCAGGCAAAGAGAAAGAAAAGCTGGAGGAAGGAGCCGGAAAGTTAAAGGAAATGCTTTTTGCAAAGATTGGCAGCCGGAAGGTTCAGATTATCGGCCCTGCAGATGCTTATGTGGCAAAGGTAAATGACATCTATCGGAAGCTGGTCTATCTGAAAGGAAGAAAGACAGAGCAGCTGATAGAGCTTAAAGAACAGATAGAGTTTTTCTGGCAGGAAAACATGGAATTGCAGCAGTTGAACATACAGTTCGACATGAACCCCATGAACGGGTTTTAAACATTACCGAATATTTCGGAATTAAGATGGAGGATTGAGGGAATGGCGATTAGGAAAATCAGACAGTTGGGAGACGGTATTCTGCGAAAGAAATGCCGGGAGGTCCCGGAGATGACACCGAAGCTGAAAGAGCTTGTGGAGGACATGTATGAAACCATGTATGAGGCAGAGGGTGTGGGTCTTGCAGCTCCCCAGGTGGGAATCCTGAAACGGATTGTTGTGATTGATGTGGACGGGACCCCCTATACCATGGTAAACCCTAAAATTCTGGAGGTATCCAAGGATACGCAGGACGGAAGCGAAGGGTGCTTAAGCGTTCCGGGAAAAGCTGGGGTCGTGATACGTCCGGCCTTTGTGAAGGCAGAAGCTTGGGATGAGAACATGGAGCATTATGTAGTGGAGGCGGATGGGTATCTGGCAAGAGCTATTTGCCATGAAGTGGATCACCTGGAGGGCATTGTGTATGTGGATAAGGTAGACGGTGAACTCTATGATGTGGAACCGGAGGATGAAGACTAAGAGGAGTAAGCCGTATGAAAATTATTTTTATGGGGACACCGGATTTTGCAGTTGGAACTCTGGAAGCGCTGATTGAAGCAGGCCATGAGATTACTCTTGTAGTTTCCCAGCCAGACAAGCCAAAGGGCCGGGGCCATGAACTGGTTCCCACACCGGTGAAGGCGGCGGCATTATCGCATAATCTGCAGGTTTATCAGCCAGTGAAGCTTCGGGAAGAAGCCGCAGAGGAAGTGATCCGGAATACAGAGGCGGATGTAATTGTAGTAGTTGCTTTCGGCCAGTTGATTTCTCAGTCTATTTTAAATATGAAATCTTATGGCTGTATCAATGTCCATGGCTCTCTTCTTCCCAAGTATCGGGGAGCGGCTCCCATCCAGTGGGCAGTTATTGACGGAGAGCCAGAGAGTGGTATAACCATCATGCAGATGGACGCAGGGCTGGACACAGGTGATATGCTGCTTAAAGCGGCGGTTCCCTTAGAGCCCAAAGAGACCGGAGGAAGTCTCTTTGAAAAGCTGAGCGCACGGGGGGCCTCTCTCTGTGTGGAGGCGCTGGAAAAATTGGAGGCCGGAACCTTGATACCACAAAAGCAGGGAGAATCCCCCACTGCCTATGCCAGGATGCTGACAAAGGACATGGGAGAGATTGATTGGTCCAGGCCGGCTATAGAGCTGGAACGGCTCATACGGGGCCTGAATCCGTGGCCAAGTGCCTATACGCAGCTTTCCGGCAAGACATTGAAGATCTGGGATGCAGATGTATGTGAGGAGGAACAGGCCAAAAGAGCCTGCGGGGAGATTGTGAGAGTGACAAAGGATGCTGTCTATGTGGCCTGCGGTCAGGGGCTCCTGAAGATAAATGAGCTTCAATTGCAGGGAAAGAAGCGTATGGATACAGCAGCTTTTTTAAGGGGATATCATTTGGAGAAAGGAAGCATCCTTGGCTGAAGCCCTGATGCTGCAAAATCTTAAATGTCTGCTGCATATTATGGTCGGCAGAGCAGGCGGTAACAGAAAGGAGATACAATATGCCTTATTATGGATATGGATACTATTTTGACCCAACGTATATATTGGTGCTGATTGGAGTAGTTATTTCTCTTATTGCATCTGCAAAGGTAAAGGGTACTTATGCTAAGTACAGCAAGGTGCGCAGTCGTTCCGGCATGACAGGTGCACAGGCGGCACAACGGATTCTGCAGTCTGCAGGCTTGTACGAGGTGCGGATTGAGCATATCAGCGGCAGCCTGACAGATCATTATGATCCGAGAACAAAGGTTCTCCGCCTGTCGGATTCCGTCTATGGATCCGCTTCTGTGGCAGCTATCGGAGTAGCGGCCCATGAGTGCGGCCACGCCATTCAGGATAATCGGTCTTATGCCCCCCTGCGCATCCGCAATGCCCTGGTTCCTGCTGCGAATATCGGAACACAGGCAGCTTGGCCTATTATTTTGATAGGAATTGTTTTTGGAAGTTCGTACTTTTTAGTAAATCTGGGAATTCTGCTGTTTTCTCTGGGCGTGCTGTTTCAGATTGTGACTCTGCCGGTAGAGTTTGATGCTTCGGCACGGGCGATCCGGATTCTGGGGGACTCGGGGATTTTGTATGACGAGGAAGTAAGGCAGACCAGAAAGGTGTTAAGCGCAGCGGCTATGACCTATGTGGCAGCAGCAGCGGCTTCCATACTGTCCCTTCTTAGGCTTTTGATTCTGTTTGGAGGAAGAAACCGTGACTGAGGCGCCGGATTGTCGGGAGCTTGCCCTTGGCATTCTGATGGAAGTAACCAGACAGGAGGAATACAGCCACATTGCCATTCGCAATGTGTTGGAGAAATATCAGTATCTGGGAAAACAGGAGAGGGCCTTTCTGACACGTCTTACAGAGGGGACTCTGGAATGGATGATTCATCTGGATTATATCATCAACCAGTTTTCCAGTGTAAAAATAAATAAAATGAAGCCAGTGATCCGCAATCTTCTGCGAATGTCCGTATATCAATTAAAGTTTATGGACAGTGTGCCGGCCTCTGCAGTCTGTAATGAGGCGGTAAAGCTGGCAGGCAGGAAGGGGTTCAAAAATCTTAAGGGGTTTGTGAACGGTGTTCTCCGCAATATTGCAAGGAACCTGCTGCGGATTTCTTATCCGAATCAGACAGATACATCTTCTTATCTTTCTGTGATGTATTCCATGCCGGAATGGATTGTGGAAGATTGGCTGACTGTATATGGAGCAGAAACTACAGAGCGGATGCTGAGGGCATTTCTGGAAAAGGAGCCCTTATCCATCCGGCCCAATCTGGAGAAAATAAGTCCGGAAGAATTGCAGAGCCGCTTGGAACAGCAGGGCATTAAGGCTTCAAAAGCTCTCTGGCCGGATTATGCTCTGCGAATCGAACATTACAATTATCTGGGAGCTATTCCTGAATTTCGGATGGGCCTGTTTCAGGTACAGGATGTAAGTTCTATGCTTGCAGTAGAAGCGGCAGCTCCTAAGGAGGGAGATGTATGCATCGATGTGTGTGCGGCTCCCGGAGGGAAGAGCCTTCATCTGGCGGAAAAGCTTCACGGCACAGGCAGGGTGGAGGCAAGAGACCTGACTGAATATAAGGCAGACTTGATTCGGCAGAATGGAGAGCGTTCCGGTGTGAAGAATCTTTGGATCCGCCAGTGGGATGCCTGCATCTGTCATGAGGAATCCCTGGGGGCGGCAGATGTGGTATTAGCAGATCTGCCCTGTTCCGGTCTTGGGGTCCTGGGAAAGAAGACAGACTTGAAGTATCGGATGACCAGAGAGCAGCAGGAAGAACTGGCTTTGCTTCAAAGACAGATTCTTGGCGTCGTTCAGGCTTATGTAAAGCCCGGCGGAACCCTGATATATAGTACCTGTACCATCAATCCGCAAGAGAATGAAGAAAATGCAGATTGGTTTTTGAAGCATTTTCCCTTTGAAGCAGTGCCGCTAAAAGACTGCCTTCCAAAAGAAGTGATCAATGAGGAAGCCCTTAAAGGACGGATTCAGCTCTTGCCCGGCATTCATGGCTGTGACGGATTTTTTATTGCAAAATTCAGAAGGAACATAGAATCATAATGGAACAGACAGACATAAAGTCTATGACTCTTGCGGAGCTTAGAGCCGAACTCATAAGCCAGGGTGAAAAAGCCTTCCGTGCAGACCAGCTCTATCAGTGGATGCATAAAAAGCTGGCGGAAAATGTTTTCTCAATGACCAATCTGCCAAAGGCTTTTCGGGAATGGCTGGAAAAGGAATATGAATACATTGCTTTGGAGATCGTAGAAGTACAGAGATCGAAATTGGACGGAACCTGCAAGTACCTTTTTCGTCTGCCGGACGGCCATGTGATTGAGAGTGTACTTATGCGGTACCATCACGGAAATTCCGTGTGCATTTCCTCACAAGCTGGCTGCCGGATGGGCTGCCGCTTCTGTGCCTCTACAATCGGCGGCCTGGAACGGAATCTGAAACCCTCGGAAATGCTGGAGCAGATTTATCGAATCCAGTGTGATTCCGGGGAACGGGTGTCCAATGTGGTAGTGATGGGAACCGGTGAGCCGCTGGATAATTATGACAATCTGGTACGTTTTATTCGGCTGCTGTCCAATGAAAAAGGGCTTCATATCAGTCAGCGAAGCATTACCGTATCTACCTGCGGCATTGTTCCGGGGATACGAAAGCTGGCAGATGAGGAACTTGCCGTTACCCTGGCTTTGTCTCTTCATGCAGTCTCTCAGGAGAAGCGCAGGGAATTGATGCCCATAGCCAACCGCTATGAGTTGGGGGAAGTTTTGGATGCCTGTGGTTATTATTTCCATAAGACAGGCAGAAGGCTGACTTTTGAATACAGTCTGGTGGCAGGAGTCAACGACAGCAGAGAGGATGCGAAGGCCCTTGCGGCCCTTGCAGGTCCGCTCCATGCACATGTAAATCTGATACCGGTAAACCCCGTAACAGAGCGGAATTTTGTGCAGCCTGGGGAAAAAATTATAGACAATTTTAAAAAAAATCTTGAAAAATACGGGATTAATGCTACACTTAGGAGAGAGATGGGCCGTGATATAGACGGCGCCTGCGGACAGCTCCGCAGAAAATATCTGAGAAATCCTGCGGAACCTAAATAAAACAGCAGGTGGATGCATGAAGATGCGTAGTGTGTATCCTGCGGAATTTTAAATAGAAAGGAGGAGAATGATATGCTTAGAGCATATGGAATGAAGGATGTCGGCCGATGTCGGGATGTTAATCAGGATTACATTTTTATTTCAGAAAAACCGGTCGGTAATTTACCCAATCTCTTCCTTGTGGCAGATGGAATGGGCGGTCATAAAGCAGGCGATCTGGCCTCCGAGTATACAGTCTCCCGGGTTCGGGAGGCAGTCGAAAAAAGTATGCGGAATATCCCTCTACAGATTTTTAAAAGTGCATTTCAGTATGCTAACCAAAGATTGCTGGAAAAAGCCCGGGAATCCAGAGCTTATGAGGGTATGGGGACTACTTTGGTTGCGGCTACGGTTATAGAGAATCGGGTTTATGTTGCCAATGTGGGTGACAGCCGGCTTTACAAGTTGGGAGATAACATTGAACAGATAACAACGGACCACTCTCTGGTAGAAGAGATGGTGCGCATGGGAGAGATTTCAAGGGAACAGGCCAGAAATCATCCGGAAAAGAATATTATAACAAGAGCCATTGGCGTATCGGGGCAGGTAGAACCGGATTATTTTGATACGTATCTGGGGCCGGGAGAGTGTCTGCTTCTGTGCTCTGACGGTTTGAGTAATATGATAGAAGATGCTCAGATTCTGGAGATTCTCAAAAGAAGAAGAGATCTTCAGTCTGGCGTGCAGGAGCTGGTGTACACAGCCAACCAAAACGGCGGAAGAGATAATATTGCAGTCGTGCTGGTAGAACGGGATGAGGTGATAAGATGATTAGATTAGGTATGTTTTTGGGAGACCGTTATGAGATTCTGGAGAAAGTCGGTTCCGGCGGCATGGCAGAGGTCTTTAAAGGCAAGGATCATAAGCTGAACCGTTTTGTGGCAGTGAAGGTTCTGAAGGATGAATTTGTGGAAGACAAGAATTTTGTCCGCAAGTTCAAGGAGGAAGCTCAGGCAGCGGCAGGACTGGCACATCCCAATATTGTAAATGTTTATGATGTAGGTGATGAGCAGAATGTCAAGTATATTGTTATGGAGCTGGTAGAAGGTATTACGCTAAAGACCTACATTGAGAAAAAAGGCAGGCTGACGGTGAAGGAGGCAACCAGTATTGCCATTCAGATGGGAGCCGGTTTGGAGCTTGCACATAACAACCAGATTGTACATCGGGACATTAAGCCCCAGAACATCATTATTTCCAGGGAAGGCAAGGTGAAGGTAACGGATTTCGGCATTGCAAAGTCTGTTTCTTCCAATACCAATACCTCAGATGCTATGGGATCTGTGCACTATACATCTCCGGAGCAGGCCAGAGGCGGCTACAGTGATGCCAAGAGTGACATCTATTCCCTGGGCATTGTAATGTATGAGATGGTGACTGGACGTGTGCCATTTGACGGTGAGACTACAGTGGTGGTTGCAGTGAAGCATCTCCAGGAGGACATTGTGTCCCCCAGAGTCTATGCATCTGATATCCCTGTGAGCTTAGAACATATTATTTTAAAATGTACAGAAAAGAGCCCGGATCGGCGGTATGCCAGCGTGGCAGAGTTAACGGCAGATCTGAAGCAGTCCCTGGTTACGCCGGATGTGAATTTTGTAAAAGAGATTCTTCCGGACGGCGCCAAAACCGTTGCGATTACCAAGGACGATATCTCCAAAATTAAGCAGGAGACTGGAAGGATTCCGTTGGGACGGAACTCACGGCAGGCTTACCCGGAGAATTTTGGGGAGGATGATGAAGATATCTTTGATGAAGATTATGATGATGAAGATTACGATGACGACGATTATGACAATGAAGATTATGAAGATGACGATTATGACAATGAAGATTATGAAGATGATGAGGATGACGACGACGGTATCTTAGATCCAAAACTGGAAAAGATAATGACCATCGGCGGCATTGCGGCAGCAGTCATTATTGTTATTATTATTTTCTTTATTATAGGAAAGATTTTTATTTTTGGAAAAACAGGAAGGAAACCCAAGGAGGACAATGAGCCTCAGATTGAGGATGTGCTGGATGGAGAAGAGGAAGAACCAGAGGTTCCGAATCTTCTGGGCAAAAGCTATTCCGAGGCAAAGGAAGCATTGAATACTCTGGGACTTGGAATTCGGTTAGGTGAGACAAGAGCTTCTTCTGACTATGAGCCGGGCCAGATTATTGAGCAGAGTATAGAGGCCGGAACAAAGGTAGAGGCAAATACGACCATCATTGTAGATATCTGTGGAGACGGAGAAGAGATTATTGTTCCGAATGTCATTGGTCAGACCCGGGAACGGGCAGTGAAAACGCTGGAGGATATGGGTTTTACCGTGGATGTGGCAGAGGCTTATGATGAAAATGAAGCAGCAGGAAATGTTATTTCCACTACGCCGTCAGCAGAGAGTAAAGGAACACGGGGCAGTGTGGTACGGTTGGTTGTGAGCAAGGGAAAAGAAAAGAAGGAGGAAGAGGTTTCGGTTCCTGACATTAAAGGCCGTACAGAGGCGGAAGCAAAGTCAATGCTTACGAATGCAGGGCTTAAGTCCGGTACAGCACGCTCATCCTACAGTGATACAGTAGAGGAAGGCCGCATTATTTCCCAGAGCATCAATTCAGGCACAAAGGTGCCTAAAGATACGGCTGTAAGCTATGAGGTAAGCAAAGGAAAAGAGGTTAAGGAAGTTTATATCGGAAATGCGGAGAAGAAAGGCAGCAGTGAAAGTGCTGTGACGGCATATCTGACAGGGCTGGGGTTACAGGTGTCAAGAGAGGAACAATACAGCGACAGTGTTCCCAAAGGAAATGTGATTTCCTATTCACCTGGAAATGGCAGTCTCGTTAGCCCCGGAAGTACTGTAAAGGTTGTTGTCAGCCTTGGGCCGGAACCGGTGAAGACAGCAACAGTTCCGGGAGCCGGATCAGATTTAAATGAGATAACTGCCAGGGGATTTGTTGTAGGGAGCAGAACTTATGAGTATAGTGATGCTATTGCACAGGGAAAAATTATTTCCTGCAGTCCTTCCGGAATACAAAATGTGGGAACTACAATAAATGTAGTGCTTAGCAACGGCCCTTGTGCTCATTCCAATGTAGATGCAAGCGGGAAATGTACAACCTGCGGGAAAACAGGCTTGACGCCGCCGATTGTAAATCCTCCGGCAGATCCGCAGCCGACAACCCCGGATCCTTCCACAAACCCTGATGGGACTTGACAATAATCTAAAAGATCTATGAAGGGAAAAATCATAAAAGGAATCGCCGGATTCTACTATGTTCACACAGCAGAATCCGGCACTTACGAATGTAAAGCAAAGGGAATTTTTCGAAATCAGAAGATTAAGCCCCTGGTGGGGGATAATGTCCGTCTGACGGTTCTCAGTGAAGAAGAGAAGACAGGAAATATAGAAGAACTTCTGCCCAGAAAGAATGCTCTTACACGGCCGACAGTGGCTAATATGGATCAGGCGCTGGTGATTTTTGCGGCGGCAAAGCCCAAACCCAATTTTAATCTTCTGGATCGGTTCCTGATTCTTATGAAATATCAGGGCGTATCTGTGATTATCTGTTTTAACAAACAGGATATGGTATCTCAGGAGGAGCTAAGGCTTTTGAAAGAAACCTATGCTGGGGGCGGGTATCAGATTTTTTTTGCCAGTGCGTTGGAGCAAAAGGGAGTAGAGGAGCTTCGTGCGCTATTGAAAGGAAAGACCACAGCAGTGGCAGGACCTTCTGGGGTAGGTAAATCTTCTCTTATTAATCTTCTCCAGCCAGAGGCAGCTATGGAAACAGGAGATATCAGCCGAAAAATCCAGCGGGGAAAGCATACGACCCGCCACTCGGAACTGTTTGCCCTGGACAAAGACAGTTATATCTGTGATACTCCCGGATTCAGTTCCGTTTATCTGCCGGATTTTGAAAAAGAAGATTTGAGGGAATACTTTCCGGAATTCCTGGATTATGAACCCTATTGCCGGTTTCAGGGCTGTGTACATATCCATGAGCCGGATTGCAGAGTAAAGGAAGCACTTGCACAGAAAAAAATCAGTCAGATACGGTACGATAATTATAAGTGCCTGTATCAGGAACTAAAGGATAAAAGGAGGTATTAGTTATGAACAAGCTGGCACCGTCAATTCTCTCGGCAGACTTTGCGGCTCTGGGAGAGGACGTGAAAAAAGCAGAACAGGCAGGTGCCCAGTATCTGCATATTGATGTGATGGATGGAGCCTTTGTGCCCAGTCTGTCTCTGGGCTTTCCGGTGATTCAATCTATCCGGAAGCTGACGGATATGGTCTTTGACGTGCATCTGATGATCTGTGATCCGGATCGCTACATTGCAGAATTTGCTGCAGCCGGAGCAGACATCATTACTGTCCATGCAGAGGCTTGTCCTCATCTTAATCGCACCATTGCAGCGATTAAGGAGCAGGGGGTTAAGGCAGGCGTGGTTCTGAATCCGTCCACACCACTGACAGAACTGGAGTATATTCTGGAGGATTTGGACATGGTGCTGCTCATGACCGTGAATCCTGGATTTGGAGGACAGAAGTATATTGAGAGCTGTACCAGGAAGATTCAGGATCTCCGTAAAATGATTACAGACAGAGGACTGGATATTGATATTGAGGTAGACGGCGGAATTAAGCTAAACAATGTTCAGAAGGTGTTGGATGCCGGAGCCAATGTGATTGTGGCAGGTTCAGCTGTCTTTGGCGGAGATGTGGAGCAGAATGTAAAGGACTTTTTAGAGGTTTTGAATGCATGAAAACTTTGATTGTAAGCGGGGGCAGGATCAATTCGGATTTTGCCCTTTCTTATTGCAGAAATGAGAGATTTGATCAGATTATAGGAGTGGACAGAGGACTTGAGTTTCTTTATGAAAATAATATTCTGCCTACTTATGTTGTAGGGGATTTTGATTCTGCAGATCCGAAGCTTGAGTCATATTATCGGAAACAAAAAGAGATAGAAGTCCGTTGGTTTAATCCGGTAAAGGATTCTACGGACACTCAGATAGCCATTGAATTGGCATTAGAGCTTAACAGCGCTTCCATTGTAATCTTAGGAGGAACAGGAAGCCGTCTTGATCATGTGCTGGGCAATATTCAGAGCATGATGCTGGCCAGGGATGCGGGAGTTGACTGCATCCTGTTGGATGAGTACAATCGAATCCGCCTGATTTCAGAGGATACGATTATAAAAAAGAATCAGCAGTATGGACGCTTTGTATCCCTGATTCCTTTGACATCCACTGTGGAGGGGGTAGATCTGATTGGATTTAAGTATCCGCTGCATAATCATACCTTTACCAGTACAGGAAGTGCAGGATTGGGGGTCAGCAATGAAGTTGTGGAGGAAGAAGCTGTAATTCATATGAAATCAGGGATATTAGTTCTGATTGAGTCGCTGGATTGAGAAAAAATCTGGTTTTTATGGTAGAAAATAGGGAGATGCCTTTTGGAATTTTTAAAAATATTTTGAGGCGGGTAAAAAAGGAAAAAGCAGAACTTTTTTGAATTTGCAAAAGATGTTCCATAAAAACGGAGGTAATTGTATAATTTTCATAAAAAGGGAGAAAATAGGGGTAAGAGGAGTGAAGGACGGGCAGGATTGACAAATGAAGTTTTGGCTGTCATAATACCCCCATTGAAACTATTGTTTAGTTTTGAATTTGAGGAGTGATGAAAAAATGCATGAAAAGAAGATTAGGTTGAATGCAACTGAGGATGTAAAAGAGTTTGTAAACGGAGCAAGCCAATGCGACTTTGACGTGGATGTTTCCTATAACCGGGTTCTGATTGATGCTAAGTCGATATTGGGAGTTTTAAGTTTGGATTTGAGCCGGGTACTGACTGTTCGGTGTCATGGAGAGAACGGCAGCTTTAATCAGGTTTTGGCAAAGTTTGCTGCGGCTTAAGTGAGAAAAAGAATGGAAAAGGAAAGGAACTGTGATAAGGTGAGTCTGTGGATTTGCCCTGTCACAGTTCCTTTTGAATTTAGATAAGGCTTGCGGCATGCCTGGGGTTTTGATAGAATATTTTTATGGAGAAAAACAAAACAGAGATCAGGATATCCGTGCGCAATCTGGTGGAATTTATTTTGCGCAGCGGAGATTTGGATAATCGAAGAGGCAAGAGGGCTGAGCGTGAGGCTATGCAGGCAGGCAGCAGACTCCATCGGAAGATCCAGAGGCGTATGGGTGCAGGGTATCAGGCGGAGGTTTCCTTAAAGTATCGGGTGCCTATGGATGGTTTTGACTGTGTGATTGAGGGACGGGCAGATGGGATCCTTACAGAGGACGGTCTTGTGACGGTGGATGAGATTAAGGGAGTCTGCCGGGATGTGACGCTAATTGAAGAACCGGCAGGCGTCCATCTTGCACAGGCTATGTGCTATGCTTTTATCTATGCGGTTCAGCAGGAACTTTTGCAGATTCGGGTACGGATGACCTACTGCAATCTGGAGACAGAGGAGCTTAAGTATTTCCATTTTTCTTATGAAAGAACAGACTTAGAGCGCTGGTTTGGGAAGCTGATGAAGGAGTATGAGAAATGGGCCCGGTTTCAGGCTGATTGGCGGAAAATCTGTAAGGACAGTATTCAACCGTTGGAATTTCCGTTTCCATATAGGGAGGGACAGCAGGAGCTGGCCCATGGGGTTTACCGGACCATTGCCCGGAAAAAGCGTCTCTTTATTCAGGCTCCTACAGGGGTGGGAAAAACCATGTCCGCTGTGTTTCCGGCGGTAAAGGCTGTAGGTGAGGGATTGGGAGATAAGATTTTTTACCTTACGGCAAAGACGATTACAAGAACAGTGGCTGAGGATGCATTTCATATTCTCCGGGAGAACGGACTGCGCTTAAAGAGTGTTACTTTGACTGCGAAGGAGAAGCTCTGTATCTGTCAGGAGACCGACTGCAATCCGGAAAACTGCCCCTATGCGGCAGGGCATTATGACAGGGTGAACGATGCGGTCTATGAGCTGCTGACAGAAGGGCCGGATGATCTGAACCGGGAGGTATTGCTTAGCCAGGCCCATAAGCACAGGGTATGTCCCTTTGAAATGAGCCTGGATGCATCTACATGGACGGATGCAGTGATCTGTGATTATAATTATGTATTCGATCCTAATGTGCGTCTGAAGCGCTTTTTTTCCGAAGGTGTAAAGGGAGGATATCTTTTTCTCATTGATGAGGCCCACAACCTGGTGGAGCGCGGAAGGGAAATGTTCAGCGCTTCTCTCTGCAAAGAGGATTTCCTGGAATTAAAGCGGAAGGTAAAGGGGCGTTACCGAAAGGCGGAGCGGGGACTGGAACGGTGCAACCGCTATCTGCTGGAATTGAAACGGGAGTGCGTTACCTATCAGCTTCACGAGGATGTGGGGGCGTTCTCTCTGATGGTAATGTCCCTGATGGGGGAGCTGGAAGCAATGCTTGAGGAAGGGATGGAGCCGGATCTTCAGAAAGAGGTACAGGAATTCTGGTTTGGGCTTCGTGATTTTCTGGGTATTTTTGACAGGCTGGATGAGAACTATGTGATTTACAGTGAGCTTATGGAAAACGGACATTTTCAGTTGAAGCTATACTGTGTAGAGACGGCGGTAAACCTAAGAGAATGTCTGAATAAAGGAAACAGCACGGTGTTCTTTTCTGCAACACTGCTTCCTATGTCCTATTATAAGCATCTGCTCGGGGCGGAGGAGGATTATGCGGTCTATGCGCATTCTCCCTTTGGCCGGGAGCAGAGACTGCTGCTGATTGGACGCGATGTAAGCAGCCGGTATTCCAGACGTTCCCGCAGAGAATATGAACGGATTGCCGGTTATCTGGCTGCATTGGCAAAGGGGAGGCCGGGAAACTATATGCTGTTTTTTCCTTCCTATAAAATGCTGTCGGATGTACATGAGGTGTTTCAGGAGCTGTATGGGGCAGAGGCAGTTGAATGTTTGCTTCAAAGCCCCGGAATGAATGAAGAGATGCGGGAAGAATTTTTGGGACATTTTCAGGAGGCCGGCGGGGAGAAAAGCTGTCTGGGTTTCTGTGTGCTGGGAGGAATTTTTTCGGAAGGAATCGATTTAAGGGGAGATAACCTGATCGGGGCGGCAGTGGTGGGTACAGGACTGCCGCTGGTTTGCAATGAACGTGAGATTTTAAAGGGATATTATGATGAGAGAGGGATGGACGGCTTTGCCTATGCTTATCGTTATCCGGGTATGAATAAGGTCCTGCAGGCAGCAGGACGTGTGATTCGCACCGACGAGGATCGGGGAATTGTGCTGCTTTTGGATCAGCGGTTTTTAAATAATGAATATAGAAGGCTGTTTCCCTTAGAATGGGAAGGGCTTCAGATATGTACCCTGGAGCAGGCAGAGAGTGCTATGGAAGAATTTTGGAGCTGCCAGAGCAGTACATCATAAGCTAAATAATTGCCCCTTTCGCTTGTCTATATTTCCGGTACGGACTACTAGTACAACGAATATTAAGTTATTGGCAGTTTGACTTGCCTATTTTCCTGATAGCACTACTCCCCAAGCCTCGCCGTAGCCACCGCTACGACTGCGTTTGTGAAGCAGCACTCTCAGAAAAATATTCTGCGTCAAACTATCCAAAACTTAATTTTCGTTGTACTAGATCTTGGTATACGGGGAAAAGAGATGTACGAATTCCATGGCCGCGGGGCTTAAGGGAAGCTGTTCATTGTGGATGAGTACAATTTGCCGGCGGGGGAGCGCCTCCGTCAAGGTCAGAGGAAACAGATCCGGATGGGCGCTTTTTTGGCAATAGTCCGGTACAAAGGCGATCCCCAGACCGATAGCTGCCATATCTAGAAGCAGATCATTGCTGCTTAGTTCAATCTCAGGAACGAGATCCAGCTGATGCTGCTGAAAGAGATTGTGAAGAAATTCACTGGTAGTGCTTTTGCGGGCAAGCATCAGAATCGGATAGTCCAACAGATCCTGGAAGGAAAGCTGCCGGTTCTCCAGATGAAAGCAGTTGCGGTTGGCCAGAAAGACGTCCTGAAATTCCAGGACCCTTTTTAAATGACCGGAATGCTCCAGACGGGAATTGGGGTAATTGATGAAAATCAAATCTACCTGTCCGTTTTCCAGCAGATCCACACAGCCGATGGAAGTACGGTTGGTGACTTTGATGTGGACACCGGGAAAGGCCTTGTGGAACCGGCTTAAATAGGGAAGCAGTACATAGCGGCAGATAGTATCGCTGGCGCCGATGCGGAGTTGGCCGCCGTTTAAGGAATGAGTCTCCAAAATCTGACTTTCCCCCCGGCGGATCAGATGGATGGCAGGCTCAATATGGCGCAGAAGAATCTCGCCTTCCGGAGTCAACTGGACACGCTTGGTACTTCGGATAAAGAGGTTTTGATTTAATTTCTTTTCCAGTACCTTGATAGACTGGCTTACGGCGGACTGGGAGATAAAGAGCTGCTTGGAGGCTTCGGAAAAGCTTAAGGAAACAGCTACATGATAAAATACCTTGTATAATTCATAATTAATGTCCATAAAAGCTTCCTTTTCGGCACAATATAGTCTTTTTCAGGATTATACCATAGATATAGGAGAAATGCTATTAGGCAAATTAATAAATAAAATTAAATCTATTAATTATACTTATTATAGAATTTATGTTATGATGGTTCATATCTAAGATACGGATTATGCTGGGAGCATAGCCATGGCAAAGCAGGAAAAAACAAGGAGGTCATGTATGAGCAATGTAAGAAGAATCTTTGTGGAAAAGAAGAAGCCTTTTGCAGTAAGGGCAAAGGAGCTGCTGGAGGAGATTAAAAGCTATCTGGGAATTGACGGTGTATCAGAGGTACGGGTGCTGATTCGCTATGATGTGGAGAATATTTCGGATGAGATATTCAAGGCAGCCTGCAGGACTGTGTTTTCCGAGCCTCCGGTGGATATGCTCTATGAAGAGCAGTTTGATACGGCAGAGAATTCCCGCATTTTCAGTGTGGAATATCTTCCGGGACAGTTTGATCAGAGAGCGGATTCTGCGGTACAGTGCGTGAAGTTTTTAAAGGAGGATGAAGAACCGGAGATTCAGACGGCAACTACCTATGTGATTACCGGAGATATTTCCGATGAGGAATTTGCCTCTATCAAGAGCTTCTGTATTAATCCGGTGGATTCCAGAGAGACTGGGATGGTAAAGCCGGAAACTCTGGTGACGGACTTTGAGGAACCTGCGGACGTGAAGATTCTGGAGGGCTTCTGCCAAATGGAGGAAGCTGCCTTTAGAGAACTCTATGCTTCTTTTGGACTGGCTATGACATTCAAGGATTTTCTGCATATACAAAAATATTTCAGGGAAGAGGAAAAGCGCGATCCCTCAATGACTGAGATTCGGGTGCTGGACACCTATTGGTCGGATCATTGCCGCCATACCACATTTTCTACAGAGCTTAAGGATGTGACATTTGGGGAGGGCTATTACCGAAAGCCTATAGAGGATACCTATCGGCAATATCTTTCTGACAGGGAAGAGATTTTTAAGGGACGCAGGGATAAGTTTGTGTGTCTCATGGATTTGGCGCTTATGGCTATGCGGAAGCTGAAGGCAGAGGGAAATTTGGAGGATCAGGAGGAATCTGAGGAGATCAATGCCTGCTCTATTGTGGTTCCGGTAGAGGTGGACGGCGAGATCGAGGAATGGCTGGTGAACTTTAAGAATGAAACCCACAACCACCCCACGGAGATTGAGCCCTTCGGCGGCGCTGCAACCTGTCTGGGCGGCGCCATACGTGATCCCTTATCCGGGCGTACCTATGTATATCAGGCTATGCGTGTGACCGGAGCGGCGGATCCTACCGTGTCCGTAAAGGATACCTTAAAGGGGAAGCTGCCTCAGAAGAAGCTGGTGCGGGGAGCGGCCAGCGGCTACAGCTCCTACGGAAACCAGATTGGGCTGGCTACCGGATATGTAAAGGAGATCTACCATCCGGCTTATGTGGCGAAGCGTATGGAGATCGGTGCGGTTATGGGGGCGGCTCCCCGCAGGGATGTTATCAGAGAGACTTCGGACCCGGGAGACTTGATTGTACTGCTGGGCGGCCGGACAGGCCGTGACGGATGCGGCGGAGCTACCGGCTCTTCCAAGGTGCATACAGAGGCTTCCATTAAGACCTGCGGCGCAGAGGTTCAGAAGGGAAATGCTCCGACGGAGCGGAAGATTCAAAGATTGTTCCGCAGGCCAGAGGTAACGCAGCTCATTAAGAAATGCAACGATTTCGGAGCGGGGGGCGTGTCTGTGGCCATCGGAGAGCTGGCGGCCGGACTGCGTGTCAATCTGGATCTGGTGCCGAAGAAGTATGCCGGCCTTGACGGAACGGAGATTGCCATATCCGAATCTCAGGAGCGTATGGCGGTTGTGATAGACAAAAAGGACGAGGAAGCATTTCTCTCCTTTGCGAAGGAGGAAAATCTGGAGGCTGTCACTGTGGCGGCGGTGACCGAGGATCCCAGGCTGGTTCTTCTTTGGAGAGGAAAAGAGATTGTGAATATCTCCAGAGCCTTTCTGGATACAAACGGAGCTCACCAGGAAACAGCGGTGGCTGTGGATATGCCGGATGAGGGACAGAAGTATTTTGTAAGAAATGAAGTGGAGGATGTAAGGGCCAAGTGGCTGGATACGCTGAGCGATCTGAATGTCTGCTCTCAGAAGGGACTGGTGGAGATGTTTGACGGCTCCATCGGGGCAGGCAGCGTATTGATGCCTTATGGCGGCAAATATCAGCTTACCGAGACGCAGACTATGATTGCCAGGCTTCCTGTACGAAAGGGAAAGACGGATACGGTAACTATGATGAGCTATGGCTTTGATCCCTATCTCTCCAGCTGGAGTCCTTATCACGGGGCGGTTTATGCAGTGCTGGAGTCTGTGGCAAGGATCGTGGCCTCCGGCGGCGATTTCCGTAAGATTCGTTTTACCTTCCAGGAGTATTTCCGCCGGATGACAGAGGATCCCCACCGCTGGAGCCAACCCTTTGCGGCTCTTTTGGGCGCCTACAGCGCTCAGGTTGGCTTTGGGCTGCCTTCGATTGGCGGCAAGGACAGTATGTCGGGTTCTTTCAATGATATTGATGTTCCGCCTACACTGGTATCCTTTGCGGTGGATATTGCAAGCCATAAGGATATCATTACACCGGAACTTAAGAAAGCCGGGAACAAGCTGGTGCTCATTTCCATAGATCGGGATTCCTATGATCTGCCGGATTATGAGCAGATTAAGGATTTGTACGGACGGTTCCTCCAGGATGTTAAGGCAGGCAGAATCGTTTCGGCCTATGCTCTGGACGGAAAAGGTCTGGCGGCGGCCGTCAGCAAGATGGCATTCGGCAATAAGCTGGGAGTTAAGATTGAGCACAATGTGGATAAGAGAGATCTGTTTACGGCAGGCTTCGGAAATATTGTTGCAGAGGTTTTGGAGGGACGTGTAGGCGAGCTTGCGGTTACTTATACGGTAGTCGGAGAGGTAACAGCAGGCGGTCTGGCTTACGGCGATATGTATATTGATACGGAGGAGGCCCTTGGCACCTGGACGGCTCCCCTGGAAAAGGTGTTCCCCACCGTTGCGGTTCCCGGAAAAGAGAAGGTAGAAACGCCCTTATATCGGACAGAGCAGGTTTACGTATGTAAGCATAGGGTAGCAAAGCCCACGGTATTTATTCCGGTATTCCCGGGAACGAACTGTGAGTATGACAGCGCCAAAGCCTTTGAACGGGCAGGAGCGGATGTAGAAACATGCGTGTTCCGGAATCTGACGGCGGCGGATATTCGGGAGTCGGTGGAGATCTTTGAGCAGGCCATTAATCAGGCACAGATTATTATGTTCCCGGGCGGCTTTTCCGCAGGAGATGAGCCGGACGGATCGGCCAAGTTTTTTGCTACAGCCTTCCAGAATGAGAAGCTTAAGGAAGCTGTGATGAAGCTTCTCTATGAGCGGGACGGTCTGGCCTTGGGTATCTGCAACGGTTTTCAGGCCTTAATTAAGCTGGGACTGGTGCCTCATGGGGAGATTGTAGGGCAGACGGCAGATTCGCCTACCTTGACCTTCAATACCATTAACCGCCATGTGTCAAAGATGGTTTACACACGGGTAGCTTCCAATAAGTCCCCCTGGCTTAAGCTGGCGGAGGTTGGGAAGACTTATGTAAATCCGGCTTCCCATGGAGAGGGGCGTTTTGTGGCTGGCAGGGAATGGATCGACAGGCTCTTTGCAAACGGCCAGGTGGCAACGCAGTATGTGAATCTGGAGGGTGAGCCTACCATGGACGAGTACTGGAATGTGAATGGCTCCTATGGGGCTATTGAGGGAATCACCAGCCCGGACGGAAGAGTGCTGGGCAAGATGGCTCATTCAGAGCGGAGAGATGAAGCTGTGGCTATGAACATTTATGGGGAGCAGGATATGAAGATCTTTGAGTCGGGTGTGGAATATTTTAAATAAAATTTGCAAATATTTCCATAAGCGATTTATCCTGGCCTTTTACAACATTCCGGCAGTTTTAACAGCTTGTTAAGGAAGCTGAGGACTTGGAAATTTCGGATTTATGAAGTATAAGCAGGTGAAAAATACACATACTACTTCTATATTTTTATGGAGGTAGAAGAATATGACAAGATTGGACTGTACCGTAACAAGCTGTATGTATAACAAGGAAAAGAGCTGCTGTAAGGATAATATTCAGGTGGAAGGAAATAATGCAAAGCATTCCAGAGATACCTGCTGCAGCAGCTTCCGGGAGAGAGGCGAGGGCAACTATCAGAGCTCCGTGGATTATCCCACCAAAGAAACCAGAGTATCCTGCAAGGCTGAGGAATGTACCTTTAACGAGGACTGCATGTGCCATGCAAAGCATATCGGAATCGCCGGCGGCGGTGCCTGTGAGTGCCGGGATACGGAGTGCGCTACATTCCGGTGTAAGTGTGAGTAGGCGATAGGTTTAAAAATTTGATTCGTGTATAGAAAAAGGCTGTTTCCTTTTCGGAGCGAGAAGGAGGCGGCCTTTTGTTGATTTCGTTGTGAAAGGGATTCCCAGGTGACCTATTAGGTAAAAAGAGGTATAATAATGTTGACCTAATAGGTTAATCTTTTGCGAACGGAGGAAAATACAATGTCTGTTAAACTATTAGAGTTAGAGCCACAAAGGCGGGATGCTATTCTAAATTCGGCGTTAAAAGAATTTTCTATACAAGGATATGATAATGCGTCCACCAATATAATCGCTAAAAATGCCGGGATTTCTAAGGCTCTAATGTTTCACTATGTAAGTAACAAACAAGAGCTATTTCTCGTCGTATATGATTACTTCTCTGAACTTATCAGAAAAGAGTATTTTGAATTGATGAATTACGAGGAAAGCGATATTTTCAATAGATTGCGGCAATCGTATTTTTTGCAGATTAAAATGTCTGAAAAATATCCTTGGATTTTGGACTTTAATAAGCTATCACGCCCCACAAATTCCGCTGAGGTAAACGAAGAACTTGAAAGTCGAGCACATAAAGAAAAATCGAGTTGCTACCCAAAATTGTTCGATAACATAGATGAAACCAAGTTTAGAAAAGGGTTGAACATAGAAAAATGCAAGCAGCTTATCTTTTGGTCTAATGTTGGATTTGCTGACCAGCTATTAGAAAAAATTCGAGAGCAGAAAAGCGCTGTTTTGGATAGTGCTACCATTATTTCTGAACTTGATGATTATCTTGCTGAACTACGAAAAGTTTTTTATGAACTCAACGACAAATAAGACTGGGGAACATTCCATGAAGTCAAAAAGAAAACAGCGCATCAAGGTTACAGTGATAATTGGGATTGTCTTTCTTTTGATGTTATGTAATGTAGGCGGAAAACATTATTGTGGAGGAGATGAAATGGGAACAGCACAGGAACCAATCGTTGTAGCATTTCCTTTAAGGGGTGAATGGCTTGCACCAAACACTCCTGGAACAAAAATTCCTAGTCATGGCACAAACCAATTAGGAACAAGATACGCTTATGACTTTGTGCAAGTAGATTGGAACAGAACAGGCTGGCCAGCATATCGGGCAAGTTTTTTGCGATACCTTTTTTCGGGTATTCCATTAGATCAATATTATTGTTGGGGGCAAGAGGTATATTCACCTTGCAATGGAGTTGTTGTCCAAGCTCAAGATGGATATGCGGAAAATTCTAAAACAAACTTATTTTCAGATACGGTTAATGCCTACAAAAACGCGCATTATTTTGATCCCAAAACAGATGATATACAATCTGTTGCCGGAAACTATATTATCATAGACTGTGGCAACAATGTATATGCCGCCCTCGTTCATCTTCAAACAGGTTCTATTCAAGTTTCTGTTGGTCAAAGTGTAAAGACAGGGGATGTAATAGGTCGGGTTGGTCATTCCGGCAATTCGTATGCACCACATTTGCATTTTCAGCTTATGGACAGCAGCGACATAACGATTGCCAATGGATTACCTTGTGCCTTTGAAGAATATGAAGTTTATCAAAACAACGAGTGGAATGTTATACAAAACGGTATTCCGACAAGTACAGACAGGATACGCTTTGAAAAAACAGACTGAGAAATAGGAAATCAAGACCGCATAGCATAAAACATCCGCCCAACGGGAAATAAAAAAAACCGTTGTTGCGGCGGCTGATTATCTGCGCGCCAAAACAAAATACAGTAGCCTAACGGCGGTTTTGAAATAGTAAATTTCAAGCCGCCGTTTTCTTTTGAAAAAATAGAATACGGAGGGTGTATTAAAGTCGCCCATTTTTAAGGACACGGCGGTATCCGGGAGGTATCGTTATGTCCTTTTTGTTTTCTGCTCTGCATAACTTGTCAAAAAAAGCATAGCCCCTCCATCGGGTTACTCCGGCCATGAACACGAAATTTGCAAGTACATAAAGAACCGCGTCATTTCATGCGCCCGCACAGTACAACGCTGTGCGGGCGTTGTCGTTTCTTGTCGTTTCTACTTTGGGACAAACAGTCCCAAGGTGCGGGGCGGCTCCCCCGGGTGCCGCTCCCCGCCGCCCTCCATATCGTTTCCCGGCAACCCAACCACAAAAAACGATATGGAGGTACATACAATGACTATAATCAACTTGCGCGACTTTTACTACTGGTACACCCAGGACGAATATATGGAAGTTACTGACGATGTGGCCGAGGCGCTCCGGGCCAGCGTCCGCTATGAAGCGGCCTACCAGCGGCGGCTCTCCCGCCACAAGGCGCAGTATTCGCTGGACTGCGATGACGGCATCGAGTATTCCGCCTGCCTGCGCGAGCTCACCCCGGACGAGGTGCTGGAGCTCAAGGAGCGGTTCTGCCGTCTGTGGAACGCGCTGAACAGCCTGCCGGAAATCCAGGGCCGTAGGATTGACGCTTGCATCATTCTCGGCAGGAGCGTGAAAGAGGTAGCCCGCGCCGAGGGCGTACATGAGGAGTCCGTCCGCCAGTCAATCCAGCGTGGGCTGGAGCGCATGAAAAAAACTTTTTAATTTTTTCAGATTTCCCACTTGGAAATGATGAAAAAATGTCTCGGTATATGAGAGGAAGTTTTTTCTTCTCCACAACTGAATAGCGGGCGGCCCCGAGTGAACGCGGGGAGCCGGGCGGCGGGTGCGCTGTGACTTCTCCCACGGGAGGACGAGCGACCAACACCACCGCCGCGAGTGGGGAACCTGCCAGCCCCACGGCCACGATCCGCAAGGGACAAGCTGGCCGCTTGCCGCTTGGGGCCGCCGCACAAACAAGGGAACGCCGGGCCGCTACTCGCTGTCTTTTGACGGGCCAAACATACGGGCCCGGCGCTCCCCATTTCAAACAAGTTCGAGACAAATTGTCCCAAGGTGAGGACAGGCTAAAGGGCGGCACTTTTCGGAGTGCTGCCTTTTCGCGTTTCCCCACCAACCAAAAACGCAAAAGGAGGTTTTGCCGTGAAACTGACCGCACAAGAGCTGGAACAAATGAAAAGCGTGGACATCGGCGCGGTGAGCGCGGATGCGCTGGCTGACGTGAGCGGTATGGCCTTTGACCGCACCCTCCCCCGGGAGGAGCGGCTGGCCCGGTTCGTAAAACGGGCCGTCAATCCCTACTGCTTTAGCGTGGGCGGCGTGGGCGTGAAAATCGAGTTTGCCGAGGGCGGCCCCTCCCTCCAGGAGACGCTGGCGGCCTTTCTTATCCGGCAAAAGAGCGGGCTGTAACTGCTGTTGCGGCCTGCTCCCACTTCGAGACAAAATGTCCCGAGGCATCGACATCCTTGTTGATTGCCCCGGGCAGAGTTATAATATAAGTGTAATGTGATAGGGAAGGAGGAACAATGGCACGAACAAAAAACAGAGGGTATCAGCAGACTTTGGCCCCTACCTATACAGCCCGGCTTTGGAAAATGGGCGGCTACATCCGGCTTTCCCGAGAGGATTTACAGAAAATCAACCGTGGCCTTGACGATAGCAACAGCGTGAAAAACCAGCGCGACATCCTCAACGATTTTCACCATAACCACATTGACGAGTTTGAAAGCTATATCGAGTATGTGGATGACGGCCACACGGGAACCGATACGGAGCGCGAAAGTTTCCAGCGGCTCTTGGGCGATGTGATGAGCGGGAAAATCAACTGCGTTGTGGTGAAAGACCTTTCCCGTTTCGCCCGGAATTACAGCGACGCTGGCAGTCTGATTGACAACCTTTTTGTGCAGATGGGCGTCCGCTTTATCAGCTTGGCCGAGGGCGTGGACAGCTACCTAAACCCGGACAGCGTGAACAGCATTATCGTTCCGATAACAAACGTGATGAACGACCAGTATTGTTATCAGACTTCAAAGAAAATCCGGCAGGTTTTCGATTACAAGCGGCGCAACGGCCAGTACATAGGCTCTTTTGCTCCCTACGGCTACATAAAAGACCCCAAAGACAAGCACCAGCTAATCGTTGACCCGGAGGCCGCTGAAACCGTCAAAAAGATATACGAGATGTGCCTGCAAGGTACGGCCAAACTTCAAATTGTGATGTATCTGAATGACCACGGCATACCCAGCCCCACGGCATACAGAAAGCTAAAGGGCCTGCCCTACTCCCCGGCTATATCGGACGCTCCCATGTGGGGGAACAAGATTATAACGGATATTCTCAGAAATCCTATTTACACCGGGGATTTAGTACAAGGCCGCCGCCGGGTGAAAAGCTACAAGGTACACCAGATTGAGGCTGTGCCGGAGGAAGAATGGGTGCGCGTCCCCGATACCCATGAGGCAATCATCACCCACGAAACCTTTGAACGGGTGCAGGAACTTCTGAAACGCGACACCCGGACGGCCCCTAAAAAGCGGGAGCTCCATTTATTCAGCGGCTTTCTGAGGTGCGCTGACTGCGGCAAGGCCGTGACCCGGAGCCAGAGCGGGAAGAATGTATATTATTCCTGCTCCACTTACAAGAAACGCTCCCGGACAGCCTGCTCCATGCACTCTATCAAACACAACCGTTTAGAGGCCGCCGTTCTGTTCGCTATCCAGTATCAAGTGAGCACCGCCGTTTCCTACTCGGAAATAGTAGCCCGTATCAATGCGGCCCCGCTGAAAAAAAGTCAATCCCACCGCCTTAACGACCAGATAGCCGCAAAGGAAAAGGAATTGACGAAAATCACCCGCTACAAGCAGTCACTGTATCAAGACTGGAAAGATGGGGAAATCTCCCAGCAGGAATACCGGGAAATGAAAGCCGATTATGAGCGGCAGGCCGCTGGGCTCTCGGATTTGCTGGCCCGGCTGACGGCTGAACGGAAACAGCTTTCAAACGGCGTTGACCAGCAACATCCTGCGCTGGTAGCCTTTGCGAAATATCAGAACATTGAAAAGCTGACCCGCGAAATCCTGATTGAATTGGTAGACCATATCAAGATTTACGAAAACGGCAATATCGGCGTTCATTTTAAGTTTGCGGACGAGTTCCGCCGGATTGCCGAATACATTGAAATCAACACCACCGACACCGCCGAGGCGGGCTGACCCCCGCCAAAGCATGAAATCCTTTTGACAGTGTGTTTTCCTAATAAAACGCAATCTTATGCAAAAGAGCATTTACCCAATGCAAAAATGCTATTATATACGAATGGATTATTGCTGACAAAGGAACGGTTTCATAAATTAATTCCTAACATTGATAAAATGATTATTAATAACTATTCGGAGAAGCTGGAACTGCACAAAAATGTAAAAGAATTATTTGAATATATAAAAAGTGAGCCAGATTTGTCACAGAAAGATATTACAATACAGATTAGATATATCAAAGAAATTTTAACCAATAGAGCAGGGGGAGCGCCAAATAAAAAGGGGAAAAAAGTAATTAGAAAAGCATGTATTATGCCATTTACAGATTTTACAATTTATCCGAACGGAAGAGTGGGGCTATGCTGCAGTGATGCATTGGAGAAAACCTGTTATGGAAATGTAAGAAATGCCAGTATAAAAGAGATCTGGTACAGTGATGTATATAAAATGCTACGTGAAAAAATAGGGAAGGATAGGAGTTTATATGATTTTTGTAAAGGATGTGATTTTGTAGATGCAGGGATTCGGAATGGGTTTATGAAAGAAATGTTGAAGATGGGAGGTTCCGATAATGCAGTTTAATTCGTATCTGTTTATCATGTTGTTTTTGCCGGTTTTTGTTCTGGGCTATTTCATCTTTAACAGAAAAAATATATTAGCAGGAAAAATATATGTAATCATAGCCGGTATTATATTTTATATGTATGGTGGATGGGATATTGCGGTTGTATTGGGAATAAGTATCGCGATAAATTTGATGTTTGCTCTTATTATCAGGGGGGGCAAACGTAACAAGAGCATTTTTTGTTCTGCTGCTATTTTATTGAATATTATTTTGCTCTTCTTTTATAAATACTTTAATTTTGTTGTAACTAACACAAATGCAATATTTAATAAGAAATTTAATGAAATAGAGCTGGCTTTACCGATAGGAATAAGCTTTTTTACATTTCAGCAAATTATGTATATTGTGGCGATATATAGAGATGAAATCGAAAAAGTTGATGTTGTTGATTACTTATCCTATATATTGTATTTTCCTAAATTGGTCATGGGACCTCTTATAGAAGCGAAAGATCTTATAAATCAACTAAATAACACAAAGCTTAAAAGAGTTAATTGGGACAACATTGCAAGTGGATTGAAATTGTTCAGCTTTGGACTTTTTAAAAAGATGGTGTTAGCAGATACATTTTCTCGAGGCGTGTCTTGGGGATTTGCAAATATAGAGGCCGCAACTGCCGGTGATTTTTGGCTTGTAATGTTGTTTTATACTTTTGAAATCTATTTTGATTTCAGTGGATATACGGATATGGCCGTTGGTATTTCTACTATGATTAATATCTCTTTACCAATAAATTTTGATTCACCTTACAAAGCATTTTCTATAAGAGATTTTTGGAAAAGGTGGCATATATCTCTTACCAATTTTTTTACCAAATACATATATTTTCCGCTGGGTGGCAGCAAAAAAGGAAAGTTTAGAACGTATATCAATATTATGATGGTTTTTCTGCTGAGCGGTTTTTGGCATGGAGCAAACTGGACATTTGTACTATGGGGATGTATTCACGGTATATTGCAAATAGCTGAAAGAATATTTAAGAGCATTTATGATAAACTTTTTGAAGTTGTAAAGTGGGGGTATACTTTTTTGGCTGTCAATTTGTTGTGGCTGCTTTTTAGATCTGAGACTATTGTTCAGTGGTCTCAATTACTAGTAGTCCGTATCGGAAATCCTTGTGCATATTTCCGGTCTATTTCTCCGATAGCACAGGTCAAAAAGCCTCGCCGTAGCACCACTACGTCTGCGTTTTTTGACCTGCACTCCCGGAAAAATATCCTCAGAAATATGCACAAGGATTTCCGATACGGACTACTAGTGAAAATGTTCACTTTTTCGGATATGGCAATTAGTGATGGGCTAAAAAATTCTTTGGCTATTCCTGAAAGTACATTTTTGTTTGATATATTAAAATTAACAGAATTAAATGCAAGATACGAGGATTCAGCATGCTGATTTTTATAATTGCAGGATTTGCAATATGCTTACTGCCTGATAACAATTATAAAGCCATAAAGAGAATGGGAATTATTAATATGTTTTTTTGTGCTATTGCATTTGTGTGGGGGATTTTATGCTTGAGCAGCGAATCGGTATTTGTATATTTTAATTTTTGACGTGAGGGAGAAGTAGAAGAGAATGAAATCCAAACATTGGATAATTGGATATTTTGTATTTGCTATGACAATGCTTATTTTTGTTGGCATGTGGACTGTAAAGGTGGATCCGTTTTTTCATTATCATAAACCGGATACTTCAACTTATTTCTATTCCTTGAATAATCAGCGCAGCCAAAATGACGGAATATCAAAGTATTTTGATTACCAGGGATTAATTACCGGGACCTCTATGGCAGAAAATTTTAAGACTTCAGAGGCAGAAGCCATTTTTGGGGGTACTTTTATAAAGGTTCCATATTCTGGTGGTTCTTATAAAGAAATAAATGATAATCTCAAAGTTGCCATATCACATAACAGAGATTTAAAAATTATAATTCGTGGATTGGATATGGGGAAGTTCCTTAATAATAAAGACTTTATGGCAGATTTGGGAACATATCCGACATATTTATATGATAATAATATTTTTAATGATGTAAGGTATTTGTTTAATCGGGATGTAGTATTCTCAAGAGTTTATTCCATGGTACAAAGAAGTACGAATCTTTCTTCCAAAGCAGGAATTTCATCATTTGACGGTTATTCTAATTGGATGGGAAAGCATATATTTGGCATACGGACACTGTTTCCGAATGGAGTAGAGGTACAGGAGCCGGCAGAGGAGGTTGAATTGACTCAGGAAGAACGTAATATAATATTAGGAAATATCAAGCAAAATGTAACAGCTTTAGCAGCGGAGCATCCGGATGTGAAATTTTATTATTTTTTTACCCCTTATAGCGCCGCCTGGTGGCAGTCTTTACTCGATGCAGGCATACTTAAGAAACAAATACAGGAAGAGAAAATTGTTATCGAAGAAATACTTAAGTATAACAATATAAAATTATATTCTTTTAATTGTCTTACAGATATTACAACAGATTTAAATAATTATAAAGATACGATACACTATGGTGAATGGATTAATAGCTTAATGCTGAAGTATATGTATGATGAGGAATGCTTGATAACTGTAGACAATTATGAACAGTATCTTGATGAAGAATTACACTTTTACACAACATACGATTACGCAAGGCTAAATGAACAGGAAGATTATACGAATGATTATTATGCGGCAGCATTGTTTAATGAGAAAATAAGCGGAATCAGCCCATACAAAATGGATTTAAGTAATAACAGTAAAATAGATTTTTCTCATTCTGAAATATCAGATGCGCAATATAACGGAGATGCGGCAATATTATGTCAGGGCAGCTTGCAAAGAAATATGGGAAGTGAAGTATCAGTAAGTGATTATTTGAGGGATGTCGAATATGTGGGCTTCAGATTTAACATTGAGGATATTTCTTTGTATCGATACCTTGTGTTTTATGGGAAAAAAGAGACAAATCATGGTCAGCCAGGTGTATATATTTATAATGAAGCGGGGGATACGGTTAGTGAATATGTTATAAATTATCAGGATTTAGATAATGAATGGCATCAATATTTGATAGATATATCAAATATTAGAGGAAAGGTTACGGTGATATTTAATGGAGGATATATTGATAACACAGGCAGCTCGGATTCGAAATATATTTTTAGTAATATTTCATTATATTAGTAATGAGACTGAGAAAATTTACGTTTCTATAAAATAAACACTACTTTACAACTTTTAAGCTAAGCTGTTTCTCTTAGACATAGCCTTTGCAAGGCTTTGATAAGAGCTGTTGATTTTATGTGGCTTTCGATGTTCTGCACCAAGTTTACATAAAATATCTGCCGCTTTATCTGCTCGCTGAGGGCAAACCTGAACTCCTGTACACTGTCACCTCTGTACTGTGACAATGTTTCTTCCATATAAGGCAGTAGTTTCATGGCGCAGTAGCTGATATTGATGAAATTCACCAGCATTTCCACCCCTTTCCGGCTGCGGACCATGTATGCGCATAACGACCAGAAAGATTTCTGCTCATAGTAACTTACTTCTATATTCCACCGGAACGAATACAGGAACAGGGGGATGTACGGCATCCCCCCGCTTCCCGTCCGGTTAAGTGGCGCTTTCTCCTGCCATGCACAAAAGATCTGCAGCTGCGCAGGGAAAATAGTGCTGAAAAACAGCCTTCTTGAGCCATTTTCCTTCCCGGTGCAGGTTACATAGGCCATAACTTCCCGTGTCCCGAAGATATTTGTCAGCACACGGCGGTATCCCGTATAATAATCGCCCACCTTTTCGGCGGAAAGGATAAAGTCGCTGTCTATTGACAGACGGCAGCCATGTTTTGCCGGCCTGCCCTTTTTGCCTGTGGGCAAAGGTGCCAGATCATATATAACGGAATCTGCCCTTGCATTGCCGATCAGATCAAGGTTTTCATATTCCTCTACGACAGACACAAGATTCTGCTTTACATACCAGCTGTCACACAGGATGATGATATTCTTCTGCGCATGAAACTCCGGCATCACCTGGCGTACCATGGCTGAAGCCAGCTCCAGTTTTGATTCTTTCTTCTGCCGCATACGGTACCCAAGCGGGACGGCAAGGTAAGAGATCCTGTCCCGGTTCCATACCGGTATACACAGCATGAGGCTGACAAAGCAGTGCCCGTTGAGGTAATTGGAACCATTATGCGCCGTATGGTCAAACAGTTTTGACACATCCTCAAATTTCTTTCCGAACTTTGAGACCATGGTGTCATCTATGCACAGGAAGGGGGGCTGTGACCTCAGGTCTGCCGGAACCAGCCGCAGGGACAGCCTTGCGGTAACATTCATAAAAACAGAGCAGTCCACTTTTGCATAAGAGCAAGCGTAGTAAAAAGCATTAAGCGATTTTGTAGTTATGCCAGACAAAAAATGTCTGTACAGGGAACGGATGGAATCTGCGGACTCCATCGCCAGCATTGCTAATACAAGTAAAAACAAGCTTTCTGCCGTAGGGGCGGCAAAAGCGGAAAAATAAACAGAAAAATATCGAAAAAGCCTGCCAATTATGTGTTTGTCGTTGTATAATAAGGTTGTCGTATGAGGTCACTTCTTTCGTGTATTTTGGTGTGCAAACTTATTATACACTTAAAGTGTCTCATACGGCATTTCTTTTAAAAAGTTGTAAAGTGGTGTAAAATAAATTAAAAAAATTATAGGCTTTGTAAAGAGGATATCTATTAAGTGGAGACATTAATGATTACATTTAAAATGATATCCTCTTTTTAGTGAGGCAAACAAATTAAAAGAAAATGGCTAGAATCCCTTTGAACTTCCCCCAACATCTGTTAAAATAAAAGTCAAGAGCTCTATAAACATCAGCAGATTCCGCAAGGGAGTGAAGCGATCATGAAGACGACCAAAAACCTGCCCATCGGCATCGAGCATTTTGAAGAAATGCGCAGGGAAGACTTTTACTATGTAGATAAAACAGGGATGATAAAAGAACTGTTAGAAGATAAGGCAAAAGTGAACCTGTTCACCAGGCCAAGAAGATTCGGGAAATCCCTGAATATGAATATGCTCCAATATTTCTTTGAGTACGGATGCGACAGCAGTCTCTTTAAAGATCTTACCATAGAAAAAGAGGAGAAGCTTTGCCAGGAATATATGGGAAAGTTCCCGGTGGTTTCAATTACCTTGAAAGGCGCAGGCTCAGGAAACTTTGAGAGAGCTCGGGGGATGCTTTGTTCCATTATAGGGAATGAAGCGATAAGGTTTCCGTTTTTGAAGGAGAGTTCTCAGCTTTCTGATGAAGAAAAAGAGCAGTACAAGCAGCTTGTGAACGTAGATACAAGCGGCCAACAGGCATTTATTATGCCGGATGCGGTACTTGAGGATAGTCTTCGGACGCTGTGCCGTCTGCTCCGGAAGCATTATAACCAGAAAGTAATTCTTTTGATTGACGAATATGATGTTCCCTTGGATAAGGCGCAGCATGATGGCTATTATGATGAGATGCTGAATTTGATAAGAGGAATGCTGGGGCAGGCATTGAAAACAAATGACAGCCTTCAGTTTGCCGTGCTGACGGGATGTTTGCGTGTTGCGAAGGAAAGCATTTTTACAGGTTTGAACAATTTAAGGGTTCTGTCGATAACCAGTTTGCAGTTTGACGAATATTTTGGTTTTACGGATCGAGAAGTTCGGGAGCTGCTGAAGTTTTATGGCCTGGAAAATAAATATGACGCAATAAAAGAATGGTATGACGGATATCGGTTCGGAAATAAGGATGTCTACTGTCCGTGGGATGTGATTAATTATGTAAGTCTCCTGCGTGCGGATCCGGGAGCCTCTCCGAAAGCCTTCTGGATCAATACCAGTGGAAATGATGTGATTCGGACCTTTCTTCGGATGGCAAAAGGCGGCGTGAAACGGGAGATTGAGGAGTTGATCAATGGCGGGAAGGTTGTGAAGAAGCTGAATGAGGAATTAACCTACCGCGATTTATATAGCTGTATTGACAATCTCTGGAGTGTACTCTTTACTACAGGTTATCTGACAAGGCGGGGCAATATGACGGATGAAATCTGTGAGCTGGCAATTCCGAATTTTGAGATCCGAAAGATTTTTATGGAACAGGTAATGGAATGGTTCCAGGAAGAAGCCCGAAAAGATACACCCAGGCTGGATGCATTTTGCAGCGCATTTCCCAGGGGAGATGTAAAAACCATTGAGGAACAGCTGAACGCTTACCTCTTAAGAACCATCAGCATTCGGGATACTAATGTGCGGAAAAACAGAAAGGAAAACTTTTATCATGGTCTGCTGCTTGGTCTGCTGAGCCATATGCAGGACTGGTACATTGTATCCAATGCGGAGTCGGGAGAGGGCTACAGTGATATTTTGATAGAGATAGAAGAAGAGCAGATCGGAATTGTCATAGAAGTGAAATATCCGGATGAGGACAGCCTGGAAGCCGGATGCCAAAAGGCTCTTGATCAGATTGAAAAAATGAGCTATGATGCCAGGCTTTTCCAGGATGGAATGACCAGGATTTTGAAATACGGAATTGCATGCAGGAAGAAGAATTGTCTGGTGCGGCTTGGAGAATTGAATGAAGCGGCTGATTAAATTCACATTATGCCAATAGCTGAAAAGCGGAAGAAAATGGGGGAGGAAAATATGTTTTTTTTACATTTATCTGATATGCATTTTGGCATGAACCCAAATGGCGGTGAAGATGAGACCGGGCTGGCAGTCAGAAGCAATTATATGAATGTGCTGGCAAATCTGATTTATGAGATCAATCAGAAGAAAAAGATTGATTTTATTTTAGTCACCGGAGATATTGCATGGAGGGCCGCGCCAAAGGATTATGCAAAGGCTGAAAAATGGTTAAAAGATATATTGGAACGATGCAAATTGCTGCCGGAGAGGGTTTTTGTTTGTCCGGGAAACCATGATGTTGAAAGAGACTTTGTGGAGCAATTGGAATTTCCGAGGGCTCAAAATATAGCGGATAAATATCTTCGCATAGAAAAACTGGACGAGCTTGGCATGAGATTTAAGCATTATACGGAATTTTTTCATCAGATGGGCTTGGAAGAGTATACAATAGGTTCGAGAAAAAGTCCTCTGGTGGGAATTAGGAACATGGCTGATTTCAGGGTGATCTGCTTAAATACGGCATGGTATGCAAAGGGCAATGAAGTAAAGGATAGAATGTGGGTTGGCTCCGGATTTATGGAGGTTATAAAAAGAGAACTTTCAGAGTGCAAGAAAAAGCCAACTATAGTGATTATGCACCATCCCAACACTTCCTGGAATGAAGAGGAACGCTGTGACTTTGGGCATAATACGAATGTATTTAAGGAAATATGCGAGATGGCGGATATTGTGCTATCTGGTCATACGCATGAGACGAATGGTCTGAATATAAATGCGGGCAATGCGTTGGTAGTGTCTGGCGGCGCGCTCTATCAGGACAAGCACTATCCACATTGTTTTTATGCATATGAAATCAATTTTGATGCTGCAAATTGTGAGCAGAAAAGAATACGGTATTATTATTCAAGCGGGCAATGGGACAGTAAGGAGGAAAAAATTACATTGCCGGGAAATAATAGGTGGAAAAGGACTGAATCCGGGGAAAAAGCAAATGAAGATAACCAGATTGCAGAAACAGCCGCTTTGGAACAAGAGGAAGATATTGTCACACAGTCAAATTTGTTTTGCATAGCAGGAAAAACAATAAGATTTTTACCGATTATATGTTCATGGAATCATGGTGAGGATGAATATTATTTCGGAGATGTAGTGACGAATATCAAAAATGCCAGCTATAAAATGCCTTCAGATATTTATGAATGTTTTCTTCAAACAGCAGATGCACCGGAAGATATTCTTGAAAATGTTTATGAGGAAAAGGTGAGGATAGATAATTACTCTGTGAAGATTATGGGAGGGAATAATCCGCACCAGCTTATTTTTGATTTTTCAAGGGTAAAATATAAGGATTTTTTGATTGTAAAATCGGTTATGGATCAGCAGCTTGCGTCTGGTGCTACTGTAAGAAGCAAATATTTCAATTACAAGCACTCTTTGATTACAAGCTGGCTTCCTAACATATGCGGTGTTGGAATATTTATTATTACATCGGATAATAAGATACTTATATCAAAATCTTCAAAAAATGTGGCTGTAAATCCGGAACGCTATATCTATACAGCCAGTGGAAGTATGAACTGGGCGGATGAGAAAACAAATCCCTTTTATGATATAATCAGAGAATGCGAAGAAGAGATCGGATATTGTCCTGATATTGAGAAGCTGAAATTGTACTCTTTCGGAATAGACTATGACACAGGATACTATCAATTTTCATTTTATGAGAAATCGGATAAAACAGCAGAAGAGCTTATGGAGAATGCTTCCATGGCGAGAGATTTTCATATAGAATTGCAGAAGATAATAGCTGTGGATTTTCACTATAAGGCAGTGTGGAAATTGATTTCGGAAAATGAATGGGATGAAACGGCAAAAGCGAATTTAATTACGTTAATGGTAAAGAATTTCAGCAAACGGATCGTAGAAAAGCATATTGATCCAAATAGAAAAAAGAAGAATTTCCGGCATCAAGTCATACAGGAATGGGAGAGAAGGGCACAAAGGGAGGGATGCCTGGCAGTATTAAGCAATCGATATCCGGCAGTGCATATTTCTCAAATATCGGAGGATTATTATAAAAAAGTAATTTCTTTTATAGATGACAATTTATCGGACAAAACAGTGATTGAAATAGGAGGGGGAATCGGTTTATTTACAAAATATTTTGCAGAGCATGCAAAAAGCATCACTTGTGTGGATGTTTCCAAGGGGATGCTTCAAAGGAACAGAGATTTTTTAGGAGAGCAGTTAGCAAAAAAGGTCAATTATGTAAATTGCTTTTTTCAAGATTATCAGGAAGACATACACTTTGATTTGCTGATATGTTCTCTGGTCCTGATACATAATGCGGATGAGCTGCAGGAAATTGTATGGAATATGAGACGAATGGCGGATACCATCTATTTATTTGAGCATGTGGAGGATGGCGCCCAGGTGAGCAGATATACAGAACCTAAAACAAAAAATGAATATATCAATTTGTTTCCGGAATTTGATGTTGAAAAGACAGATTCTCATATGCTGTTTACGGATCATATTGCATGTATCAAGCTTGTTCGGAGTATATGAAAAACTAAAATCTATTATAGGCAGTGCCCAATCGGGAAATGTATGAAGAAAAGGCAGCAAGAAAATTATGATCTTGCTGCCTTTTCTTCATACATTTAAGCTGCTATTCCTTATCAGCCGCAGGCGCTTCTTCATCCTCCGCCGGCAGATAAATATGCACCTTATCAATCCGGTTCTTCTCCACCTCATCCACTACCAGCCGAATCCCGTTCTCCGTAGTCACGGATTCCCCGGACTGGGGCAGCCGGTCCAGAAGCTCAATCACAATACCGCCGATAGAGTCATAATCTTCCGACTCAAGGTCCAGACCAATCTGATCCTGCAGATCCTCAAGCTTGGAAGAACCCTCCACAATATATTCATAATCACTGATTTTACGAATCAGTTCTTTTTCCGATTCATCATACTCATCCCGGATTTCTCCCACAATCTCCTCCAGCAGATCCTCCAGGGTTACAAGGCCCACAGTTGCGCCGTACTCATCTAAGACAATAGCCAGGCTGATGGAATTCTCACGCATCTCCATCATCAGTTCCGAGGACTTTTTGAACTCATGGGTAAAATAAGCCTCTCGGAGAATATGCCGCACATCAAAATGCTCCTTGTCCTCATAGAGAAGCAGATCCTTTACATTCAAAATACCCAGAATATTGTCCCGGTGTTCCTCATAGACAGGAAGTCTGGTAAATAAATCCTGCCGGTATACTTCAATGGTTTCCGCATAAGAGGCATTGACATTTAAGAAAGTCATATCCACCCGGGGAACCATGATATCCTTTGCCTGATGGTCGTCTAAGTCAAACACATTGTTGATCATCTTGCGCTCTTCGCTCTCAATAGCGCCGTCCTGATGGCTGACCTCAACAATGGTACGGATCTCATCCTCCGTATAAATGTCATTCCGCTTGTTGGGGTCCACACGGAGAAGTTTCAGCACGCCCATGGAAAAAGTATTGATGATGAAAATGAGGGGCGTAGCAATCTGCATCCAGCTGTAAATAATGCCTGCAAAGCGCAGAGACAGCTTTTCCGCAGAAAGTGTTGCACAGGTTTTTGGAGTAATTTCTCCAAAAACAAGCACCAGAAAGGTCAAAATACCTGTTGCAATACCGGCTCCGGCGCTTCCAAAGGCTTTGGTGGCAATAACAGTACCAAGAGAAGAAAGACTCATGTTGACGATGTTATTTCCGATTAAAATAGCGCTGAGCATTTTGGAAGGCTGCTCCAGAACCTTTTGAAGCATCAGGGCACGCTTGTCCCCCTCTTCTATCAGGGTCAGGACTCTGATTTTGTTTACGGTAGTTAACGCAGTCTCCGCAGAAGAAAAAAATGCGGAAAGACCTAACAACAGTAGTAGTACGGCCAATTGTATGGCGTCACTTGGATCCAAGAAAAGTTCACTCCTTTGTATAATGTGCCTTCAGGCAGCCAGGGCAAAGTCCGCTCCGGCTCCGTGGGGCAGTAATAAAGTATCTTTTTTACTATACAATACTTTTTGCGGAAATGCAAGTATGGGGTTGCTATCCGGCCCGGGTCAAACACGCTGCTGATTAACTTGGAGCCGGAAGCTTAGGACACCATCCCTCCCAGGGTTCCTCCGGCAGTACACAAAATCAGTGTTGTTACAAAATGAGAGGACCCGCTTCCGAAGCCCTGGTTCACCGCCAGGGAAATCAAAGCAAGAATGGCGAAATAGAGCAGTCCGGCGGCGGCGCCCCAAAGGAATTTTCTGGTTTTCATCATTTTACCCTCCAGAAATCCGCCGAGAAAGCTGGAAAGCACATAGACAATGATGATTCCGATATTGACCTTGGGCTCCGAAAGCTGAAATTTGTACAGAAGGAGAGCCAGAAATAAAAGCAGAACTCCGGTAATGATATAAGCGCTTAAAAGCGATTTCAGCATCCGTATTGCCATATTTTGATAAGTTTTTCCTTTATCCATAATGATCCTCCCGGAATGAATGCATAGGGGAGCCGCCGCAGGGCGATCCTCTTGCTGTTATTTAAAACAAATATATGAACAGGCCGGAGAAAAAATACTTTCAAATTATGCAAGAGTATGTTATACTGTGTGCGTCAGCGTTGCGTTCCGGCAGATGTTTTTTGTATTGGAACAGCCAAAGGAGGGAACGGCAACCAGGTAATATACGAAACAGGAGGGTGAAGAGGATGAAGCATATTCAGACTTTAAACACACAGATTTTACAGAATACCGTAAAAAAGGGCGGCTGCGGTGAGTGCCAGACTTCCTGCCAGTCCGCATGCAAGACTTCTTGCACGGTAGGAAATCAGACCTGTGAGAATCACAAATAGCAGAACTCACATGAAACATTAGGAACAGGAACAGGGTGTCTCAAAAGCCCAGGGCAGCAGGCGGGCTTTTGGGACATCCTTGTTGTGCGATGAGAAATGCCAGGTTTTCCTGCCGCACAATCAGCCTTTGAGTGAGACTCTCATGATACGGCGAGAAAGGGGACAAAGATGGTCCATCAATATAGAAATAACGGCTACAATATTGTGCTGGATGTAAACAGCGGCGCAGTTCATGTGGTAGATGAGCTGGCGTATGAAGCAATTACGCTCTATGAAAAAGAAAGCGCTGAGGAGATTGTGAATCAGCTTCAGGACCGGTATCCAAAGGAAGAGATCCGGGAGGTCCTGGAGGATATTGAAGAGTTGAAAGAGCAAGGCATTCTCTTTACGGAGGATACCTATAAAGATAAAATCATTGACTTTAAAAATCGGTCCACCGTAGTGAAAGCTCTGTGCCTGCATATTGCCCATGACTGCAATCTGGCCTGTCAGTATTGCTTTGCGGAAGAGGGTGAATACCATGGACGCCGGGCGCTGATGAGCTATGAGGTGGGAAAGCGGGCATTGGATTTTCTGATTGAGAATTCCGGAAGCCGGAGAAATCTGGAGGTAGACTTCTTTGGCGGTGAGCCGCTGATGAACTGGCAGGTAGTAAAGGATCTGGTGGCTTACGGCAGAGAGCAGGAGAAGCTTCATGATAAGAAGTTTCGGTTTACCCTGACCACCAACGGCGTGCTCCTGAATGACGAGGTAATGGAATTTGCCAATCGGGAAATGAGCAATATGGTTCTGAGCATTGACGGCCGGCAAAGGGTTCATGACAAGATGCGTCCTTTCCGGAATGGAAAGGGAAGCTATGAGCTGGTTGTTCCCAAGTTCCAAAAAGCGGCCGAAAGCCGGAATCAGAATAATTATTATGTGAGAGGAACTTTCACTCGGAATAACCTTGATTTCAGCGAGGATGTTCTGCATCTTGCGGATCTGGGCTTTAAGCAGATTTCCGTGGAGCCGGTGGTGGCGTCTCCGGAGGAGCCCTATGCCATTAGGGAAGAGGATATTCCGTTGATCTGTGAGCAGTATGATCGCCTGGCGGCGGAGATGGTAAAGCGTCATGGAACAGATCAGGATTTCAACTTCTTCCATTTTATGATTGATTTAACAGGAGGGCCTTGTGTCTACAAGCGTTTATCAGGCTGCGGCTCCGGTACGGAATATCTGGCTGTGACGCCCTGGGGAGATCTCTATCCCTGCCATCAGTTTGTGGGCGAAGAGAAGTTCCTTATGGGAAATGTATTCGATGGGATTCAAAATACGGATCTTCGGGACGAATTCAAGGGCTGCAATGTGTATGCCAAGGAAAAATGCAGAGACTGCTTCGCCAGATTCTACTGCAGCGGCGGCTGTGCGGCTAATTCATATAATTTCCATGGCTCTATCAATGACGCCTATGACATCGGGTGTGAGCTGCAGCGCAAGCGTGTGGAGTGCGCTGTTATGATAAAGGCGGCTACGGCTGAAACAGCCGTAGATGTAGAATGACGGTAAAGTCACAAAGGCACAGCAACTTTAAACAGCAATACCCCCGAAGTGCATAGAAGAATTTACAGACGTATGCTTTTGCGGCTGGAAATTCTTCTGGATAAAGATGCGCTGAGAGGGGTATTGCGGAACTTGAAATAGGAGGAAAAGAGATGAAAAAAAATACGGGAATACTTACCCTGTTGCTTACTCTGATAGTGACAGCCGGCCTGATCTACGGTGCGGCCGTAGGCTTCGGGGCGAGCCGGACAGGTGCGGCAGAAAATATTAAGCTGGGCCTTGATTTGGCCGGAGGTGTCAGCATTACCTATCAGACGGTGATTGACAATCCCACCAAGGAGCAGATGGATGATACCATCTACAAGCTTCAGAGGCGTGTGGAAGGCTACAGCACGGAGGCTCTGGTATATCAGGAGGGAGACAATCGGATTAACATTGAGATTCCCGGTGTGTCGGATGCCAATACGATTCTGGAAGAGCTGGGACGTCCCGGATCCCTGGAATTCCAGGACATTTCAGGAAATGTTCTTATTGAGGGAACGGATATTAAAGGAGCTGAGGCAAAGGCTTATTCGGACAATCTGGGCAACAACTCTTATCAGGTGGCTTTGACTCTGACTGACGAGGGAGCCGAGAAATTTGCCGAGGCTACAAGAGAGAATCTGGGCAGGCAGATCCCTATCGTTTATGACGGAGAGGTAATCAGTGCGCCTACGGTACAGTCTGAGATTACGGACGGCAATCCGTCTATTACGAATATGGAATCCTATGAGGCTGCGGAGCGTCTGGCCTCTACTATTCGGATTGGTTCTCTTCAACTGGAACTTCAGGAGTTGAGATCTAAGGTTGTAGGGGCACAGCTGGGAGAGAAAGCTATTTCCAGCAGTTTAAAGGCCGGTGCTGTGGGTTTTGTATTAGTAATTCTGTTTATGCTTGTGATTTATCTGCTTCCGGGTCTTGCTTCGGGCATTGCGCTGACTATCTATGTGGCTTTGATGCTGGTGATGCTCAATGCTTTTGAAATGACGCTGACGCTGCCGGGTATTGCAGGTATTATCCTGAGCATCGGTATGGCTGTGGATGCCAATGTCATTATTTTTGCCCGGATTCGGGAGGAGCTTGCTACGGGAAAGACCGTGCGCTCCGCTATGAAGATTGGATTTAAAAAGGCTCTGTCCGCTATTGTGGACGGTAATATTACTACCTTGATTGCAGCAGTTGTTCTGGGGCTTCGGGGCTCGGGAAGTGTAAAGGGCTTTGCCCAGACTCTGGCCCTTGGTATTGTCCTTTCTATGTTTACGGCTCTTGTGGTGACACGGCTGGTTTTGAACGCTCTGTATGCTTTGGGACTTAAGAATGAAAAGATTTACGGAGTACAAAAGGAGCGCAGGACCATTGATTTCCTTGGAAAGAAAAATATATGTTTCCTGGTATCCGCTGCTGTGATTTTGGCCGGCATTGCAGTTATGGGCGTCCAGGCCGGACGGGGAGCAGGAGCATTGAATTACAGCCTGGAATTTCAGGGCGGCACGTCTACCACCATTCCGTTTACAGAAGCTATGACCATTGAGGAGATTGATGCCAATGTGAAGCCGGTGGTGAGTGAGGTTATCGGAAGCAATGAGATTCAGGCTCAAAAAGTCCAGGGAAGCAATGACGTGGTAATTAAGACGAAAGAACTTTCTCTGGAGACCAGACAGGCGCTGAATGCGACTCTGGCGGAGCAGTTTGGAGTGGATGAGACGGCGATTACGGCGGAGAGTATTAGTTCCTCAATTAGCAATGAGGTTCGGGCGGACGCAGTGATTGCGGTGATTATGGCTTCTGTTTTAATGCTGCTGTATATTTGGTTCCGATTTAAGGATCTGCGGTTTGCGGCCAGTGCGGTGACGGCGCTGGTGCATGATGTACTGGTGGTTCTGGCTTTTTATGCGGCGGCGAGAATCTCTGTGGGGAATACATTTATTGCCTGTATGCTGACCATTGTGGGATATTCTATTAATGCGACGATTGTTATTTTTGACCGGATTCGGGAGAATATGGCTGCGGCGGGGAAAAAGGATGAGCTGAAAGAGATTGTGAATCGGAGTATTACGCAGACTTTGACAAGGAGTATATATACGTCTTTGACTACATTTATTATGGTGGCTGCATTGTTTGTGCTGGGCGTGGCTTCTATTCGGGAGTTTGCGCTGCCGCTTATGGTGGGGATTGTCTGCGGGGCTTATTCTTCCGTTTGTATTACGGGAGCGCTCTGGTATGTGATGAAGACTAAGATTCAGAAGAAGGGTTGACAGAAGAGACGGAGGGGACTGCCGCAAAGCAAGTCATGGGGCTTTGCGGCAGTCCCCTCCTGACTTTCCGGAGAGAGTTGTTTTGGCTTATTCATAATAGGAAAAGGGGAGAATGGACATGAGAGAACAGTGGATTGAGGCGCCTAAGATAGAGGGAAATCAGGAATTGGCCCAGAGGCTTCGGGTGAGTCCTTTGACGGTTCGGATGATTCGGAACCGGGCGGGGATGAGTGAAGAGGCTGTTCGGGATTATCTTTACGGGGAGATCGGCAGTCTGGCGGATCCCCTGCTTATGAAAGGGATGAGTGAGGCGGTTCGTCTGCTTCGTGAGAAAAGGGATAATGGGGCTTCCGTCCGGATTATTGGAGATTATGATATTGACGGGGTAAATGCCACGCATATTCTTCTTACGGGGCTTAGGAGGATTGGGATTAAGGCGGATACGGTGATTCCGGATCGGATGAGAGATGGATATGGGATTAATGAGAATCTGATTCGGGAGGCGGCTGAGGCCGGGATTGATACGATCGTTACTTGCGATAACGGAATTGCGGCGGCGGGGGAAATTGCTTTTGCCAAGGACTTAGGGATGACAGTATTGGTGACGGATCACCATGAGATCCCTTACCGGGAGGAAGCGGACGGAGGGCGCACGCCTGTTTTGCCGCCGGCAGATGTGATTGTGAATCCCAAGCAGGCAGATTGTGACTATCCTTTTAAATGCCTTTGCGGGGCGGCGGTTGCCTGGAGGCTTGTACAGGCTCTCTACAGGGCAGAGGGGATTTCGGAGGAAGAGGCTCTTAATCTGGCGGAATTTGCGGCGGTTGCTACGGTGGGGGATATTATGGAGCTTACCGGAGAGAACCGAATCCTGGTTCGATATGGACTTAAGCGGCTGGAGCAGACGGGAAATTTTGGATATCGTGGACTGATTGCGGTAAATGGGCTGGAGGGAAAGAAGCTGACGGCCTATCACATCGGATTTGTGATTGGGCCCTGTATTAATGCCAGCGGACGGCTGGATACGGCGAAGCGTGCTTTGAATCTTCTGGGAGCGGAAACTCCCGGTCAGGCGGAAGAACTGGCAGGAGATCTGAAAGCCCTGAATGACAGCCGGAAAGCGCTGACTGTTAAGGGCACGGAGGAGGCCGTAAGGCAGATTGAGGAAACAACATTAAAGGCGGATCGGGTTTTGGTGGTGTATCTTCCGGATTGTCATGAGAGTCTGGCAGGTATTATCGCAGGCCGGATTCGGGAGCGCTATTATCGTCCCTGCTTTATTCTTACGAATGGGGAGGATGGAGTGAAAGGCTCCGGGCGTTCGATTCAGGGATATCACATGTTTGATGAGATGACGAAGGTTCGGGAATTATTTACCCGTTACGGGGGGCATCCTATGGCGGCCGGGCTTTCTATGGAGCCGGATAAAGTGGATGAGCTTCGCCGCCGGCTGAACGAGAACTGTACTTTGACAGAAGAGGATCTGCTGCCGAAGAAATCCTATGATGCGGTACTGCCCATACAGTATGCGGGTGAGCAGCTGATAGAAGAACTGGAGCTTCTGGAGCCTTTTGGAAAGGGAAATGAGAAGCCGCTTCTTGCGGCAGGAAATTTGCTGGTGAAAAGCGCCCGCATTATCGGGAAGAATGCCAATGTACTGAAGCTTGTTTTGGAGGACGGGAAAGGCACTCGGATGGAAGCCATCAGCTTTGGAGATGTGGAGGGGGATCTGGAATACATAGAGAGCAAGGACAGGATCTCTGTACTTTATTATCCGGAAATGAATGAATATATGGGACGGCGTACGGTTCAACTGGTGATTACGGCTTACCGTTAGCGCAGATGGGGCGGTTTGTAAAGTGTTGTCAAATGGAAAAAACCGTGCTATAATTAGTTCCATTAATGAACAGGGGCGGGTACTCTGTTGTTTTGTATGTCACTTATTATTGGGATAAACACCCTATGGGCATATTTTTATGCACAAAAAAACATGTGCATATTGAGGAAACACCCTGCGGGTATACCTTTATGCACAAAAAACATGTGCATATTGAGGAAACACCCTACGGGTATACCTTTATGCACAAAAAACATGTGCATATTGAGGAAAGGAGCATAAAGGGATGAAAAAACTGGAAGAATATGTAAGAAGTATTCCGGATTTTCCGGAGAAAGGGATTATTTTTCGTGATGTGACTTCTGTGCTGCAGGATGCGGATGGCCTGCATTTGGCTATAGATTCCATGCAGGAGCTTTTAAAAGACGTGGATTTTGACGTGGTGGTAGGAGCTGAATCCAGAGGCTTTGTGTTTGGAACGCCCATTGCTTATAATCTGCATAAGCCCTTTGTGCTGGTACGTAAGAAAGGCAAACTGCCCTGTGAGACCATTTCCAAGGAATATGATTTGGAGTATGGAAGTGCGGTGATTGAGATGCATAAGGATTCTATTAAGCCGGGACAGAAAGTGGTTCTGGTGGATGACCTCATTGCTACGGGCGGAACCATACAGGCGGCTGCGGAGCTGGTGGAGTCCCTGGGTGGAGAGGTTGTGAAGATTATCTTCCTTATGGAGCTTGCAGGTCTTAAAGGCAGGGAGAAGCTTGCCAAGTATGATGTGGCGTCTGTGATCTGCTACGAGGGGAATTAATGCATTTTGCAAAAGCGCCTCTATAATAGTTATTTTTGTATATATGGCAGCGTGTCGGGCGAACATGTGGGTTTAGAAATGGAACAAGAAGCAGGTGGTTGACAGATGGCAGAAATGAAGATTGGCGTAAAAGACCGGGATGGAGTCTTGACCAGAGCTGATGAGAATGTAAAGACCATGCAGGATTTTACGGATCCGGCGGAGCTTTATCAGGAATTGCTCAAAAGCGTACGGAAGTACCATCCATCCACGGATATTTCCATGATTGAAAAAGCATATCGAATTGCCTCTGAAGCTCATGAGGGGCAGCTTCGCAAATCGGGTGAACCTTATATCATTCATCCTCTTTGTGTTGCCATCATTCTGGCGGATCTGGAGCTGGATAAGGAGACGATTGTGGCAGGGCTTCTTCATGATGCGGTGGAAGATACGGTTATGACCACGGATGAGATTGCCCGGGAGTTCAGTGATGAGGTGGCGCTTTTGGTGGACGGCGTTACTAAGCTGGGGCAGTTGTCTTACTCCAAGGATAAGATTGAGATTCAGGCGGAGAATCTGCGGAAGATGTTTCTTGCTATGGCAAAGGACATCCGTGTGATTTTGATTAAGCTGGCAGACCGTTTGCACAATATGCGCACGCTCCAGTATATGAAACCGGAGAAGCAGAAGGAAAAGGCCCGGGAGACTATGGACATTTATGCCCCGGTTGCCCAGAGGCTCGGTATTTCCAAAGTAAAGAATGAACTGGACGATTTGTCCTTAAAGTATCTGGAGCCGGAGGTTTATTATGAACTGAAGGAGCAGATTTCCGATAAAAAGAGTGCAAGAGAGGCTTTTGTACAAGAGATTGTAAGTCAGGTAAAGCACCATATGGAGAATGCAGGGATTGATGCCCATGTGGACGGCCGGGTCAAGCACTTTTTCAGCATTTATAAAAAAATGGTGAACCAGAATAAGACGCTGGATCAGATCTATGATTTGTTTGCAGTGAGGATTATTGTGGACACGGTGAAGGACTGCTATGCAGCTCTTGGAGTGATCCACGAGATGTACACGCCGATTCCGGGGCGGTTCAAGGACTATGTGGCTATGCCCAAGCCCAATATGTACCAGTCTCTTCACACGACGCTTATAGGGCCCAACGGACAGCCCTTTGAGATTCAGATTCGTACCTTTGAGATGCATAAGACTGCCGAGTACGGAATTGCGGCTCATTGGAAGTACAAGGAGAGCAGTGACGGCAGGAAAACCGTAGATCAGCAGGAAGCGGAGAAGATGAGCTGGCTGCGGCAGATTCTGGAATGGCAGAGGGATATGTCTGACAACAAGGAATTTATGAACCTGCTGAAAAGCGATTTGGATCTGTTTTCTGAGAGTGTTTACTGTTTTACGCCTTCCGGGGACGTGAAAACTCTGCCCAGCGGCTCTACACCCATCGATTTTGCCTACAGTGTTCACAGCGCTGTGGGGAACCGGATGATTGGCGCCCGTGTAAATGGAAAGCTGGTTACGATTGATTATACCATACAGAATGGAGACCGCATTGAGGTGCTGACCTCTCAGAATTCCAGAGGGCCCAGCCGTGACTGGCTGAATGTGGTAAAGAGTACTCAGGCGAAAAATAAGATTAATCAATGGTTCAAGCACCAGTTTAAGGATGAAAATATACTTAAGGGCAAGGAACTGCTGGCTCAATACTGCAAGGTAAAGTCCATTAATATGCACGATATTATGAAGCCGGAATTTCAGAATGTGGTAATGAGGAAATACGGCTTTCGGGACTGGGACTCTGTTTTGGCAGCCGTTGGTCACGGAGGTTTAAAAGAAGGTCAGGTCATCAATAAGATGACAGAGGAGTATGAGAAGCTCCATAAGAAAGAAGTTACCGATGAAAAGGTATTGGAGGCGGTTACAGACAATAAGGACAGTAAGATTCGGATAGCCAAGTCCAAGAGCGGAATTGTGGTTAAAGGGCTTGCGGATGTGTCTGTGCGGTTTTCCAAATGCTGCAGCCCGGTACCGGGAGATGAGATTATTGGCTTTGTAACCCGGGGCAGAGGGGTATCCATCCATCGAACGGACTGCATCAATGTGCTGAATCTCCAGGAGCTTGAGCGGCGTCGCCTTATTGATGCAGAGTGGCAGGATATGGGAGCGATTGCTTCCGGAGAAAAATATACTACAGAGATTAAAATTTATGCCAATAACCGGACGGGATTGCTGGTGGATATTTCCCGTATATTTACAGAGCGGAACATTGATATGACCAGTATTAATGTGCGGACCAGCAAGCAGGGGACGGCGACCATCTCCATTACCTTTGATATTGGAGGTAAGGACGAACTGCAGCGGATTGCAGAGAAGCTGCATCAGGTGGAGAGTGTACTGGATATTGAGCGGGCTATGGGCTGACAGAGACAAAAAGGGCAGGATGGACTGCCGAAGGAAGAAAGGAAGACAGGCAGAATGAAGATAGAGACGCTTGCTTTAGGGGATGTGAGAACCAATTGCTATCTTCTGATACAGGAGAAGACAAAGGAAGCTATTGTGGTGGATCCGGCGGATCGGGCTGATGTGATTGCAAGGAAAGCCATGGACGAGGGATTGACTTTAAAGGCCATTTTCCTGACTCATGGTCACGGAGATCACATTCTTGCAGTTTCCGATCTGAAACGGGACTTTGGGCTGAAGGTCTATGCCGCAGAGGCGGAAAAGCCATTGCTTTTGGAACCATCCCAGAACTTATCAAAGGCTCTTTTTGGAGTAGCAGTTACAGTCTGTCCGGATGTACTGTTGAAGGATGGGCAGGAGTTTGAAGAAGCAGGTATGCATTTCTGCTTTCTTCACACGCCGGGACATACACCGGGAGGCGGCTGTTATTATCTGCCTGAGGAGAGGGTGCTGTTTAGCGGAGATACGTTATTCTGCGGTTCCATAGGGCGGACGGATTTTCCGGGAGGAAGCTTATCCGAGTTAGTGCGCTCAGTAAAGGAAAAGCTTCTGATATTGCCGGAGGACGTGAAGGTGTATCCGGGCCATGAGGAAATGACCACCATTGGGCATGAAAAGAAATATAATCCATATATGGGATAAAAAGTGAGCAGAATCATGATTGAAGTAAAGGTGAATCAGGAAAGCTTTGCATACGATATTCATTCGTTGATTAAAGCTTTTTACCCGGAAGAGGAAGTAAATGTCCGTGAAAAGGAGACGTTTACAGAAGATACATTCCTGCAGATAGCGGTGGATGTGAGGGATGAGGAAATCGAATTTGCATTATACGAAAATCAGGCTCTTCAAAAGAAGAGCCGTGTTTGTGTGAAGAATCCGGAACGAAAGCTGGTTAAGAATCAATTAAAGCAGTTGATTTATAGTGTACTTTCCGATTATACGGGAAGGACTTTGCCCTGGGGAACCCTTACGGGCATTCGTCCGGTGAAGATTCCCATGGCTATGCTGGAACAGGGCAGCTCCAATGTGGAGATCGCAGATTATATGCGCAGCACCTATCTTTGCAGTAATGAAAAGACGGCCCTGGCCATTTCCATTGCAAACAGGGAACGGGAGGTGCTGAAGGGGCTGGATTATCAGGATGGCTATAGCCTCTATGTGGGAATTCCGTTTTGTCCAAGCATCTGCCTGTACTGCTCATTTTCTTCCTCTCCTTTGAAGCTCTGGGAGAAACAGGTAGAAAATTATCTGCAAGCGCTTTTTTCGGAACTTCGTTTTATTGGAAAGGCTTATAAGGGACGGAAGCTGAATACGATTTATGTAGGCGGCGGCACACCCACTACGCTTACGGCTTCCCAACTGGAGCGTTTGCTGGGCGTCCTTGAGGAATGCTTTGACTATGGATATCTTAAGGAGCTGACAGTGGAGGCCGGCCGGCCGGACAGTGTAACGCTGGAAAAATTTCAGGTGCTGAAGGCCCATGGAGTGACCCGTGTCTCAGTAAATCCTCAAACCATGAATCAGAAGACGCTCTGTCTGATCGGCCGGAAGCATACGGTGGAGCAGACGAAGGAAGCTTTTTATCTGGCAAGGGAAGCCGGCTTTGACAACATTAACATGGATTTGATTGTGGGGCTGCCGGGAGAAGAGCTGCCGCAGGTGCAGCACACCTTGGAAGAACTTCAGATTTTGAAGCCGGACAGTATTACGGTCCATTCTCTGGCGGTGAAACGTGCGGCACGCCTTAGACTGTTTCAGGATGAGTACCGGGAGATGGGGCTGAAAAATAGTCAGGAAATTATGGATCTGGCTTATTTAAGCTGTGCGGAGCAGCAGCTTTATCCCTACTATTTGTACCGTCAGAAGAATATGGCAGGAAATTTTGAAAATGTAGGGTATGCAAAGGTTGACAAAGCAGGAATTTACAATATACTGATTATGGAGGAGAAACAGACCATTCTGGCAGCAGGAGCAGGGGCGGCATCGAAGTTTGTATTGAACGCAGATCATATAGAGCGTGTGGAGAATGTAAAGGATGTGGCTCAGTATATCAGCCGGATTGAGGAAATGATAGAGCGCAAAAGAAGTTTTTTACTGCGTTGCGGAACTGGAATATAGAATTGGGTGAGACGATGAGTGTGGCAGCATTGAAAGATAAGTTCGCAGACGATTGGGCGATGTTTGAGGAGGACATCACAAAAGAGTTGAGGCATAGTATCAGTGTCAGCAATCTGGCTTACTGTGTTGCAAAGCAGCTTGGACTCTATGAGGATCAGTGCCATGAGCTGGCAGTGGCGGGAATTCTCCATGATATAGGGAAGCTTAGGGTTTCCGGTTATCTCTATGGCAGAAATGAAGATACCTTGAATATTGAGGAAATGAAATATGTCCGAATGCATCCAAGATTGGGATATGAGATTTTGATTCGCTATGATTTTTCGGATAATATTTTGGAGAGTATCCTGTATCATCATGAGAACTATGATGGCTCTGGATATCCGGAAAATCTGGCAGGTGATCAGATACCTATGGGGGCAAGGATTCTAAGGGTTTGTGATACATATGCAGCACTTACCTCAGATCGCCCTTATCGAGGCGCCTTTGATAAGAATACGGCTATTGAATTGATGATCGAGGAAATAAAAAATTTTGACATGAAGGTGTTTCTGGCGTTCCAGCTTGTGATTCATGATGAAGAGAAGCAGGAGAAATGGGCGCCGAGAAGCTTTAGGGTTGGAATTCTGGAATTGGAATAAGTATAACAGGAGGACTAAAATATGATTACACAAGCTCCAAGAGGTGTGGAGGATTGGTACGGCGAGCGGATGCACAGGCGTGCTTATGTAGAAAAGCTGGCCAGAGAACTGGCCAGAAGCTATCATATGACAGAGATTGTCACCCCCATGTTTGAGCATACCGTGCTGTTTCAGCGTGGCGTGGGGGAGACTACAGATGTAGTGCAGAAGGAGATGTATACATTTACAGATAAGGGGGATCGGAGCATTACCTTAAAGCCAGAGGGGACCGCAGGGGTGATGCGTGCTTACCTGGAGCATAATATGTATGCCAATCCTGCTCCGGCCAAGCTGTATTATGTAACGCAGGCTTTCCGATATGAAAAGCCTCAGAGCGGCCGTCTGCGTCAGCATCACCAGTTTGGGGTGGAATTTGTGGGCACAAAAAGCCCGCTGGCAGAGGTGGAATTGATTTCTCTGGTTACATCTTTTATAAAGAGACTGGGACTTAAAGATGCAAAGCTTCATATCAATAGTATTGGCTGTCCCAATTGTAAAAAGACTTATAATGATGCCCTTCTTTCTTATTTAAGAAAGCATGAAGACAAGCTGTGTCCCACCTGCCGGGAGCGGATGCAGAAGAATCCTTTACGTGTTATTGACTGCAAGGTTCCGGAATGTAAGGAGATTGTGAAGGATGCCCCCAGAACCATAGAGTATCTGGATGATGAGTGCCGAATTCATTTTGATGAGCTTCAGAGTCTTTTAACCCAGATGGGGATTCCCTTTGAGGTTGATACGGGAATTGTACGGGGATTGGATTATTACACAAAGACCGTGTTTGAGTTTGTGAACCAGGACGGCTTTACCCTCTGCGGCGGCGGACGCTATGACGGCCTGATTCATGAGATTGACGAGAAACAGGACATTCCTTCCGTAGGCTTTGGAATGGGAATTGAGCGGATTCTCTATTTCCTGGAAAAGGAGGGCGTGGAGCTTCCGGCTATGGAGACACCGGATCTTTACGTGGGAATTTTGGGAGCCGAGGCAAAAGCCAGAGCTTATAAGCTGGTAAATGAGATCCGCAGCCATGGGTTGATTGTGGAGACGGATTATATGGATCGCAGCGTGAAGGCTCAGATGAAATATGCCAACAAGATTGGTGCAAAAAAGGTTGTGATTATCGGCGAAAATGAGCTTGAAAAGGATGCGGCAAATGTAAAAGATATGGCAACAGGGGAGCAGACGGAAGTGAAGCTTTCCGAACTGCCAAAGCTGTTTGTATAATTATAGAAGTGAAAAACAGCAGCATTCAGAACAGTGCCAGAACAATTTACAGACACAGCTTTAAGTGGCTGGGAATTGTTCTATATAAGAGGTGCTGGAGGAATGCTGCGGAACTTAATAAGGAGGCTAGAGATGTTTCAGTCAAGAACACATACTTGCAATGACCTGCGTATAGAGCATGCAGGGGAAACCGTAACGCTGACCGGATGGTATGAAAATCTGCGCAAGGTCAGCAAAAATCTGGGTTTTCTGATTCTGCGTGATTTTTATGGAACAACCCAATTTGTCATTGAAACCGAAGAAATGATGGAAAAGCTTTCCGGCGTCAACAATGAATCCACATTGTCTGTCACGGGTAAGGTACGGGAGCGTTCCAGCAAGAACCCCAATCTGCCTACAGGGGAGATTGAGGTAGTGCCGGAGTCTATAGAGGTTTTGGGCAAATGCCGCTACAATGAACTGCCCTTTGAGATTAACCGTTCCAAGGAAGCAGACGAAAATACCCGTCTGCGTTACCGCTATTTGGATTTGAGAAATCCGGCAGTAAAGGACCGCATTATTCTGCGCTGCAATGTGGTGGCGGAGCTTAGAAAGAGTATGACAGAGCACGGATTTTTGGAGATCACCACGCCCATTCTCACCTGTTCCTCTCCGGAAGGTGCAAGAGATTATCTGGTGCCTTCCAGAAATCATCCAGGGAAATTTTATGCACTCCCCCAGGCACCCCAGCAGTTTAAGCAGCTTTTGATGACCTCTGGATTTGATCGCTACTTTCAGATTGCTCCCTGCTTCCGGGATGAGGATGCCAGAGCCGACCGCTCTCCCGGGGAATTTTATCAGCTTGATATGGAGATGGCATTTGCCACCCAGGAGGATGTATTTGCAGTGCTTGAGGATGTGCTTCCCCCTGTTTTTGCAAAGTATGGGACTTATGGTACGGCTTCAAAAGCCCCCTTTAAGCGTATTTCCTTCCACGAAGCTATGGAACGGTATGGATCGGACAAGCCGGATCTGCGGATTGATCTGACTCTGACAGACGCTGCCGGCTGTATGGAGGACTGCGGCTTTGGTCCCTTTGAGGGGCAGAATGTACAGGCTGTGGTATTCAGTAAATTCGGAGCTACAAGAAAAGTAATTGATAAAATGTGTGCAGACGTGGAGGTACAGACAGGAAATAAGGCATACTGGTTCCGTTTGGATGAAAAGGGCGAATTAGTAGGAGGCATCTCCAAGTTTCTGGCAGAGCGAAAGGATGCGGTAATAGAAGCCCTTTCTTTACAGCCAGGCGATTTTGTAGGATTGGCAGCAGGAAAGAAGGAGACAGCCCAGAAGACAGCCGGCGTGTTCAGGAAGGTTCTTGGAAATACTGTGGAAGGTCATATGAATAAGGAGTGCTATGAGTTCTGCTGGATCGTAGACTTCCCTATGTATGAGATTGGGGAAGAGTCCGGAAAGCTGGAATTCTGCCATAATCCGTTTTCCATGCCTCAGGGAGGCATGAAGGATCTGCTGGAAAAGGATCCGCTGGATATTTATGCTTATCAGTATGATTTGGTCTGCAATGGCGTGGAGCTGTCCTCAGGAGCCGTTCGGAACCATGACCCGGAGATTATGGTAAAAGCTTTTGAGCTGGTGGGACTGGGAGAAGAAGATGTGAAGGCGAAGTTCCCGGCCATGTATAATGCTTTCTGTTACGGAGCACCGCCCCACGCAGGGATTGCTCCCGGAGTTGACCGCATGGTGATGCTGATTGCAGGCGAAGAGAGTATCCGGGAGATTATTCCATTCCCCATGAACAAGACGGCTCAGGATGTAATGATGGGAGCGCCGGCCGAGGTAGATCCCCAGCAGCTTAAGGATGTGCACATTGGGCTTGAACTGCCGGAGGAGAAGAAAGAGTCCTAAGGATATATATATTGATTATGTAAAAACAACAAAGAATGCAGCTACCGTAGATAGGTAGTGCAGAAAAAGAATAGCCAGGATTATCTGGATGATTAAAATGCAGGGCATACCGATGACAAAGGCGGTATGCCTTGTTTTATGCCGGAAAATCTGCATACCAAGGATAGAGCCGACACTGCCGCCCAGGATTGCGGCGAGAAACAGCGTTCTTTCCGGTATGCGCCATTTTCTGTTGCGGGCTTTGTACTTATCCAGACCCATAAGAATAAAACCAAGAACATTTATAAAAAATAGATAGCAGAGTATAATATCGGATAGCATGTGATCACCTGCCTTCTGTTATGCTGGTATAATATTTTGCCAAGTATTTGCAGCTGTATTATACCAAATGGCTTGAGAAGTGTAAAGCTGATTCGATTTCAAGATGCTTTTCTTGAAGGTACAGTAAAAAAGTACTTGCTTTTTTGTATCGTCTCGCATATAATGAAGCATGTGTTAAAAAGACAAATGTACGTTGCAGAAAGACAAATGAAAGGCGCAGAAAAGCAAAAGTAGGAGGAGCTCTATGTATTCTTTTGATGAAGTAAAAGCAGTGGACAGTGAAGTGGCTGCAGCCATTCAGGCGGAGATGGATCGTCAGAACAGCCACATTGAATTGATTGCATCGGAAAATTGGGTATCCAAAGCTGTTATGGCGGCTATGGGAAGTCCTTTAACCAATAAATATGCGGAAGGTTATTCTGGAAAGCGCTACTACGGCGGCTGTGAGTGCGTGGATATGGTAGAAGATTTGGCCATTGAGCGTGCGAAAAAGATCTTTGGCTGTGAGTATGTAAATGTGCAGCCCCATTCCGGTGCTCAGGCGAATATGGCAGTTGAATTTGCCATGCTGGAACCGGGAGATACCATTATGGGGCAGAATCTGGCTCATGGCGGACATCTGACACACGGAAGCCCTGCCAACTTTTCCGGAAAGTATTTTAAGGTAGTGCCCTATGGGGTGAATGATGACGGTGTGCTGGATTATGAGGAGATTCGCCGTCTGGCTCTGGAGTGCAAGCCGAAGCTTATCATTGCAGGAGCAAGCGCTTATGCCAGAACCATTGACTTTAAGCGGTTTCGGGAGATTGCGGACGAGGCAGGCGCTTATCTGATGGTAGATATTGCTCATATTGCAGGTTTGGTGGCAGCAGGACTTCATCCAAGTCCCATTCCCTATGCGCATGTAACTACAACAACTACTCATAAGACCCTTCGGGGACCAAGAGGCGGTATGATTATGTCCGATGCGGAGACAGCAAAGAAGTTCAACTTCAACAAAGCTGTATTTCCGGGAATCCAGGGCGGTCCTCTGATGCATGTGATTGCGGCTAAGGCAGTTTGCTTTGCCGAAGCGCTGACACCGGAGTATAAGGAGTATCAGCAGCAGATTGTAAAGAATGCGCAGGCTCTTTGTAAGGGATTAATGGATCGGGGCATAAAGATTGTATCTGGAGGAACAGATAATCATCTGATGCTTGTAGATCTGACTCCCTTTGATTTGACAGGCAAGGAAGTGGAACATCTTCTGGATGCTGCCAATATTACTGCCAACAAGAATACCATTCCCAATGATCCCAAGTCTGCATTTGTTACCAGCGGAGTTCGCATCGGAACACCGGCAGTAACAGCCAGAGGATTGAAGGAAGCAGATATGGAGACTGTGGCGGAAGCGGCAGCCATGATGATCAAAGAGGGTGAAGCAGCCACAGAAAAGGCAAAGGCTCTGGTAAAGAGCTTGACAGATAAGTACCCGCTGGATATGTAAATATGTAAGAGTGTACCTTAATGGCTAAAATCTGCCTATCTGTGAGAGATGTATTAGAAGATAACTTTGGGTTATAGATTTAGAAAAAATATGAGAAATAAAAAAGAGGATTCTGTAAAAAAAGAGAATTGTTTATTTTACAGGCTCCTCTTTTGATTTCGAAGACTTCATAGGAAGACGACTCCGTTTTCCAATTCCTATGATATCAAAAAATTTAAAGTGAGGGTGATTCCTGTATATGCCATGGTTTTAAGGAATTCTTAAATAGTATTTTCAAAACAGTTGTGCTATACTAGGGATGTATTATGTAGATATGGTATATTTGGTTGATTTCTGCGAATAATGAGCTGATTTTGATATATGTATTTGGCTTATGCGGTGGAAATCAGAAGAAGATAGAAATTAGCTTATAGAGAAATGGCTTCTAGTAGTCCGTACCGGAAATCCTTGTGCATATTTCCGGTCTATTTCTCCGATAGCACAGGTCAAAAAGCCTCGCCGTAGCACCACTACGTCTGCGTTTTTTGACCTGCACTCTCGGAAAAATATCCTCAGAAATATGCACAAGGATTTCCGATACGGACTACTAGTAACTGGAGGCAAAAGGGGAATATTATGGCACAGGAAAGAGAGCCTGTGATTCAGGTAAAGAATTTGTATAAAATTTACCGAGTGGGAAAAAACAAGGTCAGAGCCCTGAACGGTGTGGATTTAGAGATTTATAGAGGAGAGTTTTGCTCCATAGTGGGTACTTCCGGTTCGGGTAAATCTACCATGCTGAATATGCTGGCTGGTCTTGAGAAACCCACTAAGGGCGAGGTGATTATATCAGGGGAGCATCTGGAGCGGATGAATGAGAACCAGCTGGTAAGGTTCCGCCGGGAACATGTGGGTTTTATTTTTCAATCCTTTAATCTTCTGGGGACAATGAATGCGAAGGAAAATGTGGCTCTGCCGCTGACCTTTCGGGGCGTTCCAAAGAAGGTGCGGCTTGATAAGGCAGACAAGATGCTGGATCTGGTAGGACTGCGCAAGCATAAGACTCACAAGCCCAATGAGATGTCCGGAGGACAGCAGCAGCGTGTGGGCGTGGCAAGAGCGCTGGTGGTGGATCCGGAGATTATTTTTGCGGATGAGCCCACAGGTAATCTGGACTCCAATACTTCGGCAGAGGTTATGGAGCTGATGAAAAAGATTGTACGGGAGCAGAATCAGACGCTGGTGATGGTAACGCATGATAATCATCTGGCCGGTTTTGCGGATCGGATTTTTCATATTATAGACGGAAAAATTGTGAAAATTGAGGACAACCGGAAGAACGGGGAGGTAGAGACATTATGAGAAGATTGGGATTGATAAAACGAGGACTGGCGCTTGCGCTGTGCGGTATGTTGACGGTTCCGGCGGTTGGGATGCTGTGGGAGCCGATAGCGGTGGAGGCGAGTAGTCAATTGCCAGGTGGGGAAGGTGCAGGAGATTTTAAAAGAAGTCCTGAAGATGACGATCCAGAAAAGCTGTTGGCAAATACAAAGAAAGGCGCACAGGATGAACTTGATGATTATTTTGAATTTAAAAAGGCATCTATTCCGGCAGATAAGCAAACAGAAGCTGCAAGCGCAGTAGCTACATCTAAAAAGGCAATTGAAGATTGCAAAAGCTCTGCAGGAATTTCTGATCGTTTGACTGAAGGAAAGGCAAAAGTGGATTCTTATATCCCGGTGGCTCCAGAGCCCGAACCAGAACCCGAGCCCGAACCAGAGCCTGAGCCCACCACCACAAACAACAACATCATGGTAGGCGGCAACTGGATCACTCCGGTAGCTAACGGCGGAGCCCAGGTAAGCGTAGTACTTCCTATAGTCAATATGGGCCGCACCCGTGTTAAAAATGTAGTAGTAACCCCTCAGATCAGCGACGATGCCAGCAAATGGCCCTTTGAGATCGAGACATCCAATTACACCCAGACCATTGATCGTCTTCCCGGTACAGATGACGGGGGAGACGATATGGAGCGCCGCAGAGAGCTGACATGGATTTTAAGAACCAGAAAGGATGCACCAGGAGGCTATCGTCCCGTTGTTTTTGATGTAACCTTTGAGAATGACGATCACACCCTGACCACCGTGAACCTGACCACCTACGTAAATGTAAAGGGAACTACAGGTACGTCCGCAGACGGAACAGCCTCCACTCCCCGTGTAATTGTCACAGGCTTCACCACAGATCCGGAGGAAGTACGTGCAGGTGAGACCTTTACCTTGACCCTGCACATGCAGAATACCTCCAAATCAACGGCAGTTCAGAATATGCTTTTCGATATTCAGGCAGCCAGTGAGAGCACAGACACTACCTATGTAGCGGCAGCATTTCTTCCCACAGCGGGTTCCAGCACCATCTTTGTAGATCGGATTGCAGCAGGGGCCACCAAGGACATTTCCATGGAGATGGAGGCCCGGTCCGATTTGGCCCAGAAGCCCTATGTGGTGAATGTAAAGATGAATTACGAGGACGAGAGCGTTCATGCCTATGAAAATACAGCCAGCGTATCCATCCCGGTTCGCCAGGAGGCTCGTGTGGATATCAGCAGCATTGAGGTAATGCCCGATTCCATTGATGTAGGTAACGAAGCCAACGTTATGTTCAGCGTCTACAATATCGGAAAGACAAAGCTTTACAATACAAGCATAAAGTTTATATCAGATTCTGTCAGCGGCGGTGATACATATCTGGGCAATATTGAACCAGGCGCAACAGCCAACGTGGACGCATATCTGTCAGGCGCCGCAGCTACCATGGATGACGGCATTGTAAAGATAGAGATTACCTTTGAGGACGAGGCAGGAGAAGCAACCACCATTGAAAAAGAAATGACTCTGTTTGTTAATGAGATGTATTTCTCGGATGACATGATGATGGATGATATGTACGGTGAGGATATGATGGATCAGCAGGGCGGCTTTAAAATCTGGTGGGTGATCGTGCCGGCAGTGCTGATTGTTATCGGCATTATTATATTTGTTGTAATCCGCAGAAAGAAGAAGAAAAAAGCTCAGGAGCTTCAGGAGTTGGAGGATGATCTGGAGGAACTGAGTGAAGACGGTCCGGAAGGACGCTCCGGGTACGAAGAAAGTGATGGGGAAACAGAAAAGCTAAGTCCGTGGAAGAAGTGGAAGAAGCGGAGGTCAGAGAAGAGGAACGGTCTATGAGTGTAGCAGATTTGCTCAAAATGAGCCTTAGCAGCCTTTGGCGCCGAAAGCTTCGGACGATTCTGACCGTTCTTGGTGTAGTTATTGGAACGGCATCCATAGTGGTTATGATTTCTCTGGGTCTGGGCCTTAATAAAACCAGCATGGAACAAATCGAACAGTATGGCGGTCTTACTACGATTACGGTTTATTCCAACGAGGGCGGCGGCTACAGCTATTATGGCGGCGAAGTGGCAGTTTCTGCGGATGGCGGCAGTGACAGCGACAGCCAGGAACCGGTTCGAATTGATGATGCTGCCATTGAACAGTTTTCCCATATGGAGCATGTGGAGATAGCATCTCCCGTGCTCAGCACATGGGTTTTGCTGCGTCAGGGCGTGTGGGAGAACAGCGCTTCCGTTCGCGGCATGAGCAGAGAAGCTCTGGAAAAAATGGATCTGGATGTGAAAGAGGGAAGCCTTCCGGAAGAGGGCGGAGAGCTGCAGTTTTTCTATGGAAATACGGTGATTACGGACTTTTATAACACAAAGACAGGTATGAACCCTTACTACGAGAATTATGATTATGAGCATCCGGAGAATAACGTGCTGGCAGATGTGGATCTAATGAATACACCCATGTTTGTGATTTTTGATACGGATGCCTACTATGAATCTCAATACGGCGGAACGGATGAGAACGGTAATCCCATACCGGCTCCCAAGAAATATATGGTGCCTGCCTGCGGCCTGATGGACGGAGGTCCGGAGGAATGGGGAGAAAATGCCAACAGCATTCTCTGTGATGTGGAGGCGCTTAAGGCCCAATTAAAAAAGGTATTCAAGGGAAAGGTAATACCGGGGCAGCCTGCCAACAAGTCGGGAAAGCCCTATAAAGAAATTTATTATAATCAGGCGTATATCCGTGTGGATGATATGAATTATGTAACAGATGTACAGGACCAGATTCGGGCACTTGGTTTTCAGGCGGAAAGCAATGTGGAGTGGATGAATCAGGTGCAGGAGCAGTCCAGATCCATTCAGATGGCCCTTGGCGGCATTGGAGCAGTATCCTTCTTTGTGGCAGCCATCGGTATTGCCAACACCATGATGATGTCCATCTATGAACGAACCAAGGAGATTGGCGTTATGAAGGTGCTGGGCTGCGATATGGGTGCTATTCGGAATATGTTTTTGGCAGAAGCGGGGTTTATCGGCCTGATTGGAGGAATTGTGGGATTGATGCTGAGTTATGGAATATCGGCCATTATTAATTTTGTCACAAAAGCCAGTTATGCTTCCGGAATTTCCTATATCCCCATTTATCTTGTGCTTCTGGCTATGATATTTGCAGTATTTATGGGAATGCTGGCAGGTTTGTTTCCGGCTCTTAGAGCCATGCGTCTGAGTGCCCTGGCAGCGATACGAAATGAGTAGAGTAATGAGACGACGAAGAAGACGGAGAAGGAGAACGGCAGGAAAAGTCCTGCTGATGGTTCTGCCCATGCTGATAATCAGCATCAGTATGGGAGCGGCAGCATGGATGGTGATAGACAGAAACGACAGGTCTGGTGAAATTACTGGGCCTGTCATTTTGGCGTATGCAAAAGAGGCGGAAGCGGTCTGCCAGGAGGCTTTTTCAGAACAGGAGAGAGAAAAAGCAGCAGCTTTGGCCGAAGCTCAGAAAAAAGCAGAGCCAGAGGACACGGAATCAGAGGAAATGGAATCACAGGAACCGGAAGCACCAAAGGAGCCGGATACCATTCCAAATGCGGAGGATGAGGAGGTAGATCCGGATATGGCGCCCAAGCTTCGGATTGTACTGGATCCGGGTCATGGAGGCCCGGGATTGAAGGATGAGCAGGAGCTTGGAGCTATTTACCGGGATACCTATGAGAAATATCTGACTTTGGAGATTGCAAAAGCTATGCAAGAAGAACTATCTCAGTATGGGAATATAGAGATTTTTATGACCAGGGATACAGATCGAGCGCTGACTTTAAAAGAGAGAGCGGCTTATGCAGAATCCGTAGGAGGAGATCTTCTGGTAAGCCTTCATTTAAATGCATCTTTGGAGCATAATTTTTATGGGTCTGAGGTCTTTGTGTCAGCCTTTGATCATTTTTATGCCAGAGGTGCAGGGGTGGGAGAGAGCATTCTGAACCAGCTTACAGACTATGGCTTTGTCTCAAAGGGAGTAAAGACCAGATTGGGAAGCAAGGGAGCGGACTATTATGGCATTATCCGTGAATGCAAAAGTCTGGGAATCCCGGCGCTGATCGTAGAGCATGGCTATATGGATGAGGATTCCGATTGGGCACGAATGAATACAACAGATGCCCTGAAAGCTCTTGGGCGGCGAGACGGGGCAGGACTTGCAGCGTATTATGGCTTGGAAAAGGGGAAGATACTTTCAGAGCTCCCGACTATAGATGAGACAATTCCGTCTTCTGTAGTCCGCCCGGATACCACACCGCCGGAAGAAGTGTGGTACAGAAAGGAACAGCAAGGAGACGGAAGGTGGCTGATCACGCTTCATGGTGTGGAGCGGGAAAGCAGGGTGATGTATTATGACTACAGTCTGGACGGGGGAGAGACTTACAGCAGCTTAAAGCTGTGGGATAAAGGAGACACAATTCAGTTTCCTATGTCATTAACCGGAGAAGAACAATTGGCCTTTCGGGTATACAACAATTATGAGCTTAGGACAGAAATCGGCAATTAAAGTATCTTTAAGGTGCTTGTGCCATAGAAATATTGTGTTATACTATAATTATACAATGCTTTTGCGTATTTTATATGGAACCCTTAGCTCTGCATCTGGCAGATGGACTTGTTTTTACAATGGAGAATCAAAATGATGAAAAAATGGAAATGCAGGCTCAAAAGTGTTTTTTTAGCGGTTTTGACGGCGGCATTGGTTACAGGAGGCACCAATTATTGGACGTTGGCAGCAATGGCAGCCGGCAGAACTGGCAGCTCCGATTATGAGACCGCAGGCGGGGAAAACCTGACAGCCGACGAAAAGAGGATTTATAATGCATTAAAATCTGCGGCAAAAGGAATTGCCGCTGGCAAAAGGATATCTACAATTGTAAATATGAGTGGTTTTACATCTCTTTGGAATTCGTCGGAAGAAATCACGGAAATGCTTGATGGGATTATGTCCGATCTTTTGCAAGATTATCCCGGCGATTTCTATTGGTATGGAAAAGAATATTACGGTGAGTGGCCTGTGGAAGATGATGGTAAAGTACGTTCCATGACAGTTTCCCTGGCTGTGCTGCCGGAATATCAGGATTCCGATCTGTATACGATAGATACTCAGAAAGCGAAGGCGGCACAAAAGTCTGCAGAAAACGCCCAGGCTATTGTAGAAAAATACGAGAAGGCATCCGATTACAAGAAACTGAAGGGCTATGTGAAAGAAATCAATAATCTTGTTTCCTATGACGAGAGTATCTATGATGATGATTCGGTGTCCTGTGAGGCTCCGTGGCAGTTTATATGGGTGTTTGACGGCGACAGAAACACAAATGCGGCATATGAGGGTTATGCAGACGCTTTCCAGTATTTATGCGATATGTCCGAATTTCAGAATGCGGCATGCTATACAGTGGAGGGAGCCGTGTCAGGGGGAGTGGGCGAAGGCAGCTATATGTGGAACATCGTCACCCTGGAAGGAAATAATTATCTGGTGGATGTGGCCAACTGCAGCACACAGGCAGTTGGAGCGCCGGATCAATTATTTCTGGCAGGAACAGAAGGATCCGCAAGGGACGGCTACACCTTTTCCCTGAATCAAGGAAAAGATGCCATTACATATGAATATGGCAGGGGGCAGTCGAGTATTTTCGGAGATATTCTTGAGCTTTCTCCTTATCAATATCAGGATCCGGATAAGCTGAAGCTGACAGTTACCCCTCCGACTGCAGAAGTAACCTTTGGTGACGCTGTAGATAATGGAGCGCTCATAGGAGGCTCTGCTGTGAATGAAAAGAAGGAGACAGTTTCAGGCACCTTTACATGGGCTGACGGAGTGACCTTCTACGGAAATGCAGGTACGAATACTCTGCAGGCGGTTTTTACACCGGAGAATCCTCAGTATCCTCCGGTGGAAGATGTTTCCGTCAGGGTGAAGGTGAATCGAAGGCCCGTGACCGTTCAGGCGGAGGCAAAAAGCAAAACCTACGGGGATCCGGATCCGGAATGGACTTATACATACTCTAATGTTATAGAGGGATATCCCTTGTCTGGCAGACTGGCCCGGACATCCGGCGAAGAAGTGGGAACTTATTCTATCCTTCAGGGCACTTTGACTGATACGGAGAACCCTAATTATACGATTGTCTTTACAGGAAACAATCTGAAAATCAACCCCGGAGATCGCAGCGCTCTACAATTTATGGCAGGTAATGAGCGGGCTTCGGCGGCAAATGCGGTGACAATTAAAACAGATGCGGTTTATGGTGACTCCTGGTCAGAGATTGTGAGAATCGGTTCCATTACAGCGAAACTGGGTGCAGGAAGTGACAGTGCTCCAGGGCATTTTACATTGCAGGAAAGCGGAACGCCGGGAGTGGGCAGCGGTCAGAGATTTCATGTATTATACAACGGCACCATCGGCGGGCATACTTATACCAATGAATTGGTGTGTGAAGGAACAGTAGATGTAAAAAAACGTGTCGTTACTGTATCAGAAGGAAGCTATAAGGTGAGTAAGACCTATGACAGAACAAGGTCAGGAGGAACTGCTTCCGGTCAATTAGTTCTTAACAATGTTTTGGCGGAAGATGCCAACAGGCTTGACGTTAAGGCAGTGCCGGAAGGTTATACAGATCCCAATGTAAACGGGCAGCAGAGAATGACGGCAAACCTTACTCTAAGCGGGGCAGCAGCAAATAACTATGAGCTGGGCAGCAATCAGATGGAGGTGCCCTGTGAGATTCTGCCCCAGACAATCACCCCGGCCATGAAGGTGTCAGGAAACTACAGCTACACCGGCCGCGCAGTAGTGCCAACAGTAACTGTGGCAAATGGAACAGATGTATTGGAAGCATCTGACTATGAATTGTCAGTTAGCAATAACAGGAATGCGGGAACCGGAAGGGTGGCTGCCAGACCTCGCAGCGGCGGCAATTATACCTGGAGTTCGGCGGTGGAGGCATCTTTTACCATTGATAAGGCAGAATATAAAGGGACAAAAACGGGCAGTACTTCTATGGAATCCGGCGGCACGGCGGTTTTCAGCCTTTTCTCCATGCTTCCGGAGGGTTATAAGCTGGGAGATATTCGAGTGTCAGATCCGGATAAAATTTTTGCGGAAACTCCAACCATCGCCAAGACGGTATTATCCTGCAAGCTGACAGATGATGAGGGTAAAGAGGGAAAATCGGCGGTAGTTACAGTGCCGGTGACAGAGACTGCCAATTATCTCGCCTATGATCTAAACTTTACTGTGACTATGGCGCCGCAGCATTCTGGAACAGCAAATCCCCCTGCATCCTCCGGAAATCAAACCGGTACAGCTAAGGATCCTGCGGAACCTCCAAAATCCACATCAGGTATACAGGCAGATCAGCTTCCGGCAGGAGATGACAGTATAGATGAGGAAACGCCCAACAGTGCAAATGTTACACCTCTGGGCAGGCAGAATACCAAGTCTGGAAGAACAGGCGGTATCGGCGCAGGACCTGTTGTATGGTGCTTAGTGGGAGCAGCCGTAGCAGCCGGAGCATTCGGAAGTGTTTATTTTGTGAGACGTAAGCAGAAAACAAAACCAGAAGAATAGAAAAGCAATAAAAACAGGGCTGTACCCAAATCAGAGCTGCAGGAGTATTGCAGCTCTGATTTGTTACAGCCCTGTTTTTACTAATATCCCAGTTCCTCTCCAATCAAAATTACTTGAATCCTGCCGGGGATGTGTGATCTTCTTGTAATGACAATCTGACTGCAGATACAGTCAGGAGACTGACAGTTGGAACACCTTCCGGTAACGGCGCAGGGGGTCTTCTTGTTCAGCCGCAGTGCATTGATGGGAGCGGCAGTATTGCGAACACGATCATGGCCTTCCTCCACGGAAGCTGCAACCTTATTCATGCCAGCCAGTATAATGACATTGTCCGGGCCGGAACTAAGACAGGCAACCCGGTTTCCGGCACCGTCTACATTCACAAGCTCGCCGTCCAGAGTAATGGCATTGGTGCTCATAAAAAAGTAATCAGCACAGACGACTTTTGCATAAATCTCCTTTTTCTCCTGGGGGGTCTTACCTGCAAATCGGTCAATCAAAGTATAATTTCCCTTCTTTAAGGCATCCATCAGGCCGCATTCCTCCATGGTCATAGTTCCGCCCCAGGTAACAGATGCCTGCTCAGGGAGCAGCTCCAAAACTTTTTTCACAGCAGCAGCACTGTCTTCGCAGTACCAGCCCTTCATCTGGCGCTTTTCCAAGTTGGAAATAATGGTTTTGGCCGTATTTTCATAATATTGCTTCTTTGGTGTCATAGATTTCGATCCTCCTATCTTAAGTTCCGCAGTGTTTGAACAATCTTCATTTGCTTAGATAAATTTCCGATCGCAAGACCATGGGTCTGTAAATCTATCTGAGGATTATTCAGGCACTGCTGTTTCCTGATTTCTATTATTTCATTATAAGAGGATTTTTCCGCTATTTCAAGATTATTAATTCTGCAAAGTTACAGGCATCATGGAAAGGCGAAGGAAGAAGCCCTGTTCCTTGTGGCAGATGGGGCAGACAGCCGGAGCCATGGGGCCCATGTGGATATGGCCGCAGTTCAGGCAGATCCAGGCCTCCTGCTTGTCAGAGGAAAACAGCGCATTGTCTTCCATTAGTTTTGCAAAGGCGCAGAAACGATCTCCGTGAATCTTTTCAATATCTGCAATTCCATAAAAGGATGAAGCGATTGCTAGGAAGCCTTCCTCCTTGGCTTTGTCACCAAAAGCTTTGTAAATTGGATCGTGCTCTTCATATTCATTATGCTGAGCGGCCCTGAGAAGCTCTGCCATACTGGGATAGAGATCAATGGGATAGCCGCCGTCAACTTCGATAGTTGTGCCGGCCAGAGGCTTTAAGTGATTGTAGAAGATTTCTGCATGTTCTTTTTCCTGATTGGCTGTGAAGGTAAACAGCTTTTCGATTACAGGAAGCTTCTGTCTCTTAGCTTCCTCCGCTGCAAAGGTGTAACGGTTACGGGCCTGACTTTCACCTGCAAAGGCCCTCATCAGGTTTTCTCTTGTTTCGCTGTGCTGAAAATCAACAGACATAGATAAATACTCCTTTCGTAGTGTTTATAGCGGGTTATTTGGATTCATATGCAACAAGTACAATGTTGCGGCCAAGCTCTCTGGAAAGCTTTTGCTCTGTACTGGTTAGAGTATCAGCGGCAGAGCCGGAGAGATGGGCGGCAGTATAAGATGCAAGATCTTCTTTTTGAAGGGCTTGTTCCATTCGATCTGCCGCTGCCCGGCAGGATGGCGGCAGTTCCATGGCAGATGGTTTGTGGGGTCTGTGGCACATAAATATTCCTCCTTAAGTTGTTGCGCAACGGTACTAAAGGGTAAAGTCACTTCGGCACACCTGTAATGAGAGAAACTTTCATTCGAAAGGGCACTCATGAAGGTTCCTCTCGTGTGCCTTTGCGACTTTACCGTCCAGCATAAAATATTTCTTAAAACACTTGACATTTTTTAGCTGGACTAGTTCTGCAATATCTTTCCAGTATGCAGGTAATCTCTCTGCTTCTGATGAGACATTGATAGTCCATTGGATCTTAGGAGTAGTATGTGTCAGAAGGGGAATTTTTATAAATATTTTGGATAAATCATATAAGAAATAAAAAAATAAGACGCAAAAAAACCTTTGAACTGCATGAGCTCAAAGGTTCTGAGAGCGATAGACGGGGCTCGAACCCGCGGTCTCGACCTTGGCAAGGTCGCGCGTTACCAACTACGCCACTATCGCATCAGTACTTTGCTGTTTTGTATCAGCGATATGATTGATAATACAACAAACGAAAACATTTGTCAATACTTTTTTTGAAAAAAGTTTGGGTTGAGAAATTGCTGTAATGATGGTACACTTAAAAGCATCAATGGATGACCGCTTTTTCGTACTGGATTTCGGTCAGCCGGCAGAACAATCGTAATAATACTTTATACCAAATAACGGAGGAATTGAAGATGAAGAAACTGATGATGAAAAAAGGGTCTACCTGTATGGCGTGTCTGGAATGTGTACGGGCATGTTCTGAGGCATTTTATAAAGAGTTTGATCCGGACAAGGCATGTCTGCAGATTGTGGAGAAAAAGAGCGTACGTCCTTTGGTCTGTCCTCAGTGCGGCAAGTGTGCAGAAGCCTGTGAAGCAGGGGCAATCACTCAGAATGCCAAGGGCGTTTATATGGTAAATAAGAAGCTTTGTACAGGCTGCGGCAAGTGTGCAGAGGCTTGTCCTTTTGGCCTGATGGTGAAGGCAGAGACTTCTCCCGCAGCCTCCAAGTGTATTGCCTGCGGAATCTGTGCCAAAGCATGCCCTATGGATGTACTTGAGGTTGTGGAGAGTTAAACTTAGAAGCTTTTGCTCTGGTATTCATTTGACTGGCAGCACTATGCGGGATGGTAAGATGGAAGTCTGGATTCGGTCAGCTTGGAGTCAGCAGAAAAGGAGAAGAAGGATGAGTTATGCGGACACGCTATTTATCAACATGTGCCGTGATATTATAGAGAACGGAACAAGCACAGAGGGAGAGAAAGTGCGTCCCAAATGGGAGGACGGAAGCTATGCTTACACAATCAAGCGGTTCGGAGTGGTGAACCGCTATGACTTGTCAAAGGAATTTCCGGCGCTGACTCTTCGAAGAACGGCCTTAAAAAGCTGCATGGATGAGATTCTTTGGATTTATCAGAAAAAATCCAACAATATCCATGATTTAAACAGCAGTATTTGGGACGAATGGGCAGATGAATCTGGCTCTATTGGAAAAGCTTATGGCTATCAGATCGGCGTTGAAAGCCGGTATAAAGAAGGCATGATGGATCAAATGGATCGAGTACTCTATGATCTGAAGAATAATCCTTACAGCCGCAGGATTATGACCAATACCTATGTATTTGCAGACTTAAGTGAGATGAATCTGTATCCCTGCGCCTACAGTGCCACTTATAATGTGACGAAAAAAACAGGAGAGGAAAAGCTGACATTGAACATGGTTCTTAATCAGCGCTCTCAAGATGTACTTACAGCTAATAACTGGAATGTGTGTCAGTATGCCATCCTGCTTATGATGGTAGCCCAGTCCTGTAATATGCTTCCGGGAGAGCTGGTTCATGTCATTGCAGATGCTCATATTTATGACCGTCATGTGGAGATTGTAAAGGAACTGATTGAGCGTCCTGCATATGCAGCACCAAAGGTATCACTGAATCCGGATATTACAGATTTTTACGCATTTACCACGGCAGATCTACTGATAGAGGATTATGAGACAGGGCCTCAGGTAAAAAATATTCCTGTGGCTGTCTGAAAAATAAGAGTTATTGCGGAATTGAAATGGAGAGAATATGAATCTGATTGTAGCGGTAGATAAAAATTGGGGAATCGGCCTGAAAAACAAATTGCTGGTGAGCATTCCGGAGGATATGAAGTTTTTTCGGACAGAGACCACCGGAAAGGTAGTAGTGATGGGCAGGAAAACTCTGGAGACTTTCCCTAACAAAATGCCCTTAAAGAACCGGACAAATATTGTATTAACTGCCAATCCGGACTATGAGGTGAAAGGAGCGCTGGTTTTTCACACAATGGAAGAAGTATTGGAAGAATTGAAAAACTATCCGTCCGAAGATATTTATATTATTGGAGGCGCAAGTATTTACAGGCAGTTTCTTCCTTACTGCAAGGCTGCTCATGTTACAAAGATTGATTATGCTTATGAGGCGGATACTTATTTTCCGAATCTGGACGAAAAGCCGGAGTGGAGCGTGGAGGCTTCCAGCGGAGAAAAGACTTATTATGATCTGGAATTTGAGTTTGTAAAGTACTGCAACAGCAGGCCGGTGATGTAGGCCGCAGCGTATGCTTGGAAACTCAAAAAAGCATTGACATCATCTAAAAAAAGTAGAATAATGAGAAAAAACGTAAAAGAGGAGTGATGTTATGTTAGACATCAAATTCATCAAAACTGAAAATCCCAAGCCTATTCCGGGACCGGAGAATCCGCTGGTGTTTGGTACAATTTTTACAGATCATATGTTTGTAATGGATTATACAGAAGGACAGGGCTGGCATGATGCCAGAATTGAGCCTTATGCGCCTATTAGTCTGGAGCCTTCTGCTATGGTATTTCACTATGGACAAGAGATGTTCGAGGGCCTGAAGGCTTACAAGACAGAGGATGGCAGGATCCTTATGTTCCGTCCGGACAAGAACATTGAACGTGCCAACAACTCGAACCGCCGCCTCATGATTCCGGAGATTCCGGAAGAAGATTTCCTTACGGCTCTTAAAGAGCTGGTTCGAATCGAGCAGGCGTGGATTCCCACAAAGGAGGGAACCTCTCTTTATATCCGTCCCTTTGTAATTGCGACAGATCCCTTCCTTGGCGTGCGGCCTTCTTATACTTATAAGTTTATGATCATCCTCTCACCGGTAGGCGCTTACTATCCGGAGGGATTGAATCCGGTTAAGATCTGGATTGAGGATGAGTATGTGCGTGCAGTTCGGGGCGGTATTGGTGAGGCAAAGACGGGAGGCAATTATGTGGCGTCTCTGGCAGCCCAGATGAAGGCTCATGAGGAGGGCTATTCTCAGGTACTCTGGCTGGATGGTGTAGAGCGAAAGTATATTGAAGAAGTAGGAGCTATGAATATCTTCTTCAAGATCAATGGTACTGTAGTGACGCCTCAGTTAAATGGCAGCATTCTTCCGGGTGTAACCAGAAGAACGTGTGTGGAATTGTGCAAGTCATGGGGATTGCCGGTGGAAGAACGCAAGGTTTCCGTAGATGAACTGGAAGAAGCGGCCAGAACGGGAGCTTTGGAAGAAGTATGGGGTTCCGGTACGGCGGCTGTTATCTCTCCGGTAGGCCATCTGCGCTATGAGAATGAGGTATTCCAGATTGGAGACGGCGGTATCGGTGAACTGAGTCAGAAACTCTATGATACGGTAACAGGTATTCAGTTAGGCAAGGTAGAAGATACATTCGGCTGGACTGTGGAAGTAAAATAGATAAGAAAATGCATTGCTGAAGAAGCATAAAATACAAAAGAAAAAGGCTGTTGTAGATAGAAGTGCCTATTTACAACAGCCTTTTTACGAACTGTCCTGTAATGGCAATTTTGACTGTGTGCAGAAGTATTGTTCAAACAGTTTTTCGCTTCTTGCGCAAAGAGAAGGAAAAACGTATAATGACAAAAGAGAACAGGAGAGTAAAAATTCACACACAGATTTAGATTTTGTGTTATACTGTACAATTAAGAGGTATTGTGAAGCAGATGCCCCGCAGGAGGGCAGTATTTGCATTTGCTGCCAGGCAGGAACAGCAAGTCACTCATCTGATTGGCGTGGAGTCAGTATGGTTATGGATTAGCTAGTACAGTAAACCGGGAGGAATGGTATGGCAAACAAGCGGAAACGGTGGAAGCTCCGTTCCTATTTGCTGAGTTTCGATATGAATCTGATTGTAGCAGTCATTTTTTTGATTGTATTTGGCCTGATTATGATCTATAGCGCCAGCTATTACACGGCGAGCATGGGACAGGCTTTTAATTATGATCCTACATACCTTTTAAAAAGTCAGGCTAAGTACAGCGTTCTTGGAGTCGCAGCGATGCTGGTGGTAGCTAATATTGATTATCATAAATGGCGCTATTTTGCCATGCTGGGGCTGGTTGGATCGGTGATCCTGATTCTTCTCTTAAAAGTGCCGGGTCTGGGCGTTACGGTAAAAGGCGCTACCAGATGGCTTCAGATTCCCGGTTTGGGACAGTTTCAGGTAGCGGAGCCGGTAAAGGTAGCAATGATTGTTTTTTCTGCAGCTTTCATCTGTAAGTATGCCCAACGCCTGGGAGATTGGAAGGTGCTGTTTAAGGTAATGGCGCCTACGGCATTGGTTGCAGTGATGATTCTGAAAATCAGCAATAATATGAGTACGGCAGTTATTGTCTTTGGTATCAGCTTCTTAATGGTATTTATGGTACATCCAAAGTATTATCCGTTTTTCATTATGGGGCTGTTTGCGGCGGCGGTTGCCGCAGGTGTTATTTACTATACGCTCCATATGCCGGAAGGAGATTCCGATTCGCCCTTCCGTATTGCCAGAATTTTAGCATGGCTGAAGCCTTATGAGTATGAATCGGATACGGCCTATCAGTCACTTCAGGGCATCTATGCCATTGGGTCCGGCGGGCTTATGGGCAAGGGTCTTGGAAACAGTATTCAGAAGCTTCGGATTCCGGAGCCCTACAATGATATGATTTTTTCAATTATCTGTGAGGAGTTGGGTATATTTGGGGCTGGTCTTGTGATTCTGCTGTTTATTTATCTTTTGTTCCGTCTGTATGTGATTGCTCAGACGGCGGAGGATCTATTTGGGCGTCTGCTTGCCATAGGCGTCTTCTCTCATGTGGCTTTACAGGCAGTATTGAATCTGATGGTTGTAACAAGGCTTTTTCCCACTACAGGAGTCACGTTACCCTTTTTCAGCTATGGAGGAACGGCAGCTGTGTTCCTGCTGATTGAGCTGGGAATGGTGCTGAATGTGGAAAAATGGGGACGTTTTAAACGGGAACAGGAGTATAGGGAGCAGCATTTGCAATAGGTGATGCGAAGCTGGAACGGAGGTAAGAATGAGAAAGAATACAAGGACTATACGAATCGGAGATCGCCTCATTGGCGGCGGCAATCCCATTCTGATTCAGTCTATGACCAATACAAAGACAGAGGATATAAAGGGGACAATAGAGCAGATACAGCGCTTGACAGCCGCTGGCTGTGAGATCATCCGATGTACAGTGCCCACGATGGAGGCGGCAGAGGCGCTGACCGAGATCAAAAAGCAGATCGCCATTCCTCTGGTGGCGGATATTCATTTTGATTATCGCATGGCCATAGCTGCCATGGAACATGGAGCAGATAAGATCCGCATCAATCCGGGGAATATTGGAGGAAAAGATCGGGTGAAGGCCGTGGTAGATGTGGCAAAGGAACGGAAAATACCCATTCGGGTAGGTGTCAACAGCGGCTCTCTGGAGAAAGAACTGTTAGAGAAATACGGCGGTGTTACTGCGGAGGGGTTGGTAGAGAGTGCGCTGGATAAGGTACATATGATTGAAGACCTGGGTTATGAACAACTGGTAATAAGCATTAAGTCCTCAGATGTGCTTATGTGTGCCCGCGCCCATGAACTCATTGCCGAAAAGACGGATTATCCCCTCCATGTGGGAATTACGGAAGCAGGAACTCTCTATTCCGGCAACATTAAGTCGGCGGTAGGATTGGGAATTATCCTTTATCAAGGCATCGGAGATACCATTCGTGTTTCTCTTACGGGTGATCCGGTGGAGGAGATTAAATCAGCACACCGTATTTTAAAGACATTGGGGCTCTATAAGGGTGGGATTGATGTAGTGTCCTGTCCTACCTGCGGAAGAACTCAGATTGATCTCATCCGTCTGGCCAATCAGGTGGAGACAATGGTGGAGGAATTTCCGCTGGATGATATAAAGGTAGCCGTAATGGGCTGCGTGGTCAACGGGCCGGGGGAGGCAAAGGAAGCAGACCTTGGAATCGCAGGGGGGAAAGGAGTGGGAATACTCTTTAGAAAAGGTGTGGTTGTAAAGAAGGGCATACCGGAGAGTGAGCTTCTGCAGGCTCTGCGCAAAGAACTGGAGAAGCTGGCAGAAGACAGAGTCAGATAGAGAGACGCTAAGGTACACAGAGCAGGGGATGCGGAACTAAAGCAGGAGAACTGTCATGGAAAAAATGTTTGCAGAGGTATTTCAGCCCCTGCATCTGGACCAGGGGCTGACAGAGCTTTTGGAGCAGGTACGGGTGGAGCGGATTACATCTAATCGAGCGAAAACTTATGTTAAGGTCTATCTTGTAAGCGGAAAGCTGATTCACAGAGAACAGCTATTTCAGCTTGAATGCGTCCTCAAAAGGCAGATATTTGGGAAAAATCCCGTAGAGCTGAAGATTGTGGAGCGCTTTGAGCTCTCAGGACAGTATACGCCGGAGAAGGTTTTGGAGCTTTATCGTGACAGCATTTTATTTGAGCTGAAATCCTACAATATTCTGGAATATAATCTCTTCCGTAGAGCTGAGATTTCGTTTTTAAATAAAAATCAGATGCATCTGGTTCTGGAGAAAACTACTTTGGGACAGGATGCAGCGGACGATCTGGTTCGGGTGCTTCATAAGATTTTTTGGGAGCGCTGCGGCATGGAAGTGGATATTCAGGCTGAGCTGGTAGAAAAGGAACATGAGCATGAGGAAAAGCGGCGAAAGAGTCAGGAATATGTAGAAAAGCAGGCGGCGGCATTGATGGAGCGCATGCAGCAGGCGGAGCAGGCTCGGGAAGATGCTTCGGAAGACCGGCAGACAGAGCAAAAAACCAAAGTGTCCACAGAGCGGCAGGCAGCAGGCGGAACAACCGCAGGAGCGAAGAAGGGCTGGTCCGGCCGGAGCAAGGATGACTATCCTTACCGCCGGACTCTTCGGGGAGGCAGCAATGGCGGCGGAAGCGGACGCTCATCTGATCCGGATGTGCTCTATGGCCGGGGCTTTGAGGATGGAGAGATCACAGAGCTTTGCCAGATAATTGGAGAGATGGGCGAGGTTATTGTACGGGGGCATATTACAGCCATAGACGAGCGGGAGATCCGGGGAGAAAAAACCATTGTTACCATTACACTTACCGATTATACGGACACTATTCGAGCCAAGCTCTTTGCAAAAAATGAAGAATTGCCGGCTTTTCGGGAAAAAGTAAAGAAAGGGATCTTTGTGCGGATCAAAGGAATGACAGCCATAGACCGCTTTGACAATGAGCTGACTTTAAGCTCTCTGACAGGAATTAAGAAATCCTCGGATTTCAGAAAAGCCAGGGTGGACAACCATGAGCAAAAACGGGTAGAACTTCACTGCCATACGAAAATGAGCGATATGGATGGCGTATCCGAGGTAAAGGATCTCATCAAACAGGCGAAGGCCTGGGGACACAAAGCCATTGCCGTGACAGATCATGGGGTGGTCCAGGCATATCCCGATGCAAGCCACAGTCTGGATAAGGGGGATTCCTTTAAGGTGATTTATGGTCTGGAAGGCTATCTTGTAGATGACTTGAAGGAGATTGTCACTGATCCAAGGGGACAGAGCCTGGATGATCTTTATGTGGTTTTTGATATTGAGACTACAGGGTTTAGTGCGGAGAACGATCAGATTATTGAGATTGGTGCGGTAAAGGTGGAGGGAGGCGCTGTTACCGATCGGTTCAGTGCCTTTGTGAATCCTCATACGCCGATTCCCTTTGAGATTGAGAAGCTGACGGGCATCACAGACGATATGGTGCTTCATGAGCCGGATATTGCCAAGGTGCTTCCGGAATTTCTGAAATTCTGCGAGGGAGCCGTCATGGTGGCCCACAATGCGGATTTTGACATGAGCTTTATCCGAAAAAACAGTGAGCGCCAGGGGCTTCCCTGTGCATTTACTGTGGTAGATACGGTATCACTTGCCAGAGTGCTGCTTCCCAATTTGAATCGGTTTAAACTGGATACGGTTGCCAAGGCATTGAACGTGTCCCTGAAGAACCATCACCGGGCAGTGGATGATGCAGGATGTACGGCAGAGATCTTCGTAAAATTTGCGGAAATGCTGAAGGAACGGGACGTGCGGGATCTGACCGCGGTAAATGAGATGGGAACCCTGGATGCGGATGCCATCAAGAAGCTTCCCACTTACCATGTGATTATCCTGGCCAAAAATGAGATTGGACGGGTGAATCTGTACCGTCTGGTTTCCTGGTCTCATCTGGAATATTATGCCAAGCGCCCCCGGATTCCCAAGAGCGTGCTTCAAAAGCACCGGGAGGGACTGATAATTGGATCTGCCTGTGAAGCCGGAGAGCTTTACCAGGCATTGGTACGCTCGGCGCCGGAGGAAGAGATTGCGAGGCTGGTGAATTTCTATGATTATCTGGAAATTCAGCCCCTTGGAAACAATGAATTTATGCTTCGGGGAGAGCGGCCCGCATTTGAGTCCATGGAGGACCTTATCCGTCTCAACAAGCGGATTGTAGAATTAGGCGAGCAGTTTGGAAAAATGGTAGTAGCCACCTGTGATGTGCATTTTCTGAATCCCGAGGATGAGGTGTACCGTCGGATTATTATGGCCGGAAAGGGCTTCAAGGATGCGGACAATCAGGCGCCTTTGTACCTGCGGACCACAGAGGAAATGCTCTCGGAGTTTGAGTACCTGGGAAGTGATAAGGCTGAGGAGGTGGTTATCACCAACACCAACCGGATTGCCGACATGATCGAATACATTTCCCCGGTGCGGCCGGACAAGTGCCCGCCGGTGATTGAAAATTCGGATCAGACTCTCCGGGATATCTGTTACAATAAGGCTCATTCGATTTATGGAGACGATCTTCCCAGGATGGTAACGGAGCGCCTGGAAAAGGAGCTTAATTCCATTATATCCAACGGCTTTGCGGTTATGTATATCATTGCCCAGAAGCTGGTGTGGAAGTCCAATGATGACGGGTATCTGGTAGGCTCCCGTGGCTCCGTGGGTTCTTCATTTGTAGCTACTATGGCCGGAATTACGGAGGTTAATCCTCTGCCGCCGCACTATTACTGTTCGGAGTGTCATTACAGCGATTTTGACTCGGATGAGGTTCGCAAATACGCAGGAGCGGCCGGCTGTGATATGCCGGATAAGGTCTGCCCAAAGTGCGGCGCACCCTTGAAGAAGGAGGGCTTTGACATTCCCTTTGAAACCTTTCTGGGATTTAAGGGGGATAAGGAGCCGGATATTGACTTAAACTTTTCCGGTGATTATCAGTCCAAGGCACACAAATATACGGAGGTTATCTTCGGAACCGGACAGACCTTCCGGGCAGGAACGATTGCTACCTTGGCCGACAAGACGGCCTTCGGTTATGTGAAAAATTATTATGAGGAGCACGGCCAGCATAAGCGCAACTGCGAGATTGACCGGATTGTCCAGGGCTGTGTGGGAGTGCGGCGTTCTACGGGACAGCATCCCGGCGGTATTGTGGTGCTGCCTCATGGGGAGGAGATTCATTCCTTTACACCGGTGCAGCATCCGGCCAATGATATGACTACGGATATTATTACGACTCATTTTGATTATCACTCCATTGACCATAACCTTTTAAAGCTTGATATTCTGGGACACGATGATCCGACCATGATACGTATGCTGGAGGATTTGACCGGATTGAACGCAAGGACCATTCCGCTGGATGATCCGGGGGTGATGTCTTTGTTTAAGAGTACGGAGGCTCTGGGGATTGGGCCGGAGGATATTGACGGGTGTCCCCTGGGGTGTCTTGGAATTCCGGAGTTTGGAACGGACTTTGTTATCCAGATGGTGGTGGATGCCAAGCCTCAGTCCTTCTCAGATCTAGTGCGGATTTCGGGACTTTCCCATGGTACGGATGTGTGGCTTAACAATGCACAGCGGTTTATCAAAGAGGGGAAGGCAACGATTTCTACCGCTATCTGTACACGTGATGATATTATGCTGTATCTTATCAATACAGGAGTGGAGCCAAGCCTTTCCTTCACCATCATGGAGAGTGTCCGGAAGGGCAAGGGCCTGAAGGAAGAATGGATCAAAGCTATGAAGGAGGCAGGGGTGGAGGACTGGTATATTGAATCCTGTACTCTGATCAAATACATGTTCCCCAAGGCTCATGCGGCGGCCTATGTTATGATGGCCTGGAGAATTGCCTACTGTAAGATTAATTATCCTCTGGCCTACTATGCGGCATACTTCAGTATCCGTGCCTCAGCTTTCAGTTATGAGCTGATGTGTCAGGGCAAGGAGCGTCTCAATTACTATATGGCAGATTATAAGCGCAGAAGCGATCAGCTCTCGAAAAAAGAGCAGGATACTATGAAGGATATGCACATTGTCCAGGAGATGTATGCAAGGGGCTTTGAATTTTTGCCTCTTGATATTTACTGTGCCGAAGCGGATCGCTTCCAAATCATCGACGGGAAGCTGATGCCTTCTCTGAGTACGATAGAAGGCATGGGAGACAAAGCGGCGGAGCAGCTCTATGAAGCTGCCAAGGACGGGCCTTTTCTATCCAAGGACGATCTGCGGCAGAGAAGTAAGATTTCCAAGAGCCTCATTGATTTGATGGGAGATCTGGGGCTTCTGGGAGATATGCCGGAATCCAATCAGCTGTCGCTGTTTGATTTTGTATCCTCTGCGGGCACATCCTGATATGGATTCTTTCGGAAAAGAACATTTTGTTTGCGAATAATCAGGAGTTTGAATTGGGAATTTATGTATTTTTATGCTTTCGCATCCATGACTAAAATAATTGTTGACGGTGCCCCTGAATATAACATATAATGTACATAATTTCTGCATTTATGTACTACATACCGTGGACAATGCAATAAAGATAAAAAATTACGGAACATACTCAAATTGAGAGAGGAGTAGTTTAACATGAGACAGTTTTACGGGAAAAGTCAATACGGAGATTTGAGAGAAGCGGTCCGTGGGTTGAGCAATCCGCAATTTATAATGTTGTTTTCCAATAAAGAACAGTTTGATTCCCATGTATATGAGCTTGAGAAGCTTTATCCCGGTGTTCCCAGCATTGGATGCGTGGGAATGTGCTATGATACTAAGGTAGTGGAAAAGGGTGTTGGTGTTATAGCGTTTTCCGATGGCGTTCAGGCGGCGGCTAATGTACTGGAGGAAGTGTCTGTGATGCCGGTGAAGTATATTGACCGGCTGATGAAGGATGTGCGTGCGGTTAACGGTTCTCAGGAGAATACAATCTGCATTGATTTTTGCACGGGAAATGATGCCTGTGCGCTGACTACTATTTACTCTGTTTTAAAGAGCAGGGGAATTTCCCTGGTGGGCGGAACGGGTGATGCGAATAAGGTTTCTGCCAACGGAAGGATTTATGAGGATGCGGTGGCCTATGGCCTGGTGAAGAATCAAACCGGCCGGGTGAAGGCTTATAAGGAAAATATTTACCATCAGATGAAGGATTATCGGTTTATCGCTTCTCAGACGGATAAGGCCAGATATCTCATCGGCGCTTTGAATGGCCAGCCGGCGAAACGGGTGTACAGGGATATTTTACATATTTCGGACGAGGAGGTTCAGAATCAGACCTTTAAGAACCCCTTCGGCAAGCTGAATGGAAATGATATCTGCATTGTATCTATCAAAGAGGTGGTTGGAGATTCCCTTACCTGCTATCGCCAGGTGAATGACTCGGATGTGCTGGTGCTGCTCCAGTTAGGGGATTATAAGGCAATTGTAAAAAATACGGTCCGCATGATACAGCATGATTTTCCCAGGGTGTCGGCGGTGTTTTCCATAAATTGCCTATTCCGTTATCTGCTGTTCAGTCAAAATCACTACATGGAAGAATACTTGGCGGAAATGGGGCGGCTAGGCGGTCATGCCGGTCTGGTGGGCTTGGGAGAACACTACAATAACCGGTTTATCAATCAGTCCATGTCCTGCGTTGTATTCGAGTAGAGGGGGGAGAGCCATGTTGTTTGGAAAAAAGAACGGGAAAGAAAAAAGAATGCCGGCAGGAGAACTGTCTCTGGATCCGGTGCTGCATGTGATAGATACTTTAAAGGATTACCGCACGGAACTGGTGCAGAAAGAGGTAAGCTCTCTGGAAGAGCTTGGGAGAATCAGAAGCTCTTTTGGGACCGTGCTGCGGGATGCGGAGAACTTTGAAGAAAAGCTGCAGGATTTCGGGCAGAATTTTACCAGTATTGAGATGGTGTCCGAGCAGTTTATAGAGGTAAAGGAGACGATTTCCAAGTCCGTTTCCCAAGCGCAGAGCCAGGTGGAAGAGCTGAAAAGCAACTCTATGCAGGTGGAGACGTATTTTGGAGAAATGGAGAGTACCTTTGAGGCTCTTCAGGAGGCTGTGGTTAAGATTAAGCAGTGTACCAACAAGATTGTGTCCATTGCGGAGCAGACCAATCTTTTGGCAATCAATGCATCAATTGAGGCTGCCAGGGCCGGACAGCAGGGAAAAGGCTTTGCGGTGGTGGCCGTAGAGGTTAAGAAGCTTGCGGATGAGATTAAAGATCTGACCGGGGAGGTGGATTCCGGAGTTCACGATGTGGAGGTGGGAACGGAGCAGCTTAGCAGCAGTATTGCCACATCTCAGCAAGCCCTCGGAGCCAGTATCCTTAAGGTGAATGAGACATATGAGATGTTTGATGAGATTACCCACTCGGCGGAGAGCGCAACAACGGTGCATACGGAGATTTCCGGGGTGATTGATCAGTCAAAGGCAGCCCTGCAGAGACTCTGTGATTTCTTTGTGCAGGTGAAGGGACAGTACCAGGTGGTGGTAAAGCATATTACCCAGGCCAGTGCTTTGGGAACTACGAAGAGTACGATGTTTGAAGATATTGATAATATGATGGCACAAATGCCTCCTATTATTAAGGAGTATATCGGGGAGCAAAGATAAGCAGGCGGCAGTGGGGATGACTTATTTTGCGGGTTTTGCAAGGAAACAGATGTATGGGCATGTTCTTTTGAGGGAGAACATGCCTTGTTTATACTTGTGAGCAACGAGCCAAGGAGACATGCCGTTATGCCCATTTGACTAAGGTGGAAGAAAAATTTCCACTGTTTTATAGCATTTTTCTTGAAATCAGGCGGTAAACATGGTATACTAATGCCCGTATTGAAAAATCTACGTACAAATGTCTTTGACACACGTACAAATAGGAGGATGATGAGTTATGAAAAAGCGTGTATTAGCAATTGCACTGGTAACTGCTATGGTTGGTTCCATGCTGGCAGGCTGCAGTAAGAGCGGCGGCGAGACAGGAACGGATGCACCTGCAGCAGCGGCAGACGGTGCAAAGGTAGTAAAGATTGGTGTATATGAGCCGGCATCTGGAGACAACGGAGCAGGCGGCAAGCAGGAAGTGCTTGGTATGCAGTATGCAAATCAGGAGACTCCTACCGTAGAGATTGGCGGAGAAGAGTACACCGTACAGTTGGAGATCGTGGACAATGAGTCTTCCAATGACAAGGGACCCTCCGCTGCTTCTTCACTGGTAAGTGCAGGCGTATCCATCGCACTTGGCTCCTATGGTTCCGGCGTATCCATTGCGGCTTCCGATGTGTTTAAGGAGGCAGGCATCCCTGCTATGGGTGTTACCTGTACGAATCCTCAGGTTACAGAGGGCAATACCCATTACTTCCGTATCTGTTTCCTGGATCCGTTCCAGGGCACCGTACTTGCTAACTTTGCAAATGAGAACTTCCAGGCAAAGAAAGCATACATCCTGACAAAGCTTGGTGATGACTATTCTACCGGACTTGGATATTACTTCAAAGAAGCTTTTACAGGACTGGGCGGAGAGGTTGTAGAAGAGACTTTCCAGGAAGGTAACAGCGACTTTACTTCTTATGTAACTTCTGCAAAGAATGCAGGAGCAGACGTATTCTTTGCACCAGTATCCACCGAGGCAGCCGCACTGATTATTGAGCAGGCAGCGGCACAGAGCATGGGCATCCCCATGATGGCCGGCGACACCTGGGATTCCAACGTTATTCTGAACGCCGCAAAGGGCAAGAATGTTGAGATCTATGTAACAACTTTCTATCAGGAAGGCGGTAATGAAGAGTTTGATACAGGCATCAAGGAGTGGATCAATGGTGATTCTACCGCAAAGGCTAACAATGGCGGAGACGACACCATCGCAGCCGTAACAGCCATGGGTTATGACGCATATTATGTAGCTCTGGAGGCTTTGAAGGCAGCAGGCTCTACCGATCCGGCAGATGTAAATGAAGCTCTTTGGGGTGTTACTTACACAGGCGTAACCGGAGAGATCAAATTCGACGACGTGAACGGTGATGCTCTTCGTGACACAGCGTATGTAAAATGTGCAAATACAGACACTGGTGCATGGGATTTTGTAGCTGAGCAGGGTGTAAACTAAGAGCAGTTGATAGGAAATAGGAAGGGGCCGTCGGGAAATAAGATAGAAAACTTTCCCGATAGCCCCTGCCTTATCTTTTGGGAATTGCACATCTTCCTGGATTTTAATTCAATAGTTTGGAGGTTTTTTATGGATTGGATGAGTAGAAACCTGCCCTACCTGATGGCAGGGATTTCAGTGGGCGGTCAGTATGCACTGATTGCAATCGGCTATACCATGGTTTACGGTATTCTGCGGTTGATTAACTTTGCCCACGGTGATATTTTTATGGTGGCAGGTCTGATTATGGTTTATGCCACCACGGTGATGCCTATATACATAGCAATTCCACTTATGATTGTAGTAACGGTGTTCCTGGGTTTTATGGTGGAACGGGTAGCTTATAAGCCGCTTCGGAGTGCTCCCCGTATGTCGATTATGATTTCTGCCATCGGTGTTTCCTATCTGCTGCAGAACCTGGCATTGTATGTGACAGGCGGACTGTCCCAGCAGTATCCGGCAATTCCCTGGATTAATGATACGGTGACGATATTTGGAGCAGCCACGAAGCGTGTTACTGTTATCACTCCTATATTAACGATTGTACTGGTGGTACTTTTGGTATTGCTGATTAAGCATACGAAGATCGGCATGGCCATGCGTGCAGCTTCCAAGGATTTTGAAACATCACAGCTTATGGGAATCAAGATTAATTCCGTTATCAGCTTTACCTTTATTATCGGTACCTTTCTGGCGGCCATTGGAAGCCTTTTGTTCTTTACCAACTATACGGGCGTTACGCCTACAGCAGGAGCCATGCCGGGACTTAAGGCATTTGTGGCGGCTGTGTTCGGGGGGATCGGTTCCATCCCCGGTGCGGTCATCGGTGCGTTTATCATCGGCATCTGTGAAAATATCATCAAGGGTCTTGGATGGACAACTTTCTCGGATGCGTTTACGTTCGCCCTGTTAATTGTAATTTTAATCGCCAAGCCTACGGGTCTGTTTGGTGAGAAAGCAACGGATAAAGTATAAGGAGGCGTTCAGAATGAGTACAAAGAAAAAAACGGCATGGAACGTGGGCCTTATTGCTGCACTGCTGATACTGCTCTTTTTATTGGAGCAGGTGATGCCATCCAGCTCCATGCTTTTCACCGTATTAAAAAAAGGTGCTATCTATGCTTTGGTAGCAGTGTCTATGAATCTTTTAAATGGATTTACCGGTTTGTTTTCCCTGGGGCAGGCGGGCTTTATGCTGCTGGGTGCTTATACTTACGCCATCCTGACTATTCCGGTGGAGTCCAGACACAGTGTATATCAGTATTTTGACGGAGGAATCATTCAGTTCACGCTTCCGGTACCGGTGGCTCTCATTGCGGGAGGAATTGTGGCGGCTGTCTTTGCTTACCTCATCGGACTTCCGGTACTGCGTCTGAAGAGTGATTACCTGGCGATTGCGACTCTGGGATTTGCGGAGATCATCCGTGCGGTGTTCCAGTGGGATAAGCTGGGACCCATTACCAATGGTTCCAACCTGCTTCGGAACTTCCCGTCTTTTCGATCTGTAATCTTTCCCTTTGTGGTGGCGGGAATCTGCATTGCCCTGATTGTGATGCTGATCAATTCCACTTATGGACGGGCTTTTAAAGCTATTCGGGATGATGAAATTGCGGCGGAGGCTATGGGGATAAATCTGGCTCACCATAAGCGGCTGGCATTTGTTATCAGTTCTTTCTTTGCGGGCGTTTCCGGAGGGCTTCTTGCCATGTATCAGACAACGATCCAGGCATCTATGTTTAAGTCGGCTATGACCTATGAGATTCTGCTGATTGTGGTTATCGGCGGCATCGGCTCCGTAACGGGAAGCTGTATCAGTTCCTTTTTGTTTATTGCATGTTCCGAGTGGTGGCTTCGTTTTCTGGATAATGAGAATCTCTATATTGGCAGTTTTCATGTGCCTTTCCTGCGTCCGGGATTCCGAAAAGTGGTATTTGCCGTTGTAATTATGCTAATGGTGCTTTTCTACCGGCAGGGAATTATGGGAACCAGGGAGTTTTCCGTGGAGGGAATTGTCAATTTCTTCAGAAAGAAACCAGGCCGAAAAAAAGTAAAAAAGGGAGGTGTCTCCCATGAGTAAAGAAAATGTATTAAAAGTGGAAAATGTCACCATGCAGTTTGGCGGCGTTATCGCAGTGGACAATATGAACCTTGAGGTGGATAAGGGTGAGATCGTATCCCTCATTGGTCCCAACGGTGCGGGAAAGACGACTGCTTTTAACGTAATCACCGGCGTATATGCACCAACCAATGGTGCGGTCTATTATAAGGGAAATAAGATTATACAGAACCATCCTCAGGGCAAGATGAAAAAGCTGTATCGGGGAGAGAACCCGGTGATGTACACGGGACATCATCCAATCGCACCTACTCCTGATAAGATTACAAGGCTTGGGATCGCAAGAACGTTCCAGAACATCCGTCTCTTTAAGAGTCAGACCGTATTTGAGAACATACTGATTGCAAAGCATATGCTGCGTACCAGCAATATTTTTACGGCTGCTTTCAAGCTGAACGGCAAGGAGGAGGCCCAGATGCGAAGAGATTCCGAAAAGCTTTTAGAGTTGATGGAGCTTACGGATGTGCGGAATGAACTTGCCACCTCTCTTCCTTATGGAAAGCAGCGTCATCTGGAGATTGCCCGTGCCCTGGCCACCAAGCCGGAACTGCTGCTTCTGGATGAGCCGGCGGCGGGTATGAATCCACAGGAGACATTGGAATTGACGCAGTTTATCGGAAGAATTCGGGATGAATTTGGCCTGACGATCTTTATGATTGAGCATCACATGGATCTGGTTATGGAGATTTCCGATCGGATCTATGTACTGGATTTTGGAAAGCCCATTGCCGAGGGTACACCGGAGGAGATTCGGAACAATCCCCGGGTTATTGAGGCGTATCTGGGAGGTGCACAGGATGAGTAATATATTGGAAGTAAAGAATCTTCACGTTGCTTATGGCGGAATCCAGGCGGTAAAGGACATTAGCTTTGATGTGCCAAAAGGCGAGGTTGTCACTCTGATTGGTGCCAACGGTGCCGGAAAGAGTTCCACCTTACGTTCCATTGTAGGACTGGTAAAGCCGGAGAGCGGCAGCATTCAGTTTGAAAGTACGGAGCTTGCGGGACTTTCCACGGATCAGATCGTGTCCAAGGGAATCACATTGGTGCCTGAGGGACGAAGAGTATTTCCGGATCTGACGGTTCTTGAGAACCTGAAGATTGGTGCTTATATGAGAAAGGATTCTCTGGATGAGGATTTGAAATGGGTTCACGATCTGTTCCCTCGTCTGAAAGAACGTTCCTGGCAGCTGGCGGGAACCCTGTCCGGCGGTGAACAGCAGATGCTTGCCATTGGCCGTGCCCTTATGTCCAAGCCGGATTTGATTATGATGGATGAGCCGTCTCTGGGCCTGGCTCCCATCATTGTTCAGGGTGTGTTTGACATTATCCGTGAGATCAATAAGCAGGGAGTAACCATTCTTCTGGTAGAGCAGAATGCCAATATGGCTTTGAAAGCCGCCAACAAGGGCTATGTCATGGAGACCGGCCGGATTACCCTTACGGGCACGGGCATGGAACTTCTGGAGAATGAGGAAGTGAAAGCGGCTTATCTTGGCAAGGCTAAGGATAAGTAAAAAAGGTTTACAACAACTGAAAAAGCATGTATACTAGATAACGTTGGCGGCGGGTCACAGAGCCTTTGCAGCCAGCGTTATGTTTGCGGAACTGGAAACAGCAATACTCTTTCAGTACCCAGATGGATTTACGGACACATATTTTGGTGGCCGGAAATTCATCTATGTTGCTTGCGTGCTGAAAGAGTATTGCGGAACTGGGAATAGGAGGAATTCAGACTATGGTAAAAGCAGTCGTTGGAGCAAACTGGGGAGATGAGGGTAAGGGAAAGATCACGGATATGCTTGCCCGGGAATCAGACATTATTGTACGCTTTCAGGGCGGAGCAAATGCGGGCCACACGATTGTAAACAATTATGGAAAGTTTGCACTGCACACGCTTCCCTCCGGAGTATTTTATGATCACACCACAAGTATTATCGGCAATGGCGTAGCTCTTAATATTCCGGTTCTGTTTCGGGAGATCCAAAGTATTGTGGAACGTGGGGTTCCGACACCAAAGATTCTGGTGTCTGACCGGGCTCAGATGGTAATGTCCTATCACATTCTGTTTGATCAGTGTGAGGAAGAACGGCTGGGCGGAAAGTCCTTTGGCTCTACTAAGTCGGGAATTGCCCCCTTTTATTCGGATAAATTTGCGAAGATCGGTTTTCAGGTAAGCGAGTTGTTTGCAGAGGAAAGCTATCTCCGTGAGAAGATTGCCAATGTCTGTATTCAGAAAAATACGATTCTTGAGCATCTGTACCATAAGCCTGTTCTTGATCAGGAGAAGCTTTATGAGGAACTGATGGAGTATAAGAGCATGGTGGAACCTTATGTGTGTGACACCTCTGCATTTCTGTGGGATGCGATTCGCAATGGAAAGAATATTCTTCTGGAGGGCCAGCTGGGTTCTATGAAAGATCCGGATCATGGGATCTATCCCATGGTGACTTCCTCCTCTACTTTGGCAGGTTATGGTGCTATCGGCGGAGGAATTCCGCCCTATGAGATCAAGGAGATCGTTACGGTGTGCAAGGCTTATTCCAGTGCGGTCGGTGCAGGGGCCTTTGTAAGTGAGATCTTTGGGGATGAGGCGGATGAGCTTCGTAAGAGAGGCGGAGACGGCGGTGAGTTTGGGGCGACTACGGGACGGCCCAGGAGAGTGGGATGGTTTGACTGTGTGGCTTCCCGATATGGATGCCGGATTCAGGGAACTACGGATGTGGCATTTACGGTGCTGGATGTGCTTGGCTATCTGGAGGAGATTCCCGTTTGTGTTGGCTATGAGATTGACGGAGAAGTTACGAGAGACTTCCCGGTGACTCACCTCCTTGAGAAAGCAAAGCCGGTATTTGAGAAGCTTCCCGGTTGGAAATGCGATATCCGGGGAATTAAAAAGTATGAGGAACTGCCGGAGAACTGCCGGAAGTATATTGAGTTTATAGAGAAGCAGATAGAGTGTCCCATTACGATGATTTCTAACGGACCTGGACGAGAGGATATCATTTACCGATAACAGTTTAGACGGCGATATTGATTGGAGACAGCAATGAAAATAACAACAATTATTTTTGATATCGGACGTGTGCTGAATGGGTATGGGTGGGAAACTTACCTGAAGAAAGTGGTGCCGGATCCGGTGGCATATAAGGCAGTAGAGAACGCCATTTTTAAGAATCCTGCGTGGGTGGAGCATGACAAGGGACTGCTGAGCGAGGAAGAAGAGATTCGGGATTTTGTAGCGGCGGCTCCGGAGTATGAAAAAGAGATCCGTGCAGTCTATGAAAATCTGGGGGAATGTACCTGGACCCTGGATTATGCCATTCCCTGGATCCAGGAGTTGAAAGGGAATGGGTACAAGGTGTATGCTTTGTCTAACTGGCCCAAGCATATTTATGATCAGAGAGGGAAGAAGCTTGATTTCCTGGAACTGATGGACGGGTATTTTCTTTCCTTTCAGGAGCATTTGATTAAGCCGGACGAGAAAGCGTTTTTGCGGCTGATGGAGAAGTATGGAATCCGGCCGGAGGAGGCGGTATTTCTGGATGATACCAGGGAGAATGTTCTGGCGGCCAAGAGACTGGGGATACATGGGATTCTGTTTTCTTCTCAGGAGCAGGCCAGGGAGGAATTACAGGCTTTTGGGATAAAGTGAAATTGAAAGCAGGCGAGAGGTCCTATGGCCACTCGCCTGTCAGTCTGTTCAGATATCGTTTGTGTGTAAGCCGCATTCCCGGGCTGTTTTTTCTATCTCTTCTTTGGGCAGCTTTAAGAGAAGAGCAGTTTGACTGATGCTGTGGGTGGAATCCAGTACATTTTTAATGAGGAGTTTGGTGCTTTGTTCAATTCCTTGTTCAATTCCTTGCTTAATCCCTCGCTCAATTCCTTCCTTAAACCCTTTTTCCAGCCCTTCCTTCCGGCCTTCTTCAATAGCTTCTTTCCGCAGATATTCCCGCTCCGCTTTTTCATCATACTCTTCCAGCAGCATACTTCGCACCTCCATTCGGCATTTGCTCAAAATATCCACCAGGATTCCGCATTCCATGCAATACTTCATGGCTTCCTCTACCGCATGATCCAGATCCAGTCCCTCTTGAAGCTTTTGCCGGATTTCTTCAATAAATTCCGCATATTCCCGCAGCCTTTGGCATTTTTCCAAAAGGGAATCCATAGTGTCTTTTCTTTTTCATATTTTCTCCTTTTATTATAGGGCTTTTCAATTGGTTCCGCAAGGATAAAGAATAACAATCATAGGCATCACACTCGCTTTTTATGGGTATGGAGGGGAAAGCTTAAAGATCTGTACCCATATTTGAATTTATGGTATTGGGAATTGGAAAGCGGAAGTGCTTTCTGTTAAGATTTCCATATTATGGTAGCATCATCCGGGGAAAAACGCAAGAGGTTCAAAAAAATATTATTCTTGACATACCTAGATTACAGAGGTATTCTATATACATAGGAAATCTATGTATAAGATAGCCTGAGAAAAAGGTATTGTATGAGATGCAGAAAGAGAGGTGATTTCATGGATAAGAAGATGATGGCTATGAGTACGGCCATGCTTCTTTTGAAGCTTCTGGAGGAAGAGGATATGTACGGGTATCAGATGATTCGAAAGCTGGAGGAACGGAGCAGCCAGGTCTTTTCTCTGAAAGAGGGGACTTTGTATCCCATTCTCCATTCTCTGGAGGAGCAGGAGGCGGTGGAGAGCTACGAACGGCAGGCGGAAACCGGGCGGATGCGGAAATATTACCGTCTGACGAAAAAAGGCGGAAAGCTTCTTCAAAAGAAAAGGGAAGAATGGAAGGTCTATGAGAAGGCGGTTCATGATGTCATGAGGGGAGGTATGTCCTTTGCGATCTGAACAACAGGAAAGATTGGAACGTTTTCTGGAGGATGTGGATGAACAGATTTCTTATCGTCCCATTCATGCGGCGGTGAATGAGGAGCTGCGGGCCCATGTGGAGGATAAGGCTGAGGTCTATATGGAATATGGTGTGGAGGAGGATGAAGCCTATGATAAAGCCATTCGTGACATGGGTGATGCTTCTGTGATTGGAATAGAGATGAATGCGACACATCATATTCGAATGGCGAAGCCATTGCTGTTTTCGCTGTTGGGACTTCTGTGCCTTGGCATAATCGGGAATTTTGTGGACAGAGGGTTTTCCCTGTGGGAGATATCCTATAATGGCTACTTTTTATGGGGATTGATTGTACTGATGCTTGTGGCTTTATATGGTTATCCGCTTTTGCTGAAGCATACGGGAAAGATATTGATACTTTTGGGAGCAGCAGGAGTACTCTTTGCAGTGGGCCGTATTCTGATTTTAGATACCGGGATGATAATGCCCTTTATCATAGGATTTGATCCAAATAGCCCCAGTGCGGTTTTTGGAATTCTACAGTTGGCGATTCCCGTCAGCGTGGTTCTTTTGTACCGCAGCCGCCATAAGGGAGTGTGTTCTCTTATATTGATTGGAGGGGTGCAGCTTCTTTTACTGGGCTTTATCAGTTACTGTTATTTTTGGGGATATGCGGATGTGGCTTTTTTGACATTCCTGTTTTCCTGTCTGGGTGCGGAGCTTTATATGGTGGGAAAAGGATACCTGAATGCGGATAAGAAGAAAGGCTTTGGAACGGCAATTGCCTGCTTTCTTATTTTAATCACAGTCTGGGCAGGGGTTCAGAGAGAACAGGTTTACAAGGAATTGGAATTATTTATAAATCCGGAAGCTCAGACGGAAAGTCCATGGGAGGATGGATACAATAATGTTTTGATTCGGGAACTTCTTGGACGGGCAAAAGGAATTGGAAAAATTGAACTTAGTCAGGAAGAACTGGTTCGTTATAGGACGGCTCAGTGGTATTATGAGGATGGTCCCGGTGTGTGGGGTGGAAATGGTATAAACAGAACCCTGGAGGACTATGTGGATTATCGGATGCAGTATCAGGGTCCATATGAACTGGAGCTTTTGGATATTCTGCCTCAGCATTATCACAATAATTATCGGATTGCAAGGTGGATTCTCCAATATGGCTGGCTTCCGGGCATAGTTTTGACGCTTTTTCTCTGCACAGCCTATGGATTTTTGTTTATCACAGCTTTTCGGATCAGGAACCGCCTGGGACGAATCGTAGCTTTGTCAGGAAGCCTGGCCATAGGGATTCAATTCCTGTTTTACCTGTTGGGAAACTTTGGATGTCAATTTGGAATGTTTGGAAATCTGCCTTTTGTGTCGGAGGGACTTGCCAGTATTACAGGCAGTGCACTGATGTCAGGACTGATTCTCTCTGCCTATCGGTTTGATACGGTGGTGACAGAAACGGAATAAGAATAAGGTTAAATGGCTATTTTTTCAAATACCGATAGATCAGAATATAGGCATACAAAAAGCAGGGAATTACGATCGTGCAGATCACGGATGCCATCAGCCAGTCTCTGGTGGCGGTGTGGTCCATAAAGGCCAGAACAATAGTGATAAGATACATGCCGGCTAAAAGAACAGCACCTAAAAGGGCCAGGATGCGTTTGAGCTTCCGAAACATAGGAAACCTCCTTTGAGTGGTATTTCATTTAACATAACACATCTTTAAAAAGAAGTATAGAAATTTTCAACTTTTTTTGTATAAAGCCGGAATATTGGGTCATACTAGAATTAGACAAAAGAGAAACGAATTACTTATATCCTCCCCTTTAGTGAAATCCTCGCCACAACGATGTGGCGGGGATTTTTTGCAGAAACTTACAAATAATAGCTTCCATAATATAAGCGTTATGCTGATTTATAAATGTGGTGCTGCCTGATACCAGTCTGCCGCATAGAATTATGAACTATGGAATAATCTGCGGGTGCTGGTGGATAAAATTGTAATTAAAGAGGAAAAAACGGAAAGTTGCTTCCATATAATTGAAAAGCAGGTAAAAATTATACCTTTTATATTATTTTTTTGTACAAAAAGTTGGAATTCGTTGGACTTCTACTTATTGTATGGTATAATTAACGAGTTGGTTTTAAAATAAAAATAAAATTTTTAAAACAAAAAACTTTTCCAAGAGAGGGAGGGACCGGCATGGAGGGAGAGAATTGTCTGAAAGTCCAGATGCTGGGCGATTTTGTAATGACCTATCAAGGAAAAATAATACAAACTGGGAGAAATCAGACCACAAAGGTTCTGCAGCTCTTGCAGTTACTTTTGTATGCCGGCTCCCAGGGACTTACCAGGCTTCAGTTAATCGAACGCTTATACAATGCGGATCTGGATGGCGATCGGTCAAATAACCTGCGTGTTACGGTTTTCCACCTGCGGAAGCTTCTGGAAAAGACGGGTTTGCCCAAGGAACAGTATATCAGTACAGAGAACGGACGTTATCGCTTTGTCTGTTCCTTTCCCATAGAGGTAGATGTGGTACACTTTGAGATGCTTCTGGGGCAGGCGGAGCAGACAGAGAATCCCGAACAAAGACTTGAGCTTTTGAAAGAAGCATGTTATTATTACAAAGGATATTTTTTGCCGGCTTTAATGGGCGAGGAGTGGGTGGTGATTGCAGGTGCTCATTTCCAGAATCTGTATTTTGCCGCACTGGAGGAAGTCTGCCAGCGGATGCTGGAGCGTAGAGAATACACAGAACTTCTGGAACTCAGCAGTTCAGCAGCCGCATTGTATCCCTTTGATGAATGGCAGATTTATCAGATAGAATGTCTGCTGGCTCTGGAACGGCCAAAAGAAGCCATGGCTCTCTATGAGAGAACCACAGAGATGTATTTTGATGAACTGGATATGCCTCCGTCAGAGCGGATGATCGAATGCTTCCGCCATATGAGCAGACAGATCCAATTGAATACGGGTGATTTCTATGAGATACAGGAGATGCTTAAAGAACATCCCCGGTTGAATGGTGCCTATTTTTGCACATATCCCAGCTTTATGGATATTTACCGTATTATCGTACGGACCATGGAACGATCCGGGCAGTCTGTCTATTTGCTGCTCTGTACCATATTGGATGAGAGACAGAAGCGGATGGAGGATTCCGAGAGCCTGAAAAAGCTTTCTGAAAGCCTGGCGGAGGCGATTCAGGAGACCTTGCGTCGGGGAGATGCGTTTACCCGTTACAATTTGAGTCAATACCTGGTACTTCTTACGGGAACCCGCCGGGAAGATTGTCATATTGCGACCAGTCGTATTGATACGTGTTTTCGTAAAAAGATAAGCAGCCGTCGTGTTCATGTGAATTATCGGGTTGCGTCTATTGCTAATATACCGGGAGATTATGGAGAGAATTTTCCGGATTCTGATCAGGTGGCAGAGTGGGAGGAAAAGGATGGGTTTAAGAACCTTGATGGTGCTTCTGACAGTCCTGTGTCTTCTGACCGGCTGCGGGAAGAGAACCTCTGAGGAGCAGTTCCCAAAAGATAACATGCAATCAGTAGAAGCCAAAAGCCCTCTGTCGGATGCACAGGGGGATTTTCGGGTGGTTGAACCAGGCTCTGTTTATACAGGGCCTATTGACGTACCGCTTCCGGAGGCCTCGGGCGATATAGTATATGAGGGGAATGGTGTCACGGTAGATGCCAGTCATACAGAGGACGGCTACATTATGGTAAAAGGGATACCCTCTGATACACGTTTAAAAGCCCAGGTCACACTGGGCGAGGAGACCTATACCTATGACCTGAACCAGCAAGAGGAGTACGAAGTATACCCTCTTCAAATGGGAAATGGGTCCTATGAAGTTCAGGTATTTCAGCAAGTAGAGGGAACCTCCTACAGCCCGATTTATCAGACGGAGTTTGAAGTTGAGATGCCGGATACAGATCGGGTATTTTTGTACCCCAGCCAATATGTGTGGTATACCAATGACAAAAATGCAGTAAAGCTTTCTTACGATCTGTGTGCCGAATTAAGTTCTGATGCCGATAAGGCGGCCTGCATTTATGACTATATTGTGGCATACCTTACCTACGACAATGAGAAAGCGGCTACGGTGGAAAAGGGATATCTTCCGGATGTGGATGCAACACTTCGGGAGCGAAAGGGGATTTGTTTTGATTACGCAGCACTCTTTGCGGCCATGCTCCGTGCCCAGGACATACCGGTACGGCTGGCTATAGGGTATGTACAGCCTGAGAATATCTATCATGCCTGGAATCAGGTCTATATAGATGGAGAATGGGTATGGATGGATGCAACCTTTGGCCCATCCTCCTCCCATACGGAAGATAATTACACACAGGAACGGCAGTATTAGAGGGGAGTGGGAAATAAGATGAAAGATAAAAAGTCAAAGAGCCTGCCTGCGGCAGAAGTATCTCTGTTTTGCCAGCAGGCGGCAATGATACTGAAAGCCGGAATTCCGCTGTATGACGGGATGGAGGTTCTGTACCGCAATTATAAAGAGACACCCTACGCAGGAGCCTTTCAGAAGATTTATGAGGGCGTTCGGGATGGGGGCACGCTGTATGAGGGTGTGAAAGCGGCGGGATTTTTCCCTAAATATATGGTACATATGGTACATGTGGGAGAGACATCAGGGGAGCTTGATCAAGTGCTGGAATCTCTGGGAGACTACTATGAACGCGAGAGCAGAATGCAGGCATCTATTCGAAGTGCCGTCGTCTACCCCCTGATTTTGGTGGTGCTGATGACAGTGGTGATGGCAGTGCTGGTGATTCGGGTGCTGCCCATCTTCACGGAAGTATTTTTGAGCCTGGGAACGGGCCTGGCAGGGACAGAGGCGGCAGTCTTATCCGGCGGTCTGGCGGCGGGACGCATCGTATTGGCGGCAGCGGCCGTATTGCTGACCTTTGTGCTTCTGTTGTTTCTTATCTGGAGTGCCGGCGGAAAGCGGATCCTCCTGCGGGCCAGTCAGATTCTTCCGCCGGTCCGCCGGCTTTTGGACAATCAGACGGCTCAGCGGTTTGCGGAAGTGATTGCCATGGTTCTGGCAAGCGGCTATCATCTGGAACATGCCTTGGAGCTGTTACCGGATCTGCTGCCGGATAAGCGTAATATTCGAAAGGCCAAAAAGTGCCTGGCATACATGGAGCAAAACGGTGACTTTGCGGCAGCGGTGGAACAGGCAAGTATCTTTCACCCTCTTCATGAAAAGATGATCCGCGTGGGCGTGGAGTCCGGCCAGACAGATCGGGTGATGGAACGGATTGCCGGAATCTATGAGATAGAAGTAGACGAGGGCATCCACCGATTGGTCTCCTGGATCGAGCCGGCACTGGTGGCGGTGCTGACCCTGATCATTGGCGGAATCTTATTGTCTGTCATGCTGCCGCTGGTGAGTATTATGATGTCCATTAGTTGACCGATGGGAACAGGAGGGAACCCATGCACTTATATAAAAGAAAAAAGAAGCATTTTATACGCTGGGTGCTGGTCCTGGGAATCTTTTTCCTGGCAGTCCTTTTTCTGGCCGCAGGCAGCAAGCGGATGGAAGAGACAGCCTGGAATGAGCAGCAGGAACTCCTCTCGGATGCGATTAATCAGGCTGTGGTAAACTGCTATGCCATGGAGGGCAGGTATCCGGAAAGCATACAGTACCTGATAGACAATTACGGGATACAGGTTGACTTTGACAAATATGCCGTCAGCTATGAGATATTTGCGGAAAATATAAAGCCTCGGGTGAAAGTGATTCGTTTAGGAGAGGCAGGGGATGGAGAATGAGCATGAGAGAGAGAAGACATGGGGTGAACGGACTGCTCACACTTCTGATTTACGGACTCTTTGCCCTGTTTTCGCTGCTTCTGGTGGTGGTTGGGGCGAGGGTTTACCGAAATATCGTCTCGGCAGGCAATGCCAATACCCAGGTACGCTCATCCCTGTCCTATGTGGCGAATAAGGTTCGGATGAGTACCCGGGCGGCGGGGACAGTCCGGCTTTGGGAGCAGGACGGAATAGAAGTGCTGGTTCTTGAGTCCGGAACAGAGGGGTATGAGACCCGGATCTATTACTGTGACGGCGTTCTCAGGGAAGTATATCAGGCGGCGGATCAGCCCTTTTCTCCGGAGATGGGTGAGAAGCTTATGGAGATCCCGGAGTTTCACATAGAGGAGACGGAAAACGGACATCTGGTTATGCATACAACGGATGCGGCAGGGAATCAGCACAGCCTGCATCTGTATATAGAGGGGAAATCAGTATGAAAATAGCGGAAAAGAGAAATCCGGCACTGGTGGAACTGGTTCTGGTGATTCTGTTCTTTGCTCTATCCTCCGTAGTGCTGGTCCAGGTTTTTGTAAAAGCACATCAGGTGAGTCAGGAGAGCCAGGCCCAGACCCTGGGCTTAATCTTGTCTGAGGATCTGTTGGAGCAGTGGAAAGAGACACCGGCCAGTCCGGAACTGCTGTTTTCTCCGGAGAACGGCTGGAGAGAAGAAAAGACCAGAGGCAGCGTTCGGACTTTTCTGTCAGGCTGCACGGAAAGCATGGAGCTGTCTGCCCCGGAAGATGCGGCCTATGAGATTCGGACAGAGTTGTGGAATGAAGCGACAGAGGCGGGCGTGTTATACCATATCCGGGTATTGATTACCGGTGTGGGGGACGGAAAGCTTAAAACAGAGCTTGAGACGGCCAGGTATGTGCCGGAAGCATAAGCGGGACAGAAAGGATCAGATATGAGAGCGAAGACAGACAGGTGGGAGGGACCGCCGGAACAAAAGGAGGGGGTTCGGGGTATATCCAGAGGGGCCGGGGTAGGAATGGCATCCATTCTGCTGATAGTAATGGTGCTGGCCTTTACAACGTTCGGTGTGCTTTCCCTGGTATCCGCCATGACGGATGTGAGGATGAGCCGCAAGTCCCTTGCCACAGCCGCCGCCTACTATCAGGCGGAGGAAGAGTTACAAGAGCAGCTGGCACAGCTTGATGCGGAACTTCTGGCGGGCACGGCGGAGATACCCCAGCAGGGATTGTGGGAGCTTAAGGCGGACGTACAGGAGATTCAGCAGCTTCTTCTGATCGTAGAGTGTAAGGAACCGTCCGAGGGAGAGGGACGCTATCAGGTTCTCTGGCAGCGTCTTGTAAATACAGTGGAATGGAATCCGGGACCGGGAGTCAATATTTGGGATGGAGGAATGTGAGATGAGTATACAGATACAGGAGATCTTAAAGACGGGGTTGGAAATGGGAGGCTCGGATATCTTTGTGATTCCGGGGTCTCCGATAAGCCTGAAAAGGGGAGGAGAGATCTTTCCGATCACCTCAGATCGGGTGATGCCGGATTCTTCGAAAGAACTGTTGCAGCAGATCTATCAGCTTGCCAATCGTGATATTGAAGAGCTGGAAAGAAGAGGGGACGACGATTTCTCCTTTTCTGTAAAAGGTGCCGGACGGTTCCGGTGCAATGCCTATAAGCAGAGAAGCTCTCTGGCAGCCGTTCTTCGAATCGTAACATTTGGGCTGCCTGACAGTGAACGGATGCATATTCCCCAGGCGGTCATTGATCTCTATCGCCAGAAGAACGGCATGATTCTGGTTACCGGCCCGGCCGGAAGCGGAAAAACTACGACGCTGGCCTGCCTGATAGACCAGATTAATCAAAAGCGGAGCGGACATATTATCACCATCGAGGATCCCATCGAGTATATTCACTCCCATCAGAAATGCCTGGTAAGCCAGAGGGAGATTGACCTGGATACGGAGAGTTACGAGACTGCCCTGCGGGCGGCTCTTCGCCAGACACCTGATGTGATACTTTTAGGTGAGATGCGGGATTTTGAAACCATTCAGACTGCCCTGACGGCGGCGGAGACGGGACAGCTGCTCCTGTCAACCCTGCATACCATCGGTGCGGCGAAGACCATAGACCGGATTGTGGATGTATTTCCCGCAGGGCAGCAGGCCCAGGTGCGGGTACAGCTTTCCATGGTGCTGCGGGCAGTCGTATCCCAGCGGCTTTTGCCTGTAGTTGACGGCGGGCTGGAACCGGTATTCGAGATTATGATTGTAAACCCGGCCATTCAGAACATGATTCGGGAGGGCAAGATACACCAGATGGATAACGTGATATATTCCGGAGGAGATGCGGGGATGCGGACCATGGACAGTGACATCCTCAGGCTTTACCGGGCGGGGAGAATTACAAAAGAGACTGCATTGACCTATGCGGTCAACCCGGAACTTCTGGGGCGGAAACTTTCTTAAGTTTCCGCCCTATTTTTGCACAAAAACGGATGAATTTTAATGGGGCCATTAACAGTGCGTGAGGTACAATAAGGTAGAATAAGTAGAGGTATGCAGATGAGCAGTGAATATATCAGTATAGCAGCCTCCAGTGTTGTCCGGCTCTGCTGTGACAGATTTGAGAGCGGGGACTGGAGCGGCAGATTTTATACAAGGTATCAGGAGAAGCCGGTAAGCTTTCGGAATACGGGGGAGCTGCTGGAGCGATTGGACGGATTTTATAACTGGCTGGGGTATCCCCAGGCATCCATGGAAAACCGCAGTTTTCGGAAGAAACCCTCCGAAAGGAGAGTTCTCCAGGAGACGGCTTCCCCACAGGAAGCCAGAATAAAGCAAAAAGGAGAACGAAGCATAGTGGTAAATGAAGAAGCGATGAACAAACATCAGGGTGAAAAGGCAACTTTCGTGGTACGTATTCAATATCGTCAGAATGCAAGCTGGCAGGGCCAGGTGACCTGGGCAGAGAAGAATAAGACCGTTCCTTTCCGCAGTGCCCTTGAATTGCTGAAGCTGATAGACAGTACACAAGAAGCACCGGAAGAGAGTTGGGATAGGGGTGACGAATAGCTATGACAGGAAAAGATCTGAGAAAGCTGGGACGCTCCCAGCTGTTGGAGCTTTTGGTGGCTCAGGCGAAAGAGATGGAAAGCCTGAAAGAGCGTCTGGCGGAAGCGGAAGCACAGATGGAGAAGCGTCAGATCGCCATTGATGAAGCCGGTTCCATAGCAGAAGCTTCTCTGGCCTTAAGCGGGATTTTTGAGGCGGCCGAGGAGGCTGTGTCCCAGTATATGGAGAACATCAAGGACCTGAGCGACAGGCAGCAGAAAGTCTATGTGCAGAGAGAACAGGAAAACAGAAAAAAAGCAGATGAAATTTTGAAAAAGGCTCAAAGAGGAGCCGACCTGCTTCTGAACAGTGCCCGGGAGGAATGCCGGAGACTGGAGGAGGACACCCGTAAGCAGTGCCGGAGACTGGAAGAGGACACTCGTAAGCGGTGCGAGAATATGGTAAGTTCTGCAAAAAAAAAGGAAGCAACCAGTGATGTGATAAGCTTGCCGCTGCGGCAGGGAGGGTTTCGTTCGTAAGCTTCCGAAGATGCAGTGGGGATGATTATGAAAAAAAATAGTGCAGTCGAGGTGCCGGAGCTCTCCCAGTTGGAGAAAGAGCTGAATAGAGTAAAGTATAAGAAGCGTTACAAGAGCGTGCTGACAAGCACGATCAGTACACTGATTGTAGTGGCGGCCATAGCCGTTCTGATTGCAACGCTGCTGATGCCGGTGCTGCAGATATATGGAACAAGTATGAGCCCTACGTTATATGACGGCGATATCATCGCCACCATAAAAACCACAGAATTTGAACAGGGAGATGTGGTGGCGTTTTATTATAACAATAAGATTCTTGTGAAACGTGTAATAGCCATGTCCGGCGAATGGGTGGATATGGATGAGGATGGAAACGTATATGTGAATGATGTGCTGCTGGATGAACCCTATCTGGTGGAACGGGCCGTAGGCGAGTGTGACATTAAGCTTCCCTATCAGGTTCCGGAGAATCGCATCTTCGTCATGGGCGATCACAGAAGCGTTTCCGTGGACAGCCGGAGTACAACCGTAGGCTGTGTGGCTGAAGAGCAGTTGGTAGGAAGATTGTTATTCCGGGTGTGGCCCCTGAAAGATATAGGGCCGGTGGGATAAGGATTGTTGGTATCAAAAAGGAGGATTTCTGATGGAGTCTTCGATTCTGAAGAAAGCGGGAAAGTTCCTGCGTGAACAAGGGAAAAATAATCGGTGGAGAAAGATCCTGACAGTACTGGGTGCGATCGTGGTGTTTGTGACAGCATATATACTGTTGATGCCTGCGGTTGCCCTAGAACATAAGAGTGTATGCGGACTGGAGGAACATACCCATACAGAAGAGTGTTACGGCCAGGCAGCAGTCTGCGGTAAAGTGGGAGCCGGGGATGAGAGCGAAGAACCGGTAACCCTTGAATTTGTCTGCACATTTCCGGAGGAACTGCATGTTCATACCAGAGAATGTTATGACGGAGAAGACAATCTGATCTGTGGTTATGCGGATTATGCGGTCCATGAGCATACGCAAGGCTGTTATGAGGATGGCAGGCTGGTATGTCCCCTTGAAGAGATCGAGGAACACGAGCATACGGAAAGCTGTTACCGGGTCAATGACAGCGGATATATCTGCGGCCAGGAAGAGGCGGAAGCCCATACTCACGCAGATGCCTGCTATACAGAGCATCGGGAGCTTACCTGTGAGGAAGAAGAAAGGGAGGGCCATACCCATACAGATGACTGTTACACAGAAGAATGGGTGACCGTCTGCGGCCTGGAGGATGATCCCGAACATGTCCATGACGAATATTCCTGCTATGAAGTCAGCAGGACACTTACCTGCCAGGAAGAGGAAAGGGAGGGACACCAGCATGGAGACTCCTGCTACCATGTGGAAAGTGAACTGACCTGCGGCAAAGAAGAGAACTTAAACGGCCATAAGCATACGGAAAGCTGCCGTGGAGTGGTGAAAGAACTGGTTTGCGGCAAGGATGAGGTCATCCTGCATGAGCATACGGCAGAAGACGGCTGTTATGAGGCAGTCATGGATAATGACGGAAACCAGATGCAGGATGAGAACGGCGAGCTCCTTTGGAGACTGGTGTGCGATAAGTTAGAGGTGCTGGAGCACGTACACGACAACGGGTGCTATCAGGAGCATGCACATACGGAGGAATGCTTTGCGGAAGATTTGATCTGCGGCAAGGAAGAGCATGTACATACGGAGGAATGCTTTGAGGGAACGGTTTACTGCGGTCTGGAGACGCATACCCATACAGAGGAATGCTATGTAGTAAATGAAGCAGGGGAAAAGGTTCTGAACTGCGGCCTGGAGGAGCATGAACACAGCTTTGCCTGCTATATCGGACCGGAGGTTTCAGAGGAAGACAGAGAGCGGATTCTCTATGTGGATCAGTTGATTGATGAACTTCCCTCATATGAAGAGATTGGCATGGAGCTGGCGGCCTATGAGGAAGCGGGGGATGATGAGGGATACGAGGAGTATTATCTTGATACTGCGTTCTGGGCAGAGATTAGCTATCGTTATTATGAAGATTTGGATGAATTACAGAAGTATGTGGTCAATGGACCAAAGCTTTTAGAAATGAGTTCATTGTGGGAAGCTTCAACCATGGCACTGGACAATACAGCCAGTGAATGGAAAGTGACATCTGTCAATCAGATGACAGCTAATAGCAATGATAATAAGTGTGCCTTATTTCATGGAGATAATAAATCAATAAGGGATATAAGCACGTCAACGTTTCTATATTGGAGCGGATGCGTAGTCGGCTGGCAGAATGAACGCTATGAAGTTATTAAGCTGTTGAAGAATGGTGAGAGCAAAGCCAATGAGAAGATACCAGAGGGAGGATGTATACTTTTCTTCTATGGGGACGAGGTGAAAGCTTATAAAGTGGGGGACATTGTAGAATTTGCATTAACAAAACCCTTTAACGAATTGCCTCAAGGAGCCGTAAGAGGAGGATATGGCACGGTATTCATAGGCGATACTCTAATAGCCCCCAAAGAACCCAAGGATAATCAGGTGACAACTGTTTCGGACAGGGCGAGCACAGCCGGGCTGATTAACATCAACCTCTACGATTATGGAAGCAATATCAATGATCTTTATAAAAGCGATCACCGGTATCCGGGATTTCAGGATGACGGCGGAACGAAAACGATCGATTTAAATAGTGGCAGTCTATGGGGAGCGAAAGGTTCTTACAATTTTGGCGGAAATATTGTTGCTGATTTGAATACCGGGTTTAGTCTTATCAATCAGGGCGGGCTGATCAATGCCACAGTGGGCGGTGCAAATACCCCCCTTCATGGAGTGGATGAAAATCACCCAAGTCCGATGAATCCCAATCTGGGAGAGGATGGCTATCCTGAACTGAAAGAGGGCGGGATATCCCTGGGCTACTTATTCAGTAATAGTGCTTATGCTACACGGAAGAACCGTGACGGGCTGGATGGACTGTTCCGTTATGACGAGACTACAGGGGAATACAGCTTTGACAGCCGCAGCAATTTTGCGGAGTTTGATGCGGCCAGCAATCAGTTTATTGTATATGATGCATTGCTGTCGCCTAATTACATGATGTATCCCTTTGGAAACTTCCTGCCTTTCAGCAAGATTAATACAGAAACCACCCAGGCCAGTGAGATTAATCGGGATTACTTCCGAATCATTGCGGCGACTGCGTCAAAAAAAGCAAAAGAGACAACCGATGGGAATCTGAAGACGGCTTACGAAACCCTGAGCAGAAATCTGGAAACATTTGTGGTGCAGATGGACGAAAAATGCGGTTCCAAAGATTGGGGCGGTATAGAAGCAGTCAGTGCCTACTTTGCCACATCCGGTATTCCCCGGACCTTTACGAAAGAGGAACTGGCGAAGATATACTCCGTTGACTATGACGAGGCAAAGAATTTCTTCTTTGGCATGAGCATGGAGATGGATTTTTCACAGCCGGTAGAGGGCCTGACCGGTCTGACGAATGATATTCCCATGGAATTTAATTTTGCCGGTGATGATGATGTGTGGATCTATATAGATGAGATGCTGTACCTGAATCTGTCCGGTATTCATCGTCATGTGGGTGGCAAGATTGATTTTGTAAATGGAAGAATTTACTATTATGATTTGACCGTAGAGGCAGGAGATATAACAACAAGTCCCGATCAGACAGATACTTTCGAGCAGGTTATCAGGAGGAGCATGAAAGCGGCCGGAAAGACGGAATCGGAGATTGTGGCGGCTCTGGATGCAACCCTGAAAAAGGAAAATGGAGTTTATACCACATTTAAGGATAACTCAGCTCATAATTTCAAGTTTTATTATATGGAGCGTGGTGCCGGTTCCGGTGTGTGCAAGATAAATTTCAACTTCCCATTGCTGGAGAAGAACGCCCTCGCTCTGGGTAAGTCTCTGAGTGTTGACAACGGGGAAGTGGAAGATCTGTTGGGCAATCCGGACTTCCTGTTCCAGGTATTGGCAGCAAACAGCAATAATCAGAAGCCGGGTGAAAATGAACCGGAAGAACTCTTCATCAAAAAGGGCACGGCGTACAACGTTTATCGTCCCCGCTGCGGAATGGACACTTCAGAGGAACACCGACACAATGGGGACTGTTATGTGCAGTGCAAAATGGCGGCATCCGATGAACATCGGCACAGCGGAAAGTGCTATGGAGATAATCCGGCAAGAACGGGTATCACAGGGGAAGGCGGCATTATTACCCTGAAAAAGGATGAATGTGCAGTGTTCCCGGAACTTTCGGTAATAAGCGGCGGATATTACATTCGGGAACTTTTTGACAGCAGTTCCATTGATCAGTATGCGGATGTGCAGGGAGGAGGCAGTTCCACCACTGACCGTAATGATATTCATGTAGGAGATAAGACTTTCGTAGGAAAAGAGACGGAAATTTACCATATGCTGAACGGCAGCACGTTCTTTGCTTTTGATAATAAAGTGAAAACTACAAAGCTGGGCAGACTGAAGATTACTAAGGAATTGGTAATAGGAGAGGTGGATGCAGAAAGTTCGGAAGAGACATTCCGCATAGAAGTGCAGTTAAGCGGCACGAAGCTTCCGGTAGGTACATCCTACACGGTAACAGGTGCCGACGGAACAGAAGAGACAAGAACCGTAGAAGAGGAGGGTATTATTCTCTTAAAGGGCGGTGAGACGGCACTGATTGAGAAGATTCTGGCAGGTACTGAGTATACCATTCAGGAGGATCCGGCATCCACAGAGGGGTATCAGGTAGATTATACGCCGCCCACTATGGGAACCAAGGTGGCAGGGGATGAAGCCCATTACGGAAAGCCCTATGTGAAAGGAATTGTCAGCATCTATGATGAGGATGAAACCAAAATTTCTACCACAATAACGAATACAACCAAAGGCACGGGACTGGCGATACCGGTTCATAAGGTGCTCAGTAATCCTGATGGTAACAGCCATGCATACAGATTCCAACTGGTAGAGTTGGACGGCATACGGGGTAATGCAGTAGAGGACGGAAGAAAGGGAGAGGTTTCCCTTGTGTTTGAAAAGGGCACGGCTGATAGGGCTTTAGAACAGGAAAAGAGATTTGCTCCGATTCTGTATCTGACCAAGAATCTGAAAGACGGAGAGACGGCAACGTATTATTACCAGATCACTGAGCTTGCAGAGGAGACTGAGACTGAAAAAGATCCGACGGTACGATATGACGAGACAGCCTATACGGTGGAAGTTCGGGTTACCAGAAAGAATGAGACCGTGACTGTGGATGAGGTTCTCATTCATAAAGAGGGGATGGAACCGACGAAGGTTCCCCTTACTCCGGAAGAAAACGGAATTGTCACATTCGCAGGCGATAAGAGTCCGCTGACATTTAAGAATACACTGCTCCATGATCTGACAGTGCGGAAGCTGGCATCCGGCGGAAACAGCAGCGAAGCCACATTCAAGTTCGACATAGAACTGACGGGAAGTAATAAAACGGTAATCGTAGACGGTACGTACCCCTATGAGATTGAAAGGGTTAATGACAACCTGGAATCCGAGATACAGACAGGAGAGGTTGCATTCCAAAGTGGAAAGGCATCTATAGAGCTTCGTTCAAAAGATACCCTGACCATCAAGGGTCTGCCCTACGGAGTAAGCTGGAAAGTAGTGGAGACTACCATTGACGGATATTATGTGGGCCATATCACGGGAGAAGATCCGGTACTGGCAGTTGATGACAGGAAGCAGGATGAAAATGAGGGGGCCGAAGCCAGCGGTGAACTGACAGAGACCACAGACAGCGTAACGTTCATTAACCGAACCACCTATGAACTTCCGGAATCCGGAGGGCCGGGTACAAACTTATATACAATGGCAGGCATCAGCTTGTTGCTGATGGCGGGCCTGATGTATAGAAAAAAAATCAGGGAAAGGAGGGCGGGTTCCTCCAGGAACTGAATATGCGGCCCCTGGCCGTTGAAACTCATTGTTACAAAGTAGATATAAAGGGAAAAGGAGAATAAGTTATGAAACGAGTGAAAAAGTTGTTGAGCCTTGTTCTGGCTATGATGCTGGTACTGGCGATGGGAAGCACGGTTATGGCTTCAGGTCCGAATGAAGAGGAGCCTGTTCCCACAAATGGAAGTATTAAGATTGAGAATGCGATTCCGGGACAGAGCTACAGCATTTATCGGGTTTTTGATTTAAGCTATTCAGAAGAAAATAAGGCATATTCCTATACTGTAAACAACGACTGGCTTGGTTTTGTTACAGGTGAGGGTGCAGCTTATGTAACAGTAGAGACAATCGGAACAAACAATTATGTAACCTGGAAAGCAGATAAGAACACAGACAAAGATGCTGCAGATTTTGCAAAGCTTGCATTAGCATATGCAAAAGGTAATATGATATCTGCTGTTGGTACAGAAACGGCAGATGGAGAAGGCGAGACAACTACAGTCGAGTTTACAGGTCTGGGGCTTGGGTATTATTTGGTTGACTCTAGTACAGGTGCGTTATGTTCATTGAATACAGCAACGCCAGATGCAACAATTCAGGAAAAGAATGAAAAGACTACAGTTGAGAAAGAGGTTGAGGAACCTACGGCTTCTGTAGGAGATGAACTTCATTACACAGTAAAGATTAACGTTAAGAGCGGTTCCGAAAAGTATATACTGCATGACAAAATGTCAGAAGGATTAACTTTTAATGCTGACTCTCTCAAGGTTACTCTGCTTGATCCTAATGTGACAGATTTAACTGCGGGGGCGCCGGTAGATGCTGATAAGTATACATTATTAACCGAGACAGACGATGATGATACATTTGATGTTGTATTCAATGAAGCTTACTGTGAAACTTTAGCCCCCAACAGCACTCTTGTTATAACCTACACAGCTGAAATCAACGAGGGTGCGCTAATCGAAGATAAAGTAAATAATACTGTAAGACTTGATTTTGGTGAGAACAACCGTACGGAAGATAAGACCGTAGAAACGAAGCTTTTTGATTTGGGTATCCAAAAAGTTGATGGCAGAGATAATAAAGGATTGGCAGGTGCTGTCTTTACACTTTCAAAAGAACTGTCTCTGGCAGATGGAAGTGATACAGCAGAAAAAGTTGGAGTAACTTTTGCGTATAATGATGAGAGTAAATGTTACGCAGCTACCGGAACAGGTGCGGCAAGCGAAATTAATGTTGAATCGGACGGTTCTCTTAAATTAAAAGGGCTGGGTGCCGGAACTTATTATTTACATGAGGTAAAGGCACCAGATGGATATAATGCTTTAAAAGAAGACATAAAAATCGTAATTAATGAGAATGGAAATGTTACTGTAGTATCTAAAAAGCTGGACGAAAATGGTGTTGAGATGGATGAAGTAGAGACGGTTACAACAGTTACCGTTCAGAATATGACCGGTGCAGAGCTTCCTTCCACCGGTGGTATCGGTACTACTATCTTCTACGTACTGGGCGGTATCCTGGTAGTTGGAGCTGGTATCATGTTAGTGGTAAAGAAACGCATGAGCAGTGAGAAATAAGACTGTAAAAAATTTGAACAAAAAAGATTTGTCTGTTGTAGGTCATGTTCACAGTCAAAGACGGTGAACCATGGCAGCCGGAGAGGAATCTGCCTCTCCGGTATACAACAGCAAGGAGAATCCTGCATGAAGAAACACTTATCAAACATTATTTTAATAGTTATCCTGCTTGCAGGCTTGTCCTTGCTGCTGTACCCTACAGTCAGTGACTATTGGAACAAGTTTCACCAATCCCAGGCAATTGCCAGCTATGCGGAGGCCGTAGCGGATTTGGATGATGAGACCTATGAACAGTTGTGGAGTGAGGCTGTTGAGTACAATCAGTCTCTACGATCCAGGGCCAACCGATATCACCCCACAGAGGAAGAACATGCGGCATATGAAGCTTTGCTCAATGTTTCCGGTAATGGTATCATGGGTTACATTGAGATAGAGAGTATCAACTGCTATCTTCCCATTTATCATGGTGTGGAAGAGTCCGTGCTTCAGATTGCAGTGGGGCATATAGAGGGAACCTCTCTGCCGGTAGGCGGACCGGGAAGTCACTGCGTATTGTCCGGTCATAGAGGTCTGCCATCCGCAAAGCTGTTTACGGATCTGGACCAGATGCGGGAGGGAGATGTTTTTGTCCTCCGGGTACTGGATGAGACTCTGACTTATGAAGTGGATCAGATCCGCATTGTTCTGCCGGAAGAGGTGAATGATTTGGAACTGGTGGACGGGATGGATTACTGTACGCTGGTGACCTGTACGCCTTATGGCATCAACAGTCACCGTATGCTGGTGCGGGGACACCGGATTGACAATCTGGCGGATGCGTCTTCCATTCGTGTAACGGCAGATGCCATGCAGTTAAGGCCGGTGCTTATCACGCCGATTTTAATGGTACCCATATTATTATTGTTGGTTATCTGGTTTCGAATTCGACGCCGAAGAAGATAGAAAGAGAGGAATGAGTATGAGAGGGAAATACAGAAAAAAAGTCTGGCTGTGTGCCGCACTGGCGGCTGTATTGTGTCTCACACTGATGCTGCCTCATAAGAACAGCCTAGCCAGAGTACTTCTTGATACAGAAAGAGAGAAAAACACTCTGAAAGTAAATAAAGAAAACTTAACCAGTGAAGATTTGCTGAAAGAAGATGCAAGTCTGGCCAACGCAGAGGTGCAGGTATATCTGTATAAACTGGCGACTGTGGATGAGTACGGACAATATACTCTGGTTGATGGATTCAAAGATCTGGCGGGTCAGCTTCCGGAGGGGGTGCTTGACATCGAGGCACTGAACAGGACAGTGTTTGAGGCAACCTCCGACCAGTGGGAGACAACGGCACACTGGGTATCAGAGCTTTTAGGACTTCCCGCATTTACCAGTGAGAAGAATGAAAATAATGAAGATAGTGATGATAAGGAAACTCCTCCGGAGGGAGAGCAGAAGTCAGACGGAAAGAAGTTTTACATCCCAGAGAATGAAACTTTAATCGGTCTGCCATGTTATGATAAAACCATACTGGCAGGAGACGGGATAGACTATGATGTAGACCAGGGGCTCTATCTGGTCTGGGCAAAGCCTATTGTGACCGAAAAATATATGTACACATTTCTTCCTTACCTGGTATCCGTTCCGGACAATGCATATGGAAGAGAGGATGATCTCAATAAGGATTCCGATGATTGGAATTATAATGTCGTGGTAGATCTGAAGCCGGAACGTCAGGAACGCTATCTGGATCTGGAGATAGATAAGACCTTATTGAATTACCAGCCGACTTCCGGCAAGGCCATGTTTATATTTGAAATCAGGGCTGAGAAAGGGACGACGGAAGAGGGCGACCCAATCGTAGTGTTTCATGATGTGGTGGGTCTGGAATTCAACGGAGATGGCAACAAGAGTGTGCGGGTAAGGAATATCCCGGCAGGCTCCAAAGTGACAATCACAGAGATCCGTACCGGTACAACTTACCGACTGGTTTCCAAAAAAGTAGTTCCGGCAGATGGGGTTACTCTGGGAACAACGGAGACGGCAGACGGTTTTGTGATAGACAGCCTGTCAGGCAAAGCGGACTGGATATCTTCCCAGGGAACCGAAGAGGGAGAGAATGAACTTGTAGCTAATGTATCATTTACCAATGATTACAGTGGAGAAGACGGGCCGAAGACAGATGGCATTGTAAATCAATTTACCCGGATTGACGGAGAGTGGAAGGGTGCACAGATTATAACAAATCAGGGAGGTGGAGCAGCCAATGAGTAAAAAGCGATTATACCGCAGACGGACGGCTCTTCTGGCAGCCTTGGCCCTTGTGCTTCTGTTTGGTTCTACATTAAAGGATTCTCTGGCATACTTTACCACTTACACCAGGGTAAACGGCCACTGGCCGGTAACTTTCGGACCGGATACGGAGATTGAAGAAACGATCGAAGATCTGATTAAGAAGATCCAGATTGAAAATACAGGAGAGACAGACTGCTTTGTCCGGATAAGGGCGTATTTTGGAGAGGACATGGTTGTTCTTAAAAAGGTAGAGGAGGCGGATGCAAAGGATGGGGCTGCCCACTGGACACAGGACGGTGATTGGTGGTATTACAGTCAGGTCTTAAAGCCAGGGAAAAAGACATGTGAACTTGCTATGACCTTTGCACCACACCAAAATCTGCATCTCAATCCGGTTATTGATACATTCCATGTGGTGATTGTTCAGGAAACTGCACCGGTGCTTTACCGTACCAATCCGGACGGCACACGTACACCCTATGCGGAGTGGCCGGAACAGAATGAGGAGGCCGGATTATGAAGAAGAAAAAGAAAAACAGATCCAGGGGTGCCTACACCACAGGAATTTTATTTGCGGTGGCAGTTCTTCTGCTCCTTGGAAGCGTAGCCGGCAGCAGTCAGGCGGCACTGACATATTACAGCGAGAATTATTCGGCACAGCTTCAGACTTTCGATATTGGTGTCACCCTGGTGGAAAACGGCCGTGATGTGAGTTGGCGTAATTATACCCAGCGGGATGACAAATGGTATGAGGATGGCGTTGGTCTTCTGACTGATATGCTGTATGCCGGACCGAACGGAGAGCAGGAAGCACTTCAGTTGGAGACGTATTATCCGGAGGTACTCTGTGTCAAAAACAGCGGAAATATCGACGAATATGTGAGAGTGTTGATTTACCGTTACTGGGTGGATGAAGAGGAGAGAGGCGATGGGATCCCAGTTCCCATAGAGGATAGAAAGAAGAGAACGGATATTTCTCCGGGCTTTATTAAGCTGTCTCCCTGGAATGGCACGGAGACAGGGCAAAGCGGGACCCTTTCTTACAATGGATGGGTGCTTGATGAGGCGGCCAGTACAAATGAGCGTATCGTTCTCTATTATACGGGGGTAGTAGGAACAGGAAAGACAACTCCCCCATTTATGGATGCACTGGCTATCAGTAAAGATGTAGAGAGTGAGTTCAGAATCTCGGATTCTGATGGAAAATATACTTACCAGAATGAAGAGTTTGTATTAGAGGTTGAGGCGGATGCCGTGCAGACCCACAATGGGGCAGATGCTATCAAGAGTGCCTGGGGTGTTGACGTAATCGTAGACGCATCCGGCAATCTGAGTCTGAGGAGGTAGGGAAAATGAAGAAAAAGTTTTGCAGCCTGTTTCTTATCCTGCTTCTTGCGGCAGGAAGTGTTTTGACTGTACATGCGGAGGAACTTATAGGCGGAAAGGGCTGGTATGTCCGGTTTACCGGGGATAAGATGGAAAGTAACTTTAATTCGTCTGATGTTACAGAAGCTATTTCAAAAATGGAGCCCGGAGACAGTGTTACCTTTCATATCAGCCTGGAAAATAATGACACGTCATCTACAGATTGGTATATGACCAATGAGGTGCTCCAAAGCCTGGAGGATAGCCAGAATGTAGCAGAGGGCAGTGCGTATACTTATATATTGACTTATAAGAACAGCAGCGGACAGGAGGAAATCCTCTACAACAGCGAAAATGTAGGCGGTGAGACTGTTACCAGAGCAGGGGAAGGACTTCACGAGGCTACAGACAGCCTGAAGGATTACTTTTATCTGGATAAGCTGGCAAGGAAGGAAAAGGCATCCATTTCCCTAAAAGTAGCCCTGGATGGAGAAACTCATGGAAATACTTATCAGAATACCATTGCAAAGCTTCAGATGAATTTTGCAGTGGAGAAGCTTAGAGATACAAACACAGCCACATCATCCAATGCCAGAAGCGTCCGGGAGGACAATGAGATTTATAAGGTGGGAAATGATGTGCGGACAGGCGATCAGACCCGCATACTGCTTTGGTCACTGCTGGCGTTGGTGAGCGGTATTGGATTTATGGGACTGGCGACTGCAAGCCGCAGGCGAAAAGGGGGAGAGGAACATGAGTAGATGTCGTAAAATCTGGTTTATTGTTCTGTCCTTATGCATGTTTTTTTCGGCGGCTCCTTTAGAAAGCAGCGCAGCACAAGGAGATTCCTATACCTATACTCTGACCTTTTATGCAGGCAATCAGGGGGAGTTCTCAGGTATTGGAGACTTGTCCGGCCTTTCTTCCGGATATATGATTACAAGCAGTCAGGACAGAATCACCATCAGCGGCTTAAGCTATCGGGATCGAGTAAGCTTTAATGCAGTATCCCTTATAAAGCTTCCGGAGGACAGTAAGTATTATGTAAAGGGAATCCGTCAGAGCGGCCGTGATAACAATACAGTAGATCAGGTGAGGAGCAATTCTATCCTTGTGGAAAGTGATCGGGATTATGTGGTAGCTTATGGCATCAAAGGAGATATGGTAGCTTACCATGTAAATTACAGGGATGAGGCAGGCAATACGCTGGCACCCAGCGAAACCTATTATGGCAATGTGGGAGATAAGCCTGTGATGGCATTTCTTTACATTGAAGGCTATGAGCCTCAGGCATACAATCTGACCCGGACACTGGTAAGTGATGAGTCGAAAAATGAGTTCAACTTTGTGTATCGCAGGGCAGCAGCCGGAGCGAATACTGCAACCGTGACAGGAGGCGGCAATACCTCAACGGCTGTTCCTGGCAGCGTTACGGTAATTTCCGGCGAGGGCAATGCAAGCGGAGGAAATGGCACAGGAACAGGCGGCGGGGCAAATGCCAATGCCAATGCAGACACGGACGGAGAGGCAGCAGAGGGTGAAAACGCTGAAAATGCAGAAGCTGAAACAACGACCATTCAGGATGACCCAGTGCCTCAGGCGCCGGGAGAGCTGGTGGATCTGGATGACGAGGAAGTGCCTCTGGCAAATCTAAAGGATCTCATTATCAATTCAGAGGGACGCTTTGTCTATGGTGCATCTATTTTGATAGGCGTATCTGCTGCTGCGGCATTGATTGGAATGGGAATTATGTTCTGGAAAAAGAAACATGTGAATGAGGAAATAGACAATTGGGAGATCAATTAAAGAAAAAGGAAAAGCATTTTGAGCTGTCTTCTATATGCAGCGGTTTTGGATTGATTTTACTCCTGTTGGTTGTAGCTCTTTGCCTGCCGCTGACGGTGCCCCGTTTGCTGGGGTATGAGCTTTACGCTATTGTCAGCGGCAGTATGGAGCCGGCGATTTCCGTCGGCAGTGTAGTTTATGCCAAGCGGATTAATCCGCAGGAGATAGAAGCCGGCGATGTGATCGTATTTTATGGCGGTCATGATTCTTCCGCAGTCATTACACATCGGGCTGTGGAGAATCATAAGGAAGAGCAGGAACTTCTCACCAAAGGCGATGCAAATGCGGGAAACGATATGCTTCCCATTGCATACAATAATGTTATCGGCAGGGTAGGACTGTCCGTTCCGATTCTGGGTATTCTGCTGCCATTGGTGACAGAGACTTCAGGAAAGCTTTACCTGGTGGGGATCCTTGGAGCAGGGGTTCTTTTCCGCATTCTGGGAAGCCGTCTGCGAGATGGAAGTGAGTCAGAAGGATAATTTGTGATGAATTATTTTCATGAGAGAGAAATTTGGACCTTGACAGAGACATACTGGTGTGGTATAAATAATAAGTACGTTTTAGTTAGGGGATTGGTCAAATGGCATGACAGGGGTCTCCAAAACCCTTAGTGGGAGTTCGATTCTCTCATCCCCTGTAGAAAAAGCACAGGAAACCTGTAAGACAACAGGTTCCTGTGCTTTTTCTTTTTTGGAAAATAAAAAGAATGACAGGACTTTTGAGATGTATTATAATAGGAATGAAACCTGTAGAACTCAAAATAATAACCCTTTTTGCAATGCCAATAGGGTTAGGGAACTGAAATTAGGAGGATACATAAAATGGCTAATATTTTAAAAAGATTTGGCGATATCATGTCAGCAAATATCAATGCACTTCTGGATAAGGCAGAAGATCCGGAAAAGATGATTGACAAATACATTCGGGATATAGAAGAAGACATGCGGGGCGTAAAGGCAGAGACTGCGGCAGTGATGGCGGCGGAGACCAAGGCAAAGCGGGAACTTGCCGAATGTCAGGATGAGATTGCCAAGATGCAGAAGTATGCAGAGAAAGCACTGATGGCAGGCAATGAGAGTGATGCCCGCAGATTCCTGGAGAAAAAGGGCGAGTTGACCAACAAACAGGCAGGCTTGCAGCAGGCTTACGATCTGGCGGCAGCAAATGCAGCCAAGATGAAGGAAATGCACGACAAGCTGGCCAAGGATCTGGAAGGACTTCAGGCAAAACGTGATGCGATCAAGGCTAAAGCAGCCGTAGCCAAAACCCAGGAAAAGCTCAACAAGATGGGCACAAATGTATCTGGCGCAGGGGAAGCTATGGCAGCCTTTGACCGCATGGAGGCAAAGGTGGATCGGATGCTGGATGAGGCTAACGCTATGGCGGAATTGAATTCTGAGGCAGACAGCATTGACGCTTTGGCAGCAAAATATGACGGGGATGAGGATACTTCTTCTGTAGATGATGAGCTGGCAGCTCTAAAGGCGAAGATGGGACTGTAAAAGCATGGAAGAAAAAATCTATTACTGCGAGGGCTGCGGCGGTGTCATGGAGTTTGACGTAGCTACGCAGAGCCTTAAATGCCTCAACTGTGACAGAGTGGTTCCCATTGCTCATGATGAGCGTAAATTGGTAGAGCACAGTCTTACTCATCATGCCATGAGGACAATTCGGGCCAGCGAGAAGACAACACATACTATGGAATGTAAGGGCTGCGGTGCCAGGATAGAAGTAGAGGGTACCAGCAGGGCTGCTGAGTGCCCTTATTGCGGTTCGGACTATGTGCTGGCAGAACGGGAGGCGGATGCGGTACTTCCCGATGGAGTTCTGCCCTTTCAGGTAGATAAGAATCGGGTAGGAGAATTGTTTCGTCAGTGGATGAAAGGCCGGTGGCTTGCTCCTGGCGAGTTGAAGCATCTCTATCAGAAGGACCGGCTTCAGGGGATCTACGTGCCCTATTGGACTTTTGATGCAAAGGTAAATGCCCGTTATACGGCCATGGGAGGACGGCACCGGACTGTGACCCGAAAAGGACCGGACGGAAAGGAAGTGCGGGAGGTAGTTACGGATTGGTACCCTACCTCCGGAAGCATCCGTCATTTTTTTGATGATGTTCTTGTACCGGCTTCAGAGAAAATGGATTCAAAGCTGCTGCGGCGTACCGGATATTTTGGCACGAAGCAAGTAGTTTCTTATGCGCCGGAATATCTGTCCGGCTATAGTGCAGAGTGTTACACGGTGGATCTGGATGACGCCCACCGGGAAGCAGTGGGAACCATGGAGCGGGAGCTTGAGAGCATGGCCCGCAGTGAGGTCCTTGGCAGATATGATGAAGTAAGCAATATCCATGTTCAGGCAGACTATCGGGATGAGACCTACAAGCATGTGCTGCTTCCCATGTATTCAACTGCTTATACCTATAAAGGGAAGCGCTACCGGGTGCTGATTAATGGACAGAGCGGAAGGGTGGAGGGAGATTACCCCAAAAGCCCGGTGCGGATTGGTGCCATTGTGCTGCTGGTTCTGCTTATTGTGGCACTGGTATATTGGTTCAGCAGCGGCCCTGATATGAGGGCAGATACTTTGCCTGCCTGGGAAGAAGGGCAAACATATGATTATGAGATAGAGGAGGATGCAGCATGGGCTTATTTGGAGGACAATTTGCCAATGTAGTGGAGTGGCAGGAATTTCGGGACGATATACTTTTCTGGAAATGGAGCAATAAAGAGATAAAAAAGGGCAGCCGCCTGATTATCCGTCCGGGGCAGGATGCCATTTTCCTGTATAACGGTAAAGTGGAGGGACTGTTTAGGGATGATGGAAGCTATGATATTGAGTCCCAGATCATTCCTTTTTTGTCCACATTGAAGGGCTTTAAGTTCGGCTTTAACAGCGGCCTTCGGGCAGAGGTACTGTTTATCAACACAAAAGAAGTTCTGGTAAAATGGGGTACCAAGAATCCCGTGCTGATTCCGGCGCCGGGGCTTCCGGGCGGCATGCCCATTCGTTCCTTTGGGACCTTTAGCTGTAAGGTGGCGGACTATGATGTCTTTATTGAGCGTATAGCCGGAATCCGCCAGCAGTATACGATGGATGAGGTAAAGGAGCGCATTACCTCTATGCTGGATCAGCTTCTGATGAAATGGATTGCAAAAGAAGGCAGGGATATGTTTAACCTTCAGGTCAATGCTTCCGAGATAGGAAAGGGCATTCAGGAGGATCTGGATATGGAGATGATGAAAATCGGAATCAGCATCACAAGCTTTGCTATTTCCAGCTTTAATTATCCCCAGGAAGTACAGAAGATGGCAGAAAAGGCAGCGGCCCAGAGTATGATCGGCGATGTGGGACGTTTTCAGCAGGTAGCCATGGGTGAGTCAATCGCTGCCGGGAAGGGCGGCGGTGCAGCTTCTGACATGGCAGGTATTGCTATGGGAATGGCAATGGGGCAGCAGATGGCAGCTCAGATGCAGCAGAATCAGGCAGCAGCTTCGCAGCCGCAGGCAGCCGTGGGGGGAACGGCTCCCAATTTCTGTCCGGACTGCGGGACTAAGACAAACGGAGCGAATTTCTGCCCAAATTGCGGAAGAAAGCTGGTATAATCCACATAAATTGGTTTTGTGACCGGACATTTAATCACAAAGATACAGGAGACTTCAATGAGTATATATGATACTTTAAATCCGGAGCAGAAGGAAGCGGTGCTTCACACAGAAGGACCGCTTCTGATTTTGGCAGGAGCCGGTTCCGGAAAGACAAGAGTTCTGATCCATCGGATTGCATGGATGATGGAGCAGGGGGTAAGTCCATGGAATATTATGGCGATTACCTTTACCAACAAGGCGGCAGGAGAAATGCGGCAGCGTGTAAACAATTTGGTGGGCCAGGGAGCTGACAGTGTATGGGTGGCTACTTTCCATTCTACCTGTGTGCGGATTCTGCGCCGTTATATCGGGCATCTGGGCTTTGACACTGCATTTTCCATCTATGATGCGGATGATCAGAAGACAGTTATGAAGGATGTGTGCAAGCGTCTGAATATCGACACAAAGATTTTTAAGGAGCGTTACCTGTTAAGTGTTATTTCCAGAGCAAAGGATGAAATGATTAGCCCTCTGGAAATGGAGATGGCGGCACAAAATGATTTTCAGAAAAAACGGGTGGCAGAAGCCTACCGGGAATATCAGGCCCAGCTTCGAAGAAATAACGCTCTGGATTTTGATGATTTGATTGTAAAGACGGTAGAACTGTTTCAGAACTGTCCGGAAATTCTGAACTCCTATCAGGAGCGGTTTCGCTATTTGATGGTGGACGAGTATCAGGATACAAATACAGTACAATTTAAGCTGATCAGCCTTCTAGCAGGAAAATACCGAAACCTCTGTGTGGTGGGCGACGACGATCAGTCCATTTACAGGTTCCGCGGGGCGAATATTTATAATATACTGAATTTTGAGCAGGTATTTCCCGATGCGAAGGTAATTAAGCTGGAGCAGAATTACCGTTCTACTCAAAATATCCTGAATACTGCAAATGAGGTGATCCGCAACAACTATGGGCGGAAAGAAAAGCGGCTTTGGACAGAAAACGAGGAGGGAAGGCCCATAGGGTTCCACCTGCTTCTCAATGCATTTGAGGAGGCGGAGCATATCATAGGAGATATCAGCAGCCGTGTACGAAAAGGTGAAGCGGATTATCAGGATCATGCTGTTTTGTACCGAACAAATGCCCAATCCCGTTTGTTTGAGGAAAAGCTGATTATAGCAGGGATTCCTTATAAACTGATAGGCGGTGTAAACTTCTATGCCCGAAAGGAAATCAAGGATGTGCTGGCATACCTCAAAACCATTGACAATGGAAAGGATGAGGTGGCTGTCCGCCGAATTATCAATGTACCGAAGCGGGGGATTGGAGCTGCCACCCTGAACCGGGTGCAGGATTATGCAGGAGCTTATGGCATCAGCTTTTATGATGCTCTTCTTCGGGCTGAGGAGATTCCCAATCTTGGGCGAAGCGGCGGGAAGATTAAGCCTTTTACCACATTGATTCAGAATATGCGAAGCCAGCTTAAGGAGATGTCCCTGACTGAACTGACGAAAGCACTTTTGGGTGAGACAGGTTATATTAAGGATCTGGAAAATGAGGGGACAGATGAAGCCAAGGGCAGGATTGAGAATATTGATGAACTGCTCAATAAGCTGGCAGCCTATGAGGAGACAGCCGATGAGCCTACTTTAAGCGGATTCTTAGAAGAGGTTGCGCTGGTGGCTGACATTGACAGTCTGGAAGAAAGCAGTAATTATGTGGTGCTGATGACCCTGCACAGCGCTAAGGGACTGGAATTTCCTTATGTATATATGGCAGGTATGGAGGAAGGGATATTTCCAAGCTACATGTCTCTCAATGGGGACAATCCGGAGGAAGAATTGGAAGAAGAACGGCGGCTCTGTTATGTAGGGATTACCCGGGCGAAAAGAGAACTGATGCTGACGGCGGCCCGTCAGAGAATGGTCCGGGGAGAAACCATGTTCAATGCTGTTTCCCGTTTTATTCGTGAGATTCCGGAGGAATATTTGGAATCCAAGAAGAAAAAGGAAGGCCCCGCAAAGCCTGTGAATGTTCCGAAGCAGGCTGCCTGGATACAGTCAAAAGAGAGCTTTCGGGCCAAGCCCTATGAATCTCAGAGCCTTACTGTGAAAAAAGCCTCCGGACTGGAATATGGGGTGGGTGATCGGGTACGCCACATTAAGTTTGGAGAGGGAACCGTATTGGAGATTACGGAGGGAAAGAAAGATTACGAGGTCAAGGTGGAATTTGACACAGCCGGGATTAAGCGGTTGTTTGCTTCTTTTGCCAAGTTAAGGAAATTGTGAGAATAAATTTTTCGGAAATGATAGTAATTTGAATGTAGTTGTGGTATAATATGAACACTTAGTAAGTGTGAGCCAAGGGCGAAGCATGAATTGCAATTAACGATTAGGAAAGGGTGCGTGCAATGAATAAGATGGAAGATTTTCTGACAGCAACAAAGTTGAATGAGCTGATTCATAAGAGAGAGGTAGATGAGAAGAATAAAAATACGGTTCTTTGGATTCTGGCAATCATCGGAGCGGTTGCAGCCGTAGCGGCTATCGCTTATGCCGTGTATCGTTTCTTTACTCCGGATTATCTGGAAGACTTTGAAGATGATTTCGATGACGATTTTGACGATGACTTCTTTGAGGACGGAGACGACGAGGAAGAATAAGAGAGTATGGAAGGGGTTGCAGCAGAGGCGGCAACCCTTTTTCTTATCGCAATAGGAAGACCCTACAATTTTTTCTGGGATAAAATATATTTACCGCACTGGGGCGGAGAGGAATCAGGTTGATAAAGTGACTCAAGATTCTTTCTTAATTGTATACTGATCTATGAGGGAGGTACATTTGATGAAGAAAAGGAGAAATCCATTGGGGCAGTTTGTAATTGGGATGATTATGCTGGCGTTGGGGCTATATTGGTTTTTGTCTAATGTGACTGTGAGCACCTATTTCGGACTTCGGTTTATGGGCATTCGATTTGGCGGCGGTTTGATTGTGATTCCCTTTATTGCAGGGATTATTTGGCTGTTTTTGAATGTGGACTTAGTGGGGGCAAAACTGTTAACCGGAATCGGGATTGTAATTATTTTGGCATCTATTATTTCCAATATGCAGTTTATATTTCGGGCAACAAGCTTGTATGTTTACTTGCTGATGCTCATCCTCTTATTCGGCGGCGGAGCGCTGGTGGGACAGGTCCTGTTTCAATGGCCGAAGGATGATGGAGAGAAAAAGAAATAGAAGTAGTATAGGACTATGAAATATAAAAATTATGAGGAGAACGGGATGAAAAAAGGACAGATTTATGAAGGTATGGTAGAGAAAGTGGACTTCCCCAATAAAGGGATTGTGACCTGTGAGGAGCGGAATGTTGTTGTAAAGCATACGGTCCCTGGGCAGAAGGTTCGTTTTCAGGTAAACAAGATCCGCAAGGGCAAATGTGAGGGCCGGCTCCTGGAGGTCCTGGAGCGGTCTCCTCTGGAAATAGAACCAGCGTGTCCTCATTTTGCGGTTTGCGGCGGATGTACCTATCAGAATCTGGCTTATGAGGAGCAGATTCGGCTGAAAAGCAATCAGCTGAAGGAGCTTCTGGACAGTGCCATTGGGGAACCTTATCTGTTTGAAGGGGTGAAGGAGAGTCCGCATGGTGAGATGTACCGGAATAAGATGGAATTTTCCTTTGGTGACGAGGAGAAGGATGGGCCGCTTGCCCTTGGTATGCATAAGAGAGGGAGCTTTTATGATATTGTGACGGTGAAACAGTGCCGGATTGTGGATGAAGATTATCGGAAGATTCTTTCCTGTGTGCTGGACTATTTTAAAGAGGAGAAGGTGCCTTTTTATCATAAGCTGCGTCATATGGGGTATCTGCGTCATTTGCTGGTGCGCAAGGGCGCCAAGACGGGGGAGATTCTGGTGGTGCTTGTGACCAGCAGTCAAATGGAGGTTCCGGATGTGCCCTGGCTGGAACGGCTTTTGGAGCTTCCCCTTGACGGGAAGCTTGTGGGGGTTCTTCATACTTATAATGACAGCTTGGCGGATGTGGTTCAAAGTGACAGGACAGAGCTTCTTTATGGCAGAGATTATTTTTATGAGGAGCTTTTGGGGCTTAAGTTCCGGATTTCGCCCTTTTCTTTCTTTCAGACCAATTCTCTGGGGGCGGAGGTGCTCTATGAGACGGCAAGAGCTTATATTGGAGATACGAAAGATAAGGTGATCTTTGACTTATATAGTGGGACCGGGACCATTGCTCAGATGCTTGCGCCGGTGGCGGAGCAGGTTGTGGGAGTGGAGATCGTGGAGGAGGCTGTGGAGGCGGCCAAGGTGAATGCGGAGCTTAATGGGCTTTCGAATTGTAGGTTTATTGCCGGGGATGTTTTGAAGGTAGTGGATGGATTGAGGGAGAAGCCGGATCTTATTGTACTTGACCCGCCCAGGGATGGAGTGCATCCGAAGGCGCTTCAAAAGATTATTGACTTTGGGGTGGAGAGGATTGTTTATATTAGCTGTAAGCCGACTAGTTTGGCGAGAGATTTGGAACTGCTGCAGGGATGCGGGTATAGGGTGGAACGGGCTTGTGGGGTGGATATGTTTCCTTCGACTGTTCATTGTGAGACGGTTGTGCTTTTGTCCCAACTAAAGCCAGATGATTATATTGATGTAGAACTGGATTTATGTGAGTTGGATGTTACTGCATCAGAGAAAGCGGCTACTTATCAGCAAATTAAAGATTATGTTATGGAGAAACATGGTGTAAAGGTACATACAGCTTATATCGCACAGGTGAAGAAAAAATATGGTTTAGATATGCGGAAGAACTACCATCAGTCGAAAAATGAAAAATATATTGCAAAACAATGCACGGAAGAAAAGGAGTTGTATATTAAGGAGGCACTGGAGCATTTTGCAATGCTTGGTTAAAAGAGATTGTACATCATGCAGAAAAAATAAATATATTTTTTAAAGTTATCTATTATTATATTAGGTGAGCGAGACACCCTGTTCATAAACAGGGCTGTTTCGCCCACTATCTCCTAAAAAAATAAATTTATTTTACCAAGAGCAGCCTTAGTTTTAAGGTTGCTTTTTCGTCTTTGCTGCACATTTTGAGGAAGAGTGCTTTCTGACTTCTCTCTTTTGCAGTTCAAGCCCGCAGATTTCATTGATTAGGTTGTAGTCGATGCCAGCATCAATCCATCTGCATAAATCCCTGTGAAGAATGTGATACTTTTCACCGCTTACATCGTGAAAAAGTGTCATAGGGCTTTTGATGGAATATCCATGCAGATTCATAAATTTTTCAATCTCAGCAGAAGATGGAATAGTCAGGTAAAATGCAAGCTGTAGATAAAATTCGGGAATTTTAGGCAGTATTCCTTTCGTGTAATGTTTCCAGTTTTTTCTGTCTATCCATTTCCCTTGGATGTAATTGCTTGCAAGAACCTTTTCAAATCCGTTAAATGAAAAACAGTCATTTATCGTAAATCTGTTCCTGTTTTTAGCAGGATCGTACAGGTTGTCAAATACTTCTATCAGATATTTCATCTTTTTAGGAATATCCAATTCCCTTAAATGTTTATTATCAATGATGTTCATGCCATTCATAGGAAGACTGGTAAAATCAAATGTTGTGTAGAACTTGTTTCGTGCGAAGGCAAGCTCTGTTATTCTATTGATATAGACCATCTTATGCTTCTCGTAATCGTCAATAAGCGGGGCTGAAAATGCCCTTTGGGGAGAAGGATCTTTATATAGATTTTTATACAATTTTTTATATTCTTCTAATGCATCAATCCGCTTGCTTGCAAGTTTGCTGTCCTCTGGCTTTGTTTCTATCTGTTCTGTTAGGTAGGTATAGACAGGCTGCACATCCCTTTTATTTAATTCCCAAATAGGTAATCCAGAAAAATCCATGATTGGTTTATCAAGTGGGTTACGGGAATCTACACTAATCCACATGCCATCCAGAGTAAAAGGCATGGAAGAGTAGCGGTATGCTTCCCTTGCAGATGCAAATTTTTCTTGCTCCATAATATCGGAACTGATGAATTCATCAATGGTATTTTGGAAGCCCTCAAAATCTCCCTGTAACAAAGAATCATATGCAGATGTATTTAGTGCCTCTAATTCTGCATATAATTGGCTGTAAGATAATTTATCCTTCATTATGAGACTACTCCTTTCAAGGAGAAAAAATCAATCTATTGCTTCAAAAAACTGCTTTTAAGCTGGAATTGCTTGGAAATCCTTTAGGGTTTCCGCTTAATAATATACCACATGTCATGGAAAAATGAAATGTTGTTTCTTGTTGTAAAATTAATTTGGGAATGATGAAGGCTTCTACGGATTACAGCAGAGTACAGAAAAAGTTGCTCAAACAGAAAAAGCTCGTATTTTTCGGGGGGGGGGTAACAAAAATTTGATAGCAACTTATATTGCAGAAATTATGACTCGTAATTTTCTGCATAGAGACAACAAATATGAAAAAGAAGATTTTATCTGTTTTGGTTAGTGTTTCTTTGATAATGGGAATCATAGGTGTGAATGCCTCCAACATTGTTTATGAAGAATCCATTGATGAAGAAACGGCTGTAAATGAAATGGATATAACCCCCTTAATGGCAACAAATGATGCAGTAGCTTATGCGGATTCAAATGGTACATTGGAATTTGTAAAGACGATACAAGGTTATGGCTATACGGCTTTTATTCGATATGATAATTCAAGTATGTATTGGAGTAACAATACAAGTTATGATGCTAGATATGAACCATATATAAATGTGCCTGAAATTAACAATGCAAATTGTCCATATTCAAGTTATGGTTCCAGAACCGCAGAGAAAGTACCTATTTATAAGAATGTCTATCTTTCAAAAGGAAGTATCCTTTATTTTCACTTAAATGGTTCTTCTTGCTCTCATAGTGGTTCAACTGCTACTCTTTATTTATCTGATGCATATTCAAGTCCTGTTGCTTATAATTCAAATAATCAGAAATACAATATTGGTACAATGGTAGTCACTTCAGGACAAAATGCAAGTGGAACAGATTTTTATTACACAATACATAAAAGTGGTTATTATACAGTTGATGCAATGGGGCAAGCTACGGCATGTAGTGTAAGTTATGGTCATGGAATTTATATGAATCAGACTTACTATATTTATCGTTATAAATATGATATTTCATACAATTTAAATGGTGGTAATTTATCCAAAATTAATCCAACTTATTATTATGAAGAAAACGATGACATTGTTTTAAATAATCCTACTAAAACAGGCTATACATTTATTGGATGGACTAGTCCTGACTTAACTTCTCCAACTACTAGTGCTATTATTACGAGTGGTTCAGCAGGTGACAAATCTTATATAGCTAATTGGTAGATTAACCAATATCCTGTTATTTACATTGATGCAGATGAAAATGGCAATGAAATAGGAAGAACAACCAAGTTAGTAGACTATGATGCACTTGTAAAAGGTTCTGATATTGGAGATGAAAAAACGGATAATGCTTATTACAATCAATATAGGTATGTTTTCGATACAAGTGCAAAAGTTACTACGGACGGAGCCATTGTTTATCGTGTATTTGAATTTTGTGAGACAGAAGCAGTATCAAACCTCCAATGGAATGATAACAATAATGCAGATGGTTTCAGACCTGAGAAATATAAATTAAAGCTCAAACAGAACGGAAAGATTATTGATGAAGTAGAATTGCCTTCTGATACTACCAATTATACATTCCTTGATTTACCCAAATATGATTTAGATGGAAATGCTTATAACTATTCCTTTGATGTAGATGCAGGAAGCCGTTATCAGATTAATTTTGGAGAAGATGGGAACCTGATTGTAGAAGATTATCTCCCTGCTAATTTTACTGTTGTCATACCAAAAACAATCATCCTTGATGGAAATACAGGCAAAGCAGATTATCAGATTGCGGTAAATGGAACATTTTATTACAATGATACTCTGACTGTAGAACCTGAAAGCAATTTTACCCTAACTGACAGGAGCAAGATTTCGACTATGCAGGCCAATGTTAATCAAAACAAAACAGGCTTTACAAAAGAGGATGATATGTCCAGAGGATGCAATACAAAAGGCAGTATTCAGACCGATAGGGTATTATTCCCAGGTAGCTGGTCAGGAACTTTTAATTTTGATATTAAATTTAAGATGCAGAACTAAATTTTTGATATATAAATTTTTACTACATGCAATCTGTCACAATGGCAGATTGCTTTTTGTATGAGGATATTTCGCTGAGCATTATAAGACGAATAAAGCTGCCTGCATAACACAAACAGCTTATTCATATACATAAGAGGTTGCTATTATTGAAAACACGTTTATAAATTATATTTTTCCCTTAACGGGTAATAGATGTAATCTACATGGATATCATCCCAATTCTGCCTTGGTATTCGCATATTCTGGAAAAAGCATTCCCTTTTGGTAAGGGACTGTTTTTCACATCTGGAATAATCGAAGCCCTGTTCCATTTCTTTTTCACGTAAAGATATGATTCTGTCTGCATCTGACATATATACTTGCAAAGTGATTTGTGGGTAAAAACCCAAATACCTTTCCAGCATAAGATAAATGCAGATGATGTTTTCATAAATCTTTTTTAAGTACATATTGTTGCATTTATCGAAAGTGCCGATTGTGATTTTTCCGTCAACAGGCTTCCCGATGAAGAAGAATCCTGCGGCTGTCATATTGAAAAGGGAATAGTAATTTCTCCTGTATTCCTTTGGGGAAGATAGCAGGTCTTTCTCCCTTTGCAGTTTGTTTTTGATGCCAAGATATGCAGAGTAGTCATCATCAATCTTATATCCAAGGAAATTACATTGATGATGGTATAGGTCTGCGGTGATTTTATAGTAATCATCCATGAAATCAGATACACGTGGGAATCCAGAAGAGATAAGTTCCTTGTCCTTGATGGGGAAGCTTTCATACAGGCTGCCATATAGCTGATAGACGGCCATTTGGTTTTCCGTTGTGAAGATTGAGATGCAGTAGTCCGTTAAAAAGTTTAAAAGATTCTGCAGAGTCAGCTCTATGCCAAGCTGCTCCATAAAAAGTACAGCCTGCCTGATAATGAATTCAGCCCTGTAGACGTTGTTCCATATTTTTCTGTTATTCAGCTTAATGGAACAGGAGTCCCTCGTACTGCATTCGTGGTACATGGCAAGGGGGAATTTGGTCATAATATAGATACAGGTTTTTGTGTCCGTGGCCTGTTTCTTAATCAACAAACCGTAGGAGAGCAGGTCTGCAACCATATCGTTAGCCCTGTGTTCATTTATCTGATAGAAAATCCTTGCCAGTGTAACCATCTGCTTTTTCAGCATGAATCCATTTCCAATGTAGAAGAGTATATTTAATATGGGAATATTCCTGTTAAAGCATTCTTCCTTTGCCAGTCTGTTTTTGGTCCTGGCAGAAATATTTTCGTTCCTGTACATATGTGATTTCACACTCCTTTTTCTATTGTAAGTCTTAAAAAGGCTTACCTTATATCATAAATAAAAGAAAAGGATCAATAACCAGACAGGAAAATAGGATGCTGTGGCAGAGTATGCGATTGGAATTCCAAACAAACAGCCCCACTGGAAAGGCGGGGCTGTCTGCATATAAATCTACAGTTTGTTAATTTTTAGGCTTCATAGTAGAACGCTTCAAAAAGCCTTTCACAATCTTCAACGGACTGCAAGTTATAATGCCCGTGGTTAAGTGTCTGCAGTCGTTCATTCCATGAAGACCAGAAAGCATATGAGCCATCTTCTTTTTTTGCAGAAACCATATATAGATAATTGTCCGCTGGATGATAGGATTTCTGCCTGATTTCCAATACTGTATACTTAGGAAGATGCTTCTTAAAATAAAGCTCTATATGCTTCCTTACTTCGTTTAAATTAATCGCCATAAAATGATTCTCCTTTCAAATCAATGGTAACTTATAAAAGGAATCCCCCATAACTTTGATTAATGTTTGGGCTTCCCTTTTATTACAGGATTGCAGAAAATGGTAGAATATAAGTCCTGAAAATGCCTGCTGTAAAGTTCTGTGGTCTATCGCCATCTCCTTTGCCACTTTTTCCATCTTCACATTGCTGACAGATTCCATCTTCTTCTGGACAAAGGGAATCTCCGCAAGCTGTCTGCCTGTTTTGGCGGATGCTTCATTCCTAAAATCTGTCCTGTATCCGCTGTCAGATATTACCTTTATCCAGCAGATATCCAAATCCTCCATCTGCTTGGAATCCCTCTGTTCCTCTGCTATCTTATCAGGCTTGAAGAACATGTTGTTTACCTCATGGGAAAAATACTTCGCAATCTCCTGTGGATTTGCAGTCTTTAAATCCATCATAATATCTACCTCTTTTCCTTTATGCTTTTGCAAGCTTCTTCTTTTCCTCTGTGTCTTTTTTAAACCTGACTTCTACACAGCCATATTTTTCCCTGATATAACTCATGGAAGCAGATTTTGAACTGAACTTATGGAAATCATCAAAATGCAGATACCACATCTGCTTCTGACTTGCCCAATGGAAGCCCAGTTCTTTCAGTTCCTTTCGGTAAGCATAACAGTTTGACACCCATATCCAGACACCAATAATCTCAACCTTGATTCCTTCAAACCTTGCAAGCTGCATGACCTTTTCCCTGATCAGCTTGTCTTTCTGCCAGTCATAGGCCTGCTTCTGCTTGTCGGTTGCATCTTTGTATGTATCCTTATGCTCAAAGTCACTTTTCAGTCTCTTGAACAAAATGTCATACTCTGCATTGACTTCCTTGATGATTTCTTCGGAACCGCCGTTATCAGGATGATGCTTCACAACAAGCTTCCTGTACAGCTTCCGCAGTTCTTCAAGCGACTTCACATCTTTGAACCATTTCATGCGTATCTCTCCCTTCACAATAAATCTGCTTCCTTAAAACTCAGGTAACTGTTTCCGCCGATAATGATGTGGTCTGCTAAAGCGATATGTAACAGAGCACCTGATTCCTGAACCTTTTTGGTTAATTTTATATCCGTGTCTGTCGGCGTCGGGTTTCCAGAGGGATGGTTATGGCAGAGTACAATCTGCACCGCCCCAATAAGCAGAGCCCGTATGAACACTTCCCTTGGGCTTACAAGGCTTGCATATACAGTCCCTTTGGAAAGAAAAAATATTCCCAATATCCTGCAGGAACTGTTAAGGGCGATCAGGTAACAGTGTTCTTCCGCCAGTTCGCCTATATGCAGGAGGGACTGCAGCATTAAAACGATATTTTCAGGGTGTTTTATATTTGCCCCCTCATAATTGATCCCTTTCTCTTTTACTAAAATGGTTGTGCCGTCATTGGCAATCCTCGTGTCATAGAAATTAATCCTCATGATGCGTTCCTTTCATAAACAAGGGATACCGCAGAAGCGGCATCCCTGTTGAAATAACATTATTCTGTGTCAGGGTTTATTTCTTCGGGAGGCTTATCTTCCTCTGTCCGTGTGCCATGTTCCAAATCATCAGACACGGCATTGGGGAATATGCCCTCGATTGTGGGAGCAGGAGCAGATTCTTCTTCCAGGATTGGACTTTCTTCTGTATTTTCTGCAGGCAATCCATTTTCTGTTCTGTCCGTATCCGTAGGCATACTGCCATCTGGGAGGGATTCTCCGTCAGGGGAGCTTTCTTCCGATAAAGGAATATCCTGTCCATTCTGTTCTGATTTTTCAGTCTCTTCCAGCTCAAAATACTTTTTCAAGGAGCTTTCCATAACCTCAATCCTTTTTAAAGTCTTTTCTTTTTTGATGCTGCCCGAAGAACAGTACTGCTTATAGTCCTCATAGCATTCATCAAAAAAGTAGGAAAACCACTGCCTGAAATACATGGGGCCTACCCGATAGATGCCTTTTGTGGAATCATAATCTGTTCCCATCGCAGTATCAGCCACAAGGAAAACAATTGGAATATTGATTTTTTTAAGCATCTTGTCTTTTTCAGGAAATACCTTTTCCAGATAGTCAATGATGTCATAAAGACGTTCTTTCTGTTCTTCCGAATAATTATTTTTGATATGTGCGGCATACCGCATAATTTCATCCGCAGAAATGGAGGAAAATTCATAACCCTCATGTCTGCTGTCCAGAAGCATCATGGACTGTAGCAGGGTACACATATCATCAGATTTCCTCCGCTGCAGGGCAGAGAACTGGCAGATATCCGAAAAGAACCTGTCAGCAAGGAGCGACTTGATGAACTTCGCATTTTCAACACCGCATAAAGGCATTGCCTTTTGGGGCTTCGACAATGGGGCACTGTTATTCAGACGGAAGAAAATCTCTTCTATTAGGTCATCGTCCGCATCTTCAAAGCCATAGATTGTGAACTTAAAACGAAGTATTTCCTGCTGGCATTCTGCATCAAGGTCAGTGAAATATCTGCCGCCCAGTTCATAAGTAACTTCGTCAATGACAACGGATGGGGTTTCCTCATCCAACGGGTATCTCCCGTCTATGTAATCAAAAATCGTTGTCAGACGCTGTTTCCCGTCAAGGATTGAATAGGAATAATCCTTTTCACTGACTGCTTCTTTCAGACAGTAGACAGGGGGAACAGGGTAGTTTGCAAGGATGCTGTGGATCAGCAGGCTCTTTTTCAGTTTGTCACCGTCCCACTGTCCGCTTTGGCGTTGGATTACGTGATCCATTTGAAGGGTATTTTTCCCATCATACATGTTCTTTAGATTTTTTACTGTCCAGTTTAAAGTTGTCTTAATCATACTGATTTCTCCTTTGCGAAATGGATTTTTATATCCATAAAAATGGAAAGTTTCAATTAGGTTATTGGGATGCCGTATTCACGGGCTGCATCGCTTATTATCTCGATGCAGTCCTGTATGACAGATGCTGAATCAACAAACAGCAGCCTTAAAATATAATCGCCTGTATCATCCAGACTTCCCAAAGCAGAAAGATAATCCCTCCGCTTATCCGTCAGTGCAGATACGGCCTTTTTGAAAAGTCCCTCTGCATCAAGGTTTTGGGATTCTGTATTGATGCAGTCTGTTTTCTCTCTGCCATTCCATGTAACTGGCCTTCAAACGTCCTGCTTTTTGGTTTCCAGAAATTCCAGTGAATCAATTACGATTTCATTGGAATATACTTTCTTCCCGTTTTTCTCATAATTATTATTTTTCAGCTTTCCAGAAATGAGGAGTTTTGTGCCTTTAGAGCAATGCATTTCTACAATCTCTGCCAGTATGTTCCAGCAGGTACATCTGAAAAAGTCAGTAGGGTAGTTTCCCTGTTCGTCCCTTTTCATGGACATATCTGGTACGGCAAAATTAAATATGGCATGTGCCACGGGTTCAGTACCCATGCGGTACTTTACTGTTGGATCTTCCGTTAGCCGCCCTGTCAATATGATTTTGTTCATGCTTCATTCCTGCACTTTGAAAGTGCTTATCCTTTCTTATAAATTTTGTTTTTATAAAATTTCTTGAATCTTCCTATAGGGAACTTTTCGATACTGCCATGTAGAATCTTAAAAGACAAATCCCTTGTCTTTGTTGTAGTAATAGGCCTTAGTTCCTAAAATCTCGTTTGCCTGTACCTGCATCATATTTACTTCCAGATTCATTTTGGTAAGGGAAATGGCATCAAGCCCGCAGGATTCAGGAAGCAGCAAGGCTTCATGTACGGAAGAAAAGATTACATAGAAACTGCCATACTTTCGAGTAAAATCTTTCAATATATCATCGAATAGTATCGTAACAGCTCCTGCAACCCTTTTCTTGTTTGACAGTACCCAAAAGGGGCAGTCAGAAGCCTCAACTTCTTTAAAATCCTGAGCTATGCTTTGCAGGACATTTCCCATGTTCTGCAGGCTGGCTCCCATCATAGCCCTTGTATTATGTATTGCATGAGATATCAGTGATTCCTGATCTACACCCCAAAGGTTTAAGTGATAGTTGTGTACCAGAAAACTTGCCGTTTCGTTTTCTGTTGCACTGACCATGCAGCGGACAATAACCGCAAAGTCATCAAGGAACTGACGGTGGGGTACATCCTGCAGTAATTCCTTGTTAAGATGCCTGTTGACCAGTTCCACATAAATCTTTTTACGGGGCAGATCGTAAGTTAAAAATGGGGCAGTATCAAAATGGCGGGGATAAACCTTTGAATCAGAATAAATCTGCAGGATTCTATCCATAACATCATCAATAGATACACCATTATCAAGTGCTTCATAAAAAGATTCCAGATAAATGGTGGGGGAGATGTTTTCGTTGCCATGCCTGATTGTCAGTCCATCCAGCTTCTCATTTGTCTTTAAGACTTTCTGGATGGAAAGGTGGAAGCTATCTCCTAATTTCTTAGAAAGTGCCTCCAAAATCTGTTGTTTCATTGCTTCTTTGTTCATGTATTTTTCTCCTTTCAAGGTTGTCTGGACAAAAAAGCAAACATCACTTTATGATGTCTGCCAGTCCATAAGTTACAGTTATCATATTTCACAAAACCTGCTATTCGCCAAAATAGTCTTACACTGTATATTGTAGAAGGATATGCATATAAAATAAGAAAGCAGAAAGATAGGATGCTGTCTGTCGGGATGCTATCCAGTCGTGGAGTTATTCATTGAAGACCATTTTTTATAATGAAAGTGTATAGAGAAAAGGAAGTCATTTTTGACTGTTTGAAAAGGGGCCTTAACATAAGGCATTCATCCATAATCTATACTTCTTATAAATATATCAGGGTGCTGTTTAGCATTGTTTAAAAGGGGATGTTTCGGCAGTTCCATACAGGGTACAGGATATATGATATTCCTGCGGACCTGACTACCGCCAACTTAGTTGACATCAGGGTGCCTTGCTTACAGGGTAATGTTATGAGGAAAATGGATGAACAGGGAAAGCGGTAAAAAGGAAGAATGATATACAGGGTTCATCGGATAAGATGAAGAGCAAAAACTTTTGTTTTTGGGTGGGAATGTCTTTTTGGGATGTTCCCGCTTTTTTATATACATAAAAATGTTCTGGAACAGGAGGTGAAATTGATGAAGGAACATATCAAGCATTGGTATCCAAAGGACGAGAGATTTTTCAAAGTGTTATCCATAGCAGGGAATATCAGGCAGGAGGATGCCGCAAAGATAGATATTTCGACAAGCAGGCTCAAAAACATGGAGAAAGATAAGCTGATTGAGAAAGTGACTTATCCATCCAGATATAATAAGAACCCAAGAAGCAATGTAAGTTATGCATTGACAAAGAAGGGGAAAGATTTTGTCTGTCAAAAGTATGGGATAAGCAGATGCCAGAATGCACATGCAGCAGAACATAACTGCAAAGTTGCCGAGGTGATATGCAGTCTGGATAAAAAAGAGATTGAGACAGTGCAGGCAGAATGGCAGACAAGGGATCAGATGGAAGAAGCACTGGAGCAGATGAGGCAGGAGGGTGATTATGACCAATATGACTATTACATGGATTTGTGGAAAGCAGGGCTTATCAGTGCGGTGGATGTGGCATATATTTCCGTAAAGACAGGGGAGATGGTGTGCTGTGAGGTAGTAACAAACAGTTATAAAGATTCAGATAAACAGGCAAAGGAATACTGTGGGGAGATTTTGCAGATGGAGGTTGAGTATGTGAGGGTGTGATTGAAAAAGATAGTATTTTATATAAAATATTAGTATACAGATAATAAAAATAACAAAAAGCAGTTCATTAGTATTGTCAATTATGTGGGTATGTGATATAGTTCAATGGTAATATGTTGTGTAAAGGAAATGATTTTAGTGTGCACAAAGACGGGGAATGTGTAATATAATATATTTACAAAGGAGAAATAATGCGATTTTCTAAAGTAAAAGAGAAACATATATATAATGTTATGTTCGACCCTGTTCGTCAATGTGAATTTAATTTAACACATCCTGCAGTTGTCTTAAAAAAGAATAATGATAGTAAAACATGTGTTGTTATGCCCCTGACAACAGAACCTAATGGAGTTGGTGAAAATAAAATTGATATTGGATGTATTTCTACTTTGCCAAGTTCGTTAAGGGGCAATAATACATATGCAGTGTTCAATCAAGTAAGAACAGTGAATGTCAACCGTTTTATAGCATTTAAAGAAGTGATTGACGGGCAAAATACACCTATAGATTGCTCAATGGATGATTTTACTTTTGGAATTTTGTTGCAAAAAGCATTATCAGATTTGACTTTTGCATACACAATTGACGAAAAAATGGATTTATATCAAAAATTGTATAATGAAGAAAAATTGAATAAGTGCATTAGTATTGCATATAATATTAAAAGATTGGATGCAGAATTTGAGGCAATGAATAGCCAGCGGATTCTTTTAAACAATGAGCTTGGGCAGTTGCTTGATAATTTTGATTATGAATTATCTCAAACTGAACTAGAAAATGGAATTCAACAGGTCTTTGAAAATGCGAAAAAGTCTGTTGACAGTTGATTGTTTATGTGTTATCCTAACTATTAAGAAGAGAGTTGATAACTCGGACAAAAAGTAGTATCGGGTATGAAATCCCAACAAAAAAGAAAATTCTAAATACAAAAAAGCATTGGATTTTAGTATTCAATGCTTTTTTGTTGTAAAACTTCTGATTGTACAAGAAATCTACTGTAAGCATAAAACAGGTTTGCTAATGTATAAGGATACAAATAAAGTGGATGCGAGCAACATCTGTCTGTAAGATATATGGATCTGTGGAAATCAGGGCTTATCAGTGCGGTGGATGTGGCATATATTTCTGCAAATACAGGGGAGAGGGTGTGCTGTGAGGTGGTGACGAACAGCTATAAAGATTCAGATATACAGGCAAAAGAGTATTGTGGGGAAATCCTGCAGACGGAGATTGAGTATGTGAGGGTGTAGGGTAGGGAGAAACTACATTTAGATTTCAGAACAAAGAATGAAAAAAGGTATACTTATATTTTTATTGCAGTGAAAATATTCTTGTTTTAGAAAGTAGGAAATAGGTATATGTAATCAAAAAAGATACATAAAAAGAGATAATAATATGATAGTAGTCTCTATATTACACATAATTTAACATGATAATATGTAAGTGTTTTTGTGTGGCAATACAAAAAAAGTATTGTGTAAAAAGAGTCATTATAATTATGTGGAAAAATCTGAAAAATCGTGATATACTATACAAATCAAACTTAGAAAGAAGAAAAGTGTATGGGGAAAAAGCGGTATACATTATATTTGGATGAAAGCAGGACTACCCAGGCACATCAAGGAACCCCTTTTTTTAGTATGGCGGGCATTGTTATACTGGATAAGCATTATCCAGTCATTCAAACAGAAATTGATGTGTTAAAGCAGAAAACATGGGGAGATTTACCTAATTACAAAGACATCATACTGCACCAGATGAATATTTCTAATGCGGCTAAGGATAAATTAGATTTTGTGAAATATCCTGAATATGAAAGATTCAAAAGCAAGCCATTTAGAAGGGAATTTAATAGAAATCTTGCGAATATATATGATTGTAAGAAAATTACGATTATTGGAAGCAGTATTAATGAATCATATTTGAAAAAGTGTTTTGAGGTATCCGTTGTTCAGGAAGGAAACAGGATTTATAGAAATGTACCTGATGAGAAATTGATTGCATTACAACTCTTATTGGAAAATTACTGTCAATTTTTATGTGAACATAATGGTCTTGGGAAAGTGATATATGAGTCTGTTGGAGATATACAGGATGAGGCTTTGCGGTGCAGGTTTTATAATATTAAACTTATGGGCTCAATGTATATTACACAAGATGCAATGGCAAACCATTTGCTTGGAATTGATTTTATCCCTAAGTGCCAGAATAATGCGGGGTTACAAATTGCAGATTTTGTACCTAATGCTTTTGCAAGAGACCATGCGGGGTTTTATCAGATTGACAGGGATGAAATCTTATTTAATAAAATGAAATATTATAGATATGATGGTATGGTTGCAAGGGATAAGGATAGGTTTGGTGTTAAATATATGCCTTAATATCCTATAAAAATGAAGTTTATATTAGTTTTTTCATTGTAAACAGATTTTTAATAGATTGTCTACATAAAATTAGAAAAATTGAATATTGACAAGCAGTGCTGCATATAGTAATATGGATATAGGGATTGGGAAGCAGTCTTGTCATATGCCAAGAACTAGTGTATTGGTATATGTATCAGGAATAGAGTCCAAAGCTTGAGTATGCTAATAAGCATACAGCCGTAATCGAACCCTATATCGAAAGAGCTACCGTGCTAGGTGGCTCTTTTGTGTTGCAGAAACACTGTTTTTTAGGGTATCACGTTAAAAGATTTGCTGTGCTGGCTGTTAAAGTGTATGCATATGAAAATTATAATATCACGGTAGTGATTGACTTTATGGAAAGATGGTATAATGGAAAATATCACTAATGAGTATGTGAGGGTGCAAAAATTATAAAGAAAAAAATTAGAATAGATTTACGGAGTACCGCTTGTGAGTAAAAAACTTCTGCTTGTGCATAAAATCTATTGTAATCCAGAAAATAGCCTGTATAATAAGTAAAAATATGATATTTAGCGATAAAAAGGCAGATGCTGGTAACATCTGCCTGTAAAATCCAGTGTGCAATCATTCGTCCACACACACTTGATTTCTGTATTATTATAACGTAAAAAGACAGAAAAACAATAGATTTACTGTATGATAAACAGTATTTGAATGATAGATAGAATGATTGCTCCTGACATCTGTGATGAAGGGAGTATTTTTATGGAATTTAGAACAATAGAGCAGGATGCACAGCTTAAGACATTAGATGATTATTTTGAAGTGAGGAATCCATATCTTTTATCAGAATTTTTTAAGCGGGAAAATATCTATGATGATGACCTGCTGGCAGATGAAGGATGTTATACATTTTTTCAGGAAATCCATGCACATAACCTTAAAAGTATGCTTGTCAATTTTACCTGTATCTATGCACCGCCGATAGACAGGGATGCTTATGGGGCGAAGGATGCAATGGACATCCTTGAAGAAAAGCAGAAAGAGGATACTTTTGTTTTTGAGGTATTGATACCAAAAGGAAAAGTAACGGAAAGAAAACTTAGGTCAATGGTGGCATTTGCGAACCATCTTGGAATGAGCATTTATATGAGCGTGGCAGATTATGTCAGGATGAAAAGGGTGTCGGATAACTTGTATGGGGTAAGTTCCATTGTCCTTGATCTGGATACATACCATTCGATTTATGAGTATGATACGGATGAAGAAATGATGCAGGAGATGCGGCCAGTGATTGACAGGATTGGCATAGAGCCTAATATGTATATCAATTCAGGACGTGGCAGGTATCTTGTCTATTCTTTCAATAATATCAATTTAAGTGTCCCAGAAATGAGGAAGCTGTATCAGGAGACAGTAAAGAAGCTGATTTTCCAGTTTAAGGAGTTTGGAGCAGATGCGAAATGCTCCGATATCACAAGGGTATTCAGGGTTCCTGGCAATACCAACCCAAAGACAGGGGAGAAGGCATATATTGTGGAATGCGTTGAAAGCAGGGGAACCTTATCAGAACTTGCTGCGGCAGTCGGCATATGCAAAGGGAAGACTGTATCTGAGAAGAAGAACAGGAGCAGGCAGAGAAAATATGAGATGTATCATCTCTCTTTAGGGAAGAGCAGGTATACAAAGGTCAATATGCAGAGGGATGATGATTTTAATACCCTGTTGGAGCTTCGGGGCTATGATATGGAGGGTTATAGGAATATTTTGTTTCATTTAATGTCGGTGAACTGCTTTTATCTTGGCATGGATGAAGATTCCGTAAGGGATTATCTGGATGAAATAAACAGGTCATTAATTGTACCATATGATTCCCTTGATGCAGTCATCCGTTATGCAAAGTCTAACCATGAGAGGTATGAAGATGATTATGAGGGAGCTGTCAAATATACAAACCGCACGATTGTGGGGCTTCTTGATATCACAGAGGAAGAACAGAAGTATATGAAACAATTAATCGGGCAGGAAGAAGCCGACAAAAGGATAGAAGAATCTGGTAAAAAGAAAATAGATAACCAGATGAAGAAAAAGCGGGAAGGCACGGAGAAAAAAGCTGTCAAGTTAAAAGAAGAGATGCTTGCACTTAGATATGGCAAATTGCTTGACAATAAGCAGATTGCTCAGGAAGTCGGCAAAAATGAGAAGACAGTGGACAGGCAGATTGGGCTGACACCAAAGTTTGTGCTAGTTGGAAGGATGAGCAGGGAACAGGCAGTCTATTACTATTGCCATTGGGAGCATAAAACAAATGTTGAGATTGCAGAGATTATGGGTATATCTGTAAGCAGCGTACATAATGCAAAGAGGAAATTGAAGGATATGGAACAGTATGCTGACATGTAAGGGTATGGAGGAATCCATATCCTATTTTTTGTTGTGGTGTAATGCAAAGTGATTTCTTAATCAAATACATAAATTTGAAACGGCTATTTTAAGACAATTTCTTTAAAAGGCATAAGGCTACCTAAAATACTAAAAACTCGCTCTACGAGGCTCACGGAAGCTCATAGAGACATAATACTATATCCTAATTGTTAAAAAATTAAGAATAAATGAATTGTAAATATGGTTGTTGAGATAGAGATTATTCAAAATAGGAATAACATTAAAAACAAGAAAAAGCATCATTTTCATCAAATTTTTGAAATTTTAAACGGACAAAGATTTTTGGTCCGCTCGAAAGAGTATATGTTTGGTGGTATCAGTTTTTTTCTCAATTTTGCACACTTATTATAAAAAGTATCATATGTGGATGTAGGACAATATGGGAGTATTGTGGGGAGATATTTCAGACATAGGAAGAGTATGTGAGAGCATAGTAAAGAGGGGGATACCATATGGCCTCCCCCTTTTGATGATATAGAAAATCATGCAACTATGTCTATATTGAAGTAATATCCAAGGACTTCCAAAGCCTTCTGGTCACGGTACATTTTCAAAACCACATCTTCTGGGAAACAGCATCTTTTTTTCACGATTGGCTCAAAATTGCCTATTAGGGAAATTTCCTTTAGGCAGGTGTCTTGAAATCCGTCAGGAGGGAAATACAAGGATTCTGCATTACTCCATAATGACAAGGATTCTAAACCATCTGCACCTGAAAAAGTGCGTTCTTCCAGCTTGTCAAAGCTGCCCTTTATTTCAAGAGATTTAAGGGAATGGCAGCCACTAAATAGATCGTTTCCTAATTGCTTAATCTGGTATCCTAAGTCCAGGGTTTCCAGACTGGTACACCCTGCAAAAGCCCCATCTCTGACAGTCTTTAAAATGTAAAAATGTGCTTCTTTCAGGCTTTTACATCCTTTAAAGGCATTATAGGAGATTGTGTTTAGACCAGACTGTGCCCGAATAGATTGCAGGTTTTTGCAGTTTAAGAAGGTTTCTTCCTTAATAATATGCAGGCACCTTGGAAGCAGTATCTCTTCAAGTTCACTGCCTGCAAAGCATCTCTTGCCAATTTTAAGACCTCTTGGCAGTTTTACATTTAGAACGTGTGCATTTTCCAAAGCACAGTCATCCAGATATTTTACACCTTCCTCTATGCAGAGGAGGTTGATCCTCAGATAATCAAAACAATGGGGGCTGATGCGGTCAATCTGCTTTCCCTTATATTGATGTGGGATGATAAGATAATCCAGCCTCTCCCACATCATGCTATGATTACATTTAACTAATGTGTTGGTTGTTTCGTCTATAACGAATCTTTCCATATAAATTTCCTCCTTTTTGATTTTCTAGTGTTATTGTCTCATATGGAAAAAGGGAAATCCAGAGATAGGAGAATTGGGACGTGCTGATTGAGCACGAAAGGAATATATTGATTAAAGAGTAAAAAGGGATGCTAAATTGATAATGGTTATTGGGAAATAGGTAGATGGATATAGGGGAAATGTTTTTTTTGTACAGATATGTTTTGTAAAACTGGTTGACTGATATGAACGAAAAATATAAAATAAATATAGAAAAATTTGTCAAAGTAATGGTTATTTGAAAAAATAAGATTGGGGATAAAGGGCTTATGAATATACTTGTGATTGGGAATGGGTTTGATTTGGCTCATGGATTGCCTACAAAATATGAGAATTTTTTGGAGTTTTGTGAAAGAGTCAAAGGAATTTATGATTTTCCTAAAAATGCATCCTTAGGTGATTACAGAGCTAAATATATTGATAATTGGAAAATGAATGATTATATAAAGACTGCATTATTGGAGGATTTTGAGAGAAAGCATAGCCAAGGTGTTAAGATTAGTAATAAAGCATTGGAGGAACTGTATAAGCATATTAGACAAAACACGTGGCTAGAATATTTTTTGAAATGTCATAGTTTTGTGGGGGAAAATTGGATAGATTTTGAGATGGAAATTTCGAGAGTTATTCAAAGTCTGGATCAATTAAGAGAGGTGACAAAAAAGAATTTAGATATTCAGCAAGTAGATCAAGAAAAGCAAGAAATATTAATGTCTTTGTTAAAAGCATCAAAAGGAAGTACGAAAACAGATTATGGGAGTATTAAAGGAATAGATAACTATGTCCAATTTCTAAATGTAGAATTAGAAAGATTAATCAGAGCATTAGAAATATATATTGCAGAATTTATTGCTAAAATTTCGACATCTCTAAGAAATAGTGATATAGGACAACTTGCCATAGGGCATGTGCTGTCATTTAATTATTCTGATACATATAAAAAATTATATGGAGCAAATAAAAAAATTAGATATGATTATATTCACGGCATAGCCAACATTAATAATACATTACAATCTAACAATATGGTTTTAGGTATTGATGAATATCTTTCTATTGAAAAAAGAGATAAAGAAATAGAATTTATTGCATTTAAAAAATATTATCAAAGGATATTTAAAGGAACAGGTTGCAAGTATAAAGAATGGTTTTTTGATATGAAAGAAAAAAGTAAAACTATAGAGTCTGAACTAAGGCATCAATATCCTGTACAAATTCCATTTGAAAAGTTTACAAATGATACAAAAAATTATCTTTATATCTTTGGCCATTCATTGGATATAACAGATAAAGATATATTTAGAGATTTGATTTTAAACGATAATGTGTATACAACAATTTTTTATTATAACAAGAATGATTTAAGTTCAAAGATTGCAAATCTTGTTAAAGTACTAGGGCAAGATGAATTAATAAAAAGAACTGGTGGCAGTACAAAAACAATTGAGTTTAAGTTACAACAGGATATGATGGAGAAAAAATAATTTTATGGAATTGTATTAAAAAATGATAAAATTTATTATAGGAGGGATAATTTAAAATGTATCAAAGTCCAAATGGAAATAAGACAATCAAAATGAATCAACGAAATAACCCATTTTCATTGGGGAATAATAATTTATATGCTAGGTTTAAAAAAGCATTATCTATTCTGTTATCTGTAGAGTATTACGAGGGGTCTGAATATGGGATGTTTTATAATAAATGTGGAGAAGATGGCAGAAGTCAGATATATGTTGCTCAACCTGTGCTTGAAAAAAAGCTTAAAAAAGAATTTATTGATGTAGAAGGTGACATGGTTAAATTTTTAGTAGGGCCAACAGGAACAGGAAAAACTACACTTATTAGAAATATGTTCCACGTTTTTGGAAGAGATGTTGTCGTTGTAGATAATAATTTAGTAATATATGTGTCATTTTATTCTATGGTCTCATATTCAGGTAATATAGAAGATGCAAATTATCTTATACGAGATGCCTTGATTGGATCAATTAATGAGGCCGTTTCGTATTTAAATGACAAAGATTATATTGATAGATTATCTGGCTATGATGATGCATATTATAATGATTTTTATAATTTTTTGAAATCTAATAATAAACATTTGATTGAAACAGTTCCTAGTACTTCGGATAATGTGGAACAGATAAGAAATGGTAATGGTAAAAAGTTTGTTTTGGACTGGATTGCTAAAAATAAACCAGTTGACTACTATATGTGTCAGTTAAAGTATGAACTTTATTTATATAAGAACCGTACAAACAATATGTTTGATAATATAATATTGATTTTTGATGATTTAGAGTCATTAGCTTCTAAATATACAAACAATATAGTAGGATATGCATATCATTGTAAAAAGTGCTTACAGGCTAACTTTAACAGAAACTATCATTTTAAAGTTTTAGTAACAATGAGAAATTATTCATATCGTATTGGACAAAACAGAAAGAAAGAAGCATTTCGTGAGATATCGTGGGATGACATAATAAAAAAAGATACGGCCCCAACATTAAGTGCGATACTAGATAAAAGGGTAGCATATGTGATGGATTTAGATGAAGTGATAAATTCAGTAGATGATAAAATGGCCTTTCAGAGTGCTAGTGTTAGCTTGAAAGTAATATTACAAAGGATGTATGGCCAATACGATAATATGCTTCTTTCGTTGAATCATAATAATATTTTTAAAAGTATGACACTTATTTTTAGAATTCTTACAAATAAAGCACATATGGGAAAATATGAAACTGATAGAAGGGAGCGAAGTGGTGCTTTTGAGGTTTCCATAAAAGATTATCGTGTGGAAAATCGTAGTAATAATTCTAAGATACCTGGAAACGATGAAGTATTTTATGCCTTAGCATATGGTGAAGAAAAACTTTATTTTGATAGTGAAGATTATTATTTAACTAATATTATGCATTATAAGAACTCTGAGGGTGAAAACACAGAACTGCTTGGGATTTATATTATTCAGTACTTTATTCATAAAGGCGTTAATATGGATGATCCTGATTATGATGGTTTCGAGAGTCTTTCGTGTACTAATACTATTAAAGAAATAATGTCTCTTTATTCATTTCCTACAGACGCAAAAGCTGATTCTATACATAGAGGATTTGAAATTATGATGGAGCATTTATATAAAGGAGGGGTATTACTACAAAGTATTATCGAGCCAATAATAGAAAATGATGATGTTACTCATAGAGTATATAGGCCTAAAATGAAAGTGTTTCTGTCATTAAGAGGAAATCAACTTTATAACATGCTTTCATATAATGCTCTGTTATTTACAACTTATAGGGATGATATTGTTACTGATATAGAAGACAACGATATTCCTACATTAGATATGTCTATGGGTGATCGAATATGTTATTGTCTTACATATATTGATTATTTAGCAAGTAAAGAGATTGAGCTGTTTCGATGTGTATTAAATTATAAGAATTATAAAAATGTATTGGGGAATGAGTTGGTAGTTGTAATACTCATGAAAGGGATGAAAGAGACGATTAAAACATATTTTAAAGATTCTACTCCAGAACAGCAAGAAATCATGCAACGGTATAGAATAATACAGCAAAAATTTAACGATTTTCTTGATTCGATTTATGATGAGGTGCAAATTGAATTTGTTCATATCGAGCCGATCTAATTTAAGGAGGAAAATATGGTTCCTAAATATACTTTTGAGCAAGATAAATTAAATAGGAAATTTATATCAGAAAATATTGAAGAATATTTAGAACTTATACAAAAGAAGAATTCTGGACATGCTGTTTCTTTCGCCATTAATGCAAAGTGGGGAGAGGGTAAGACATATTTTATTAGTATGTGGAAAACTCAGATTGAGGAGAATGAAAAAGATGTTGCAGTTTACTATAACGCATGGGAAAATGACGATTGTGATTCTGCAATCCTTCCTTTGTTATATAATATTGTTTCTAACGAAGAGGATAGAGATTCCGATAGATTTCTTGAATATATAAAAATCTTTATGAAAACTTTGGGGATTAATACTATAAAATTTGGTGTTAATAAAGTGTTTGGTGATAATAAGGAAATAGCAAAGATAATTTCAGAAAGTATAGGTGAGAAAAAGGACTATTCGATTAGTGATATCTTTTCGGAATTTGATGAGTACTATGGTAAGAGGAAAAAACTTCAAGAATCATTAAGGAGTTTTGTTCCAAATGGGGGGAATCTTTGGATTTTTGTTGATGATTTGGATCGCTGTAACCCAACATTTGCTATTAATACTTTGGAATGTATAAAACATTTTTTTAATATCGAGCATATAATATTTATTTTTGCAATAGACTATCACCATCTTACAAAATCTGCTGAACAAATTTATGGGAGAGAAATAGATTCAGAGTCTTATATGAAAAAATTTTTTGATGTTATATACCAATTACCATCCCCAGATATACAAAAGTATATAGATTATAAAATAAGTAACATTCAAAATAATAATATACAAAAATATATAAAGAAGAATGTGCTGGTTTTTTATTTTAAGCACTTTGATTATTCGCTTAGGGATATTGATTTGACTATGATTCACATAGAAATATTTCTTTTGAGGCATATAGAAAAACTAAAAGAATGTTCAGATATTAATAGAGCTCTTGATGTTTATTTTTATTTTATGGTTATTAAAGATAAGTACAATAAGCAATATTTTGATATTATACATGGTCATTTTTTGATTGGTAAATCAAAAGTTAAAAGGTGGCCAATCATTGAAAGAAAATTTGTTATTAATGATGATATTAAAGGTTTATTGGAGAAAATTTCAAATGGGCAGGCAGAGAGACATACAAAAGATATTATGGCAAGTTATTCATTGATTAACATTTCATCATTAAATAAATTTTGTGAGCATATGGAGTATGTTTTGGGATAATTCTAATTATGTTTCATAAGGCACAAATTCAATTATAGACATAAAATTAATGATTTTTTTACTCATTTCAATTAGCTGACTTTTCCCAAAAGGAACAAAAGCAAAATTATTGCCATAAGGTTTAGTGTTCCAAAAAGCTCCTTGCATATCAAAATTAGGAATTTCTGTACCAGAATCTTCACAAGATTTATAAAATTTCTTAGGAGATTCTGATTGAGTAGGCAGAGGGAAAACAGCGAATACTGGTCCATCTTTATAATCTGAATCAGATACTATTAACACATTTTTTGAGGGAGAAGCATAAATACTGGCAATTTCATGTTCGGAATCATCCTTTTGCATAGTAAACATACCATACATAAATTCAGCGTCGAATGTTGTTCCGAAATCGGCGCTGATATTTTTTTCTAGCAGATAAGAGGTTATTTCATCGCTATGAAATACACTATCAATTTGGTCGCAGATACACTTAATTTTAGATTTATTGACCTTTCGCCATATGCTGTCTTCCAATGTAGTAAAGGTAAATTCGATATCTATGATATTACATCTAACTTTGTTGAGATGCTCTTCATCATAATCTAATCCATACAAAATATTGAAATGTACATAATTTAAAATATTAGCAATCCTGCCTGCCAAAACAAAATATTCATCTTTAGAACTGATACCTAAATGGGTCAGTTTATTTCGTATATTGTTCAGTATCATAAATTCTTCTTTGTAACCTTGTGGAACAGAATAAAGAGTACAATAAAGCTCAATGCACTTTGAGTAATCTATTGTATGAATGTCGGAATTTTCGATTATATAGTTATACAAAGGCTCACCTGTTGGATAGCTTGTCTCTTGTATATAATAATCCATTATTTCTTTTGGAAGTGAATCGGTAGAAACATGTTCATAAATGAACAAAGGATTAATAAGACTTATCTTTGCTTTAAAGAAAAGCTCTAAGGAAGCATTTAGAGATAATATTCCCTGTTTTAAATAGGTAGTGCTTATATCAGGTGTTTCAAAATAGCCATCCAACTCTAAAAATGTTCTGAAATGTCTTAATGACCATTCAAAAGAATCTATTGCATTGTCCAAAAGTAATATTCTCATAAAGCCTCCATAAATGTTGATAAAATATATTATACATTAAATTCCATAAAGAGTATAGGACTGTATTTTTGATTCGTGCATAAAAACAAAATATTGTCCAACAGTGGAATCTATACTAAAGCAAATAGGATTTAAACAGACAGGATTCTATCAAAAACAGAAATGAATTAAGAATTATAAATGGCATGAAGAAAACTATTCAGATAAAGAAAACCACGTAGAAAACTGAAAAGTATGTAGAATACCTATAAAATAAAGTTTTCTATATGAAGAAAATAAATAGAAATACTAATAACAACCATTATTCTACCATTGGTAAAGAAAATACATATATTTACCTTTAATGGCTATCCTGTATCAATAAATATTAAGTTCTGTTTAATTTGAATTAATTTTTATATATGAAATGCTTAGAATACATGAGTTTACTTCACTTTTAAGAGATATTTCCATTCAGGGTTGTATGGTATTCTATGAAGAATAGAGAAAAGTTCAATCTATAAAAGAGAAAATTAGAAAAGAGCTTTAAACCTGCTTAAAATGGAGTTTTCTCTGGCTGCTCTTTATGAAGAAAATATATGTATAATTTTATTTCTATTTTAATGATTCGTGTCTATAATTCAATGTTAAATAAAGAATAGCAGGTCATATGTCTGAATGGCCAGAAAGGAGATAAAAGGTATGGCAAGTTTAAAATGGAAAAAGCTGATCATGAAAGAAAAGGTCCAGAGAGCAGACGGGGAACACATACTTCACAGGATATACATTACCCAATATAATACAGAAACAAATGAATATTTGATTTCGCCGTTTTCAGATTTTCTGAATGAATTTACACTCAATAAAGCAACAAGTGCGAATATGGCGGCTGACATTGTGGCCAGATTTTTAAATTATCTCTATTTTACGGCAGATAAGGATATTTATAGTATCACCATTCAGGATACAGTGGATTTTATAGAGACACGGAACATACAGCAGGATACACAACGCTCCTATACGAGTTATCTGACAAAATTCTATCATTTTGTTGCTGAGAGGCTTCCTCTACAATACATTTCCCTGGATAATTTCACTTTCGATAAAGATAGAAAAGGCCACATGGTTATGAGAAACCTGTTTACAGACCATATGAATATTAAGAAAAAGATAAATCCAGAAATCATCCACAATATTAAGAAGGAATATATTTATACCTTTATCAAGACAGCGATGGATGTTACACCTGACATTGCTTTTGGGATATATCTGCAGTGTTTCGGCGGTTTAAGGAAGTCGGAAGTGATTTCTTTGGAATATAAAAATATTGCGACAGCGGTGATGGGTGGAAGGAAGACAATGCAGATTACTTTGGAAGATAAAGATTTAAGGGAAGACATCCCGACAGCATTTATTTCAAAATGCAAGCGGAACAGGACCCAGACAATCATACCTGTGTTTGATGACATGCTGTGTATGCTGTATGAAAAACATAAGGAAAGATATAAAAAGAATGGATGCTCCGCTGTGTTTGTCAATTCCAACGGCAAGGCAATGACGGATGCTACATACTATAAGCGATTTAGGAAGCTGAAAGAAGCATTTATCAAAAGATTAGAAGAAGCAGATGATTTTGAAGTGAAAAGCTATGGCTTCTTTTTAAGGAGCTATAAATGGTCCACCCACATATGCCGAGGGATATTCAGCAACCTCATTGCAGAAAATACAGACAATATCATGGAGATTGCAACATGGAGGGGAGACAGAAGTTTGTCGGCAGCTTTAAGCTATCTTACGGACAGGCAGCAGACAGGTGAGAAAGTCGTGCAGTCTATGAATGAACTATACAGGAAGGAGGGTACATAGACATGGAGGAACTTTCCTTTAAAGAGATTAGGAAACAGTATTATAAAAAAGAAAAGAAGTGGCTTAGTTCTGATGACCAGAATTTAATGAAACGATTGACAGGATTTCAAATAGCGGAAAGAAACGGGGATTATTATATTATGGCACAGGACAAAGAGCAGGAATGCGAAGAGATTATAAAGATTCTGTGGCTGCAGAAAATAGTTTTAAAAGAAAAGGATATATGGAAGAAGTATGATCTTCTAATCCAGACATTACCCCAAAGGCAGAGAGAGGCTTTCCCTAAGACAATTGCACTGCATCAAAAGTATATTAGGATATTTGTTGATGGCAGGAAGGAGCAGATGACACGAATGAGACATTCTTTTACGGCATTATCAGTGATGCTGTCATTGATGGATAAAGAGATTATGGATTATTCTGACATGGAGCTTGTGGCATTGATGAAGGATAAGACATTTTCCAGTACACAAAAGCAGTATGCAGTCTGGTTCTTGAAATATATTTACGAGCAGATGCCAGAAAGGTGCCGCTTTAATGTGGAAGTGTCCTTACTTAGAAAAGAACGGATCAAAGAGGACAGTGATTTTTATTCCCCCAAAGAATGGGTTTCTTTTATCAATCTATTCTGCGATGTTGACAGGAATATTGACTATGCCTATGAAAGCCATATCTTTGCGAAATACTGGCTGTATGTAGTTTTGCATTTATCGCTTGCATGGAGGAAGGCCGATATCCTGAATATTCCTGCATTGGATATACTTGGAAATGTGGAAATGTATACCCAGGAATGGTTTGACAATCATACTTTCACCCTTGCGGATGCACAGCGGATTATTAACTGTGTAAAACTGACCGTGGAGCAGTATTGTGTCCAGAAAACAGGGGCAAGGAAGCACTTCAATATCCACAAAATCGCTCTGATACCAACAGCCATTGCTTTTATTATCTGTGAACAGTGGCGAAGAAAAAGTGGCGATATAATACTATTTGGAAGATTTAATGTTCTTACACAAAGAATTACATACTTCTTTCATCTGGAAACATCTTTTTACAGTTTGAAGGCTAACAGGACATTATTATCTTTCTTCAATGAAAAAACAAGCGAAATAAATGCATTGTCTGGACAGGCAGCCTTTCTCACTTCTTATATCAGATCCCACAAGACAACCGTGATGGGAAATGGCGATACTACAACGGTTTATCTTCGTTCTACCTATGATGAAAGGGAAACCCTTAGTATAGGGAAACAGATTATCGACAGGGGAGCTTTTGGAGAGGTGTACCACAGGCTTCTTATTGCGGCAGGGGAAGAAAAGCCTACTTTTAGGGAAAATACAAGCCTGATTGCAGAGATGAGAAAGAATATCCCTTTGCAGAAAGCGGAAGGCATTTCAGAAGTGCTGGAATCCATTGCTGTTGAGAGGGACGCATTATTTGAAGAAATTTATTCATGGCATGAAGATGAGATAAAAGAAAAAGCAGGGAAGCTCCTTAGTGGGGAACTTTTGAGCAAAACGGATGATGTTTATTGTCTGATGAACGGCAAATGTCCAAATCCTGTTGAAAATAACTGTATCCTATGCAGGTATTCTATCCCTACCACATTTTCGTTGATGCTGGTGGGAGGGGAACTGAAAAGGCTGCTGACAGAGCTTGGCAGGACTGCGGAGGAATACAGGATGGACCGCATCAGGCTGACCTACCAGATCGGCAAACTTATCCTGCTTGTAAAGGAGGCGATTGCAGAGATGGGATATGAATATATAGAGGCTTATATCAATCAGGAAGAAATCAACGGACTGATACGGAAACAGTCTCCCAATATGATTTTTTTGGAGGAATTACAGAATGACACAAGATAATAGTTTGATTGACTCAGGGATGTCGGTAAGGCAGTACATAGAAGAAAATGATACAGGATACCTTTTGATTAAACATAAGGTGGAAAATTCTTTTGAAGATAAAGAATACAGAAAGTATTTTGATAAACTGAAAGAAGAGGGTATTCTTATAAATGATAATTATGAAGATAATAAATGGGTATGCTTTGCAGATAAGGATAGTGCTACAAGGATATTGCAGTTTACCTTTGAAGCATATCCAAAGATTAATTCAGCCGTAAAAAATTACATACTGGTCAAGCTCTTCGTTCAGAAAAGCTCCCTTACAACTGTGAAAAAGAGGCTTCTGCATATCAGACATTTTCTTGAAGATACAAATTTTATGAATCCTGACCATGTAAAGGACTATCAGGATACCCTTAGTACATGGAATGAAAATAAAAAACGGGAGATTATTTCCGTGAGGGAGTTCCTGGCATTCTGCAATCTGGAAAATGCAGAAACTTATTTTAAGGTTGTAAAAAATATTACAAGGATGGAGAACAGTTACAGAAAACTTCCAGACTTTAAAGCAGTGCTGACTTTTGACAGGATTGTTGACGATTACTGGAGTAGTGTAAAGGACACGGAAGACAGATACAGGCTGTTTCCAATCGTGCTGTGGTGGAAACTTACAACAGTCATCCCCACAAGACCTATGGAACTTTATAACCTGAAACGGGATTGTGTGTTTGAGAAGGATGGAAGGTATTTCCTTAAAATCGAAAGGCAGAAGACGGAGCTTGATAAGAACTTTATCTTAGGGGATATTGTAAAGGATTTTGAAATCAATGAAGAGCTGTATACCCTGCTCCATGATTATATAGCTTATTGCAAAAAGATTGATGACTGTAAGTATCTGCTGTCACCGCCAACCTGTGATATTATTTACAGGAAAAAAGTATTGAACACAAGGCAGAAGTTTACCACGGAAAAGATGAACAACTATCACAGTATATTTGAAAAGGAAGTTGTGGAAGGAAAGTACCATTATAAAGTGATTAAGGGAAAAGAGACAAAAGCAGGGGAACTGCCACACATCTTTTATGGCGATACAAGACACCTTGCGATTATGAACATGATGATGCAGGGGGTAAACCCTATCTATATCGCCCAGCTTGCAGGGCACCATACCCTTGATGCACAGGTCGGCTACTACTCCCATCTTGAAACTTTCGCCACATCAAAAACATATGCCCTCAATCAATTTATGAAAAGAAATGGTATGATGAAGCAGAATCATTTTAACCATGATGCAGGGAGTGTGGGGAATGTTATCAGAAAAGATCTGCTTGGGGCAGATTATTACAATCTTCCCAAAGTGGCAGGCGGGCAGGGAAGATGCCGTTCCCAAAATGTTCCTTATGACTGCAGCCATAGAAGCTGCCTTTTCTGTCAGTATTTTCTGCCAGAAAACATATCAGAGGATTATCTTGCTTATTACGAAGAAGAGAATGAGAGGGATATGGAGATGATAAAAAGAGAATTAAAGGAATTTCTCGCACAGACTACCAATATAGATGGCAAGGCTATAAAGCAGGATGCATTGCAGCTTGGAGCACTGATAAACCAAAAGATATTTATAGATTCATACAGATATAAGAAGGGAGAAGAAAGCGGATGAAGAGTAACAAGGGCGGCAGACCCGCCCAATATTCACATGAGCAGTTATTGAAAATACTGCTCCAATATACAGAAGATAACCCGAACAAAACAGTGAAACTTTATGAGCTGGAAGAAGCCACAGGGATTAAAAGGCATGTCTGGTCTTACAATATGATGGATGAAATTAATAAGATTAACAGGGAAATCCAGAAGGTAAATATTGCAAGAACAGGAATCAGCCCATTCCCGTCTGCAGAGCAGATACTGATTTCCTGCAAGGGGGATGAAAAGAAGCTGACAGCACAGATTGAATCCCTGCTTGATATGGTGAGGAACTTAAGCAAATATCAGGATGCGGAGCTGGCGGCCAAGGTGATGCAGAGGGAGTATGAAAATAAGATAGATGAACTGGAATGCATTATCAAAGAAAAAGAGAAAAAGATTGAAGGATTATTTGCAGAGATTAATAAATTAACCATTGATTCAGGAAATCCCAATGTGCGGAAAGAAAAAGGGATTAAGAGCAATATCATAGAACTTACTCCGCAGAATATAGAAGAATTTAAAAGCAGAGCAGAGAGGCTGCTGCTGTAAAGGAAAAACAATGAAAGAAACATAAAAACTGTCATCATATTTATCTGATTGATGGTTTGTGATGCAGTTTGTATAACCAAAATATAAAACAATATAAAAGAGAATAAAATATTATGACATTTTATGCCATGAAATAACATAAATCAAATAAAATGACAGGCAGTTGCGGATAAAACGAACTGCCTCAATATCAAATGAGAAAGGAAGGATAGATTGCATATGCAGTTTGACATAAAAAACAAGGAAGACAGAATTAAATTATCGTATGAGGTTGCATTTTATATGATGACGATTGGATGCCAGAATATGAAGAAGTTCCTGCATATTCCAGAAGAATATATAACAGAGGGAGGCTATGCGCTTGGCAGGGTATGGGTGGCTCTACAGGATGATTATAACCAGAACAGGCTGGAGGAAGATGATATAAGATTCCTGTTAAAGATTAAGATGCCTCTTGCGGATTCTCCACAAAAGGAACTTGGCATATGGCTCGACAGGGCAGATGAAACGGAAAAGTATTACAGGGAGCATGGTACACTGTCTATGCCAAATACAACTCTGTTCCATGATGGAGTAAATATGTTCCAATGGGTTCATCATCAGAAGAAGTCTTATAAACTGGGTGAACTTTCGCCATATCAGATAAAACGTCTTGAAGATATGGGGATTCAATGGATCAAGTCTAGAAAGATAGCTGAATGGGATATGGCATATGGTTATGCCAAACAGTATTATGAGAAAAATGGACATTTGTTTGTTCCTAAGAAGTATGTTGCTCTTGATGGGTTTGAACTTGGAAAATGGATTCAGGAGCAGAGAAACAGGTATCTTGGGTTATCAAGATATGAAATCAGTGATGAAAAGATTGATATGCTTGAAGAGATTGGAATGTTTTGGGAAGACCTAAAAAATGCTGAGTGGGATTGGTTTGTTGGGCTTTTAAGGGAGTGCATCAAGAAGATGGAGAAACCCTTGGTGATTGGGAAAAATTATAGATATAAAAATTATGCCCTTGGGGAGAAAGTAAGAACTGTGATTGAGCAGTATGCAGACGGAAGATTAACAGCGGAGCAGGAGAGAGACCTTAGAAGAACTGGATTTAAGTTTAGTATACATATCAGGTGAGAAAATAAAAATCAGAGACCCTACTTTTTTAGAGCCTTTATTATTTTTAATAATTTCAGTCTTTTCTTTTTAGAGGTTATACCAGCATCTTCAAGTATGCTATTTAATTGTTTCAGGCTTTCTTTATAAGAATCATTTTTGAATATATGTTGATTGATTGAATTATATTTTTGCTTAATATTGTATCTGATTGTAGATACAATTAGAATCACAATTATTAAAAGTGTTATAGAGATTACCACAATACCCCAAAATGCATACCTATTTATTCCAAACATAATATTCCCTTCCGTTTATAATTGCTTAATCATTTGGAAGGGAATAAAAAAGACAGAATTCTCCTAACAAATGAAATAACTCACCAGTCGAATATTCAAAACAATAATAGCCAAAGTTTTTCATTGACAAATCCCAAAATGACTATATAAGTTTTGAAGATTCTTGCTAGGAAAATCTATCCTTTACTATAAAAGCAAGAAATAAATATTTATAAAACAAATATTACATACTATAAACTTATCTGGACAAATGTTACTACACTTTATGCTGTTATGTCAATATGGTTTTTAAAAATTTTAATTAAAGTTTCGGCTGTTTTTCGACAAAAAATTGGTAAAAGGTTGTTTTTGGATTAAAATATTAAAACTATATTAAAGTTCCCGAACGGGTCGAGCGAATCTCAAATAAAAAATGTGGGGATTGTCCAGTGGACGATTCCCATATTTTTTATGGCCCTGATTAAGGTTGTCCGCAAGGACAAATTGTTTCTGCTGGCAGGAACAATTTCCTTAATAGTGGAGCGAAGCGGAACGGGAAGGGTGAGACAATCTGTTCATGCTTTGACCGCTTGCGGGGAAAGCATAGATTGGCGAGACCCGTTTCCTAAGGTAGAGCCACAAGTTTAGATTTTACAAGAAAAGGGATTGGAATTACTGGAATAGAGGTTGATACCCTTTTCTTGCGAAATATTGTAGACTGATTTTTGTAACAGTATAGTTTTCAAATTGATTTATTGAGATACTTTATTTATAATGGAAGATAGAGTTGCGAAATACATTATATATAGAAATTGAAAGCTAAAATATATTGTTGCCATTATGTGAGGAATTGAAGGAATAGGAGTATAGGGATGGAACAATCTGTTTATGAATTGCAACAGATGGCTCTTGATAAGAATGCCGATATTGAAGAGTTGCTTAGAAAGGCATATTTGATAGCAGTTTCAACAAATCAAAAAGATATTGAGAAATGGATTCTTAATGAGCAAAATGGTTATCAAAGTGTGGATGATCTTCCTGAGTACAGATTTCTGAGGGGCGAATTAAAGGCATACAATTTTGGAAGATGGATTCCTACTCAATTTAGTAAACAAGAGCAAGCAGAAGCATTTTCTAAATTGCCGTTTACGGAATCTATTTCAGGAATTGTTGAAGCATACCAAAATAGCAGTAATGGGAGTGCCTCATATTCCATTACGGATGCTTTAACACAAGCACTTAACAAAAACGGAAGTTTTGTTACCGTTTATAATTATTTTGTATCTACAGGACAACTAAAACAAGTAATTAGTTCTGTTCAAAATAAGATTTTGCATTGGACTATCGAATTGGAAAAGAATAGTCAGGCAATGAAAAAAGAAATAGAAGAGACAAAGAGTGTTAAGGAGAGAGAAGTTTTGATGAAAGCGAATATATTTTTATCCTATTGTTGGAATGATTCAAGTGAAGCGGATAAAATCTATGATTATCTCAAGAACAGTCAAAATGTTGAGTTACATAGAGATACTATTGACATTGGGAAATGGGGTAGTATAAAAGAATATATGCAATCCATTAGCAATATGGATTATACAATTCTTCTTATTTCAGATTCATATTTAAAATCTGCTAATTGCATGTATGAAGTTTTGGAAGTAATGCGAGATAGAAATTATAGAGATAAAATTTTCCCTGCTGTTATATATTCGGGAATCTATAGTCCTGTTACAAGAGCAAAATATGTGAAGCATTGGCAGGATGAATTTAAAGAATTAGAGAATACATTGAAAGAAATTAATGTGCAGAATCTTGGAAAGTTAAATGAAGATTTAAAACGGCGACAGGATATTTCTTCTAATATTGCAGAGTTTTTGGATGTTGTTTCTGATATGAACAATCCTAATATTGAAGATGTATGTATAGCAATTGAGGAAAAATTAAGTCAGAAAGGTTTTCTTGGGAATAAAAATAGTCAAATTAATGATGCAAATGATATATTTGCATCATTAGGAATCTCAAAAACGAAATATCACTCTGAACCTACAGATTTAGAAGTCAATCAGTTTGTAAAAGACAGTTTTAATCAGATTGTAGAGTTATTATCACAATTATGCCAGCGGTATCAAACTAAAAATGCATGGATGCAAGTGCAAATTGAACAGGTTGATACAAGAACTGTGATTTATCAGTTTTATAAAAATGGGCAATTAGCAAGAGGACTGAAATTATTTTTGAGCAGTATGTTTGGCGGTGGGATAGAGAATATAGGATTATCGGATAATATAATGTCATTTGGCAGTGGGAATTCATGGAATGGTATGTATGATGCAAAATTTATAGATGGAGAATTAAAACTGTATGCAACAATGTCATTAATGAACAGTCAAAAGGCAATGACAGTTAAAGAAGTTGTAGCGGATATTTGGGAGCATTATATACAAATGTATTTGGAGAGATAAGAGGGATTTTTGTATGTATGAGAGTAAACTTATAAATAAAGTGGAAGAAGGCAAAGTGTATAAAAGGGAGATATTAGAAGAATTTATATTGAAACAACATTATCATCTTTATTCTAAAACAATGGGAAGCAATTTGTACTTGGGTGGACAAGTTATGTGTATGGTTGAGAAGGTAATAGAGGGGGATTATCAGTTTTTCAATGATGATGGTAAAATGGTACATATTGAGCCTGTTAAAGGTATTGTTTTTGCAGAATTGAAATTATGATTATAAAAATTAAGTGGGAGATAGAAGAGATTGAGTGTATCTATTAAATTCAACAAGCAAGGAATAGAAAAAATTAAAAAACAGATGGAAAGGGAGCTTAATCGTCAGATTCAGATTGGAGTGCGTGATTTGAGAAAAGATAGTGAGAAATTTTTGGAGATTGTTCTTAGAAAAAGAGAAAAAATAGGAGAAGATGCTTTGAGTTTTGGTTTAGAGGATTTCAAAGAAATCCCCAATATTCAAATGAATATCAAAACTATTTTAGATGATTTGAAGATACATGGTTGTATTAGTGATAACAGTTCAATGTATGTCACTGGTGAAATGGATATATATTTAACAATGGAAGGAATTGAATATTTTAAAGATAAAGAAAGGGTGAATCAGCTAGAACAGATGAGTAGTAATGTAACAAATTTTTATGGTCCAGTAAATAATATGCAAATGCAGCAAGGTACTGTTAATTCAACACAAACACAAACAATTTCAACAGAATCTGTGGATTTTGATAAGGTTGCAGAATTTGTTGAAAAGATTAAGAAGTATGATTCACTTTTGGAAGATGAATATGGAGAACAAGCAACAGAAGTTCGGGAAAAATTGAATGAGATTTCATCCTTAGTTCAAAAGAAAGAGAATACTGGAAGAATAAAATCATTACTGATTGAACTGAAAAATTTGTCGGTTGGAGTAGGAGGAAGTTTAATTGCAACAGGTATTATAGAGGGGATAAAACTTCTTTTTATGTAGGAGGTATGGATTATGAGTGGTATCGTTTTAGAATTGCAAAGAGAAGCACTGGATAAAACGGCCAATATAGAATCACTATTAAGAAAAGCATATGTTATAGCTAAAAAATTGAAATTAGAAAAGTTTGAAGAGTGGATCAAACAAGAGCAAGAGGGGTATTCGATTGAGGTAGAAGTTCCAACATATAGATATATAGGTGGATCAGTGTATGCTCTTAATCCTGTGAATGGTAGGTGGATACCAGTCGGAATTTCTGATGGTGGGAGAAATAAATTTTCTAAATTTCCCATAAAGGAAGGGATTTCTAGTTTAAATGATCTTTACATAACTGCTAAGGATAATGTTTCTTTTTCTATTAGTAGTACATTAACAGATACCTTTAATAAAACATCTCCTTTTGAGACAATATATTCATTTGTTGTTCCGAAAAGTCAATTGCATCAGGTTATAAGCATAGTTCAAAATAGTATATTAGATTGGACCTTATTATTAGAAGAGAATGGAATAGAAGGAGAAAATCTTTCATTTACAAATGCGGAGATAGAAAATGCTCAATTACCAATCATCAATAATTATATAAATAACTTTTATGCTAATGTGGAAGGTATAGACTTGCGACAAGGTAATTCTAAATAATGTATTGTTAAGAACTTGGAACTCATTATTCTAAGTTCTTTTTCTTTTTTTTCATAGAAACTTCTTCTTCCCGTTTTTTGTTAAATATCTTTTCTTCTTCGGTAAGCTCATATGACAGGATATCCTGTGGTTCACAATGCAGGATCATGCATAGATCGTTAATTGTGGATGTGGTGATGGATTCCCCGTTTGCCATACGGCGAAGAGTATTGCTGCTGATGCCGTAGTGGTAAATCAAAGAATATTTTGTGATGCCTTTTTCTTTCATTGTTTTCCAAAAGTTACCGTAGCTGATCATGTAGGACACCTCCGATAACCCTATTTTATGTTATATGCAAAATATTAAACATGAGTAAATATTTGCCATTAGTAATATTTTGCATATGTTTTTCTTGAAATAAAGTCTATCGTGGTATGGGGTTATTGATTGAATGGAAGATTTTGCACTTATAAAGACATTATTTATATAGTAGAAACTGAAAAGCTGTAAAGTGACGGGAGGGTAATCGGACATATGATACTTTTTATAACAAGTGTGCAAAATCGTGAAAAAAAACTGATACCACCAAACATATACTCTTTCGGGCAGACTAAAAATCTTTGTCAGTTTAAAACTTCAAAATTTTGATGATAAATTTGAATTGGTTTTTAAAACAGAATGTAAATTTATTAGGAAAATTTGATAAAAAACACATGACATATTAATCGTTATATGCTATAGTTTTTTTGCCTATTTTTGATGTAAGTATTTCTGGAACATAAACTTCTAAACACGACATACCAACACTGTATTTAAGGAAAGTGGTAAAAATATGATTACAAAAACAGAAAAAGGGTTCTTAAAGGCATCTGTAATCGAAAATAATATTATATCAATATGGTCTATAAAAACTATTCAAGATTTATTTACAGGTAAAGAAGCATTGGAACACATTTTCGTTGGCTATACCGTTGAGAATAAATTTAATGGATACCATACCGAATGTATGTATCCCAATAAATACCACCAAGATTCATCTGATAAAAATAATAAATTAGACAAGAGCAAAGTTTATAAATTATATCTTCCTGATGAAGAAAAATACTCCACTTGTTTTCCGAATGATATGGATGCAATAGACATTATCTTAGCAATAGACGAAGCAAATGAAAATGTTATAAAAAAGAGAGCCAATAACGAGAAAACAAATACTGGATATTCAGAAACATATAAAGTAAAAATAAAAATCTTAAAAGATCAAAACGGAAAAGTTTATAATGCTTTTCCATTGCAAAATAATTTTTCCATTGCAAAATAATTCTTGATAAGTTGTATAATTGATTAATAGCATAATTTTATTTCACCTAAATACATATTGCTGTTTTATGCAGTAAATGCATAATCAAATGCTAAATAGCCAAATTTTGTTTTTGCTATTAAGAAAATACTTCTGTAGAATGTGTGCCACCAATGAGCATACAGGGAGTAGCATTCAATAATGTTATCTTCATTAAGACAATCAAAATTTTTTTGCTTCTTGGTATTCAAATCATTAACATGATTATTATATTCATTTATAAAATCCAGTTTCGTAAAATTCATCCTTTTATAATGTGTCAATTTATGGTTCTTTTTTGAAAAACGATTTTTATTAATCCCATATTGTATATATTCAGCTAAAGTTTGGAAACTATCAACTGTGAAACCATTATATCCTTCTAATTCCCTCGCTTCTGTTTTAATAATAATCATAAATTCTGAATTCTCAGGCTGTTGAAAATCGTCAGGACTAAAATCATATATCTTTATCATACTTCTAGCTCCTTTAATAAGTTACTCCATTATATGTATATTTGTTAAACCAATTTTAAAATAACGGAACAATTCTATACATTTGATTCGATTTTATCAATATATTTTGTTTTTTGATTAATCTATTTCCACATATTATACTTTTTATAACAAGTGTACAAAATCGTGAAAAAAACTGATACCACCAAACATATACTCTTTCGGGCAGACTAAAAATCTTTGTCAGTTTAAAATTTCAAAATTTTGATGAAAAAGCTGATTTTCCGTATTTTTTAGATTGATATTTTTATCGTTAAATCATTTGATTTTTCTTGTATAAATATGAGAAATCAGGTGTTGACTAGTGCAGATATATACGTTATACTCCAATAGGAATAGGGGCAAAATATTACTCATATTCAATAAATTATATATATTTACATTTTTGATTATGTTTTTTTGATTCCTATCTATAATGAAGAGACTCTATAAAAAGGGTAAAAAATTGAATTTGAAAGGAGACAAACACTATGAAGAAAAAGATTATGAGTATTATTGCATTGTCACTTGTTATTGCTATGGGGGCAGTTTCCTTAACAGGCTGCGGAATAAGGACAAAAGCAACAGACATTACGATTGAGGATGGCGATACCATTATCGTTGAGGAAGAGGATATGGAGACAGAAGCCGAAAGTGATACAGATGATATCACGGATACAGAGGTAATCGGTGGAGATGCAGAGGAAGCAGAAGAGAGTACTGATTTTGCAGGAGCAGAAGATGACAACATTGTTCTGTATGCAGAGAAGGAAGAACAAAGAAAATATCTTGATATTTATGATTTTGATTATTTGGAAAATATTAGGACATTATCTGCTACAAGTGACATTCCTGTATACGATGGAGCTGGATTTAATGTTGGACATATTAAAAATGGTTCTACTGTCGAAGTTGAAGAGATGGCAGAAGGAATTGCATGGAGCAGATTTAAGAATCCGATAGAGGGAACAGAATATGATTATCTATATGTTATGAATGATAATTTTGTTGCTTCTAACCAGATTACTGTGTCTGGAACTGACATAGTAGAAAAATTGACTTATAATATGAATAATCGTGCTTATGAGCTTCCTACCATATTAGAAACTCCAACATCTGATATGGAAGTTTATGAATTTCGCATTCCTGCAACTTATACCAATGAAGTAGATTTTAAAGATGATATTTATTTCTACTCTTATGATAATGGTTTCAGTGTCGGGAGCTACATGACATATGCTATTGAAACGATAGAAGATGGTGGAGATATTATCTGCAAAATCTTTTACAAGGATTTGTATGAAGATTGGGTTGAAAATCAGTAACTAAGAAATAGAAAAGAAAATAAGGACAGCTTTTTGCAGTTGTCCTTATTTTCTTTTCATAGAATGGAATCTTTTATCTATAATATAAAAGCTGAAAATGCAGGCTATTTTTGGCAAGTAAAAATATTGTTTGAAAGGAGACTACGATTATGATGAAGAAAAAAATGATTGCATTGACAATGACAATGGTGATGGTATTGTTGTATGGTTGTGGGAAAGAGACTCCCGTAATCAAGACTGTAAATGAATCTATTGAAGCAAATAGCATAACTACAGAAGACACTGAAGATGTTGATGAAACAAATGAAGATGAAACGGAAAATGAGGATCTTACGAACCTTGTTGCTGTTAAAGAAGCGGATGAATCGAATCTGAACTTGAGAGAGTATAAGTATAGCTTTGAAGATAGGGATGCCGCAGAGGGCGGAGATGCAGTTTTCTATCTTGCAGATTTTGAGGATGATTCCAATTCTATTCATCTAACAGATAGTATTCAGATTTATGCTTTTAATGGAATTTGTATTGGACATACCAAAGAAGGTATTGATATTACTACGATTGGAAGATATGATGAATGGTATTATCTGATGCTTGACAGAAACTATCGTTTTTTGAAAGTAGCAGATGTGGAGTCTGTTGGTTCCGATATGTCTGAGAATGATGAGAATCATTCTGTTGCTCCGAAAGAGACCACAACAGCACCTGTCCAAAACAACAATGTTGTTGATGATCTTCCAGCATCTGTGGTTACTGATAGTGTTCCTGATGCAACTGTGGAAGTTCCTGCTCAGACAAATGATAAATATACACCTGAAGAGGCTGTTGCTGTTTGGAGCGGAATCTTAAATGATAATGGGATGACTTTTGATTCTAGTATCAAGGATTTTGCATCTTGGGGAACGGGTATTATTTATTTGAATAAAGGAATGCCCGAAGAAATTGCACAGCAGGATTTGCTAGGATATGCTTATGGCGATGGTGGCGGGCACAGCTTCAATCGCTATTATTATGAAGTGACAGGTTCCGATGATGGTGCTGTATATATAACGGCATGGTGCTGTCCATAGTGTTTTGCTTTAATATTTTAGGAGAGCTTAGAAATAGGCTCTCTTTTTATTTTATCATTTGTATTTTCATAATAAAAAAATATAGTTTTACTTATAATAAAAAGAAGTTTTTAAAAATTTTGAAAGGAGGATACAGATTATTGAAAATAATCTAAAACATTATGCACAAGAAAAATATATTCAATTACACAAGAAATTTAATATTTTTATTTATTATGTTTATGTTTATTTTTACAAGTCAAACTTTATCCGTAAATGCAAGTGGAGGAATTCCCGTGCATTTAACTATGGTACAGTTTGATACACATAGAGGTATGGTTGCTGTTATTAATGGACAGTATGTATATTGTATTCAAAGAGGAAAACCATTTAGAAGTGCTACTTCAGATTTGCAGATGACAGTAGGAGAAGTTAATGTTTATCCTGATAATATAACAGGAAGCGGAAGTGATTTAATATACAATGGCACATTAGTTACTTTACTTAAACATATGAATACATTTGAAGTTGAGCAAAATGGTGGAAATATTATAGTTCACTGGTTCAGGGGATGGGGAACCTGGGAAATGAATGGTGATTGTACAGAAGCCTATCAGGTAAGTACAGATGGTGCTCCATCTTCCGAGACATGGTCGGAAGTATTTGATGAAGACATGGAGGATGATGAAGATGATAACTGGTTAAATCGTTATCTTGGTAATGGACTAAACACAACAATTAGAAAATGGTTTAAAGAAGTAGGCTATTTGAGTGGAACGGATAGTAAGTTAACAGGACATGAAGGAAGCATTCCGCCATATGCAACAACAATGAAGAATATTACATATGCTGATGCAGGATTTACTTTACCACAAGTCTATGCACAAGCGATTACACAATATTATTGTTGGGAAGATCCTGATGCGGCAGGATATGATGAAATGGTTAAATATAGAACGAAGCAAACTCTGGATTGGTGTATTGAGTTTGGATTTATAACAACTATTGGTAGCAATGGTTCCAATTTATCTCTCATTTACAAAGATTCAACAGGTAAGACAGGACTTCATGCGGCAACAGAGTATTCAGGTAGCTGTGATGGATATGTAAAGACTACAATTGGTTCTAATTATGAAGCCATGAAATTGTATCGCCAAATTGTTTGGAAAACAACAAATATGAGAATGATTCCTAGTTTTGCATCATTAATTCCAAATTCTTCGGAACCTATTAAACTTTATTGGGATGAAGAACTTGGAAAATATACAGCTACAGTATCAGATCAAAATGGGGTTTTAAACTATTTTGATTTTACAGTACCTGGTTGTGAAATCACGAACAATGGAGATGGAACACTTACCATTTTATCATCAGGTCCTGTTACAGCTACAAGCAATCCATCTCAAAGTAAATTGGAACCTGCTGATGGGGTTTTCCATATGCCTGACTATTTTAGATGGGATTTAGAGGGAACTATAAAAACATTTACATATTCATCTATGTTACAAGAAAGATTTTATGATTTAGGATTTGTAGAGCAATGGCAAGAAGCAGGTTCTGGAAGAGAAAAATTTAAAGATTATGTCTATCATCATTCTTACTGTTCTCCATATCCTGAATATGATCCACCTTGTAATTGGTTTTGCAACAGAGCAAAAGATGACATAACACATTGTACACATGAATACAATTATTGTCAGCATGAAACAAATTGTGGTAAAGATGAACATCATCATAGTTCTTCTTGTTATGATGATGGAGATAAGACTTGTGGGAAGCATTCACATAGCCATAGTGCTAGTTGTCATAGTCATAACAGAGAGCCTGACAAATGCCATAATTGCTATATGAGTGAAGGCGGTGGAGAATACTTAAAATGTCAACATCAATATAATTGTCCTTATTGGAAAAAATCAAGAAGTATGGGATATAATGACACTTATACTAATCTTGAACCAATCACAGACGAAGACGATAAATGTGCAGTAATTCCTTGTTGTGGAAAACAGCATTTTTCTATTGAACAAAACACAATTGAAGGAACTTATATTGATTGGCAAGATTTGTCTGGTATTTATATCAGAGGGCAAAAATTAATAGACCCTGAAAAATGTTATATCAGAGTTGAAACTGTACCACATGAATTCCCTGCAGAAACTGATACAGAAATTTTGTTAATTGCTGATAATGATGAATGGAATGATTTAACATATACAACAGCTAATGGAAAAACAATTAAACACTCCAGTCATTTAAGAGTAGGAGAAAAATTCCATTTAAAATACATTTATTCCTATAAGGGTGCTTCAAAGGGATTTAGAATAGAATTCAGTTTGGAGAATAAGCCTTATTATCAGTATAATTATTTAGCAAGAATGCAAGCTCCATATAATACAAAGCCTATTTATGAACTTAGAACAGGACTTGCAGGAGATAGATTTAGTTTATCTTCAAGAGCTGTACCACATGCTAGGCTGGTACAAGATTTAACAGATATTAAGATCAAAGGCTTGTATCAGACCCCTGAGACAGCTTATACATTAAATGGAACTTATTCTTGGAACAGTGGAACTAGATGGAATGATAGAGTTTACTTAGATGCATTAGTTGAAAATTCATTTGATGATAATTATGTTAATAAATCAGCAGGAAGCATTACAAGCACATCAGGTGCTTCTGAGTTGACTGATTTTAGTGTAACTAAACCAAGTCATAATGAAATGATTGTTGTTTGGGAATTTGATGTTGAACCTGAAGTATTCAGTTCTGCATTGGTTTATGGTACTGCTTATATTGAAGTGGGTGAAAATGATAACTATACAAAATCATATTTCGATGAAGCATACAATTACGCAAAAGACCAAATGTGGGAATACAATATAGGTGGATTAGGAGACCATAATAATGTTGGAGGAACTGGTTACTTTAGTTCTGAATATACAGGTGAAGGTGGTCCTCAATCTAACAATCCAATTCCTCGACATGTTGTATATACACAGAACAATGAATATTTAACATATGCTATCAGAAATAAAGTATGGCAGTCAGATGTGGATATTCAAGTGTCTAACTTTGTACAAAATACAGGAGCAGGTATCACAGAACATATCTACCAAGAAAGAGGTAGAAATACTCATGATATGAATTACAACTTGTATTACACTATTGATGTTAAGAATCCAAAAGCTACTATATTTGCAGATAAGCAAAGATCAGCAAATGGTTCTTCTCTTGGAAGTGAAACTACTACAACTCCTTATGATACAAGTAGCGATGTTTACGAATTTGATGTAAACAATCTCATTTCATGGGGTTCAACAGGAGCTTCACAAACACCTGCTTCCTATGGAACTACTACTGTTGTAGACCACATTAAGACAGGAACTACTTATATCCAAAGAGAGATTCCTACTGTATTGGCTACTATGACAAGTAATCCAAAGGAGACAATGACCTTTAAGATTAATCCTAACCATGATAGATTAATCTACGAGGACCATTATACAAATGCTAATGTTAGTGGTAGTGGAACAAATAGAAGGGTTGCAGTTTCTGTAAAAGATGGATATTATCCACCTAATGAGCAAACAGCAGTTTCTGATATTTGGCCTGCTATGAATCCTAATGTAAAGGAAATGCAACCTCAAAATATTGGAAATTCAAACAATGTACCAGATCAATATAATCAAAATGACAATGTACTACATCATATAGCACCTACTACATCATTTAATATTAAATTGAGTAATGGTGAAACAAAGACAGTTGTAGACAGTCATACAAAGAACTACACACAATATGACTTTGAATATAATCCTACTAACAGGGATAATAAAGTAACATTCCCTAGCAGGAGAAGAAGTATCATGTTCTTCAAGTATTCAAAGACAAATTACAGCTATGATGGAAAGAATGTTCAGTCTGCTGTTGGTGAATTTAGAAATTCCAATAAAACACAGACAGAAAGCTACTACATCAGTCAGGTATTGTTTAAGAGTAATTATACTTCCAAGTATAAGAAAGAATTAGAAGCACAGGGTGCTGATTATATAGAAGATCATGATGCAAATGGCAACCTTCTTGATGCTTGGATTGATATGGTAAACCAAAACAAGTTTGCTATTGTATCAGCAGGACAGGGATTTGAGCTTAGGGTTACTTTGAAATATGAAAACAGTTATTTAACTCAATATCTGTCTAGGTATTTTGGGCAGGATGATGGACAAAATGATATTATTGGTACTTCTAACAGAGTACAGAAGAACTATCTAACAAGTACAAGTGAAAAAGGTAGACAGTTTGCAAATATCAGTTCCTTGACAGGTAAAGATGGAAGAAGTACTCCATATTACAAAGATACTGAAAGAGCATACATTAGCAATAACAGCATCTTAGATAGGTTAGCAGTAAACCTTGTAACAGGTTCAAATGTATTTAATGACTTGTATGTATTTATGAGTGATAATCCTGATACAGTTTACAGCTATTCAGGTATCTATGATACCCCTGTTGTATTTGAAAGAGATATTAAGTACAGTGAAGATTTCTCTGTAACAACAGTCACTTATACTATGTGTGTAAGCCATGAGAATGGTATTTCCAGTAACTTGCAGAAGATGAAGTTCTACACCAATCAGCTTGCTCCCGATAAGAGAAGCCCTGGTATTGTAGAAGGCATGGTAGATGTAAGTGCAAATGGTGAACATAGTATTACAATTTGGACACCAATTGTAGCAGCTACTCCATTTGATTATCCAAGTGCAGCCCAAGATCGTTATATAGGTGATGCAATCGAACTTGGTTATACAATCAAGACCACAGGAGCGGATGATGCAATCGTCCATATCGTTCAGTAATAAAAAAATGAATCCTCTTCCTTTTTGGGAGGGGATTCTTTTATAAGTTTAAATTTTTTTTGGGGGGGATTTTATATAGATAAAATTTTATAAGGAATTACACAAAAAAAGAGTAACAGAAGAAAACTGCTACTCTCTTTTATAATACTGCCCTGACTGAATATAATAATACAAAGTCGGGGCAGTTTTTGTTATTCAGGTATATGCTTAATTGCAATGCCACCAAAAGAATAACAAAGACAGCCCAAGTCTTTGTTATTCTATGATAAACTCTAGCGAGTTATCATAACTTTGTGCATAAGCATAAAGATGGTGGTATTGGTTTTTGTACAGTACATACAAAAATTCAGGCTTTATGGAGGTTTTAAAGCCCCTGAAGATGAAGATATGTTGCTATTACAATTTGCAATGGATTTCTCTTACAAATATTTAGGATATTTTCAAGATTACTGTTATCTTGTATTCCTGTTTGTACTTCTATACACAGTATATGAGAAAAGAAATGATTATGTAGGATGTTGTTCTGTGATTATGATAGAACTGGTATCAGTTTTAAGGACATTTGCGATTATAGCTCCAATACTACCTGTCAGATGCTTTGCATTTGCCTGTTCCAAATTTGTCTGGAACTACTATAAGCAAAATGAAAAAGACATAAAGGAAAGTTGCCATAACTTGTACAATTAAACGGCTTCAAAGTATGAAGCAAGCCTTTTGTATTTTTACAGGAGACGGGAGCATTGCATTTATGTGGTGCTCCTTTTTAATTTCATGGAAAAATTTTATATAGATAAAAATAGTGGTTAAATTTTAAACGTGCTCTATTTGGACGAAATGGATTTGAACGAAATTGAAAATTTGAAAAAAATCAGATAAAGTAAAGATATCAACAGTATTGTTGGGGGTATAAAATGCCATTTAAGCGGTAATTCCAACAGAGAAAAAGAAAACTGTCTGTTATACAGAACAGGCAGTCGGCATAAAGGATTTGATTGGATAAACGGAGGAGGAAGCCTCTATTTTCTGTATTAGAGCAAAATTTCTGATTGGAGGAGAATGTATTATGACAGAGAAAGAGAGTTTAATATTTGCAATGGAAGACTTGGCCTCTATGCTGAATGATTACTTAAAGGTCTTGGAAGAAGGGGAAATTAACGAAATGGCTTATCAGCGGTTAGATGAAAGCATGTTTTCTGTATTATGGGCACTAAGGTATTATTTTGGTGAGAATCCAATGGATTCGGCACGTATTACTATCGTTGAGCCAAATAATCAGAGAATGAAATTTGAATAATATCCTTAAGTGATGAAAAAGAAAGGCTATTGGCGATACAGAGCAAATGGTCAGTATAAAAGTTTATTTCTAATCTAACGTCGGAGGAAGTCTCTATTTTCTGTATTAGAGCAAATAATTTTAGGACGGTGGTTAGAAAATGATGGAGGATGAAAGGCTGAAATTATTGCTTGTGGAAAATAATTTTGATATTTGCATGGATTTTTTAGCAAGAATGATTGAAAAGTATGGGAGCAGGATTGATTTTGACGATGTTCCTGATGAAAAATAGATAAAAGAAGCCAGGGCACTATGCCTTGGCTTCCGTTGGAAAGGCCTTGAGAGGGGTACGGTTTTACGTTACAATATAGACAGGAATAGAGGATGGAAGGAAGGACGGATATGGAAAAATACAATAGCAGTAAAGCGGGTACACCGTGTTATTTATATACAAGGGTATCAACGGAAATGCAGGTGGATGGGTATAGTCTGGATGCACAGAACGAAAAACTGAAACGATATGCGGAATATGAGGGGATGCCGATTGCAGGCTTTTACAGTGATGAAGGTAAAAGCGGAAAAAGTGTGGAAGGAAGGCCACAGTTCCGTGAAATGCTGGAAGATATTAAAAGCGGAAAAGATAATGTGAAATATGTCTTAGTGTTCAAACTTTCAAGATTCGGTAGGAATGCAGCGGATGTATTAAGCTCTTTACAGCTTATGCAGGATTACGGGGTAAACCTAATCTGTGTGGAAGATGGCATTGATTCATCAAAGGATGCAGGAAAACTTATGATTTCCGTGCTGTCTGCCGTAGCGGAAATTGAGAGGGAAAATATTTTGGTGCAGACAATGGAGGGCAGAAAGCAGAAAGCACGGGAAGGCAAATGGAATGGGGGATTCGCTCCCTACGGTTATAAATTGGTAGATGGGAAACTGGAAATAGAGGAAGATGAAGCAGAGGCCATTCGGATAATTTTTGATAAATATATTGATACAAACATGGGTGCAACAGGCGTGGCAAAATATCTTAACCAAAATGGCATAGCAAAAAAGCCAAGGGCAAATGGGAGCTTAACAAAGTTCTCTGTCGGGTTTATAAGGGGCGTGCTGGATAATCCAGTATATTGTGGGAAGATTGCATTTGGAAGACGGACAACGGAAAAGGTGCAGGGAACAAGGAATGAGACACATCAGGTAAAAGCAGAGGACTATATTCTGGTGGATGGGATACATGAAGCTATCGTGGATGAAACTAGATGGGAGATTGCCAAAAATAAACGGGATATGACAGGTGGAAAGCGGGAGAAGAAATACAGCATTGGAAGGAGACATTTGCTGTCGGGTATCCTGAAATGTCCTATATGCGGTTCTGGAATGGTCGGTAATGTGAACCGAAAAAAGAGGAAGGATGGAACACATTACAAGGATTATTTTTATTATGCCTGTAAGCACAGACGGGTGCTTGACGGGCATACCTGTACTTATAATAAACAGTGGAAAGAAGAAATGGTTAATGATGCTGTTGTGGAAGTGATAAGAAAAGTGGTAAGGAATGAGAGATTTGCGGATGTGTTGAAAGGTAAAATTGGAGGCAAAGTAGATACAACAGAGATAGAAAAAGAAATAGAGAATTACGAGCATCAGTTGAAGCTGGCAAATGGAAGCAAGAGGAATCTTGAAAGGCAGATAGACAGTTTATCTATTGAGGACAGGCATTATGAAAGAAAGCTGAATGACCTGCAGGACAGGTTAAATAATATGTATGATGAAATCGCAGATTTGGAAGAACTTATGGAGGAATTGAAAATTAGAAAGAAAAATATTGAAATGGAGAAGATTTCGGTTGATAATATTTACAGGTATCTGTTAAACTTCAATCAACTGTATGATGAATTTAATGATGATGAGAGAAGGGAACTATTGAGTAGCTTTATAGATGAAGTTTTGATATATGAGGATAAACAGGAGAACGGGCAACTGCTGAAACAGATTCACTTTAGGTTTCCTGTATTCTATAACGGTCAGGATATAGATACGATTGGTTGGGACAAAGAAGGAACTGTCGAATGCTGTTGCCTTTTAAAAAAGGAGAATTAAGAGAAGCCACAGTTGTTCGATATTTCCGGATAACTGCTAAGATAATGTAGTCTAAGGTTTTATGAAGAATCTAAAGAGAAGTCCTGACACTGTAGATAATTGAGGAGGTGCGGCTTATCATCTATTTAAGCAGTTTTTTATTTTCGCAGGAAACAGTTAGCAGTCCCCATATTTATCCATATAACGTATTTTCTCGAAAGAGTGAGGGATTGCTCATATTTCAGCCAATCACCATTTTGTATGGAAATAATGCTTCGGGAAAATCCACAATGTTAAACATTTTAGCAAATAAGCTGCAGTTAGAAGGGCAGGAATATGCTACCAATAATAAGTATGGAAATTAGAAGGGACTGAAATATGCAGATAGAAGATATTAAACGTATGGCTCGTACTATTCTTGAACAAAATCGTATTGAAACAGATTATATTGAATATAAGAAGTCTGTAAATTTCAAGGCCGGAATATTAAAAACAGCTTGCGCTTATGCGAATAATTACATGAATCGAGAATTAGGATTGATTTATATTGGAGTGGAGGAAGTAGATGATAAAAAGACTGGTGAAAAAGCAATACCAGTAAGGCCAATTAGTGGCTTAAAAGAATCCTTGATTGAAACAATAGAAAATACATTAAAAAACCTTTTAGCTAATATTCATCCCACAATTCGGTATCATTTAATTACGGATGAGATTGATGAGAGACGTTATATTGTAGTAGCTGTTGAACCAGGAAATGCCGGACCGTATCAAACCAGTAATAAAGCTGAGCGAGATAAGACATTCGTTCTATGTCAAAATTGGATATGGCGAAGAGTATGGGACTGATTAGTGAAAGTGAATATGGCGGTTATCGTGCAAAAAACTTCGCTGTGTTGATGTTTTCTGATAGGCCTGAGGAATATATTTCAAATGCGCATGTAGAGGTAATTCGTGAAGTGAGTGGAACTGATCGAATGGAGGCGAAGGTGTTTGACGTACCAATCTGGATACAGGCTAGGCTTGTCAGCAAATACTTTGAGGAAACAATTCAGGCATCTTATACAATTCAGGACGCAGATAAAATAGAACATCGTATTGTATATAACTGGCCACTGGCAGCTTTTGAAGAGTTGGCCACGAATTGTATTTTGCATAAACGGTATGAGTCACCTAATTATATTGGAATCTATGTGTATAGTGATAGAATCACTTTTGTGAATCATAATCGTCCAATGCCACCGGTTACTATTGAATCAATGAATCGTCAAAGTAGTTTTGATGATAGGAAATACTTGAATCCTGAATTGAAAGATATGTTTTTTGCATTGAATTTAATTGAGTCATATGGTTCTGGAATTCGAAGAGCAAAAGATGCACTGAAGGTAAATGGGTCACCCAAATTGGAGTTTTTACCAAATAATGATTATGACGATTATACAATGGCAGTAATTTATATAAATGAGGAGTTTGCAAAAATAGCAAAAGAAGAAAAAGGGGTTGGAAAAGCCGATAAAAGCCGAGAGGTTCATTTCAAAGGTTCATTTCAAAGAAAAAATTAGTTGACACTGTCTGCCAGTTGTGCTAGAATATTTTAACGACAGCAAGTAGAGTATCCACTCTCACCTTAGCGCAGACAGGCGACTTGGGTTCATATCTGATAGAAAAAGGCGTTATTATGTCTTGGAATCTGATATTTTAAGTGGATAGTTTGACTATCCACTTTTTTGAGCTGGATATTTCTTTCTTTAAGGAGGGTATTACTATTAGCGATTTAATGATTAACGAACAGATCCGAGACAAGGAGGTCCGCTTGATCGGATCAAATGGAGAACAGCTGGGGATCATGTCCGCGAGGGATGCTATGAAGATTGCCAGAGAAGCAGAGCTTGATCTGGTAAAGGTTGCGCCGACTGCCAAGCCGCCGGTATGTAAGATTATCGACTATGGCAAGTACAAGTACGAGATGGCGCGCAAGGAGAAGGAAGCAAAAAAGAGGCAGAAGATTATTGAGATCAAAGAGGTTCGCCTGTCACCGAACATTGACGATAATGATCTCAATACAAAAATCAGTGCAGCACGGAAGTTTATTCAGAAGGGTGACAAGGTTAAGGTATCCCTTCGGTTCAGAGGAAGAGAGATGGCTCATATTCAGCATGGCCGTCACATTTTGGACGTGTTTGCAGAGAAGATGTCTGATATTGCAGTGGTTGAAAAGGCTCCCAAGTTAGAGGGCCGTCAAATGTTGATGTTTTTAGCGGAAAAACGTCAGTAAGATTTGGGAATCACCTGGAAGCAGGAATGATTTTATAGAGTTTAACAAAGAAACTATGACAGGAGGAGTATATAAAATGCCAAAAATGAAGACAAGCAGAGCGGCTGCAAAGCGTTTCCAAAAGACAGGAACCGGCAAGTTAAAGAGAATGAAAGCGTATAAGAGCCATATCTTAACCAAGAAATCTCAGAAGAGAAAGAGAAACCTGAGGAAGTCAACTATTACGGATGCAACCAATGTTAAGAACATGAAGAAGATCTTACCGTATCTGTAAGCAGGAAAATTTCAAGGAGGAGAGAAAAAATGGCAAGAATTAAAGGCGGCTTAGGCGCTAAGAAAAGACATAACAGAGTATTAAAGCTGGCAAAGGGCTATAGAGGAGCCAGAAGCAAGCAGTACAGAGTAGCAAAGCAGTCTGTCATGAGAGCACTTACCAGTTCTTATGCAGGAAGAAAGCAGAGGAAGCGTCAGTTCAGACAGCTTTGGATCGCACGTATCAATGCGGCGGCCAGAATGAACGGCTTATCCTACAGCAAGTTCATGCACGGCTTAAAGCTGGCAGAGGTTCAGTTGGATCGTAAGATTCTGGCTGACATGGCAGTAAATGATGCGGCAGGCTTTGCAACCTTAGTAGAGTTGGCAAAAGGTAAGCTGGCATAAAAGGGAAATCAAAAGAGAAAGAGCCATTGCAAAACGGAAGAGAGCTCCCGGTGTGCAGTGGCCTTTTTATTTGACAAATAGAAGGATCGTGCTATAATTAGCAGTGTGTTAATGAGAGTGCTAATTATAAAGAGGCATAGATCCGGATAATAGAGACAGCAATATTCTGACAGTGTGAAAACAAGCTATGACACAAGCTTTTGCAACTTAGAATTGCTTTGATCAATGTATGGTGGAAGAAATATTGCGGAACTTAGTTAAGGAGGAATAAACCATGACAGAGATTACCATTATTTCCGGTTTTTTGGGAGCCGGAAAGACAACCCTTATCAAGAAGCTTCTTGAGGAAGCCTTTCAGGGGGAAAAGATTGTTTTGATTGAAAATGAATTCGGCGAGATTGGCATTGACGGCGGCTTTTTAAAGGATGCCGGAATCCAGGTAAATGAGATGAACTCCGGCTGCATCTGCTGCTCTCTGGTAGGAGATTTCGGCACAGCCTTGAAAGAGGTTCTGGATACCTATGGACCGGATCGGATCCTCATTGAGCCCTCCGGCGTGGGCAAGCTTTCCGATGTGGTAAAGGCTGTGGAAAATGTGGCAGGCTCCATGGATGTTCACATTGACAGCTCCATTGTTGTAGTTGATGGAAAAAAATGCAAGATGTATATGAAGAATTTTGGTGAATTCTTCAATAATCAGGTGGAGCATGCGGGAACAATTGTTTTAAGCAGAACCCAGAGCATAACGGATGAGAAGCTGGAGGAGTGTGCAGCCCTTCTCCGGGAGCATAACGGACATGCGACTATGATTACCACACCATGGGATGAACTGGACGGCAAGCAGATTTTGGCCGCCATGCATCATGCGGAGCTGGAGATGGAGGAGCACAAACATCACCATGGAGAAGCATGTGAACATGGGCATCATCATGGAGAAGCGTGTGAACACGAGCACCATCATGGAGAGGCATGTGAACATGAGCATCATCATGGAGAAGCATGTGAGCACGAACATCACCATGGAGAAGCGTGTGAGCATAAGCATCATCACCATGGAGAAGAATGCGGCCATAAGCATCACCATCACGGAGAAGAATGTGGTCATGAACATCACCATGAGCATGATGAGCACTGCACCTGCGGCTGCCATGATCATCACCATCACCACCATGATCACGAGGGTCATCATCATGCGGACGAGGTTTTCACAAGCTGGGGTGTAGAGACAGCTCACAAATACACGGCAGAAGAGCTGCAGCAGATTCTGGAGGAACTGGGCGGCTCCGAAAAATATGGTGTTATACTCCGTGCCAAGGGAATAATCCCCGGAACAGAGGGCGGCTGGATGCAGTTCGACTTTGTTCCGGAGGAATACGAGGTTCGAGGCGGAAGTCCTGATTATACGGGACGTCTCTGTGTAATTGGTTCTGAGCTTAATGAAGAGGCATTAAAGGAACTCTTTCATGTCGTATAAAGATAAAGGAAGATTAGCAGGAGACAGTTAACATATTGTTAGTATTCTGCGGACATTAGTCCTGCGGAACCGGAATAGGAGCAGCCATGAGTTTTTTAAATAAAGTACCTGTTTATGTAGTAAACGGATTTCTGGAAAGCGGCAAGACCTCCTTTATCCAGGAGACACTTTCCGATCCCTATTTTTCCGATGGCGGCAAGACACTTCTGATTGCCTGTGAGGAAGGGGAAGAAGAGTACGACGATCATATTCTGGAATCCTATGATACGGTAATGATTGCTGTGGAGGGAAAAGCGGAATTTACTCCCGAATTTTTGGAGACATGCCGGAAAGAATATAAGCCTACACAGGTTATGATTGAATACAATGGTATGTGGGGCATGCAGATGCTTCGGGAAATGCAGCTTCCCAGAGGCTGGTTTTTGGCTCAGGGTATCACTTTGGTAGATGCCGCAACCTTTGACCTGTACATGCAGAATATGAAGTCTCTTTTCATGGATATGGTACAGGATTCCGATCTGGTGATCTTCAATCGCTGTAAGGAGGGCACCAAAGCCGCCTCCTATAAGCGGAATATCCGGGCAGCCAATCCCAGAGCCCAGGTGGAATTTGAGCAGGAGGGCGGAGAGCTTTTTGAATATGAAGAAGAACTTCCCTTTGATCTGAATGCGGACATTATTGATATCGGAGACATTGACTATGGCATCTGGTATCTGGATGCCATGGATCATCCCGAACATTACGACGGCAAGACAATCCGCTTCAAGGCCATGGTGATGCGCCCGAAGGAACTGGAGGCAGGCTATTTTGTACCCGGACGCCGGGCTATGACCTGCTGTGCGGACGATACCGTATTTTTAGGCTTCCTGTGCAAGTCTCAGAATATAGATAAGCTCCGCAACCGCCAGTGGCTTACCGTTACTGCCAAGGTAAAGGTGGAGACCCGGAAGGAGTATTCCGGGGAGGAAGGCCCGGTTCTCTATACAAAGGCTTTGAAGTCCGTGGAGAAGCCAGAGGAAGAGATGGTATATTTTTAAAAAATCCCTCACCAGATCTCCGGTCTCCGATACTGCAGCAGCAGATTTTTTAAATGAAGCATAGAATCCGTAAGAATCTTATCCTTATGGTAAACCAGATTAAAGGTGCGGTTCCAGGCATGCTCCGGATGGGGCAGCATGTGGATCGTGCCTTTTTGCAATTCTTCTTCAATAAGGCGCACGGAAATCACAGCCATACAATGATTGTAAACAATGGCATGCTTCATAGCCTCCGGAAACGGAGCTTCTATCCGGCAGCGAATGTGAATATGGTTGGCGTGCAGGTACTCTTCAAACAGCGCCCTTGTACCGCTGCCCTTCTCACGCATAACAAAATCCAAACCCTCCAAATCCGAGGGCTGAAAGGAGGTAAGCGCAGCAAAGAGATGGTCTTTGCTGCAGGCCAGAACCAGAAAATCCTCCACCATGGGAATGCTGATCAGATCCGGACTTTTGATCACGCCCTCCACGATTCCCACATCCAGCTCCGACTTTAAAAGCTTGTCTTCAATCACAGCCGTATTTCCAATAAAAGAAAAGGTATCCACTAACGGCCTGCCCTGCCGGAAATTCTCCAGAAGCGTAGGGAGAAGGCAGGAGCCAACCGTGACCGTGGCACCGATTCGAAAATGCTCCGTTCGGTTGCAGTTTTCCATCCGAAGCTCCAGATCGTCAAAGGCACGTACCGCATTCCGGGCCAGAGTAAGAAGCTCCTGGCCTGTCTCCGTAATATAAAGGCGCTTGGACAGACGGTCGAACAGCGGAGTGTGATAGTGCTCCTCAAGCTCATGGATGGCCTGACTGATGGTAGGCTGAGCCAGATAAAGCTTCTTTGCCGCAAGGCTCATTTTCCCTGTTTCCGCTACTGCAATAAATATTTTTAAATGCCGGATGGTCATTCGCATATCTCCTGTTCCAATTTCTCAATAAAATAGTACCATTTCTGTGAAGCATTGACAAGTGACATGGATCTAAGAAAATGTGTTGGCATAATGAGGTTGAAAGAAAAGATGATGCAATTATGATGTAAATTTGATTCTGTTTTGATGTAGCTTTCCATTAAAATAACTATAAATAAGATGTGGATAGAGGGAAGCGGACTATGAAAAAATGGATGAAAAAAATCAGCAGAAGCATTTTAGTCTTAATGTGTGTAGGGACAGCCTCACTCTGTACGTCCGGTAAAAATGTTCAGGCATCACAGGAAGAAGCGGGAGCAGTACAGAGCCTGTTTCAGAAAGCCGGAAATGAGACGGCGCCGGATGCGGAGGAAGAAAAGAATTACCTTAAGAAACAGATGGAGGAAAACAGGGAAAGATTTTTTGAGGAAGCACAAAGGCAGGGAATCGGGTCAGAACAGGCAGAGAAGCTTTTCGGGCGGCTTTTGGAGGATAAGATTTTTCAAAATGGCGCCCTGGCGCTTACAGGGCTTCGTTTGGATGACATAGACGGAAACGGGCAGATGGACATGCTGCTTATGGTGCAGGATGCGGAGCAGATCGTCTTTTACGGGTCAGGGGGCTTGTGGTTTTATATGAATGAGGACACGCCCTATTGCTTTGATGAGGAAGAATGCTCCTATTACGGCATATTCGATGTATTCTGGGCCGATGTGGACAATGATGAAAATGTGGAGATCGTGTTCAGTGCTGAGGGCTTTGGATGCGGTGCGGTGGGGGATTCCTACAAAGCTGTTTTCAAATATAAAAATCATACTATGGAGCGAATGGAGCTTCCCTCAGATCTGGAAATCGATCATGACTGCGGACTTGTGGTGGATGTGATACAAGAGCCGGAGGCAGACAGCTACAGCGCATACTGCCCTTACTTAGATGAGCTTATTCCTTTTGGCAGGGAAAACGAATGTCCGCCACCGGAGATGGCAGAGGCTGTAGGCGGCAATGCACGTGGATTTTATGATCTGTCCATGGTGGAATATGAGGGAAAAAATGTGCTGCAGGCTTCCGAGTATCTCTACGGGGAGGGCGGAGTGGCAGACTGCGCCGCCATAGCACAATTCTTAATCACATGGGAGGAGGACGGCACTCCGGTAGTACTTAAATGGTGGATTGAAGAAGCTTTCTAAATAAATGAATGTGTTGGCAAAGCAATGTCGTTTCGTTAAGTCCAAAAACTTGTGAAGGCACATCTAAATGACATTGCTTGGTCAATTGGCAGCCGGAACTAAGATGAAAGACGCAATTTCATGCAGGCCCCATGAGGCGGCAAGCAGATTGCGTCTTTTTTGATTTAATAGGTTTTACCTATGTTATTCATAAAATAATATCATTTTAATTATTAATTAGCAAGTGCTATAATAAATCTAAAAGAGACAACCGGGGAATTTTGACACGGGATTGTTAAAAATATCACGAAAAAGAAAGGGGATTCTACCGATGAAAGTACTGATTATCGGGGGCGTTGCGGCCGGAACAAAGGCGGCAGCGAAAATCAAACGGGAAGACCGCAGCTGTGAAGTTACCATACTCACAAAGGGAAAAGACATTTCTTATGCAGGCTGCGGGCTTCCCTATTATGTGGGAGGCGTGATTCCCACAAGAGAGCAGTTGATCGTGAACACGCCGGATTCATTTTCCAAGCTTACCGGCGCAGAGATTCTCACAGAGACCGAGGTTACTGCAGTAGACACAGAGGCAAAGACGGTTACGGCCGTACATAACGGAGAGACTGCCGCCTACGGCTATGACAAGCTTATTATTGCTTCCGGCGCATCACCTTTCCGTCCCCAGATTGAGGGCCTTGATCTGGAAAATGTATTCTTTATGCGTACTCCGGACGATGCCATTGCCCTTCGGGAAGCGGTTGAGGCCGGAAAGATCAAGCGTGCGGTAGTTGCAGGCGGCGGTTTTATCGGCCTTGAGGTGGCGGAGAATCTGGCGGAAAAGGGCGTTCGTGTCAACGTTATTGACTTTGCGCCCCATGTACTGCCCAATTTCCTGGACCCGGAGCTTTCCGAGTATGTGGAAAATAAGATGGCTGATGCAGGCATCAATCCCATGACAGGCGTTGCCCTGGAGGGTGTGATTGGTGACGGCAAGGTGGAGAAGGTGCAGACCAGCAAGCGGGCGGTAAAGGCGGACGCTCTGGTTCTGGCAATTGGAATCCGGCCCAATACCGCATTTCTGGAGGGAAGCGGCATTGAGATGTTCAAGGGAACCATTCTCACCGATAAAAATCTGCGCACCAATGTGGAGGATGTGTATGCGGTAGGCGACTGTGCTATGGTAACCAACCGTGAGACCGGTGAGCCGGCATGGTCACCCATGGGCTCTACGGCAAATATTGCCGGCCGTGTTCTGGCAAAGAATCTCTGCGGCGGTGAGTTTGAATATGCGGGTGTACTTGGAACCGGTGTAGCAAAGCTTCCGGGCGGCATCAATACAGGACGTACAGGACTTACGGAGACTGCGGCAAAGGCGGCAGGCCATGATGTAATCACTGCACTTTGCATTGTGGATGACAAGGCTCATTATTATCCGGGGGCGGGCTCTTTCATTATTAAGATGGTGGCAGATAAGACAACCCGGAAGTTCCTGGGCCTGCAGGTGCTGGGAAGCGGCGCAGTTGATAAGGTAACGGACATTGCCGTGACAGCCATCTCTTTGGGAGCAACGGTAGATCAGCTGGAGAATCTGGACTTTGCTTATGCACCGCCTTTCTCCACGGCGATTCATCCCTTTGCTCATGCACTGAATGTACTGCTGAACAAGATGAGCGGCGCTTTTGAGACCTTTACTCCGGTAGAATTTGCGGAAGGGAAGGCAGAGGGCTACCGTATGGTGGATGCTTCCATTCAGCCGTCCATTCACTCCGCACCGTATCTGGATCTGACTAAGATCAATGGGGAGGTAGAGGGCTTTGGCAAGGATGAGAAGCTTCTCATTGTCTGTGCCAAAGGAAAACGTGCCTATATGGTGCAGAACCGCCTGAAATACTACGGCTACACCAATACAAAAGTGCTGGAAGGCGGCACCACCTTTAATACCGTAGAGGAAGAGGATTAAATTAATTACTTAAAATAGGAGGATACATATTATGGCAACATTAACTATCAGCGCCGAGGACGAGAAGAAGGTAAAAGCAAGAGGATTTTTGAGCAACAAGGGAACGGACAATTTTTCCGGACGTATCATCACCATCAACGGAAAAATCACAGCAGAGCAGCAGAAGGTTATCGGTGAGGCCGCAGAGAAGTTCGGCAACGGGATTGTAACCTTTACCACACGTCTGACCATTGAGGTACAGGGCATTCCTTATGACAAGATTGACGACTTCTGCGAGTACATCGCAAAGGCCGGCCTGGTAACAGGCGGAACCGGCTCCAAGGTGCGTCCGGTAGTGGCATGTAAAGGAACTACCTGCCAGTACGGTCTTCTGGATTCCTTCGAGCTTTCCGAGGAGATCCATCACAGATTCTACGAGGGCTACCGTCAGGTACTGCTTCCCCACAAGTTTAAAATCGCCGTGGGCGGATGTCCCAACAACTGTGTAAAGCCGGATTTGAATGACCTTGGCATCATCGGACAGCGGATTCCAAACTACGAGGAGGACGACTGCAACGGCTGCAAGAAGTGCGGCGTGGAGAAGGCCTGTCCCGTAAATGCTGCAAAGATGGTGGACGGCGTAATGGAGATTGACAAGGATATCTGCAACAACTGCGGACGCTGTATCGGGAAATGTCCTTTCGACTGTATTGAGGACGGAACCTACGGCTATAAAATCTACATCGGTGGACGCTGGGGCAAGAAAGTGGCTCAGGGTCAGGCTCTTTCTAAGGTATTTACCGATAAAGAAGAGGCCCTTTCCATAATCGAGAAAGCGATTCTTCTGTTCCGTGAGCAGGGACAGACCGGGGAGCGCTTTGCAAAGACCATTGGGCGTCTGGGCTTTGAGAATGTGGAGAAGCAGCTTCTCTCCAATGACATTCTCGATAGAAAGCAGGAGATCCTGGATGCGAAGCTTCATCTGACAGGCGGAGCAACCTGTTAATTGGGGAACAAAAACTATTTACGAAAGAAATAGAGGGAGAGAAATACTAATGAATAAAAAGAAAACAGGTGCCGTCATCCTCTGTCTTGTCATTGGATGGCTGGCAACTCTTTCTACGGACTGGCAGTCCGCATGGTTTCACCGCACGGTTATGGGTGGTCCCATGGTAGCGCTTCTGGTATCCATGATTGCCTGCAACCTGCTCCCAAGTCTTCATAAGGATTTTAAGGCGGGAACTACCTTTGCAAGCAAGAAGTTTTTGAATTGGGGAATTATTCTTACCGGTGCTACCTTGAGCTTTGCGGATATCCTGGGAACAGGTGTAAAAGCATTGCCGCTGATTTTGTTCAATATCTGTCTTTCTTTTACCATCGCTCTGTTGGTGGGAAAGAAGATTGGTGTAAGCAAGAATACCTCTGTACTGGTAGGCGGCGGAACCTGTATCTGCGGCGGAACAGCTATTGCCACCCTGTCACGGATCATCAAGGCACTGGAGGAGGAGATCGCCTTTGCCATGGCAGCCATCTTTCTGTTTGATACCCTGGCGGCGTTCAGCTATCCCTATTTGAGCGGGGCTTTGGGACTGACGGACAATCAGTTCGCATTTCTGGCCGGAACTGCCATCAATGACACTTCCTCCGTGGCCGGAGCACAGGCGACCTATGTGGCCATGAACGGCCTGGGAGACTGGAGCGGCGCTTTGAATGTAAAGCTTGTCCGGACCACCATGCTGATTTTTGTGGCGCTGGTATGGACGATTATTATGGCGAAAGAAGCAAAGCAGAACGGTGAGAGTGGGCAGAATGATTCCCTGCTGAACGTTGTAAAGAAGACATTTCCTATGTTCATTCTCTGGTTTGTAGTGATGGCCGGACTGAACACCTTCGGGGTATTTGGCTTTGATGTGCCGGGGCTTGGCATGTCGGCAACGGGCCTTCTCGGAAAGCTTGCGAAATTCCTCTTTGCATCGGCACTGGCAGGTGTGGGCTTCAAGATTAAGTTCAAGGATGTATTTTCCAAGGGCATCAAGCCCATCACATTAGGCGGCATAACCTGGGCGTGTGTGGCGGCCTGTTCACTTGCCTTTGTATTCCTGTTTTCGGGATACATCGGATAAAAATGCTTCTGGACAGTGGGAAATTTTTTTGATATGATACGTGTATGATACAAAAGCAGTTTGCGAAAGCAGGCTGCTTTTGCTATATATTACGGAACTGGAACAGAGGGACAGGATATGGATCGCATGGACAAAAGGATACTAAGACATTTGAAGGAAAATTCCAGGCAGACAGCTTCACGAATCAGTCAGAACATACATTTGTCCGTATCGGCGGTGATTGAGCGGATACGAAAGCTGGAGCGTACTGGGATCATTCAAAAATATACGGTGATTCTGGATGAAAGGCAATTGGGGAATACCCTTACGGCCTTTGTGGTCCTTAGGCTTTCTCATTTCAAATATCGCGAACCCTTTGAAAGGGAGGTTCTTGCCTATGAGGATATCTGCGAATGCCACGCCATTGCCGGAGATATGGATTATCTGATGAAAATTGTGACAAATTCCACCTCAAGCCTGGAATTGATTCACCAGGATTTGCGCAGGATGCCGGGGGTATCCGGAATAAAGACATTGTATGTGCTGTCTACCATTAAGAATGAATATTCTGTATTACCCTCTTAAGAGAAGTCCGGGAAAATGGCAGTACTTTATAAAAAAAATATAAAATATTTTCTTGTGCTTGACAGAAATGGTTCGGGGGCTTATGCTCCTTAATAATAGATTTATTCCTGGCTTACAGGGGAACAAAAGAAGGAGAACACGCATGAATCTGAATCGAGAGACCATGAAGAAGCTGATGCTTCTGATTGCTTTTACCATATTGCTGCTGGTGGGTGTCCAGAGACTGGACGCAGTCTTCGGGGCGCTGCGGTTTTTGTGGGGAATCGGCTTCCCCTTTGCGCTGGGAGGAGCCATTGCTTTTATCTTAAATGTGCCTATGACGGCTTTGGAAAACTGGCTGTTTCCGGAAAAAAGGACCAGGAAGAGCAGCCTGCAAAGGAAGCTTGCCCGTCCTTTGAGCATGGTTATTGCCATACTGCTGGTCCTTGGCGTTATTTCACTGGTGATCTTTGTGGTGGTTCCGGAACTTGGCACTACGGTGGTTGGACTGGGGGCCAGTGTGGAGGCATTTCTTCCGAGAGCACAGGAGTGGCTTGAAGAGATCTTCCGGAATAACGATCAGGTTGTGACCTGGATTGAGGGTCTGGAGATGAATTGGGAGAAGGCCGTGGAGACTGCCTGGAATTTCTTCCGCAGCGGCGCAGGCAGTGTGCTGTCCTCCACAATGACGGTGGCAAGGACCATTATCAGTGCAGTGACCAATTTCTTCATCGGCTTTGTGTTTGCCTGCTATGTGCTGCTTCAGAAGGAGAAGCTGGGGGAGCAGTGCCGGAAACTTCTGAAGGCGGTTTTTCCGAAAAAGCAAGTGGATTATATTCTTCATGTGTGCTTCTTAAGCCACCGCACCTTTTCCAGCTTTATCACCGGACAGTGTATGGAGGCGGTGATTCTGGGGGCTATGTTTTTTGTGGCTATGAGCCTTTTGCGCTTCCCCTATGCCTTACTGGTGGGGGTTCTGGTGGCATTTACGGCGCTGATTCCTATTTTCGGCGCATTCATCGGCTGTGTGGTGGGAGCTTTCTTGATTTTGATGGTGAATCCGGCCCAGGCACTGGGATTTATTGTGCTGTTCCAGGTGCTTCAGCAGATTGAGGGAAATCTTATCTATCCCCGTGTGGTGGGGAACTCCGTGGGGCTGCCGGCTATCTGGGTATTGGTTGCCGTGACCGTAGGCGGTAATCTGATGGGAATCTTAGGCATGCTGATTTTTATTCCCATTGTTTCCGTGGTCTATGCGCTTCTTCGGGAGTGGATGTATGGGCGGTTGGAGAAAAAGAAGGAATTATCCTCATAGAGAAAGAAAGCTTTATCCGGAACTTCTGTTTTGATGGGGTTTTCTTTTTTGCATAAGTGTGCTACACTAGCAGTTATCAGGTCAAATGCTTGAGTGAACATCCATTTCTCCGGTCAGCGGACCATGGGATGTGCAGCCGCAGCATTTGGCTTCTTGTTCGCAGAAGCAGACGAATATAGAGAAAGAAGGAATTTTGTGAGAGAGATTAGGATTGGTGCCTATTATCGGCATTTTAAGGATGGACTGTACCAGGTGACGGCCATTGCCACCCACTCGGAGACAGGGGAGCAGATGGTGGTATACCAGGACCAGTACGGAGACGAGAAGGTCTGGGTCCGGCCTTATGAGATGTTTGTAAGTGAAGTGGATCACGAAAAGTATCCGGACGTGACACAGAAGTACCGATTTGAGGAGGTGGAGGAGCCTACGGAGGTGAATCCGATGCTGCTGCGCTTTCTGGATACGGAGACCTACCGGGATAAGCTGGAGCTTTTTCAGTCCTGGGCAGGCTATGAGGACGACAATCTGTTTGAAAGCATTGCCGCTTCCCTGGACATTGGCCTTGCGGCCGGCAGCGTCCAGGATAAATACCGTCAGATTTTAAACTGTCTGAAAACGATGGAGCATTTTGAGACGGATCGGTTTCGTTAAAATCGGCAAAACCGGAATAAAAAACAGCAGTACCCGGCAATGCCCGGAGGAATTTGCGAGCACATGCCCTTGTGGCTGGAAATCCTTCCTGATGGCAGTGTGCCGTATAGCGCTGTTGAATTTAAATGGAGAGAGTACGAATGAATATTGTGATAATTGGGGACGGCAAGGTGGGACATAAGCTTGCCACACAGCTTACGGTCGAACGTTATGATGTAACCCTGATTGATGTGAGGGAAAGGCGTCTGAAGGATACAATCAATGAACTGGATGTTTCCTGTATTGTGGGCGATGGGGCCAGCGCAGAGATTCAGATGGAGGCGGACGTGCAGGGAGCGGATCTGGTAATTGCCTGTGCATCCACCGATGAAATGAATATGCTCTGCTACTTATTGGCCAAAAGATTAGGAGCCAAGCAGACCATTGCCCGGGTACGCAATCCTGTCTATTATCAGCAGATTCATTTATTTAAGGATGAACTGAAGCTGAGCATGGCAGTTAACCCGGAGCTTGTTCTTGCCGGGGAGATTTCCAGAGTCCTGATCTTCCCATCGGCAGCCAAGGTGGAGACCTTTGCGAAGGGCCGCGTGGAGCTGGTGGAGGCGTCCGTCAATGAGAGGAATCCCATGGCTGGGTTGTCTTTCCGTGAATTTTATGAGAAATATCAGATCAAGATGCTGGTCTGTGCTGTCCAGCGGGGCGGAGAAGTTTATATTCCGGACGGAAGCTTTGTTCCAAGGCAGGGAGATAAGATCAATATTGCGGCTTCCCATAAAGAGATCGAAAAATTCTTCAAATTCGTAGGCGGTCTGCGGGGACGTGTGAAAAATGTCCTTATCTGCGGCGGAGGAAAGACGGCTTATTATCTGTCTTTGAAGCTGCTGTCTTTAGGAATGAATGTAAAGATTATTGAACGGGACGGGGCTCGCTGCGGAGAACTGTGTGAGCTTCTGCCCAAGGCGACCATCATCCATGGCAATGCGACGGATCATGAGCTTCTGGAAGAGGAAGGCATCGATCATGTAGACGGATTTGTGGCCCTCACCGGCATGGACGAGGAAAATATCATTATGTCCATGTACGCTAAGACGAAGAATGTGTCCAAGATTATCACCAAGGTGAATGATGAGGCACTGCAGCATATGGTGGATGAGCTTGGCATGGAGAGCGTAGTTTCGGCAAAAAATGTAACGGCTAATTTGATTATGAGCTATGTGCGGGCTATGAAGAACTCCATGGGCAGCGCCAATATTGAGACTGTATATCAGCTCATCAACGGCAGAGTGGAGGCTCTGGAGTTCCAGATTCGGGAGGCGGCCAAATATACGGGGATTCCGCTAAAGGATTTGACCTTAAAGGAGAATCATTTGGTGGCATGTATTGTACGAAAGCGGCAGATCATTATTCCGGGCGGCAATGACACACTGGAAGTAGGCGACAGCGTCGTGGTTGTAACCATGAGCCAGGGCCTGGAGGATCTGGAGGAGATTCTGAAGCGATGAATTACAGTATGATTCGATTTATTCTGGGAAGAATGCTGAGAATTGAAGGTTTGGTGCTGATGATTCCGGCTTTTGTGTCCCTGCTCTATCAGGAGCACAGCGGCCTTACTTTTGTGCTTACGGCGGCTTTTTTGATGGCTCTGTCCCTTCTCCTTGGGAAAAGGCCGAAAAATATGGTGTTTTATGCAAAGGAAGGCTTTATTATCGTGGCTTTGGCCTGGATTTTATGGTCTGCTTTTGGAGCATTGCCCTTTGTGCTGTCCGGAGCGATTCCTCATTTTGTGGATGCATTTTTTGAAACGGTTTCGGGATTTACGACTACAGGTTCCACCATCCTGCAGGATATTGAGGCGCTTCCAAAGGGAATTAACTTTTGGCGCTGCTTAACGCACTGGATCGGCGGCATGGGTGTGCTGGTTTTTGTTATGGCAGTGATTCCTCTGGGAAATAAGGGAGCTATGTTCCTGATGCGTGCGGAGATGCCGGGACCCACCTGTGATAAGCTGGTGCCCAAAAGCAGAGGTACGGCAAAGATTCTCTACGGCATGTATATTTTTCTTTCCTGCGTGGAGATTGTGCTGCTTCTGGCAGGGGGGATGAATCTGTACAATGCGGTGATTCATACCTTCAGTACGGCAGGAACCGGCGGCTTTTCCAGTATGAACGCAAGTATTGCGGCTTTTGACAGTGCATACATTGACGGTGTGATTACCGTATTTATGCTGCTGTTCGGCGTGAATTTTAACTTATATTATCTGCTTCTTTTGAAGAACGTGAAGGCAGTAATGAAGAGTGAGGAGCTGCGTGCTTATCTGGGAGTGGTGGTGGCGGCTACGGCAGTGATTACCATCAATATTTTGAACCTCTATGAGACGCCCCTTCGGGCTTTGCGCTTTGCAGCTTTTCAGGTGGCATCGGTGATTACCACAACCGGTTTTGTGACGGCTAATTTTGAGCTTTGGCCGGAGCTTTCCAAGATGGTAATTCTGCTTTTGATGATTATCGGCGCCTGCGCCGGCTCTACGGGCGGCGGTATGAAGGTGTCCCGAATTTTGATTTTGGCAAAGACCATCAATAAGGAGATTCGCCAGATTCTGCATCCAAAGTCCGTGAATGTGGTGAAGATGGATGGAAAGAGGGTGCCGGGAGAGAGTATTCATGGCGTATATGTGTATCTCATCTGCTATCTGTTGATTTTGGCAGGTTCTATTTTGCTAGTAGCCTTTGATAATTTTGATTTTACAACGAATTTTACAGCGGTGCTCACAACCCTGAATAATGTGGGACCCGGTCTTGCAAATGTGGGGCCTATTGAGAATTTTTCGCAGTTTTCTTATTTTTCCAAGGTGGTTTTGAGTGTGGATATGCTGGTGGGACGTCTTGAGATCCTGCCGATCCTGATGCTGTTTGCACCGCAGGTATGGAGAAAGAAGTTTTAAGGAGCAAGTATAGAAAGTATATGAAAGAACATAATAGATTAACGGCAGAGGAAAACCGTGCCTTTTATCGAATGGCGATTGCCCTTGTAATTCCCATGGCTTTGCAGAATCTGATTAATGTAGGCGTGACGACTGCCGATGTGGTGATGTTGGGGAAAGTAGGAGAGACTGCGCTTTCCGGAGCTTCTCTGGCTGGTCAGGTTCAGTTTATTATGAACCTGATCTTTTTCGGACTGACATCCGGCGCTTCGGTTTTGACAGCCCAGTATTGGGGAAAGCAGGATGTTCGTACCATTGAGAAGGTATTTGGGATATCTCTGTGTGCTGCAATGGGGATAGGCATTGTGTTTTTTGGGGCGGCCCAGGCATTTCCCAGGGAGCTTATGTACGCTTTTACTACGGAAGAGCCGGTGATACAAGAAGGAATTTCTTATCTGCGTATTGTGTCCTGGTCTTATCTTCCGGTGGCCTTTACCATGATTTATCTGAATCTGATGCGCAGTGTTGAGCGGGTGGTAGTTGCCACCTGGACGTATTTTATTTCTCTGATTATCAATATCATTGGCAATGGAATTTTGATCTTCGGCATGTTTGGAGTTCCTGCAATGGGCGTCTGCGGTGCGGCCTATGCAACCTTGTTTGCCAGAATTATGGAGCTGGTGATTGTGGTGCTGTACATAAACTGGAAGGGCAATCCTATCTCTCTCCATCTGCGGGATTTTGTAAAATTTGACCGATATTTATTAAAGGATTTTGTGGTATTTTCCTCCCCGGTAGTGGCCAATGAGCTTATGTGGGGACTGGGCATGTCTGTCAATGCGGCTATTATCGGTCATTTGGGAAGTGCGGCCGTGGCTGCCAATTCCGTAGCCCAGGTATCCCGGCAGCTGATTATGGTGATAGGATTCGGCCTGTCTGCCGCCACCTCCATTATGATTGGAAAAGTAATTGGGGAACAGAAGCTTAGGCTGGCGGAGGCTTATGCCCGAAAGTTTATATGGCTCAGTGTAGGAATTACACTGGCTGCGTCCTTGAGCTTGTTTTTCTTAAGAGGATGGATAGCCGGAAGCATGACAATCTCAGATCAGGCAAAGGATTATCTGCTGTTTATGCTTTTTGTGGTGTGCTATTATGCTGTCTTCCAGTCTTACAACACTACGATGATTGTAGGCGTGTTCCGGGCCGGGGGAGATACACGGATTGGATTTTTCGTGGATGTAATTGGCATGTGGTGCTTTTCCATTTTCCTGGGGGCTATTGCTGCATTTTGGCTGCACTGGGGCGTGAAGGCGGTATTTGTGGTGCTGCTGTCGGATGAGATTGTAAAGATTCCTATTACCACATGGCGGTACCGGAAGAAGCTGTGGCTTCGAAATATAACGAGGGAATTGGAAAATTAAAAGTTAAATATGTTAAATAGGAGGACGATAAATATGTCAGAAAAAGGATGCAATAACAGCAGCTGTGATAAGTCAAGCTGTGAGGGATGCCCCAGTAAACAGGGGCCTGCAAGCTTTCAGGTGGATGCCAACGAGTATAGCTGTATTCGCCGGGTGATCGGTGTGGTCAGCGGCAAGGGCGGCGTGGGAAAGTCTATGGTAACGGCTTCCCTGGCAAACCGGCTTGCGGCAAAGGGCTATAAGGTGGGAATCCTGGATGCGGATATTACAGGGCCTTCCATTCCGAAGATGTATGGTGTTCATGGTCCGGCAGAAGCAACGGAGGATGGCAAAATCACACCCTGCTATACGGAGAACGGAATTGCGCTTATGTCCATCAACCTTCTGCTTCCCGATGAGACAGCACCGGTTATCTGGAGAGGTCCCATCATTGCCAATGTGGTGAAGCAGTTCTGGACAGATGTAATCTGGGGCGATCTGGATTTTCTGCTGGTTGACATGCCGCCGGGAACGGGAGATGTGCCCCTGACCGTATTCCAGTCGCTTCCGGTGAATGAGATTGTTATGGTAACCTCACCTCAGGATCTGGTTCAGCTGATAGTAAGAAAAGCCCTGAGCATGGCGGAGCAGATGAATATTCCAGTAAAGGGAATCATTGAAAATTATTCCTATTTTAAATGTCCGGACTGCGGTAAGGAGATTCAGCTGTTTGGCAAGAGTCATATTGATGAAGAGGCGGCAAAGCTGGACTTAAAGGTACTCGGCAAAATGCCTGTGGAGCCGGCTTTTGCGGAGGCTGCGGACAGGGGAGAGTTCCATAGGGTGGAAAATCCATATCTGGATGTGGATTTTGAGTAAATTCGGGCCAATCGCTTTGCTGATTGATTGAGAGCCAATATGGAATCAATGTGATTAACTCTTAAGCTTTGGAGCCTTATGGATTTTTTAGGCTTACTTGGACTATTTGAAAAATACTGTGATTCCTACGGTAGAGGGGAAGTTTGGTGAAGATTCTTTTAAAAATACTTCACAGTTAACCCAGGAGGACTACTATACATCAAACCTAACGGTTACTGTAGATGAGGAATTGACATTACAGGATGAAGCTTCTTCCCAGGAGACAGAGGAGGGTGAACCCGAGGCTATTGAGATAGAGGGGAAGAAGGTCATTGCTTTATATCGGAATCTTCAAGGAGAGGAGTTTGATGACTCACCTCCCTCCCTGCGGGTGATAGGCGATTTTATGCTGGAACTTCCTGAGGAGGAATATCCTGCAATGGTAGATGAGGGACATGAGAATTTTTATGACTGTGTCAATGCCATGACCTACAGCCCGTGTCTGAATAATACATCGGTGGAACCGGGATGGGGAGCTGTTCTTTGAGATACCGGATGAACTGGCACAGGGAGAAGCACCTCTTTACATAGCGGTTTCATTGGGGAACAGAATGGGATATTATCCGTTGAGCTGATAGAGAAATTTTATATTTTAATAAAAGGGCCGTATGCAGGCCCTTTTTTGGGCTTGCCATTTACCAAAAAAAGAAGTTATTAAGAAAAAAATGGAAAAATATGAGCGTAATTTTTTTGCTCTTGCCATTGCTAAATTCCTGGATCTATTGTATAGTTAGATAGAAAAATTTTACGAGGGGGAATGTGTTATATGGAAAAGACCGCAGGTCAAAAACTGATACTTGGAATTCAGCATGTTTTGGCAATGTTTGGAGCCACGGTGCTCGTACCGGCGTTGACAGGACTGAATACTTCGATCACATTATTTTGCGCAGGGCTTGGAACTCTTTTATTCCATTGGATTACAAAGAGGAAAGTACCTGTTTTTTTAGGCTCCAGTTTTGCTTTTATCGGTGGTATTTGTGCGATTCTGGGAGATTCCCGTATGGGAGATGCTGATTATTTGGATAAACTGGCATCTGTTAAGGGAGCGCTGATCGTGGCAGGATTGGTGTATGCCGTGTTTGCGGGTCTGATTAAGCTGGTGGGGTATGAAAAGGTAAATAAGCTTTTGCCGCCTATTGTGACCGGGCCGATTATTATTGTTATTGGCCTGCGCCTTTCCGGTTCCGCTATTGATTCCGCATTTTACTGGAATGGGGAATTTAGTATGAAAGCAGTTCTGGTGACTGTGGTGGTATTGGCTGCCGTTATCTGTATATCGGTGTTTGCCAAAGGGATTTATAATCTGATGCCCATCCTTTTTGCAATTATTGTGGGCTATCTGGTATGCATTCCTATGGGATTTATTGATATGACACCCATGAAGGAGGCACATGCCCTTTCTTTTCTGGATCGGAACATCATGGATCAGGTTTTGTGTATGCCGGCTTTTAAGGCAGATGCAATTCTGGCGATAGCGCCTATTGCCCTGGTAACATTGATTGAGCATGTGGGGGACATTACCACCAACAGTGCGGTGGTAGGAAAGAACTTTATGATAGATCCAGGGATCCACCGGACTATCTTAGGCGATGGTGTTGCAACGGCTGTGGCGGGTCTTTTGGGCGGACCGGCAAATACTACATATGGAGAGAATACGGGAGTGCTGGCCGTAACAAAGAATTACGATCCGCTGGTAATCCGGATTGCGGCGGTATTCGCCATTATTCTGGGACTTTTCGGAAAGATAGGGGGAATTATTACCAGTATTCCGGGACCGGTGACAGGGGGAATCAGCATTGTACTTTATGGCATGATTTCTTCCGTAGGTGTGCGGATTCTTATTAATTCCCGTTTGAACTTTGGTAACAGCCGGAATCTGATGATTGCAGCTTTGATCTTCGTGCTGGGAATAGGCTGTGACAGTATTCCTGTAGCGGGAACGGTTACTATCTCCGGACTGGCGCTGGCGGCAGTGGTTGGAATGGTTTTGGCTGCGATTCTGCCGGTTGGGAAGGATGATGTGATTGAAGTACCATAGGGTGGGGGATGAGAAGCCCTTTTCCATGTACCGGAGTCTTCCGTAAGCGGATAAAAATTTGTTAAAAAGTAAAGCCGATTGGTATACATATAAGGGACTGGAATATGGCGGATAAAGTTTTTCTGTATATTCCCAGTCCTTTAAATTGCTATAAAATAATAAAATTTTCTCTGTTTTCTACTTGTAACAAGTCTCCTTGTGTGATACAATAATAAAACAAATGTTCGGAACAAATGTTTGAAAATAAGGGGAGAGATGGATGCAGATTCGAGTGCCAGAGAAGCTTACACTGATGGAGAAGCTGAATATTTTGTCGGATGCGGCCAAATATGATGTAGCCTGTACCTCCAGCGGTACAGAACGGGGAAATACGGGAAAAGGTGTGGGAAATTGCACGGAAGCAGGGATTTGCCATAGCTTTTCTGCAGATGGCAGGTGCATTTCCCTTTTGAAGATACTTTTTACCAATGAATGCATTTACAATTGCCGTTACTGCCTGAACCGGGCTTCCAATGATGTTCCCAGGGCAGCGTTTACTCCTCAGGAGGTCTGTGATCTGGTAATGGGATTTTATCGGCGGAATTATATCGAAGGGCTGTTTTTGAGCTCCGGTATTTTGAAAAGCCCAAGCTATACTATGGAGCTGCTGTATCGGACCTTGTATAAGTTGCGCCATGAATATGGCTTTGGAGGTTATATCCATGTGAAAGCCATTCCGGGATCAGATTCCCGGCTCATTGAGCAGACCGGTTATCTGGCAGATCGCATGAGTGTGAATCTGGAGCTTCCTACAGCGGAGGGCCTGCGGCTCCTTGCCCCCAATAAGTCACGGGCACGAATTCTCACCCCCATGCGCCAGGTTCAGAACCGTATGGAAGAGAATCGGAATGAGCTGGCCCTTTACCGCAATGCGCCAAGGTTTGTTCCTGCCGGACAGTCTACCCAGATGATTATCGGCGCTACGCCGGAGAATGACTTTCAGATTGTATCTGTGGCAGAATCTTTGTATCAGAAGTTTGAACTAAAAAGGGTATTTTATTCTGCCTTTGTACGGGTGAATGAGGACAGTATGCTTCCGGCGCTGCCCGGCGGCCCGCCCCTTCTAAGGGAGCATCGTTTGTATCAGGCAGACTGGCTGCTGCGATATTATGGATTTCACGCTTCAGAGTTGCTTTCAGAGGATAAGCCTAACTTTAATGTGCTGTTAGATCCCAAGTGTGACTGGGCCCTGGGCCATTTGGAACAATTTCCGGTAGAGGTTAACAGAGCCGATTATATGACTCTTCTTAGAGTACCGGGAATTGGCGTGCGTTCCGCACAGAGGATAGTGAAAGCAAGACGGCTGGGAAGTTTGGATTTTCCGGATTTGAAGCGGATGGGTGTAGTGTTAAAGCGTGCGCTCTATTTTATAACCTGCCAGGGTCGGACCATGTATCCGATTCGGATAGAGGAAGACTTTATTACACGCAATCTGCTGGATGTAAAGGAGCGACTGCCATTAGGAATTGGGGAACAGGTGACTTATCGGCAATTATCCCTGTTTGATGATCAGAATTTTTCCTGCCAATCAGGTACAGGGTTTGAGAGTAAATCCCCAAATTTATCAGCATAACACAATCATAATGGAGGAGAAAGCGGATGACTACGATATTTTGGTGTGAGGACAGCCTGGACGGAATACTGACAGGTATCTATGATGCTTGGGACAGCCGCCTGGGACATAAGAATGTGCGTCTGAAAACAGATGCCGCAGACAGCCTGGAGCTGTTCTGTGAATATCGTCAGGTGAAGACAGATGCCCTTAAGGCAGAAAAGGTACTGCGCACAATTCGTCAGAAGCTTGGGGAGGAAGCATTTGAGGCAGTCTGCTATGCAGCAGCCTGTACGGACAGCAAAAGGGCGGAAGCCATCTATCGAATGGTAGTACTGGGGCTTCATATGATGAACGGGCATCAGGTAGTCAACTGTCTTCAGGATCCTGACGTTTCCTTAGTGATGAGACTTCGTACCAAGGCATGGCACGAGGCTCACCGTTATATGGGATTTGTACGCTTTGAGGAGCTGGAAAATGGGGTGCTTTACAGCACGATTGAACCGGCATATGCAGTTCTGCCCCTTTTGGCCCCTCATTTTTCGGACCGGTTTCAGCAGGAAAATTGGGTGATTCATGATAAAAAGCGCAGCGTCATGGCAGTGCATCCCAAAGGCTCCCTTTGGGTGCTGGCAGATGCCAAGGAGCTTAATCCGGATTATCTGATGTGCCGCTCCGGGCAGGAAAAGGAGTTTCAGGAGCTGTGGAAGCTCTTTTGCAAAACCATTGCCATTGAAGAACGGAGGAATCCAAGATGTCAGCAGGGCCTTCTGCCGCTGCGGTTCCGATCCTGCATGACAGAGTTTCGGCAGGAACGGGATGAGCTTGGAGGAAAACAGGGGGAGAAATAAGCAGAGAGGATAAAGTCAGATGATTTCTTATGAAGTAATACGCAGCAGACGCCGGACATTGGCGCTTCAAGTGACCAGAGAGGGGAAAGTGCTTGTACGGGCGCCTCTTCGCTATCCTGTGCAGGAAATTGCGGCATTTGTACAGCGCCATGAGACGTGGCTTGAAAAAAAGCTTTTGGAGGTGAATAATCATCAAAGCCTTCTGCCCACACCTTCTTTGGAAGAGGAGCAGGCTTACCGGGAACAGGCACGAAGAGTGCTGGCAGAAAAGACAGCCTATTATGCGGACAGGATGGGTGTTACTTATGGGCGCATCTCTATCCGGGGGCAGAAGACCAGATGGGGAAGCTGCAGTGCCAGAGGAAATTTGAATTATAATTGGAGATTGATGCTTTGTCCGGACGAGGTTCAGGACTATGTGGTGGTGCATGAACTGGCCCACCGGAAGGAAATGAATCATTCCAAAGCATTTTACCGAATTGTGGAGCAGATACTTCCGGACTATCGGGAATGTATGCAATGGCTGAAAGCGCATTCCTGAGAGCTTCTTCACTTTGTCTGAAGGATTCCTTAATTTTACAAAATAGACATAGTTTTTTATAAAAGTTCTTTTGACATGTCTTTGAAATCATAGTACACTTATATCTATGGTCAACAGTATAGGTTTGCTGTGGCTCATTATATGAATAACATCCATGAAAGGGTGCAGGGAAAGAGTTTCAGACAGGAGAAAGAAAATGGGAGATATTCCGGTAATAAAAGCTGCGCTTTTAGGCGCAGGTACAGTGGGCGGGGGAGTCTATGAGATTCTGAAGCGCCAGAAAGAAGAAATGCCCAAAAAGCTGGGAGTCTTTGTGGAGATTACAAAGATCCTGGTGCGTGATAAAGGGAAAAAGCGGGAGGGATTGGATTCTGCCCTGTTGACGGAGGATTGGAAAGAGATTTCGGAAGATCCAAAGATTCAAATTGTGATTGAGTTAATGGGTGGTATCGAGCCGGCTCGGACTTATATTTTAGAAGCTCTGCAGTCAGGAAAGCATGTGGTGACAGCCAATAAGGACCTGCTGGCAGACTATGGCCGGGAGCTTTTGGATACGGCCCGGGAGCATGGCTGCGATTTGATGTTTGAGGCAGCAGTGGCAGGAGGGATTCCCATTATACGTCCTCTGAAGCAATGTCTGGCAGCCAATTATATCACTGAGGTTATGGGGATTGTAAACGGAACAACCAATTACATACTAACACGAATGACTCAGGACAAGATGGAATTCTCAGATGCGCTGGCGCTGGCTGCGGAGCTGGGCTATGCGGAGGCTGACCCGACGGCGGATGTGGAAGGATATGATGCAGGGCGGAAGGTAGCGATTATGGCTTCCATTGCTTTCAATTCCCGGGTGACCTTTGCGGATGTATTTACAGAGGGGATTACGAAGATTACAGCGGCGGACATTGCCTATGCAGATGAACTGAACATGGTGATTAAGCTTCTGGGAGTGGCAAAAAACGGTGAGGACGGCATAGAAGCAGGGGTCTATCCTATGCTGATTCCCAAGGAACATCCGCTGGCATCGGTTCAGGATGCGTTTAATGCTGTTTTTGTACACGGGGATGCGGTGGATGACGCAATGTTTTTAGGACGCGGCGCCGGCAGATTCCCAACGGGCAGTGCAGTGGCAGGCGATATCTTTGAGATTGTCCGGAATATTCAGGCAGGAAGTACAGGAAGACTCGGCTGCACCTGTTATAAGAATCTGTGTGTGAAGCCGGCGGATGAGACAAGTCATCGGTATTTTCTGCGCCTGCAGGTAGAAGATCGTCCGGGTGTTCTGGCCGGGATTGCTTCGGTGTTTGGCAATAATAATGTGAGTATTGCTCAAGTGATTCAAAAAAATAAATGCGGCGAACTGGCTGAGCTTGCTGTCATTACGGAACAAGTATTGGAGCGCCATTTCAAAGATTCGCTTCTGGTGCTTGGTGAGATGTCTATGATCAAAGAAATTTCCACGATTTTGCGTGTATATGCATAGAGAGACGGAACGCAGTATCCGGTTCTGCTTGTGGGGAAAGCAGAATTGGATGCTTTCGTCCCATGGAGAGGAAAAGAATATGGAGAAGGTATTGACACTATTGGATTCTGCAATCATTTTTGCAACAAAGGCTCATTCGGGAATGATGCGCAAGGGAACGAATGTACCCTATATTGTCCATCCCATTGAGGCGGCAGCGATTGTGTCTACGATGACAGATGACGAAGAAGTGATTGCAGCGGCAGTTCTGCATGATGTTCTGGAGGATACTGAGGCTACGGAACAGGATCTCCTTGCGCACTTCGGACGCAGAATAACAGAGCTGGTTATGGGGGAAAGTGAGAATAAACGAAGAAATTTTCCGGCGTCTCTTACATGGAAAGTACGCAAACAGGAGACGATTACATTTCTGGAGACAGAGGCGGATACGGATGCAAAGATGCTGGCGCTGGCAGACAAGCTTTCCAATCTCCGGGCAATTCACCGGGATGTGTGCATTATCGGAGATACGGTATGGGAGCGCTTTAATGTGAAGAATAAAAAGATGCATGAGTGGATGTACCGCTCAATTGCGGAAGCTTTAAGAGAGCTGGAGGAGTATCCGACATGGCAGGAATATAACTATTTGGTACAGGCTGTCTTTGGATGAATGTGAAAAACGGCTTGACAAATTTGTGAAAAAAGGATAATCTGCTACAGGAAATATAGTTGACAGTAAATTATGCATAAGTGCTGCATAAAGCTGAAAGCTGGATGGCAGCGAAAGAGGAGGAGCAAAATGAAATCTTACCGGGAAATGAGCAGGGAAGAGCTTCTGGATCTAAAGGAGGAGCTGGAGACAAGATACCAGGAGGTACAGGCGCAGAATCTGCATCTGGATATGTCCAGAGGAAAACCCAGTGCGGAGCAGTTGGATATTTCCATGGGAATGATGGATGTCCTGCACAGTGGTGTGGATTTGAAGGATTCGGAGGGGGTAGACTGCCGGAATTATGGTGTGCTGGATGGCGTGAAAGAGGCAAAGGAGCTTCTTGGCCAGATGTCGGAGGTATCTCCGGATAAAATGATTATCTATGGCAATTCCAGCCTGAACGTAATGTACGATACGGTAGCCCGTGCTATGACTCACGGTATCATGGGACATGCACCTTGGTGCAAGCAGGAGCAAGTAAAGTTCTTATGCCCGGTTCCCGGATATGATCGTCATTTTGCTATCACGGAATATTTTGGAATAGAGATGATAAATGTTCCCATGACACCGGAAGGGCCGGACATGGATCTGGTGGAGAAGCTGGTAAGCAGTGATCCGGCAATCAAGGGAATCTGGTGTGTGCCTAAGTATTCCAATCCTCAGGGAATTACCTATTCGGATGAAACGGTCCGCCGTTTTGCCAATCTGAAGCCGGCTGCGGAGGATTTCCGTATCTTTTGGGACAATGCTTATTGCGTGCATCATTTATATGATGATCACCAGGATTTTTTGCTGGAGATTCTGGACGAGTGTGAGAAGGCGGGGAATCCGGACATTGTTTACAAATTCTGCTCCACTTCAAAAATCAGCTTTCCGGGATCCGGTGTGGCCTGCATAGCCACATCGCCCAACAACCTGAAAGATATTAAGAAGCAGCTTACCATTCAGACCATCGGTCATGATAAGGTAAATCAGCTTCGGCATGTGAGATTTTTCAAAGATATAGACGGCATCCATGAGCATATGCGCAAGCATGCGGCAATTATGCGTCCGAAGTTTGAGGCTGTCCTTAATACTCTGGAACGTGAGCTTTCCGGTTTGGAGATTGGAAGCTGGATACGTCCGAGAGGCGGCTACTTTATCTCTTTTGATGCTATGGAGGGCTGTGCTAAGGCTATTGTTGCAAAATGCAAAGAAGCTGGCGTAGTAATGACCGGAGCAGGAGCGACCTATCCCTATGGGAAAGACCCCATGGACAGCAATATTCGTATCGCCCCGTCCTTCCCGACCAAGGAAGAACTGGCGGTGGCAACGGATCTGTTTGTACTCTGTGTGAAGCTGGCTAGTGTGGAGAAGCTTTTGGAAGTATAGAGATTGGCATACTGCCATAAATCAAAGACGATAGTGGTGAATGGGCATTGAATAGTGAAAGGACATGACGGAATAAGCGATGGTTTACATTCTGTCATGTCCTTTATTTTTATATGCAAGAATCTAATGCCGGCACATGGGCAATTTACTAGCCGAGAAGCAGAAAATAAGCAAGAACCAGGATGCCTAAGACAATTCGATAATAACCAAAGGCTTTAAAATCATTCTTCCGAATATATCCTATCAAAAATCGAATGGCAAGTATAGATACCACAAAAGCAGTAACCATGCCAACTGCTAAAATCCCAATCTCTGTGCCTGTAAAATCGAAGCCGAATTTTACCAGTTTCAGAAGACTTGCGCCAAACATAACCGGAATTCCCAAAAAGAAGCTGAACTCCGCAGCTATGGGCCGCGCAAGCCCCAGGAGCATAGCACCTAAAATTGTAGCTCCGGATCGGGAAGTGCCGGGTATCAGCGCCAATACCTGAAAAGCTCCAATAAAGAAAGCCATAGAAAAGCTTAACTGACGGAAGTTCTGCACCACAGGTTTTCTGCCCCGGTTCCGATTCTCAATCACAATAAATAAAACTCCATACACAATCAGAGTAATTGCCACTGTCTGATAATTATAGAACAGGGCATCAATCTTATCATCAAAAGGAATTCCAATAATCGCTGCCGGAAGAACTGCAGCCAAAACCTTGAACCACAGTGACCAGGTTTCCTTTTTTATCCAGCCATTCTTCGGTGCCGTAAAGGGCCACAACTTTCCGAAATAGAGCACAACTACAGCCAGAATCGCTCCAAGCTGAATGACAACACGGAACATCTCCATAAAATCCGCACTCACATTTAAATGAACCAGTTCCTCAATCAAAATCATATGCCCGGTACTGCTGATAGGAAGCCACTCCGTAATTCCCTCCACAACACCCAGAAGAAGCACCTTTAACCATTCAAAAACGTTCATACTAAAAACCTCATTTCTTTTTTATAACCCATATGCAAAAAACTGCATACGGTTTTTTCTGCGATGTTAAAATACACTAGACTATCCGTCTTAGTATACCACACCCAAATATAAAGTCAACGAACAAACTAGGAAATAAAAGTCCTAATACGGCAGCAAAAACATACAAGACCAGCCGCAGGAGGGAAATAGGTACTCCGCAGGCGTGTTAGCGAAGCGGAGCAGGGGGAGTACCTATTTCCCTCCTGCGGCGTCCGCATTTCTCATATTTTAATTCACATCCTGCCCAAAGCCGCCGCATCTGTAAATATAAGACGAAAATTTATGCATGAAATGTTCAAATTTATACATTTTTTCTCTTGTAATTTATAAAAATAATGTTAAAATGGTTTAATAGGCTATCAACCCATAGCCTTATCTATAATGTGTGAAAGCAGATTGCTTTCATAATAATTTATTATAAAGTTTGGGAGGAAAGAACATGAAAAAATTAATCGCACTTTTATTAGCGGCAGCTATGTGTGCATCCATGGCAGCATGCGGCTCCAAGACAGAAGAGCCGGCAGCACCCGCTGAGGCAGAGGCGCCTGCAGAAGACGCAGAAGCTCCGGCAGAGGATGCGGATGCACCGGATGGGACAGAGGCTCCGGCAGAAATCGGAGAATTTACCACGGTAACAGAGGGCATCCTGACCATGGGAACAAACGCAGCATTCCCGCCCTATGAGTTCTATGACGGAGACGACATCGTGGGAATCGATGCGGAGATCGCAGGACTTCTGGCAGAGAAGCTGGGGCTGACTCTGGAGATTATGGATATGGATTTTTCAACTATCGTAACTTCCGTACAGACCGGCGGAGTTGATATTGGACTGGCAGGCATGACGGTTACGGAAGAGCGTCTTGAGAACGTGAACTTTACCGATTCCTACGCAACCGGCGTTCAGGTCATTATTGTAAAAGAGGATTCCGAAATCGCATCTGCGGATGATCTGGAGGGCAAGCTGATTGGCGTTCAGGAGGGAACTACAGGATATGAGTATTGCTCAGAGGATTATGGCGAGGAGAATGTACTGGCTTACACCAACGGTGCAACGGCAGTACAGAACCTGGTACAGGGAGCTGTGGACTGTGTGGTTATTGACGAGCAGCCTGCTCTTAGTTTTGTAGAAGCCAATGAGGGATTGAAGATCCTGGATACAGAGTATGTAATCGAGGACTATGCGGCCGCCGTATCAAAAGAGAATACGGCATTATTGGATGCGCTGAACGCAGCGCTGAAAGAGTTGCAGGAAGACGGCTCTATTCAGGAAATCCTGGATAAGTACATCAAAGCTGAATAAGAAGAGCATCAGGGGGATGTCTCAGAGAAGACATCCCCTTTTTCCGTTGTTTTACCAAAAGGAGAAAGGGGGCCGGGGGACGCATGGAAGCATGGTGGCAAGGCGTACAGAAGGGCTTTTATCAGACATTTATATTGAAAGATAATTATATGTATTTTGTAAAGGGGATCCGGATCACGTTTCTGGTGACTGTGCTTGCCCTGGTTTTAGGCTTGGTGCTTGGCGTGCTGGTGGCGGTTATCCGTTCCGCACACGATCAGCAGCCGGAGAACCGGAGAGGGATTCTTCTGCGGATTTTCAATGGAATCTGTAAGCTTTACCTGACAGTAGTCCGGGGGACGCCTATGATGGTACAGCTATTGATCATGTGGTTCGTTATTTGGCCGGTTCTGTTTCCGGGCGCTACACGGGCCACGGACGGAAACCTGATTCGCTGCGCAGTGCTGGCTTTCGGAGTAAATTCCGGCGCTTATGTGGCGGAAATTGTCCGCTCCGGCATTATGTCCATTGACAAGGGCCAGATGGAAGCCGGCCGTTCTCTTGGATTGACTTATGTGAGCACCATGCGTCATGTCATTATTCCCCAAGCCTTTAAAAACGTACTTCCGGCTCTGGGAAATGAACTGATTACGCTGCTTAAGGAGACCTCGATTGTAACGGTAATCGGGTTAAAGGATTTGACCAAGGGCGCCATGATTATACAGGCCAATACCTATCAGGCATTGGTTCCCTTTATCGCCATAGCTGTCATGTATCTGGTGATGGTCCTGTTCCTGAGCTGGCTTTTGGGTAAGATGGAGAGGAGGTTGAGAAAAAGTGATATACGTTAAGGATTTATCAAAAACCTTTGGGGATAACAAGGTAATTTCCCATATCGATGCTCATATTGAGCAGGGAGAAAAGGTTGTAATCGTTGGACCCTCAGGCTCCGGAAAATCCACTTTTCTCCGCTGCCTCAATCTCCTGGAGCAGCCCACCGGCGGAACCATTACTTTTGACGGGGAAGAGATTACCTCCCCTCATGTGGACATCAATAAGGTGCGCCGCCATATGGGTATGGTGTTTCAGCATTTTAATTTATTTGCCAATCTGACTGTTAAGAAAAATATTATGCTGGCGCCTGTGCAGCAGAAGCTTATGACAAAAGCACAGGCAGAGGAAGAAGCTATGCGTCTTCTTAAGCTGGTGAATCTGGAGGATAAAGCAGATGTTTATCCTATCCAGCTTTCCGGCGGACAGAAGCAGCGAATTGCTATTGTGCGTTCCCTTGCTATGAAACCCAAGGTCATGCTTTTTGACGAGCCAACCTCCGCCCTGGATCCGGAGATGGTGGGAGAGGTTCTGGAGTTGATGAAGCAGCTTGCCAGGGACGGTATGACTATGGTGGTTGTAACCCATGAGATGGGCTTTGCCAGAGAGGTGGGCACTCGAGTGGTGTTCATGGACGAGGGGGTTATTAAGGAAGAAAATACACCCCAGGAATTTTTCGAGCATCCCAAGGATCCCAGGCTTCAGGACTTTTTATCAAAAATTTTGTAATTTTTAAAATTTATGAGCGTCTGTGTGGACAGGCGCTTTTTTTTTTATTATACTGGGAATATAAATGCTCTTTGATTCTTGTGGTATTTTGATATATGGGAGTCTTGAAGAGCTGCGGATAATAAACATTTCAGGAGAGCGGAGGATTTTTTAGAATGAAAAATCAAGTGTTAAAGAAATTTGCGGAGCTGTACGGGGGAGAGGGCGATATTCGCACCTACTTTGCACCGGGACGGGTGAATCTGATTGGCGAGCATACGGATTACAATGGGGGACATGTATTTCCCTGTGCGCTCACTATGGGAACTTATGGGGCAGCCAGAAAACGGGATGATGACAAGCTTCGGTTTTATTCAATGAACTTTGAAAAGGCAGGAGTGATTGAGACCGGCTTGAATGATTTGGTATGCAGGGATGAGGCGGGCTGGACCAATTATCCAAAGGGAGTCATCTGGGCTTTTGGAGAAAAGGGCCATAAAATTCCTGCTGGTATGGATGTTGTAATTGCAGGAGATATTCCCAATGGTTCCGGATTATCTTCTTCCGCATCCTTGGAGGTGCTGACCGGCGTTATGCTTCGGGATCTTTTTGAGATAGAGGTCAGCCAGGTGGAAATTGCCCTGATTGGCCAGTATTCCGAGAACAATTTTAACGGCATGAACTGCGGCATTATGGATCAGTTTGCCAGCGCCATGGGTAAAAAGGATCATGCGATATTCCTGAATACGGCAGATCTGTCTTATGAATATGCATCCGTAAAGCTTGACCATGCCCGCATTGTCATAGCCAACAGTAATGTAAAGCATAATTTGGTAGGCTCTGAGTACAATGTTCGCCGTCAGCAGTGTGAATCGGCGCTGAAGCAGCTTCAAAGTGTGGTGTCTATTGAAGCTTTGGGAGATCTGGATATTGAAGCATTTGAAGCACACAAAGCGGCGATTGCGGATCCGGTGGAGCAAAAACGTGCTAAGCATGCGGTGTATGAGAATCAGAGAACGCTGGATGCGGTGAAGGCCCTGAAAGAGAATGATATTGCAGCTTTTGGCAAGCTGATGAATGCATCTCATGTGTCCCTCCGGGATGATTATGAGGTATCCTGTCCGGAGATGGATATTTTGGCAGAGGAGGCATGGAAGCTTTCCGGCGTGCTGGGGTCCCGCATGACGGGCGGCGGCTTTGGGGGCTGTACGGTCAGCATTGTTGAAAACGAGCAGGTGGAGGCTTTCATTGAAACCGTGGGCTCTGCTTATGAGAAACGAACAGGAATTAAGGCGGATTTCTATGTTGTAGATATCGGACAGGGAGCAGGGGTACTGTAGAAATGCTGTGGCCTGACTGCTGAATGTGGGGCAAAAACAGGCTTTTGAAGTGGTTTTGACTTTCTTTCGGCTTTCGTAAGAATTTCTTAATTTACTTTATTCTTTTTTTAGAAGCTGGACATAGATTGGTCACAATTCTTTGTTATATTAAGAATGTAGCAAGAACACATATCAGTATTTCATTCATAACACTCGGGGGTACCCGAAAGGGTGCCCCCACTCCCTCGAAATTCAAGGTTTCTGCGAAGAGCAGGAGCCTTTCTTTTTTGCGTTTTACCACAGATTTATCACATTTCAGAGAGATTATTTCGGTGGGCGGTTTTTTTTACGACGGACACCGCCCTGAAAGCGGCCAGATATATATTAGTTTTATTTAGTCTCATTAAGGCCATTTGCAGCCAAAGTAAAAGGAGAATTTTTTTGACGAAGTTTTCAAATAAATTCGAATTTCGTCTTAAATGGACGATATATCGACGACTTATAATATTTAGATTCTGTAAAATACTGTTTAAGTACCTACCTATAGTTTATGGAGGAAGTCGGCGGTATGCAGATCCTAGTAGTCCGTACCGGAAATCCTTGTGCATATTTCCGGTCTATTTCTCCGATAGCACAGGTCAAAAAGCCTCGCCGTAGCACCACTACGTCTGCGTTTTTTGACCTGCACTCTCGGAAAAATATCCTCAGAAATATGCACAAGGATTTCCGATACGGACTACTAGAGGCAGTAAAAAAGCGAATCCTGGAGCTCTGCGAAGAGCGAGAGATCACAGTGAACCACTTATGTGATTTATCCGGCATGCCTGCGTCTACGGTGAAAAGCATCCTGAACGGGAAGAGCAGGGATCCGCAGATTTCCACGATTGTTAAATTATGTGATGGTCTGGATATTACAATAGCCGATTTTTTTAATACGGAAACGTTCCGCTCCTTGGAGCAGGAGATAAAATAGGTCAGCAATTGTTTTCATTATGAAAAGAATGAATCGCATTTTGTTTACGAAACAGATGTATTTTTATATAGATTGGTTATTATTGGAGGAACGACGGGATAAGGATTTAACGGAAGTGAATGTTCTTTGGCGATATGTCATTTGTGATGATCGGATGAGACCATTGGGACAGAGGGTAGTTTAGTGGGTTATTAAAGGGGCCAAAAGTCAGGCAATCATGCGGACTTTATGGGCCCTTTTAGTATATTGGGAGGATATGTAATATGCGCTTTCTGCCAAATACGGCCTCATAAAAGATTAAGGGGCTACGGTATTTGGATAATGCTTCTATATTATATGCCGTTTCTATAATTACATCACTTTACAGTTTCCCCTAAGAATTCACTGTAAATTCAAAATGGACGATATACCGACGACTTATGAACCTCATATTGGATAGAATATTGATGCATAAAATTTTTCGTGGAAGCTTTCCAAAAATTTGAACAGGAAACCAAATAAATTTTGTAAGGATTGAGGAAAGATGACAAAAGAAGAAAAGAACGGGCTTATATCAGAACTATATCACGAGATGTACATAGAGATTTTTCAGTTTGTCATCGGATACTGCAAGGACAAACATTTAACGGAAGAAGTAGTCCAGGAAGTATTCTATGAGGCGTGGCGCCATGCGGAAAAGCTGCAGGCGCATGAAAACCGGCGTGGATGGGTTTATAATACGGCAAAATATAAGATGAAGCAGTCTCTCGCAAAAAGAGCCAGGCTTCGGGCAAACGAAGAACCCATAGGAGGTTTGGTGGATACGTTCAGCGTAGAAGACACTTATGAGTTTCTTGTGCTGGATGAGTTCAGCCATATGGTGAGCAAGGAACAGATGAAGCTTTTGAAAAGCCGCTATCAAGAGAAAAATTCGTATGTGGAGATGGCCGAGGATTTTGGAAGCAGTGAAGGGGCGTGTAAAATGGCGGTCTCAAGAATACGCAGACGGATCCGGGAATTTATGAAGATATCCGAAAACAGGGAGAATGAGAATGACGGAAAAGAAAAATGAAAATCTGATTCGGGAGCTGTATAAGGAAATGGAAGAGGAATTGGAAAAAGCCCCGGAAGTCATGGATACATATAAGATTAAATATATCAACTTATTGATTGCCAAATTAGAAGGAAGAGAGGAGCTTCCCCCCGATATGGAACCGGAACGGTTTCTTGAACGTTTCAATGAAAGGTTTGGCCTTGATTTGTCTCTTGAGCCTTCCGATTCAGAAACGGCCGTTAAAAGACCGAAAAAAGCCAGTCGAATATCCTGGAAAGGCCGGATTGCCGTGACCGCAGCAATTATAGCGGTCATGGCTGGTATTGGAAATACGGCTTCTGTTATGGCAGTGGATAAGTCTTTGTGGCAGATAATCAGGGAAACGACACATGGTGTTTATTTTCATACAATGGGATCGAGAGAGAATGTGATGGAAGAAGGTGTAAGTGAGTATTACGAGATATATTCAGATTGGGAATCCCTGAAAGAATCACTTGAGAGACGGGTTTTGGTTCCGGAATATATTCCGGACGGATTGGTATTGGAACTGATTGAAAAAAATATTTTTGAAAATAGCGAAGAAATCATGGCATATTATCAAAATGGCGATATTCAGCTAAACATTTCGTGTGAATACTACATCATAAACGGCGATATTTTTAAAAACAAAGGGGGAAATGAAGTTCTAGGTCAACAGAGACAGATAGGGGATCGAAATGTATATATAAGTACAGAAGATGATATCAATATTATTTTTGCGGAAGATGATATTATTTATACGATTGACACAAACCTTGATTTAAGTGAAGCTGAAAAAATCGTAGAGAATCTGAAATAAATTTTTAATGGACATACGACTGATAATTGCTATAGATATTATAAGAGAATCCTTACAATGCTTGTATTTACGGCGGAGTAAGGATTTTTATTGCAAAAAAATAAAAAAATTTAAAATTGTTGTTACCTTATTTAGAGTTAATGAAATGTTATAGATGTAGGGGGAAAAATGAACTTTTATTGTAAAGCGGGTATATGCGTCAAAGGTTCATGGTTCCTGTATTTCCCATAGAGCAGTTATGTCCAAGTTTTAAACAATCAAATCCATGGCAGACGGGAAGGGAAGAGAGGTGAAAATGGAGGAAAAGCAAAACGTTTATCTGATTTATGAACTATATAAAGAAATGGAAGTGGAGTTGAATAAGGGAGCATTGCATATGAATACGTGGAAAATAAAATATATTGTTTTGCTTCTGGAACAATTGGAGGGAAGGGACAGTTTTTTTCCAAAAATGAACAAAGAAAAGTTTTTTGAAGCACTTAATAGAAAATATGGTTTTGAGGTTTTATCCGGAGACATAATGGCAGAATAAAAATAAAAAAATTTTTATTTTAGTGTTACCTTTTTGGGAAGCATAGGGATGTTATGGATGTAGGGGCAAATATTATGCTTAGAAAGAGAGGAAAAGAAAATGAGAAAAAAATGTTTTAAACGAATTACAGTGTTACTAATGGTGATAATGTTACTGCCGTTAAATGTATGGGCGGCCGGCACATCGGGGGAGGCAGATATAACCGAGATGACGCCCGAGGAAGCGGAGTACTATATCCAGCTTTCCGGGACAGAGACGATACAGCCTAGAAGCGGAGTGTTTTTTGATTTAACGTTAGGTGTGTTAAAAGAAGATGATCGGCTAATGGTAGTATATTCAACAAACACAAGGGAAACGGCCAGCGAGCTTGGGACAAAGGAAATCATGCTGGAGGTCAAAAGCGGTATTTTCTGGATTCCGGTGGCATCTTTAGAAAAAGCTTGCCGCTCAAATGCACGTATGCATTCCGGCGGATTTTATTATAACAATCCGGTTAAAGGAAGCACATACCGAGCGGCGGCAATTCACTATGCCATTATAGACGGCAAGGAGTACACATCCTATGCCAGTACAAACGGAACCACTTTTTAAGTACAAAGGCAAAGGCCGGCAGAAAGAGAAGAGCCTGGCTTTTGCTTAATGTAAAACCAATATAGACGGGTATTGAAAGGAGACCCGTAAAAGAACAAAATTTTTACAAGGGAGGAAATGTAATGAGGAAAATGAAACTCAGATGTAAACGAATGCTTGCAGGATTTTTGGCAGCGGTAACCATGGCAGCTTCCATTCCGCCATCAACTGTATTCGCAGCACCAGAAGAAACGGAATCAAATGCGGAGTATGATTATGCACGGATGGTTTCTCTAGAAGAACGGTATAAAAATGAAATTGCAATCTATTATCCAGATACCGGGATGGAAGAACAGATAGACGAAATGATGTATGGTGAATTTACCGCAGTAGAATTTGCTTTCCCATACAATACAAATTTAAAGGCTGAGTTATACCTTGTTGGTAGTGAAACACCATTGGGATATCTATATGGAATCTCGAATCGAGATCATGTTTCAAAGACGGGAGCGGGGACCATGCTTAAATATGTATCAAATAACTGGTCTGAAGATACCATCTTTAAAAATCTGGATAATGGAATATTAAAATCTGCAGAGTATCAGACTTTAAGTTCCTTTGAGGGTATTGCCTTGGATGGTATTACAAATTCATATACCTCGTTGAAGGGATATTACGCATTTTACGGCCTGGAAGATCCGGAGCTTATGGAGGATGAACCTGGGATAGAAGCTTCCGCTGTGCCCGAAGAGAAGTCCGGGGAGCCTGATGTGGTAGATTCCGAAAAAGAAGCGGAGAAAGAGGTAGAACCGGAGGAAAATCCAGAAGAAAAAGCTTCCCTCGTGGAGCCGGAAGTGCCGATTGTTCAAAGCGCTTTGGATGAGGAAGAAGCTACGGACGATTCTCAGGGGATAGAATCTCCTGACGGGACAGATACTGAAAAAGGCGAGGAGGGCGGACAGCCGGAAGAAACGAACCCTCCAGCAGAACAGACACCGGAAGAGGAGCAAAAGCCTCCTGAGGAACAGGAACCCATAGAAGGGCAGGAACCGGCAAAAGAACAGGAGCCGACGGAGGAACCGGCAGATACACAGGAACCGGCAGAAGAGCAGGAGCCCGTGGAGGACTTGACAACAGAAGATGACTGGATGGAGAATCTTCCAGATGATTACTGGCTTCCATATCCGGATTACAGCATTTCTACATACGGTGCCAGAGAACTGCCAACCAATATCTTCCATAATTATATTATCTGGAAAGGACAGTATGTGGATCTGGCGGGGGGACTTCCCATGTATGCGCCTCCGGGATATTATGAGATCCGGATTTCACCGGCTCTTTCCACGGATGGAGCAGCGCAGTTATCCAAGAGCCTGTTTTTCCAAATCAAAGGAAGTGGTGCCAGTGGGGAAGTTACGGAAGAGGACATCCTGAAATTATTGACACGTGAACGTGAAAATTTCCCAAATGAGTTTTCAGGCTTTCCGTCACTGGTAAGCATCATGCCAGGGGATCCGGTGGACTTATTGAGCGGGGCCTTAAACTGGAGTTACCGGGATCTGAACGTTGAAGGCAAGGAGCCCTTAGACTTTACACGGACCTACGTTTCAAGCATAAGAGAGAGGGACATTTCCGGTTTGGGAAATGGATGGGGTCACACCTATTCCTATTCTGCGGAAATATACCGGAATGACGTAAAAATCTTCCTGCCCCAGGGAGGAGTCATAAGTTTTCACAGGGAGTATGGAAAAGGGCTTCAGACAACGGAGGGAAGCGAGTATTCTCTTATAAAAGATGGAGACGGCTATATACTTTCCAGCGACCGGGGAAAAAGCATTACGTTCAATGGAGAGGGGCAGGCCGTCCGTATTGAGGAAAGCGATGGCGTTGTAACAACAATGGAGTATTCCGGAGGCCATTTATCCAGGGTTTCCACGAAGACAGGCAGCTTATCATTTTCCTATGACGGGGATCGCCTGGCTTCCGTTGCAGATGGCTCAGGCAGAAAGGTAACCTTCGGCTATTCCGGTACGGATTTAACATCCGTGACCAATCCGGACGGTGATACGGTCAATTATACCTATGACGAGAACCATAACCTTTTAACCGTGTCAGACTTTAACGGAAATCAGGTATTGGAGAATACTTATGATGATTTCTGGCGTGTTTCTACTCAGAAGATGCCGGGCAGAGGTCTGATGACGTTTACCTATGACAAGGATGCCCGCACCAACGGCTACACCGAGGAAGGCGGAAAGACAATTTCCATCACTTATGATGACAAGGACCGCATCACTTCCATGACTGATAATGCCGGAACCGAGTATTATGAGTATGATGGAAGGAGCCGCCGGATTTCCGAAACAAATAAAAACGGCGGTACCACCACCTATACGTATGTAGGCGACACCACCAATATAGAGAGCATCACCTATCCCAACGGAACCACGGAGCATTACTCCTACAACGAACGGATGCAGCTTGCCTCCATGACCCAGAAGGACGGCACCACCGTATCTTTCTCCTATGACGGAAACGGCGACCTGGTTAAGAGCGTGGATTCCAGAAAGGGCGAGAGAACCTACACCTACGATGACAGGGGATACCTTGCCTCCAGCACGGATGCTTTAGGCAATACCACCACCTACACCTGTGATTCCATGGGAAACATCCTTACGGAAACCGATCCCAAGGGAAACACGACCACCTACGAATACAATTCCAAGGGATACCTCACAAAGCAGACAAGCCCATTAGGTAACAGCTACTCTTATGAGTACTCCGAAGCCGGAAAGCTTGTAACCGAGACCGATCCCCTGGGAAATAAGAAAACCACCGATTACAACGGCAACGGCTTTGAAACGGCTGTTTCCGACTGGCAGGGCAACAAGACCCTGTATACTTATAATGCGGTAAACGATCTGACCAGTATGACAGATCCCACGGGAGCCAAGACCACTTACACCTATGACGGCCAGGGTAACCGTACCTCCGAGACGGATGCGGACGGCCATACGATCACTTATACCTATGACGCACTGGGACGCATGACCAGCCGGACGGACGGCAACGGCAACACCACGAGCTTTTCTTATGATGCCAACGGCAACCTTACCGCCAAGACCAATCCCTACGGCCACGCCTCTGCCACGGGCTACAATTCCATGGACCTGTTCGTCAGCGAGACCAACGAGAGAGGGCTTACCACCTCTTACGAGCGTGACGCCATGGGCCGCATCACGAAGGAAACGGACGCAAAGGGCCAGTCCATATCCTACGGCTACGATGCCAACGGCAACCTTATTTCCGTTACCGATGCAAGAGGCAATATCACCTCTTACAGCTACGATGCGGAAAATAAGCTGACCAGGATCGTGGATCCGGAAGGCGGCAACACGGTATTTGCTTACAATGCCCTGGGCCAGCTTGTCACCGTCACGGATGCCAATGGAGCAAAGGGAAACATCACTTATGATGCGGACGGCAATCCCGTGAGCGCAGTGGACGGGCTTGGAGAGACCACCGGCTATGAGTATGACGGTCTGGGCCGGGTAATAAAGCAGAACAATCCGGACAAGACCAGCCGGAGCTATACCTACGATGCCAACGGCAACGTGCTTTCCGTCACGGACGAGCGTGGAAACGCCACGGCTTATGCCTATGACAAGATGAACCGCCTTACCTCCATCACGGATCCGGAGGGCGGCGTAATCGCCTATACCTACACCGCAGGCGGCCAGCTGGCAACGGAAACCAACCAGAGGGGAAGCGTGACCGCTTATACCTATGACGGGAATAACAATGTCACTTCCATTACTGACGGCAGAAAGAACACCGTAACCCTCAGCTACGATAAGCTTGATCGTCTTTCCTCCGTAACGGATGCGGAGGGCGGCGTGACATCCTACGCATATGACGAAGTGGGCAACATCACCGGCATCACCCGTCCCACCGGCGGCACTTATACCAGTACTTATGATGAGGCGGACAACCGGACGACATTAACAGATGCTTTAGGACACAGCGAGGCTTACACCTACGATGAAAACGGCAACTGCACCAGCGTCACGGACCGCAGGGGCAACACCACCAGCTACACCTACGACAAGAACAACCGCCTTACAAAGATCACGGACGCTTTAGGCGGAACCACCGTATACACCTATGACGCATTGGGACAGGTAATTTCCATCACCAATGCCATGAACGGAGTCATCTCCGCCATTTATGATGCCAACGGTCAGATTACCACGGCGGCGAACGAGCTGGCAGGAGAGGGAACCATCCACAAGGTACGCTATGAGTACGATTCCATGGGCCGTGTCATCAAGCGCTACAATGAGGACAACTCCTATGTAAAATACGCTTATGACAAAAACGGGAACCTAATCCGGATGACCAACGAGAGGGGCAACGTCTATACTTACACCTATGACAAGAACAACCTGCCTCTGACGGAAACGGATCCCATGGGCGGCACTACTACGGTGACTTATACACCCAATGGCCTTACCGAGAGCGTGACCGATGCCTTGGGCGGCGTCATCCGATACACCTATGATAAAAACGACAACCTCATTAAGATGGTGGATGCGGAGGGCTATACCCTTACCTACACCTACGATAAAAACAACCGCCCGGTATCCGCAGTGGATGCCAACGGCAACAAGACAAAGTTCACTTATGATGCCAACGGCAACCTTACCGTCGTAGAGAATCCGGACGGCGGCGTGGAGCAGTATGTATGCGATCTCAACGATCAGCTCACCTCCTACACGGACGGCGAGGGCTATACTACCCTTTACGCCTACGATGAAAACGGCAACTTAGTAAAGGTAACGGATCCCAGGGGCAACAGCCGCACCGCAGAATATGATGCGCTGAACCGCCAGACCGCCACCGTCAATGAGGAGGGCGGAAGAGTAGAACTCTCCTATGATGCTTTAGGACGCATTACAAAGGTCATCAATGAGGACGGAGCCGTAACAGAATACGAGTACGATGCCAAGGGAAGAGTAACGGGAATCAAGGACGCTTACGGCAACTATAAGTATTTCACTTACGATCCCATGGACCGTGTGGCATCCGTAACCGATGAAAACGGCGTGGAGCGTAAATACGCCTATGACTTCAAGGGCAATCTGACCAAATACACGGACGGCCTGGGTAACAGCGAGACCTATGCTTACGATGCTAACGACAACCGGATCAGCGTCACCAACCGGAACGGCGAGACCTACACCTATACCTATGACGCATTGAACCGTGTCACCAGCGAGACGGATCCCAAGGGCAATACCAAGTCCTTTACCTATGACAAGGACAGCCGGATCACGGCGGTCAAGGACCGGAACGGCAACACCACAAAGTACGTCCTGGACGGAAATGGAAACATCGTGGAAACCATAGACGCAGCCGGAACCAGCAGCGCCTTTACCTACGATTCCATGGATCGTTTAACCAAGATCCGTGTCCACAGGGTAGATAAGACCCACAAGGTGGATGAATACCAGGAGACCCTTTATACCTACGACCACAGGGGCCTTGTGAAAACCGAGGTCAACGCCAAGGGCGACGGAAAGGTATTCGTCTATGACGGCAACGGCAACTTAATCCAAAAGACCGACGAGGACGGCTATGTCACCGAGTACGAGTACAGCCCCGTCAACTTAGTAAGCAATATCAATTACAACGATGCCAAATCCGCATCCTACGCCTACAACGGCACGGGCGAATTGATTGAGATGGATGATTGGAATGGTAAAACCTCCATTGGAAGAGATCTTCTGAACCGTGTGGTAAAGGTAACGGATCACAATGGCCAAGAAGTGGAATACGGATGGGACAACGTAGGAAACAAAACGGTCCAGGGCTATCCGGACGGAACCCAGGTGGACTACTACTACGATGCGGAAAACCAGATCGTGGAGATGAAGGACTTTGACGGCGGCATCACCAAGTTTGAATATGACGCCAACGGAAACAAGACCTTCAAGGAATATCCCAACTACGAGACCGCTTATTATTTCTACGATGAATGCGATCAGATCATCGAGATGGACGAGTACAACTTAGGCGGCAAGAAGCTGTTCAAGACCACCTACAGCTGGGACGCAGAAGGCAACCGCTTAAGCGAGATGCAGTACAACCACGGCCAGAGCGATACAAGCGGTAATAACGGAAACAACGGCAATAATGGAAACGGGAATGGTAATAACGGCAGCAATTCCGTGGTATTAGGAGCAGCCACTGCGATTCTGGATGCCATGGGCGGCATGTTTGAGAACGGCGGCACGGGCACGTCAAGCATCATCAGCACGCCGGAAGCGCCTGTCGTGGAGATTCCATCCGTGGACATTGACCGTTTAAGCACGGAGACGTCCATTGTCAACAGCGTGGCACTTCCGGATCCCACGGCTGGCACAGCCGCAGGAATCGTTCTTCAAAACCAGGCGGATATGGCAGAAGAGCTGAACGAACAGCTTCGAAGTGCTGCAGCGGAAGCAGAAACACTGGAACCCGAAGCAGAGACGCCGGAGCTTCCGGAAAGCAGCAAGCCGGAGACCGGAAAAGAGGATGCCACCATAGAGGGCAACGGCGACGGAAACGGCCAGGTTCCTCCGGGACAAACCGAGGACGGGGACGGCAGCATCGTGAATCCGGGCGGCCACATGCCCTCGGGACTGAACCGTGGAGAAAAAGGCGAGAAGCCGGATAATCCCAACAAGCCGGAGAAGCCGGACAATCCGGGAACGGAAGACAATACGGATAAGCAGGCGAACAAGGCCAACAAGGGAACCCATAAGTATACCTATGATGAGCTGAACCGCATGATTACCAGCAACATCGCAGGCACCACGACCACTTATACCTACGACACGTTAGGCAGCCTGGTGCTTGAAAAGAGTAAGAACCATGTGGTAGACTATCAGTATAACGAGCTGAATCAGTTAGTACAGAAAAAGGACGGCAACGAGAGTTACACTTACACCTACGATAAGCGGGGCAACCGTACGGCGGAAATCGGCAAGAAAGCCAGCCGTTCCTACGTATACGATGAAACCAACCGCATGGTGGAAGGTACTAACTGGAAGGGAGACAAGTCAGCCTACACTTATAACGGATTGGGCCTCCGGATCAACAACACCCAGACCACCCATGCCGAAAAGGTCTATACTTGTGACTACGTGATAGACTATACCAGCTTCGAGAACGACGATCTGATGGTATTTGCCGAGGGCAACGGCCAGCTTGAATACGAGCAGAAGCACGTGTATGCCGGAAGCGAGCGAATCGAACAGTTCACGGACAAGGGCAACTGGGAACGGACCCTGTACGTCCATGAGGACGTGATGGGTAACACCCGGTATTATACCAAGGCTAACGGCCAGAGCTTCGCAGAATTAACCTACGACGCCTGGGGAATGCCGGAAAGCCCGAACAAGCTTCTGAACAACGACCACGGCAACTATGTATTTGCGACCTTTACGGGACACATCTATGACACGACCCTTGACATCTACTTTGCGGAGGCGAGGTTCTACGATGCCGACAACCGCATATGGCTTGCAATGGACCCAATTAAGGATGGGCTGAATTGGTATCAGTACTGCTATAGCAATCCGACAACTTATTATGATCCATTGGGGTTATGGGGAACAGAACCTGGAGCTATAACTGGCGGTGGAACAGGAGCAGTAAACAATTCAGCAAGGGAAGTATTAAATAATTTTAATAAATTCCATTGTCAAGAACAAAAAAATAGTGGAATTGGGATGACGATAATACCAGAAATGAGAATGTTGGAACTGTTGATAAGTGTAGGCGTTTCTTCAGAAAATAGAAAGAATATGTCAAAAATCAGTTTAATGCTTGACAAGTTTGGTATTAATTCAGAAGATTTTAGGATAGGTGTTTATAATATAACGGATTTCTTCTATTTGAGAAATTTGGATATCTTAAGAACAATTTCTTCTATGGATTCCTCCTTTGATGCTGAAGTTGAGCAATTTAGTATTTTATATAACAAATATAGAAGCAGGTATGAAATGCTTTCACAACAGACAGGTGTTCCGGCTCAAGTAATTGCAGTTATACATTATCATGAAGCAGGTAATAAAGATTTTGATTTTAAAACGGGAAAAATATACTTTTCATCATATCTTCATAATGGAGATCCATTGGGAGCAAATACCATAAATGTTCCCAAAGGAATTTTCTTTAGAACAGATCAATTTGACGAGGCGGCAATTGATGCTCTTGAGGCAAAGTATTCAAATGCATTAAATAGCTCTAATGAAGCATTTAAATCAAATAATATGTCTGCCTATAATGCTACAGCACTAAAGGATGGTAATGATAGTATAGTGGCTATGCTTACTTTTATGGAGTACTATAATGGTAAAAGTTCTAGTAAAATAAGTACTTATTTATTTAATGGAGCTTTAGATGCAAGTGGGCAAGGTATTGTAGGAGTAGGCAAATATACAAGTGATGGAAATTACGATCCAAACGCAGTAAATAAACAGCCTGGAGCATATTTGCTTCTAGAAAGTATTTTGTAACAATGTACCGTCTGAAAGGGGCATTTGTTCTTATATATGCCCCTTTTACAAGGAGATGATAGCGTTTGAGAGGGACTAAAAAATCTAAACTTATAATAGAGATTATATTTTTAGGAATATGTATATTTTTATTATCTCATCAGCCAAGAGAAGAGGAATACAATGGAAAAATAAAAGATAATGCTCTTACTATTTTTATTGATACTATTGTAAAAAGAGCAGAGGAAGAAAATAAAAGCACAGAAGAGTTAGAAGAAACTGAAAAAGAGTCCACATTACAAGCAGAACATAAGGAAGCCCTTGCACTAGTGCAGGAATACGCCTCCAAAATTTCGGAGGATTCATTTATACCAACACATAAGAATTCCTTTTGGTTTCCTATGGATAAGACAGAAAAAAGAATAAAAGTTTTTTGTGAATTAAATTATTCTGATGGACCGTTTCAGGGAATCGGGACTTTGGTGGTGAGAGGTCTTCCAGAAATAAAGCTAGGAAATTGTTATGAGATTTTTTTAACAGATTTGGATGGAAAATGTTCAGTACATGGTGATATTACATGGGAATGTAATTATGTCTGGAACTTTTTTCCCCTTGGGTACTATTATGTAACAAATGACAAGATTTATGAATTTGTTTATTCAGACGAAACAGTAGAAATGCTGAATCAGTGGGATACATTTCCTCCCGATATAGAATATATAAAAAAAGGAATAATGGACAAGGAGGAATATCCATTTTCAAGTTGGCGAGAGGTATGTTCAGATATGGGATTTGAGGATACTTTTTATGAAACCCATAAAGAAAGTGAGATTGAGGCTTTGCATGAAGGAAGAATTGTAGATGAGAGATATCATAATCATATAACTGTGGATGGAGATGAAAGGCGCTACAATCTATGGCCGGAAACCTCTGGAACACAGGAACATACTTTTATAACCTGGAAGAATGGAGTAGGTATGACAAGGTACATGACATATACAGGTTACTTTAATAACTGTTTATCTTTTTACATATCTGGATGCGAAGGATATGGCATGCCAGATGGACTATAGAATAATTTTAGCAGTAACAATTGTACTATCGCTATACTTTCAATAAACGGGGCAACCGTACGGCGGAAATCGGCAAGAAAGCCAGCCGTTCCTACGTATACGATGAAACCAACCGCATGGTGGAAGGAACCAACTGGAAAGGAGACAAGTCAGCCTACACTTATAATGGATTGGGCCTTAGGATCAACAACACCCAGACCACTCATGCCGGAAAGGTCTATACTCGTGATTACGTGATAGATTATACCAGCTTCGAGAACGACGATCTGATGGTATATGCCGAAGGCAACGGCCAGCTTGAATACGAGCAGAAGCACGTGTACGCTGGAAGCGAGAGGATCGAGCAGTTCACGGACAAGGGCAACTGGGAGCGGACTTTGTATGTCCATGAGGACGTGATGGGGAACACCCGGTATTACACCAAGGCCAACGGCCAGAGCTTCGCAGAATTAACCTACGATGCCTGGGGGATGCCGGAAAGCCCCAACAAGCTTTTGAGCAACGATCACGGCAACTATGTATTTGCGACCTTTACGGGCCACATCTATGATACGACCCTTGACATCTACTTTGCGGAGGCGAGGTTCTACGATGCCAACAACCGTACCTGGCTTGCGATGGACCCGGTTAAGGATGGATTGAATTGGTATCAGTATTGCTACAGCAATCCAACTACTTATTGGGATCTCCTTGGATTAAAAGGTGCTGCAGTTACAGGAGGTGGATTGACAGCAGCTGAAACTATAGCAAGAAGAGGTGCTCAGTCTGCATTTAATAGGATGGAATGCACGAAAGGTAAGTCGAATGAGATTTTGTCTCCCACAATAGTCCGTGAGTTAAAGATTTTATCATCACTATCTATATGGGATCCTTATGCAGAAGGAATAGGGAGAGTCCTTTCATTGTTTTTCGGACAGGGGGGGAATCTAGAAGATGTTTATGCCGATATTCTTGAAGAAAGGCTTAAAGAACTGAGAGAAAAATTAATTATATCAAATAAATATTTATCTCTTACTCAAATGGAACCAAATGCAATATATATACGTGAAAGGTTAAAAATTGCTGGATGGACTGATAATGCGATCTATGCTCTTTTTGGAAATATTCAAACAGAGAGTAATTTTAATCCAGGCTTATGGCAAAGTGAATATGAAGATCCAGGCAGGACACATGGAGTAGGTTTAACTCAGTGGAGTCCTGGAGGGAAAAAAATTATTGATTGGGCTAACCAGCAAGGACTTGATCCATATGATATTGATGTCCAATTATATCGACTTCAGCTAGAAGTGCTATCAGAAGAAAAGGTTTATGCAGAACAATGGAATGCACGTGATGAATTTAACAATATGTCTTTTCAAGAATTTACTGAATCTGAAGAAAGTGTAACTAAATTGGCAGAAATTTTCTTTAAATGTTATGAAAAAAACGGTAGAGATAAAGAGACACCTACTCGTCAGGAGCAAGCAATTTATTGGAGAGATTTTTTTGAAGGAAAGAATTAAATTGTAGGTTTAGAGGTGATATAGGCAAAGTACAATTGCTTTGCCTATATCATACTTTTGGAGATTTTGACAAAGGTGCAAAAAATGAAAAAAAAATTAACATTGCTCGCAGCGATATTAGGAATAATAGGATGCGTTATACTTGGAAGAAACAAGGACCATGATAAAGGAGTGTTATTATCTTCAGGGAATTGGAATATTGAAATACCCCAATTATGCCATTTAAAAAGAGCAAAAAGTAGTAAACAGGAAATAAGTAAGATAGAGGGGATAGTTAATATAGAAGCATCGTGGCAGAAGAACGTGAAAATGTGGGAAAGGCACGGTTCCCTTTTAGAAAATGAAAAAAGCAGAGAATGCGGATACAAAATAGTCGCCTCAGTTTATACGGAAGAGGACAGAGTATATTTTGAATACCCTCAAATTCAAGGTATGGAAGATTGGGCGAAACAAGAAAGGATTAATACAATAATTTATGAGGATTTAATTAAAACTCAAATAACAAATGCCTTGGGAGCGTCTTTGGGGCCAGATGATAAAATGGTGGGAAATCTTGAGTATGCAGTGACACTACAAACAGAACGGATACTGAGCGTATTTTATTTTGGCAGGACGGCTTTTGAGAATGCACAAATGAGATTTGGAGCAGCACATGGAATAACAATAGATTTAGAAACGGAAACTGTATTAAAGCTGGATGACTTCATGGAAATAAATGAAACCCTGGTGCAAAAAATTAAGAAATCACCATATGTCATGTGTCCGCCATTGGTTTATAATAATGACAAGAGAACTTATCAATTTGTATTAGAGGGAATTCGGAATAGAAAAGATAAAATGTTATTATCAGGACTAAATGGAGAAAATCTTATATCAAACTATGGCTTTTATATGGCACCTGATGCAGTAGTAATAAGTATAGACATAGACTATTATTTAGGGGATTACGTACTGATTATGTTTCCAAACAGCGAATACGAAATATGAAAAAGTTGGGAAAGAAGACTTTACACCTTTAACAAGAATTGAAAAATGAACGTATTATAAATGGTCTCAAAAATAAGGAAATGGATTATGGTTTTTACCTTATGCCAGATGGATTGATAATCAGTATCGGAGCAACCTCCCAACAGTTTATACTTGTAAAATTACAAGGCGTGTATTATTGATAAAATTATAATGACATTTCTAATGGCACTTAATAATGAAAAGTTATAGGTAATATGCTTCACTGGTTTGGGATTTGGGAATAACAAGGGAAGATTTAATTTTTGTAGCTTTTGAGTATGATTGGATGAGAGAGGTTTGCCATCAACAGATTTTGTTTCAAAAGAATTTATGTTAAAACTGTATAATATATCGGTTGATCTTAATACGAAACTTGATTATTTGATGGCAATTATGGCATTTGAATCGTGGTTTAACCTTAAGGCAAAAATCCAACGAGTACTGGTACAGGCTTAATACAATTAGGGGAGGCTCTGGCGAAAAAGGCAGGTACAACAACATCTGCTTTGGAAAGCATGTCAGGTATGGCATAGTTAGATTATGTATATAAATATTTTGAACCATATATAGGAAATGTACGCCGGGAGCGAGCGGATTGAGCAGTTCACGGACAAGGGCAACTGGGAACGGATCCTGTATGTCCATGAGGACGTGATGGGTAACACCTGGTATTATACCAAGGCCAACGGCCAGAGTTTCGCAGAATTAACCTACGACGCCTGGGGAATGCCGGAAAGCCCGAATAAACTTCTGAACAACGACCACGGCAACTATGCGTTTGCGACCTTTACGGGCCACATCTACGATACGACCCTTGACATTTACTTGGCAGAAGCGAGGTTCTATGATGCTAACAACCGCACTTGGCTTGCCATGGACCTGATTAAGGATGGATTGAACTGGTATCAGTACTGCTACAGTAATCCGACCACTTATTTTGATCCATTAGGATTGTGGGGGACTACAACAGGAAGTAAACAATCAAAATTAACAGGAAGTGGTCAAGTTTCTGGAAGTTTAGTTGAATTTATAAAAAATAAAGTTTTTGAAATTTCGGGAACAGAAATTACTGATGATGAAGCTATATTAATAACGATGGATCCGGGACAAGCTGTACATGTTTTTTTAGCAGGTAGGCAAGCTGAAAGATGGACTAATAAGGTGTTTGGTATTTATTATCAAGATATTGGAGACGCACTTCCTCCCCATTGGCAAGATGGAGATGCTGCTAATGCATATAGACATGCGATGTGGAATGCATTATTAACACAAAACATTGGAGCAACCAATGCAAAAGGATGGACAGATGCTCATGAGGCATGGCCAGTTGATGTTATGGCGAGAGATAACGGGGGTGGGTTTACAAGAGCAGAACATACAGCTATGGATTTCCATAATAATGCAGTGGGAAGAGAAGTTGTAAAATGGCTTGAACCAGTTTCAGAGGAAGAGATTAGTAATCGTATACTTGAAAAACTAAGGGAAGGAGAAATGGTTTATATTGTAGATTACCATTGGTATGATGAATTTGTGGGGACAGCTTCAGCGCAGTAAAATGAAATATGTTTTAATAGGAATACTTTTTATTCTGTTAATATGTGGAATAAAATATGATATAACCAGAGTGGAGAAGAATGAACTAAGAAAAGAAGAGGAAATTTCCAGGATTGAAGATTATTTTAAAAAGGATTTTGAAATATATAAAATTCTATCTTGGATTGAACGTTCGCCTATTAATACAAAGGTATTTAAATTACAAAAATATATATATTTATTGCAGACAGAAGAAGATAAAAAAAGAACCATTCTTTCGGGAGTCCCCTATTGGCCATTTGCATCAAGGAAAGAGGCTGTACGGTATTATGCCAAGCTTCCGGAAGAAGAAAGAGATTGGTATATGGTGATTTCACAAAGTCTGGTTTATATCGCTTATGCTACTGAAGAAGAAAGAATACTTTTAAAAGAAGCTGCAGAGTATTTTAATAAGCAATATGGTTGTTTGGACTAAAAATGTCATAAATATTGCGAATGTAATAGTAAATGTTTTGTGTCAAATATAGTATCATACGTTTAGAAAAATGCACAAAAACTATATATTACTAAGACTTCCCATATCTAAAATGGGCTACTCACCAGGTTTTCAACACACCTTAACGGTGTGGGAAGTCTTAGTCTTAGTCAGTAATTATCAGTATATAAATATTAAGTGATGGCAGAATTAAATTTTTGCCATCACTACTCATGCGGAGCAAATCGTCCTGTATGTATTGAACGATTCCGGCAAGAATGACGCCAACGGCAATCTCACCGTTGTAGAGAATCCGGACGGCGAAGGCTACACCACCCTTTACGCCTACGATGAAAACGGCAACTTAATCAAGGTAACGGATCCCAGGGGTAACAGCCGTACCGCAGAGTACGATGCGCTGAACCGCCAGACCGTAACCGTCAATGAAGAAGGAGGAAGAGTAGAGTTCTCCTATGATGCTTTAGGACGAATTACGAAAGTTGTTAATGAGGATAAAGCCGTAACCGAATACGAGTACGATGCCAAGGGGAGGGTAACGGGAATCAAGGACGCTTACGGCAACTATAAGTATTTCACTTACGATCCCATGGACCGTGTGGCATCCGTAACCGATGAAAACGGCGTGGAGCGTAAATACGCCTATGACTTCAAGGGCAATCTGACCAAATACACGGACGGCCTGGGTAACAGCGAGACCTATGCTTACGATGCTAACGACAACCGGATCAGCGTCACCAACCGGAACGGCGAGACCTACACCTATACCTATGACGCATTGAACCGTGTCACCAGCGAGACGGATCCCAAGGGCAATACCAAGTCCTTTACCTATGACAAGGACAGCCGGATCACGGCGGTCAAGGACCGGAACGGCAACACCACAAAGTACGTCTTAGACGGCAATGGAAACATCGTGGAAACCATAGACGCAGCCGGAACCAGCAGCGCCTTTACCTACGATTCCATGGATCGTTTAACCAAGATACGTGTCCACAGGGTAGATAAGACCCACAAGGTGGATGAATACCAGGAGACCCTTTATACCTACGACCACAGGGGCCTTGTGAAAACCGAGGTCAACGCCAAGGGCGACGGAAAGGTATTCGTCTATGACGGCAACGGCAACTTAATCCAAAAGACCGATGAGGACGGCTATGTTACCGAATATGAGTACAGCCCCGTCAACTTAGTAAGCAATATCAATTACAACGATGCCAAATCTGCATCCTACGCCTACAACGGCACGGGCGAATTGATCGAGATGGATGATTGGAATGGTAAAACCTCCATCGGAAGAGATCTTCTGAACCGTGTGGTAAAGGTAACGGATCACAATGGCCGGGAAGTGGAATACGGCTGGGACAACGTAGGAAACAAGACCGTCCAGGGCTATCCCGACGGAACCCAGGTAGACTACTATTACGATGCGGAAAACCAGATCGTGGAGATGAAGGACTTCGACGGGGGCATTACCAAGTTTGAATACGACGCCAACGGAAACAAGACCTTTAAGGAATACCCCAACTACGAGACCGCTTATTACTTCTACGATGAATGTGATCAGATCATCGAGATGGACGAGTACAACTTAGGCGGCAAGAAGCTGTTCAAGACCACCTACGGCTGGGACGCAGAAGGAAACCGCTTAAGTGAGATGCAATACAACCACGGGCAGAGCGGAACCAGCGGCAATGGTAATGGTAATGGGAATAATGGAAATGGAAACAATGGCAGCAATGGCAACGGTAATGGAAACGACGTCATTGTCTCAGGAGCATTTTTCAATGCGTTAAATGCGTTAAATGGTCTGTTGGAGGGCGAAAGCACCGGCACGGCAGGTTCACAGGACGCACAAAACACGCCGGATGCACAGAGCGTGCGAACCATGCCGGAAGCACCGATGGTGGAGATCCCGTCTGCGGATATTGATCAGTTAAGCACGGAGAGTCCCATCGTCAACGGCATGGCACTTCCGGATCCAACGGCGGAAACGGCCGCAGGCGTAGTCCTTAACAGCCAGACAGAAGCGGCGAAAGAACTGAACGCACAGCTTCAGAATGCGGCAATCGAGACAGAAGCACCCAAGCCAGAAGCACCGGACACCAAAGCGGAGACACCGGATACGGAGCTTTCCGAGGGCAATAAGCCGGAGACCGGAAAGGAGCCATAGAGGGCAACGGCCAGTTGGAATACGAGCAGAAGCACGTATATGCAGGAAGCGAGCGAATCGAACAGTTCACGGACAAGGGCAACTGGGAACGGACCCTGTACGTCCATGAGGACGTGATGGGTAACACCTGGTATTATACCAAGGCCAACGGCCAGAGCTTCGCAGAATTAATCTACGACACCTGGGGAATGCCAGAAAGCCCGAACAAGCTTTTGAACAATGACCACGGCAACTACGTGTTCGCTACTTTCACGGGCCATATCTACGACACGACCCTTGACGTCTACTTTGCGGAGGCGAGGTTCTATGATGCCAACAACCGTAGCTGGCTTGCGATGGATCCGGTTAAGGATGGACTGAATTGGTATCAGTACTGCTATAGCAATCCGACCACTTATTATGATCCATTAGGTTTATGGGGAACCGTGACGAGCACTAAGCAGGCTTTGCTGGCAGGAAGTGAGATAGAACCTGCACTGTTTTGGCGGCAGAAAGATTTCTTCCAGGGACATTGGTGGCAGAATGAAGATGATCTGACAACTGCATATAAGATGCTTTTAAAAGAATCCAAGAGCAGGAATATGACCATCATTACATTAGCGCAAGATTATGATTATTTTGACTATTTTGGCTATGCTAATACACGGTTATATACATTGCAGGCGTTAATTGGAACAGGGCGGACTGGTACATATGAAGCAGAAACCATGACGGCCTTGCGTGCTGTTTTAATTTCACAATATGCAGAGTTTGATCTTGATACCCCGGAACTCACACCAGATAATATAAGGGCAATTCGTAACTGGTACAATAACAGTAGTGAGATAGGAAAACAAGGAACATATTACTGGGAGAATGGATGGGGAAATATTATTACTGGAATAGCAATATTGGGTGTAGGTATTTATGCTGGTAGACCGGTGAAAGTTTCCAGTGTAAATGAGGGTAGTTTAGAATCCGGAACTTTAAGTAATGTCGATGCAAGAAGATGGTATTTAGAGCAAGAATCTAAAATACCTGATTTGATTGATAAAAATTTATCATTAGAGGAACAAGCAAGACAGGCATTTGACTTAAGAAATCAGTTTAGAACACAAGCTAGAGAATTAATGTCAGATCGTGCGCTTGCTGAGTCATTGTATATAACGGATCCTAATCTTACATGGGAGCAGATTGTTGAAAAGCAGATCAAAAAGGGAATGGTGGGAGATGATGTCTATAGAGCAATTATAGAAAGCTCACAGCGTTCTAGAGCAAGTGTAAATCAGTCATTAGGAGTAGAATAGGGGAGGAGGAAAATGGACATAAGGATAGTAAAGCATGTAAATAAGGATGAAGACAATAGAGTAGAGTATTTATTAATTAATTTTGACTATTGTGATGGAAATGATCTTGTTGCAAAATTTTTTGAACAAGAATATCAAATGCGATTAGATGAAAAGATAGATGGCATGTTTTATAGTATCATAAAGTTGCGTAAGGACTCTACAGAATATGATTTAATTTGGCATGAAGATGTTGGGAACTACATATTTAGCCTAAAACAGGATAGGGATTCAATATTAGAATTGGAGCAAAGACTTCAAGTTATAATTAGTAAATTAAATAAAATAACGGAATTTTAGTTAGCACGTAATAAAATCGTTATACTTTTAGTTTTCTTATTAACTCATATGCTCCCTTCTAGGCAGACAAATGAAATAATAAAAATGTTTGATGCATAGAAGGGGGTGTATTAAAGGTAAGAGCTCAACAATAGCGTGCCTTGTGAAATAATACTGCACTTAAATTTCCGACTGGCAGGGAAACAAGATCCTGCATTCTATGAGTTATGACATGACCCTTGACATTTACTTTGCGGAGGCGAGGTACTATGATGCCAACAACCGAACATGGCTTGCAATGGATCCGATTAAGGATGGACTGAACTGGTATCGTAAACGGTAGATAGTCCGTACCTTTACAAAATGGGCGCAAAAAAACAGGAAACCTTTTCTTGATTTCCTGTCTTGGTGTGCCGCTTGTTATGGGCTACGGATATTAAGTTTTCATGTGTCTACAATTCTATAAATAAGAATTTATGTTACAGTAAAACAGTCAATTATGATTCATTTTCAGTTTTGATATTATGACATTATCCGTATTCCTGTGACTAAAAAAATGAACCTCTCCTGTTGTCAAATTATAGACAGCAGACCATTGCAGGTTATCAATATCCCCATCCCGCACACCAACCTCGGCAAGAAGTGAAACGGCATCCTCCTCATTTAGTACACCATTGTTGTCCAGTATCTCTTTTTCCACTGTGTTATATCTTTTAAATTCCGTTCCGCCACCGCCAATATTTACTCCGTTATAGGCAATAAAGTTTGACGCAATCTGATAGTTTGAATCTGTTTCCACAATTTGAAGTTCATTATCATAATACTCAACAAGCACCGACTTCCCACTTGCATCTGCAATCAGATAATGCGCTGCTATATCGTACGAAAAATAGATATTATATTTTTGGAGCAGTTCAACCGCTTCGTCCACCGTTGCCGCCTTATCTAACACCAGACGTGTTGCCGTTGAAATATTCAGTGTTATCTTATGACTGTCATAAGGTGCTTCTGCGTTGGGAACCGAAAGGGATGCTATGGCAACGCCTTTTTCATTTATACCATCACAAGGCAGGTATGGTGCTGCCAATGTAAGAAACTTGTTAAAAACAGAGCCTTCCGGCAAATTCCCCTCCGAATATCCAATAAAAGATAAATTCACTGTGGAAACAGATGCATACCCGTTCTTCGGTTCAGTAAATACCTGTAAAGTTGGTGAATAGCTATAATCAAAATTTCGTCCATACAAAATTTCGTCTTGTTCATTTTTTACAACAAAACAAGTACAGCCGCCACCTGTTACGCCAAGGTCAATAGGAATACCTTTTAGTAATTTTCTTACCACAAATTTTTCAATGTCTGCATCGCTCTGTGCGCCAACTTCCAGAAACTCATCAAAACCATAGTCACCATAATAGGTCATTTGATATGCGCCATAATCATCAATTTTAGTTATGGAAGAAATTGTCCGCAATTCATTCCAAAACAGGGCAATCGCTCCTACAACAATTACAAGCAAAACTACAACTATGCCGATTAAAAACCGACTTATTATTTTTTTGCTTTTTCCATGTGTTTTTCTACCTGTATTATCCATAAAGCCTCCTTATATTCCGATTTATAGCAAATAGCCCATAGCAATAAAAAGATAACTATGTAGCCATCTTCTGTTTAATTTTAAGTAAATTTCACCACTAAGAACAGAAAATATCATCGCAGAAATTCCATTCCATACTTCAATCCCTACCCCTCTTGATACAAAATGAAATATTCCCCATGTCATAGCCAATATGATTCCATTCCCCGGAAGCAAACTTATATCCGATTCCTAAAACTGTTTTTATGTAGGTGGGATTTTGACTGTCCGGCTCTATCTTTTTCCGCAAGTTGCATATCACGTTAGCAACATTTGACTGGCAGCTTTTGCTTCCCATGCTCCATACAGCTTCAAAGATTTGCGCTTTTGTGAACACCCTCCCCGGACTGGCGGCAAGGTAGCAGAGTGCGCCGTATTCCAAACGGGTAAGGCTTATGTCTGCACCGTCTTTCAGTACCCGGCGTTGGTGTAATCTGATTTCCAGTCCGGGAAAAATCAGTGCGGGGGAATATGGCGGCTGTATGGCTTCCAGCTGTATCATATCGGCAAGGGCGGCTATGGCTCTCTCAACCGCTTTTTCTTCCGTATCTTTGAATGTGAGTATAATTATTTTACCGACAAACCTCACCTCCCGTTATATGCCTGTTCATCAAAACGGAACTTGAACAGGGCAGCGATAAGCCGGGATTTTATACTGTCCTCTGTGTCCGTGTTGACGTGTCCGTTTTCAAGGGCTGCATGACGGATTCTCTGACTGTAATAGCGCAGAACCTCGTTCACCGCTTCCGGCTCTCCGCTGGTCGCCCGCACAATCGTTTCATAAGGGATAAGATTCGGATTCCCCATGTGAAAGCACCTCCATTTCTTTCCGCAGAAGTTTCAGCGTTCTGTGGATTTGATACCCAGTTGTACTCCGGCAGCGTCCGTACATTTTCCCGATTTCCCACTGTCTGTAATTCCCGAAAAAGTAAAGGAAAATGATTTCCTGATTCTTTTCCGGCAAAGCACGTAGGGCGGCGGCAAGTTTCCCGTTGGTGAGAATGACTGTCTGACCGCATATCGTAATGGGGTATTCTTCATAGGGTACTGTAAAATATTCATCTGTTGTGCCTAAAGGGTAAAACTTTTCTTCTGTGAGGTATTCAAAGGATATTTCCTTTTGCCGCCGTCTGCTCCTGTCACGCCATGCGTTGATAGCCGCAAAGCGTATGACGGTCTTGCAATAGCCGTTGAAAGTATACATAATGTGTTCTCTGTATGCTTCTGTGCAAGGCATAAATGATTCCCCCTTTCTCCCACATAGGGCGGTGCATGGTTTACGGTTATTTTTTTAATTCAGAGAGGGCAGTAACAACACTTATATGCTATTGCTCCTTGATTATCTACAAGCGAGGTTATCAACACCAATACAAAACTGTATTTATTTTTATTGTTGACTGGACTTTCCATTATCTCGTTAGAAAATTCAAAATCCGTTCATTAAAATCTTTAGCTTCTTCATATGCCGCATGTCCAAGACCATTATAAATAAACAATTCGCTATGACTAATTTTTTGGGCTATTGCAGAAGCAGCAGTTGTTCCAACAATTTTATCGCAATCCCCACCAATCACTAATGTAGGGCATACTATGTTACTTAATTCCTCATAAGCATTGTGGCTGATACAGGAAGCTGCCTGTATGAGAAAACGCTGAAAACTTTTGGGTTTTCCTATTTTTCCAATAAACGGATAAATTCGACGGTACTTTTTTAAGTATTTCTCTGAATATGATTTTTCCGCTGTATCTATCATTAAATCCTTATAATTTCCTTGCTTTGCCATTTCAATCCAGACACCAGCTACTCGTTTAATTATTTCATTTGAGTTTGCGCTTGTTGCCGCCAAAATAAGCTTATTGACCAAATTCGGATAATCAATCGCAAGATACTGCGCTATCATACCACCTTGAGATATGCCTAAAACGTCTGCTCTTAAAATACCAAGAGCAGTCATAGCTTCTGCATGGTCTTTTGCCATTTTCCTTGTAGAATATCCCTCTTGCAAATGATTTTTCCGGCTGAAAACATACACGGTAAATTCTTTGGCATATATCCTATACATCATTGAAAAAACAAAAGCCATTCCTTTTACCGTAGACAGTCCATCTCCCAAACCGGGCAGCATAATAAGATTTTTATTTCCATTTCCAAAAGATACATAATCCATTTCAGAATTTCCAACACGGACACTTCCATTATGGGCATTATAAAACATAACAACCTCCTTTATTTTACGATTCCCGCCTTTAGAATTTCTATATACTCTGATAAATCTTTTACATATTCTTTTTCTATCATTTTGAAGTCCGCATAGGCTTGTTTTTGTATTTTTGTCAAAAAATCATCATTAAAACCTTTGAGAAACCACTTCACCACATCAAGCGTTTTATGTCTGCCCCACCGAAATTGAGTTGTATCAATATCCTGTAAAAACCAATAATATATCTCTTGTTCTCTATTGCCATATTTTAATACGGTTTTCTTATAAATGTCGGTGTCGTTTTTGGTGAATGCCTTGACAATCATTTTGGATTTTTCGGGGTACAAAATATACCATGAAAACTCCAAAACAGAATACTCTATTATCCGTTGAAATAAATCAGCGGAAAGGGTATTTATTTTTTCTTCTAAGCTGGAATTAAGCTCCGCAGTGATTTCGTCAAGAACATAAAAATAAAAATCCTCTTTTGTCGGAAAATATTTGAATAAACTTCCTTTACTGATACCGGCTTTTTTTACAATTCTATTTGTAGAACTGTTTTCATAACCATACTCAGCAAATTCAGAAACTCCTGCCATAAAAATATTTTGCTGTTTTTCAGTATCCAGTCCCAAAAATAAAGGTGTTGGCACTATAATCTCCTTTCTTCAATGACCACACGGTCACTTTATATGTTTAATTTTAGTGACCGCATGGTCACCAAAATTACTATACCCGATTATAGACTATTAGTCAATTAAATTTCAACATTCCTTTCAGTGCTTCATGGTAAGTTTATCTTTAGCCTCCCCGTCAACAAAACTATGTAGACCAAATGAAAAGTAGGAGTAGGGGAATTCCGCCGTAGTCGGCATTCGTGGGAAAATCCAAAAGTTTAGATTTTGCCCACAAATCCAAACTTATATAAAATCCAAACTTTTCTGAAAACAGCTTGATAATTGGGGATTCTTGCCGGAAAAAGTTTGGATTTCGTTTCACAAAATACAATACTCCAATTATGATAAAATGCGTAAAACATTGCTATTTAGCTCTGTTTCAATCAATTTATTCTCATTTCTGACAAGAGAAGTACAAAACAAAATCCAAACTTTTATATCAGAAAATGCCTTGAATAAAGGATTTACAGAGGAAAGTTTGGATTTCTTCTAAGTTTGGATTTCTTCTAAGTTTGGATTTGTGGAAATGTGTATAACTGGCTGTCTTTTGTTCTTTGGTTCGGAATAGTGTGGTGCTGACGGTCTATCTCTTGTTTTCGGTTGCTTGCTTCTTTACCGTACATGAGCATTAGGCTAAGGGTTATAATTATGTGGGACGCTATTTGACCGGAACAGTTAGAAAGAATGGTATTTCCGTATCAAAGGCATTGACATCAGAAGAGATTTCGGCTATTACTACGGCCGGGTTAAGGATTTTTGCGATTTATCAGGATGGCGGTGCGAGCGCAACCTACTTCAACTATTCAAAAGGATATTCGGATGCCCAGAAAGCATATGAAGCGGCTAAAAATTTAAGAATTCCTCTTGACGAAATCATTTATTTTGCCGTAGATTATGATTTTACGGATGCGCAGACCCTACAATCGTTATACCGCATTTTCAAGGCATAAATGCGTATTTTAACGAGCATGGAATCAAGTATAAAATCGGAATCTATGCATCAAGGAATATCTGTACCAGGGTATCTGAAAAGAAACTGGCCTGCAGCAGCTTTGTGGCGGATATGTCCACTGGCTACAGCGGAAACATGGGCTTCCGAATGCCGGAAAATTGGGCGTTTGATCAGATACAGGAATTGAAGAACTTTGTTAATACACCGTATTTTACGGAAGCATTTGACTTAGACAGAGACGTTGCATCTGGAAGGTATACGGGTTTTGATGGCACGATGCTGTGTGGTCATGAGAATTATCAAGATGTTACAAAGCATGACATGGTCTTTTTGAGAGAAACTTGTAAATGCAGGATTTGTGGTTATGAAGTTGCGAGTCCTGAAGCACAGGATCCTGAAATTTTAAGTAACGAAGAATATTTGACAGTCATTGGGGGCATTTGCCTGTTTATGTTCTATTCTGCTTTTAATGAGTTGGATATAATCTATTCTCATTACGACGTTACTAGAATGCTTTTAAGGGCAATTCAGCAGATTCGAGAGAAACACCCAAATTCCTATGAGTATTCAGATGGAGAGGGAATATGTCAAATTACTCCATACGTTTATCCGGAAAGCTCAAATGAATCTTACGTAGAATATCCGTTAGTAGGGAAAAGGGTTGATATAATTAATATTGGTATGTATAACGGTTTTATACCAGAAGTCATCTCGAGCATTGCTGAAAAAATATTATTTCCGGAATACGGCATCCTTATGTCTGTTCATGACATAGGAGATGCGATGGTTGAATTAATTAACAAAGTGAATTCGGACAATATTTCAACATTGGCAATAGAAGTTTTTTCTCTTCTATGTGATAGATTGTCCGGATTAAAAGACTTGGGAAGGGTTGTGGAATTAATAGAGGCCGGTATTTTAGTAAATAGTTTGTCAGACTGCAAAATTGAGGTAGGCGATTTTGTAGTATCTTATCCTATTTGCTGGAATGGAACCACTACCTCAGATTCAATGGTAGTATTCGATCAGGAAAACAAAATTAAGATGATTGTTTTAAATGATCTTGTAAACCATGAGAAAACTATCGAATAGTTAAAAAGGACGGGATGTTGCGGCATGATTTTCATACTGCAACATCCTGTTCTTTTTACAAAAGAGTAAGAAAATTTTATAAATATAGTTTTTATAATGATTATAGAGATTTTTCATCTAACAGAGCTGATCTTAATCGTAGTAATAGATGTCTCTATTTCATCCATATTCAGCTCATAATTTTCTGGAAACATGTTATAAACAAGAGTGAAAAAATAATTATTCTTTCCTACCACAACCATATATTGCACAAAAGAGTCTGTTTTTATAAGTATTTTTCTGGCTTCATAATTATCTATTTTGAATGCTTCATCAAAAACAATGTCTTCTTCTAATGAATACGTCATAATATTATTATCCAAATATTCTTTAAAAGTACCAGATGCTAATACATAATGTTCAATTTGCAAACTTACTTCTTTATCATTTGAATCGTTCCCTGCATTTTTAAGTATTTTTTTCCCATTTAGTATTTTTATATCCTCTGTCTCTATCGGAGGGAAAATATCAGCGTTTTCATAATCCCAGCTACTGTCGAGATTAATAGATAGCCCATCAAGACTAACGTTATTATTTGATGTTGTAGTTCCATAAAATTTTATAAACACGGTAACAATGAAAGCTAATAATAAAATTCCAATTACAACAAGTTTTTTACGCATATGAATATCCTCCTACAGCATATTAAAGCTTATATATATTTTACTAAATCGCCTATCTGCGTTCAACTAATAACAAGCGATGTAATTGTGGGAATTAAAAGAAAATATGGAGAATCCTCGTTTATTCCCTAATTTGAAACCTATTCATCTTATTAGTTCAATTATCTTATGGCACCGGATACATCTGATCCCCATGATAAAAATATTCTCCGTCTACCTGGTTCACCCGGTAATCCTCTGTTTCAGATAGAATTTCACCTTCTGCCACAACATCTAAAGACCAATCATTATATGACAGCCGCAAGATCCTTGGTATTCCGGAGTCCTCCCCGTAATCATAGAAATAAAATGCCTGTTCATCATAAGTAAGATAAGAATCTATGTGTAAATTATGGGTTTCTTCAAATTCCGGCAGAACAACCTCCTGGCTTGTATGATCTGCGAAAGAATAGTACTTAACCATATTTCCGGCAGTTGCAAAATAAAGGATACCGTCATCTGTGATAAATAAAATGGCAGATGCGTCAAAGAGCAGGCTTTCTTCCCCCGTTTTCAAATCACGTAGAAAGTAATGGAACGAACTCTCATCATTTTGCTGTTGGAAGACAGTTTTTCCATTTAAGACAGAAGCGCAGTAAGGAATAGGAATAACTTCTGATTTCATAGTGCTGACAACTTCGTAAGGGTTTACGAATACATTTACATGGCTGGATGGACTTATGGTTTCGTATTCCGCTATATTATATTGATTCTGCTCATAACAGAGAAAATCTTCTGATTCGGCATCCAGTTTTTCCAAAACTTCTCCGGATTCATCCAGTAAGTAGCCATCATATCGCATATAGCCTTCTACCAAATATTGAAAACACAGACAGCTTTCATAAACAACCACTGTAGAAGCAAGCGACTCGGTGGAGAGCAGCTCTCCATACTCCATTGTATTCAGATCTAGATAAAAGACGGAATTATTCCAGCCGCTTCCCTGAATATCGTTTGCCACCTGGTAGCAGGTAAAATACATCCTGTTCCCATAAGCCGTTAGTCCTCTTCCTACGTGAATAGGCACTTCACACAGCAGCTCCCAAATATCAGTCCCTTCCTGCCTTCTGTAAAGCCCATCCCGGAATTGCCGATAGGTATAGCCGTCCTTTTCATAGATTCCCCGGTTATAATAATGGTTCACCCAGCTTCCCTGAGGTGTGTTTGACAATGCTTCTTCTGCTTTTTCGGTTTGTGAATCCTTCATGGTAGCAACTACGTTATGAAGGGCGGTTCTTTTTAGTAAGAACCTGATTGGTGCTTTACAGGAGAATAAACATATAAGAAGTAAAAATATAATGGGGGTGATAAATATTTTTCTTTTCAAAATCCGTCACCTCAGCTTTGGCTTATATACTATGAAATTATCAATCTTTTCTTATCACTTTATTTTGAAAAAGGTTTCTTTCTAGCAATATGATAAGCAGTATTTATATACCTATAATATCTTATTTGGCTGAATATTCCAAGAGAAATGTATTTTTGAAACGCCTATATATTCTTACGCCTTTACAAATATAGGAATATTCTTTTTACACGATATGGGATTGTATCTGTTGGTATAACATTCGGATATGATGGAAGAAAAATTGAAGACCAGACAATGAACGGGCTTGGTTTATAAAGAGGCGCTCACTTTTAAGCGGAAGCCTCTTTATGCCCAAGCCTGGCAGTGTATGTTTCAAGGTTTAAAACTCAAAGCTCGTCCGATGGAAAGGACATAACTCCGTTATCTTAGAAACAAATTTGTCGATAAGTAGAAATCATAGCTTTCATCCAAGGGACGCTAAGCATTTTTGTATTCCACATAAGCCTTTTCGATTTTGGGTGCATATATATTGACATTTCCTGATCCATTGTACAGGGATGCCATGATGCGGTAATTGTTATTCTGGCATGCTTTTAGCAAATTGGGATCGGAAGCAATAAAGTGAATAAAACCTTTTAGCTGAGCGGCTTCTCCGGTAGCAAAATCATTGTACATATCCCGAGCGGAGTTATAGCCGCACCTCTTATAATTAAAGCCCATAATCTGGGCGAGCCCCATGCTCGTAGCCTCATAGGCTCTTGCAGGGTTCAAAGATGTGGCAAAATCGAAGGCGTCATTTTCCCGGGCTTGATTTTGATGGCAGCTTATCCAGGCATCCTTGCTGCTTTTTCTATAAATATGGCCTTTGAAAGACGGCGAGCCATAGTCAAAGTAAATTCCCTTATATTGAGCGGCATCCCCTTTAAGAAAATGATGATTTTCCAAACGAATTTTGACTTTTCCGTTGGTAAATCCGGAACCGCTGGACTCAACTAAGACGAATCCACCAAGAATATTTTCGTCAATGTCATATCTGTCGGCATATGATTTAATTACGGTTTCGTGTTTTTGCTTGAAGAGCGTGTAACTGTTATCGTGACTTGTACTTCCATAAGCCGCAAGGCCGGACGTTGACGAATCTAAAACCGTAAGTGTGGCTTTGCCAGCCTTTCCGTCAACGGTAAGTCCCTTTGCACGTTGAAAGTCTTTTACGGCAGCATCTGTTTTTGACCCAAATCTTCCATCTACGGTTCCGCTAAGATATCCTGCCTCATTCAACTTTTGCTGCATAATCTTTACCCCATTACTTATGCGGAGCAAATCGTCCTGCATGTAGTAACCGACTCCGGCAAGAATCTGTTCATAAGTGTATTTCGAATTATCGTAATTTCCCATGTTAGTACTTCCTTCCCCCTTGTGTTTTACTATTGAGTTTTTAGGTTCAATCAATAAGGAGTAGGGTATGACCGGAAATGTAAACTCTTAATAAATCTTGCAAATACATATTCCCTATGTTATGATGAACATGTAAATTTTTGTTATTATTAGTCACAAGGCGTTCATTCGCCAAGGATGCGTAAGGGTTAAGCCAGACCTATTACGAAAATAGAGCGAGTTTTTCATGTAAAGACTGTCACAATTGTCGTGGCAGTTTTTTTATTGCAGAAAAACAGCTCGCACAAGAAGGAGGAATGAATATGGATAAGAAAAACGAAAGAAATGCAGGCTGCGGTATTTTTGGTGAACATGCCATTTTTAAGGAACCATGGATCATGCCTGTAAGAACGGAGGAAATACCGGAAGAAAGTCAAGCCGACCTGGACGGGGAGGCATATCTTAGAAAGGGAGAAAAGATTCTCTCCCTGCTAAGGAAGAAGGAACAGAGAAAATTCAGACCGGATATCATGCTTGAAAAAGTCAAAAAAGAATGGAAAAAAACAAAGGCAGAGGCAGAGAAGCACTTGGCAAAAGATCTGGAAAAGAAATTTTTAGAACTTATGGAGGAATCCGGGCTTGATAACGCCTGCGGCTATCTTCGGGAGAACCTGTTCTCACAGCTTAACATGGAAGAGGAAAAAGATTCGAGACCCTTAAAGCTGTTACAGTATTTATGTCCGACGGCTCCTCGCATGATAGTAAGAGTGTGTAATTGGAAAGAGCCGCTTCATGTGCCGATAGGCTCCGAGTTTAAGAAAAGGCATGAACCTGCGTGCAAGTTCAGAAACGATCCAGGCCCGTATATGGCGATTACCAATCTTGATTCGCTCCTTGGCGAGCTGGCCTTGAGAAGATATCTTCTTGACAAGCTTCGGTACTTAAAGAGCGGTAAGTCCGTTTTCGGGGAATATGAGCAAATTCCCGCCATCGGGAAAATGCAGGCCAAGTTAAGGGGCGTCCTTGAAAATTTGGAAATATCGGATTTGATGGCAAAAGAATTTTATACGGTCATTCTCGTATTTTATCCGGATTCAAAAGAGGCGGAGCAGGCGGCACTTTTAAACAGCGGAATAGACATGAACATTCTTTTGCTATCTTTACAGGAGGATTATATAAAAAGGAAAGAAGAGGCCCGGATGGAAAAAGAGCTGTCCAATGATTATGCCAAGTCTTTTCAAACGAAGAAGAATATCCCCCAGAAATGTGTTCATGCCATGCGCACAAGCGCATTTAACAAGCATTTTGGTTATGTTGAGTTTGACGCTGAGTGCGATTTAAAACTCATGGAGGAATTAAGCAGGGAATACGGGGCTTTTGCAAAGGAGCTGGGGCTTCCAAAGTATGGGGAAGTGTCCCTGCGGTTCCGCAAGTTGGGCTGCCACCGGGCATCCGGACTTTACTATTATACCTTAAAGTGCTTATGTGTGGATGTGCGTGCCCCTGGATCTTTTGCTCACGAAGTGGGCCACATGATCGATTATCACGAAGACCATATATCCGCAAAATATGTATTTCACGAAATTTATGAGCGGTATGAGTTGCTTTTAAAGGCATACATGTCAATACATCCGTTTGCGATAACATACTCTTGGAATTATATAATGATCTGGGTATGCAAAATATTGATGTACAGTATAATGATTTTGAAGATTTCATGGTAGGACTGATGGTGTGAACAAGGAAATCGAGTTTGATTCTTGGCGGCCATATTAAGGAATATAAGGCACCTTGAAAACATGCCAGAAGCATCATTTGGAACAACAAGGTGGAACGGCAAAAGGAAGGAGAAAATTGTGTAACAAAACATGTTCATTTTTATCATAAAGCAGCTGAATCCTGCCGGTTGTAAAAATTGAGACATATGTTATAATAAAAGAAAGTAAGGAAAGGATAAATGATGAAAGATTTGAATATACAATGGCATCCCGGCTTCGTGGCGGCAATGAATTTGGAGTTTGAAGAAAACAGATCGGATCTCGTTTATGAGAAAGAATATAACCTAAACACGAAGCCATTGGAGATTGACCTTCTGGTAATCAAAAAAGACCCAAACGTTCAGATCGTGAATGAAATAGGAAAGATTTTTCGAGGGCATAATATAATAGAATACAAATCTCCGGATGATGAATTTGACGTGGACACGTTCTATAAAGCGAGTGCCTACGGTTGCCTATATAAGGCCGCAGGCGAAACTGTGAACGAACGGGAAGCAGATGATATTACCATATCACTTATCCGTGATACGAAACCGGAGGGGCTATTTCGGTATTTTGCTCAGCATGAGATCAAGACGGAAAACCCATATCCCGGAATATATTATGTTATGGGAGCGGTCCTGTTTCCTACACAGATTATTGTGGGAAAGGAATTAAAACAGACGAGCCACGCATGGCTCAAGGCATTATCCGACAAGATGCAAAAGCAGGAAATGAGAGAGCTTCTGGAAAGGATAGGCGGTCTATCACGGAAGTATGACAAGGAACTTGCGGATTCCGTACTGGAAGTAAGCATCCGGGCAAACAAGCAGATAATTGAAGAGATGAGAGGAGATGAGAGTATGTGCGATGCATTATTAGAAATCATGCGTCCCGAGGTCGAGAAAATTACAAAGGAAATTGCAAAGGAAAGCGAGAAAAAAGGTAAGGAAAAAGGCAAAGAGGAAGCCTTGGCGAAAGTGATTTTACAACTGAATCAAAAGGGTTTCGGCTCAAAAGAAATAGCTGACATGCTGGATAAAGAGGAAGAAGAAATAGAAGCTGTACTTACGGGAAAAGAGCCCGTATTGGCATAAGGAAAATAAAACGGGGAGATGTAAACAACATCTCCCATTTTATCCTTTTATGCGCAGGTTTTGAAAGCTAAAATGAAATGCATAGAGGAGATGAAGACAGAATTGTGGTGACAACTGAAATCAGGCATACGTTTTAAGCTGCCTGAGAATAATATTCCGGAATGGTTACAAAAAAGCCGGATATATCATTTGGGGCGTCACAGGAGCATGTCAAAAGTATAGGAAATTGGAAAGAGGCGTAGTTCTACCATAATGTAGAATGCGTCTTTTTGATTTCCGCAAAATTTTCCTTGGCATTATCATTAGCCCGTAAAAAAGAAATAAATAGGCAGAGAAAATTAAAGGAGGTACGCATGAGGCAGGGAATTAAGGAAAAAGACATAAGGGATTTCGAAAAATATGCCCGAAAACTGGCGGACGTGGTAAAACGAATTAGAGAGTACAGACCGGAAGCCAGCGCCTATCTAGGCATGGATACATTGTACCTAATGTCGGATGACTTTCATAATCCGGATTGTACCATGAATCAGAATTACGTTGTGACGGATGTAAACAATTGAACGTTTAAGCACGGAGACGTCCATTGTCAACAGCGTGGCACTTCCGGATCCCACGGCTGGCACAGCCGCAGGAATCGTTCTTGGAAACCAGGCGGATATGGCAGAAGAGCTGTTCTACACAGCAACATCGCAGGCACCACGACCACTTACACTTACGATACGTTAGGCAGCCTGGTGCTTGAAAAGAGTAAGAACCATGTGGTAGACTATCAGTATAACGAGCTGAATCAGTTAGTACAGAAAAAGGACGGCAACGAGAGCTACACTTACACCTACGATAAGCGGGGCAACCGTACGGCGGAAATCGGCAAGAAAGCCAGCCGATCCTACATCTACGACGAAACGAACCGCATGGTGGAAGGCACCAACTGGAAGGGAGACAAGTCAGCCTACACTTATAACGGACTGGGCCTTAGGGTCAACAACACCCAGACCACCCATGCCGGAAAGGTCTATACTCGTGATTACGTAATTGATTACACCAGCTTCGAGAACGATGATCTGATGGTATTTGCCGAGGGCAACGGCCAGCTTGAATACGAGCAGAAGCACGTGTACGCCGGAAGCGAGCGAATCGAACAGTTCACGGACAAGGGCAACTGGGAACGGACCCTGTACGTCCATGAGGACGTGATGGGTAACACCCGGTATTATACCAAGGCCAACGGCCAGAGCTTCGCAGAATTAATCTACGACGCCTGGAGAATGCCGGAAAGCCCGAACAAGCTTTTGAACAACGACCACGGCAACTACGTGTTCGCTACTTTCACGGGCCATATCTACGACACGACCCTTGACGTCTACTTTGCGGAGGCGAGGTTCTATGATGCCAACAACCGTAGCTGGCTTGCGATGGATCCGGTTAAGGATGGACTGAATTGGTATCAGTACTGCTATAGCAATCCGACCACTTATTATGATCCATTAGGTTTATGGGGAACCGTGACGAGCACTAAGCAGGCTTTGCTGGCAGGAAGTGAGATAGAACCTGCACTGTTTTGGAGGCAGAAAGATTTCTTCCAGGGACATTGGTGGCAGAATGAAGATGATCTGACAACTGCATATAAGATGCTTTTAAAAGAATCCAAGAGCAGGAATATGACCATCATTACATTAGCGCAAGATTATGATTATTTTGACTATTTTGGCTATGCTAATACACGGTTATATACATTGCAGGCGTTAATTGGAACAGGGCGGACTGGTACATATGAAGCAGAAACCATGACGGCCTTGCGTGCTGTTTTAATTTCACAATATGCAGAGTTTGATCTTGATACCCCGGAACTCACACCAGATAATATAAGGGCAATTCGTAACTGGTACAATAATAGTAGTGAGATAGGAAAACAAGGAACATATTATTGGGAGAATGGCTGGGGAAATATTATTACTGCTTCAGCAATATTAGGTATGGGCATTTATGCCAACAGACCGGCAAAAGTTTCAAAAGCAAATAATAGTGGTAATTCAGATATTTCAAATCCATCATCAAAAAGTGGCAGTGATTCCAATATCTCGGATACACCATCTAAGGGTGGGAGCAGTTCAGATATTTTGGATACAGCATCAAAAAGGCAGACACCGGATCAAAAAGCGCTACTTGATTTAGCAAAAGAGGCAGCTAGGAATGCAAGGAATGGAATGCCCATTTCTTATGAAGAAGCTAGGATATTGGATGCATGGGCTGAAGAGTATAATGTACCACAACATCACCAAGCATATCCGGGAAGTGGTGAGCATTTTCCGGGTGGAAATTATTCAGACCACACACATATTTATAATGTTCATGTACCATATAGTAATAATTGATTTGTTAAAAGTTACTTGTAAAAATTAGGTGGAATAGACAATGAAGAATAAAAGAAACTTCGCTTAAATGATACATAGTATAATTTGATAAATTGAGAGATATTTTTGAGACAGATAAGTGACAGAATTATGATATATTTTCACATAATTCTGTCACTTAAAAGGAGAATAAATTAGTGTAAAGAGTTACTATTTGTACTTAAATGAAATGGAAAGAATGGATAGATAATATGGTTAATGGAGTTATTTTTCAAAAAGAGGATAATAAGAAATATAAAGGAGTTGAGGGCTACAATTGGTATTTAAATGATATTTATCAAGAATTATTGGGGGATTATTTTGATGAATATATAGATAAATCTTGGTATAGTTCGAATTATGTAGATGTATGTAATGAAGAAACGTTTATTAATAATTATATTGTCTTATCCCAAAAAGAACATATAAAATTTCGAATATTGTTATGTGAAACAGAAAGGTTATATCCTAGAATGGAAAATTATTTATATAATCCAAAATTTATTGGGTATGATTATGCTTATGCTGGTGGAAGCTATTATTCTGCTGTTTTAAATGATATTTGCTCGAAAAGGATTAAAGAATTTACAATATTTACTCTAAATTCATATGGATTATTTGAAGAATTAAAAGATATAAATAAATTTGTGGAAATGCGTAATCAATTAATAATTCATAGAAATGAAAATTTGTTTGAAAAGGGTGATTTTTTAATTTATAAATTATATGAAATAAACATAAGTGATTTTAAATTTTGTAAATGATTTTTTTACCATAGACGCAGCCGGAACCAGCAGCGCCTTTACCTACGATTCCATGGACCGCTTAACGAAGATCCGTGTCCACAGGGTGGATGAGACCCACAAGGTGGATGAATACCAGGAGACCCTCTACACCTACGACCACAGGGGCCTTGTGAAAACCGAGGTCAACGCCAAGGGCGACGGAAAGGTATTCGCCTATGACGGCAACGGCAACTTAATCCAAAAGACCGATGAGGACGGCTATGTTACCGAATATGAGTACAGCCCCGTCAACTTAGTAAGCAATATCAATTACAACGATGCCAAATCTGCATCCTACGCCTACAACGGCACGGGCGAATTGATCGAGATGGATGATTGGAATGGTAAAACCTCCATCGGAAGAGATCTTCTGAACCGTGTGGTAAAGGTAACGGATCACAATGGCCGAGAAGTGGAATACGGCTGGGACAACACTGTGGGTACTCTTAGTCACAGAGTTTGGAATATAGCAAGATCGAACTTTAATAAAAAGCTCCGGAGAATGCATGGTAGCTTCGAGCTGTGCTCCCGGCTTTTGGGATTCAAATAGTCATACGGGAAGCATTGTACAGAAAGAGATTGAATTAGTTTCTGAAAATTTTGAAGATTCTGATATGGAAAATTTTTCCGTGCGTTTATGTGTAATGGAAAAAGAATTATTGAAGTATCAAGAAGCCTGGAAAGCTGAGATTAGTCATTCTTTAAACATATTAAAAGAATATTTGACAGAAGATGATTATCAGGAATTCTATGCTGCTTATGAAGGCTGGGAGGCATATATTGAAAACATGATAGCAATAGAAGCTCAGATATATTATCCACTTCAGAAATACGGTACGGGTGATGGGATCTCAAGGACATTGCCTGTGGAGGTGAAATCCGCAAGAATAAGGGACTATGCTGTATTACTTATGTCGCTGGTGTATGAATTTACGGAAACTGTGGAGTATGTCTATACCACCGAGTTGGGATAAGATATTTTAATGAATCATCTTGGATCAATTTAAAGGTATTCTGGTTGCGTTGCAAACGGAATACCTAAAAGAAAATCCTGAAGAAATATTTTTGAGATAGCTATAAATGATTTTTAACGCAAAGCAGCAAAACCAGAAATGTTAAGAGGCATTTATGATTTGCCCATCTACATATAAATATCCTTCACAAACAAAGCAATTCCAGAAATCTTGCATCTCATATTCTTTTAGGGACTCGATCGTTCCCGTATTTCTCGATATTCTTGAAATTTCCGGCTCAAATATATTGTAAACATAGAGCCAGTCGGCATCATATGTTAAAGGATATAAATCAATAGACTCTTCGAATGATACGAAAGGCGTACTTTTGCCCGTTTCAAAAGAATAGTACTCCAAGGAGAAACCACCTTCCGGCCAATAATAAATCCCATCCGATGTTACCAGAAATACGGCGGTTGCAGAAAAAAGGAATGCTTCCGTGTTATCTTTGCAGCTTTTTAAAAAAAAGTTATTTTCAGCTTCATTTAGATGACCGCTGAGGAGAACATACCCATTTAGCATAACGGCGGAGTCCGGGGTAGGCAGAACTTCTTCCTTCAGTTCTTTGACATTCGGATCATTATTGTCTGCCAGTATATGATATTCATTTGCATCCTGGCATATAAAGTCCGGAGAAATCTCCGTCAGCTGTTCTCCAATCATCCCCTGTTCGTTTAACCCGTAAGCCTCATAATGTGCAGTCGCTAAATTGCCCTGAACCATAAAATAAATGGCATCATTATAAATCGTAAAATCTACCACTTTTTTGTCTAATGTCATTATATTTTCGACTTCCAGAGTATCAAGATTGAAACGGCATAGGGTTTTGGGAACGTTAATTTCATTCCCGTCTTCTATGGAAGCCGGGGTTAAGAAATAAAGATAGCTGCCAAAATTCCGGATACCTTTTTGCAATGTAGTTGGTGTTTCATATATAAGCTCCCATTCCGTATCCTTTTCTTTTTTAGTATATAAACCATCCGAATGTAAGCAGTAATAGAAGCCGTTCAGATAAATAAGGTCTTTATTATAATAATTTTTGTTTTGCAATTCATAATCAGCCGCCTCTTTATCAGGCAAACCTTCAAATATTGCATTGGATTCGGTTTCATTGGTGATAAGTTCGGAAGTCATTTCACTATCGGAAGGCAGTTCTTCCATACTGTATGTTTTTGAATTGTCTGGCTGCTGTTCTGCCACAGAGGGCTTGCCGCAGGCGGTTAGTATAATAAATAGGGATAAAAATAAGTATTTTTTCATAATATGTCTCCATTTGGTATTTACATTTTAAGCATATCAACCTCTTTTATTATACTAAAGGGGGTGATTTCATGCAATGGTTTACCGGTGAAAATGGCGTGAAAATACGTTTGCCGTGTACTTTGCTATAGAAGCCAAAAGTAAATAACGAAAAATACAGATGATTGTGAAAGGAGATATACTATGGGTTATCATGCAGTAAATGAAGGTAGCATTATGAATGTATACTGGATGTCCAGTTGTGAAGAAGGAAGTGAAATTGGAAAGCTCTATAATGGGGAGGTATTTACCTGTCTTGGCATTACAACCGGCTATCAGAATGTGAATGAAATCAGATTCCGGAATAGCGAAGGCAAATATGTTCAGGGCTTTATTGACAGAAGAACTAGTATAGGTCCATTGCACCTGTATGGTAAAAAGGTTACGGATCCTACACTGGGAACCTGCTATCGTTTTAAAACGAGGAGTGCGTTGACAGTGGTGGACAACAATGGAACAATTAAAACCGTTTTGGCTGTAGGAGATTATGTCTATTCTAAAGATTCAACCTGTGGAGCTACAAATCGCAGGAACTTTAAGATTGTAGGATATAAACAGGCTGGGTTTAATGTTTCCAAGCAGGATGGATTCGTGACATTGAATTACGAGGCAAACGGCTCCATGATCAAATCCAATTTTTGTCTTTATGGTGCGTAATATAGCACCGAAAAAAGTAAGGATGGGTAAATTATCACTGGCTCAACTGTCAGTATCTAGAGACTTCCACAGGGAGTGGCAAATATGCTGAAATTATCAGCGGCAAAGGACCCTCCAATCGAAAATGGTTGGAGGAGCCTTTTACTGCAAGGGATATGAAGCCGGCGGATTTGACGGCGTTTATAATGCCGAGCTGTCAAACGTCGTAACCGCATTTCAGAAATTTATGTGCCTGGGTTCCGATGCGATGGTCAGGCTGGGAAGTGTCAATCGGCGTACCTAGGGAGCGCTGCTTCAGAGCAAGGGTGATACGGAACGGACTCCGAACGCTTGCGACTGTCAAGCAAGGATCATGGACGTAAATGTTGCCGTGCAATTATTTAGCCGGGGGTTTCGATATATTGGAAGATATTTAACCCGTGTACCGGGAGGATTGGATAAGGCCCTTACGCCTGAAGAGGTGGGAATTCTTTTGATTGCGGGGTTCAAAATTTTCCCAATCTACCAGGAGAGCTTTAATAAAGCCACGGATTTTAATAAATCGGCCGGGAAAGAGGACGCAGTCAAGGCTGTAAATGCGGCACTTTCTCTTGGATTTAAGCAGGATACAATTTTATATTTTGCCGTTGACTGTGACATGACGGAAGACCAGATTTTTACTTATGCGCTTCCCTATTTTGAAGGAATCCATGAGGTCCTGGAAAATTCCAATTACTACAAGGCCGGCGTCTACGGTGCAAGAAATACCTGCCGAAAGATACAGGACGCCTATCCCGGTACGAAGTGCTTTGTTTCCGATATGTCTACGGGCTACAGCGGCAATCTTGGATACCGCATGCCGGAAAACTGGGCATTTGAGCAGTATCATGAAGTGGCAGGTTATCCCATTGCGGGTACTTCTTTTGATTTGGATTATGATATGGCGTCTGAAAATGCGGAGGGTGTCAGCTCCGTAGATTCTGTTCCGGTTGTCAGCAGTTACAAGCCTCCTTATAATCCAAGTGAAGACGGACTTAGAACGGATAAGCCGACGATTCGAATTTTGGATTTGCTTCCGGCAATCGCCTGGCTTGAGGAACGATATTATGATTTTTATAATATTACGGAACCAACGGATGAAGAGAAAAGGATCTGCGGACGGGTAATTTGCGATTATTTGAGCCAGTACGCATACAATGATTTAAAGTGGCAGTACATTGCACCCAAGGATGATCATTTCATTAGGCATATTAATATAGATTATGCAAAAAATGAGCATGTCATAACGCTCCGGCCGTATATTTATACCACGGTAGAAAAAGGGCAAGGCGATGACTTGGAGCGAACCGTTCGTCCACAGCTGGTCAAGGATGGACATCTTGGGCTATTCGAGCTTCCTCATCTTGCAATTGTAATCAGGTGTTATTTGATGTCGCCCGTGCCAGGTGACTGGGCGGCATGGGCCGGCGACTTTGCATCTGTTGTGAATGAGATCTATGTGAATGGAAAAGAGAACGGATTCCTCGCCTGGGCTGTGGAAAACGTGGGGGAATCGGAACCGGATGCTGCATCCGTTTTAGATGCTCGGCAGTTCAATTATTATGATCTCATTGCGGATTTGGATGGCTATGCCATTCTTGAACTGCTTCATACGACTCCGTCTTTATCCGAATGCCTTCAGGTATATTACGGTGACGCTTCAAAATATGATAAGCGCTATCAATATTTTAAAGAGATTTTGGGCTTTAGAAATTGGGAACAGGCGGCTATCAGTGCGAAGATTTTGGATTATTTCTATTCCGATGGAAACAAATGGCTTAGAGATATGTTCTCGGCCGATTTCAAGAAGAATCCAGGGTGCGTTGAAGCGGCTGCAATAGCTTTATCGTACAATATTTTGTACTGGGCAGAGTATACAGGTGTTTTTACTCCGCAATAACTAGTAGTCCGTACCGGAAATTCTTGTGCATATTTCCGGTCTATTTCTCCGATAGCACAGGTCAAAAAGCCTCGCCGTAGCACCACTACGTCTGCGTTTTTTGACCTGCACTCTCGGAAAAATATCCTCAGAAATATGCACAAGGATTTCCGATACGGACTACTAGGCAGAGCTATTATAATAATATAAATAACTTTATGCCTCCGGTGTTTTCCCGATGTGAAGAACGCCGGAGGTTGGATTGCTCATTTACAAATAAAATTCTCTTTGCTATGATGGCTATAAGGGGGGATGGAGAATATGAGGTGGGATATATATGGTATACTTTCTTGTCCTTTTGCTTGGGGAATAAGTGCGGTTAAAGATATTAAGAAAAAGAAAAAGTTAAGATGGATTTATGTCTTATCCTGTCTGATACTTCCATTTATATATTATTGTGTTTCAGAAGGCGCAAAAAGAGAATATCACTACGTATCCCATCCTTTCTTTTTTGTGTTCTTACGAGATTTGATTTTGCTGGCATTCTGGGTTTCTCGATTATGGCTGATATTAGTTTTACAAGTATTTATCCGGAAGATGGGAGAAAAATGGAGGGTTTGGGGTACTATTGCCGCTAGTATCGCTTGTGCATGGATACTTTACAAAATACTGGAGTTTTCTTTACCAACAATTCTGGCATGGTACTGATTTATTTCATATCTTTGGATTGGAGAGAAAAACATGAGGATTTATGCATATTGCCTGCATACCTTTGGGCCGGGAGGTCCGGGCGATTGGATTACGGATTCGCCTCCCTTTCAATTTCTGATATATGGGATACTTTCTTATTTTTTTGCCTGGGCCGTAAAAGCTGTTAATAATCCCACAAAAGGGAAAAGGATCAGGCTTATTTATACCTTATCCTGTTTTATTCTTCCGGCAACATATTTTGCGGATTTGATTAACTTTGAACAGAGATACAGGTGGAATTTGGATTTTTTGATTTTTACTATCTTACCGCAGTTAATTGTTTTGTCATTCTGGGTTTTTAGGCTATGGCTGCTGCTGATTTTACAGGTTATTATTCGTAAACTGGGTGACAGATGGAATGCCCATGGAACCATTGTTGCGAGTATTGCCTGCATTTTGATACTATATATAATATTAAAATTTTCCTTGCCAACAATCCTTTCGCATTATGTTTTTTTATAGCAGTCGGTTATAACGTGAATATAATAGAGTATAAATAAGAGAGTATAAATAAGAGAGTATGCCAAAGGATGCTCTCTTATTTATTTCCAATTTTTCATAAATAGAAGCAGATGTTACCATTTTCCCAATTATACGAATGTAATAGGTATAGGGAAAATGCGGATGGGAGGGAAGAGAGAGAAATATTTAGCAGAATCCCAAAGAATTGTTCGTGCAAACTTAAATGGTTCCATATTAATCGGAAGGAGGATAGAGATTTACATATGAAAAACGTATTGATCCTTGAAGATAACCAAATTACCAGGAATCTAATAGTTGAAATCTTATCAGGGGTTGCTAAAAACTTAAAGGTGTATGCCGTGGGCAATATCTATGAAGCGTATAAAATTGCCATGACCCAGGGAATCGAACTGTTTATCGTTGATATTGTTTTGGACACAAGCGTTCCGGGGGACGTTTCCGGTATAGAATTCGTTGACCGCATAAGGAAGATAACATCGTATAAGTACGTACCGGTAGTCATTCTGGCGTCGTTAGAAGATCCCAAGTTTTTTGTCTTTAACCATCTTCACTGTTATAGTTATCTGGAAAAACCGGTAGATATAGACACCATGAAAAAAGTATTAAAAGAAGCTTTGGAAGTACCCGTAATACGTTATGAAAAAGAATACGCATATTTTAGAAGGGATGGAATTTTGTATTCCATATTGAAAAGCGATATTTTGTATATTGAAACGGCTAACAGAAAAAACAGGATTGTCTGCCGGAAAGAACAGATAAACGTGGCTTATAAAAGCTGCAAAAGTTTTTTGGAAGAGCTGGACTCCAAACAATTTATACAATGTAACAGGAGCACAATCGTGAACAAGAAGCATATTAAAGCCGTTGATTATGTTAATCGGTATATTTACCTCAAGGAACCGGGAATGGTCTTGGAACTGGGCGTGAGTATCAAAAAGAGATTTTTGCAGGAACTCATGGATGATTAAAATTGACGGGCCATTTAAAATGCGGCTAAGGGAAATGCGGTAAAATCTCGAAGAGGTATTTACAAAATGGCCCCTGGCATCTCTTTTAAATTAAATATTTCCCAAAAAGGAGGTGCCGGAATGGAATCAATGCTGATGGAATCGGCAATGTCGCAGGGCATATGGGTTCTGCTGTTTGTCTCGCTGTTTATCTATACAATCAAGCGTTATGAAAAAATGGAATCCAGGCAGGAGGAACGGGAAAGGGAATATCAGGAGCTGATCCGGGGTCTGACCGATAAACTTTCCATCGTTGCCAATATAAAAGAAGACATTGAGGAGATAAAGAATAAGTTAAATGTCTGACTTGAAAGAATAGGGCTTTTGTTTGCTTTTAAATCAAGTAAATGGAAGCCCTATTCTTTTGCCTATTTTACGGTGGGGGCTATGTAATACATGATTTTTAAATGGAATAATTTGTAAATTACAAAATAATAAACCGGATAAAAAAGCAATTGAACGGATGAAAATTAAAATTTGTTCGGGAAAATTTCATGTTTATTCCGGATTTCCCCTATCTCTTACCTTAAATAATAAATCCCGATCATTTTTAAGCTAGAATAGCTTTTCGCATGCAGAAAATATGTCTTTTTTGAATCCCGATGAATTTACATTTTAAAAAATAATTTCTCCTTATCAAAAATAAGGGGGTTATTTATATTGCAAAAGTTAATAGCAGATGCCCAAGCCGGTAACAGAATGTCAATGGAAGAATTGATTTCAAAATTTCATCCTTTAATAAAGAAATATGCACGCAAGTTAAACTATGAGGATTCGGAAAGTGATTTGGTTCTATTCTTTATAGAATTAATAAAGTCCTTTCCCAAAGGCTTGTTGGAAGCCGCCAATGAAGGGAAAATAGTCAAATACATTTCAGTGAGCATAAAAAACCAGTATAACCATTTAGTCAAGGCTCATATTTTCAGAAAGAATGAAATTTGTCTTTCGCAATTGAGCGAGGAGCAGAACTATTATTTGGAATCACGGCTTACGTCAGAAAATGAACAGCCATCGGAAATGACGTTTTCCGGCATATCTTCAATGCTGTCTCCAAGAGAATTCCAGATAATAACCCTAATTTACTATCTGGGATATAGCGCTTCGGAAATTGCGAGAAAGGAATCCTGTTCCCGGCAGGCGGTCAACCAGATCAAGAAAAGGGCGCTTAAGAAGATTCAAAAGCAGATGTTTGGCATGGATAAGAACTGCCCTTGAACAATTATTAAAAAATGGAGGGCAAATATGTTAATCCACAGGGATTGTTATTGTTATCGATTCGTTTATGATTCATACAGTAGAGGGAAACACTGAAAATGCCGTCTTAGTCTGTTCTTATCCGATATCATGCCCAGAATAGATGAATTTGACTGTGATACCGTTTAAGTTTTCAAAGATGTATTATGAAAAAATTACATCTGATATTTATAAAAATTTTTAACCAATGTTTACTTTTTTATTTAGATTTCCTCTATAGATAATTAGATATTGCAATATCTATTGAAATTAGAGGTGATAGGGCTATTGTTGATAGAGGAATATACCGATAATATTTTTTAATCAATTGAAAGGAGTATTTCAAATGGCAGATCAAAGAGTGAAAGAGGTACAGCAGTGGTTAAATGACAGATTTCCTTCATATTTTAAATATGATGAAGAAAATCATTATTATGGAAGCTATCCAATTGAACCGGATGGCAAGACAGGAACAAAGACCGTAAAAGCGCTTATCATGGCAATTCAGATCCATTACAACCTTACACCGGTGGATGGTGTTTGGGGTACAAAAACAAGTAATGCATGCCCGATCATTAATCAAAATGTTACGGATTCTACTATTATGTATATTGTGCAAGGTGCGTTTTATTGTAAAGGTTATGAACCTGGTGGATTTGATGGCGTTTGGGGCGAGGGCGTCCAGGCGGCTATTGGGCGTTTTCAAAACGACCTGGGAATTACGGAAACTGGCGTAATGAACCAGAATCTTTTTAAATCATTACTTACAACAGACCCAACGGTTCTTACAGCTAATGGAAGTGCAGCTATTCGGAAAGTGCAGCAGTATTTAAATTCGAAGTACTATTCGCTTTATAGTGCTAAATTGGGATATATTCCAACAGGAGGCTCCTATGAACGTAAAACGAGCACTGCCCTTATCTATGCATTTCAGAGTCTTATTAATACTACAGCGGATGGCTTGTTGGGTACAAACACATTTAGTAAAATGCCAGCTATAGGTGTTGGCTGTACTGATACAGAAATTGTAAAAATCCTGCAAGCATGTTTAATATGCAATGATTTTGAAACAGCCTTTAATGGCACCTATGATGATGCTCTTAAAACCACTGTTTCAAGATTTCAGATCTTTATGCACTTGTTAGGAGATCCAGATGTTATCATGGGAAGTGTAAACCGTCGTACTTGGGGAGCTTTATTATGGAGCAAAGGTGATATAAATAGAGTACCTAATGCTTGTGATTGTGCAACTAAAATTTTAGATCCCGTGATTGCGGAGGAACTTTATTCCCGTGGCTTCCGTTATATTGGGCGCTATTTGACGAATACTGAAGTGGCAAATGCTCGTGATAAAAAATTAACATCCAAAGAAGTTAATATTCTGTTAAATGCCGGATTGAAAATTTTCCCTATATTTCAAGAAACTGCCACTGTTGCTGCCCCTGCGGATTTTACGGAATCAAGAGGAAGACTAGATGCTGCTAAAGCAATTAAGGCTGCTGTACTTTTGGAATTTAAAGAAGATACGGTTATATATTTTGCCATTGACTGTGACATGATGGAGACGGATATTACGAATTACGCCATTCCCTACTTTAAGGGAATAAAATTTACTATGGAGCAGTATGGGGGTTATTATCGAATAGGGGTTTATGGTTCCAGAAATACCTGTAGTAAAGTTTCGGCGTTCCTATCGGGTGCACCAGGTTTTGTATCCAATATGTCTACTGGTTATAGCGGAAACTTAGGATATACAATGCCAAAGGATTGGGCCTTTGAACAGTATAGAGAAGTATCAAAATATCCAATAGCCAACACAGCTTTTGACCTGGATTTTGATATGGCCTCCGGAGTGGATAGCGGCGTTAATACGGAAAAAATCATTGCATATGTTCCACCGTTTAATCCGGAAACTGCTGAAGAACCTATAGTTACAACTCCGATATTGGATCTGATTGATGCAATACGATGGCTGGAAGAACGGTATTATAGCTATGTAGGCTGTTCGGAGCCGACGGAGGTCCAGATAACGGATTGCCGCAAAGCCGTTTGTGATTATCTGTGTCAGTATATGTATGAAGAATATAAATGGGAAATCATATCACCTAAGGATTCTGTCTTTATAGATTACATAAAGACACATTATCCGGAAGATGAACATGTAAAGGCTCTTCATCCTTATATATACTATTATGAAGAGGGTAAAGGTAACAGTAAAATAGTTCATCGTACAAAATTAGTTTCGGATGGAAGGCTGGGCATTTTTGAACTGCCGCATTTTGCTATTGTAATTAAATGCTATATTGCATCATTGGTATCTGGGCATTGGTCTGCATGGGCGGGCGATTTTGCCACAGGAATAAAAGATGTTTACGTAAATATGGCGCTTACGGGCAGCTACTTAAGCACTGCAAAGTTACTTATTGGCGCAATGGAACCAGATGACGCAGATATAAGTCAAACACGTATGTTTAATTATTGTGATTTTATTGCGGATTTGGACGGCTATGCAATCTATCAAATGCTGGAGAATTCTAAGAAGGTTTATGGGCTTTCGGAGAGTATCCGGATGTATTTCGGCGATTCGGAGAAATATGATAAGCGGTATAAATATTTTAAGGATATTCTTGAGTTTGAAGCTTGGGATATTGATTCTATCTATAATTCGATTTATGATTATTATACTGATCAGGCAAACAGTACGGTGTTTATGCTTTTTTGCGAGGAGGCAGGCACTCATCGAGGTTCAGCAGAAGCTACTTCCATGGTTTTGGCATTGAATATCATGTATTGGGCCAAGTATACAAATGTTATCTAAGTTCTTTTACTGCGAAGCTTAGATGAAAATATTTTAAGAGTCTGAAAGGGAAAACCTATATCTGGTCCCTTTTAGACTCTTTAACGTTAGTGTAGTAAATCATTTTTAAATATGATAAGATTATAATTAACTAATATTCTAATAACATGTAGCAGATTTTTATTATCTTATTGTTATGTGAGAGATATCAACTATGGTTATAGAAATTTTAATCAGGAAACACTTGCATACAAGGAGTTATGGACATGAAAGACTTTAAAAGCAGTAACATTATCCCTGAAGAAGAATCAGAGGAATATCATCTGTCTGATAATGTGTATAATGAAGTGACACGTGAAAAATCCCAGCCACAGTCTGCAGAAAGCTCTAAGGACTTTGGAGGTGATTACTCACAAGCTGAGATGAGGGAAGCGAGGATAGACCGATTATGTGCGGTATTTTTTCGTGGATGCTTATGTATTTTTTTATTTATCCTTGTGTGTGGTTTGCTTTACGCAGGATATTACTCTGAACTGTACAAAAAATGGGTACAAAAGAGGGCCATAGAGATAGAAGCTGATATGCAGGAACACGGGATGGGGGAAACTTTTTCGTTCAAGGACATGAAACTAACTGTTACAGAGGTAAGGATTCTGAATACGGAAGAAGAAAAAGTGTCGTTCCCGAATCCGGATAAGAATCTGGTTGCGGTGAAACTCTCTGGAGAAAGCAATGGCACATCAGGTTTTCAAAATAGGATCTCTGAGGCTTATATTCGTTATGGAGGTTTCTGCTATTGGCAGATTCCCAATGTTCAATGTCATGGACTTGCAGAAAAGTACGAAATAGAGATTTTTGAAGAGTGGACAATGACTCAGACCACAAAAGGCGAAGGATGGCTGATATTTTGGCTGAATAACGAAGAACGAGAATTTACTTTATGCCTTGAGGAGCGTTCAAATGGAATTGCATATATTGATGTGGTTCATTCCATTCATATATGTTTGGAGGAGTAAAAAGATGAGCAGACTACGTAAAGTGGCAGTTGGCGTGTGCCTTTTATGGCTATCTATTCTTTATCTCCAATTTGTCAATTATAGAGTAATGGAGAAGAAAACCGAAGCAGTCCTTATGATATATCCTTACATTCACGCAGAGGTTGTGGAGAGCGAATATATGGGAGAAAACCTTGTTATATATGGACAGGAAAAAATAGCGAATGACGGTTGTGGATTTTATAGGGTGACCTTTCGGATAGAAAATTTGAGCAGCAAAAGTTATAATTCAGGGATTAATGACATTATTAAAATGGATAGAAGCTCAGACGAGGTGGATGCTGTTATGAAGCCTTTGGTTGGGGAAGAAAAGGATTATTTGTGTACCTTATCTCCTAGCATTCCGGGGAAGACCGATATAGATGTGGTATATTATTTGGAAGTCAAAAAGGATGTGGGAATGTGCCATGCTAGCTATCGCCCCGTATTGGCGAATGAAGAAATAGTGACATTGGACATTTTACTGGCATCTTAACTAGTATTAGATATGAATTATTTTTATTTATCGCTTTTTCGTCGCCACCGATATAAAATCCATAATTATGATATTCGATTACGGGGAGTTGTTGCAGTGTTCCATTTGCACCCTTTTAAAATGTTTATTTACTAAACCTATAGTACCCTATTTAGATAAAAATTCCAAGAGAGAACTTAAAAATACATTTATGGATACGATAATACTTTAAGATTTGTGAAATTAAGGAAAAAACAGCACAATATTTTCCGTGAAAGATATTACTATTGAAGAATTTGCTTAATTACAAGCAACGGTTCTTTAAAAAGATCCTTGTAATCATGTAACTAAGCAGGCCCCTCAAAACCTATATTGGATTGGGGGCCTACTTTTAAAAATGCTTTTATGTAGCATATTTTGGAATATATGAAAAAATGAATTTAATATAGAAGATAGTTGCGAGATTTAACTGCCAGGAATATGCTCAACGGAAATGATATTTATTGAGCTATATCGACTCTGCTGCAGAAACAGGTGTAAATTTCACAAATAGAACAGTCACGTAGATAGGATATTTTTGTACTCTTTATAGGCTTTTTCAATCTTAGGTGCATATATGTTTACGTTGCCAGAGCCATTGTACAGGGATGCCATAGTGCGGTAATTTTTATCCTGGCAGGCTTTTAGCAAATTGAGATCGGAAGCAATAAAACATATAAGACCCTTTAGCTGGGCCGCTTCTCCGGTAGCAAAATCATCATACATTTCCTTGGCGGAGCTATAGCCACATCTCTTATAATTGAAGCCCATAATCTGGGCAAGCCCCATACTCGTAGCTTCGTAGGCCTTCGCAGGGTTCAAAGATATAGCAAAGGCGAAATCGTCATTCTCCTGTGTCTGATTTTGATGGCAACTCATCCAGATATCCGAGCCATCTTTTCTATAAATATGGCCCTTGTAAGATGGGGAGCCATAGTCAAAGTAAATACCCTTATAACGGGCAGCATCTCCCTTAAGAAAATGATGGTTCTCCAACCGAATTTTAACTTTTCCGTTGGTAAATCCGGAACCACTGGATTCAACCAAGAGAAAGCCGCCAAGGATATTTTCATCAATTCCATATTGGGTAGCATACGATTTGATTATAGTCCCATGCCTTTGCTTGAAAGAAGTAAAGCTGCTACCTGGGATCGTGCTGTTATCGGCCGTAAGGCCGGAGACCGTTGAATCTAAAAGGGCAAGCGTGTTTCTGCCCGCCTTTCCATCCACGGCGAGACCTTTTGCGGATTGAAAACTTCTTACGGCCGTATTCGTTTTTGCTCCAAATTTTCCATCTGCAGTTCCGCAGAGGTATCCGGCATTATTAAGCTTTTGCTGCATAATTTTTACCCCGTTACTTATGCGAAGCAAGTCATCCTGCATGTAATAACCGATTCCGGCAAGGACCTGTTCATAAGTGTACTTTGAATTATCGTATTTTTCCATTTTTATGTTTCCCTTTCGTAGTTTTACCATTAAATTTTGCGTTCAATTAATAAAGAGAAGAGCAGGTCCGGAAATGTAAACGTATAATGTAAATGCTTAATAAATCTTGCATATATATCCTTTATGTTATGATGATAATACTAATTTTTGCTATTATTAATAGTCACAAGGCGTTCATGCGCCAAGGATGCGTAAGGGTTAAACCAGACCTGTTACGAAAATAGAGCGAAGTTTTTCATGTAAAGACTGTCACAATTGTTGTGGCAGTTTTTTCGTTGCAGAAAAACGGCTCGCACAAGAAGGAGGAATGAATATGGATAGGAAAAACGAAGGATATGCAGGCTGCAGTATTTTTGGCGAACATGCCATTTTTAAGAAGCCATGATCATGCCTGTAAGAATGGAGGAATCCGGGCTCGATAACGCCTGCGGCTATCTTCGGGATAACCTGTTTTCACAGCTTAACATGGAAGAGGAAAAAGATTCGAGACCCTTAAAGCTGTTACAATATTTATGTCCGACGGCTCCTTGCATGATAGTAAGGGTGTGTAACTGGAAAGAGCCGCTTTATGTGTCGATAGGCTCCGAGTTAAAAAAAGGCATGAACCTGCGTGCAAGTTCAGAAGCGATCCGGGCCCGTATATGGCGATTGCCAATCTTGATTCGCTCCTTGGCGAGCTGGCCTTGAGAAGATATCTTCTGGATAAGCTTCGGTACTTAAAGAGCGGAAAGTCCGTTTTCGGGGAATATGAACAAATCCCGCCATCGGGAAAATGCAGACCAAGTTAAGGGACGTTTTTGAGAATTTGGAAATATCGGATTTGATGGCAAAAGAATTTTATACGGCCATTCTCGTATTTTACCCGGAATCCAAAGAGGCGGAGCAGGCGGCATTCTTGACAAGCGGAATAGACATGAGTTTGCAAGGTGCTTTGAATTGTGTAACAAAACATGTCCATTTTTCAAATTAAAACTGCAGAATCCTGCCGGTTGTAAAAATTGAGACATATGTTATAAGAAAGTAAAGAAAGGATAACTGATGATATTACCATATCACTTATCCGTGATACGAAACCGGAGGGGCTATTTCGGTATTTTGCTCAGCATGAGATCAAGATGGAAAATCCATATCCCGGAATATATTATGTTATGGGAGCCGTCCTGTTTCCTGCACAGATTATTGTGGGAAAGGAATTAAAACAGACGAGCCATGCATGGCTCAAGGCATTATCTGACAAGATGCAAAAGCAGGAAATGAGAGAACTTCTGGAAATGATAGGTGGTCTTTCACGGAAGTATGACAAGGAGCTTGCGGATTCCGTACTAAAGTAAGCAACCGGGCAAACAAGCAGATAATTGAGGAGATGAGAGTATGTGCGAGGCATTATTAGAAATCATGCGCCCCGAGGTTGAGAAAATCACAAAGGAAATTGCAGAGGAAAGCGAAAAAAAGGTAAGGAAAAAGGTAAAGAGGAAGAAGAAATAGAAGCTGTTCTTTTAGGGAAAGAGCCTGTACTGGCATAAGGAAAACAAAACGGGGATACAGATAGTGTCTTCCATTTTGTTCTTTTATGCGCAGGCTTTGAATGCTAAAATGAAATGTTTAGAGGAGATGAAGGCAGGCATGCTGCCGCTGAGTCTGTTCTCGCTGCGATGGAAATAAGAATATTTGGAGGACTGTCACATAATGGCGACAGTCCTCTTCTTATGGTCATTTTTTATCACTTTTTGAATTATCAGAAAGGGCAGCTTCAGGCTCATTATCCGCCTTTGTAACAGTGCGGGTGGTACCGCCTGATACATATACCTTGCCGCATTCCGGGCAAATATCCGTATGTAAGGTTACGCTTTGGCTCACTACCTTGCGGTCTTCACGCTCCGCTTTGGATTGCTCATGAAATACATGCTCCATCTCATGTCCTCGGACAGCAGCGGCTGCCGTATCCGGATCAATCCGGGTAGGTGTCTGGAAAGAAACGCTGGGGTCATCAGAACCGTCCTGATATTTGCGCTTCTCACAGGTTTCGCAATGGCCCTCCTCGCTGGCCTTTTGGACATCATCGATACCTGACATGCTTTCCGGGGCTGCTGTCCCTGCCGGGGGATCTACATATTGAATCCGCATTCGTACGGCCAGCTGTGCCGGATCAAGATGCAATCCTGCAGGCAGTTCGTTATTTGTAAACGGCTGGGATACCGAAGCAGCCAGGGCTCCTTTGGGAGTATCAGCGTTGCCGGGAGCTGCATATTGGATTCGAAATCGGACAGCTTGTTCTGCAGCGTAAGTCTCCGTTTGTGAAGGTGCAGCAGATATTACAGGAGTTGCTGCATCCGGATTCACTGAGAGAATAGGACGTATGGGCTGAACAGGAGTTTCCGGATCAGCAGCTCGATGGGGACTTAACACAGCAACAGTGTTTTTGTTTTTAACATTTTGCGTTTGATTCGTCTGGCCTGCCATGAGATTGGCAGTGCCGGAATACCGATAGACGTTGTAATAAGAATTCAAACCAGAAATTGCGCTTACCATAAATATTACCTCTGTTGGATTATACCATAAATCAAAAACTCATGCTCGCCGCAACTGAATAAAGAAGTTTATTCTCTGCCCGGACGATCCTTATATTTAAGAATAATTTTATTATAGCAGATTTTTCTACAAAGGCAAGGGATATAATTCCATAAAAAACTAATTACAGCAAAGTCACTCCATGCTTCTGAGCCGTCCTGCGTACCTCATCGGGCCAGATGGATACCTGCACCTCTCCAATATGAGCTTTGCGCAGATAGAACATGCAGATTCGGGATTGGCCGATTCCGCCGCCTACAGTATAGGGCAGCTTTTGCTCCAGAATAGCCTTCTGGAAGGGCAGTTCTGCCCGTTCCTCACAGCCTGCCAGCTTTAACTGCTGCGCAAGGGCTTCTTCATCCACACGGATCCCCATGGAGGACAGTTCCAATGCGTGGCCCAGAACAGGGTACCACACAATAATATCACCATTCAGATGCCAGTCATCATAGTCCGGCGCCCGGCCGTCGTGGGGCTTTCCATCAGCCAGCTTGTCGCCAATCTCCATAAGGAAGACTGCCCCCTTTTCTTTGGCAATGAGATCTTCCCGCTCCTTTGGCGTTTTGTCCGGATACAGATCTGCCAGTTCCTGAGTAGTGATAAAGAAAATATCTTTGGGAAGGATTTCTTCAATATAATCATAACGGATAGACATATATTTTTCCGTTTTTTTCAGAGCCTTATAGACTTTGCGGACCGTTTCCTTCAAATAATCTGTATTCCGATCCTCTTTGAGAATAATCTTTTCCCAATCCCACTGATCTACATAGATGGAATGAATATTGTCTGTATCCTCATCCCGGCGAATAGCACTCATATCTGTATAAAGTCCCTCTCCGATGTGAAAGCCGTACTGCTTTAAAGCATTGCGCTTCCATTTGGCAAGAGAGTGGACAATTTCTACCGGACGTTCCTCCTGTTCTTTGATACCGAAGGTAACCGGTCTTTCTACACCATTTAAATTGTCATTGAGACCGGATTCCGGAGTGACAAAAAGAGGTGCGGAAACGCGCAGGAGATATAATTGCTCCGCAAGACTCTGCTGGAAGAAATCTTTTACCGTTTTGATCGCAACCTGAGTATCATACAGGCTAAGCTGTGACTGATAACTCTTAGGTATGTATAAATGTTCCATAATAAATCTCCTCTAAAAATTTTGTTGTATAGATAAAATACGAAATCTATTATAGCAGAATTCATAAAAAAGAAAAGATTTTTATAATAGAAAAAGAGCCGCTCTGACAGATAAATTTGTCAAAACGGTCCTTCTCAATTCTGCTTTAACCAGTTGCTTTTATCTTTTAAATGAATGCGATCTATAAAAATAAGACGCATGGACGGATAATTAGGCTGATTAAACTCTGGTTACATTAGTAGCCTGCGGTCCTTTTGCACCGTCTACAACGTCAAATTCAACAGCCTGACCTTCCTCTAAGGACTTGAAGCCGTCCATGGTGATGCCAGAGTAATGTACAAAAACATCGTTTCCCTGCTCGTCAGAAATGAAGCCGTATCCTTTTTGATTGTTGAACCACTTAACTGTACCTTGCATTGCGATACCTCCGAAAATAATAAAAAAGTGTCTTGTTGCAAAAGAGCAACTAGATATAGAATAGCATAAACGGAAAATGCTGTCAATGAAATTTAAATCTTTCAGGGTATTTTTTTAAGTTTTTTTGAATAAAGTTTAATAATGAAATAGAGTGCGATTTTTTATGAAAAAAGAGAAGTTTTTCAGGAGATTAATTTTCTTGGAAGTATTGCTTTTGGCAGGTCTGTCGGCTATTTACGTTCATAAAAACAGGGAAATATCCGGCTTGTCAGCTACTGGGGCGGAAACAGGAGAGCAGGCGGGTGATTTTATCAAGTGGGTGGATTTTCAGGTATCGGCTTCGGCTCTGGGAAAGGCCTATGAGTATGACAGAGATACTTTTCAGGAGGAAGTTCATTTGAATTGGATTGAACTTCTGGCCTATACCGCTGCCAGAACAGGGGGGGATTTCTCCAATGAGAGTCAGGTGAATGCTTGTCTGGAAGAAGCGGCCGAAAAATTGACTCAGGGAAAGACTACAGAAGAATTGACGGAAGGAATGAAATATTATGATTACTATCTGGAAGCATATACGGCTGTTTTGGGCGGCATGGTAGGCGAGTATGAGATACAGGTTGCTGCAAAGTCAGCCTCAGGCAGCCAAACTGATGAGGGAGATGCAGAGAAACTGGTATGGGAAAGGCGATATGGACTGAAGGCTTTTTTGCCCATTGCCAAGGATTTTCCTTATAGTGATTATGATGATTTTGGGGTATCCAGAAGCTATGGGTATCGGAGAAAGCATCTGGGACATGATATGATGGGGCAGGTAGGAACACCGATCATTGCAGTAGAGTCGGGCTATGTGGAAGCTTTGGGTTGGAATCAGTATGGCGGCTGGCGTATTGGAATCCGAAGCTTTGATAAAAAGCGGTATTATTATTATGCCCATTTGCGTCAGGGATTTCCATATGCTCTTAATCTGGAGGAGGGAAGTATTGTGCAGGCTGGAGATGTGATTGGCTATATGGGACACACAGGCTACAGCACTAAGGAGGATGTAAATAACATCGATCAGGTACATTTGCATTTTGGAATCCAGTTGATCTTTGATGAATCTCAGAAGGAAGGGAATTCGGAAATCTGGATTGACTGCTATCAGATCGTAAAATTCCTTTATCGAAATAGAAGCGAGTGTGCCAGAAATGACGAAACCAAGGAATGGTATCGGATCTATGATATGAGGGAAATTGGGGAAAACGGCAATAATTGACTTTAATGACAGATTTGTATAAACTAATAAGAAAGACTGTCTTATCTTACGGCAGCCTTTCTATTGAAAAAAGCGGACAGAAAATACTGAGAAATGAGGATATGGAAAAATGCTCGGAGAGTGCCATGCCCATATTATTATGGATGGGAAGAATTATAAAGCAGCAGTTGCTTTGCATAAAGACGGGGTAAAAGATCAGGTTATTCGAGCACATTTTCAAACCTGGAAGGACAAGGGAATTACATTTGTCCGTGATGGGGGAGATGCTCTGGGCGTTTCCAGACGGGCAAAGGACCTGGCGTCAGAGTATGGCATTGATTACCGGACCCCTTCCTTTGCAATTCATAAGAAGGGGCATTATGGGGGAATCGTGGGACATGCTTTTTCAGACTGGAAGGAGTATCATTCATTGGTTTGCCGCGCAAAAAAAGAAGGAGCAGATTTTATTAAGATTATGATAAGCGGCATTATGGAATTTGGCACTTTTGGCATGCTCACAGAGGAGGGACTGGCGGAACATGAGATTCGCCGGATGATTCACATAGCCCATGAAGAAGGTATGACTGTAATGGCTCATGGAAACGGAGATAAAACTGTGAGAATGGCAGTGGAGGCTGGTCTTGATACACTGGAGCATGGGAATTATCTGGAGCAGGAGACACTGGATCTGCTGGCTAAAAGCAGGACGATCTGGATTCCCACACTGGCTCCGGTTGGGAATCTTCTGGGCTGCGGTCGTTTCCCGGATGAACAGATAAAGCAGATCTTGAAGCGTCAGATGGACAGTGTTCGTTATGCCTTTACAAAAGGGGCATGGATTGGCCTTGGCAGTGATTCCGGTGCTTATCAGGTGTCACATGGACAGGGGCTTTTGGAGGAATATCAATGGATGAAAGAGGCTGTGGGAGAAGAACAGGAAGCAGCTTTAAGAGAGTGTTTGTCGAAGGCAGAGGAACGAATTAAAAAAGAGATGAAACAGTAAATATATTGGTTTCATCTCTGATTAGGTAAATTATAAGCAGCTTTATAATTCCTCTCTGCAGAAATAGCAGGTACAATGGCTGGGATTCTGCTTTTCCGAAATCAGATTGTCAGCCCCGCAGTAACTACAGTGTACTACCCTTTTTCCGGCAGGGACAGGCATCCATTCCTCATAGCGCTCCCCAGATAAGAGGGAAGGATGATTAGGCTTTGAGGGCTTTACAAAGGCAGGCGCTGATGGAACAGGCTTTGGTTTTGAGGCAGAAAGACCAGGCGTATGAGCTCTAGCGGGCTTTGCAGGTTGTGTCAGAGTGCTTTTCCTGACAGAGGATGGATAAATCAGACGGTAATTGCGCTCGTCAATGGTTACCTGCAGGTAATGCCCCTGATCCTTTAACTTTTTAATCTCTCGAAGAACCTGGTGTTTGCTGATACCGAGTTCGTGAGCGATTTTTTCCATGTCTTGATATCGGTCAGTGAGAAGCAGACGATTGTAAACGGCCACCCGATCATTAGTGTCCTCTGTGCCATAGATTTGCTTATTTACCTGTCTGCTTACTTCCTTTTGAGAAAGCTCTGGTTTGGGCAGCTGCACATTTCGAAATACAGGCGGTGTATGGTGGGAGAATGACTTATCGCTTTTTACTTTTTTTACAATAGCAATAATGATAATGATAATAATTAGTTCCAGCATAGTGTGTACCTCTCAGATCTGCAAGTAAGACATACCTCAATGGACGAAGTGAGTCTTCCCCAAAGGGATATGGATTGAGGGATGTTCGCAGGATATTATATATTATGATACACGAAAATGATAAGAAGGGAAAGAGTGTTTATGAGAAAAAGACAAATCAAAGTCGTTATTGGATTTCTGGCTCTGGTTTTACTGGCGGCTTTTTTGACTGTATATAAGGCGAATGCTGATAAAAAGGAACTGTTGGTTGAGGAAGAGCAGCAGGGGATGCAGCCAGAAGAGAAGCCAGTTGAGTCACAACCGGACGAGATCAGAGATGAAGAAGCGCAGTTAGCTTCATTTCTTCCAGACTATACAAGCGCTCCGCTTTTGAACACCACAGAGATTAAATGTCTGTCTATGGAGGTTGGCGCTTCTGAGGAACAGGTACAGCTAAACTGGTTTTCTCCAAGTGAGATACGGGGAAAAACAGAATGGAAAAATTCTTCCGGAAAGGTTCAGAGCTTTGAAGCGGAGTGCACGGCTTCTGTTGCTATGGCAGGCTATTATGTAAATAAGGCCGTAGTGTCCGGTCTGCGTTCGGGAGAGACGTATACTTACCGGGTGGGCAATGAGGATGGATGGTCTCCGGAATATACCTACCATGTGCCAGAGGATACGGAAACATTTACGTTTTTGGTGACGTCTGATGCGCAGATTGGACAGTCAGAAGTTGAGCTTCCGGAGGAAACGGCTGAGCGTTGGGACAGCGTATTAACACGATTGACAGATTATGTTCCAGAGGCAAAGTTTCTGCTTCATGCAGGAGATCAGGTAGCGGACTTTGGAAATCAGGAACACTATGAACTTTTTTTGGAACATTTGGCGTTGTACAGTATTCCTTTAGTGCCTGTGGTTGGAAATCATGATGTGGCAAATGAATGGAGTATGGAGGCAAACGGCCATCCAGACGGTCCCTATTTTTACGAACACTTTTTTGTGCCCAATCGTTCCAATATGGCTGAAGGGCAGTATGATCAGAACGGAAATTATTCTTTTATTTGGGGTGACATACTTTTTATTGTTTTAAATGGCTGTTATGGACATCCGGGAGAATCTCACGAGGCGTATGCGGCACAGATTGTTTCAGAGTTTCCCAAGGTGAAATGGCGGATTGTGATTCAGCATTATTCACCATACAGTGGGGTCGGATCTTCCGGCAATGGTATCAGTGATGATTATCTGGCTCATATTACTATTGATAATGATGTTGATCTGGTGCTGACAGGACACGATCATGCTTATTCCCGGTCAGCATTCTTGAATCGGGAAAAACAAGTGCTGCCTGACTATGATTATAAATCAGGCGGTGTGGCAGTGAATCCAGAGGGGGCAATGTATGTAACCTGTGGGACTTCCAGTGGGTGTCTGTATCATTCTATAGAAGAGGATGAGCATCTTGTATTTCAGGGACAGCCGGAGACGCCTTCTGCGATTCGAATTGATATAACGGACAAGGAGCTGCGTTTGCGGACGTATCTGGTGGATTCTTGGACTTTGTATGATGAGTATACGATTCGAAAGGAATAAGGAGTTGCGAATCTTGTAATAATGCGAAGCCGGAGGGAAAGAGCTTTTATGAGGAATATTCAACTTTTGATACAATATGATGGGACACGCTATAATGGCTGGCAGAGTCAGGAGCACACAAATCAGACGATTCAGGGAAAGCTGACAAAGGTGCTGGAGCGTATGCTGGGAGAGCCTGTAGACCTTCAAGGCTCCGGCAGGACGGACGCAGGTGTGCATGCAGCAGGACAGACAGCTAATTTTCGGACGAAGACAATGATTTCTTGTGAAGAGATACTGGAATATGTAAATCGATATCTGCCGGAGGATATTGCGGTTTTGGAGGTACGGGAGGCAGAACTGCGGTTTCACAGCAGACTTCATGCAATTCGCAAGACTTATATTTATCGTATCTGGAATAGCCCCATATCCAATGTTTTTGAGCGGAAATATATGTACCAGGTAAAAGAGATACTGGATGCAGAGAAAATGAAGGAAGCTGCGGCACTGTTGGAAGGAACCCATGATTTTCGAGGGTTTTGTGCCAATAAGCGAATCAAGAAATCAACCATTCGAACATTGGAGCAAATCGAAATAGAACAAAAAGGATCAGAGATGTCCTTGCGTTTTACGGGAAATGGCTTTCTCTATCATATGGTCCGGATTTTGACGGGAACACTTCTGGAGGTAGGAGTGGGAAAGCGAAAGCCAGAAGAAATGACACAGATTTTAGCATCACTGGATCGGGAGAAAGCAGGTCCTATGGCGCCTGCTTTGGGGCTTTGTCTCTGGAAAGTGGAGTATGACAATGGGGATGTATAAGCTGAAAACTCTGGTGCTGCAAAGCAGGTCTGGCTGCATGTACATTTGATTAGGAGCAGAAACGGAATGGGGCAAGGCTTTGCGGCGTCCCCATTCCGTATTTTGACAGAGCAACTTTAGATGTTTTTTAGTTGCTGTTTACATTCTGGTCACTTACTTCGCTGCTTCTTCTGCAAAATCAGTAGTTACCAGATCTTCATAGGGAACTCTTGTTTCTAACTCGTCGGCTTCCTCTAAGATATCCTGCAGCAGGGTAAAGCTGGATTCTTCAAAGACCAAATCAGACTTCCAGGTGTCTTGCTCATAATATCTGGTGACAATAGCTGTGATTACGTCCAAATCTGTTTCTTTGAATTGGGGGGCAATAACTTTAGCTATTTCTTCCGGAGTGTGATTCTGCACATAGTCCATACCTTTCTGGAGCGCATTGGTAAATCCCTGTACCAGCTCGGGATGTTCCTTGATGTAGCTCTGCTTTGCACTGTAGGCCGTATAGGGAACATAGCCGGAATCTACACCTAGGGATGCAACTACATAGCCGGCCCCTTCCTTTTCCAGTGTGGTGGCTCCTGGTTCGAACTCTACCGTAAAGTCGCCGCTGCCGCCGGAAAATGCTGCGGCTGTGGCACCAAAGTCGATGCTCTGGTCAATATTCATATCTGCTGCCGGATCCAGATTGTTTTTCTTTAGAATGTACTCGAATACCATCTGAGGCATACCGCCCTTCCGCCCGCCTAATACATTTTTTCCTTTCAAATCGGACCACTGGAAGTTTTCCATAGGCTCTCTGGAAACCAAGAAATTGCCGGCTCGCTGGGTAAGCTGTGCAAAATTGACAATGTAGTCATCGGGATTCTGGCTGTAAACATAGATGGAGGCCTCAGAACCCATGAATCCAATGTCTGCCTCTCCGGATAGAACGGCGGTCATTGTCTTATCGGCTCCGAAGCCAGTAACAAGATCCAATTCGATTCCTTCTTCCGCAAAATACCCTTCTTCAATTGCTACATATTGGGGGGCATAGAAGATTGAGTGAGCAACCTCATTAAGAGTAACCTTCGTCAGGTCACCGGAAGCGGCAGGTGCGTCTTTGCCGCCGCAGGCGGTGATTCCAAGAGTAATCAGCGCCACTGCTGTAGCAGCCAGCAAGGCAGGTAGTTTCTTTTTCATATGAAATCCTCCTTATTCCTAATGATATACCATATGACAGGAATAGAAAAATGTGATAAGGATTTTCTTGTATTCATTTAAATCATTGCCTATAATAGAGAAAGAAAATTACAAAGAAAAGTCATAAGAGGGGATTGTGAAATGATAAAGGACATCTTGGACACTCATACACACACGTTGGCCAGCGGTCATGCATACAGTACCATTCGGGAGAATGCAAGAGCGGCAGCAAAAAAGGGACTGGAGCTTCTTGGGATTACAGAGCATGCACCTCGTATGATTGGGAGCTGTGATACGATTTATTTTCAGAATCTGCGAGTAGTGGATCGAAGTGCATATGATGTGGAACTTTTGATGGGAGTGGAGCTGAATATTTTGGATGAACAGGGAACTGTGGATCTGGAACATAAAGTATTGAAACAGATGGATCTTGTTATTGCCAGTCTTCACACACCTTGCATTAGTCCGGGGGATCGGGAATTTAACACACAGGCATCTATTAACGCCATGAAAAATCCTTATGTCAATATACTGGGGCATCCTGATGATTCCCGTTATCCGGTAGATTATCGGGCATTGGTGCAGGCGGCAAAAGAGTATGAGGTTCTTCTGGAATTAAACAACAGTTCTCTTAGACCAGGAGGTTCCAGAAAGAATGCAAGAGGTTTTGACGAGGAGATGCTGAAGGTCTGCATGGAATATCAGGTACCTATTGTGATTGGCAGCGATGCCCATGTGGACACGGATGTTGGATGCCATGAGAAGGCGCTTGAGCTTCTGGAGGAAATCGGATTTCCGGAGGAGCTGGTAGTTAACCGCTCTGTGGAAGAGCTGAAAAAATATGCCAATCGTTTCCGAAAATAATATGTAAAACGGTAGACTTCAAGATTTTACTGTGCTAAAATATCTATATGAAAATTTATAGTTGAAATGTATAGAAGGAGAAAGCCGTGAATAAGAAGATAAAGACTGAAGCCGTCGATTTTTTATTTGAGGCAATATTAAGCTTGGAGAATAAAGAAGAGTGTTATACATTTTTTGAGGATGTCTGCACCATCAATGAGCTGCTGTCGCTGTCCCAGCGTTTTGAGGTGGCTAAGATGCTGCGTGAGCAGAAGACCTATCTGGAAATTGCGGAAAAGACAGGTGCTTCCACAGCTACCATCAGCCGAGTAAACCGCTCCTTGAATTATGGAAATGACGGTTATGATTTGGTCTTTGAGCGGCTTGAGAAAAAGGCGTAGCCCAAAAAAGTCAGTATTGAAAACAGAGTATTCATTACAAAAAACCAGACAGACTTTATTTCCCTGAAGTGCTGTCTGATTTTCATTGGCTATGTGCCGATGATGTTTATAATTTAAGAAACAGAAATTTTTTCACGAAGCGCCCGGATATAATTCGGATCCGTTCCGCAGCAGCCGCCCAGAAGAGAAGCGCCGGCTCTTGCCAGGGCTTCCATATGTCCGGCAAATTCCTCTGCGCCCATACTGTAAACAGCTTCCCCTGTCTCCGTAATCTTGGGCATTCCGGCATTGGGCTTGGCAATCACGGGAATAGATACACGCTTGCGAATTCCGGAGATTACGGCTTCCAACTGATCCGGTCCAACGGAGCAGTTGCAGCCTACGGCCGCAGCGCCTACGGCTTCCAGCGCTTCTGCCGCATCATAGATACTTCCCCCAAAGAACAGACTTCCGTCAGCTTCCATGGTCAGGCTGCAGAGAACGGGGAGATCACAGACCTCTGCGGCTGCGTCCAGAATGACCATGGTCTCATCTGCGGCCATCATGGTTTCAGCCACAAGCAGATCCGCACCTGCTTCTGCCAGATAAGTAATCTGCTCTTTGTAGACTTCAAAAAGTGTATCATAGGGCATTTCGCCCATAGGCTCCATCAATTTTCCCGTGGTGCTGATATCACCGGCCACCAAAGCTTTTCCTTTAGCGGCTTCTTTTGAAATGCGCACCAGCTCGTAATTCAGGCGTTTGGTTTCCTTAGCCAGGTTATGGCTTCCAAGGCTGATGGGGTTGGCCAGGAAGGTAGGTGCATAAACCACATGGGCACCGGCTTCAATGTAGGCCTTCTGTAGTTTGATTAAAGGCTCCGGATGCTCTGCCACCCACTGCTCCGTACAGATTCCTCGTGGCATTCCTGCTTTTAATAAATTTGAGCCAGTGGCACCGTCAAGGATCAGAGGGCCTTGTGCCATTCGCTGTTGAAACTCTTGTTTTGTCATATGAATTCCTCGCTTTGCATGCTGTAATTGTCAGATTAAATGGTATTTTAGATACCCTGTTAAGTATATAGCAGAAAAGCAGTAGGATGCAAGAGAATTTTAGCCTTCATAAGCATAGGGGCTGCCTTATTTCCCGACAGCCCCTACATTTATACAAAAGGTGATTATGAAAGCATTATTTTACCTTGTGCAGTAATTCCTTCCCGGAGATGCCGGGCTCCGTCATATGGACCGGATCCAGGATTTCATTTAATTCCTGCTCAGTTAACAGATTTTCCTGAAGAATTAAGCTGCGTACCGATTCTCCGGTTTTAATAGCCCTTTTGGCAATATCAGCGGCTTTCTGATAGCCCACGTGGGGGCAGATTGCAGTGATGATGCCGACACTGTTTTCCACAAGATAACGGCACCTGGTTTCATTGGCGGTGATTCCGGTTACGCAGTTGTCTACAAAGGTTTGGACTGCATAGGCCAGTGTGTCGATAGACTGGAAAATGCAATAAAATATGATTGGCTCAAAAGCATTAAGCTCCAGCTGTCCTCCCTCGGCAGCCATGGTAATGGTCACGTCATTGCCGATTACATAAAAGGCTACCTGGTTTACCACCTCCGGAATAACCGGATTGATCTTTCCGGGCATAATGGAGGAACCGTTTTGTCTGGCGGGAAGATTGATTTCGCCAAAGCCGGCTCTGGGGCCGGAGGACATAAGGCGCAAATCATTGGCAATTTTGGACAAGGTTACGGCGCAGGCTTTGACGGAACCGGATACGGACACAAAGGAGTCCAGATTCTGCGTGGCGTCAATTAAGTCAAAGGCCTGTATGAATTCCATATCGGATACATTGCTTAAATTGGGAACAATGCGTTTTAAATAAGCTTCATCTGCATTGATTCCGGTGCCTACGGCAGTGCCGCCCATATTTAGGGAGCGCATCTCGTCCATGGATTTGTCCATGCGGCAGATATCCCGCATAATGGCTGCGGAATAAGCCTTAAATTCCTGTCCCAGGCGGATGGGAACGGCATCCTGCATCTGGGTTCGGCCCATTTTAATAATATGGTCGAATTCTTCGGCTTTCTTTTCCAGAGCTTTGTGAAGCCGCAGAAGCTCCTTTTTCAGATTGCTCAGAAGCCGCAGGGAGGTCATTTTGCCGGCTGTGGGAATCACATCATTTGTGGACTGCCCGCAGTTTACATCGTCATTGGGATGGACAATATGGTAATCGCCTTTTTTGCCTCCCAGGATTTCGATGGCACGGTTGGCAATTACTTCGTTTGCATTCATATTCAGAGAAGTGCCGGCGCCGCCCTGAATGGGATCCACAATGAAATCCCGATGAAATTTTCCCGCAAGAATTTCATCACAGGCAAGCACCATGGCCTTGGCCTTAGCTTTATCTAAAATTCCGATTTCACAGTTTGTGATAGCGGCGGCCTTCTTAATGTATGCCATGCTGTTGATAAATTCCGGATGCATGGCCAGACCGGTAATATGGAAATTTTCAGCGGCCCGCAGGGATTGGACACCGTAATATACATTTTCCGGAATATCCTTGGAGCCGATGGAGTCTTGTTCTACACGATACTCTTCTGGATTTGCTGCATGTTCCATAGCTTTTTTATTCTCCGATAAAATTAAGGAATTTGGCGATACGTTCATTTTCTTTTCTTACGGTGGAGAAAAACTCCTCTGCGGTAACATCCGCTTCCATGGAGCCTTTGTCCATAAAAATAATGCGGCTGGCTGCGTGCTTTGCAAATTGCATTTCATGGGTAACACACAGCATACAGACACCTTCCGTAGCAAGGTTCTCCAGGATTTTCAGTACTTCACTGGTCATCTCGGGATCCAGGGCGGAGGTTATCTCATCCAGCAGTAAGGCTTTGGGGTTCATCATGAGGGCCCGGGCGATAGCGATTCGCTGCTGTTCACCGCCGGATAGTTCATTATGCAAAGCCTTGGCCTTGGATTCCAGCCCGACCTTTTTGAGATAATGGATGGCTTTTTCTTCCGCCTCGGCTTTGTCCATTTTCAGCAGCTTAACAGGACTCATGGTTAGATTCTGCATCACATTCAGATGGGGGAACAGTACGGTGCGCTGGAAAACCATTCCGCAATCCAGACGGATATCACGAAGGTTCTTTTTTTCTTTTACGGAGCGTCCGTTTACCAGAATATCTCCCTCATCGACCGTTTCCAGTCCATTGATGCAGCGAAGCAGCGTACTTTTTCCGGTACCGCTGGGGCCTAAGAGGACGGTGACGCCCTCCTGGTTGAATTCAACATGAAAATTTTTTAATACGGTTAAAGTTCCAAAGCTTTTTGTAACATTTTTAACTTCGATCATTGCCATTTCTTTTACCACCTTCCCGGTTATATCATGAATCAGAGATTCATGATCATCATTCGTCGTTCGTTGAATATGCAAGCATATTCCCCTCACTAACACTCATTATCCTAATAGTTAAACGACAGCTTCTTTTCCAGATCTCTGGCCAGCTTTGACAAAGGACTGGAAAGAATGTAATAAATCAAGAATACTATGCCATAAATCATAAATGGTTTCAGTGTCCGCAGGGCCAGATTCTGTCCAAGCTTGGTCAGATCCATAATTCCAATCAATGCCACCAGAGAAGAGCACTGGAGCTGGCTGATATACAGGGTAATCGCCTGGGGAATCAGAAGCCGGAAGGCTTGTCTGGCAATCACATGGATGAAAGTGGAAGTGGAGCTGTGTCCCAATGCCAATCCTGCTTCCCACTGTCCCTGAGGGATGGCAGAGATGGAATTGTGCACCAGTACGGCCATAAATGCGGCCGTGTTCAGGGATATGGCCAATATTGCGGCCGGATAGGGGTCAAGCATAATACTGCTGACCATAGGAAGGCCATAATAAATCAAAAACAGCTGTGTAACAAGGGGGGAATTGCGCAAAGGCTCAATAATAATCAGCGGCAGTGCGGAGATTGCTCTGTTCTTGGAACAGCGTACAATTCCCAGGGCAATTCCCAGTATGCTTCCGATAATCAGGGATGCAATTGTGATATAAAGGGTGACGCCTGCTGCCCGAAGGAACTGCATGGCATCATTACCTGTCAGAGTTGCATAATCGTAAAATGACATATTCGTTCCTCCTACAGTACAATATGTATCTTCTTGTCCACTAATTTAGCGAGAAAAGAGATAATGTAAGTAAAGATACAGTAGCAAAGCAGAATCAATAAGTAGATTTCAAATGGTCTGGAGGTTCTTCCCACAATAATCTTGGCAGCTCCCATGGTCTCTACCACTGTGATGGAAAAGCACACGGAGGAGGTGAGCACAAGATTGATGAAATTATTTACCAGAGATTTGAAGGCAAGCCGGAAGGCAATGGGCAGGACGAAAAGCTGCAGAGTCTGCACTTTTCCGTATCCCAGAGCTGCCGCACATTCATAATATTCTTTTTTTACCGCCATAAGGCCGGAGCGGATAATCTCACAGTTTTGAGCGCTGGTGTTGATCCCCAGGGCAATGATTGCCGTAGAGATAGCGCCCGTCTGGATTCCAAGTACCGGAAGACCGTAATAAAAGAAGAATAATTGTACCAGAAAAGGGGTGTTGCGCAGAATATCAACAAATATTGTGGCAATGCCTTTTACTAGTTTGTTGTGGGACTGGCGGCAAAGAGCCAGAACAGTACCTAACAGGAAGCCGATGACCAGGCATCCTAAAACAATCAGTAAGGTAGTTTTCATTCCTTCAATCAGCATGTCGCCATACCTGTTCAGAAAGTTAAAATTTAGTTTATACATGTGCATCCCCCTTTCCGGTTCGCCGGATCATTACCAGATGTAATCTAACTCAGCCGGTTCGGTTCCCCACCATTTTTCATAGGTTTCTGCCTGCCATCCGGAGCTGATCTGCCAGGATACGAACATATCCAGGTAACGAACGAATTCCATGTCACCCTTGCGGCATACAACGCAGATGGGATCGGAGGTATAAAGGCCATCCTGTGCCTCGAGCTTATCATTCTGGGAAGCTGCATAGTCTACTACGGTGTTGTCTTCAAAGGAAGCATCCGCTTTGCCCTGCTCTAACTGCAGAACGGAATCCGTAAAGTTATCTACATAAAGGATATTGGCATTGGGGGCGTACTGTGTTACAAGAGCCTCGCCGGTAGAGCCGCGGTTTACGGATACATTGATGCTGGGATCGTTCAGGTCCTCGATGGTGTGCAGGTTCGAGCCTGCTGCGGTAATCATTTTAACGCCGCAGCGCAGATACGGCATGGTAAAATCAACGGTCTGAGCACGCTCCAGATTGCCGGTGGTATTGGCAAAGAGTACATCCACACGACCGGAGGTCAGAGCCGGAAGGCGGGTTTCGGCATCCACATTCTGAATTTCAACCTCGACTCCAAGTACTTCACCCAGGCGGTATGCCCAGTCTACATCGTAACCCATGGGATTGCCGCTGTCATCGGTAAAGCCGATGGGAGCGCCGTTTAAGGAACATCCGATTACGATTTTTCCCTCTGCTAAAATAGCGTCTAATGTGGGGCTGCCGCTTCCGGATTCTGCTGCGGCACCGCCTGCTGCGTTGGAACCTGCGGATTTGGAACCGCATCCGATTAATAAGGCTGCCAGCATACTTATGGTTAACAGGGCCGTCATAAACTTTTTCGTATTTTGTTTCTTCATTCTATCTTCTCCTATTGTAAGTTTTGTTCAAGTTACTTTTCTACCATAAACGGGATTCTGGACATCTGTTTTGGTCCATCCTCCGTAATCAGGTATCCTTCTTCTAACCTCATTCCGCCCACCGTATCATCCTCAAAGAGAGGAATATCAATGGAGATCACCATGTTCTTCTCAATAACAGTGGTACTGGAAGGTCCAAGGATAGGGGGTTCAAATTCAATGACACCGACACTGTGAAGTCCGGAATACATAAAATTCTTTTCATATCCGGCCTCTGCCATGATTTTTCGTCCCATGGCTTCCACTTCACTGCCAACGTTTCCGGGAATCAGATTTTTACTGCAGGTTTCCTGTGCATGAATCATAGCTTCTACGGCTGCTTTTACCTCTGGCTTTGGATTACCCAAAAGAATGGTACGGGCAATAGCGCCGTGGTATCCTTCATATCTGGGAGCTAAGGTAATTACGACAGCATCATTTTCTTCAATCACTCTTGTTGTTGTTCTGGCCAAAATGTGTTTTGCATTGGGACCGGAGGAAATAATAGGATCAATACCATATCCCTCGGCTCCGGCTTTCCGCATAACATACTCCGCTTCCGCAGCAAGCTCACGCTCGGTGATGCCGGGTCTTACGGCCTTGATAGCAGCCTGCATTCCCAGCTCGGCAATTTCATAGGCTTTGCAGATAACGGCAATCTCGCTTTCGGATTTTATACCTCTCATAGGTTCTATGAGTTTATCTGCTTCTATGATTTTTGCAGGAGAGCAGGCATTCAGCATCGCTTCATAAATAGCAGCGCCCATGTGGACCTTGGGAGCGAATCCTACTTTTTTGGGACCGCCGGGTATGTATTGATTGAGGATCTCTTTGAGGGGAACCACAACGCTAAAGGGATAATCTTCGTCCTCAGCAGAAAATTCACTTAAAACTACAATGTCCTTTACGGCGGAACGCTCCCTGGCATAGCCATCTGTTTCGGGACCAACCAGAAGCAGCGGATCCCTATCCTGCAGGAAGAGCACAAGTGCGGGCTCAAAATGGGTTTGAAGGTCTGCATAATATCTTGCGTAAGCGTTTCCGTAGGTTGCCCTCTCATCGCTGTAGGTTAAAATCATATCCAGATCATGTTCTTTCATAATCTTTCGAACCTTGTCCCACCGCACGGGATATTCTTCTCTTGGAATTCTCACAAATTTTTGTTCCATAAGATTTTTAATCTCCTTAATGCTTATAGATTGATAGAAATAGTCTTATAAAGGCCAGACTATTAAGTTTCGTGTGTCAGCCTGAATACAGCCTTTCGAAAGCCCACCTCCTCTCTGTTGTCATTCAGGATAATATCGGAATAAGCTTCCTTTATTTTTTCAGTAATTCTGGAATCATGATAGCCAAGCTGGTCAAAAACCTGCAGCACAATAGCGGCGAACTCGTCATGGCTTCCATCTATGATTTTTGCTGCAATTCCAAGTCCCAGAGAACGGATTCCTATGGCATAAACACCTAAGGCGCCGCTTTTTCCAATTAAATCGGGACTTGAAGTGAGAATGGAGCAGATAATGTCTTTTCCGGCAATCATGTTTGGATATTTGTGGAGGATGTTCATATTGTTTTCAACTGCATTTCGAAGACTGATGTCTTTAATAAGCTCAGGCTGTGACAGACGCAGATAAGAGGTTGCAATGGTATAAAAGGGAACGGCATAAACCGGAACACCGCAGCCGTCCACGCCGATCCGGATATGGGATGCCGGGACATCGGTCATCTGCGAGATGACTTCCAGGATTTCTTTTTGGGTTTTGCTTTCCCGTTTCCAGTAATCCTCTGCGGGTTCTCCCAGTTCACGGGCAAGAAGCATCATCCCCAAGTGCTTGCCGGAGCAGTTATGATATATTTTGCGCATGGGCATATGTGCGCCTATGAGCTGTTCTTTGCGTGCGGCCCGGTTGGGGTAAGTGGGGAGCATAACCATTTGCTCCTCTTTTAATTCTGTTTTAGCCAAAATGGATTCCAAGATGCGGACATGATCTTCATCCGCCCAATGGGAGCCGGAGAAGATGGCTGTCTCTTCCTCAGTTAATCCATACTTTTTGTCCACTCCATGAAGCAGAACGGGAAGGGATTGTATAGGCTTAGAGGCGCTTCGATAAAAGCAGAGCCAGTCCGTATCACCTGCGGAGGCTAAAATCCCCTGGCTGTTTACTGCACACACGGTTCCGTAATGGATACATTCCAATATACCTGCCCGGTATTCTTCAAATAATGCCTGCGTATTCATTGTTGAATTCCTTTCCTTAATTTGCACATGCTTTTTGTGCATAGAGGTATACCCGAAGGATGTTTCTTTAATTTGCACATGCTTTTTGTGCATAGAGGTATACCCGAAGGGTGTTTCTTTAATTTGCACATGCTTTTTGTGCATAGCAATAAAAAAGCAAAATATTACTGAAAAATATGGAATTATCAAATTGCTTTTTTCTTGCATTTTTTTACAAAATATAGTATAATCATATGCTGTAAGAGATAAACATTAATAAAATTGCACATTTATTTACACTTTTTTGTATTTTTCTTGTATGTTTTCGATAATTATATTCCTGTTTTTCGAAGTTGTCATCATGAGATCTTGATTGAAAGTATCACTATCTTGGTTTTAACTCCCCGGTGAAAATTGAAGAAAGGAATTGGAAGACAAATGCCAAAGGAGGATGAATTATGGCAGAAGGGTTAAAGTCACAGGGGAAAAATCTTGTCAGTTTCCCGCAGTTTCAGCATGAAGGGGAGACTCAGGTAAACTCGGATTTTATTCAGTATAATTTGGATGTTTCCACAGATTCCAGGTGGTATATTGCAAGCACACATCCTATGGCAAGGGTGCGCCTGCCTTATGTACAGGAGATAGGGGAATTTACGGCAGGTCAGGATTATATGACCACACGGACCCATTTGCCCTCGTTTCTTTTGAAAATTACGCTGGATGGAGAAGGGTTTCTTAGATATAATGATCTGGAGTATTACACATCGAAAGAAGAATTCTTTTTGATTGACTGCAGGCAGCCGCACTATTATTCTACGTCACCCAGAACGGACTTCTGGAAGGTGATATGGATTCATTTCTGGGGCGGAGATGCTCAGGAATATTACAGATGTTTTTTGGAGGCCAATCATGGATCTCCGAAAAGTACCCTGCGGACACCGGAATCAATTCAGATTATCCGCAATTTGATTCAGGATTACAGTGTGGGGTTTTATACGGATTATGGGACGGACGTGAAAGCTTCCGCCCAGATTAGCACGCTTTTATCCAATTGTGTTCTGTCTGTGCTGGAGGGGGATGAAAAATTATCTTTGCAGACGCCGCCTAAATTTATTTTTGAGGTGCGGAATTATATTGCGGAACACTACCAGGAACGGATAACGCTTGATTTTCTTGCTGAAAAGTTTTATGTGAATAAGTTTTATCTGCATAAGCAGTTTCAGCTTTATCTGCATACGACACCCAGAGAGTTTCAGAAAAACCTGCGTATTAATAAGGCGAAGGAATTTCTTAGAATATCAACGCTGTCAGTGGGAGATATTGCTGAGAAGCTTGGATTTGATACCCCCAGTTATTTTATCTCATCCTTTCGGAAGTCTGAGGGGAAGACGCCTTTACAGTATCGGCATGAATGGGGAGTCTAAAGGGTATTGCCAGAAAAAAGGGATTGTGCTACAATGAGTTACCGTAAGTAAGGTAAATGTTTGCGGCTGACAATGCCGAAAGGCGTCAGGTGAGGAAAGTCCGGGCTCCATAGGGCAGGATGCCGGATAACGTCCGGTGGAGGTGACTCCAAGGAAAGTGCAACAGAAATGTACCGCCAGGCAACTGGTAAGGGTGGAAGGGCAGTGTAAGAGACTACCGCCCGTCTGGTAACAGACGGGGCACATGTAAACCCCATCCGGAGCAAGACCGAAACGAAACAGAAGCCGGCCCGGCTGTTTCAGGTGGGTCGCTTGATTCTGCCGGTGACGGCAGAGCTAGATAGATGAACATTCAAGACATAACCCGGCTTATCGCCTTGCTTACATGAAAATAATGGTATGCTGATAATCCGTATACTTTGAAAAAGATGACACTCTCCTTGTGGGGAAACAAGAAATGTTTCGATACCGGGAGAGTGTCTTTTTTAATAAGCAGCATGGTTAACGATTCAGCACACAACATCAATCATCATCCGTGTCATCCATATCAAATTCTGGCATGGCTCCAATGTTCTGAGTGTTCAGTGTCCGGCGTTTTAATCTCTGTTCCTCTGACTGCTCCAGAATAAAATCTTTGACTGCCCGTGCATTTTTGATGTGCTGAAGCTCCAGCCGGGGATGTGTGATGTCGCCCGTGTTGCAGACTACGGTGCCAAGGCCGAAGATTCGCTCAAACAGGCTGGAATTGAGGGTTACATCCTGGATTTTGTACATGTAACAGTCATTTTCCCTATGATTTAAGAATCCCTCGTTGATGGTGAGGACTTCAGGCTTGATGGTATAGGTGGTAAAAGTCAGGGGAAGTCCGAAAAAGACCCAGCGTTTTTTCTCTTTAAATTCCATAAGCTTTCTCCTTGCAGATAAAGTATTGATATAAACAATTTGCTATAAAAAGTATATATCAAAAAAATGCTTTTTGCAAAATATATTTGTTGAAATCCATTTGGGTTTGATGTAACATAGTACAAGAATCTTTATGAACCCATAAATAGGAAAAGTTTGGAAGCAAGATTTCAAACTTGCCGTTGATGGTTTTAATCCGGTAAACGGATTAAAATCATTTCACTAGAATAATGGAGGTATTATGAGACATCTGATGAGCCCCTTGGATTTTTCCGTAGAGGAGCTTGGCAGGCTTCTTGACCTGGCCAGTGACATTGAGAAAAATCCGGCAAAATATGCACATGCCTGTGACGGAAAGGTTCTGGCAACTTTATTTTATGAACCCAGTACACGAACAAGGCTGAGCTTTGAATCGGCTATGATCCATCTGGGCGGCCAGGTACTTGGTTTTTCCAGTGCGGCATCCAGTTCCGCTGCCAAAGGAGAAAGTGTTTCCGATACAATTCGAATGATTTCCTGTTACGCTGATATTTGTGCCATGCGGCATCCAAAGGAAGGAGCCCCCATGGTAGCTACAGCGGTTTCTTCCATTCCCGTGATTAATGCCGGCGACGGCGGACATCAGCATCCCACTCAGACGCTTACTGATTTAATGACGATTCGCTCTTTAAAAGGCCATTTGGATCATTTGACCATTGGGCTTTGCGGCGATCTGAAGTTTGGACGGACGGTTCATTCTCTGATTAATGCGCTGGTGCGGTACGAGAATATTTCTTTTGTGTTTATTTCGCCGGAGGAGCTTAGGATTCCGGGGTATATCCGTGAGGATGTTTTGGATGAGAAGGGTGTGCCTTATCGGGAGGTGGAGCGCCTGGAGGATGTGATTGGCGGATTGGATCTGCTTTATATGACCCGGGTACAGAGGGAGCGCTTTTTTAATGAAGAGGATTATGTGCGCCTGAAGGATTTCTATATTTTGGACAAGGCGAAGATGGCTTTGGCAGGGCCTGATATGCTGGTACTGCATCCGCTTCCAAGGGTAAATGAGATTTCCGTGGAGGTGGACAGCGATCCCAGGGCGGCTTATTTTAAACAGGTGCAGTATGGCGTTTATGTGCGGATGGCGCTGATTCTCACTTTGCTGGAGGTGAATGTATAATGGCAAGTATTTTGAATGTTGGACGGATTGCCGAGGGGTTTGTGCTGGATCATATTCAGGCCGGGAAGAGTATGGAGATCTATAAATATCTGAATCTGGATAAGCTGGATTGTACGGTGGCGATTATTAAGAATGCCCGGAGCGGGAAGATGGGGAAAAAGGATATTATGAAGATTGAATGTCCTATTGATTACATAGATCTGGAGGTTTTGGGATTTATTGATCACAATATTACGGTGAATATTGTGAAGGATGAGGAGATTGTGGAGAAGAAGGAACTGACTCTTCCGAAAGAGATTCGCAATATTGTCCGGTGCCGGAATCCCCGGTGTATTACATCGATTGAGCAGGAGTTGGATCAGGTGTTTATTTTGACCAATGAGGAGAAGGAGATTTACCGGTGTAAGTATTGTGAAGAGAAGTATAAGAAGAAATAACGGTATGGATGAGGGAACTGTCGGCTTATTTTCTGACAGCTCCCTTTGGTATTGTTGGCTTGCCCTTTGGAAGATGCCATAACATTTACTCTTCCCGAAGATTCAACCTGCAGAGCAGTTCGTTGGTGATGGTTCCGGCAGCTTTAGCAAGGTCCTCGGCATGGAGGGTGTAAGCACCGTCAGTGCCCAGGATGGTGACGATATCCCCGGGGCGGGCATCGGGGATGCGTGTGATGTCTACTACCATTTGATCCATGCAGATGTTTCCTATGATATGTGTTTTCTGGCCCCGGATTAGGACGGGGATTTCCTTGTTGGAGAGACTGCGGGGCAGGCCGTCGGCATAGCCGATGGTGACGGCAGCGATGCGCATGGGGGCTTCTGCCCGGAAGTTTCGTCCGTAGCTGACGGTTTCCCCCTCTCTAAGCTCTTTGACTACGGCAATTCGGGCGTGAAGGGAGAGTACCGGGCGCAGAGGGATACGTTTGGACAGCTCCGGTTCGGGGCTGCTGTAGCACCCGTACATGGCAATGCCGAAACGGGCGTAGGACATGGGGAGATCCGGGTAGTTTAATGCGCCGTAGCTGCTCTGGAGATGGAGCTTTCCGGGATTCAGTCCTCGTTCCTGCAGCTGTTCTGCGGTTCGGAAAAAGGCGGAGATCTGCAGCTTGGTAAAGAGAATGTCTTCCATGCTTTGGCTGTCTGCCACGCAGAGATGGGAGTACATGCCGCAGATCTGAAGCTTTTCACAGGCAAAGATGGATGCCAGATCGTCTATGTGATCGGAACGCTCCCCCAGACGGTGCATGCCGGTATCCAGTTTGATATGGATTTTTATGGGATAGAGTGCCGCATCGTTGAGGGCATGGGCGTGGGCGCTGTCAGCCGCTGTCTGAATTAAGTCGTAGGTTGTCAGAAGATGAACCTGATGAGGGGAGGTGTACCCCAGAATCAGAATTTCCCCCTGGATTCCGTGAAGACGCAGTTCCACGCCTTCCTGTACGGTAGCTACCGCAAAGGCGTGAACGCCCAGCCGATTCAGATAGGAAGCAGTCGGGACGGCTCCGTGTCCGTAGGCATTGGCCTTGACTACGGCCATGAATTCACAGTGCTTTGGCAGAAGGCTGCGGAGGGCTTCTACATTCCATTTTAGATTTTCATAATGAATTTCTTTCCAGGCTCTTCGATCCGGAAGAAGCCGAACGATCATAGCGTCCTGATTGATTCTTGTAATCATGTACAAATTCCCCCTCTTTTAAATAGAGTATAAAAATTTTGTTTCTTTCATAGCTGCATGCAAAAACTGCTGCAGAATCATTACAATAGGAATATATTACGCTTCCTCATCGAAAGCCGAATCAGAAAGCTTTTGATGAGTTTTGGGCTTCCTTTTTCCGGCTTTGGTTTTGACTCCGGAATCATTTTTCTTCGGAAGCAGTGAAAGAAGCTTTATCAAAATCCATGCACCCGCAAAGGTAGAAATGGTCACTGCAAGAAAATGAGCCAGACTGTTGTCTACAAAGACAGAAAGCCTGGTAATCTTGGCTCCGCCTCGAACCAGAATGATGAAAAGGGGATGAAGCAGGTAAATGAGCAGAGGCAGATCCTTGGGCATGGCTTGCTGCTGTTCCTCGGTGCTGTCTTCCAGTAAGGCGGAAAACAGAAAATACATAACCGGGATCAGAAAGAAATACATGCTGTCATGGCGCTGTGTATCCAAAAGCTTCAAAAGAATCCCCTCACCTAAAAGGAAACCAAAGGAGCCGCCCAAAGCGCCCAGTGACAAGGCGAAGGAGGGACGGTGCTCTGTCATGAGGTATCCCAATAAAAGAAAGACGGGAGTGTAAAACAGCCCGTTTCGGGTATATTCAAAGACATGGAACAGCCCCATATAGATGGTGTATACAAAGGAACCCTCCGGGAGAAATCCAAAGTAGCTGTCTCCGAATAAGCCTGCCAGATAGAGAAGACCGCAGATAACACCCACAGCCGGGACCGGAAGGGCTCTAAGCAAAAGAACTATCAGTCCAAATCCCAGAATAAGAGCCGGAAGATACCACAGATGATAGAAAGTTCCATCGAGTAAAATCATTTTTAAGACAGAAACAATACCTGCCCCTTTGAAATGACCGGCATAAATTCCCACAGGAAGATAAATCACCATGGAAATAAGATATATAAGGCCAATCCGCTTTAAATAGGAACAGGCATAGGCGCCGCTTGCAAGGGCTTTTGGAAGAACAAAGTATCCTGTTACCATAAAAAAGAAAGGAACGGCAATGCGGGCCAGTATTCTTGCAAAGATATAGTCAGCTTCCGGGCTTAAGGAGGTGAAAGGAGAAGTGTGAATAGCAATGACAAGGATAGCGGCCAAAAGCTTGAAACGGTCTATGGCAGGATAAAAGTGTTTGGTTGTCATGAGTGATTTACCTCCAAAGGGTGAAGATGAAGCCTTCCCGGTTGTCCCCGGATACCTGATAGGGGAGATAGCCAGGGAGGGTCAGTCTTGTTACATCATCTTCTGCTTTTAAATAGAAGATCTCAAAGCTTTTATTTTCAATGCGGACCTCCAGATGATGTCCTTCATAGGGAAATTGCATCAGGTAATCCAAATATTCCTCCAGACAGAAGCCATGGGAGTTCATAATGGAGGCATGGGGAAGTCCTACATACCGAAAATGCCAGGGCTCCGGTGCAATTCCCGTCAGGCTTTCTTTTCCTTTCGGATATCGTTGGATAAATCCGTAGGAGGCCGCCTTGGAGCGAAAACGTCCGCAGATCCCGTCTTCCGGAAAGTAGGGGCGGATAAAGTCAACCGGCTCCCGGTTTAAGGCCAGATCAATGGCCAGTCCGGTTTCGTGCTCGCTGCAGCCGGGGAGGGCTACATAGTTCCTGGTAAAGACCTCTCCGTGATCTCTGAGAGAGGAAGCATAGATTTCTTCCTGTTCTTTATGGGTACGAAAACCGCTGACAGGAACAATGGAAGAGCCGCTTCCTATGGTGGAAAGAAGAGTTTCCAAAACCAAAGCAGTTTTTCGCTCCAGGCTGACAGTGGAATGCTCCAAAGGCCGGATTTGTTCCGGGGGGATTGTGCATTGTAAAGGATGATTTCTATTTACCAGAAGCAGGCTCCCCTGATGTACCTGCACCCGGTTTAAGGCCGCCGCTTTCATGGCTCCACCGCCAGTCGAATCAGGGCGTCCACAATCTCCTCAAAGGTCATGCCGATCCCCTTTAGCATATTGGGGTAGCGACTGTGGGAGGTAAAGCCCGGAATGGTATTGACTTCATTGAAGATCAGCCGTCCGTCCGGAGTCAGGAACAGGTCTACACGGGTAAACCCCTTGCAGGACAGGATCCGGTAAATGCGGCCTGCAGTTTCCCGGATACGCTCTGCCATTTCCCGGCTGATGCGGGCAGGCATGTGGATCTTAGAGGTTTTCAGAGTGTATTTTTCCGTATAATCGAAGAAACCGTCGGAAAGCTCAATCTCGTCCGGTTCTCCCAGGATCAGTTCATTGTTTCCCAGAACGGCGCAGCCCACCTCAAAGCCGGGAATGGCTTCCTCGACAATCACGCAGTCGTCATGGGAAAAGGCCAAAGTAATGGCTGCTTCCAATTCACTGGGATTCTCGATTCGGGTAATGCCAAAGGAAGAACCGGCCTTTACCGGCTTTACAAATAAGGGATAGGTCAAATGTTCGGTCATGGAGAACTGTTCTGTCTCCGTAGGCATACGGCGGAATAATACGGATTTGGGAACCTCAATGCCATCCAAATTCACCAGGGTGTGAGCCAGATGCTTGTCCATACCCAGAACGGAGCTTTTCATGCCGCAGCCGACTACGGGAATGCCGGCAAGCTCACATAAGCCCTGTACGGTACCGTCTTCGCCGTTTTTTCCGTGGAGAACCGGGAAGACGGCGTCCAGCCGGATTAATTCAATCTCGCCGCCGTGCATGAGATAGAGACCGTGATCTGTCCGGTTGGGTGAGATCATGGCAGGAGAGCAGTCTGCGGAAGCCCAGGTATCATCGGGGATCCGGTCAAGATCTCCCTCATAATAGAGCCAAGTGCCCTCACGGGTGATGCCTACCAGGTGAACGGCGTATTTTTCCTGATTGATATGTGAGATAACGGAATAGGCAGACTGAAGGGAAACCTCGTACTCTGTGGAGCAGCCTCCGAATAAAATTGCAATTGCTGTTTTATTTTCCATATGAATGATATCCTCCTAGTATTTTGCTTTTGTTTTCATTTTGTGATTCCCGATACAATTCCTGAATAAACTTTCTTTATATTTTAGGACTGCCCGGTGACAGGAACATGACTTTTCTGTGACAGTATTGTCATAAAAAAAGCAGATCCATACCTGTATGGTATCAGACCTGCGGATAAAAATTCTGTAGATTCTCTGTCAGGAAACTTAAGAATACTTGAATAAAATATTAATTTTCCATGGAAGGCAAGGAAATGGAAAATACGGTACCATTCTCACTGCTTGCGGCGGAAATCGTACCCTGATGAGCCGTAATAATCTCCTTTGCAATGGCAAGTCCCAGACCGGCGCCGCCCGTACTGGTGGAACGGGCGCTGTCCAGCCGGAAGAACTTCTCAAAGATAGAGCTTAAATTTTCCGGCGGAATCACGGGGCCCTGATTGGTGAAGGTGATGTGTATCTGAGAGCCCTCCTGCCAGGCCCGGATTTCAATGGTGGTGTCCGTATAGCTGTAGGCTGCCGCATTTTTCAGAATGTTGTTAAAGACCCGTGCCAGCTTGTCCGGATCGCCGGGCAGGATTAGATCCTCCGGTACATCCACATGGGCTGCTTTTCCGGCAGGGGACAGGATGGGGTAAAATTCCTCCACCATCTGCTGCAGCATATAGGAAAGATGCAGATTTTCCCTGGCCAGAGGGATGGACTGAAGATTAAAACGGGTGATTTCAAAAAATTCATTGATGAGCTGTTCCAGGCGGTAAGCCTTATTGAGGGTGATGGACAGATACTTTGCCCGCTGCGTGGTGGGAAGATCCGGGGCCTCGTTCATCAGATCCAGGTAGCCGATCACGGAGGTTAGGGGGGTACGGATGTCATGAGCCAGGTATACTACCAGATCGTTTTTCCGCTGCTCGGCCTGCCGTGCGTCACGCTCCCGTTTTTCCAGAACATTTTTGCATTCGTTGAGTTTTAACTCCAGGAAGCTCATTTCCGGGGAAAGGGCGATAAGTTCCTTGGATTCATCCAGAAGGGCATCACAGCCGGCGGAGATTTCATTGAAATACTCCGTAACCCAGCGGATGGAATACCGAAATACGGCAATCAGCGCAATGATGATAGTGACGCAGATAATCATATCCAGATGCTCACGGAAGGTTTTTTCATAGATGTACAGGGCATCTGAGTATTCCAGCCGGAATCTGCTGGCCAGAAAGGTTACGACAGCCTCCCCGAAGCGCCCCCGGATTAACTCTCGAAACAGGAAAACCATTCCGATAGAAATGAGAATCAGGGAGAGCATTTTCCGCATCATTTTTCGTTCAAACAGGTAATAATTACTCTTTCGTACTCTTCTTTTACTCAATTTTGTATCCCACTCCCCATACGGTTTTGATGTACTTCGGCTTTTCGCTGGAATCGTTCATTTTTTCCCGAAGATGCCGGATGTGTACCATGATGGTGTTGTTATTGCTGCTGTAGTATTTTTCTCCCCACACGTCAAAAAAGAGCCGGTCGGAGCTGACCACCTCGCCCTGGTTCTTGCAGAGACTCCAAAGGATGGAGAATTCCGTAGGAGTCAGGGCAAGGGGCTTTTCATTCAGGGTGCAGGTGTGATCACGCTTGTTGATTGTTAATCCGGAGATGGAGATGGTGTCCGGGTCCGCTTCCTGGGCAGGAAGATTGTTGTACTTTGTAAAACGGCGAAGCTGGGCTTTTACCCGTGCAATAAGCTCCAGGGGGCGGAATGGCTTGGTGATGTAGTCATCCGCTCCTAAGGTCAGGCCGGTGATCTTGTCGATCTCTTCATCCTTGGCGGTGAGCATGATAATGGGAAAGTTCTGGGTTTCCCGGATTTTCTGACAGATGGAAAAGCCGCTCATATCAGGGAGCATCACATCCAGAATGGCCAGATCCGGGGTTTCGCACTCTAAGTAGGAGAGAACCTCCCTGCCGTTGTAGAATTTATGGACTTCGTAGGCCTCGTTGGAGAGATAGAGTTCAATGAGATCTGCGATTTCTTTTTCGTCATCAACTACCAGAATTTTTGCTTCCATATATGTAAAGACTCCTTTCCTTAATTTGCATATGCTTTTAATGCATAAAGGTATACCTGTAAGGTGTTTCAATTCTAGTTCCGCATCTTTTGCTCAATGCCCCTTGATATAGATGAATTTCCGGCCGCAAAAGGATGCGTCCGTAAATCCATCTGGGCATTGCTCAAAAGATGCTGTCAAAGATATAATGACAGTTTACCACATTTTCTTAAATATATCAGAAAAAGGTCTAAAAGTTCTTTAAAAATTTGGGAGAAAATCTTAAGAAGGGATGAAGAATTATGCGAAAGGCTTATAATGATGCAGAATAGTGTTAAAATAAGGCAAACGGCAGATGAGCACCGGTAAAATTATATTTAAACAGTAAATCAGGGATATTTTAGAGAAAAAATCAAGAAAATACAAAAAGCTCTGTATTAGGAGTATGTACTTTCTTTCCAAATTGTTTTGTGCTATACTAAACCAAGAAAAATTAGAATTAAGATAATACAAAGGTGGAAAATAATGAAAATAGCAGTAGCAGGAACAGGGTATGTAGGATTGGTAGCAGGCGTGTGCTTTGCAGAGGTAGGACATCAGGTAACCTGTGTGGATGTGGATGAGGCCAAGGTAGAACTTATGAAGTCAGGCACAAGCCCCATTTATGAACAGGATTTGGAAGAATTAATGCAGAAAAATTATGGGGCAGGTAGGTTAGACTATACGACAGATTATGTGACAGCATACAAGAATGCTGATGCAATTTTCATAGGAGTAGGAACACCAGAGAGACCGGATGGTTCAGCTGAGTTGTCTTACATTGCGACTGCTGCCCGTCAGATAGCGGAAAATGTAGTGCATGACTGCCTTGTGGTTGTAAAGTCTACGGTTCCGGTGGGAACAAATGACAAGGTAGAGCAGTTTATTAAAGATTTTCTGGTTAATGATGTGAAAATAGAGGTGGCAAGTAACCCGGAATTTCTTGCTCAGGGAACAGCGGTTCATGATACACTGCATGCTGCAAGAATTATCATTGGAACGGAGAGCCCGGAGGCAGAGGCAAAATTAAAAGAGATCTATGAGCCCTTTCATTTGCCCATTGTATCAGTAAAGCGCAGGAGCGCAGAGATGATCAAATATGCCAGCAATGATTTTCTGGCATTGAAGATTTCTTATATGAATGACATAGCCAATCTATGTGAGCTGGTTGGAGCAGATATTGAAGATGTGGCAAAGGGCATGTCTTATGATGAGCGGATTGGAAAGAGGTTTCTAAATGCAGGAATTGGGTATGGCGGAAGCTGTTTTCCAAAAGATACAAAAGCATTGGAATATCTGGCAAGGCAGAATCACTATGAGCTGAAGACTGTAAAAGCAGCTATTGAAGTGAACAGGGAACAGAAGGTACTGTTGTTCAAAAAGGCATCTCAGCGTCTGATTACCTTTCATGGGCTGAAGGTTGCCGTGCTGGGACTTACCTTTAAGCCTGGAACCGACGATCTAAGAGAAGCTCCATCTCTGGACAATGTGCCTCTTCTTTTGGAAGCAGGCGCTGATATTTATGCCTATGATCCTATAGGAGCAGAGCGTTTTCAAAAGAGATTTCCGGAAGGAATTCAATATACAAAAACCATAGAAGAAGCATTACAGGGGGCAAATGTCTGCTTTGCCTTTACAGAATGGGAAGAGATCAGAAGCATATCGCCCCGGCAGTTTAAGGAATGGATGCGGACGGCGCTTCTGTATGACGGAAGGAATATGTATGACAAGGCCGCTATGGAAAAAGCGGGTGTAGAATATTATGGAGTAGGAAGATAAGGAAACGTATATGTTGAAAAAAAATATACAGTTATCAGACAGGACAATCTTAGTTACCGGTGCAGCCGGATTTATAGGTGCCAATCTGGTTATGGCGCTGCTGCGGACAAAAGGTCACATTCAGATTGTAGGGCTGGACAACCTGAATGATTATTATGATGTTTCTCTGAAAGAGTTTCGGCTGGAGCAGATTCAGGCTATATGCAAGGAAGGTGCAGGAAGCTTTACTTTTATTAAAGGAGACATTGCGGATAAGGGGCTGGTTGATGAAATTTTTCACAAATATCAGCCTGCTATTGTAGTGAATCTGGCGGCACAGGCAGGAGTTCGGTATAGTATTAAGAATCCGAATGCGTATATTCAGTCGAATATAATAGGATTTTATCATATTCTTGAGGCTTGCCGTCACAGCTATGATAATGGAGCAGCAGGAGTGGAGCATTTGGTTTATGCAAGTTCTTCGTCTGTCTATGGCAGCAATCAAAAGATTCCGTATTCTACAGAGGATAAAGTAGATAATCCGGTATCCTTGTATGCAGCCACAAAGAAGTCCAATGAATTGTTTGCGCATGCTTATGCCAAGCTTTATGGGATTCCTTCCACAGGACTGAGGTTTTTTACCGTCTATGGGCCTGCCGGACGTCCGGATATGGCTTATTTCAGTTTTACGAATAAGCTGCTTGCAGGGGAAAAGATTCAGATTTTCAATTATGGAAACTGCAGGCGGGATTTTACTTATATAGATGACATTGTTACAGGTGTGATAGAGGTTATGCAGCGCAGCCCAATGTCCAATGAGGATGGGGTGAAGTATAAGGTCTATAATATAGGCAATCAACAGCCGGAAAATCTTTTGGATTTTGTGGAGATTTTGCAGACAGAATTGAAAAGAGCGGCTGTTTTGCCGGAGGATTATGATTTTGAGGCTCATAAAGAATTGGTTGGCATGCAGCCGGGGGATGTGGAAGTGACCTATGCGGATGTGTCAGAGCTTGTGAGGGATACAGGGTTTAGGCCGGAGACGCCGCTTAAGGAAGGACTTAGGCAGTTTGCCAAGTGGTATCGGGAGTTTTATAAGGATTTGGTACAATAGAGAAAGGGAAAAGAAGTAGGGAAATTTATTCGATTTGTAAACGGATTGAGGCTATACGATTCCGGTTATTTAGAAAGATGGGGGGCCGGTTCCTTTGCAGGGTATAGTGAAAAAGTTGGGAGAACGATTATGGAGATACCAAAATGTGAGATTCTTGGAGTCAAGGTGGCTGCCGTTAATATGAAACAGGTTCTGAGGCTTCTTGGAAAATGGGCAAGGCAGTGGTCGGGAGAATATATTTGTGTGTCGAATGTTCATACCACAGTAATGAGTTATGAGGATTCTAAATATCGTGCAATACAGAATGAGGCGGTTTTAGCGCTTCCGGACGGAAAGCCTTTATCTGTGATATGCAAAAAAAGAGGGTATCCGAAGGCAGGGAGAGTGACGGGGCCGGACTTGATGATGGAGATGCTAAAGGCATCTAAGATAGAGGGGTATCGCCACTATTTTTATGGCAGTACTCAGGAGACATTGGATGGAATGAAAAAACGTCTGGACATAGAGTTTCCCCGTGTGGTAGTCGCGGGGATGTATTCCCCGCCTTTTCGGCAGCTTACAGAAGAAGAGAATAAAAGAATAACGGAAGAGATTAACCTGGTGAAGCCTGATTTTGTATGGGTGGGTCTCGGAGCACCGAAGCAGGAACTATGGATGGCAGAACATAAGGGAAAAATAAGCGGGTTGATGGTAGGAGTGGGAGCTGCCTTTGACTATTTTACGGGTAATATAAAAAGGGCCCCTGTTTGGATGCAGAGGTGCAGCCTGGAATGGCTGTACCGTCTGTTTCAGGAGCCGGGGCGCTTATGGAAACGGTATTTTGTCACAAATCTGAAGTTCTTATGGCTGATTTTCAAGGGAAAATAGGATATTACTTAGGGCTTCTTTTATGTGTTCTCCTTTTATAAGACCCAAACGGAGCTTTAAGCAGTTTTCACGGAATGCCTGATAATCTTCTAGATTGACAGAGGTGATCTTGCTCTCCAATTCATCCAGGGAGTCCAGGCATATGCCAAGCCTGTGTTCCCTTACAAAGTCAGCTATAGCGGCTTTTGACCAGACAATGATGGGAAGACCAGCCGTAATATACAGGGATGCTTTATGAGGATTGTTGTAACGTAGATAGTTGTTTTCTTCACAAACCTCATAGCCGCCTTCCCAGATAAGACCGTAATTGCCTTTTATCTCTGCGGGTAGTTGCTCTGCAGGTAAAGAGCCGCAGTAATGCAGATTGGCGTATTCTGTTTTCGGCATTCCGTAAATACAAAATTGCAGAGCGGAAGCATTCATAGACTCATCAAGCTTTTTTAAAAACGGGGATTTCCCTAAATTGCCTGCAAAGCTGATACATGGAAGGGTAAGCGGCCTGTCCTGAGGAATAAAGTCTTCCGTATAATAATCAAAAATAGCAAGCGGAATCAACTGCGAGGTGCATCCAAGTTCAGACAGACGTTCTGCCATCCGCCTATTATGGCAGATAATGTAGTCGCATCGATTAAAACGCCTGATTTCCGACCTGATTTCATTTTTGTGCGCCTCTGCATCATCATATCTGATTGGAAAAACATCATGAATGAGATAGATGATTTTAAATCTTTTCATGCTCTTTATTCTTAAAACACCTTCTAAAACCTTTGATGAGGTCTGGAGAAAAAGAATATCATTTTTGTTTAGCCTGACAAAAAGCCTGCCGTAAATGCTTAATGCCAGCAACAGTTTTAAAAGCTTATTTTTTCGAAATTTACGCTTATCATTTTTGGCAATGGACTGAAATCCATTCTGCAATACGAATTGAGATACGTCCTCCCTGGCTTTGGAAGATGCATTGTACTCATTTAGCACATATTCTTCCAGTACATATTTCCTCATAATCAGTAATCCCTCTCAAGTATTTCTTATATCATAGCGGGATTTCGGAGATATTTCAAGAGAATAACTTGTAAAATCAGAAGATTCTGATAAAATAATAAATTATTGTTTCGTGCGTAGTAGGAGAAATAAATGAGAAAAGAACGTAATTTTGGAATAGATTTATTGAGAATTTTTTGTATGCACATGATTGTGTTGCATCATATTTTAGACTATTGTGGTATTAGTGCTGGAGTGGAACTATTTTCGGTGAATTATTCAATAGTTTGCTTATTACATGGTGTGAACCACTGTGCAGTGAATACTTATGCATTAATTACTGGTTATGTATATGTAGATTCAAATTATAAACTGTCTAATATCATAAAAATGTGGCTGCAGGTATTATTCTATACTGTTGGCTTTTTGGCTGTTTTTGCTGTTTTGGCACCAGAGACAGTGGACAGCAAAATTATTTTGAGTTCATTATTTCCGATGCTGAGCAATCATTACTGGTACTTTACACAGTATGTCTGTATGTTTTTCTTTATTCCGGTGTTAAATCTTATTTTGAATAATTGGAATCCACGAGAGTTTAAAAAATTTTTTCTTGCGGTTTTTTTGTTATTCTCATGCGTTAATGTAATTGCGTATACAAATCTTTTTAATGTTGCAGATGGGTTTAGTGTGGTATGGCTTTCCGTTATGTATTTAATTGGAGGGTATATTAAAAAAAATCCAGAGCATATTAAGCGTAATAAGAAGAAGTATATATTAATTTATACAATTTGTGTTATGATAACGGCAGCAAGCAGATGGAGCATTCAATTTGCCACTGCAAAAATACTGGGGGTGGCAAATAACGGTGGACGATTAATGGTATATACATCACCAACCATGATTTTTGCAGCGATTTCGTTACTAATCATTTTTTCAGAGCTATGCGTGAAAAGGATGCAGAAGTGGGTTCAATTTTTAGGACCATTAACCTTTAGTGTTTATATTATTCATAATAATCTTTTTCTCAAAAAATTGTATCCGGCTTTGCAAGGATTGTCAGAACCACTTTTAACGGCTAATCCCTTTATTTTTTTAGGGATAATTCTGTTAATTACAGTGGGCATTTATATGGGGTGCTCACTAATAGACTTTGTACGTTTGAAATTATTTCAATTTCTTCAAGTTGGCGTGTTTAGTGAATGGGCAGGCAAGAAGCTCTCAGCCATTAGTGACAAAGTATTAGATTCATTAGAATTGTAACAGGCAAGGGACGAAATAGAGCGTCAGCTATTATTTTGAAGGAATGTTCCGGTATTTGATGTGCGGCGGGTAGTTTCAATTTTGGCTTATACAGAAAATAAGTTGTGGTTATAGACCAGGATGATATAATTTTCAGCCTGATAGATTTCGTCCATTGTTTGAATGAGAAAGTGTTCCACAGAAACCATATGTTCATAGAGGGAACTGGAAACCACGATAAAATATTGTTCTACATTTTCCTGATCCCGATACCAATTTATATTTGTCTGATAAAAATGGATACTATAGAAGTCATCATTGATTAGAATATTGCGTACCTGAATGTCCGAATCAGTAATGACTGTTAAGGCAGCTGCTTCCCAGAATTCAGCATAGCCATAGGTGAGATTTTTCTCTTTTAGAAAGGCTGCAAGGGCAAAATGGGGATTTACAGCCAGATAATTTGACGGAAGGGATACAACTTCTGAAAAAATCAGCAGGCAGGTGGCGATGACGGTAAGAACAGATACACAGGCAAGGCGTTTCATGATTAGACCACGCTGTTCTGTGAGTACCCAATGAAAGAAAAAGGCTGTCATGACAGCAGAGGAGTATACAAGGGGAGAAAGTCTCCAGGTAAGATTTGACAGTTCCCCAAAGATCCATCCAAAAAGGATAACAGCAGTTAATGTCCAGTGAGTGAGCGTATATATACGAATCGCACGGGACTTTATTTTGGAATAGGATATTAACATAAATACGGGAATCCCCGCAAGAAAAATACCTGCGCATATTTTGAGCAGGACAGAGAAACCGGATAAGGAGACAATTGGGTCATTGGCGGCAGGGGCAGCGCCTAGAAGGGTCAGCCAGCTTGTAAATAACCGCAGAAAGTTGTCAGGCCAGTTGCTGATATCCGAGTAGATCAGGTAGCCATCCGCATATTCGGAGGGATAAGCGGATGCCAGATTAGTTCCCCACAGATAACCGACAACAGAAACAAGGAACAGAATCATAACAGAACACCAAAAGCCGGACGATTGTTTCAGGGAAAGAGGTTCCTGACGCAGAAGCTTCTCGCCTATGATTCCGGCAAAAAGCGGAATGACAGTGAGCGGCATGACGCTGTTGCCATTGGAAGCGCAGAGAAACATCCAAATGCACAGACGTATCAATTCGATTCATTTTTGCCGGCTGTTTTCTGGGATAGGCTTTCTTGTATAATAAAAGAATAGGAGAAAACCAATCTGGATGCCTAAAACTCCGCAGCTGTAATAGAGAACGTGGCCCCAGAAGATTTCCCGAAGTTTGGCGCTGGAACTCAAAATAAGCAGTATAAAAGCACAGGAAAGGCAGCTTTCGTTTGTTGAAAAACGGATGATTTTAAAAAAGAAAAAGAGAGTAAGTGTAAATACAAGCAAAAACAAGCTCATTCCCAGAAGCTGCGTTTTCATAGATACGCCGAAGATACCAATGAAAGGAAGGAAAAACCATTGCCCTCCAAAAGGAAGGGTACAGGCATAAATAAAGTCCGGATTGAAAAAGCTTTTAGCGTCATAGGCGGCTTTTGCCCAATAAAGAGAATCGGCCCAGTCGGAGTTGAAGCTTCCTCTGCTTAATCAAAGTACAAAATATAAAGTTAAACCAAATGTAATGCCAAGAGTGCACAGTGAGAAAATGTTTTTAAATTTGCTATTTGAAATCTCCATTACTGCAGGACCTTTCTTATATGCTATCATTAATTTAGCATTTGAAGGAGTATAAGTCAAGAAAAGAGAGCTTGCATCTATGTTTTTTTGTTATTTGCATGTTCTTGTGTTTTATGCTATGATAGCCATAACAAAATAACAGGGTATAGAATATGAAACAAAAAGAGCCATACCGGGTTTTAATCATTCATAATTATTACCAGATTCCGGGCGGGGAGGATACCGTTGTGAGCAATGAAAAGCGGCTGCTTGAGGAGCACGGACATGCCGCTTTTTTTTATATGCGTGAGAATCGGGAGATCAATGAATTTTCTCCCACGCAGAAGCTGTTTCTTCCTTTTTGCGCTGTGTTTTCACGAAAAACTTACAGTGATGTCAAAAAGTTAATAGAGAAAGAACATATTGATCTGGTACATGTACACAATACCTTAAGCCTTATCAGTCCGTCTGTATATTATGCTGCTTTTCAGTGTAAAGTACCAGTGATACAGACGATTCACAATTTTCGCCTGTTGTGTCCCGGCGCAACATTCGTGAGAAAGGGCGTTATCTGTGAGGAGTGTGTGGAAAAAGGGCTGTTTTGCTCCGTAAAAGGAAGATGTTACCGGAATTCCCTGCTCCAGACACTTGTGTGTGCGCTGACCCAGAAGGTACACCGCATGACGGGAGCTTACGGAAAAATATATTATATCAGTCTGACGGAGTTTAATAAGAAGAAGCTTTTGCAGTTAAACAACAGAGGGAAGAGGTTAATCGATCCGGATCATGTTTTTGTAAAGCCTAATTTTGTGCGGCAGGAGGGAGAAGTTCTTTCCATGTCGGAACGCAGAGATCAATTTTTGTATGTGGGAAGGCTGGATGTATTGAAAGGGATCAAGGTGCTCCTGGAGGCATGGAAGAAAATAAGCGGCAGTCTGCTGCTGATCTGCGGCACCGGTCCTGAAGAGTCCTGGGCGGCTGATTTTTTGAGGAAGAACGGCATGGATCATGTCCGCCTTCTGGGACAGGTCAGCCATGAACAGGTATTGGGCCTTTTGCGGGAATCAAGAGCACTGCTTATGCCTACACAGTGGTATGAGGGACAGCCTATGGTAATCCTGGAGAGCTACTCGGTGGGGACGCCTGTTGTGGGAAGCAGCCTGGGAAATGTGAAGGATATGATTATCGATGGGGTGACCGGGTGCACATTTCCCTGTGATGAGCCCCAAAAGCTTTGCCATGCCATTTTAAATCTCCCGGATTTTGATGCCGCTGTGATTCGCAGACATTTTGACGAGAGGTACGCAGAAGAGCGAAACTATGAAAAGCTTATGGAGATCTATGAACGATGCGTAGAGGATGTGCGAAATGAAAAGAGCAGTCATCATCACTAACATACCGGCGCCGTATAGGGTAGATTTTTTTTATTATCTGCAGACACAGGTGCCGGAAATGAAGTTTTATATTATCTATTCCAGCAGGACAGAGGATAACCGCAGATGGGAAGTGAATCAGGAAAAGATAAAAAATTCATTTTTTCTGGAGTCTTTCACAATTAAAGTAAAAAAGAGGTATGACACAAAATATATTCATATTCCGAGAGGCGTAAAGCAGGCATTGGCTCGGATACGGCCGGACGTAGTGATTGGATCGGAGTATAATCCTACTATAATACAAGCAGTGCGTTACTGCAAAAGGCGGAGGATTCCGTATGTGAGCTGGACAGATGGGACATTGTTTTCAGAGCGGAATATAAATCGGCTTCAGAAGGCTCTACGTAAATATGTGATTCGTTCGGCAGTGGCTTATATTGCCAGCAGCACGAAGTCAAAGGAAGCTCAGCAGTTTTATGGAGCAGATTCGGATAAAATCAGAATTAGCTATCTGACTGTAGATGTTGATCGGTACAGACAGGAGCGTTGCCGGACACAAGAGCGGCGATTGCTGTGTGTGGGAAGCCTGATTGAGCGCAAGGGTATGGATCTGCTGCTTCGGGCCTGTGCCCGTATACAGGAGCAGACATCCTGGCATCTGGTTTTGGCAGGACAGGGGCCGGAGGAAGCGGGCTTAAGGCGGCTTGCAAAAAGTCTGGGAATTGAAGAAAAGGTGGAATTACTCGGGCATTTAAATCAGAAGGAGCTGCTTCAAGAGTACAAAAAAAGCTTTTGCCTGGTGCTCCCTACCAGAGAGGATTGCTTTGCACTGGTGATTTTGGAGGCTATGTGCTCTGGTTTGCCGGTGATCTGCTCACAGTATGCGGACGGGGCTTATGATTTGATTGAAGAGGGAATAAACGGCTATATTGTAGATCCGTTGGATGAAGCTGCGTTCACTCAAAGGATTGAAGCTCTTTTGAAGGAGCCGGATGAGGCGTGGCTTATGGGAGAGAGGGCACGGGAAATGGCAGAGAAATTTCGATTTTCCCGCGTGTCTCAGGGATTTTTGGAGGCTGTAGGCCTGGCGCTGCTTGGGAAGGAAGAGTAAAGGTACTGCCAGAGCGCAGCCGGAATAGAGGTATAATGAAAAAGAAGATTCTGGCAATCTTTACATGCTTTAACCGAAAAGAAAAAACGCTCTCCTGCATCAGGGGGCTTTTGGAGAAAAATCCGGGAATCAGCCTTGAGTTTCTTGCAGTAGATGACAAAAGCACGGACGGAACCGCTGAAGCATTGGAACAGATGGAATGTGTGACGGTGCTTTACGGGACGGGAGGATTGTATTATACGGGCGGAATGCGCAAAGGGATGCAATATGTGAAGCAGCAGGGCTTGACGTATGATTATCTGCTTCTTTTAAATGATGATGTGGTATTTTATCCGCATGCGCTTGAACGTATGGCGGAAGAATTGGCGGATGATGAGAACAGGGTATTGGTGGGGGCTGCCTGTGGAAGTGACGGGAAGCTGTCTTATGGCGGGGCGAAGAAGAAATCACGCTTTCGGCCATCCTTTCAGGTAGTCATGTCGGAAGGGGAAAGGACCTTTTGCGATACCTTTAATGCCAACTGTGTGCTGCTTCCATGGAGGATATTTACAGAAGCTCCCGTTATGGACGGGCATTTCCGTCATTCCCTGGGAGATTTTGCTTATGGACTGACTTTGGGAAGTATGGGGTATGAGATTGAAACAGTTGATTTTTTTGTGGGAGTATGTGATGATAACCCGGCGGACGGAACGTGGAGGGATCCTAAGATTCCCAGAAAAAAGAGGATTCAGATGAAGGAATCTCCAAAGGGACTTCCGGCCGGAGAATGGTTTTATTTTGTGAGAACTTATTTTGGAACGGCAAGCGCATGTATTTATGCTGTGCTGCCTTATATAAAGATAATACTAGGGAGGCCTACATGAAGGAGTTTTTAAAATGCCACAGTCAGATACAGAGTTGGTTGTCCTGGCTTTATCGTTTTTTATACGGTACCCGGAAAAAAATAAAAGGGACAGGGAATCAGGTGCTCCTTCAGGGCAGCTTTTTAAAAAAGTGTAAAATTGAGATATTTGGTGATGATAATGTGATTGAGATTGGTGAGCGGTGTGTTTTTCAAAATTGTCATTTTTATATTAGAGGAAATCACAATCGAATCTGTATTGGAGAAGAGTGTAAATGTGCCGAATTGGAGATATGGGTGGAGGATGACTCCAATCAGACGAGTATCGGACACAATACCCGGGTAACGGGGCGGACGCACCTGGCAGTGACAGAGGGGAAGACGCTTCAGATTGGGGACAGATGTCTGCTGGCCAATGGGATCACCATGCGCACAGGAGACAGTCATTCCATATTCATGCAGGACAAGAGACGCTGCAATTATGCAGAAGATATCCGTATCGGAGCTCATGTTTGGATTGCGCAAGGAGTCTATATCTTAAAGGGCGTTTCTGTGGGAAGGGATTCTGTGATCGGAGCGGGAGCCGTGGTCACAAAGCCTGTGCCGGAAGAGACGGCGGCGGCAGGCAATCCGGCAAAGGTGATAAAGGAAGGGATTACCTGGGATAGTGAGAGGTTTATGGAATGAGGATGTTAAAAAGATTGCAGAAGATATTTGACAGAAAACAGAAATGGGAAATAGCGAAGCTTATGGTTCTGGTGGTGATAGGCGCTTTTTCAGAATTAGTAGGCGTAACTATTATTATACCATTTATAAATGTCATTACAACACCTGAAGAATTGATGCAGGAACCTATTGTGCAGAATATCTGTAAAGTGCTGAATATTACTAAGAGTAATCAGTTAATTATAGGTATTGCTGTTTTATTAAGCCTGATCTATGTTTTGAAAAATATCATTGCGCTTGTTTTAGCAGATCAGCAATATAAGTTTTCTTACTATGGAAGGCGTGATTTGAAAAACCGGATGATGCGATGCTATATGGCTCAGGAATATGCGTTTCATCAGGAAAACAACAGCGCAGATTTGATGCGGAATATTAATGGGGATACGGACATGTTCTATGAGACTGTTTTGAATATGCTTCAATTAGCCTCTGAAATATGTATTTGTATCGTGCTTGTTACCTTTTTGATTATAAGAGATCCGGGAATAACTCTTTGCGTGGCTTTCAGCATGGGGATTCTGGTATTTATTTTCCTGATAAAATTCAAGAAATCACTTTCCTTATTGGGGCATCAGAGAAGAATTTATACTTCTGCTATGACAAAATGTATGCAGCAGGGATTTGGAGGAATTAAAGAGATTAAGGTCTCCAATAAAGAGGAAGTGTTTTGCAGGAATTACGAAAAAAGTAATTTTATTTTTACAGAAGCTATGCGTAAAAATCTTTTGCTCAACGCAATTCCTAAGCCTATTATGGAGATGATTTGCATCAGCAGCTTAATGGCAGTGATTGCAGTGAAATTTTATATAAATTCTTACACAGGTGATTTTATTACAACCCTTGGTGTATTTGCAGTTGCGGCATTTAAACTTCTGCCATCTGTCAATAAAATATCCGGTTTTTTAGGCACAATTATTCATAATGGCGTGGTGGTAGACATTATTGCTGAGGAGTTAGAGCATATACGGATATTGGAACAAAATATTGGCGGGGAAAGAAAAGAGGCAGAGGAGGATATTTCCTTTGAAAGAGCGATTTGCCTGGATGATATAAGCTTCCATTATCCAAATGCAGAAGAGAATGTGTTAGAGCATGTGACACTAAAGATACCAAAAAATAAGTCGGTTGCTTTTATTGGACCGTCCGGGGCCGGAAAGACTACTCTGGTAGATTTGATTTTAGGAGTGATGAGTCCGACAGAGGGATATATACGAATTGACGATCAGGGACTTGGAGATAATGTGAAAAGATGGCATAAAAAGATAGGATATATTCCTCAGACAATTTATATGCTTGATGATACCATTAGAAATAATGTTAAATTTGAATTAACAGAAGAAAAAGATAATGATGCGGAAATTTGGGAGGCCCTGGAGGAAGCACAGTTGAAAGAATTTGTAGAAGGTCTTGAACATGGCCTCGACACAGTGATTGGAGAAGCAGGCACAAAAATTTCGGGCGGACAGCGCCAAAGAATCGGAATTGCCAGAGCCTTGTATCGTAAGCCGTCCGTGTTAGTATTGGATGAAGCAACATCTGCTTTGGACACAGAGACGGAGGCAGCTGTTATGGAGGCGATTACGCATCTTAAGGGAAGGATGACGATACTTATTATAGCTCACCGTTTAAGCACCATTGAAGGCTGTGAGATAGTGTATGAAATAAAAGACAGGAAAGCCATAAGGAAGCAGGGCTGAAGGAAAAGATGAATATCAGGGAATTTTACTATAAAGGAAAGGCAAAATTGAGATATCTTCTGTACAATCAAAATTTTGGAAAAAGATGGTATCCATATTTGTACAGTTCTTATTGGCATATGTATCTGCAGAGAAGGCAGCCGGAAGAAAGGTATCAAAATTATTTTTCCGCCCGGCCCAATCCGGGTGCTGGGATTGGACATCAAATGGCAAATTGGATAGCGGGTTATTGGTTTGCGAAACAGTTCGGACTGAGGTTTGCGCATATTCCTTTTTCGAATTCAAGAATTCCATATACAGAATCTTCATGGGAGGAGTTTTTAGGCTTTGGAAATGAAGAAACGTCACTGAAAGAACTGAAAAAGGAGCAGGGATATAAGATCGTTCGCCTGCCAATGTTTGGGGAGAAAAATGAGAAAGATTTATATATGATACGAAAAATTATTCGTTCTTATGCAGATCAAAAAGTGGTTTTCCTGGCGGAACAGGATCAATTTTATGAAGAGCAGTTTGGTGTCATGGATGTCATACAGAATAAATTTTATCATGCGCCGGTGAAAAGGCCACTGCTGATATATGAAGCATATAAAGGGATTCATATCGCAGTTCATATAAGAAGAGGGGATGTGACAGAAGCCTCATCAAACCCCAATATTCGTATGCGATGGCTGGATACAGACTATTATTGCAGGGTGCTGAGACAGCTTTTAAAGAATTTGTCGGGAAAAGATCCGCATATTTATATTTTTTCACAGGGGAAAAGAGAAGAATTTGAGGCATATTTTCCATTCCCAAATGTCCATTATTGTTTGGATATGACCGCACAGAACACTTTTTGGCACTTAACCCAGGCAGATATTCTGCTTATCAGTAAAAGCTCGTTTTCTTATAAGCCGGCTTTGCTGTCTGCCGGCATTGTGGTTGCGCCCCAAAATTTTTGGCATGGATATCCGGATTTAAGGCGTTGGATTATTGTGAATGAGGAAAATGATATTAAGGAAGAAGTATTTAATGATTTAGCAGAGCAGTTGAAAGAATTGGAGACTTAAAAGTATATGAAGATTATCGTTGATATGGCGGGAGGTTTTGGAAATCAATTATTTTGTTATTGCTTTGGATATGCTTTGTCAAGGGAAAAAAATGCGGAATTTGTGATTGATACAAGTATGCAGGATAATGGTATTGCCAGAAAATTGGAGCTTTTCAATTTTAAAGTGGTTTATGACAAAAGAATTTCTTATGTATATAAAAGAGACATAGTAAACAGAGCAGTTATTAATAAATTAAGACGAAAACAAGCAGTTGGGTGGAATACAGAATATTATGAAGAAAATCGTTCTATTCAATATGATCCAGAAGTGTTTTGCATTAGAAGGAATACTTTTTTTATGGGAAATTGGCAGTCAGAAAGATATTTTAAGAAATATAGAGAGGAACTGTTGCCGCTGTTGGCACCTGTTAAGAAAAGGACAGAGAATGTAAATATGATTATGGAACATGTGGCAGGTGAAGAGAGTGTGGCTGTTCATATCAGAAGAGGGGATTATCTCCAAATTAACGGAGATTTGCCCCTGAGTTATTATGAACAAGCTTTTTGCTCCATGCATGCCAAAATAGATAGTGGGTTATCATTTTATATTTTTTCGGATGATTTAGATTATTGCAGGAATTGTTTTAAAAATCATGAAAAAAAGTTTCATATTATCTATATGCAATATGAATCCGATAACACTACATTAGATGATTTGCTTATTATGAGTAAATGCAGACATATAATCACCGCAAATAGTTCCTACAGCTGGTGGGCGGCATGGTTAAATCAAAATCCGCATAAGATTGTAATTTGCCCGGAATGGGGGATGTGGTCAGGCGACTTTTACCCAGAGGAATGGGAAAAAATACCTATTTTGCCCCTTTCCCCATGATTACAACCCATACAGTCATAAGAAGAATCTTTATATCTGCCAGGAGAGACCAGTTGTCAATATATTCCAGGTCCAATTTTAAGATTTCCTGAAAATCTGTGATATCGTTTCTGCCGCTTACCTGCCAGAGGCCCGTAAGTCCGGGTTTGATGCTGAGTCTGCGGCGATAGTACAGCTCATATTGTTTGAACTCATCTACGGTAGGGGGGCGTGTCCCTACAAGACTCATCTGTCCCAAAAGTATATTAAAAAACTGCGGGAGCTCGTCAATGCTGGTTTTTCGTAAAAAAGCGCCGACCTTTGTGATGCGCGGATCATGCTCCATTTTGAAGAGAGGTCCGCTCATCTCGTTATCGGCCATCAGTTCCTGTTTTCTGTCCTCTGCATTGATATACATGGAACGGAACTTGTAAATCTTAAAATTTCTTCCGTTTTTTCCTACCCGAAGCTGTGAGAAAAATACAGGTCCCGGAGAGTCCAATTTGATTGCACAAGCTACAAAGGGAGTGATAAAAAGCGTGATAATACAGCCGACAAATGCTCCGAGAATATCAATCCCGCGCTTTATAAAAAGCCGGCGATAGTCAAAGGAATTGGCTTCATAGGATAAGACGGTGAAGCCGGCAAAGATTTCTGTTGTTTTATGGGCTACTACATTGTCAAAATAGTCAATATTTACATGCACCGTGATTCCCATACTTTCGAATTGCTGAATCAGCGTTTCCAGCTCCTGTTTGGAATAATCCGGCAGATGAAGGAAAACCTCGTCAACGACGGCAGTTGTAAGGATATCATACAGAGTGGACCGGTCTGCGATTACAGGGATATTATGGACAGCTGTGCCGGTTAAGCCCTTGTCCAAAATTGCAAGTCCTGAGATCTCAAAGCTCCATTCGGGAGCGGAAAGAAGGCGATCAAGAATTTTTTCCCCATAAGCGGCCGTAGTAATTACAATCAGCTTATTGCTACTGTTGCTGTTTCGGTAAACTCTGGTAAAATACTGCTTGATAAGCAAATGGCAAATGTAAGTAAAGACGATATTATAAATAAAAAAATAGAAAAAGATAAGCCGGGAAAAATCCTCTGCAAATTTGGCAAAAAACAGAAAAAGGCTTAAAAATAAAATGAGAACACTGTTGTATTTGAATACGGCAACAAATTCTACAAAATATCCTCTTTGGAAAAATGCCGTATTCCAGTCAAATAAATAAGAGGAAAGCAGATGAAAGAATAGAATACATATAATCGTAGAGATATACGTTTCCGCATAAAGCCGGTAGCTGGCCGATACGCCTCTTGTAAAGACTGCCAGAACAAATGACAGAATGATGCACAGGCATTCAATTCCTAGGATAGTATAGTTCTGTATGATACGTTGTTTTTGATTAAGATTCGACATATGCTTTCCTCAAATCAGGACCCTATTCCTCCGCTTTTTCTTCCGGAAAAGCAACAATGGTGTGAAGTCCGAAATAATTACTGGTATTGCCGTTCAGCCAGTGTGTAGGATATCCCTGCAGATCCTCCAGCCCGTAAAGACCGTTGAATTTCGTTTTGGGTTCGATGCGGTAGGTAACAATGTCTAAGATTCCCGCGTCCCGCTGCATAAGAATAGAATCAATTCTTCTGTTATAAACACGGTAGGTATAGCCGATATCCAAAAGTCCGTAGCTATACTGAATGCAAAAGACGGCCAGCAGGCTGCATGCGATGCCGCAGGCCCATTTTACCGTATTTTCGTTTAATAGTAAAGAGGCACAGTAGAGAAGACCGGCGGTCAGGAACAGTACCGTGCCCAACGCAGCCCGTTCCGGATATTCTGTTACCACGAGCATAACATAATTGTTGGCCAAAGCGGTAATGCCGAACAGAGCGGCAATCCATTTCCGACAGGCTTCTGTATTCTGATAAAAGACAAGGACCAGAAGAAAAATGTAAGCAAGCAGGAAGGGAAGCAAATATTCATAAAGCATTTGGTTGCAGACACTGAGGCGTCCTCCATAAGTGAGGAGGAATCCCGTATTTTCGGAACTGCTTTCAAGACGGAGATAGTTGCCGGGAGCGGCAATCATAATAAGAAAGCCGACGATTTGCGAGCCGAAGCCAAGAAGCATCCAGCGAGGAAGCTTTTTGCCGAGCCTTCTTCCGGTAAGAAGCAGTATTCCTGTGAAAAAGATACCTGCCCCTGAGGTGTTTTCGTTTCCCCAGCCGGCCAGGAGGCCAAGTATGGGCATAAAGCCAATCAAAATTTTATTTGATAATAATTTTCCTGTCATAACATATTGGTAGTATGGCCAGATAAAGGTAAAAATAAAGACAGCCGGCCACAGATAATTGCAGGCGCCGATAAGCCAGAGAAAATCCTGTCCAAAGGCGGGCACAGCAAACCAAATACACAGATGTACGGCCAGATAAATAAGAAGATGTCCCTTTTTGGCATGAACTGAGGCATAGCGATAGATAAGATATGCCAGCCAGCAATAAGCGGCTGTGTTAAAAATGTTGAACACAGGCTTTCCGATCAGCAAAAATACCGTGGCAATAAAATGAGTGATAATCCGTCCGCCCCAGCTGAAATAATGAGCATACATGGATAAACATGCCCCCCAAAGTGTAGTAATACTGCTGCGATCATACCAACTGAAGGTATAAGAGTAGTCGTCGGCCAGCATGGGAGTGAGAAGGTTAAAAAGCAGTATGGCAAAGCCAAAGCCGATTGTCATCAGGTAAAAAATAGTTTTTTTATTTTTAAAAAGATTGTTCAGCATATGAAAGGACTCCTATATTTTTTATGAAGATGAATGAACAATGAAAGTATAACAATTTTGCGGTTGAAAAGCAACTGCAACATTTCCTTGTCAAAGGCAAGAGATCTGTTATATACTAGTTGCAAATACAGAGAATGGAGTAATAGAAATATGAAGAGCCATAATAAAGGGCTGCAAGACCTGCTCTTGAAGCTTTTTTTAATAGTTTCACTTTTTTTCCCGGCATTCTACAGTATCTTTGATGCTGATTATTTAGCAGAGTATTTTGTCGGTCCTTCTGCCGCATATATGATCTTAGTTCTGTATCTGACATGTCAGCTTGTGCGGCTGCGGACAATGCCGGAGGGAAAAAGCTTTTGGATATTTCTGGGGATTATTCTTCTGTACAATGCTGTTTCATTCTATTATAATGCAAAATACCTTCACTGGTATTGGGAGCAGATTAATAATACAATCGCATTTTTCCTGCTTTTATTTTTGCTGGGATATGGGGTACGGATTCAGGAAGAGACTGAAAAACTAATATCTTTTTTTATAAAGGCTGTTACGTGTTCTAATATTCTCAGTCTTATATATTTTGCGGCTGGTTATACCAGCTTTATTATCTGCAATAATCATCCGGTGTTTTATCGGGCGACAGATGATATATATTATTATGAATTCCGTCATTATTGGCTCTACAGCCATAAAAGCGACTATTCCGTTATGCTGCTTTGCTTTTTGGCCGTATGCCTGTGTTATAGAAAAGAATTTAAAAAGAAGTACGGCTTTTGGATAACAATGGCTGTTCTAGGCGCTGCTCTTGTGACAACCCATTCCTGGACAGGATATGTGGCAGGAGTAATATTAGTGGCAGCTGCAATATTGGATTGTATGGATATGAAAAAGCTTTTAAAAAGCCGGCGGGGGAAACTGGCCATGTCATTGGCAGCAGCGTCAGGAGCGCTTGCAGGCGTAATTATGCTGAGCCAGAGAGATCTTTCTACTATAGGGGACAGGCTTCCTATATGGAGAGCCGTTGCTGGTGTCCTCAAAGAACGCTCCCAGGGCCTGGGGCTCAGATTTGGAGAATATCCAATTCTGACCGAGAAAGGTTTTACAGTGACAAATGCTCACAATGTATTCCTGAATCAAATGCTGCGTTTTTCGGTTCCGGCAGGCATCATTTTCACGGTATTAATTCTGATGATTGCAGGGTATTGCATTTATAAAAGCAGAACCTGGCTGTCACTTGGCCTGTGGGTAGGCTTGCTTTTGCTGTTTAATATGGATTATTCTCTGCTTAATTATGAAGTGGCGATGGTATTGCTTTGTGCATATTTTGTATGCATTTTCCCGAGAGTCAGTAAAAAGAGGGAAGCGGTAGGAGATGAGCTATGACAAAACAACAGGGATTTTTGCGGAATCTGGCCGGACAGTGCACAATCGTTCTTTTTTTTCCGGCGGCATTTCTTATGCTGGCATTTTTGTCGGGAATGGGGCCGAGGACGCATGGGATCAGACATTTGGGTGCGGCGGTGCTTCTTGCGGCAGCAGTTGTTTTTATGCTGTTTTTATGGCTGTTTTTGCTTGTCAGGGATAAGAGGTCACTGGAGAGTCTAAAAAGCAAAATCAGCAGAGAGCGCTGGCTATATGGGATACTGCTTCTGTCCGGCATTTTAAGAAGCTTTAGCTTGAATGTTATGCAGCGCTGGGATGCAGGGGAGTATTACTATAGGCTTGGGACAGCCTGCGAGAATTTTGACTTTACATGGGAAGCCTTTTTGGAGCAGTTTTCTCTGTGCGGACATCCGACTCTGGGATTTGCGCCTATCTATGCCATAGGGGACTATCTGGCGCCGAGAAGAATCTGGGGTATGGAGCTGATGAATCTGGCACTGACATTGGCTGCCATAGCTTGTATTTATCAGATTCTGAAAAAAATTCTTCCGGAAGCAGGAGACAGGCGTTTGGGATTGTATATCTTGCTGGTTTCCTTCTGCCCTTTGTTCCTTGGCACCTTTCAGCAGTTTAATCCAGATACGGGAATTGCTTTGTTTGCAATTTTTGTGATCCATAGCTGTATCTACAGACAATATCTTCTTTTGTTTTTCTGGAGCTGTGTTGTAGTTCAGACAAAGGAAACGGGTATTGTTATGCAGGCAGGCCTTGTGCTTGGGCTGGTTTTCTATGACTTTTTTACAGAAAAGAAGGCCTTGAAGGTCAGGATTAAAACCGTGTGGAACAATCCCTGTACCTGGATAACAGGAGCCAGTGTGCTGCTTCAGCTTGGTTATATGAAGCTGATAGGAGGTCTTACCAAATGGGCCTCTCCGGAACAGCAGCAGTTTCGCTGGGATAGTGACGGAATGAACTGCTTTGGATTTCGGGGTGAATATATTTGGACAAAATGGAAGCAGTTTTTCATTTTGAATTTTAACTGGATCTATGTGCTGCTTATTATTCTTGGGATCCTTTTGGTGATTTTGGGCAGGAAGTATATACGAAGACTTCCGCAGGGAATGGTTCTTTTGTGGTCTGTGAGCGGCAGCCTGTTTTTATTTTTGAACTTGTATATTACAGGAGCTTTGGCGCGGTATAATCTTTTCTGTGATTTGGTATTGGCAATTACCGCCATTGCTGTGATAGAGAAAATCTTGCCTGAGAATTTCAGGCATACAACAGCGGCATTGTGCGCCGGACTTATGCTGCTTCAAAGCTTTTTGACCGTAGATCCCGTAAGCAGGCTGGTATTTCCTCATGTAAAGACTGGAACAGTGGATATGCTTTATATGCAGATGCCTTCAGAGGAACTCTATTACGGAGATCCAATAGTTTATAACTATCAATATACATTTATTGATAAGGCGCTGGATTCTATTCTTGCTGATACTTATCAGGGAGGACGGCTCAACATTGTACATTTTGGGGATACTTATGAGGACGGCGCTCATTTTGGCGGGAATTGGTATCAGGACTGGATTCCCTACCGGATAAGCTGGGACAAAGAGGCAAAAAAACGAGTTCATTATGAAAATGATGATACCGTCCGTATCAATGTCTTTGGGGAAGAGATGCTGAATGAAAGCTTTGAGAACGGTACGGCAGTCGGAATAGATACAGGCGTGCTGATTTTTCTGCCGCAGTTTGAATATCCTCAGGAGGAATGCTTGGATAAGCTAAGACCCTTCTTTGAAATAGGGGATAAAAAGACCTGGCGATCAATTTGGGGATGTGTGGATTACTATGAGCTGAGTGAAAAATAAGATTGCTTAATGAGTGTGCCTTGCACAACAAAAGTAAATGTGTTATAGTTCAAAAGAGATATTTGGGATAAGGGTATGTAGGAGCAATGAAGGAAAGCATAGAAGGAATAAAAAGACAAATAGATAAAATCAACAGAGAGAAAGCCTGGAGATGGTTTGCAGTTATATGGCTTGCGATTTTTCCTTTTTTGTGTTGTGCGGCTTATTGCCTGAAAACAGACAACCTGATCAGTGATCTGTATCTGCCAGCCGGGCTTTGGAACGATGATATTATCTATTATAAGGAAGTGGAAGGCATCGTCCACTATGGGATTCCCCAGGGGTACTTTGGTTACAGCGATACCCATGCTCTGGTGGGCTCTTTCTCTGTGTGGAGTCCGATGCTGTTGGTACCCTGGAGTATCTGGGGACTGTTTTTTGGATGGAATTATATGTCGCCCATCTGGTGCAACATCGTTATGATGATGCTGGGTATGGGCTTTTTTGCGTTCCTTGCGAAGCCGAACAAGAAGCAGGTATTTTGGCTTTCTGTGTTTTACGCGCTTTTTATCCGTCTGACTCGGTATGCCTTAAGCGCTCATGTGGAATCAACCGTGTATTTTATGGTGATGCTGCTCATGGCTCTTGTGTTTTATCTACGAAGAAAGGATGCCAGGCAGAAGCAGGCCCTGATTGCCATGATTGTGATTACCATGGTTCTTACGTGGATGCGTCCTTATTATATTATTTTTCTGGCGGTTCCCGGTTATTACCTTGTGAAAAAGAATCGGAAAAACAGCTGGGTGATGGCAGCGGTTACCATTGTAACGGCGGGGGTCTATTTTCTTATTTCCAAATACCTCTGTGCGGCTTATCTGGATGGCGGAACTCTTTTTGATACCGAATTTATTACCCGGTTTTTCACCCACGGATTCCTTTCCGGGGTTAAAAATGTTCTCTATATTCTCCTTGAAGGCTGTGATACTTTTATGAAGTATCTTGGGAGCGCTATTTCCACAGGACACTCTTTTGGGGAAAATGCAGGAATTTCTTTTGCTATTGTGTTTGTAGGATTTGTATACAAGCTTGTAATTGCCGTCAGGGAGAAGGATAAAGAGACAACCCTTCGGTATGGATACTGGACCAGTTTTTTTGTGATTATGTTTCTGGCGATTATCTTTATTTTCCGCATATCCAGCGGACAGAAGCATCTTCTGGGCTTTACGGTGATCGGAATTCTCCTGCTGGCTATGGATGGGCTGTCGGAGGGAAAGATGTGGATGATTGCCCTCATGTACAGCTATCTGTTCGTGATGATGACACTGGATTCCACCTCCTGGGACATCCCTTATGATATGGAGGGTGCCGTGCATGCAGAGCTTCAGGCAGGAGAGGAGGTACTTCATAAAGAGATTCAGATAAAAGAAGGAGGGCCGTCCTATGACAATACGATTATATGGGTGTTTGATGATGTGGTGAATGAGGAATATGTCTACAGCAGATGGCAGATGCTGTATGCATTGCCTCCCGGAATGGGAATCAATATGTGTCTGTTTGATAAAATCGAATCAGATTTCAGCAATATTCAGTCCAAATATATCTTTACCGTGCCCGGAGGCCATACAGAAAAGCATCTGAAAGAGCTGGGGGCAAGAAAGCTTGTAGAATATGGCGGCTGTGTAATATATGAACGAACTGACGGAAGATACAGGGAAAAGTGAGGAATGCAGATGAAAGCAGTAATATTGGCCGGAGGATTCGGAACCCGAATCAGCGAGGAGAGCCACCTAAAACCAAAGCCCATGATAGAGATCGGAGGAAAACCCATTCTCTGGCATATTATGAAGGGCTACTCTCATTATGGAATTCATGATTTTATTATCTGCTGCGGCTATAAGCAGCATGTGATAAAGGAGTGGTTTGCGGATTATTATCTCCATAACAGTGATGTGACCTTTGATTTTACTCAAAAGAATGAGATGACCGTGCATAATAATGTGGCGGAGCCCTGGCGGGTTACCCTTGTAGATACGGGGCTGAATACCATGACAGGCGGAAGAGTGAAGCGCGTACAGCCCTATATTGGGGAGGAATCCTTCTTTTTGACCTATGGAGACGGGGTGGCGGATGTAAATATCCCCAAGCTGCTTGCATTTCACCGCAGCCATGGAAGGATTGCAACCCTTACGACTGTGACTCTGGATCAGAGATTCGGCGTTCTGGAGGTGGAGGATGACGGGAGAATCGGCTCCTTCCGGGAGAAGGCGGAACAGGACGGAGGACGGATTAACGGCGGCTTCATGGTATTGGAGCCGGCCATCTTTGACTATTTAGAGGGGGATGAGACTGTCTTTGAGCAGAAGCCTCTGCAGACCTTAGTGGAAGAGGGACAGCTTATGGCTTATCGGCATAACGGCTTCTGGCAGTGTATGGATACAGCCAGGGAAAAGGAAAAGCTAGAGAAGCTGTGGGCTTTGGGAAAAGCCCCCTGGAAGATCTGGGAGGCTTAAAGAAATACTCTGGAAGAGAGGAATATTCATAGAGAAGAGGTTAAAAGGAGAGGTATATTGATGGAACAGGAGAATTGGCTGCAGTCAAATTTTTATAAGGGAAAGCGGGTGCTGGTGACCGGTCATACGGGATTTAAGGGCACCTGGCTATGCAGAATTCTTTTACAATTAGGTGCTCAGGTCACCGGCTATGCTTTAATGCCCCCCCCATTTTTGTCCCTGTTTGAAATTTCAGCAGTGTCGGATAAGATAAATTCCATAGAGGGAGATGTGAGAGATTTTGCCCGCTTAAAAGAAGTGTTTGAACAGGTTCAGCCGGAGATCGTGTTTCATTTGGCCGCTCAGCCGCTGGTAAGGCGTTCCTATGAAGCTCCGGTGGAGACTTATGAGACGAATGTAATGGGGACCGTACATGTCTGTGAATGTGTGCGGCTTTTTCCCTGTGTAAAGTCTTTTTTGAATGTGACAACGGATAAGGTCTACGAGAATAAGGAGTGGGCTTGGGGATACAGGGAGAATGAGCCGCTTGACGGATACGATCCTTATTCCAACAGCAAGTCCTGTTCGGAGCTGGTGACCCACAGCTATATCAATTCTTTTTTCAGGGATATGGATACGGCTGTTTCCACCGCACGGGCCGGAAACGTAATCGGCGGCGGAGACTTTGCGGACAATCGGATTATTCCGGATTGTATACGGGCGGCGGGTAAGAAAGAGCCGGTTGTCATTCGGAATCCCCATTCCACCAGACCCTATCAACATGTGCTGGAGCCCCTGTTTGTATATCTGACTATTGCGGCTATGCAGGCAATGGATAAGAGATATGCAGGCTTTTACAATGTGGGGCCGGATGATCGGGACTGTGTGTCTACCGGAGAATTGGCGGATTTGTTCTGTGAGAGCTGGGGAGAGGGCATGAGCTGGGTAAACCGGTATGACGGAGGTCCCCATGAGGCGAACTTCTTAAAGCTTGACTGCTCGAAGCTGAAAGCCGTCTTTGGCTGGAAGCCTGTATGGGATGTCCGTACAGCTGTGGAAAAAACGGTGGAATGGTCAAAGGCATGGATGAATGGCAATGATATGGAGCTTATTATGGAAAAACAGATTTTGGAATATAGAGATGAGAGAGAAAAGGAGTACTAGAGATGTTTGAGGATAAAACAGAGCAGCAGGCCAGGGAGGAGATTCTCACAGCAGTTAAAGCTTATTGTGATACTTTCCATAATAAGAAAGAGCCATTTATGGAGGGACAGCGGATTCCTTATGCTTCCCGGGTATATGATAACAGAGAAATGACAAATCTGGTAGACAGTGCATTGGAATTTTGGCTGACTTCCGGACGTTACACAGACGAGTTTGAGAAAAAATTAGGTGAATATCTGGGTGTACGTCATTGCTGTCTGGTGAATTCCGGGTCATCTGCTAATTTGAATGCATTTATGGCCCTTACCTCACCCTTACTAAAAGAGCGTCAGGTAAAACGGGGAGATGAGATTATTACAGTGGCAGCGGGCTTCCCAACTACCATTGCGCCAATGATCCAGTATGGGGCGGTCCCTGTTTTTGTAGATGTGACGATTCCCCAGTATAATATTGATGTAACAAAGCTGGAAGAGGCATATTCTGAAAAAACAAAGGCAGTGATGCTGGCTCATACCCTGGGCAACCCCTTTGACTTGAAAGCGGTAAAGGAGTTCTGTGAACGCCATAATCTGTGGCTGATTGAGGATAACTGCGACGCTTTGGGTTCCAGATATGTGATTGATGGAGAAGAGAAATTTACAGGAACCATTGGAGATATCGGAACCTCAAGCTTTTATCCGCCCCACCATATGACTATGGGGGAGGGAGGCGCTGTTTACACAGATAATCCCCTGCTCTATAAGATTATTAAATCTTTTCGTGACTGGGGCAGGGACTGCGTATGTCCCTCCGGACGCGACAACATGTGCGGCCATCGGTTTGACCGCCAGTATGGAGAGCTGCCCTTGGGATACGATCATAAGTATGTATACTCCCATTTTGGCTATAATCTGAAGGCTACCGATATGCAGGCGGCCATCGGCTGCGCTCAGCTTGACAAGTTTCCGGGATTTGTAGAGCGCAGGCGCAAAAATTTTGAACGGCTTAGAAACGGCCTTAACGGTATGGAGGATAAGCTGATTTTGCCAGAGCCCTGTGAAAACAGCAGGCCAAGCTGGTTCGGCTTTTTGCTGACCTGCAAGGAGGGCGTGAACCGGGAACAGGTGGTTCCTTATATCGAGAGCAAGGGAGTTCAGACCCGGATGCTGTTTGCGGGGAATATCATTAAGCATCCCTGCTTTGATGAAATGCGTGCAAAGAACAGCGGCTATCGGGTAGTTGGAGAGCTTCAAAACACGGATCGGATCATGCGGGATACCTTCTGGGTAGGCGTTTATCCGGGAATGACGGATGAAATGATTGATTATATGGCAAAGACCATCAGGGAAGCAGTGTCAGATGAGTGATAAGAAGAAAATGTGGTTTCAGCCATTGATTCAGTTTATTAAATTCGGCATTGTGGGATTATCCAATACCTTAATCTCTTATGTAGTGTATCTTATGGGAGTGCGGTTTGGAATGCATTACCTGCTTGCAAGTGTTTTGGGTTTTGTGATCAGTGTGCTGAATTCCTTTTACTGGAATAATAAATATGTTTTTCAGCAGGGCGACGAGGAAAGAAATCTTTGGCTGACTCTGGTAAAGACATTTATGGCTTACGCATCCACAGGACTGGTCCTGGCAAATATTCTATTGTATATCTGGGTAGATGTATTGAATATATCCGAATATCTGGGGCCGGTTATTAATCTGGTGATTACCGTACCTTTGAATTTTGTGATTAATAAACTATGGGCTTTCCGTGGGAAGCGTAAAGGTGGAGCTTGAGAGAAAATGATGAGAAATATAGAATTGTTAGACTGCACCCTCAGGGATGGAGGCTATCTAAATGACTGGGAGTTTGGCCATGATAATCTGGTAAATATTTTCGAGCGTCTGGTCAGCGCAGAAGCAGACATTATCGAGGTCGGATTTTTGGATGAGAGAAGAGACTTTGATCCGAATCGGAGCATTATGCCAGATACGGCCTCTGTGGAAAAGATTTATGGGGGCCTTGATCGGGGCAGCTCCATGGTTGTGGGAATGATTGATTATGGTACTTGTGGAATTTCTCAAATTCAGCCCTGCAAGGAAAGCTTTCTGGATGGAATCCGGGTGATTTTTAAGAAGCACCTGCGCCGGGAGGCCATTGCTTTCTGCAAAGAATTAAAGGCTTTGGGATACCAGGTTTTTTCCCAGGCGGTTTCCATTACAAGCTATACGGACGAAGAGTTTGCAGATTTATTGGATTTGGTGAATGATTTGGAGCCTTTTGCCATGTCCCTGGTAGATACTTATGGACTTTTATATGAAAAGGGGCTTTTGCATTATTTTAAGCAGGCGGATAAGATGCTGAAAAAGGGAATTGGCTTGGGGTATCATGCCCACAATAATTTTCAGCTTGGCTACGCTAATTGTATCTCCGTGCTGGCGCAGGAGACAAACCGCAAGGTGATTGTAGACGGAACCCTTTATGGAATGGGAAAGAGTGCAGGCAATGCGCCTCTGGAGCTTTTAGCTACTTATCTCAATGAAAACTTTGGGAAAGATTATAAGATCAGCCAGATGCTGGAAGCTATTGATGTAACGATTCTGGACATTTATAAGAAAATGCATTGGGGTTATTCTTTTACCTTTTTCCTTTCAGCCTCCAATGCATGTCATCCCAATTATGTCACTTACCTGCAGAATAAGAAAAAACTGTCTATTAAGTCTATCAATGAGATCTTGAGCAGTATTGCAGAAGAAAAGAAGCTCATGTATGACGGCGGATATATTGAAGACCTGTATCGGGAATATCAGAAAAAGGATTGTGATGATCGAAAAGCCAGAGAGGAATTGTACAGGCAGTTGAAGGACCGCAAAATTCTGCTGATTGGTCCGGGAAAAAGTATTCGAACTCAAAAGGACAGAATCGAAAAATGTATCAGGGAAAAACAGCCTCTGGTAATATCCATTAATTTTATACCAGATGATCTTTCCTGTGATTATGTATTTATGAGTAATGCCAAGCGGTATGTGCAGATGTCTACCATGCTCAGCAATCGGGCTTCTCATATTAAGACAATTGCTACATCCAATGTGACCTCTACCAAGACTTTTGACTATGTACTGCGGTATCAGGACTTGTTGGATGAGGAGGCTTTGATTGCAGATAATCCTATGCTGATGCTTTTGAAGCTTTTGAGAGAATATAGAGCAGGGGAGATTTATCTGGCAGGCTTTGACGGCTATTCCGTGATGGAAGAGCCGAATTATATTAATCCGAATATGGAATATTCCTATAGCACAGAGGTGGCGCAGGATATTAATCAGGATGTGATCATCAGTATGAAGAAGCTGGAGCTTGAGATGCCAGTGGTATTTGTGACAGACTCTTACTATGAAAGATCCTTTTCTGCATAGCAGAAAACTAAGTTTAGGGATGCATGTGGGTTTACTATAAAGTATAAAACGATTGTGATGTGAGAAAAGAAGAGGGGGAAACGTAAATATGCGGAAAGCATTGATAACAGGAGGATCCAGAGGAATCGGCAAAGCTACGGCGGAAAAGTTCCGAAGCTGCGGCTACGAAGTGGTTACTCCTACCAGACAGGAATTGAATCTGACAGATGGAGCATCTATTGCCGCTTATATTGAGAAAAATAAGGATGTCTATTTTGATGTGATTGTAAACAATGCAGGCTGCAATGATATCCATGAGATTGAGGACATTACGGATGAAGAGATTGAACAGATGATGGCCTTAAATCTTGTAGCCCCTATTAAGCTGATTCGGGGATTTGCAGGCAAAATGAAAGAAAACAATTATGGCAGAATCGTGAATATCGGTTCTATCTGGGCAGTAGTCTCAAAGCCTGGCCGCTGTGTTTACAGTGCCACAAAAAATGGAATTCATGGGGTAACTAACACTATGGCAGTGGAACTTGCACCCTATAATATTTTAGTAAATACTGTCTGCCCGGGATTTACCATGACAGAGCTGACGAAGAAGAATAATACGCCGGAACAGATAGCCGAGATTTCAAAGGACATTCCTATGCAGAGAATGGCCGAGCCCTGTGAGATGGCCGAGGTGATCTATTTCCTATGCAGTGAGCAGAATACCTATTTGACCGGTCAGAAGATTACGGTGGATGGAGGATTTTCGGAAAAATGATTATTAAATCAAGCACAAAAGACTACAGAGTTCAGATTGAGGACAGCTTTTCTTTTTTTGAGCCATTGCTTCAGACAGATAATACTCTGTTTGTGGTTGACAAAAAGCTGTATGGTTTGTATGAGAAAGAGCTGTTCGGCAAAATTCCAGAGGATAAATTGTATTTGATTGAGGCGCTGGAGGAAAATAAAACCATTGAGACGGCTCTTGGAGTCTGTGAAAAGATGACAGAGATCCCCGGCAAGCGCAATGCTCGTCTGGTTTCCTTTGGAGGGGGAATTATTCAGGATATCACAGGCTTTGCAGCGAATATTCTCTATCGGGGGATTCATTGGACTTTTGTTCCAACCACGCTTTTGGCGGCCTGCGACAGTTGTATCGGAGGAAAAACTTCCCTTAATTACAAATCTTTTAAGAACCTCTTAGGAACCTTTTATCCGCCGGAGAAGATCTATATTTGTCCGAAATTCTTTTTCACTTTGTCCCAGAAAGATTTTGAAAGCGGCCTGGGAGAGGTTGTAAAGTTCAATATTATGTCCGGTGAGGCAGGTCTTGAGCGGATAGAGTCTCAGATGGCAGGCCTTTTAGAGAGAAGACCGGAAGTAGTAGAAGAATTTCTCCGAACCTCTCTTGCTTTTAAAAAGGACTTTATTGAGGAGGATGAGTTTGATCGGGGAGTTCGGATTCATCTGAATTTTGCCCATACCTTTGGACATGCCTTTGAGACTATGAGCAAATATGAGATTCCTCATGGGACGGCTGTTGCCATGGGAATGATTGTGGCGGATCGGGTATCGCTTCACCGGGGCTGCATGGATGAAACGATTTGTACCCGGGCGGAACAGCTTTTGAAAAAGATCATTCATGTAAACCTGGATGGAATCGATTGGAACATGGATGAAGTGGTGAAAGCTATCCGCAAGGATAAAAAGCAGATTGATGATGCATTGACCTGTGTACTTTTGGAAGAAGATATGAAGCTTAAGGTAGTGCATGATCTGAAACGGGAAGAGATAGAGACGGCTGTGAGAGAGATGCTGCAGTTATTGCGTACAAAGTGAGAGGAGAACACAAAGTGAAAGTTAAGTTATCAGAGTATGTGGCGGATTTTCTGGTAAAGAGTAAGATAGAGCATGTATTTACTCTTACAGGTGGAGGTGCCATGCATCTGAATGATTCTTTTGGCCATAAGAAAGAGCTTGCCTGCATCTACAATCATCATGAGCAGGCATGCGCTATCGGTGCAGAGGCATATACCAGACTGACAGGAAAGCTGGCGGCTGTGTGTGTGACAAGCGGTCCGGGAGGAACCAATGCAATAACTGGCGTTTTGGGCGGATGGCTGGATTCCATTCCTATGTTTGTGATCTCTGGTCAGGTAAAGAGAGAGACCACCACTTGGTCTACAACCGTTCCTTTACGACAGTTGGGAGATCAGGAGTATAACATTGTTGCCTCAGTTGCTCCTATGACCAAGTATGCTCATATGGTAACAGAGCCAACAGAGATTCGGTATCATTTGGAGAAAGCGCTACATTTGTGTAAAAATGGAAGAGGCGGTCCCGTATGGCTGGATATTCCCCTGGATGTGCAGGCGGCGCCTATAGAGACAGAAGAGCTGAAAGGATTTGATCCCTCCGAATTGGAACAGCCAGAGGTACCGGTGTATGATGAGAGTCTTACAGAGCAGATTCTAAACAAGATCAAAGAGGCAAAGAAGCCAGTTGTATTTGCAGGCTCCGGAATCCGTCTGGGTAAGGCTCATGCAGAATTTCTGGCGGTGATTGAAAAGCTTAACATTCCTGTTGTGACAGCCTGGAATGCGCATGACAATCTCTGGGATGAGCATCCCCTTTACTGCGGACGGCCGGGAACTCTTGGAACAAGGGGAGGAAATTTCGTGGTACAGAACAGTGATCTGCTTCTGGTTCTGGGCTGCCGACTGAATATTCGGCAAATCAGCTACAATTATAAGGAATTTGCGCCGAATGCTTATAAGATTATCATAGATATCGATGAAAATGAGCTTAAGAAGCCGACTGTGAAAGCGGATCTTCCGGTTCATGCAGATGTAAAGGCGGTTCTGGAGGCTATCTTAAAAGCCGATTATCACAGGGAAAATGAGGAACATCAGAGATGGCTGGCGTGGTGCCGCCAGACAGACGCAAAATATCCGGCAGTTTTGCCAGGGTATCGTGCTCAGCAGTCGCCCTTGAATCCCTATGCATTTGTGGAGGAGTTGTCCAAGGTTATGGAGGAAGAAGATACAATTATCACCGGAAACGGAAGCGCCTGTGTAGTCACGTTCCAGGCAATGAAAATTAAGAAAGGACAGCGGTTGTTTACCAATTCCGGCTGTGCGGCTATGGGGTATGGATTTCCGGCAGCTATCGGAGGCTGTGTGGCACGAGGCGGAAAGCGTGTCATCTGCATTGATGGGGACGGAAGCTTCCAGATGAATCTTCAGGAGCTGCAGACGGTGGTATATAACCGGCTGAATCTGAAGCTGCTTTATCTGAATAATAACGGGTATCATTCCATTCGTCAGACACAGACGAATCTGTTCAAGCTGCCTTTGGTAGGCGTCTGTGACGGAAACGGTCTTAGCTTTCCGGAGGCAGAAAAGATAGCCGGGGCGTATGGGATTCCTTTTTACCGTATAGACAAACTGGACGAAGCAGAGGCAATATTGCGCAGGGCATTGACCACGGAGGGGCCTGTGTTCTGTGAGATTGTCTTGGATCCGGGACAGAATTTTGAGCCAAAGCTTTCCTCAAAGGTATTGCCAGACGGACGGATTGTGTCACCACCGATTGATGATATGTATCCTTTCCTGGAGCGGGAGGAATATGAGTCTAATCATTATGATTCATAGCTGCCAGTTCAAAAGATATTTTTTATAATTTGGTAGGGAGTTTTATGAAAACAGTTGTCATTACAGGCCCGACAGGTGCCATTGGAACCGCATTGATGGGAAATTTTATAGAAAAGGGGATTCATGTATATGCAGTAGTGCGCAAGGACTCCAGCCGTCTTGAACGGATTCCGGAAAGCCCGCTGATAACGCCGGTGCTTTTGGGCCTGGATGAGCTGCAGGGGCTTAAAAATCAGATTCCGGTAAGCTGTGATGTTTTTTATCATTTTGCATGGGCCGGAACTATTGGTGACGGAAGAAATGATGTTTATCTCCAGAATCAAAATGTGAAGTATACACTGGATGCTGTCAGGGCTGCGGCAGAGCTTGGCTGTAAAAGATTTGTGGGAGCCGGCTCTCAGGCGGAATATGGGCGCACAGAGGGGCTTTTAAGTCCGGATACGCCGGCATTTCCGGAAAACGGTTATGGAATGGCAAAACTCTGCGCCGGACATATGAGTCGTTTGCTCTGTGAACAGCTTGGAATAGAACATGTCTGGGGAAGAATCTTAAGCGTTTATGGTCCTCGTGACGGTGCAAAGACAATGATTATGTCTGCCATAGACAGTTTTTTGAGAGACCGATGTCCAAGGTTTACAAAAGGGGAACAGCTGTGGGATTACCTTTACTCAAAGGATGCTGCGCAAGCTATGTATCTTTTAGGGGAAAAGGGAGTGAATGGGAAGGTCTACTGTCTGGGAAGCGGTCATGCCAGACCATTGGCGGAATATATTACAATTTTGAGGAATTCTATTGATTCTGCCCTTAAGATGGAGCTTGGAGCCGTTCCCTATAGTCCGAAGCAGGTGATGTATCTTTGTGCGGATATTAAGACTTTGAGAGAAGACACAGGCTTTGAGCCGGAATATTCCTTTGAGCAGGGAATCAAGGAGACAATTGCCTGGTATCGGGAGGAAATGGGAAAATGAAAAAAATCAGTGTTTTGATTCCCTGTTATAATGAGGAAGAAAATGTAGTTCCCATCAGCAAGGCGGCGACGGATATTCTGGAGAAAGAACTGCCGGAGTATGATTATGAGCTGGTTTTCATTGATAATTATTCCACAGATCGTACAAGGGACCTGCTTCGTATGATATGCAGTCAAAATCCGAAGATCAAGGCTATTTTCAACGTGACGAATTTTGGGCAGTTTAATTCGCCTTACTATGGAATCTGCCAGACTACAGGGGACTGTACCATTGCCATGTCCTGCGATTTTCAGGATCCAGTGGAACTGATTCCTGTGTTTGTCCATGAATGGGAGAATGGGTATAAGATTGTCAGTGGAATCAAAAGTTCCAGCAAGGAGAATGGATTTATCTATTTCCTCCGCAGCATGTACTATAAAGTGATTAAAAATATGTCCTCGGTGGAGATGATTGAACATTTTACAGGTTTTGGGCTTTATGATAAAACCTTTGTAAAGCTTCTGCAGCAATTGGATGACCCGATTCCTTTTATTCGGGGAGTTGTGGCGGAGTACGGCTATAAGCGCAAGGATGTGGAGTATGAACAGCCCAAGCGGAGGGCAGGGAAGACTCATAACAACTGGTACAGTCTTTATGATGCGGCTATGCTGAGCTTTACTTCTTATACGAAAATTGGCCTGCGGCTGGCCACCTTTGCAGGGTTCCTGGGTTCGGCATTCAGTATTCTGGTGGCATTGGTTTATCTGGTGATGAAGCTGATCTGGTGGGAGCGGTTTCCGGCGGGTATGATACCAGTACTCATCGGCATTTTTGTGATTGGATCCATGCAGCTTTTCTTTATTGGCTTGTTGGGAGAATATATTATGAATATTAATACACGTGTGATGCATAAACCTCTTGTTGTGGAGGAAGAAAGGATTAACTTTTGAAGATGAAGAACGAGACGATTAACGGAACCTGGATATCAGGTTCTGCCGCAATGATTTTTGCAGGAATAGAACTGCTGCTGTTTCTGTTTGTTCCTGGAGTACGGGAATGGTTTCAAAAATTCAGCAATGAAAATATGGTGTTTTATGCTGTCTTTTTGATGACCTTTGCAATTGTGTTCTTAGGGGCAAATTGCTTTTTGTATAAAAGAGAATTTTCAATAAATATATCCCTACCGGTCCAATGGGGCCTGCTTTTGTTGGGATTGGCGGCGGGAATCGGGTTTTTGATGAAGATGATTATGAATGAGGGAAGAGTTTTAGGAGTATTGATTACAGATTTTGTCTGGCATAGGATCCCTTATATACTTAGCTTTCTAACCGTACTTGGAATTGCGTTTGTCTTGCTGTGGTGCTGGAGACAGGATGAAAAGAAGGAAAAAGGACATATTTTTTATGTGATTGATGTAATAATTGCAGCTGCGTCCGGATTTTCCTTGTATATTCCGAATTATTTGGCGGCAGATCCGCTGCATGGACACGCCTATTATAGCTCTATCTATGATGTGGCGCACGGTACGCCTTATGATGATTTGTTCACCAGTATCTACGGACATTATGCAATATTTCTCCGGTGGCCTGTAAAGATAATAGGAAACGGAAATATCAAGGATGCGGCATTACTGATGGCGCTTTTAGGTGGTTTGGCTACATTTTTGGCATTGTGGGCGCTTCATCAGAATATCCGGGATAATAAAGTACGTATCCTGGCGGCATTATCGATTGGATTTCCGGTGATTGGTACACGTTTAAACAATTATTGGCAGGTACAGCCTCACCGGGTATTATTTACTTGTATCTTTTTGTTTTATGGAGCAGTGTACAATAAGTATAAATTTAAGGGTGCAAAGATTTTTGGATATGTTTTAGCAACCTTAGCAATTGTTTGGAACACGGAGACAGGGTTAGTTTGTGCCGCAGCCTGGGTGGCTTTCCTTTGCTATGAATATACAAATGAAAAGGATTTTTTTAGAGGAAAGACGTTATTATTTTTGTTGATTCAGGTTTTAGCTGCTGTTGCCGCTTTTTTTGGGGCAGTAGTATTTGTGGGAATTTACAATTTAATTCATGGAGGAAGTTGGAATTCCCTTTCTACATTTTTGTATCCTCTTCTGACAAAAGAGTATATGGATGGCTTTTTGCGGATTGATCTTCCGAATTTTATCAGTGCATATATGCTTGTGCTGGCATTGTTCCTAATGGGAATGGTGTGGAGCCTGGCACATCACAGAATTTTTCGGAGAGAACAGGCAGTGAAGAGGGAAGCGGACAGGGCTTTTGTTTTTCTTGCTTCAGTATTGGGATTGGGGCAAATTACCTATTTTATGAATCGGGCAGTATATTATAATTTGGATTTGATTCATGTAGTAGTCGTGGTTTTGCTGTGCATATTTTTGGATCACAATATTTTTGCCTGGAAAGAATTTAGGAAAAACGGATTTCAGGGAGTGGGAATGAAGAATGGATTCCGAGGAGTAATGGTTGTATGGATGACCGTGATTTTAGTAGGTACATCCTTAGGAACGATTATGCAGGGCGGTTATCATATATGCTTGAGAGGAGAACGGGAGTATCAGGATTTAAGTAAAGTCTATGAGCTTTTAGATGAGATCAAAAAAGATGTCCCAATCAATACATTTGGCTTTGGACAAGGGGTTCCGGAGTTGTATGGATTGATGGAATGGGATACGAGATGCCATGTAATTGATTTTTCGGATAGAACAGAGCAGCAGCTTCAATATGTCAGAGAGAGATTGGAAAATGAGGATTCCTTTTTTGCATATATTCAGGATGCTGAATTTATTCTGGAGGAACAGCAGGGGATTTGGCACAGATATAAGTCTTATGAATATGCGGGCGATGAATATGGAGCCTTTTTGAGAGTGAGTTATTAATGGAAGAAGAATCCGGGAGGAGAGTGTAATGGCAGTTAAAAAGGATAAAGCGTTTGTCATTTTAATGGGGATTCTGATTTTGCTTTTTCTGCGTGGATTTCATATCGATATTCATGGGGATCAAGGCGCTGTCTTTTTTGGAAGAACAGATAATTATATGGCGGATTATTACAATGTAGCCAAATTTTCATCAGCAAGAAATCCATATAATTACGGGGTAGAGGATGATATGATCGATGCGGTTGATAGGGAATATCCTCCGCTGGCTTATGTATTGGGGTATTGCTGGTCAAGAACGGCCGACTACTTGACTCTTCCGGGCCAGGAAGCGGGAAATACGGATCTGGGAACAGCAACTTCCGCCTTGTATATGTTTTCTGTTTCTGCTTTATTTCTGCTTTTGATTTATGACACGCTCGAAAAACAAAAGGTTTATAAAATGCTTATTGTATTTTGCTTGATGATGTCCGGAATATTTATTTTTTCTTATGAAAGAGGAAATAATATTTTTTTGGCAGCCTCATGCAGTATAATTTTTGTTTTTAATTACAATCATAAAAATAAAGTAATTAGAGAATGTTCTTATATAGCCTTAGCGATTGCAGCGGGAATTAAAGTGTATCCGGCGTTATTAGGAATTTTGCTGATTTTTGACAAAAACTACAGAGGTGCCTTCAGGCTGATAATCTATGGTATTGCTTTTGCATTCCTGCCGTTTTTATTTTTCAAAGGGGGATTCTTTAATCTTCCTATTCTGCTTCGAAATTCGAAGATGAGTGTAGAAAGATATTCAATGTTTGCCTTTTCCAGATTTAATTATAGATTTTGGGTAGCTCAGATTCAAGATCCTGTTCTTCAAACGAGAATGTATACAATCGTAGGAGTTCTTAATAAGATTCTTTGCTGTGCAGCTGTGGCGGCAAGTTATCTTCAGAAAAAACCATGGAAGCGTATTATGTTGCTTTTGCTTGTTATGATTATGTTTCCCGTTAACAGTTCTCCGTATACAGGATTATACTTATATATTGGTATCGTAATGTTCTTGAATGAAGATGAATGGTCTGTTCTGGATGCAGTTTATCTGCTGCTGATCGTTATGATTTTAAATCCATTTCAGGTTATCATCAACGAATGCAACTATACCACATGGGCGATGAATCTGTCGGCGTCTGTTCTGTTTCTTTTATTGTGCGTGGAGACACTTTATCCTGTGGTGAAAGGCTTTTTTGAGTCAAAAAATAGAGACAGAATAAAAGTGCAGAATTGAATACTGCACTTTTTCATTCTGGAACAGAAGGAAGAATTATCTTGTTGCTCAGCGCCTGGTTTCCTTCCGGAGTATAATCAGAGTCCGTTCCGGCAAGCGGCGTAAAGGTCATTTCTCCAAAATAAACGTTATCCTCCATTACATAAAAGTCCATTCTGACAAACGGGAATCCTGCGGAAAGCTTTTCGGCATAAGAAAGAAGGCTCTTAAGGCAGGCGGGTTTGGCAAAGGTCTTTTTGTTTTCATGAAGCGTACTTATGATCCATTTCATAAGATTCCATTCCCTGTCAAAAAGAAAGTATTTGCAATGACCTGTTTCCCGTTCTGTACAAAGCATAATATATTCTGCCTTACCGTTATAGCAATAGATTTTATAGTCATCCGGCAAAAATCCAGATGCAGGCTGAAGATATTTTTCGCATATAATGAGTGGCTTAATATTGTGATATTGCATTTCTGCAAAGGATAGGGAATAATCCTCCTTTAACCACGCGCTCAATTTTTTCTCGGTTTCTTTTATATCCAATGTATCTTTATCGCTGCATACAATATTATATCCGGAACCATGGTTGCACTTTAATACAAATTGTTTCGGAAGAGCTTTCCATGGAATGTCAGAGGGGGCTTCATATATACCAAGGCAATCAATTAGAATCTCGCTGCAGCCAAGCTTTTTGACATAGTCTCTTACCTTGACCTTATCGGCACATTGACAAACTAATGGGTTTTTATAATATGTGTTCAGTTTTAACCAAATTAACTTTTCGTTGAATTCGGTGGGATTTTTCAAATTCGGCCATTTTCCCAGCGCCTGCTTATATCTGATTTTGCTGACTGCGGCCGGAGAAAAGGGTGTTAACCTTTTCATAGACCAGTCCATAAAAGAGTAATATGTTTTCCGAATAAAGCTTGTTTGACTGATTCTCATTTTTTTACCTCGTCATTGATAGATTAAATTCATGTTCAAGTATGATGATAGATTTCTTCATAGGTCTGAATCAGAGCTTTTAAATTTTGCTGCGGATCATGAGTTCTCTGGGCATGCTTTCTGGCTGCTGCGGAAAACTGCAGTGCTAATGTATCATTGTCAAATATGCGGCTGATATAATGTGCAATCATGTAGTATTCCTCATAAGGATACAAAAAGCCTTCTGCGCCGTGTTCAAGCATATTTTTTACACCGCCGACATCTGAGGATATACATGGTAAGCCTAAAAGCATGGCTTCACCCAACGAATTTGGCGAGTTTTCGATCGAAGAAGGTGATAAAAATACGTGTGCATGCAAAAATGCACGGCACATAGCCTGCTCATCCAGCTCCCGCCCAAGGAATACAATATGCTCCTTCAAGTGATATTTTTGTATTAATTTTTTGATATAGATTAAGTAATAATTTTGCTTTAAACGGTTTTTAAATTCCATTTTGTCTAAAGGGCTTTTGCCTGTTGTATAAACCTTTAAATCAGGATAACACCTTAACAGTATGGGCAGAGCTTCCAGCAATAGGTGAAAGCCTTTGATGGGGTAGTCCCATTGGCTGACAAAGATGGAATGGCGCTCGCAGCTTTCCAGAGACCATCTGTTTTCATAAAAAGTGCGGCGCAGAATTCGATTGCAGGAATGATAGACTGCATCTGGATTAATCGCTTCAGCACATGCTTTATCCCAATCAGTCCGGCCAAATACATGGGATACCTTCTTTAGAGCTTCTATTTCTAATGCCCCCCGTTTCCGGTATTTTTCGCAGGCATGAAATATATTATCTTTTTTGATAATATCCCGAAGGGAGTAAGAATGCACGACTTTTTCCGGTAATGCGGCAAAGTAATGATATGCATAGATAGAAGTAAGACCTTGAATATCTATAACAATATGATTTAATAGATTTGCTCGTTCACAAGCACGCACCATTGCAAGGCAGTGAGGAAATTCTGTTCCGAAAATATGGATAATATCGGGATTTGCTTTTTTCAGCACAGAAAAAAGATAGTCTTCGGTAGCCTGACAAAAGGTGTAATTCTTTCCGCTCAAGGGAAAGGCATAGTATGTGATTCCAGCAACACTTCCCTCCACAGGAACAGCTTGGGTTAAAATAGGAAAGGAAACAGAAAAGTCTATATTTTCCTGCTTTATTAATTCTTCGGACATAGCAGTCAGCCATCCGTTGATGCTGCGAGGGGGCAGAGACAGATTTTTTGCAATTTTAGGAAGCATAATATTACATAACCATAATATTTTCATAAGGGTCTCCATTCTGATGCTGCAGATAAGAGCAGGTCTTGCGGACACATTTTTCGTGTGTTATAATTGGCACATCAACTCAGAAAGCAGGAAATATAAATGTTATCGCTTTTTATCTGGTATTGGGCTAAGGCAAAAGCCAGGCTTCTCTCAAACTGTGTTCACAAATATGGAACGGACAGGTATCATCAGGTTAAGAGAAGGTACGCAGGAAGGACAATTTATAATATATCTGATACGAACCTGGCATTAAAGAATTTAATTTACAGTGATGAGCCGTTTATGGCTGCCAGGTTCGGAGCAAATGAGATCTGTGCAATGGCTGTATATGATTTCCATATTAATTCCAAAATGGACAAGATTACATTTGAATTGTGTAAAGGTGCAGGATTTTTTATTCAGTCCGAAAACGATATGGAGGACTTTTCCAGACTTATGAAAGAATCCTGCTCTTATATTGATTATCTGGCAATTTGGTATAAGCCTTTTGAAGCTTACTATATTCGAACAAAAATGCGAAAGGATATCATTCTTTCGTGGCTGAGACATTTTGAACCATGGTACAGCGATGAGCCCTGGACAAAGGCTCTGAGCGGAAAAAGGGTGTTGGTTATTCACCCCTTTACCGATACTATTCGTTCCCAATATGCAAGAAGAACTAAACTGTTTGCCAATCAGGACATGCTCCCTGAATTTGAGCTTCACACGCTAAAAGCGGTTCAGACAATTGCCTGGCAGAAGGATCCGCGCTTTCAAAACTGGTTTGAGGCCCTTGAATATATGTATGAAGAAGCTATGAAAACCGAATTTGATATTGCCCTAATCGGTTGCGGGGCTTATGGCTTTCCCTTAGCCGCCAAGCTTAAAGCAGCAGGCAAACAGGCTGTGCATATGGGAGGGATGCTGCAAATCCTTTTCGGCATAAAAGGAAAACGATGGGATCAAGATGCCAAAGTGTCTTTGCTTTATAATAAATATTGGGTATCTCCGTCTGAAAGTGAAATTCCGGAAAAAGCATCTGTTGTTGAAAACGGATGCTATTGGTAAAATTCACTTTTTTCATTAACAAAGATAATGCACCGGTTGTCGCCGCGATAAAAATGAAAACCATAATCTTCCCAATTTCCCTGTATAGTTTGATTTTTATCCTGTCCGATAGCAACAAAATCGCAGCCGCTGCTTTGAACCAAAGGTCCAAGGACTGCAAGATCCGGATAATCTTTGGCTAATTCTACGGAAATTGCGTCCGGGCCGTTCCTTTCGTTGACTAAGGTAATCGTCGGATTATATTGACGAATAAAAGGAACCAGCCAATCGGCACCGACAATGTAGGCGCCGTCGGGAAGCCACTTTGCAGTATCGACACTTTCCTGAGTAAGCTTGTATGGGTTGGTAACCGGATAAAAATTAGGCTCTTTCAGCATATAGGAGCCGAATTGTGTGGAACAAAACAGCAGAACCAAGAATAAACACAGCCTTTTAACACCTTGTAAATGCGTGATAACAGTAGTAGCCGTATAGCAGAAAAGAGGTACAAGGGGTACTAACCAAAAAATACGGAAATACGTACCTTGGCTTAAACAATAGTGCAGAATTTTGCCTGATACAGGGCAGATGTATAAAAAGAAAAGAAACAGTGTACCCCAAAGAAAAAATGTTCTCCATAGAGATGATTTATCTTTAAAATAAAGATAGATCAGGCAAACAGGAACAAGATAGAGGATAGGGCTGCTTTCCATTACAATAGCTAATTCACTGATAGCGAGGGAAAAAGTTTCTTTCATTAATTATAGTCATTCCTTTCGTGTGACAACCGGAAAATATCATAAGAATAGTTCTTCGAAGTTATCAATATATTTAGCACATCCATAAATAAAATATTCCCAGTAATAAACAGGGCGTACAGCTTAGTACTGTTTTAAAGAAAAAGGCAGGCTTTTTGGTCTTTAAAACCCATAAGAAACTAAGAGAACCAGCCAAAACTGGGATAAACATAATACTCATAGGTGTATGCAGACAGGCAGCCAGAGCATTTATAAACAGTAATATCCAATCTCCGAAAAAACCGTCATGCTTAATTAAACGAAGCATTAAATACAGAATTGCAGGCAAAGAGATGCTTGATAGGATCGCCTTACCCATCCACGGGGCCAAAAGCAGATAGCTGCTGCCGAGCGTATGGATATTAGGTAAAAACATATGCATAACTGCAGCAAAGATCAAAAAATATCCCTGTGCTTCCGTATCCTTCGGAAAAAGGCATCGTCCCATAAGCATGTAAACAAGATAAGCAAAGGAAATCGTGATAAACGGAAGTACGGTATGGGCAATAATAGCCACAGGAATATGAAACCAATTTCCCAATAATGCATAAAAAATTGCCCACAGCGAAAGAGCATATCGAGGCAGCATGCCTGTTCCTACTCCCTTTTCAGGATTGATTTTGAATATCTGATTCGTTTGGATTGCATCACTGGCAATAGGCACATAAAAAGCATCGTCCCATTCGAAGTAAGTATAGTGATGTATATAATATAACTGAAAAATAATAATAATGATGGCAATCATGGTGGTCCAGGATATATATGATTTCCAGTTTTTCACAGAATCAGAAAAGATTTCCAGCATCCTCTTCCGGAAAAACAAAGAGGCAATGCATCCGGCTATTAAGAGAAATCCATATAAAAAAGATAAAACCTGAAAAGAAATATTCAAAAATGTGATTGGAACCAAAAGCAATTCTAAAAGTGCCCATACAGTGAGGGTTCCGGTAAAGATATTCAGAATAACTGTCGATTCTTTTTGACGGCACAGGCAGTTTACTAAATGTCCAATCAAAAAAGCGACGATAAAAAAAACGGATGAAATTAAAAGGATGGTCCATTTCATGGCTGTACAAGAATCCTTCCTTGAAAAATAATTGGTGTTAAATATATCATATACCTTTTAAAAAGTCAAGGATGGTAAGACATTTGACACGGAAATCGTTCTCTCTTTCTGCCTCTTTATCAGATTGAGTGCCAATTTTCGTACCATTGTTCAGATTTTGATGTATGTTTTTGTCCTCTGTCCGACACTGATTTTCTGAAAAGTTTACATCTAACAGCCAGTGCATCGTTTCCACAAATCTGGTTGCTCTTTTTATTGGTTTGATGCTATAATATCTCTGTCTATAGGGACGGATGGGTAACTCTTTAATATCCGCCGGTTTTTAGATTATCTAAAGGATACGAAAAAATAGATTTATAAATGAAAAAGTCTAGATTGTTATAATGAGGGGATGGAATATGGGTAAACGGATAGTTTGGATTGATATTGCGAAGGGACTGGGTATTTTATTAGTTATTGCAGGTCATTTGTTTTTATATGATTCTAAAATAAGTGCAATTATTTTCAGCTTTCATATGCCTCTTTTTTTCTTTTTTGCCGGAATGCTGGAGCATGATGGTGATTTGAACTTTTCAGAATATCTTAAAAAAGGAATAAAGAAATTACTTTTGCCGTGGGCAATATTTTTTATTGTGGGTTTAGCGGTTACATTGGGTATTCCAGCATGGAGAGCAAATTTTAATGCCGCCGATACTCCTGTGGCTTTTTATACTTTAACAGCAGACTATGTCCATGTGGGCCAGATTTGGTTTTTATCATGTTTATTTGGTGTTAAAATATTTTTTTATTTTTTTAATAAGCTTGTGATAAAAAGTAATAATATGCCATTCATATTTTTATCTCTTTCCGGGCTTACAATTGTACAGATGATTTTAAGATTATTTGCAAATACATATTTGCCGTATCATATACTACCTTTTCAATTAGGAAGCGCATTTATAGGACTTGTTTTTTATGTTGCGGGATATTTTTACAAAAATTACAGAGATGAACTTTCAAAAACTGTTCGTTTCTGGAATTTTGTTGTTTGCTTGGCATTGGTTTTATATTCTCCCCACAATGAACATGTGAATATAGCAAGTATGGATCTAAAGAATAATTATTTCTTTTATATTTTTGCGTTTGCCGGTATATTCTTGACGATTTCGGCATCAAAGTTTATTGCGGATTTATCCTGGAAGTGGGCGGAACCAGGGAAGAATCTGCTATAGTATATTGGAAAGAATTCTATGTATATGTTTGCACTTCATAGTTTTGGACTTTATTTATGGGAATATCTTCTATCTGTCTACAGAAATGACTCTACAATATTAATTATGGAAAATATAAGGAGACGGGATTGCATTACGGGAACTGTTTTTGTCTTAGTGTTTACGTTGGGCATTGTATTTTGTCTCAAAGCCGTTTATAAAATAATTTGTGAGCATATGGCGTTTCTGCCTTCTGAACGGAAATGATTTTTAATAAAAGGTGTTAAAGTATACGCCGAATTTTAAATTTGGTTGCCCTCTTTTCCATTTAATGCTATAATACTTATATCTATGGAGCCGGACAGATCCAAGATGTCCGGCTCTGCTATATAAAAAAGCAAATATTCTGGAGGAAATTATTTCATGAGAACTTATCTCGTTACCGGAGGAGCCGGATTCATTGGTTCTAACTATATTCACTATATGTTTCGCAAGTATGGTGACAGCATCCGTATTATCAATGTAGATGCCCTCACCTATGCGGGGAATCTGGAGAACCTGAAGGATGTGGAAAGTCAGGAGAATTATACTTTCATCCGGGCAGATATCCGTGACAGAGAATCCATTGAAAAGATATTTGAAGAAAATGACATCGACCGTGTAGTCCACTTTGCAGCAGAGAGCCATGTGGATCGCAGCATCCGCAACCCGGAGATTTTTGTGGAAACGAATGTTCTTGGCACGTTGGTAATGCTGAATGCGGCTAAGAAAGCATGGGAGCTTCCGGACGGAACTTATGGGGAGGACAAGCGTTTTTTATATGTATCTACCGATGAAGTGTATGGATCTCTGGAAGAAGGGGATACCTATTTCTATGAGACAACTCCTTTTGCGCCTCACAGTCCCTATTCAGCCAGCAAGGCTTCCGGCGATATGCTGACTAAGGCTTATTGGGATACCTACAAGTTCCCAATTAATATCACAAGCTGCAGCAACAACTATGGTCCCTATCAGTTTCCGGAAAAGCTGATTCCCTTAATTATCAACAATGCTTTACAGGGAAAGAAGCTTCCGGTCTACGGTGACGGCAAGAATGTCCGTGACTGGCTATATGTAGATGACCATGCCAAGGCCATTGACATGGTACAGGAAAAGGGGCGTCTGGGAGAGCGCTACAATATTGGCGGTCATAATGAAAAGCAGAATATAGAGATTGTCAATATTATTCTGGAAACCCTGCAGGAGATGCTTCCTGAGGATGATCCAAGAAAGTCTCTGATCAGCAAAGACCTGATTACTTATGTGGAGGATCGAAAGGGCCATGATCGCCGATACGCCATTGCTCCGGATAAGATCAAAGAGGAGATTGGCTGGTATCCGGAAACCATGTTCAAAGAGGGTATTCGTCTCACAATACAGTGGTTTTTTGAGCATGAGGATTGGATGAAAAATGTAACCAGCGGCGATTATCAGAAGTATTATGAAGAAATGTACCGGGTAAAATAATATAATGAGTGCGGCGGCTCTTAACAATGGCGCTGATTACTTAATAGCTGCTGTACCAACACAGGGACAGACACAAAGAAAGGTGCCTGTCCCTCACGTACGTTAAAAAAGAGCAATCTCTAGATAAGCGGCATTGTTCAAGGGATTACAGAACTTAAAATGGAGGTTTTTATGAAAGGAATTATTCTGGCAGGCGGAGCCGGAACCAGACTTTATCCGCTGACAAAAGCAATATCAAAGCAGATTATGCCGGTATATGATAAACCTATGATCTACTATCCTCTATCTACCTTGATGCTGGCAGGCATTCGGGAGGTGCTGATTATCTCCACACCCCGGGATTTGCCTGTGTTCGAGGAACTGCTGGGAGATGGATCTCAGCTTGGTATGGAGATGCACTATGCCATACAGGAATACCCCAGAGGACTGGCAGACGCCTTTATCATTGGAGAAAAATTCATTGGAACTGATCATGTAGCGCTGGTTTTGGGAGATAATATCTTCTATGGGCAAAGCTTTTCAAAGGTTCTGAGAGCTGCTGCCGCCCGGACAGAAGGTGCCACTATATTTGGATATTATGTAAAAGATCCGAGAGAATACGGTGTTGTGGCCTTCAATAAGGAGGGAAAAGCTCTCTCTATCGAAGAAAAGCCGGTGAATCCCAAGTCAAATTATGCGGTGCCGGGTCTCTATTTCTATGATAATGATGTAGTAGAGATAGCCAAAAACGTAAAACCGTCCACAAGAGGTGAAATTGAGATTACCAGTGTCAATAATGAATACCTTCGCCGCAGCACGCTTCATGTGGAAACATTGGGCAGGGGCTTTGCATGGCTGGATACCGGAAATCATGATGCGCTTCTGGATGCCGCCGATTTCGTGGCTGCTTTTCAGAAACGTCAGGGGCTTTATATCTCCTGTATAGAGGAGATTGCCTACAAACAGGGCTTCATAAATAAGGATCAGCTCTTAAAACTGGCTGCTCCCTTGATGAAAACGGCCTACGGCCAATATCTGACTGATGTGGCCAACGGCCTGTAAAATTAAGAAAACTGACATATAAACAACCTAATAAAAACATTGTGCGGATAATCCGTCTTAGATTAATCCAAGGGAGAAAACAGACAATGTCCAAAATAACAGTAGAAACCTGCCCTATTGAGGGACTGAAAATTATAACCCCGTCCGTTTTCGGCGATGAACGAGGCTATTTTATGGAAACCTACAACTATAATGACTTTAAGGAAGCCGGGATTGATATGGAGTTCGTTCAGGACAACCAGTCTGCTTCAAAAAAAGGAGTGTTACGGGGATTGCACTTTCAGATTAATCATCCCCAGGATAAAATTGTCCGGGTGATCAGCGGAGAAGTTTTTGACGTAGCTGTAGATCTCAGGGAAGGCTCTCCCTCCTACGGGCAGTGGTACGGCGTTATCTTGTCAGCAGAGAACAAAAAGCAATTCTTTATCCCTAAGAATTTTGCCCACGGTTTTCTTGTTCTGTCCGATTCTGCAGAGTTTGCCTACAAATGCACCGACTTTTACCATGCCAATGATGAAGGCGGCCTTGCATGGAATGATCCGGATATTGGTGTAGAGTGGCCCATTCCAGAGGGAATGGAACTTATCATATCCGAGAAGGATCGGAAATGGGGCGGCATTCAGCAGTTGGCAGGCGTGTCTGGAAAGAGGAAAAAATAACATGGAAGAAAGCAGACAGCTTACAGCCGAGGTATTTATAGATACAGGAAAGGACTTCCGCCCAGAAGATTCCCTGCAGGCAGAGTACCCCTGTGCATTAGGAGAAACAGTTACTTTAGAATTTGATTTGAGTGTTTTTGAGCGTACTTGCGGCTTTCGCTTTGATCCCCTGCTGGAAGACAGCAGTATGATCAAGCTTCTTTATATCACCCTTACCTATGAGGATGGAGAATCCAAAACAATAGAATGGAACCGTATCAAGACTAACAGTGATGTAGACTTTGAGCCCATCTTTGCTTATCTTCATAAAGATCCTAAGTTTTTTGTTGATGAAGCTCTCTGCCTGAAACTTGTTAAAGCAAAGGTAAGTTTTCAGGTGTTAGAGCTGGGGGTAGGAGAAAAGGAATACTGGCAGGAGATCAAAAAGCACAGCATATCTGAGAAAGAAAAAGCACAGCTTTTGAATAAGCTGGAGCTGGCCATGAACCAGAATCGTGTTCTGGAACAGGAAAACCGCAGGCTGAAGATTGAGGAGGCGGACATCTACGCTACTGGTATCTGGAAGCTTCAGCATGACGCAAGGGGGCCCATGAAGGTTATTTTCGGAAAGGGAAATATTCTGACCTTTTTGGCTGCAGTTTATCTTGCTCTTTGCTCTGAGCTTTTTATTTTTAACAATGCTTATTATTCCACACCCCGTCCAAACGAGCAGATTCTTTGTTTTAGCTTCTTCCGCTTCGGCATGGTGTGGCTGGGGGCGTTTGTGCTGATTGCAGTCATCAACGGACTGATTCAGAAAGGATACCGACGTGAGCTTACTTAGCGTTTTTGTAAAATACAGAAATCTTATTAGCCAGCTTGTAATGAGAGATATCAAAACAAAATACCGCCGATCTATTCTGGGCTTACTGTGGACTGTACTGAATCCGCTGCTGATGATGACAGTACTTTCCGTTGTATTTTCCTACTTCTTTTCTAAATATGGACAGATTGATAATTTTCCAGTGTATCTGCTCTGCGGACAGCTGATTTTTAACTTTTTCAATGAGTCCACCAGTATTGCTATGGGCTCCATTATACACAGCGGAGAGCTGATTAAAAAGGTCTATGTGCCAAAATACCTGTTTCCTATTTCCAAGGTTATGTCCAGCGGTGTTAATCTGATGGCTTCCATGATTGCATTGATTATTGTGATGCTTGTTACAAGGGCCAGGGTGACACCTACGATTTTGTTGGCATTGTTTCCGCTTTTGTATGTACTGCTGTTTTCCACAGGTGTCAGCCTGTTTTTGGCAGCTGCAGCAGTGAGCTTTCGGGATTTGATGCATCTTTATGGGGTAATTACTACAGCATGGATGTACCTGACTCCAATGATTTATCCCATAGAAATTTTAGATGGTGCGCCGGCCTGGGTAAGGATGATTGTGAATATTAATCCGCTGACGGGCTTTATTAAGATATTCCGCTGCGTAGTTTTGGACGGCGTGACAGCTCCGGCCATTCTCCATGTACAGAGTCTTATCTGGTGTGCGGTGGCTCTTGCGATTGGTTCCGCAGTGTTTAAAAAGGCTCAGGACGGCTTCATATTAAAGATTTAGGAGAGGAAGACAGGGAGCAATGAAGATAGAGAATGCCATAGAGGTAAAGGATGTGTCCATGTGCTTCAACCTCTCACGGGAAAAGGTAGACAGCATCAAAGAATATATTATTAAGGCATTAAAACGGCAGCTTTTTTATGAAGAATTCTGGGCCTTAAATGATGTAAGCTTTGAGATACGTAAAGGGGATTCCGTAGGGCTGGTGGGGATGAACGGTTCCGGAAAGAGTACGATGTTAAAGATCATTGCCGGTGTGCTTCGGCCTACCAAGGGCACGGTGGAGACTGCGGGAACCATTGCGCCCATGATAGAGCTGGGAGCGGGCTTCGACCATGATCTGACAGCCAGGGAAAATATTTTTCTCAACGGAGCCCTGATCGGCTATCCGAAGGAGATGCTGGAAGAGCGGTTTAACGATATCATTGCCTTTGCCGGGCTGGAACGCTTTGTGGACGTACCGATTAAGAACTTTTCTTCCGGTATGCTGGCCCGTCTGGGATTTTCCATCGCAACCATTGTTGATGCGGACATTTTGATTGTGGATGAGATTCTGGCTGTCGGGGACTATCAATTTCAGAATAAGTGTAAGAAGCGTATCCGGGAAATGATGGAGAAAAACACCACGGTGCTTTTCGTATCCCACAGTATTGAGCAGGTGAAGGAGATCTGCAATAAGGCTATTTGGATTGATCACGGTCATGTCCGCATGATGGGAGAGGCCGAGGAGGTCTGCGACGCTTATGAGGACCCAGCCGAAAAAATGTAAGAGGCTTCCGCCGGTGCCGGTGACATAACGATAAAGCTGTGAAACAGCTGTTTAGGAGAACGGAATATGGATAACCAGGAAATGCAGAATGATTATAAAAAATTGTATGAAGCCGAGCGGGAGAAAACAGAGGTTCTCTTAAGTAAGATTGAGGAATCGGAAAAGGAGATTGAGGAGCTTCGCTTTAAGCTTGACCGGATTAAGAACAGCTTTGCATGGAAGCTGTCTACGCCCCTGCGCAAAGGACTTCATTTTTATGAAAAAACCAAATACCGGCTAACACGGTACGGTTCGATTCCGGGACTTATGCGGAAGGTACGCAGTAAGATTCAGGAGCGCAAAAACATGAAGCGCCATGGAACAGCCAGTTTTCCTTCGCCGGAGGAGGCGTTAAGGCAGCGGGAGACTGTTTTTGAGAAAAAGGTAAAGTTCAGCATTTTGGTGCCTCTTTACAACACGCCGGAAAAGTTCCTTACAGATATGGTGGATTCTGTAAAAAAACAGACCTATGAGAATTGGGAGCTGTGTCTGGCGGACGGCAGCGATCATGAACATGCTTATGTGGGAGAGATCTGCAAGAGATATGCGAAGGATGACAAGCGTATTATTTATCATGTGCTGGATCACAACTATGGAATCTCCGGGAATACCAATGAATGCCTGAAGCTGGCTGCCGGAGATTATATCGGCCTTTTTGATCATGACGATGTTCTGCACCCGGCAGCTCTTTTTGAGTATGCAAAAGCTATCAATGAGGAAGGGGCGGACTATATCTACTGCGATGAGATTACTTTTGAGGGTGATAGCATTGATCACATGATTGTGCTGCACTTTAAGCCGGATTTTGCCATTGATAATCTGAGGGGTAATAATTATATCTGCCATTTTTCTGCATTTTCCAGAGAGCTTCTGGATGAGGCAGGAGTATTCCGAAGTCAATATGACGGAAGTCAGGATCATGATATGATTCTTCGGCTTACCGCAAAGGCGAAGAAGGTTTATCATGTGCCAAAGGCCCTATATTACTGGAGATCCCATAAGGCTTCCGTGGCTCAGGATATCAATGCCAAGACCTATGCGGTGGATGCGGCCAAGAGGGCAGTTCACGATCACATTCTGGAGGTCTATGGAATGGATGCCAAGGTGGAGAGCACCCGGGCATTTCCGACAATCTTCCGGATTCGCTATCCGCTGTTTGAAAAGCCTTTGATTTCTATTATCATTCCCAACCGGGATCACATGGAGGATTTGTCCCGCTGCGTGGAGTCCATCATCAATAAGTCTACCTATCCTGATTATGAGATTATTGTAGTGGAAAATAACAGTGAGACAAAGGAAATTTATGATTATTACAAGGCACTGGAGCACAATGAACGAATTCATATAGTGAAGTATGAGGGGGACTTTAACTATTCCCGTATCAATAACTTCGGAATATCCTTTGCCAGGGGAAAATATGTACTTTTGCTGAACAATGATATGAAGGTGATCACCCGGGAATGGATGGAAGAGCTTCTTATGTATGCCCAGAGACCAGATGTTGCGGCAGTGGGCGGTAAGCTTTACTATGCGGACAATTCCATTCAGCATGCAGGCATTGTCATTGGGCTGGGCGCCCATCGGGCGGCCGGACATACTCATTATAAGGATGATAAGATGCATCTGGGCTATATGGGGCGGCTCTGTTATGCTCAGGATGTAACGGCTGTGACAGGAGCGTGTCTCCTGGTGGGAAGGGAACAGTATGATCAGGTGGGAGGTCTGGATGAGAACTTCAGTGTGGCTTTCAATGATGTGGATTTCTGCCTGAAGCTTAGAAAAGCTGGTTATTTGAATGTGTTCACTCCGTTTTGTGAGCTGTTTCATTATGAGTCCAAGACCAGAGGCATGGAGGAAGGTGAAAAACTGAAGCGCTTCCAGAATGAGGTTGCGCTATTCCGTGAAAAATGGAAGGAAGAGCTGGAAGCAGGGGATCCTTACTTTAATCCGAATTTCTCATTGGATTATTCGGATTATACCATTAAGTGATCCGTATATTGCAGCATTAAATAACAGGAGATATAGACCATGATAAGTAGGATATATGGAATCATAGAAAAAATCGCAGCAGTATTCGCAGCGTTTTTGGCTGTAGTGGGTTTTAATCTGCTTTATGGTGTACGTGGGGAAAGTACCATGTTCTCCAACAGTGTCTTTTCCATGTCTGTTTTTGGTGCATTTCTTTTCTTATACCATTATATTGTTAGTAAGAGTTTGGATCGAAGGACTCTCATGTATGGTTTGGCAGGCGGTTTTTTGGCGGCACTTTTAACCAGTATGGGGGTTTCTCTGAATTATTTAGATACGATTTGGTCTAAAAATACATTTTGGGCTATTCCATGTCTTACGCCGTTTTTTGGAGGATGTATCAGCCTGGCTCTTTTTTATCTGAAAGATGGCTTCAGCAGACCAGGGAAAGATGATGAAATTGGATCCCGGTGGTTTCTTTTTTGCTGGCTGCTCTTATTTTTATCCTGGGTTCCGGTGCTTTTGGCCTCTTGGCCTGGTATTTTTTCCTATGATTCGGGGTTACAGCTTGGCTCCTTTGTGGACAAAAGGGTGTCAGGACATCATCCTATTCTTCATACGTTTCTGTTGGGAATCTGCAGATGGGCAGGGGTGAAGCTATTTGAAAGCAAAAATGCAGGAGCAGTTTTGTATTCTCTGATTCAGATGCTTCTGATGTCGGGGATGTATGCTTATGTTTGCTGCTACTTAAAAAAGAAACGATCTCCTAAATGGCTTCAGACAGGAACTTTTATATTTCTGGCTTTTCATCCGGTAAATAGCCTTATGGCTTTATGCGCTACGAAGGATTCCATTTTTACAGCTTTGTTTGCTGTATTTCTGGTACAGCTTTTTGAGATAGCAGAGGACAGGGAACGATTTTTTTCTTCGGTAAAATGGCAGGCTGTTTTTTGTCTGAGCGTGTTTCTTCTTTTTGCCTTCCGAAATAATGCTTTCCATGCGTTTGTGCTCAGTGCACCCTTTTTCATGTGGACCTTTCAGAAACACTGGAAGCGTATGGGGTTACTGATACTTATTTGTCTGGGGCTTTACGGATTGTATACAGGTCCGGTTTATAAAGTTCTCGAAGTGGAAAAGGGAGACCCAAGAGAAATGTGCTGTGTGCTGATGCAGTCGGCAGCCCGGGTTTATAATCTGGATTATCTGGGGTTGACAGAGGAAGAGAAAGAGACGTTTCTTTCGATTATCAGGGAGGAAGGAATGGATTCTTACTTATCCTGGTTTGCAGATCCGGTAAAGCAGCACTTCAACGGCGAAAAATTTGTTCAAAATCCGGGGCCGTTTTTAAAAACATGGTTTTCTGTGGGGATGCGGCATAAAAAGATTTATATAGACTCCTTTTTGACTAATACCTATGGATACTGGTACCCGGGAAATTCAGATCATGGGAGAAATTATCTGGAATATTTCTGCTCAGAGGTTCGTGAGGATGTGGATGTAGTGATGGTATCGAAGCTTCCGGTATTGTCAGAATTTTATCGGAAAATCAGTCAGGAGCATTCTTATAAAAAGCTTCCTGTTGTGTCAGCTACTTTTAATTTGGGCGTATATACCTGGCTTTTATTGTTTGCATTTCTGTTGCTGCTTTATCGAAGACAATATAAGGAATTGTTTCTTGGAATTCCATTGTTTATGTATCTTTTGACTACAATGCTGGGACCGATAGTGACCATGCGGTATCATTATCCGTTGATTGCATGCGGACCGCTGATTATTTTTCTTATATGGAGGAGAGATAAGGAATGGATAAAATAGCCGTACTGATTCCCTGCTATAATGAGAGCAAAACAGTAAAAAAAGTAGTAGAGGATTTTCGGCGGGAGCTTCCGGAAGCGGTAGTTTATGTCTATGATAATAATTCCACCGACGGAACGGATGAGATCGCAAAAGCTACAGGAGCTACAGTGCGTTACGAGCATCAGCAGGGCAAAGGAAATGTAATACGCCGGATGTTCCGGGAGGTGGATGCCCGGGTTTATGTGATGGTGGACGGTGATGACACTTATCCGGCCGAGGCGGCGCCGGAGATGGTAAAAAGAATTTTGGAAGACCAGGCGGATATGGTAGTAGGAGATCGTCTTTCTTCGACCTACTACACAGAAAATAAGCGTCCCTTCCATAATTTCGGCAATTTCTTAGTAAAGAATTGTATCAATCGCTTTTTTGATACCAATATCCAGGACATTATGACAGGATACAGAGCCTTCAGTTATTCCTTTGTAAAAACCTTTCCTGTACTCTCTCATGGCTTTGAGATTGAGACAGAGATGAGTATTCATGCGGCGGACAAGCATATGCAGGTGGACAATGTGATTGTGGATTATCGGGATCGCCCGGAAGGCAGCGTGTCCAAGCTGAATACCTTTTCAGATGGCTTTAAGGTATTGTTGCGTATTCTGAATTTGTATAAAAATTATAAGCCTTTTTGCTTTTTCTCTATTTTGTCAGCCGTTTTAGGGGCTTTGGGTATTGGATTTTTGATTCCGGTGATAGTGGAATATGTGGAGATAGGTCTGGTTCCTAAGTTCCCAACCTTGATTGTGTGTTGCTTTGTGCTGATAGCAGCACTCCAATCGCTCTTTGCAGGATTGGTTTTGCAGAGCATAGAGCAGAAGAATAAGCAGGATTTTGAGATGCTGCTGATTCAGGTACAAAATATGTATGAGGAAAAGTGCAAGCGCTGAGAAAGGGAGCAGATATATGAGAAAAGACAGATATGGAGCAGGCCTTAGTCTGGCTGCTTCTCTTGTTCTTTCTGTTTTTTGCGGCTTTGCGGTTTATGCGGCTATGGGTTTTGTATATGCCATTGGCGATGATGTGATTATGCGCGATATAGTCAGCGGAGCATTTACCGGGAAGCCGGACGGACATGCGATTTTTATGAAATATGCTCTTGGCTTTGTACTTAGCCGGTTCTATCTGTTTAACAATCATATAGATTGGTATGGATTTTTTATGGCAGGAACCCTGTTTCTGGCCCTGGCAGTGATTTTATACAGAGGGCTGTCGGCAGAAAAGAGCCTCCTTTGGAAAGGAGCTTATGCCGGGTTGACTGTGGGGCTTTTTACTGCAGTGATGGTATTTCATGCGGCGCAGTTTGAGTGGACAGTCAGTGCAGCTATGCTGGGTGCATCTGGCCTGTATCTTTATGCTACAGGTACGAAGCAGGGGAAGGGACAGTACATTCTGGAGGAAATTCTTATCTGGCTGCTTCTCTTTTTGACCTTCTGTATTCGGCCAGATGTGTTTTTTATGGTTATGCCGGGCTTTGGCATATCTTTTTTGTGGAAATTTGTTAAAAGCGGGAAAGAGAGGAAGATTTGTTTTCAAGAGCTTATTTTGCCTGCGGCTGTATTTTTGACAGCAGGAGTCGTGACACTGATAGAAGCAAGTGCTTATGGAGAAGAAGGGTGGAAGGAATTTCAGAAATTCCAGGCAGCTCGTACGCAGGTTTATGATTATTCAGGCATTCCTTCCTTTGAGGCGAACCCGGCTTTTTTTGAAGAGTTGGGGCTTAGTGAGCATGAGGTCCGCAATCTGCGTCACTATGCCCTCTATCTCATAGAGGGAATGGATAGAGAGATGATGGAAGCCTTAAGTGAGGAATCTATGCGTCAAAATGCTTTGGAGACAAGGCTTTTCGGTCGTATGAAAGAGGGAATCACTTTGGCATGGGGGCAGTTTGTTCACAAGGAGTATTTTCCAGCCAGTCTGCCGACGCTGCTGTTTTTCATTGGGATTCTGGTATTAGCGTTTTTGTATGAAAGAAGGGCACTGGTTCCATTAGCGTTATTTTGGGGAGCTGAGGGCATATTTTGGCTGGCACTTGGATTTGTGGGACGTCTGCCGGAGCGAGTGGCATTTTCTCTCCACCTGATTGCTTTGCTTGCCATGGGGGCTTATTTTTATAGATTGTATCAGAAGGCGGAATCAAGAATTCCACAGAAGGGAAAGGCTGCGGCAGTATCGGGCATCCTTGTACTTTGTCTGGCAGCGGCCGTGTTCCAGTGGAAAACTGCTGCGGCATCAAATGCAGAGAAAATAGCCAGGGACGGCAATTATCAGCTATTCAAGACGGCTTGTAAGGAAGAACCGGAGAATATTTATTTTGTTGAAACCTTTATGGCAGAGCCTGTCGGCGGGGCTGCAGTCACAGGAAGGGGAGATTTCAGGCAGAATAACTGCGTTACGCTGGGAGACTGGTACAGCACATCGCCGCTTGATGAGGAGCGCTTTGAAGCCCTTGGAATTGAGAATGCGGAGGAAACGATTTTGACCAATCCCAATGCTTATTTGGTGGTGAGGGATGTGGAGGATACGGGCTTTCTGGGAAGCTATTTTGCATATAAATATCCAAAGCTTTCCCTTGTCTTAAGGGATGTAAAGGTAATAGAAGACAGATATTATTATCTGTATCAGGTACAGAGGTGAAGATGCCCATGAGACAGACAGGAAAAAGGCACTTGGCGGCTCTTTTGCTTTCCTTTTTGATAACAGGAATTTATTTTGTGCTTGCTTATCAGAGTATTCCTTTTATCTATGACATTAATGATGATGTGGCTATGCGTAATGTGGCAGCAGGTGTGATTACCGGGGCGCCGGATGCCCATCTGCTTCATATGAAATATGTTCTCGGCCTTGTGATTGCTGGATGCTATCGGATGATTCCCGGCTTTGACTGGTATGGTATGGTCTTGATCGGGATTATGCTTTTTGCCTTGGCAATGATTTTGTACCGGGGGCTGGCTTCTAAGCAGGGACTTCTTTGGAAGCTTTGCTATTCAGTAATTGCTCTGCTTTTGTTTACCTGTGCAGGTCTCCGGCATGTAGCTGCTTTTCAGTGGACAGTAACGGCGGCCATAGCAGGAGCAGCAGGAATCTATCTGTTCTATACAGCTGATAAGGGGAATCGTTTTTGGGACTGGGCGGAGGAAGGAATAGGCGCCTTCTTGATTTTGCTTTCTCTGGCAGTTCGGGATGATGTGTTTTTAATGGTGCTGCCTTTGGCGGCTCTGTGTTTTTGGGGGAAATACGGTTCTGTCCAAAAAACGGAAACTGTAAAAGGAATCCAGTGGAAACCCTGGCAGACTCTAAAAATACATTGCAAGGGGTGGAGTATCACTCTGGAACATATGGGTATTCTTATGGGACTGGCAGCAGGAATTTTGATTCTTATGGGGGCAGAGGCTCTTGCATACAGCTCGCCGGAGTGGAGGGAGTTTTGCGTCTACAATGTGAATCGGGAAGCCATTATGGATTATTATGGTCTGGAGAATTATGAGGAGGATCCGGAATTTTTTGATTCGCTGGGAATCACCAAGGAAGAAGCAGAAAACCTGCAGCGGTATTCCCTTTATCTGGTAGATGATTTGTACAGCGAAAAGATGGCAGTTCTTTCTGAGCATTTCCGGGAGGTATATATCAGGGAGCATCCTTTGAAACAGCGGATTTCTACGGCAGTTCAAAAGATTGATGAGCACCTGGGAAAGGATAGCTATCATCCGGTGAATCTTTTGTGTCTGGTGATGGCGGCAGTGGTTTTGGGTTTTTGCTGCGGAAAAAACAGGAGACAACTGGGCCTGGCTATATTTCTTACAGGTATCTGGGCGCTTTATTGGTTTTACCTGGGCTACAGGAACCGCATTGTGGAACGGGTAGGCTTTGCTTTGTATCTATTGATGCTTTTGACTATGCTGGCGATCTGGTATCGGACAGTCTTTTTAGAGAATAGAGAAAAAGGAGCGGGAAGCAGGAGAGAAAAGCTTCCGGGGAGGGTCTTGGCGGCAGGAGCCTGTGTGGTTCTGGCTTTGCTTTCCGGGCCGGAATGGAAGTCTGTGAAGGAGAATAATACGGAAAGACGGGATTACAATCTGGAATTTCTGGATGTAAACCGCTACATGGCAGAGCATATGGAAAATGTCTACTTCATGACTACCTTTTCCATTGAAACCTATACGGATAACTTTACAATTTCCAGGGACTTTGCTTTTACTAACCTGTTATCGGTGGGAGGATGGCATACCTTTTCTCCCCTGGAGAATGTGAAGAATGAGAAGCTTGGGATTACAGATCCAAAACGGGACATGGCAGAGACAGAAGGTGTATATTTGATTTCTCTGGAGCAGGTGAATCTGCGTTACATGGATCGTTACTATGAGAGTGTCTATGGGAATGAATATCAGGGAATGGAGCTTGTAGATAAGCTGGACTATGGAGAACGGATTTTTGAAGTGTATCGGCTTCATACAGATTCTCAGGAAGGAAAGAAGAAATGATTGGATTTAATGCAGCTCCCTTTACGGGAAAGGAATTTGACTATATTCGGCAGGCTATTGAGGCGGAGCATATCTGTGGAGACGGAATGTTTACGAAAAAATGCAATGGCTGGATTGAAGAACGGACGGGGACGGCCAAAGCCCTTCTGACTACTTCCTGCACGCATGCAACAGAGATGGCGGCCCTGCTTCTTAATATTCAGCCGGGGGATGAGGTGATTATGCCTTCCTATACCTTTGTATCTACAGCCAACGCCTTTGTCTTGCGAGGAGCGGTTCCTGTGTTTGTGGATATTCGTCCGGACACCATGAACCTGGATGAGAATTTGATTGAAGAAGCTATTACTGAGAAGACCAGGGCGATTGTACCTGTCCACTATGCAGGTGTTGCCTGTGAGATGGATAAAATTATGGAGCTGGCCAGCAAATACCGTTTGGCAGTAGTGGAGGATGCGGCTCAGGGCGTGTGCTCTTTTTATAAAGGGAAGGCGTTGGGGACTATGGGAGACTATGGCTGCTTCAGCTTTCATGAGACAAAAAATTTTTCTATGGGAGAAGGGGGAGCCCTGCTGATTCGGGATTCAAAGCATGTTGAGGATGCGGAAATTCTCAGGGAAAAGGGAACCAACCGCTCAAAGTTTTTTCGGGGGCAGGTGGATAAATATACTTGGGTGAATCAGGGAAGTTCTTATCTGCCCAGTGATATGAATGCAGCTTATCTGTGGGCGCAGCTGGAGCTTGCCGACCAGATTACGGCGGATCGGATGAAGAGCTGGAACGCTTATAATGAGCAGCTAAAGCCCTTGAAGGATCAGGGAAGGATTGAGCTTCCGTCAGTGCCGGAGGATTGTGTGCATAATGCACATATGTTTTACCTGAAGGCAAAGGATCTGGAGGAACGCACGAAGCTGATTGCCTATCTGAAAGAGGCAGAGATTCAGACTGTTTTTCATTACGTCCCCCTCCACACAGGAGAGGCAGGGAAGAAGCTGGGACGGTTTTCCGGTGTGGATTGCTATACGACGAAAGAGAGTGAGCGGATCTTACGGCTTCCTATGTACTATGGGCTTAGGGATGAACAGGTTTCTTATATTGCAGAGAGGATTAAGGAGTTTTATGAGAGATAACAGGCAGAAGGTGCCGGGAATGTGGCTGTGTGCCGGGATACTTTTTGTGCTGACCTTTGTTATGGTAAAGGTGGAGATGGGGAAAGGGCATGAGGTATTGCTGTACAGCGATTTTGCCACTCATTCCTCCTGGGCAGTAGGAGAGTTTACAGATCCCTTGTATGACAAATTTTATTCCTATCCGGTTTGGCATCTGGCAGTTCGTATTGTGAACCGATTGCTTCCTATTGGCAGAGAGTATGCGGGGGCACTGGTTACAGCTTGCTGCATAGGGCTGCTGGCGGCTATTCTGTACCAGTTTTTATGGAAAGAATTAAAGGAACAGCTATCAGAGATGAATATTGTCTTTTTGACTATTGGGCTTCTGATATTGACAGCTCTTTATATGCCGTGGTTTAACAGAGAAGTCTATTTGGGACAGAGCAGCCCGACTATTTGGCACAATCCTACGAATATGGCGGTAAAGCCTGTTTCCCTGATAGCATTTTTATATTTTCTGAAGCTTTATTCCGGAAAGGAGAGAGAAAAATGGTTCGATTTTGCAGGTTTTGCGGCAATTTTGCTGCTTAGCTGTTTTGTGAAGCCATCTTTTATGCAGGGCTTTCTGCCGGCAGTTGTCTTGTTCCTTTTATTGGAGCTTATACGGACGAAAGGGGAAAGCTTTTGGATTAGCCTAAAGCTGGGGGCTGCCTTTATTCCATCTGGCATATATTTTCTTATTCAGTTTTTTTCGGTGTTCGGAGAAGGGACGGACAGGGGGATTGGATTGCAGCCTTTTGCAGTAATGAAGCTGGATACGGCTCATCCTTTGATTTCTATGGTGCAGGCAGTTGCTTTTCCTCTTTTTGTTTTGTGCATTTTGGGGGGAAAGCAGATTTGGAAGGATAAACCCTTACTGTTTTCCCTGCTTTTTTACTTGACATCACTTTTGGAATTTATTCTTTTGATCGAAGTAAATGAGCCGGCCTCCGGCAATTTTGAGTGGGGGCTGCAGTTAGCCATGTTCACTTTTTTTGTAATGACGGCGGTTCGTTTTTATCAGCAGATAGGAAAAAAACAGTGGGTAAAGATAGTGGGAAATGGGCTGTTTCTTTATCATATTGGTTCGGGGATTTATTATTATGTTTATCTTTTGATATTAAGCCCGCTGCAGTGCTAGTACAACGAATATTAAGTTATTGGCAGTTTGACTTGCCTATTTTCCTGATAGCACTACTCCCCAAGCCTCGCCGTAGCCACCGCTACGACTGCGTTTGTGAAGCAGCACTCTCAGAAAAATATTCTGCGTCAAACTATCCAAAACTTAATTTTCGTTGTACTAGTACACGGGTGTACTAAGCTGTCCGCGCATGAAGCTACAGGAGGCAAGAGCATGAAAAAAATAGTAATCATAGGAGCTAACAGCTTTCAGAATCCTTTGATTCTGAAAGCAAAGGAAATGGGCTTTGAAACCCATGTGTTTGCCTGGCAGGATGGCTCAGTGGGGGAACAGACAGCAGATTTCTTTTATCCTGTCAGCATTGTGGAAAGAGAAGTAATTCTGGAGCACTGCAGGGAGATTAAACCGGATGCCGTAACCTCCATTGGCTCGGACCTGGCAATGCTGACAGTAAACTATATAGCAGAAAAGCTTGGACTTCCTGGTAATTCTATGGCGTGCACGCTGGTATCTACCAATAAATATGAGATGCGGAAGGCTTTTGAGAAAGCATGTGTTCCGGTTCCGCATTTTCGGGAAGCGGATCTGGATACAAGTGCAGAGGAATTTTTGGGTTTTTCGCTTCCTGTCATTGTAAAACCGACGGATCGTTCGGGAAGCAGGGGGATTACAAAGTTAGAGAACTGGGAAGCTTTTGCAGAGGCAGTAAAGCTTTCTGTAGAAAATTCTTTTGAGAAAAAGGCAATTGTGGAGGAGTATTTGGAAGGAGAAGAGTATAGCTGTGAATGTATTTCCTATAAGGGAAGCCATTATTTTTTGGCATTGACAAAAAAATATACCACAGGCCATCCTCACTTTATTGAGACAGGCCACCTGGAGCCCGCAGGCTGCACCCTGGAGCAGATGGAAGTGATCAAAAAAGAGGTATTTCGGGCCCTTGATGCTCTTGGGGTGGAAAACGGAGCTTCTCATACCGAATTTATGCTGGATGGGAACAATCAGGTACGGATTATTGAGATTGGGGCCCGTATGGGCGGCGACTGTATTGGTTCGGATTTGGTGCCTTTGTCAACAGGATATGATTACGTGCGGATGGTAATTGATGTGGCCTGTGGAAAAAAGCCGGAATTTGTACAAGCCGGTAAGAAAGGCGCTGCCTGTATCCGATTTGTTTTCACCCATCAGGATCTGGAGCATCTTAAGTATCTTAAGAAGGAGCTGCCAGAGCACATTCACTTTATCAGTGAGATGGAGCCAATCCAGGAAGGGCGGGTAAAGGATAGCTCCACAAGGTTTGGTTACTATATTTTGACCTTTGAAAGCTTAGAAGAGGCAAAGGAGTATCTGACATAATGAAAAAGATTTCTGTAAAAACGATTCTGGTCCTGCAACTGGTGGTTATGATTTATACTTTATCCAGTGTGGCGGCGAAGTTGGCCTCCGGTTATGAGGCATTAAGTTTGCCGTTCTTCTTTTTTTATGGGATTGAGATTCTGATTCTGGGTGTTTATGCCATTGCATGGCAGCAGATTATAAAACGCTGTGATCTGTCTGTGGCTTATGCCAACCGTTCTATGGCGATTCTGTGGTCGCTGATTTGGACTGTTGTTTTTTTTCATGAGGCGCTGACCATAAAAAATATCATAGGAGTGTTCATTGTTTTCGCAGGAACAATGATTGTGAACAGTGATGGTGAATAAGTATCTATTGTTGCTGGTGCTGTCCGTGATGGTGGCATCCTTTTCCCAAATTCTTTTGAAGAAAAGCGCCGGAAAAGCTTATGCATCTGTGCTGAAGGAATATTTGAATCCTTTGGTTATTACAGGTTATGGGATGATGGTTTTATCCACCCTGCTGACTGTGGGGGGATATGCCGGATTGGAGTATAAAAACGGTGCTGTTATAGAAGCATTAGGCTTTGTACTGGTAATGTTTCTTAGCCGTGTCTTTTTTGGAGAAAAAATTACAAAGAAAAAGCTGTTGGGAAACAGCTTGATTCTTCTGGGAATACTGGTTTTTTACAGCTAAGTCTTTTAGCTTTGGGGCTGATCCGGAGATTTTGAATCGGTGTTTTGTAAGATCTCCCGAACGGTATATTGGGGCGCATTGTTGATGCTGATATAGATGCGTCCAATGTATTCGCCGATAAGTCCAAGCATGACCAGAATCAGACCTCCAATAAAAAAGATAGAGGCGATGATGGAACTCCAGCCCATTTCAATGGTAGAATCCACCAGCTTGCGGATGACCACGTAAAGGCCGTAGCAGAAACCCAAAAAAGCAGAAGCTGTTCCGCAGACAGTGGCTATCCGAAGAGGCTTGACGGAGAAAGCGGTAAAACCATTGAACCACAGAGCTAAAAGCTTTGTGAGAGTATAGCCGGATTCGCCTACCATACGCTCATGGTGAGTTACAGGCACATTGGTGATGCGCATGGTGGCCCGAAAGATTAAGCCTTCAATGTAAGGGTAGGAATTTTGATAGCGTGTAATTTCTTCTGCAATGAAGCGTTGCATGACAAAATAGCTGGTGACCCTAAGGCCCTTTGGCTTATCAAGGAGACTTTCAGTCATTCTTTCATTCATCCAGGTTCCGAAATTGCGGAAGGCGCTGTGCATTTTGTGCTCATAGGAGGCATAAACCACATCCCAGCCTTCCTGAATCTTGTCTACCAGGGTGAATAGTTCTTTGGCCGGGGTCTGGCCGTCATCATCCAAAGAGATAATTAAGTCACCAGTACACATGCGATAACCGGCCATCAGAGCGGAGGGCTGGCCGAAATTTTTTGCCAGATTAATTCCGGTAATGCGATGATTATTAAGGGCAAGCACTCGGATATGCTCCCAGACATTGTCAGGCGAGCAGTCGTTGACAAGTATAATCTCATAATCATACTCTGGGCGCTGCTTAAGGGTTTCTATAATTTCAGCCACAACGATTTCTATGGTGGCTTCTGAACCGTAACAGGGAATCACAAAGGACAGCTTATTCATAAAAATGCAGTTCCTTTCCTGAAAAATATATTGAATGATAGGGCGAAGGTTACTCATCCCAGGGATGTACATTTGTCATTCAGTATACAAGTTTTTTCAAGATTGATCAATCATAGTTTTACAATTTTGGGAAAAGCGTGTATAATAATAAAATTAGCTGCAGAGAGTAATTTTGGAAAGTATGGAGAAACGTATATGAAAAAACTAATGACTCAGATTATGAGGTTTGGAATAGTAGGCTTCCTGTGTTTTTTTATTGATTACGGCATTATGGTAGCCCTGGTAGAGCTGGCAGGCTTTCAGGATCTCTGGGCCAGCGCCTGTTCTTTTACGGTATCAGTGGTTGTGAACTATATTTTAAGCATTACAGTGGTATTTGACACAGACAAGAATGCAAATAAAGGAAAGCAGTTTGCAGTATTTGTGATTTTAAGCTTGATTGGTCTGGGAATTAACCAGTTGATTATGTGGGCAGGGGTGGCTTGGCTTGGACAGTATATGGATCGGGCTTATATGGTAGTGAAGATCTTTGCTACAGGCGTGGTTATGGTATACAATTTTATCAGCCGCAAGATATTTATTGAGAAGAAAGCCTAGAAGGAGAGAATAGCAGAAATCGGAAAGGTTGATTGATCCAACAGACTTTTTGGAGGAAAGCTATGAAAGAAAAAAGAAAGACACTTGGTATCAGTCTGCTGCTGCTTGCTTTGACATGTATTTCGGCTTTGTTTTTTCCTGTGAGAAAGCCGGCTCTGGATGCAGGGTTTTTGACAGACGAGAAGCAGGAGGAATGGTTGGAAACCCTGGAAGCTGCGGATGAGGATTTTCTTACGGAGTTGATATTTGCTGGAGAGTCCTTACCCTGTGACCGTGAAAGCGGAACTTTTTACCTTCCGGTAAATATGGATACAACAGAATGGGAGAGGGGACGTTTTTCCTCCGGACAGAGGGATATTGAGGTTTACCTGCTGGACAATCCCCTGGAGGATGAGAAACAAAAGTCGGTTCGGGAAGGAAAGCGTTATCGGCTTCTGGCAGTTCAGGATGAGGTCTGCCGGGAATATGGAGTGATTTTTACCGGTCTTCCGATCATCAGCATAGAGACAGAGGAAGAGATTCGTTATGATGAAGTTTATGGAAGGATGTCCCTTCTGCTGGCAGATACGAAGGAGGATTGGGGCTTTGAAAGTCTTATGAGCGGACATATCCGGGGCGGAAGCAGCCGGCTTAATCCCAAAAAATCTTACAAAATGACCCTTTACAGGCAGAATCAGGTGGGAAGCGGAAGCTATAGGGATAATCAGGTATCCCTTTTGAATATGCGCAGGGATGATGAGTGGATTCTGTATTCCATTTACAGTGAGGATACAAAGCTGCGGGATAAGCTGTCATTGGATATTTGGAACGATTCAGGAGCTTTGACCATTGAATCAAACGGTCATTTTGGGTATCATATGGAATATATAGAGCTGTTTCAAAACGGGAAATATTGGGGATTGTACGGCCTGATGGAACCAGTAGATTATAAGCAGCTGGATCTGACAAAAGAAGGAGAGCCGCAGCCGGAAGATTTTTTATACAAGCAAAAGGATGCAGATGTATTTGAACTGAAAGGAAATCATGTCGTTCAGGATGAGGCTCACATGGAGGTGTTGAATCGGTATCTGGAGCTTCTGAATGCAGATGATGAGGTTTTTGCAAAAGAGATTCCAAAGCTGATTGATGTGGACAGCGCACTGGAAGTGTGGCTTTACCTGCAGGCAGTTTTGGGAATGGATAACATAGAAAGGAACATTTTCTACCCGGCACGCTATGAGAATGGGCAGTATCGCTTATATTTCATGCCATGGGACATGGATTACAGCTGGGGAAATGTTCATGATTTCGATGCATTAAACAGAAGCCGGTTTTCAGAAGAAATCTGGACTATGCGCATCGCCTGGCGTCTGGGAGATCGCCTTATCCGACTGGATGTTGAGGGTGCCAGGGAGAAGGTACGTGAACGTTGGAAACGCTTAAGGGAGCATGTATATTCCGATGCCTATTTAAGAGAGCATATTCAGTCAAATGTTCATTGTATCATTGATTCCGGAGCATTTTGGAGGGATGAAGCCCTCTGGTATGACAGCCGGCACAGTGAGGATTTTGAAGAACTTGAGAGGCGTGCCTGTGAGCGGATGAAGTTCTTGGATACATGGCTTTCGGATCCCCTGCTGTATCTTGAGCTTAAGGAGTATAGAGAGTGAAAAAGCAAATAACTCTTGTGACAAACTGCATACTGCTGGGGGCTGTTTTGGCCTTTCTTTTTCTTAAACCGATTTTTTTCGGACCAGTCCGATATGATCGGCTTAGCAGCAGTGAAGCGGTTCAGATAAAAGAGAATTATACAAAAGCAGCGGAACCTTTTTTCACAGAACTGCTTTTTTCCGGAGAGAAGCTTCCATTTGACAGGCTTACCTCGACCTTTTATCTTCCCCTTGATATAGAGACGGAGCAGTGGGAGACGGGAGAGCTTTCCAGCGGTTCTGGGGATATTCGCCTGCTTTTTGAGGAGGATTTTACAAAGGAATCCAAGCAGAAGGCGATTCGGGAGGGAAAAGCATTCCGCTTTTATGCCCTTCGCGGGATGGAGTATCAGGAATGTTATCTGGTTGCAACAGGACTCCCAGTACTTTCTATAGAGACGGCAGAGACGGCGGATACGGGCGTTTTTGGAGGCATGCTCTATTACTGGGATGCGAAAAGCAAGCAGAATTGGACAGGAAAAAACATTCTGGAAGCACAGATACGCGGCAATACCAGCCGTACCTATCCAAAAAAGGGCTATAAGCTGACGCTGAAATATCAAAATAAAAAGGGTGAAGTAGTTCCGGATAAAAAATCTCTTTTTGGCCTGCGCACAGATGATGAGTGGATTTTAAATGCTATGTACAGTGACTCTTCCAAAATCCGTGACAAGCTTTCTGTAGATTTGTGGAATAGCTTTGGTGCCAGAACAGCTGAATTCCCAGAGGCGAAGTTTGGATCGGATCTGGTGTATGTAGAGGTTTTCTTTAATCAGGAATACTGGGGCCTGTATGGGCTTATGGAGCCAGTGGATTCCAAGCAGCTTGATCTGACAAAGGATGAAGAGCCAGGTATGACGGAATATTCTTATAAAGCTGTGGGGCTTCAGGGAGGCGATGATGAATGGCTTAAGGATGCAACGCCCTTTGAGAGAAGCCTTAAAGCTTTTGAACTGAAAGGAAATCACAACAGCGAAGATATATCTGCCTGGGAACCGCTTTTTTCATACCTTATTTTTCGGGATCAGGAAGATGATGGGGCTTTTTCCCGAGAGGCGCCCCTTTTGATGGATATGGATGGAGCATTAAACGTCTGGATTTATTTTCAGGCAGTCCTTGGAATTGACAATCGGGCAAAAAACATGTATTATGTCGCAAAGAGCAGTAATCAGTCATATCGTATCTATTTTGCGCCCTGGGATATGGATCTTACCTGGGGAGATGCTTTGAGTGTGAGAGATGAGGCAGGGCTAAAGGGAGAGACTGGGGGGCCTGTCTGGAATGTGGGATTGAATACAAATCTTTATTCCGAACGCATCAACTGGGAACCAGGTGATCGCCTGGTTGTACTGGATGTGGAAGACGCAAGGGAACAGATAAGGGAAAAATGGCTGATGCTGCGGGAGGGATTGTTTTCTGATGAGAATCTCACGGAGCATGTGGATAATCTGGTTCATGATCTGCAGGATTCCGGAGCCCTTGCCCGTGATGCCGCACGCTGGCCGGAAAGCAACTTTGGAGAGGACTATGAGCAGTTTAAGCGTATGGCTCTTTACCGTATGAAGTTTCTCGACTATTACTTTGACGGGAGGCTGGAGAGCTATATGGGACTGGGATATGAATAGAGAGAACTGGAATAAACAGTAGAATCCGGACAGCGCACAGAAGGATACTACGGAACTGGATATAGAAAGGAATTGGGCAGGCAATGGATTACAGGCATGAATTAAAGTATATGGTGACAGCTGAAGATATGGCGCTTTTGGAAGGCCGTATCCGCGGACTGGTACCCTTGGATGCTCATGCAGGGGAAGCAGGCATGTACCAAATCCGGAGTCTATACTTTGATGATTATCATAACAGCTGTTACTTGGAAAATGAGATAGGAACGGATCCCAGAGAAAAGTTCCGAATCCGCATTTACAATGGCGACAGCGGGCGGATCAGCCTGGAACTAAAGCGAAAGGAACATGGAATGACCCAGAAGCTGTCTTGTCTTCTTGAGGAAGAACAATGCAGAACACTGATGGAAGGGAGGCTGCTCCCTGTGAATGGGAATGATCCCCCAGTGCTTAAGAAGCTGAATCTTCTCATGCGGACAAGGCTTTTGAGGCCAAAGGTGATTGTGGAATATGACAGGGTTCCCTTTGCAGATAAATTGGGTAATACCCGGATTACTCTGGATCGGAATATGGCATCATCCGATGAAATCGGGCGCTTTTTGGAGCCAAAGCTTCGAAGGCGTCCCATTATGGCAGCAGGCCGGCATATTCTGGAGGTGAAATATGATGAGTTTCTTCCGGACTATATCTATCGGAACCTGCAGCTTTCAAAATTAAGGCAGACAGCATTTTCCAAATATTATTTATGCAGGAGATATGCATTGAAGGAAAATCTGTAATAATACAAAATTAATAAATGCAGAAGGCACTGTATAAAATACTGCAGAACTAAAATTAGGAGGAAGTAAACAATGGGATTTCAAGATGTATTTAAAAAATCATTTCTTGAAGGATTTACAAGTATGGATATTTCGGCCGGGCGGATAATGGCTACCTTTTTGGTAACCTGTATACTTGCCTGCTATATATTTGTGATTTATCGGCTGATGACACGGAAGTCTTTTTATTCAAAAGGCTTTAATGTGTCTCTTGCGGCTCTTTCCGTAATTACGGCAGCAATAATTCTGGCTATGCAGTCCAATCTGGTAATTTCGCTTGGTATGGTGGGTGCATTGTCTATTGTGCGTTTCCGTACAGCTATTAAAGATCCTATGGATCTGGTATTTCTGTTCTGGTCCATCAGTGTGGGAATTATCTGCGGGGCTGGTCTTTTTGAGGTAGCCCTTCTGACCTGTCTGGTTGTAACCGTATTAGTACTTGTTTTGGAGAATCTTCCTGTTTCCAGAGCGCCTATGATGCTGGTAGTAAACTTGACTGACACGGATAGTGAAGACCAGGTTCTGGATGTAGTGAAGAAGTTCAGCCGATTCCATAAGGTGAAGTCCAGAAATATCTCCCAGGGAAATATGGATATGGTCATAGAGGTCCGGGTGAAAGAGGAAGGGGCTTTTGTAAAAGAGGTATCAGGCCTTGCCAAGGTTCAGTCGGTATCACTTATTTCTCATGATGGAGAAGTCACTTTTTAATGCTGTGGAATTTTATCCCCTGCAGGAGCTTTATATGAATCAGTTATCTAAGCTGTGCGGGCGCGGACTGCGTTATGTCAGGCAGTACGGGCCCGCACAATTATATTATAAAATAAAAGAACGTAGGGAGCGGAATCAGGCAGAAGCAGGCTACGAGGCATGGCTTAAGGAACGTCTGGAGGAGGAAAAGGCAACTGTGAAGGAGGCAGAAGAACTGTCGAAAAAAGGCCCCCTTATCAGTGTGCTGGTGCCAGCCTATGAGACACCGCCCCTTTTTCTGCGTCAGATGATTGAATCCGTGCTGGAGCAGAGCTATGGAAATCTGGAGCTTTGTATTGCTGACGGCAGTCCGTCTGACCAGGTGAGGCAGATTGCAGAGGAATATGCAGGGAAGGATTCACGGCTGCACTATGAAAAACTGAATCAGAACCTTGGGATTTCCGAGAATACCAATGCAGCTCTTTCTATGGCAAAGGGGGACTATATAGGCCTCCTTGATCATGATGATCTGCTCCTGCCCGGAGCTCTTTATGAAGTGGCAGGGATCCTTTATAAAGCAGGGGGCGCTGATGCAGTTTATACAGACGAGGATAAGGTAAATATGGATCTTACCCATCATTTCCAACCTCATTTTAAGCCTGATTTTAACTCGGAATATTTGCTTAGCAACAATTATATCTGCCATTTTTTCGTGGTGAAACGAGAACTGGCCCAAAGGGTCGGAGGGTTTAGGGAAGCGTTTGACGGGGCTCAGGATTATGATTTTATCCTGCGCTGTACAGAACGGGCAGAGAGAGTTCTGCATATTCCCAAGGTGCTCTATTCATGGCGCTGCCATGAGGCTTCCACAGCGGCCAATCCGGAGAGCAAGCTCTATGCCTATGAAGCAGGAAAACAGGCGGTTGCGGCCCATCTGAAACGTATGGGAATTCGGGGAGAAGTACTGAGTACATCCAATTATGGATTCCATCGGATCCGCTTTCACTGGGAAGATCCGAAAATCTTAATAAAATCTTTTGCAAATTTAAATGGACAAATGGGTGTAAAAGTTGTATATTATGATAAAGCATGTAACAATTCTGTAACAATTCCTCAGAATAGTGATTATGTGCTTTTTGCGCATGTCCGGAATGCAGGACTGTCGGAAGGGTTTCTGGAAGAGCTTTGCGCCTGCTGTGAACGCCCGAAGGTCGGCATTGCCTGTGCAAGGGTGTATGACAAAAAGAAACGGCTTACTTCGGATATTTGTATGGAGGGTGTTAAGGATTCCTTTGGAGGAAGTATGCAGGGGCTTAAAGAGGGCTGTACCGGATATTTTCATCGGGCAGTGCTGCATCAGGAGCTGGTATCTCCCACAGACTGTTTTCTGGTGAAAGGGAAGCTTTTGAGGGGAGTGGATCACCTTACTGTGGAGGAGCTCTGTACACACATTACAAAACAAGGGTATCGGATTGTCTACAATCCGTGGGCGGTAGTTTATGAAAGCAGATAGCAGGGTATCTGTGGTGGTGCCTAATTATAATGGAATAGCATTTGTGGAAAACTGTTTGAAGGCGCTTATTCAGGATGCGCCGAAGGCAGAGATTCTGGTGGTTGACAATGGCTCCACCGATGGAAGCCGGGAGCTGGTCATAGAGAAGTTTCCCCAGGTACGAGTGATTGCGTTAGGGGAAAATTTTGGCTTTTGCAAGGCATCCAATGTAGGAATGCAGAAAGCTTCATCTCCCTATGTGATTCTTTTGAACAATGATACAGAGGTGCTGCCGGGCTTTACTGAGGCCATGGTGTCAGCTTTACAGTTGGAATCCCGGGCTTTTTCTGCCGGAGCAAAAATGATTCAGCTTCACCATCCGAAAAAAATTGACGATGCTGGTAATTTTTACTGTGCTCTTGGCTGGGCTTTTGCGAGAGGAAAAGACAAGCCTGTGGAATACTATGAAAAGCCGGATGAGATCTTTGCAGCCTGCGGCGGTGCAGCGATCTACCGCAAGGCTTTGCTGGAACGGATAGGATATCTGGACGAGTCTCACTTTGCTTACCTGGAGGATATCGATCTGGGATGGAGAGCTAAAATTGCAGGATGGAAGAATATCTATGAGCCGAGGGCAAAGGTTCTCCATGTGGGAAGCGGAACCAGCGGTTCCAGATATAATGAGTTCAAGGTACATTTAAGCTCCAGAAACAGCATTTATCTGGTCTATAAGAACATGCCGGCTCTTCAGTTTTTTTTGAATTTTCCTTTTATGCTGGCTGGCTTTGGGGTAAAATATCTGTTTTTTGTAAAAAAAGGTCTTGGAAAAACTTATCGAAAAGGCTTGAAAGAAGGGCTTTCCATGTGCCACAGGGAGAAGAAAGTAAAGTTTTGTTGGAAAAATCTTCCCCACTATGGTAAAATCCAGATAGAACTATGGATAAATATTGGGAAGAGATTTAGGTGAGAGAGATTGATAAAGGATAACCAGCAGCACTTTAACCGGCTGCATGTGCTGATAGATGCCCTTGTGATTATAGCATCTTATTTTCTGGCATGGGTGATACAGTTTCCGATTTTGCATAACACCACAGGACTTTTGTTCGGCCAGTATATGATTGTACTGTTCTTTCTGGTTCCTGTTTATCTGTTGCTGTATATGGCATTCAGCCTGTATACCACCAAGAGTGTCCGCAGAAAAAGGGTAGAGCTGGGCAAGATCGTAGAGGCCAATACCATAGGCCTGGTTCTGTTTTTAGCATTGATGTATCTCCTGCGAAGCGCTTCGGATGTTACGGATTACTATTCCAGAATGATGCTGCTTTATTTTTATGTAATCAACATTCTTCTGGAGGGGCTGGTTCGCACTCTTATCCGACTTGTCCTTCAGCGGCTGCGCCGAAAAGGTTTCAATCAGAAGCATATGGTGCTGGTAGGTTACAGCCGGGCAACAGAAGAATATATTGATCGAATCAAGGCTAATCCGGAATGGGGCTATGAGATTATGGGTATTCTGGATGACAATGTAGAATGCGGCATGCGCTATCGAGGGGTTCAGGTATTTGGAAGGACGGAGGAGATAGAAGAACTGCTTTCCCGGACATCCCCTGATGAGATTGCGATCACTCTGGGACTAAGTGAGTATTCTAAGCTGGAGCATATTGTGGCGGTTTGTGAGAAATCTGGTGTGCATACAAAATTTGTTCCGGATTATAATAATATTATACCTACACGGCCTTACACAGAGGATTTGATGGGGCTGCCCGTGATTAATATCCGGCATGTTCCTTTAACCAACACCTTTAATGCAGTGGTGAAACGGACCATGGATATTGTGGGAGGTTTAGGGGCGATTATACTTTTTTCGCCTGTGATGCTGATAACAGCAATTGCAATTAAGGCTACTTCTCCAGGGCCGCTTATTTATGCCCAGGAAAGAGTCGGGCTTCATAATAAGACTTTTCGTATGTATAAGTTCCGCTCCATGGATGTCCAATCTCCAAAGAAGGAAAGGGGAGCATGGACAGTGCCGGATGATCCAAGAGTTACCGCAGTTGGAAAGGTGATTCGAAAGACAAGTATTGACGAGCTTCCGCAGCTTTTCAATATTTTGAAAGGTGATATGAGTCTGGTAGGGCCTCGGCCGGAACGCCCCTTTTTTGTGGAAAAGTTCCGGGAAGAGATTCCTAGATATATGATTAAACACCAGGTACGCCCGGGAATGACCGGGTGGGCTCAGGTCAATGGCTATCGGGGAAATACCTCGATTCGGAAGCGCATTGAGTTCGATTTATATTATATCGAAAACTGGACGCCTGGGTTTGATATAAAAATTTTGTTTCTGACAATCTTTAAGGGCTTTGTGAATGAAAATGCCTATTAATGTCAGAAAGCAGAAAGGGTTATGATATGGCAGCCGATACAAAAGCAAGAAATAGGAGAGGGAGACAGGGGCATAAGCTGAGTAAAAAGCAGAAGAAGATTAGGAGAAGAAGAAAACTGATCGGAATACTGGCGGTGGAGTTGGTGCTTCTTTTGCTTTTGGGCGTGGGCGTCTGGGGACTTGGAAAGCTGGATAAGTTTCAGGACCTGGGCGTGGATGCGGACAAAGTAGAGATGAATGATATGGAGGACGCTACAGAAGAGGTATTGAAGGGTTATACCAATATTGCACTTTTTGGAATTGATACCCGAACTATGGGCGATCTGGGTGCCGGGAACCGGAGCGATACCATCATTATTGCCAGTATCAATAATGAGACCAAGGAGGTAAGACTGGCCTCTATATTCCGGGATACTTATCTGAACCGGGCCGATGATACTTATGGAAAATGCAATGCTGCTTATAAAGCAGGAGGCCCTAATCAGGCTATGGCTATGCTGAATACCAATCTGGATCTGAATATTAAATATTTTGTCAGTGTGGATTTCCTGGCTTTGATCAAGACCATTGATTTACTGGGCGGCGTTGATATAGACGTGCAGGATAATGAGTGGGAATGGATCAACAACTATATGTATGAGACTACAGCAGTGACAGGAGAATTTGGTGTCTTTGTAGAAGGGCCGGGGCTTCAGACCCTGAGCGGCCTTCAGGCTACTTCTTATTGCCGAATCCGTGCGGTGGGAAATGACTTTGGCCGGACGGAACGCCAGCGGACGGTTATTACAGAGATTGCACGGAAGGCTAAGTCCGCAAGTCTTGGAACCATCAACCAGATTATTGACGAGGTATTTCCGCTGATTGCCACCAACATTCCCAAGGCGGAGATGATAAAGATGGCAGCCAGCATGATGTCTTATGAAATTGGAGAGACAGGAGGCTTCCCCACTCTGCGAGAGAATGTGAAGATCAACGGTGCTGACATTGTGGCGCCTGCGGATTTGGAAGCGAATGTCAGAGAGCTGCATAAGTTTCTCTTTAACGAGGAGGACTATTATCCCTCCCCGACAGTAATCCAGTTTAATGATGAGATATCCAGTCAAACAGGCGTGTACGCCAAGGAAAGCGGCACGTAAAGCAGAAACCGAATGGACGGGGAAGTCAAAGCCTCGTCCATTTTTTCAGGAATGCTTTGGAGAGAACAGTACATGAGGATAGATGTGATTATACCAACCTTTCATCCGGGGAAGGAGTTTTTAGAGCTTTTGAAAAGGCTGGAATCCCAGACACAGAACATTCATAAAATAGTGGTTATGAATACCAGAACAGGAGCCTTCCCGGAGGGGCTGACAGAGTATTATGACAATGTGGAGGTTTATCATCTGGATCGGTCGGAGTTTGATCATGGAGGCACGCGAAATGCCGGTGCGGGGCATACAGATGCGGAATATCTTCTGTTTATGACCCAGGATGCTATGCCGGCAGATGAATATTTGGTAGAACGGCTGGCAGAGATGTTTGCAAATCCACAAGTAAAGGCCGCCTATGCCAGACAGCTTCCAAGGAAGGAATGCAGGGAGCTGGAACGGTATATGCGCAGCTTTAATTATCCGGAGGAAAGCCGGATTCAGACAAAGTCAGATCTGAAAACACTTGGAATCAAGGCCTTTTTCTGCTCCAATGTATGTGCGATGTATGAACGGGAGACTTTTTTAAAGCAAGGAGGCTTTATAAATCATACGATCTTTAATGAGGATATGATTTATGCAGGGGGACTTATAAAAAACGATTACGGGATTGCGTACGTTGCGGAGGCAAGGGTGATTCATTCTCATAATTACAGCGGGATCAAGCAATTTAAGCGGAACTTTGATCTGGCTGTCTCTCAAACGGAGCATCCGGAGGTGTTTGGGGGGGTTGTTTCGGAACAAGAAGGGATTCGGCTGGTGAAGCAGACAGCAGTCCATTGCTTGAAGATTAGAAAGCCCTGGCTGATATTTAGTCTTGTGTTTTTCAGCGGATGCAAGTATATTGGTTATAAGCTGGGAAGAAATTATCAAAGGCTTCCCGGATGGCTGGTACAGCGGTGTACGATGAACAGGGAGTATTGGAACTTGAAATAGCAGTACTTTGACAGTGCACAGAAGAATTTCCAGGCACATGTTTTTGTGACAGGAAGTTCTTCTAATAGAGGGTGTGCTGTAAAAGTACTGCGGAACTTGAAATAGGAGGATTTTATCTATGTGTGGAATTGTTGGTTACATTGGAAGTGAACAGGCGGCACCTATTTTGCTGGATGGATTGTCCAAGCTGGAATATCGCGGCTATGATTCGGCAGGGGTTGCCATCTATAATGGAGATGAGATCAAGGTAGTTAAGGCCAAGGGACGTCTGAAAGTTTTAAGCGAAATGACTCATGATGGTACTGCTTTGCCCGGAATTGCCGGAATCGGTCATACCCGGTGGGCAACTCATGGCGCTCCCTCGGATACCAACGCCCATCCTCATTACAATCAGGATGAATCCATAGTGGTGGTACATAATGGAATTATAGAGAATTATTTAAAGCTGAAAAAAAAGCTGGAAAGCCGGGGGTATACGTTCCGCTCCGATACAGACACAGAGGTAGTTGCCCATCTTCTGGATTACTATTACAATGGAGATCCTCTGGAAGCAATCGGAAAGCTGATGCATCGGGTGGAAGGCTCCTATGCTTTTGGCATTCTTTTTGCAGATCATCCGGGAGAAATCTATGCAGCCCGTAAGGACAGTCCGCTGATTGTAGGCTCTTCCGAAAGCGGAAATCTCATTGCTTCGGATGTTCCGGCGGTTCTGCGCTACACAAGAAGCGTTTATTATATTCAAAATCAGGAGATCGCTAAGCTGACTGCGGATTCCATGACCTTTTATAATATTGACGAGGAAGAGATAGAGAAGGAGCCTGTGACCATTGAATGGGATATCAATGCGGCAGAAAAGGGCGGCTATGAGCATTTCATGCTGAAGGAGATCTACGAACAGCCGGGGGCTGTGCGTGATACCTTCAGTCCCCGTCTAAAGGATGGAAAGATTGTGATCGAAGAATTGGGTATGACGGACGAAGAGCTTCAGGCAGTAAAAAAACTCTGTATTGTAGCCTGCGGCTCTGCCTACCATACAGGCATGACCTGTAAATATGTCTTTGAAGGTCTGGCCCGGATTCCTGTAGAAGTAGATTTGGCCAGTGAGTTTCGTTACCGCAACCCTATTTTGGAGGAAGGAACGCTGGTAGTGATTATCAGCCAATCAGGAGAAACAGCAGACTCTCTGGCAGCGCTTCGGGAGGCAAAGGTCAAAGGAAGACCGGTGCTTGCCATTGTAAATGTGGTGGGAAGTTCTATTGCAAGGGAAGCAGACAATGTAATGTACACCTGGGCAGGTCCGGAGATTGCCGTTGCCACTACAAAGGCTTACAGCACGCAGCTCATTGCACAGTACCTTTTGGCCATGAAGCTGGCTCAGGTGCGCGGTACAGTGGATGAGAAGACACTTGGGGAGATGCTGGCGGATTTGGAGCGTCTTCCGGCGCAGATAGAGCTGCTTTTGGGAAATAAGGAGCGGATTCAGAGGTTTGCCAATCGGTATCTGGCAGCAAAGGATGTGTTCTTTATTGGCCGGGGACTTGATTATGCTATTTCTATGGAGGGCTCTTTAAAGCTAAAAGAGACTTCCTATATCCATTCTGAGGCTTATGCAGCAGGGGAGTTAAAGCATGGAACCATTTCTCTTATTGAAGAGGGAACGCTTGTGGCGGCTGTAGCAACGCAGGATCAGCTTTTGGCGAAAATGATCAGTAATATTGTAGAGGTACGTACCCGCGGCGCATTCGTTATGGCAGTTACCAATGTGGGGAATGTGGAGATAGAGAAAAATGCAGATTATGTGATTTATATCCCAAGGACGAATCCTTACTTTGCCAATTCTCTGGCAATTATTCCGCTGCAGCTTTTTGCTTATTATATTTCCATTGGCCGGGGCTGTGATGTTGATAAGCCGCGGAATCTGGCAAAATCAGTGACTGTTGAGTAATACAAAAATATATATCAATATAAGATAAGGGAGAGATACCATGATTAACAAACTTATTGCAAAGATTCAAAAAACAAAAGCTCCTATTGTAATCGGTTTGGATCCGATGCTGAACTATGTTCCGGAGCATATACAGAAAAAAGCGTTTGCGGAATATGGGGAAACCCTTGCAGGAGCGGCGGAGGCTATCTGGCAGTTTAACAAGGAAATTGTGGATAAGACCTGGGATTTGGTTCCGGCAGTAAAGCCGCAGATTGCCATGTATGAGCAGTTTGGCATCGAGGGTCTGAAGGCATATCAGAAGACGGTGGATTACTGCCATGCAAAGGATCTGGTGGTTATCGGTGACATTAAGCGAGGGGACATTGGCTCAACCTCCGCAGCCTACGCAGCAGGACACCTGGGAAAAATTCAGGTAGGAAGCAAATGCTATACGGCCTTTCATGAAGACTTTGCGACGGTGAATCCCTATCTGGGCAGCGATGGCATAAAGCCCTTTATAGAGGTGTGTCAGGAGGAAAATAAGGGAATCTTTGTTTTGGTGAAGACCTCTAATCCGTCCAGCGGAGAGTTTCAGGATCGCCTGATTGACGGCCGCCCCCTTTATGAGCATGTAGGAGAAAAGGTAGCCCAGTGGGGGGAAGAGCACATGGGAGACAGCTATAGCTATATTGGAGCTGTTGTGGGAGCTACTTATCCGGAAATGGGAAAGATTTTGAGAAAGCTAATGCCAAAGACCTTTATTCTGGTGCCGGGTTACGGTGCCCAGGGAGGAACGGCAAAGGATCTGGTTCATTTCTTTAATCCGGACGGACTGGGAGCTATTGTAAATTCTTCACGGGGAATTATTGCAGCATATAAGCAGGAGAAATATGCTTCCTTTGGCCCGGAGCATTTTGCAGATGCTTCCAGAGCGGCAGTGGAGGATATGACGGCAGATATTCGTCAGGCGTTGGAGACGAGGTAGAAAGTGGAATAGAGGGACTTAGTATGAAGTACAGGGAAACGGCTGTAATTACGGAACAGCAGAAGATTGCCACGGATATCTACAGTATGTGGCTTCAGACAGAACGGATTGCAGGGGAGGCAGTTCCGGGACAGTTTCTTTCTGTCTATAGCAGGGATGAAAGCAGGATGCTTCCAAGACCCATCAGCATTTGCCAGGTAGATCAGAGGAGGGGAAGAATTCGTCTGGTATACCGGATAGCCGGAAAAGGAACGAAGGAATTTTCCGGTTATGGCACAGGGGATACCTTGGAGATTGTAGGTCCTTTGGGTAATGGTTTCCCTTTGGACAAGGGATATGAAAAGGTTCTTCTTATTGGCGGAGGAATCGGGATACCGCCCATGGTGGAGCTTTCTGAGAGATTGTCTGGGGAGAAGCTGATTGTAGTCGGCTATCGGAACAGCGAACTCTTTTTGAAGGAAGAACTGGAGAGAAATGGGGAACTATATCTGGCTTCTGAGGACGGGAGTGTGGGAACAAAAGGAAATGTGCTGGATGCTATTCATGGGAAGAAGCTAAGCGGCCAGGCTATATTTGCCTGTGGTCCTACACCCATGCTGTGCGCGCTGAAGACTTATGCGGCAGAGCAGGGAATAGACTGCTATCTTTCCCTGGAGGAGCGCATGGCCTGCGGCGTGGGGGCATGTCTGGCTTGTGTATGTCATTCTATGGATATAGATGCTCATACCCATGTAAAGAATAAACGTATCTGTAAGGATGGTCCTGTATTTGCAGCAGGAGAGATCGAACTTTAAACATGGGGCATGGAGGAAGGAAAAAGGTATGGAATACAAGACAATTGTAAATCTGGCAGGAGTGGAATTAAAAAATCCTGTTATGACAGCTTCCGGAACCTTTGGTTCTGGCGCAGAATACAGTGAATTTTATGATTTGGGGGCCTTGGGAGCTGTAGTTACAAAGGGGGTGGCAAATGTTCCATGGCCGGGAAATCCAACCCCCAGGATTGCTGAGACTGCCAGCGGCATGCTCAATGCCATTGGACTTCAGAACCCAGGAATTGATGTCTTTATTCAGAGAGATATTCCGTTTTTGCGTCAGTTTGACACTAGGATTATTGTAAATGTCTGTGGAAAAACTATTTCCGATTACTGCGAAGTAGTGGAAAAGCTCTCAGATCAGCCAGTGGATCTTTTAGAAATCAATGTATCCTGTCCTAATGTAAAGGAAGGAGGCATTGCTTTTGGCCAGAAGCCGGAAGCACTGGAGAAAGTGACCCGTGAGGTAAAGAAGTATGCAAAGCAGCCGGTGATTATGAAGCTCAGTCCCAATGTGACAGATATTGGGGAGATGGCACGGGCGGCAGAGTCGGGGGGCGCAGATGTGCTTTCTCTTATTAATACTTTAACTGGGATGAAGATTGATATTCATAGAAGAACCTTTGCCATAGCAAACCAGACAGGCGGTTTGTCAGGGCCCGCTGTAAAGCCGGTAGCCGTGCGTATGGTATATCAGGCAGCTCAGGCTGTATCCCTGCCAATTATTGGCATGGGAGGTATTTGCAATGGGGAGGATGCCCTGGAGTTTATTCTGGCCGGTGCTGCGGCTGTATCTGTGGGAACAGCGAATTTTGCCAATCCCTATGCAGCCAAGGAGACAGCGGAAGGCATTCGGGCTTATATGGAACAGTATCATGTGGAAGATATAAATGATTTGATTGGTGCAGTACATTAAATATTTATAGAGCTTCATACGGTGTTGATTAAAAAGCACCAGCCGCCGCGTGTTCCTCCGGGATAATCAATATGTGTGAACCGAGACACCGGCGATACGGGCAAAACCGCACTCATCCCGGAACTGATGCCAGAATTATTATAATGCGGAAATAGAAATAAAGCAAGATACACATCCCTTTCTGTAACCCTTTCCGTGCCTTTTACATATTCTAGATCGTAAAGAAAAAATGCAAAAGGAGAGCTTATGGCAACAAAGATCGTAGTGGATGCAGGACACGGAGGAAGCAATCCGGGCGCAGTATATGAGGGCCGCCGGGAAAGTGACGACGCCCTGCGGCTTGCAATGGCAGTGGGACGGATTCTGGAATCAAACGGATATGATGTAAGCTACACAAGAACCAGTGATGTTACCCAGTCCGTAGGACAGAAAGCAGCAATTGCCAATGAGGAGGGAGCGGATCTCTTTGTATCCATTCATAGGAACGCAGGAGAATATCCGGGACAGTATACAGGGGTTCAGACCCTGATTTATGACGATTCCGGAATCAAAAAGCAGATGGCGGAGAGAATTAATGCGAATCTGGCGGCATTAGGCTTTCGCAATGCCGGTGTGAGTATCCGCCCCAATCTGGTAGTACTTAACAGCACGCAGATGCCTGCTCTGCTGGTAGAGGCAGGGTTTATAGACAGCGACGTGGATAACCGTCTCTTTGACAGCCGTTTTCAGGCTATGGCTCAGGCCATTGCGGATGGGATTATGGATACCTTAGAAGGAACCCAAGTGTCATCCAGCAATGTATCGGAGGATGACCGGGGTGAGGAAGAGCGCCGCAGGCCGCCTGTGCCCCGCCCGCCTATGATGCGTCCCCCTATGCCTCCGGCGCAGCCTATGCCGCCTGAGGAACCGGAGGAGCTGTACCGGGTACAGGCAGGAGCTTTCCGGGAGCGCCAGAATGCGGATAATCTTCTGCAGCTTCTGGAAAATGACGGGTTCCCGGCATTCATTGTCTTTCAGGATGGCCTGTACAAGGTACAGGTGGGAGCTTTCACACGTTTGAGCAATGCCATTGCCATGGAGCGGGAGGTTCGGGAAAAAGGATATAATACGTATATTACTACCTGACTTAGATAAACGGGAACCGGGATTTTGCCATTGAGACGAAAATTATTATAAAATGCGTAGAATGTAAAAAAATCAATGTCTAAAAGAGATGAAAACAGAGCTGCTGTTTTGGGAGTGATTGCCTAAACAGCAGCTCAAATTACTTAGGAGTTTAAAATATATGTTTCCACAGCCCAGGCCACGCCGCATTCATCGTTGGTGAAAGGAGAAACGCAGTCCGCTTTGCTTAAGGTTTCCGGGTAAGCGTTTTTCATGGCAACGCCCAAACCGGCATATTCAAGCATGGAAATATCGTTCAGCCCATCACCGCAGGCCATGAGCTCCTTGCGGGAAATATTTAAATAGTCACAAATCTTGGAAAGGGCCTTATCCTTTGCAACTCCCTTTGGGGCTAACTCCAAAAAGAAGGATTCTGCAAAAAAACTGTCGCAGATATGGGAATATTTTGCAAGAAATTCATCACGAGCCTTCAGAAGCCGTTCATGTTTCCCTGCTCCCAGAATCTTTGGAATCGGATAATCTAAAAATTCCGGAAGATTGGAAACCTTTTCCACTGTTGTGGAATTGCATTTACATTCTCTTAAGACATACTCGTCCGTATCCGTTTCCGCAACGATGTGTGTATCCGTATAAGATAAGGGCTGCGCACCATGCTTTTTAACGATGGCACAGGTGTCGGCAATTGCTTCTTTGGGGAACATTAATTCCTGTATGATGTCTCCGGTTTGATAATCAAAGATTTTTCCGCCATTGAAAGCAGCGATAATACCGCCGCGCTTTTCAAATTCCAGCTCTTTTGCAAGGCCTCTTATGCCCATAACGGATCGCCCGGATATTAAGATTATCTTTACGCCTAAGTCCATTGCTTTCCACAGGGCCTCTTTATTTTCGGGCGGAAGATTTTTATTGCTGTCTGTTAAAGTTCCATCCAAATCCAGTGCTAATGCTTTGTATTTTAAGCTTTCCATACAAGCCTCCCTTAATTGTCTTTTATAAAAATCATATATCATTGTTAAATGTTACACCATTACCGGTTAAAGTGTCAAGAAAAGGTGTTTGTGCTATGGGGTCAGAGGGACTGCCCCCCGCTGAAAACGACTTAAAATGGGCAGTCCCTGTTACAATTCGCACCTTTGTGAAATAAAAATTTTATAAAATCTGGTATAGTGTGAATTGTAACAAAACCCTTGAAAAAAGCTTTTATATCGTATAACATTAGAAAGCGGAAGAACAGCCAGCGTCCAGGCGGTCGGTAAAAGGGAAGACAGGAGATAGTTGCTTGGGAGAAAATAAAAGTTATGAACTTTGCATATGAGATTCAGGATAAATCAGTTAAAATCTGGCGCTGCTTCAGCTATGGGACAAAGATTGAGGTTCCGGACAGGCTGGCAGGGTATCCGGTAGCGGAACTGGCGCCTTATGCATTTTCGGCCCATATGGAGGAAGAGAAGCTGGAGGAGAAAATACGGTCAGGACAGCTTCTTCTATCCGGGGAGAATGAGGAACCGGCCCTCTGCGGTTTCCGTTTGAAAGGGATATATCTGCCGGCAGCGCTTCAAAAAATAGGAGCTTATGCATTTTACAATTGCAGCGGCCTGGAACATTTCTCTTTTCATGGAAGCCTTAAGGATCTGGGAGCCGGATTATTTACCGGCTGCCATCATATAAGACAGCTGGAGCTTACCTTGGATGATACAGGAACATCCTGCCTGCAGGAGATTTTGATGGAACTGAATGAGGAACTCAGGCTTACTATTTACAGAGGCAATGAAGAAGCAAGGCTGGTATTTCCGGAATTTTATGAGGAAGGCGTGGAGAATACGCCGGCACGGATTCTTATGACTCAGATGCACGGCAGCGGAATGCATTTTCGAAATTGCTTTTATCGGAAAAGATTTGATTTTCATGCCTATGACGGATGCTTTTTTCGGGCAAAGGCTCAGGAGGACAGGGATTCGGTGCTGGAACTGGCTCTGGGACGCTTGCGGTTTTCCATGGAACTGGGAGCAGAGGGAAGAACGGATTATGAAAAATATCTTAGGGAGCATTTGCCGGAAGCCGGACTGTGGGCCATAGAACAGAGAGATATGGAACTTTTGAACTGGCTGGTTAAAGAGCATCTTCCCGGAAGCCCGGAGGAGGAAATAATTTTACGCCGGCTTCTGGGACAGGCAGCAGAGCGGGGGTTTACGGAGGGGAATGGGTTTCTCCTAAGTGTGCTGCATGGACGTTTTTCATCCAGGGAGGAACTATTTGAGTTTTGAAACTGCTGATTATAGAGTGGATACAATTTTGAAAGGAGCCGTCACAGGCTATGGTGATGCATAAGGAACAAGAACGGTATCTGCAAAAGGAGGTGCTGGGGACAAGAATTTTAAACCAGGCACGAAATGAGCTTTATCTTCATATGCGCTTTCTGGATCTGGCTTTGGGAAGCTTTCCTGTCCGGCCGGGGGCGGAAGTGCATCCGGCGGGAACCGATGGGGGAACGCTCTTTTTTGCACCGGATGATTTGCTAAAGCTTTACCAGACAGGCAGAGTCTATGTGATGCGTCTGTATCTTCACGGCCTGATGCACTGCCTGTTCTGCCATCCCTTTTATAGAAAAGAACGGGATATGGAATATTGGAATCTGGCCTGTGATATTGCGGCGGAATCCGTTCTTGACGGCCTCCATTTGAAATGCGTGCATCTTCCGGGCGTTTTTCGTCAGGCTGTCTATGCAAGGCTTAAGGAAAAGCTGACCGTGCTCACAGCGGGAGGTATTTACAGAGAACTTTGCCGCATGCAGATAAGCGGTTCGGAGCTTATGGGCTGGAAGCAGGCGTTTTCTGTGGACGATCATAGTCTTTGGGAACAGGAGAAGCCCCCATCCCAAGTAGAACAGAACCGGAAACAGTGGGAGAATCTTCGGGAACGGATGGAAATGGATATGGAGACATTTTCTAAGGAGGCGGCAGAGGGCAGCAAGGGACTTGTGGAGCAGCTTCGGATTGAAAATCACCGCCGTTATGATTACCGGGAATTTTTACGAAGGTTCTCTGTTCGGAAAGAAGAAATGCAGGTAGATATGGATACCTTTGACTATGTCTTTTATCACTATGGCCTTTCTCTTTACGGAAATATGCCCCTCATTGAGCCCCAGGAGACCAAGGAGGTTCAGAAGATTGAGGAGTTTGTCATTGTGATTGATACCTCCATGTCCTGCAAGGATGAGCTGGTCCGGCGTTTCCTGGAGGAGACTTACAATGTCTTGCAGGAGTCGGAAAGCTTTTTTCGTGAGATTCATATTCGGATTCTCCAGTGTGACGACCGTGTCCAGTCGGATGCGGAGATCACCGGCCAGGAGGAACTGAAAAGTTATATGGAGCATCTGACTATAAAGGGGCAGGGAGGAACGGATTTTCGTCCGGCCTTTGCCTATGTGGAGGAACTGCTGACAAGGAAAGCGTTTTACCGTCTCAGGGGACTTTTGTATTTTACGGATGGATATGGAACCTTTCCTGCAAAGATGCCCCCATATGAGACAGCCTTTATATTTATCAAGGACAATTACCGGGATGTGGATGTGCCGCCCTGGGCGATTAAGCTGATATTGGGACCAGATGAATTAAGTGAGTAGAATAAAGTATTTTAGAAACAGGCATTTGGCTTTGAGATGTTTATGGACACATTTTGTCTGACTTAAGTGAAAAAGAGGAGAAAAGGGATATGAATATTAAACGGGCAAAGCAGGAGATTAAGGATGCGGTAAAAGCCTATCTTTTAAAGGATGCCTACGGCGTATATGAGATACCGGCTATCCGTCAGAGGCCCTTATTGCTTCTGGGAGCGCCGGGGATCGGAAAGACACAGATTATGGAGCAGATTGCCCGGGAATGCGGCATTGCCCTGGTATCCTACACCATTACTCATCACACCAGACAGAGCGCTATGGGTCTTCCATTTATTCTGGAAAAGGATTTCGGAGGGGAGAAAAAGGCAGTCACCGAGTACACTATGAGCGAGATCATTGCTTCGGTGTATGAGAAGATGGAGAAGACGGGGTTAAAGGAGGGTATCCTTTTTATAGATGAGATTAACTGTGTTTCCGAAACGCTGGCCCCGGCCATGCTTCAATTTCTCCAGTGCAAGACTTTTGGAACCCATCAGGTGCCGGAGGGCTGGATCATTGTGGCAGCAGGAAATCCGCCGGAATACAACAAGTCTGTCCGGGAGTTTGATGTGGTGACTATGGACCGGGTTCGGAATATAGAGGTAGAGCCGGATTTTGAGGTCTGGAGGGAATATGCGGTTTCCGTGGGAATGCATCCGGCGATTCTTTCTTATCTGAATATACGGCCCGCACATTTCTACCAGATGGAAAATACGGTGGATGGCCGGAGGTTTGCAACGCCCAGAGGCTGGGAGGATTTGTCCCGGATGCTGGAGGTCTGTGAACGGATTGGAAAGACTGCGGATAAAGAGGTGGTTGTCCAGTATCTCCAGCATGAAAGGATTGCAGGAGGTTTCGCTAATTATCTGGAGCTTTACGGAAAGTATCAGAGAGACTATCAGATAGAGGAGATTTTGAAAGGGAATATGCAGGTGGGAATGGTGAAAAAGCTGTCCCATGCTTCCTTTGATGAACGTCTCAGTGTGGTAAGCCTTTTGCTTTCCGGCTGCAAGGGAAGCTTCCGGGAAGAGCAGCTTCAAAAACGGTTTGTGGAGAAGCTGTTTGGGAAAATGAAAGAGGCAAGAGGGATGCTTACAGGGGAAAACGAAAAGAACCTGTTTTCCTGGGAAATTTTGGAGCTGTTGCGGAAAGAAAACGAGGATCTCCGAAAACGGCAGAAAGAGGCGGAGCTTCTCACCAGAGAGCAGGAACGGGAAATGCTGCGCCTTTCGGATACGTTAGCTTTTTATGGAATGGAACTGAAAAAGCAGGCTCCCGCTGCGGGGGAAGCGGCCTTGGAGCTTTTGCGGAAGCTTTTTGCAAAGGAGCGCTCTGCTTATGATGAGGGGAAAGCAAAGAGTGCCTGTTATCTGGAACATGCCTTTGATTTTATGGAATTGGCCTTTGGAGCTAGTCAGGAAATGGCGATCTTTGTTACCGAGCTGAACAGCGATCCGGCGGCGGTGGCGTTTCTGGAGGATTATGCCTGTGAGAGGTATGATCGTTATAATCAAAGCTTGCTTTTTGAGCAGGAGGATCGGGAGATTCTGGGGCAGATTGAGGAACTGGATTAGGAGGAAAAGATGGAAGAATTAATTATACTTGGCACAGGAAATGCCAATGTAACCAAATGCTACAATACCTGCTCGGCTTTACACAATGAACGGGGCTATTTTCTGGTAGATGCAGGGGGAGGCAACGGGATTCTGGTGCAATTGGAAAAGGCAGGAATTCCTCTGGATGAGATTCATGAGATTTTTTTAAGCCATGAGCATACGGATCATATACTGGGAATGGTATGGGTGATTCGGATGATTGCGGCCCGGATGAAGCAGGGGAAGTATGAGGGAAATCTTGATCTCTATTGTCACAGGGAGCTGGTGGAAACTCTGCTGACGATTGTGCGGCTGACGGTTCAGGGAAAGTTTGTAAAGCTCATAGGGGAACGCATCTTCCTGCATCCTTTGGAGGACGGAGATGTGAAAGAGATTCTGGGATACTCTGTCAGGTTTTTTGATATTCAGTCCGTGAAAGCAAAGCAGTATGGCTTTACCCTGACCTTACATAATGGAAAGAAATTTACCTTTGCAGGAGATGAGCCCTATCGGGAGTGCGAGTATGAATACGTAAAGGGTGCGGACTGGCTGCTTCAAGAGGCTTTCTGCCTTTACAGTCAGGCAGAGCAGTTTAAGCCCTATGAGAAATGCCATACCACTGTGAAAGACGCCTGTGAGATGGCGGAGAAACTGGAGATTAAGAATCTGATTCTGTATCATACGGAGGATAAGAATATAGAGAGGCGAAAGGAGCTTTATCTGGCGGAGGGGAAGCCCTGCTTTTCCGGGGAGCTGTATGTGCCGGAGGATTTGGAAGTGTTCGAACTCTAAGATAAACCTTATGGGTTACATAAAAAGCGTAAAGGCAAGGTGGAAACCACCCGGCTTTTACGCTTTTTATTATGAACTGGTATCATTGCGTATGTGTGTAAGAAATTGCATGCCGGATCTTTTGAAGAGAAGAATTGGCCAGCTTCTCATCCCGGAACATTACCATGACGAACAGTGTATCTATGATGCAGAGCTGGCATAGTCTGCTGGACAGAGATTCGGAACGCCAGGCAATTTCTTCCGATGTGGAGGTCAGCACAATATCCGCAAGCTTTGCAAGGGGAGATAAGGGGTAACTGGTCAATACAATGAGCCTGGCCTCGTTCTCCTTTGCGACCTTTGCGATCTCAATGCTTTCTTTCTTTAATCCGGTATGCGATATGACAAAGGCGCAGTCATCTTTGGTTAAAAGACCTGCATTCATTAATTGCATATGATAGTCAGAGGCATAGCCACACTTGACCGGCGAACGCAAAAATTTGTGAAAGCTGTCGAGGGCTACGGCATTGGAACCGCCAAGACCAAAGAACCATACCTTTTTCGCTTCCAGCATAATATCAGCCGCTTTTTGGAAATGATCGCCACGGCTAATCTGCCTGGTTGCCTCCAGTGCCTTGATGCTGGATTCAAATACCTGTGCAATCATTACATCTGCGCTGTCATCCTTTGATATTTTCTCATGAATTGAAATTTCAGAATCAAATTCCTCGGTTAAAAGGTGTACCTTAAAATCCTTAAATCCGTCATAACCTAATTTTTTTGTAAATTGGTAGACGGTGGAATCCGCAATTTTTAAAGTACGTGATATATCGTTGATAGTGCCTCTGGATACAAGCTTGAGATTTTGCAAAATATAATCTGCAATACGCTTTTCCTTTGGATTCATATCTCGATACATGGTCTTGATTCGCATTTTTACAGTCAAATTATCCATAGTATATATTCCTAAAAATTTTTTTCCATGTTCAGAGTAACACAAAAAAAATTTTTTGTAAATAGCTAGACTGTAAAAAAAGACGAATATAAAATATTTTTTTCAAAAAGATATTTACAAAAAAATATTTTTCGATTATAATAAAGCAAGAAAAGCATAGGAGGAAGTTCAAATGGAAAAAATGATACTGTTGGGAACCCATGGCAGATTTGGGGAAGAGTTAATCAAATCGGCAGAGCTGATTCTGGGAGAGATGAAAGATGTGCGCAGCTTTTCACTTTTACCAGGCATGGCTTTGGAGGATTACATTCCGTCTGTGGCGGAGACTCTTGGGAAACTGCCAAAGGGAACCTTATGTCTGGTGGATCTGTTTGGAGGAACACCTTGCAATGCTTTTTGCGCATTGAGCCGTGAATATGGAAATGCGGTAGTGACCGGATTGAATCTGGCCATGCTGATGGAGGTTTACATGAATAAGGATCAATTATCCAATCAGGAGCTGGCAGACCTTGCGGTTTTCACATTGAAAGAAAGCGGAAAAAATGCAACAAGGATTCTGGGTGAAACACCTTAAAGGTATCCCCTGATGCACAAAATCAAGTACGAATCAAAAAAAGAAAGGAGATAGGTATGGCAGACATTGTGTTAATCAGAGCTGATTTTCGGCTGATTCATGGACAGGTAATTACGAAATGGGCTAAGCAGACTATTGCAAATAAGATTCTTATTGTGGATGACATGCTGGCAAAAGACAGCTTTATGTCCTCCATCTATACAATGTCAGCGCCTCCGGGAATGGAGGTTGTTATTGATACGGCAGAGGATGCGGTTTCCAAGTGGAACAGCGGCGGATATGGAAATTGCCGCCTGTTTGTATTGATTAAGGATGTCCCCACGATTTACGCCCTTTTTAAAGGAGGATTCCCGGTAAAAGAGCTGCAGATCGGAGGCCTGGGGGCGGCGCCGGGAAGAAAGGTTGTGTTTGGGCCGATCACCCTGGATCTGCCGGATGCCATGAAGCTTAAGGAGATGCAGGATTCGGGGGTTCGGGTATATCTGCATCAGGTACCGGACGATCCGAGCATGGAGTTTACAAAGATACTGGAGAAAAAGCTTTTTGATATTTAGAGAGGAGTACTGAGGATATGAATGTTGTATTAGTTGCCGCAATTTGTGGCCTGATGTATTTTGGCGGTACATCAAAAATTGGATATCATTTAACGACAGCTTTGGGCTCTCCCATTGTTGTGGGCTTTGTATTGGGACTGATTTATGGACAGGTTTCTCAGGGGCTTTTGATTGGAGCTTCCATTCAGTTGATTTATCTGGGTGTAATTGCGACGGGAGGAAATGTTCCGGCTGACCAAGCTCTGGCAGCGACCATCGCAATTCCCATTGCCCTTCAGACAGGTATGACTGCGGAGGTAGCGGTAGGGCTTGCAGTTCCTTTTGGCGTATTGGGTGTATTTATGGATCAGATTCGCCGTACTTCCAATTCCATTTGGGTAAGATGGGCGGATGGCTATGCGGAGAAAGGGGATCGAAAGGGTATTTTCAAATGTGCGGTGATTTATCCGGCAATTTTCGCTTTTTGCCTGCGGTTTATTCCCGTATTCTGTATTAACCTGGTAGGCTCGGATGCGGTTTCCTGGCTGATGGATGTTTTGCCTGCATGGATTATTACGGGCTTCAGCGTAGCAGGCGGAATGCTTCCGGCTCTTGGCTTTGCGATTATTATTATAACCATTGGAAGAAAGGAACTGCTTCCTTATTTCCTCCTTGGATTTTTTGCAGTGGCATACCTTGGGATCGGTACTATGGCGGCAGCGGTATTCGGAACTCTGATTGCCGTACTGATTACCATTAACGCAAGAAAAAATAAGAAAGGAGCTGAAGCATAATGTCTGGAACAGAAGCTTACAATGCTGCCATTATGGAGCAGGAACAGAAACTTACAAAAAAAGATCTCCGAGGGGTTTATAACACATGGTATTTTTCCACGGAGTTGAGTAATTCTTATGAGCGTCTGCAGGCACTGGCATTTTGTAATGCCATTTCAAAGCCCCTGCGTAAGCTGTACAGGGATGATGAAAAATATAAGGATGCGCTAAGGCGTCATCTTCAGTTTTACAATTCGGAGGGAACCTTTGGCTGCATGATTCATGGCATTGTACTTTCCATGGAGGAACAAAAGGCCGGAGGAGCAGAGATTCCGGGCGAAATAATCACAGGAATCAAAACAGGACTTATGGGACCCATGGCAGGAATCGGCGATACGATCATCTGGGGAACCTTAAAGGCGATTATTCTGGCTCTTGCCTGTACTTTCGCCATGCAGGGACAGTCTCTGGGGGCGTTGATTCCTTTCCTGTTCCCGCTGTCAGGTTACTTTATCGGCTGGTATTGTCTGACGCTTGGCTATAAGGTTGGTAAGGACTCTATTATGAAAGTAATGCAGTCCGGTTTGATTAATGACATTATCACAGGATCCAGCATTTTGGGCTTGTTTATGATGGGAGCATTGTCCAGCTCTTATGTAAAGGTAAAAACCGTACTGCAATTTAGTATGGAGAACACAACGGAACCCATTGTTCTGCAGAATATTCTGGATCAGATTTTACCGGGCATGCTGCCGCTGGCAGTCATCTTTGGAATCTACTATTATTTTACTCACAAGGGAGCCAATTACAACAAGGTTATTTTTGGCCTTTTGGGAATCTCACTGTTGTGTGCATTACTTGGAATTTTAGGATAGGTGAAGAAAAATGGAATTGTCAGAGAAGAAAAAAGCAGCATGTGATCAATATTTGGATGAGCAGATGGAAGCTATTTGGAATGTGTCAAAGTATATTCATGCAAATCCGGAATTGAATTTTGAAGAGGTAAAGGCCTGTAAGGTACAATGTGAATTTCTGGAGCAGTATGGCTTTCAGGTAGAAAAGGGCGTTGGCACCCTGGACACCGCTTTTTGCGCTACATATTCCAAGAACTCTCAAGGACCGGTGATAGCAATTATTTCTGAGTATGATGCCCTCCCCATTGGACATGCATGCGGTCATAATCTGATCGCATGCTCTGCCCTGGGGGCGGCCATTGAAGCTAAGAAATACATGGAAGAGTCGGAAACGACCGGAACTTTGAAAGTAATCGGCACCCCTGCGGAGGAGGGCGGAGGCGGAAAGATTATCCTTTTGGAACAGGGAGTATTTAAAGGGGTGGACGCAGTTCTTATGATGCATCCTACCAGTGATACCACTCGTTTGGCAGGGGCTTGCCTCTCATCCAAACGCTATAAGGTGACATATCATGGGGCATCCGCACATGCAGGCTCTCATCCGGATAACGGAACCAATGCTTTAAGTGCTGCCGCACTGTTTTTGTCCGGCAGCGGATTGCTTCGCCAGCATTTCAAAGGGGACTGGCGGCTGTCAGGCATTATTACAAAGGGCGGTTATTCTACGGGACTGATTCCTGAGCTTAGCGAGATAGAGGGCTCTATGAGCTGTTTTAGCCTGAAAGAATTGAATCTCTTAGCCCAACGGGTAGAGCAGTGCGCCCGTGGCTGCGGCCAGGCCATGGGATGTGAGGTTGAAGTGGAGATTGAAGACGGATATCAGGGGCGTATTCCCAATCAGATTCTTTCGGATCTGTGTAAGGAGGAATTTCGGAAGCTTGGAGAGCCTTTGATGGATGGAATGCCGGTGGATTTTGGCGGAGAGGATTTGGGAAATGTGTCCAGAAAGATTCCTATCTGTAATCCCTATATGACAATTTTTCCGGAATATAAGATCTCCAACCATACGGAGCAATTCCGGGAGCTGGCCATCTCGGAGGCGGGCGCTCATTGCATCAGACAGTCCTCCAAGGCGATGGCGAGAACTGTGATGGAACTTTTGAACAAGCCGGAAGTGATTGTCCGGGCAAAAGAAGAACTGAGAGAAAGACTTGAGAAAGAATAAAAATGCGTAAGGAAATGAAAAGCGGTATTGTAAAAACAATGTCTTCTGCGTTGCTGTATGGCTTTACGCCAAGTATTTGCGCACTTACCTACGCAATGGGCAACAATCATACTTCCATGACATTTTTTCGGAATTTTTTTGCGGTGCCGGTCCTGCTGGGACTTGTTGCATGGAAGAAAATAAGTCTGCGGATAGACTTTGGTACATTTTTGAAAATTTTTCTGGTAGCAAATCTGGGAGCTTTTATTACAACGCTGCTTTTGTATTCCAGCTATAGCTATATCTCAGTGGGAATGGCTACAACCATACATTTTCTCTATCCGCTGCTGGTGGTGATTTTTAGCTTTTGCTTTTACGGAGATAAAATCACCCGGCGGAAATGGAGATCCATCGGGCTGGCAGGCATAGGAATTATCTGTTTCCTGCTGAACAGCCGGATGGGCGAGACAAAGGGAGTGATGCTGGCCTTTGGAAGCAGTATTACATTTGCGCTGTATATGATGCTGTTAGACAAATTGAAGCTGTCGGAACTGGACGGCAGCAAGCTTATGTTCTATGCATCCCTTATTACGGCGGCTGAAATGTATCTTTTGAACTTTAAGACTCATGCTTTGATTTTTAAGCAGTCCTGGGAAGCGCTTGGATTGATGCTGCTGGTGTCGTTTCTGGCATCAGTTGTGGCAAATCTGTTTTTGAAAGAGGGGGTTCGTATCCTGGGAAGCACTATGGCCAGCTTTGTTTCCCTTTTGGAGCCCATTTCTTCTATCCTTTTCGGAGTGCTGCTTTTAAATGAAACCGTATCAGGAATACAGATTGCGGGATGCATAGCAATTATTATGTCGATTATGAATCTGATTGGTTTTTCCAAGAGGGTAAGCGCATGAAACATATTATGTTTGAACCGGAAATTTATCAATATACCATGAAAAAAATGAAAGCAGATCCTAAGAAATGTCTGGTAGTGGAGGACTCTACTTATGGGATTACGGCGGCAAAGGCGGCGGGCGCTATTGTAATCGGGAGGGAAGATGAGCGTTTTGGGTACGATCAGTCAGGAGCAGATTATTTGATAAAACGTCTGACCGAGATAGTTAAGATTATCGAAGGAGGAGTAAGTTGAAGATGAAAAAAGCAGAGATAGGCTTAATTGGCCTGGCCGTTATGGGCGAAAATCTGGTTATGAATATGGAATCCAAGGGCTACACGGTAGCGGTTTATAATCGCAGTATGGATAAAGTGCTTCGGTTTGTGAACGGCCGTGGAAAAGGAAAGCGTATTATCGGGTGCAAAAGCCTTTCGGAGTTGGTGGAGGCTCTTAAACGTCCCCGAAGGGTCATGCTTATGATTCGGGCAGGGGAAGCGGTAGACGGTATGCTTGAACAGCTCATTCCCCTGCTTGAACCGGGAGATATTTTGATTGACGGAGGAAATTCTTATTTTAAGGATACCATACGGAGAGAGAAAGAGCTGAGAGAAAAGGGGCTTTTTTATATCGGAACAGGAGTTTCCGGCGGAGAAGAGGGGGCCTTGAACGGCCCGTGCCTGATGCCTGGAGGAAACAGGGAGGCATGGGAAGCAGTAGAGCCTATTTTCACGGCAATCAGCGCAAAGGTAGATGGAGAGACGCCCTGCTGCAGTTGGATTGGAGAAAGCGGCGCAGGCCATTTTGTCAAAATGGTTCACAATGGGATTGAGTATGGCGATATGGAGCTGATTTGTGAGGCCTATCAGCTTATGCGGGATGGGCTGGGCATGGACAATGAAGCTATTTATGAGACATTTGCCAGGTGGAATAAAACGGAACTTAATAGCTATCTTATGGAGATTACCCGGGACATTATGAATTATCGGGATGAGAATGGAGAGGTAGTTGTAGAAAAGATTCTGGATGTGGCAGGACAGAAAGGAACGGGAAAATGGACGATAGAGGCTTCCCTGGAGGAAAGCGTGCCCGTAACCTTAATCAGTGAGGCGGTTTTCGCACGCTGCCTTGCGGCCATGAAGCAGGAGCGTATAAAGGCGTCATCCGTTTACCAAAAGAAATATGGCAGAATTCAGGAAAATGCAGAGGAATTTGTGGAGGCAATCCGCAAGGGGCTGTATGCTTCCAAGATCGTATCTTATGCACAGGGCTACGCTTTAATGCGTGGGGCGGCTGAACACTATGGCTGGAAACTGGACTATGGTAATATTGCGCTGATTTGGCGGGGCGGCTGTATTATTCGGAGTAAGTTTCTTGGAAAGATTAAAGAAGCTTATGATCGGGATGCGGATCTTCCAAACCTGATTCTGGATCCCTATTTTAAATCAGCTATTTCGGATTGCCTTAAATCCTGGCGAAAGGTTGTGGCGGCATCTGTGATGTGCGGAATTCCTCTTCCGGCTATGAGCGCGGCACTTTCCTGGTTTGACAGCTATACCTGTGAAATGCTTCCGGCCAATCTTCTGCAGGCGCAGAGAGATTATTTTGGTGCACATACCTATGAGCGTGTGGATCGTCCCAGGGGAGAAGTGTTTCATACCAACTGGACCGGACGCTCTGGAACTACGGCGGCGGGGACTTACAGTATTTAAAAATTTTGACAGTAAGCGAAACATAAAATACTTTTATTTATTTTATTTACAGCAGTAAAATAGTACTCGACTTGTCCCTGGTTTCGGGTTAGAATAAAAGGCAGAAATGTAGCTTTGCAAAAAAGCCGGGAAAAGGAGCGAGGAAAGATTTATGAATAATTTTCAGTATTATACCCCTACAAAAGTGGTCTTCGGAAAGGATACGGAGAAGCAGGCAGGTGAGCTTATAAAGGATCAGAAAGGCAGCAAAGTTCTGGTTCATTACGGAACGGGAAGTGTAAAGAAAAGCGGACTTCTTGACAGAGTCTATGCAGCTTTGGATGGGGCAGGAATTTCTTATGTGAGCCTGGGTGGCGCAGTGCCTAATCCCCGGCTGTCTCTTGTGTATGAGGGGATTGAACTCTGTAAAAAAGAAGGTGTGGATTTTATTCTTGCCGTGGGAGGCGGAAGTGCTATTGATTCCGCCAAGGCCATTGCCCTTGGAACAAAATACCAGGGAGATGTGTGGGATCTGTATTTAAAAAAGGCTTCGGCCGGGGATGCAATCCCTCTGGGCGTGATTTTGACCATTGCAGCTACGGGAAGTGAAATGAGTGATTCCACCGTGATTACCAATGAGGAGGGTTGGCTGAAGCGTGGACTTCACAGCGACTTAATTCGGCCTCATTTTGCGATTATGAATCCGGAGCTTACTTATACGCTGCCGGAGTATCAGACTATGAGTGGCTGTACGGACATTTTAATGCACACCATGGAACGGTATTTTTCTCATGAGATGGATACGGATCTGGTGGATGGAATGGCGGAGAGTCTGTTAAAGTCCGTTATGCGTGCGGCTAAGGTTCTGCTTAAAAATTCAAAGGACTACAATGCAAGAGCCGAGGTTCTCTGGGCAGGCAGTCTGTCTCACAATGGTCTTACCGGCTGCGGCCGGGCAGGTGACTGGGCCTGCCATCAGCTGGAGCATGAGTTGGGCGGCATGTTTGACGTGGCTCACGGTGCGGGCCTTGCGGCCGTATGGGGCAGCTGGGCTCGCTATGTATACAAGGATGATGTGGCCCGCTTTGCCAAATTTGCAGTGAATGTGATGGGAATTGCCTATGATTATGCGGATCCGGAGAAGACGGTTTTGGAGGGTATTGAGGCTATGGAGAATTTCTTCCGGACAATTCATATGCCGGTGAGCATCCGTGAGCTTGGCGTGGAGCTTACGGATGAGCAGATAAAAGAGCTTGCCTACAAGTGTACCTACATGGATCAGCGGACGATTGGCGGTATTCGGAAGCTTGGGAAAGAAGATATTGCCAGGATTTATGAGATGGCAAGGTAGCTGTAGAAAGTAATTATTGTCTTGCAAGTAAGGATAGAACGTGCTAAAGTGTTTTATATCAAGTAATAACAGGGACTTTGATAAGTCCCTGATTTTTTTGAGGAAGTGAATAAAATGGCAGACACAAGAACGGATCTGGGAACGGAGAAGATCAGCCGTCTATTGGTGCGGCTGGCTATCCCTACGATTACCGCACAGATCGTAAATATGCTTTATAATATCGTGGATCGTATCTACATCGGACATATACCGGGGGAGGGAGCGCTGGCGCTTACGGGACTGGGCTTATGCTTTCCGGTATTGATGCTGGTTACGGCATTTTCCAGTCTGGTAGGGATGGGCGGAGCGCCTTTAGGCTCCATCAAAATGGGGCAGCAGGATTCGGAGGGCGCCGAGAAAATCTTGGGGAACTGCTTTACCATGTTGGCAATCCTGGCAATTGTTTTGACAGTGACATTCCGACTTAATGGGCAAAGGCTTCTGTTCTTGTTCGGCGCCAGCGGGGATACCATTGGCTATGCTTTGGATTATTTGAATATCTACGTTCTGGGAACTATCTCCGTTATGTTTTCTTTGGGGCTCAATGCCTTTATTACTACTCAGGGCTTTACAAAAATCAGCATGCTTACGGTGGTCATCGGAGCAGCGGTGAACATTGTACTGGATCCAATACTTATTTTTGGGTTTGGCATGGGTGTTCAGGGGGCGGCTCTTGCAACGATTATTGCTCAGACGGTTTCGGCTGCGTGGGTGCTTAAGTTCCTTTTGGGAAACAAGACTATTCTGAAGATTAAAAAGGAAAACCTGAAAGTTCATGGGAAAGTGATTTTTCCGGTTTTGGCTTTGGGATTGTCTCCGTTCATTATGACCAGCACGGAAAGCCTTTTGAATATCTGTTTTAATACATCTCTGCAGAAATACGGCGGGGACCTGGCGGTGGGTACGATGACCATCCTTTCCAGCTGCATGCAGGTGTGCAGCCTGCCGCTGCAGGGACTTGCTCAGGGGGCGCAGCCAATTGTCAGCTATAATTTCGGCGCAAAGAATCTGTCCAGAGTGAAAGAGGCTTTTCGCCTGCTCTTCATCAGCGCTATTTGCGCTTCCTCGGTCATCTGGCTGATTGCCGTTTTTGCTCCCGGCTTTTTCCCGTCCCTGTTTTCCGGAGATGAGGAATTGATTGCTTATGCTTCCTGGGCAATTCGGATTTATCTGGGGATGGCTTTTGTGATGGGAGCGCAGATGTCCTGCCAACAGACTTTTGTTGCCATTGGGGAGGCAAAGATTTCCCTGTTTCTGGCCCTGTTTCGGAAGATTATTGTGCTGATTCCGTTGATTTACCTGCTGCCGAACTTTTTTGCGGATAAGGTGTTTGCGGTATTTCTGGCAGAGCCGGTGGCGGATACTATGGCGGCGATTACCACAACCACGCTGTTCTTTTGGAGATTTCGGAAGCTGTCCCGGAGGACAGACTGGACAGGGTAAAGATATGTGGTTTGAAAGCCGTGTTCGAGTGTTGGAAGAGGAACGGAAAATTAAGTAGGTGCATAATGGAGACACAAATCAAAAAGCTTAATTATGAGACGATAAATATGAATATTATTGAAGAAGCGGGAAAGATACTGAAAGAGGGCGGCCTGGTTGCTTTTCCCACGGAGACCGTCTATGGTCTGGGAGGAGATGCGCTGAATCCGGTTTCTTCAGAGAAAATCTATGCGGCAAAAGGACGGCCCTCGGACAATCCTCTGATTGTGCATATTGCGGACAAGTCCCATGTCTATCAAATTGCAAAGAAGATTTCGAAGGAAGCAGAGAAGCTGATGGAGGCGTTCTGGCCAGGTCCCCTGACCCTGATTTTTCCCAAAACGGATTTGGTGCCGCCGAAAACTACCGGAGGTCTTGACACGGTGGCAGTGCGGATGCCCAGCGATCCGATTGCGGCAGCATTTATCCGGGCTGCGGGCGGCTTTGTGTCGGCGCCAAGCGCCAATGCTTCCGGACGGCCAAGCACTACAACGGCAGAACATGTGGCGGAGGATCTGGATGGCAGGATCGAGATGATTCTGGACGGCGGACAGGCTGTAATTGGCCTTGAGTCTACCATTGTGGATGTGAGCCAGGAGAAGCCGGTGATTCTGCGCCCCGGAGTGATTACAAAAGCTATGATGGAGGCTGTGATTGGGCCGTTGGAAACGGATCAGGCTGTGATTGCGCCGGATTCCGGTATAAAGCCCAAGGCGCCGGGTATGAAATATCGCCATTATGCGCCCAAGGCGGAACTGACTATCGTGGAGGGGGAAACGGAAGCTGTAATTGCCGCAGTGAATCGTCTGACGGAAGAAGCGGAGACAAAGGGAAAGAAAGTTGGAATCATTGCTACGGATGAGACGGTAAACCGGTATGAAAAGGGACTGGTGCGAAGCCTTGGCGCCCGCAGCCATGAGGAGGAGATTTCCATGCATCTTTTTGAGGTGCTTAGAAGCTTCGATGAGACGGATGTGAATTGTATTTATTCGGAGTCTTTTGAGGATGCAGCCATAGGGCAGGCGATTATGAACCGGCTTTTGAAGGCGGCGGGGTATCGGGTGATAGAAGTACAGTGAAGCGGTATGCAGAGAGCAAAGTATTATGAAAAGGTGTTTGGAGATGTGATTTTAGGGGATTGCATCTCCTTGTTTTTGGATAGAATTTGAAATTAATTGATTCAAATTTTGAGGGGAGAAAGAAATATCTTTTTATATAATCCATAAAGTTAGAGAATTTTTAATTGATTTTGTCATGAAAAGAATATACAATATAAAAGAATTAAAAAATACATTTTGTAATATTTTTATGATAATTGGGGTATGATATTATAAAAAGAGGAAAAGAAAATGGAAAATATGTTCTATTTATTAAACATGAGTGTTGCGGGAGTAAAGAATCTGAAAGAGGAAGTGCGGCTTGATTTTTACAAAAAGACAATTGATAAAAATTTTAATCCTGATAAGTATAGAATTAAAGCTATTTATGGTGAAAATGGATCAGGTAAATCCGCAATTATTACTGCGGTTAAGATATTTCAGGATTTAATCATTAATGACAATTATTTGAGTGAATCAAAAACACAAGTGTTTTTAAATGAAATAATTAATAAATCAACACAGAAAATGCGATTTAAATGCGAATTTCTAGTTGATGCGGGTACGGATAATATAGTTTATAATTATTTGCTTCGTATAGGTAAAAATGATAATGGATTATATGAAATCCAAAATGAAGTATTGAAAATTAAAAATGGTAATTACCCTAATAAGAGTTACGCAATGATTTTCGAAAGTAAAAATGGTGAGTTGCTATACGTTCAGAGCAGTGATAAGAAAAGAGAGTTATTGGAAAAGAAATCAATGAACCTTTTGTCATCTTACTCATTTATCTATATTTATATTATGAATTTTGCAAAGGAGACATCACTTACGGAGGTTGAACGGATTGACAAAGAATTGTTGCTTCATATAGTAATGTGTTTGACGCTGACCATCGTGATACAGGTATATCTTGGGGAAGAGGATCAACATGAGCTTTATTTTTTGAGGAAAAGAGTAAAAGAGAGTGGATTAGACAACCAAACATTGCAGGAGGGTATCCTGGAGTATGGAGAGAGTGTCAATGCATTTTCCAGTGTCAATGAAAGAATGGTGGATAAACAATATTTTGAAAATTATAAGGATAAAATAGGCCGACTGGCTCAATTTATTAAAATTTTTAAGCCTGAATTAGTGACCATAGATATTGATGCAAAAGAAAGAGGGGATCAATACGAGTGTGATTTGAATTTGAATTATGGAGATTATAGCATAAATAAGGAGTTTGAAAGCACTGGAATTAAGAAATTAATCCGATTGTTTGATTGCTTTGTGGCTGCAAGTACAAGAGGTATCGTTTTTGTCGATGAAATGGATTCCAACTTGAATGATGTTTATCTGTGCAAATTAATTGAGTATTTTATGTACTATGGCAAAGGACAGTTATGCTTTACTACACATAATTTAGATCCAATGACAATATTAAAAAAGAATAAGAATTCCATAGACTTTTTATCCAGTGATAATCATTTGGTATCATGGACTGCACGGGGAAATGCATCACCAGAGAGCTGTTATAAAAATGGAATGATAGAGGATTCTCCTTTTAATATAGATGCTACGGACTTTGTGGGAATTTTTGGGGAGTAGTATGATATGGCGATACAGATAATACTTTGCATGGAGACAAACAAAAAGGCGGATACGGACAGCATCTATATTATGGAAACAATCAAACATTGGTATAAAGTGAATAATCAGATAAAAATCAATAAGGTACATATGAATACAAAATCAAAATATTGTTCAAAGGATGTTTTGAGAGAAATCAACACAAAGTCAAAAGCTTTTACGATTGGGGAAACAAGGGTTATCTATTGTATTGACACGGATCAGTATGAAAGAAATATGGAGCATGAGCAGGAGTTTCGTAATATTAGCCGATATTGTGAAAAAAACCATTATGATTTGATATGGTTTTGTCATGATGTGGAAGAGGTGTTTTTGGGCAAAAGGGTTCCGGATTCTGAAAAAGTACAGGAAGCTGCTATGTTTAGAAGAAAAAGAAAGATTGAAGAAGTGCAATCGAATAAGTTGTCTTGCAGTGATAGGCAAGGGTGTGCAAGTAATATTATGAATATATTTGATAAATATTTATCTCGAAAGTAATTGTGTTTAAATCCTAAACACTTAATTGGGGAGCGTATGATTTGACGCTTACGATTAAATGAACTGATTAAAAAGAAATATATAATGGTTGTAGTCAATAATGCAGATAACGGCTGTATCAGATGATAACTGGGGAGAGGCAATTGATTTTAGTGTAGAAGGAATGTTGGATATGCCAGTAATGGGTGATGAAAGTCATGAATAAAACATTGATATAAATGATCTGTTTTGATGGGTTTCGACAAAATTCAATAATCGCTATTAAGACGAAAACATATAACTAAATACATGAAATTACATGAGGGAGCCGCTTCTGGCTCTCTATTAGTGTTCGCTTGCAAACGAATGCTATCTATTATTGAAATATAATATAATTTATCAAACTTTTTCTTTGCTGTTTTTTGTATCTGATACAATTCTATCTAAAATAAAATAAGAACCACACAGAGTCTTACAGGGGTAGATAAAGAAATAAAAAAGTGATAAAATAATTAAAAATGTATTGGAGGAAAGGATATGTTTATAACATCTGGATATAATTTTGAGGGATATGATATTGTGTCATATTTAGGCCATGAGAGTGTTCAAGTGGTGCTAGGGACAGGTGTTTTTAGTTCATTTGATGCATCTATATCTGATTTTTTGGGAACTAGAAGTAATGCCTATGAGGATAAATTGAATATGGCTGAAAAGGCGGGCAAAGAGAAACTTATAGAAAAGGCGAAAAGTAATGGTGGAAATGCAATCATAGGAGTTGATATTGATTATACAACATTTACAAATGATATAATTGGAGTTATTGTGGGTGGGACTATTGTTAAAATTGAAAGAAAAATGCCTGAAAAAGAGGTTAAGAAAGTTTGTAATATGGAATATAATACAACAGTTCCAATAAGAATTTTAGATAGTATTATAATTTATCAAATAAATTCAGATAAGATGTTTATAAGCTTATATGGGAAGAATTATTCAGATAGTAAAATTAAAGGATTGGTAGTAAAAATAAGGATTGAAACAATTTTTAACGATATAATAGAAATACCAGATATGACATTTGCTGATATTTGTATAAATGAAGAAAAGGAAATTTTTACAGAATATAATAATTTGAAATTAGAAAGTGGCATTTTTAAAATTGTTAAGTCTGTATTTATTCAAATAATTAAATTTGTTACAGAAAAAAATGAGATTATTGAGGTTGATGGAGTTCACGATAGAAAAATAGATTTAACCCAGGAACAATTGATAGATATTAGAAAAATATATGGAAACGATGCAGTGAATAGAGCATATAAGAGTGACCTGGGATGGGTTTGCTATTGTGGTATGGAAAACGATAATAATGAACATAAGTGTCAATTTTGTAAACGTGAAATACAAGTTGAAGCATTGCGCCCAATTTCTATGAACAAATTTGCAGATAAATTTTGCTTGTATGATCATATAGATTATATTGAGTCTTTGAAAAATGCAAAAGAGATATATGATTATTTAGAGAAAATAGATTGTTCAGATGTATATTTTAATGGTGTAGTATTAGCTGAAATAAAAAAATGTGTAAATAGTGAGCGAATATATGGTTCAATGAAGAAATCTGCAATCGAAAAATTACAAGAATTGTATATAAAAGAATAAATTTAGAAATATATATAGCGATAAGTATACTGTAAAATTATCAAACAGCATAAATTTAGGTTATACAGTGTTTTTTAATATGCTATAAATAGTTATGAAATATAATAATTAGATACTCAAACCTCCCACATCAAAAATGGGATTCTTACCTTGAAAAATCAATACTGTCAGAGAAAATAAGGCAGAAGAGATAGCGGAAGATCTTCATAAGACTCGGAAATATCATTATGAACTTATTAAGAATATGACAGAGTAGCGGAAAAGGTGGCATATTATAATAATTCTAACAAAGAAGTGGAAAGAGAGATTGAAAGCCGCAGGTTACTGTTCGAGGAGTGTATGAATAAAAGTGTAAACATTTTTACACTGCATTTTGTTACACAACCAAACATAAAAATACGATAAATATGGTATTTCTGCCACATTTATCGTATTCCTAACTACTGCGGAAGATGGGACTTGAACCCACACGGCACGAATGCCACAAGATCCTTAGTCTTGCTCGTCTGCCAGTTCCGACACTTCCGCAAATCCCCTTATATTGAAACTCTTATTACAAGGCGCTTAATTATACTATCATTTCCGGAGAAAAAAGTCAAGTACTAAATTTACAAAAAAATGTCAAAAAATTAAAAAAAGGTGTTGACATTTTATCTCAAATTCGATAAAATACTATTTGTTCGCAGGAGTGGCGGAATGGCAGACGCGCAGGCTTCAGGTGCCTGTAGTCGCAAGGCTGTGTGGGTTCAAGTCCCATCTCCTGCATAGAAGGAAGCCGGTAAAATCAAGGCTTCCTTTATTTTTGTTTCAAAAGAGTTGCTTACAGTTGCTTACACCCCTCCAAGTGCTAAATCCCGGAAGGCTTCTCATAGTCTTTCATGATTTAGTTTTCAGAAAGATGTTTTAACAAAGGTCCAAGATATTCCCTCGAAGAGATATCATAAGAATGGGCAATCGCCTCAGCAAAACCAATTTCATCCGGAGTTTTGTTATTTTTCCTTTTCAGCATAAAAGAAAACACTTTCATTATAGCCTTATCCGTGAAATTCATTTTCTCATAGCATAATCCGCTTTGCAAATAAAAATGGGGAAGGGAAGACAATTCTTCCCGGGTCAGATTGTTCTTCCACATTTCCTCAATCGTTTTCCTTTCCGTGTTCGGCATAGCGCCTGTCACAAAGAGGGCTGAGAGCCGGACACTGCTTTTTAGAAACAACCTCCGCACCTTTGGCAAACCTTCGATTCGTCCGGCATGCATTCTGCTTCCAAGGAGAACCCTGTCAAAAGAAGATAAAAGTTCAGGTGTTCCCTCCTTGAAATCCATTGCCGTACCGCCTGTTTCCTCTGCAATCATGTCCGCATACTTTTTCGTAAATCCTGTCTTGCTCTTATACAGGATTAATATGTTCTTACTCATTCTCCAGCCCTCCATTTATCAGTAACCGGTTTAAAAATGCCTGACAAGCACCTTCCTGCAGGCTGAAAATCTCTTCCGCCGAGATTCCCGGTGTGGATACAGAAAAGATAGTACCAAGGCCAATGGTATAGATGAGCATATTTAAATGAAGCTGCCGGGCTTCAGCCAGAGAAATACCAAAGCTCCCGGCAATGGACGGGGCAATCTCAGGACTGGTTTCTGCCTGGTACAGCTCTTTTAGAGAAGAAATTCCTTCTCTTTGCTGCAGTATAAACATCCGAAATAAGTGTGGCTCCTTCTTGGCGATCTGAATATATGCCTGTCCGGTGCTGCGAAATAAGTTCTCCTTGTCAATGTGAGCAGCCAGATAATCTTGAATATAGGCTTTGGCCTGCCGTTCAATATCCCGGCGCAGTTCGTCCATATTTTTGCAGTAGCTGTAAATAGGCTGGACAGAGCACCCCAGCCGTTCGGCAATGGTTTTAACCAGAACATGCTCCATCCCTTCGGTACGAGCCAGTTCAAAGGCAGCATTTACAACCATTTCCCTGGTAATTCTTTGCTTTGGCATTTTATCCTCCTTGAAAAATAATTTATTTATATAAATAGTTTATATTGATGAATTATATAATGTGGTATAAAGTCTGTCAATACAAATCCGAAGAACCCTGCAGCAGAACAAAAAATCGAAGATAGGAACCGGCATTTAAACTTGAAAATCTTAAGAAGCAAAATAGAAACTTGCATTCCCATGTCAATTTCTATAAAATAGAGAAGAACACGAGAAGGCAGGAAGAAAGCGAGTACGCAGAATGAGACTAAAAAATATTTTAATTGTTGTTGAAGATATAGAGCGTTCTAAAAAATTCTACCAGGATCTCTTTGGCCTTAGAACCCTGACTGATTTCGATGGCAATGTAATTTTGACGGAAGGACTGGTACTGCAGGACAGAGGTATCTGGGAGAGGCTGGTTAAGAAGAAGGTTGTTTGGGGGGACAGTGATACGGAGCTGTATTTTGAAGAAAATAATATGGATGATTTTATAAAAAAGCTGGACGCATATCAGGAGCCTGTCCGATACCTGAATCGACTTATGGAACATGATTGGGGACAGCGTGTGGTTCGTATCTACGATCCGGACGGACATGTTATTGAAATAGGGGAGGCTATGGAATTTGTTGCAAAGAGATTCCATAAAGCAGGTATGTCTCTGGAGGAGGTTTCAAAGAAAACCCAACTTCCTATAGAACAGGTGAGAGGAATCTGCGGTGCGGAGTAAGAGATTGTGAATCATAATAAGATACGGAGAAAGGCAGATATGCTCAGTCGAAAAAAATTAATACAATTTTACACGGAACAATATGAGACAGAGAGCAGGAAGAAAGGAAAAAAGGTTCCCAAATATGCAGATGCTTCCGGGCGTATGAAGAATCTGCAAAAAGCCCTTAGAAGAGCCAGACCCTCCAAAATTCCCTTTCAAAATCTGGAGGATTACCACCGCCAGATCAAAAATATGGCACTCTTTGCATACCGGAAAAAGAGAGAGGATCTAACCCTTACCATCAATGCAGAGCTGATTCCCAAGCTGGTCGATCTGGACTTGGGGCTATTGCTGAAGGAACAGCGAGAGCGGATAGACGGCGAATTTCTTGCATTTCTCAGGCGAAAGCTTCCGGGAGCCGTCTGCATGGAGACCCTTTTCACCTTATACCCAAAGTTCCGTCAATACAAAGTAAAAAATAAGATAGTGGAGCTGGTACCCTCCCGTCCGGAAATGGAATTCCCGGAGGTAAGGCAGATGCACCGTCATTTTATCCTTCACATCGGTCCAACGAACAGCGGTAAGACCTTCCAATCCCTGGAGCGCTTGAGAACGGCAGAAAAGGGCGTTTATCTCGGCCCCTTACGTCTCCTTGCTCTGGAGGTTTACGAGCAGATCCGCACTTACGGCGTTCCCTGCACCATGCTGACCGGACAGGAGTGCATAGAAGAGGAAAACAGCCGAATCACAGCCTCCACCATAGAGATGGCAGATTTTGACAAAGCCTATGATATTGCTGTGATAGATGAGGCTCAGATGGTAACGGATCCGGATCGGGGACATTCCTGGACAAAAGCTATCCTGGGGCTAAAGGCAAAAGAAATTCATATCTGCGTGAGCCCGGCGGCCGAACAGGCCATGATTCATTTGATCGAGCTTTGCGGTGATGATTATGTGACAGAACGCTATGAGCGAAAGACGGCCCTTATCTGTGAAGAAAAGCCCTTTGCATTTCCGGAGGATGTACAGCCGGGGGACGCCCTCATTGTATTTTCCAAGAAATCCGTTTTGGATGTGGCAGGCCGCTTAGAGGAACAGGGTGTAGACGCCAGCGTTATCTACGGCAGCCTTCCGCCGGAGATCCGCCGCCGCCAAATGCACCTGTTCAACCAGGGGAAAACCACCGTAGTAGTAGCCACAGACGCCATCGGCATGGGCTTAAACCTTCCTGTCCGAAGAATCGTATTTCTACAGGCGGAGAAATTTGACGGCATTGGAAGACGCCCGCTGACCATATCAGAGGTACGCCAAATCGCAGGCCGTGCGGGCCGATTCGGTATCTACAATGTGGGTTATGTAAATGCCATGGGGGAAGAAGAGCTGGAGTTCATTCGGGAGCATTTCGAAGCTGAGGAACAGCCCATAGAAGAAGTAAACTTAGGTTTCCCGCAGCTTCTCTTAGACATAGACGGTCCTTTAGACGAAATCCTGAAAATCTGGCATTCCGTAACTCCATCAGCTCCTTTTGTAAAAGAGAACATTGATGAGGCCCTGGCTCTCTACGATCAGGCTCAGAAATGGAAATCCCAGATAGACGGCTTTGAGGACAAACGCACCCTATACCGAATGATCACCTGCCCCATAGACATCAAAGACAGAAAAGTAGTCTCCCTCTGGCTTTCCTACTGCAAAGACTATACGGCAGACGTTTCACTGGAACGTCCAAAGTTGGAATACGGAAGGCGAAAAGGCATCCAGCAATACGAGACCTACTATAAGCAGCTGGATCTTTACTACCAGTTCTCCCACCGCATGCAGAAGGTTATCGAAGAAGACTGGCTGAACGAAGAGCGAAACCGCACGGAAATGATGATTATGAAGTACTTAACCAAAGGGAAGACGAATTATATTGCCCGGTGCCGGTACTGCGGCAAGCTGTTGCCCCTGGGAACGCCCTTTCAGGTGTGTGATCGCTGCTTTCATAGGAAACCCACATGCGCTCCATTGGCGCACCGCAATAAATAAAAGTCTGTAATGGCGCATGGGGCATCCCTGAACTTAGTTTTCTGCTACGCAGAAAAGGATCTTTCATAGTAAATAAGAATTTGAATAGCACTGAGGGGCAAATTATTTCAAGCGAACACAGAAAGGAAAATATTGCAGAGACAGGAAAGGAGAGAATTACCTTGGAAAAATTACTTATAGCCCATGATTTGGGAACATCCGGAGACAAAGCAACCTTGTTTACCACAAAAGGACGGCAGATCCGCAGCTTCACCGTACCTTACGACGTGCATTTTTTCAACGGAAACTACGCAGAGCAGGATCCGGAAAACTGGTGGGATGCGGTATGTGACGCTACCAAGGCCGTACTGGAGGGAGAGGATCCGGGCAGAGTGGCAGCCATGTCCTTCAGCGCCCAGATGCAGGGCTGCCTGGTAGTGGACAAGAACGGCGTACCCCTGCGAGATGCCATTATCTGGGCAGACCAGAGGGCCGTAAAAGAGGCAGAGCTTCTGGAAAAAGAGATTGGAGCAAAAAGGATGTACCAGATCACCGGTCATCGGGTAAGCCCCAGCTACAGCATCGAAAAGCTCATGTGGCTGAAAAAGAATGAACCGGAAGTGTACAAGAAGACCTATAAAATGCTCCAGGCCAAGGATTATATCATCGCCCGGGCCACCGGAAAGTTTGTAACAGATTATTCCGACGCTTCCGGAACCAACGCACTTGACTTAAGAAAGCTGGAATGGTCAGAGGAGATTCTAAAGGCGGCAGGAATTGACAAAGACAAGCTTCCAAAGCTTAAGAAATCCACAGATATTGCAGGTTATATAGAGGATCGGGTGGCAGGCGAGATAGGGCTCCCGGCAGGAACTCCTGTAGTCTGCGGAGGAGGAGACGGTCCCTGTTCGGCAGTAGGCGCAGCATGCATCAAGGATGGGGAATTCTATCTCACCTTCGGAACCTCTGCCTGGATCGGGGGAACGACCACAGACCCGTTTATAGACGAGGACCAGACTTTGTTCTGCTTTGCCCATGTGATTCCCGGGAAGTACATGCCCTGCGGCGCTATGCAGGCAGCGGGAAGCTCCTATTCCTACATTCGTCGGGCTTTGTGTGACGGAGCATCCTATGATGAGCTGAACAAGCTGATAGAAAAATCCCCTGTAGGAGCCAAAAATCTCATATTCCTGCCCTACCTTCTGGGTGAGCGCAGTCCGCGGTGGAATCCGGATACCAGCGGAGCCTTCCTGGGAATCAAGTCGGAGCATGACAAGAAAGATTATGTGCGGGCTGTGATAGAGGGAATTGCAATGAATATGGAGCTGATTCTTAAAGCCTATCGGAAGCAGGCAGAGATCGAAAAAATGTGTCTTACCGGCGGCGGAGCCAAGGGAGATGTGGTGGCACAGATTTTATCCGATGTACTGAATGTTGAATTCCGGATGCCTGACTGCGTGGAGGAGGCCACAGCCATCGGTGCGGCCGTTATCGCAGGCGTGGGCGTAGGCGTTTTTGACGGGTTTGAAGAGGTGAAGCGGTTCTTAAAGTTCGAGAAGACTGTGAAGCCAGTCATGGAGCATCAGGAGAATTATAAGAAGCTGCTGCCTGTCTTTGATGAGGCTTATCACTGTATGCTGCCTTTGTATAAGAAGATGGCGAAGCTGTAAAAGAAATTAGAAGAATTTTTATTCCAATTTGATGCCGGGAAGCAGCAGTGCGGTTTGCACAGATGTTTTCCGGCATTGCTGTGTTGCAAGTAATAGCATAAGAGTATCCATCTATGTAAAGGTGTACGCAAGATAGTTGTAAAATAATTTGTTTTGCAATAAAGAGTAAGAAAGCCTCAACAGAAAACGACATTTGAGGAATTGGCGTTGTTTTTTGGAAAAAGTAGGATAGAATAAGGAATACAATAAAGGACTGATTTTGAGGCAGAACAAGAAGGAATGCTCTATGAGATTAAAAATTGATAATTTCGCAAAAGTAAAACATGCTGATATTGTGATTGACGGAATTACAGTTATTGCAGGAGAGAATAATACAGGGAAAAGTACCATTGGAAAGGTACTTTATTCCACATTTAATTGTTTATATCAAATTGATTCGAAGATTGAAGAACGCAGAAGAGAAGAGATACAGATAATATGCAGGGAATATATAGGGAATGCAGTGGCACACAATATGAACAATATAAAAATGCCCCATTTCTCCGGATCAATCAGGCAGGCTATTTTAGGAAAAATCACCAATGAAGTAAGCGGTTTGCTGGCAGAAACAGACAGGGATAAATTTAGTAAAGCATTGTACCGGCAGTTAGTGGAGCGGTCTTTTAAAAAGTATAAGCTCATCCTGCCGGAAGATGATATTGCGGAATTAGTCGAGAATTCTTATGATAAAATTGTATCAAGAAAAGTGAATGATGATGATAAAGTGGCAATGGAGTTAATCGAGCGCTTCTTTAATCTGTTATTTGATACACAGATACAATGTCTGAAGGAAACCAATGGAAATGCAAGGGTTTCTTTGACAATAAAAGAGAAAGATTTGGAAATACGGTTCCAGGGAAATCAATGTATAGACTGGAAGGCGGATTATCATATTCTGCATGAAGCCTTTTTGGTTGATGATCCCTTTATTCTGGATGATATGTCAGGTTATTTTCGGGTTTATGCAACACAAAGTATGCGTGGACAATTATTAAGCCGTTTAAATGAAACAAAAGATAATATTATGGCGGGGATCTTTGAGGCGGTTAATGCAAAAGAGAGTTTAAAAGAGATTTACGATATTTTAGAGCATGTTACAGAAGGGCAGATTTCTGAGCAGAGTGGTCAGTGGGAGTTGAATTCTTATCAGTTTAAAGAACCTGTCTATTTTGAAAATCTTTCAGCAGGCCTTAAGTCCTTTGTGCTTTTGAAGCTATTGTTGGAGAAAGGTATTTTAAAGGAAAAGGATGTATTGATTTTGGATGAACCGGAGATACACCTTCATCCGGAATGGCAGCTAGCATATGCGGAACTTATTGTGCTTCTTGAAAAGAAATTTGATTTAAGTATTGTAGTGACTACCCATAGCAGAGATTTTTTTGAGACAGAATTTGTAAAAAAATTTGTATTTTAAAATTTTCTTTTGAGTGTCTTCATAAATCATTATAATCATTTAACATCTTTGCTGCTATAAAAATTCCCATTGTATCACAAAAAACAGCACTCTGCTTTCCGTAGATTGCATATCCGTTCTGCATGCGCTATGATGAGCTTAGAATCACTGTGAATATCAGCTAATGCCTGGCAGCTGAATTTCTTTTATAAGGTCTGTCATATTTTATTGCGGAAAAATTATTTACTTTATGACAAAATGGAGTATAATAAAGTTAGATGAAAAGCATCAGGATACTGATTACGGAACTTTAAGGCAGGAGGACTTTATATGAACGCTGATGTTTCCAATATTGGGCCAAAGATAAAAGAGCTGCGTGAAAAGGCCAACTTAACACAAAAGCAGGTAGCAGATTATTTGTCCGTTGATCAAAGTCTGATTTCCAAATTTGAAAAGGGAGAACGCTCCATTCATTCTGACGGATTGAATCAGCTTGCGGAATTGTTCTGCTGCCCTGTTTCCGCATTCCTGTCATCAGATCCGGTGACGCCGGCGTATACAATTGCTTTTCGGACAACAGCTATGGACAGCGAAGATTTGCGTGCAATTGCTGTGATCAACAGGCTTGCTTTGAACCAGTTTCGGATGGATCGGCTTGCGGAAGGGGGATCGGATGATAGATAAGATAGAACTCAGCAGCAAGGCATCCAGTATTCGGAAAAGACTGGGGGAAGACGAGGCTTCTCCTGTAGATATATTTACACTCGCTCAAGGGATTGAAGGGTTGACACTGGTATTTTATCCTCTTGGCAAGAACATAAGCGGAGCCTGTTTCCGAAGTGAACATTCCTCTTTGATTGCCATTCATTCGGGAATGTCCATAGGAAGGCAGCGGTATACGCTGGCTCATGAGCTGTATCATTATTATTTTGACGAGAAAAGGACCTCAACAATCTGCTCAAGCAAAATAGGAAGCGGAAATGAGGAGGAAAAGAAGGCAGATCTGTTTGCATCTTATTTTCTGATGCCTCCGGCTGCCCTGTATGAAGCTGTGCAGAGGTATAAAGGGTCCGATAACCATAGCTTATCTATTCGCGAGATAATTCGGCTGGAGCAGCACTTTGGTATGAGCCATCAAGCAACACTCATTCGCCTGCAGGAGGATGGGAGCCTTTCCGCTGGTCAGGCCGCTTCCATGCAGTCAGGAATTATTGCTCTGGCATCAAGGCTGGGTTTTGACGTATCCCTGTATAAGCCTTCTTCAAATGAGAAAAGAATGCAGGTGTTCGGACACTATATCTGTCAGGCGGAGCGTCTCTTGGAGACAGATAAGATTTCGAATGGTAAATATGAAGAGCTTTTACTGGATGCTTTTCGGGAAGACATTGTTTTTGGTGAGGAAGCGGAGGGAGGCGGATACGATTGACAGAGCCTCTTTTCTTTGATACCGATTGTCTCTGCGCTTTTTTATGGGTACGAAATGAGAGCTTATTACCAAAGCTGTATCCGGAAAGGGTTATAATACCTAAGCCGGTCTATCGGGAGCTTTGCCGTCCCGGAATTCCCCATTTAAAAGCACGTGTAGATACACTGATAAAACAGAAGCAGGTGTTGATACAGGAAATGGATGTTTATTCCAAAGAGTATGCTACATATTATGAACTGACAGAAGAGCCGAAAAAAGGACAAAGGATAATCGGAAATGGAGAAGCGGCAGCTATTTCTCTGGCAAAACAGTATGATGGTATTGTTGCAAGCAATAATCTGCGAGACATTCAGGGATATATAACAGAATTTGGTCTCAGGCATATGACTACCGGAGATATTCTGACAGATGCATTTCAAAGAGGGTTTATAACAGAGGATGAGGGGAATGATATCTGGGCTCAAATGCTTGCCAAACGCAGAAAATTGGGAGCAAAATCTTTTACAGATTATCTCAAATTAAAAATTTAAGACTTTCAGCGGACAAGCTTTGCCCGTTTTAAAGTGTATCTGCAGGTCCCCCGCAAATGCAAATTTATACATGGCAGACTTCGTTTGCTAAAAAATAAAGAAGCCTTCAAGTCCCCGATGCGAAAGCACACCGGAAGCTTGAAGGCTTCCTTTAACACTTTTTAATCATGACATTTGCCATTTGCCCTCCAAAGTCCAAAGAAGGCAGCTTTGCTTATTTCGCCAAAAGCATCATAATCTCATTGCTCCGGGCAATAAACTTCGTCATAGCCTCCGGAGCCAGGGGCTTATGGCTGATAAGGGCCAGATCGTAGAGCTGCTCACAGAACATGTTCACATGCTCGGAATCTCTGTTCTTTAAGATGTACTGTACCAGTTGATTGTTGGCATTGAGCACCAGGGTCTCCCCTCCGCCTCCGAACATATTCGGGTCCATGCCGTACATATTGTACATCTTCATCATTTCCTGCATCCGGCGGCTTTCCTCGGAGAGGGTGATCATGGAGGAAATGCTCTCATTCTTGATCTTCTCTACCTTCACATCCAGCTTCTCGTTGTTCAGAGCCTTGCGGAAAATCTCGGTTAAGGAATCAGCGGTTTCCTTCAATTCCTCTTCAGATACGGTTTCTACAAAATCCTCCGTCAGATCCGCATCAATTCTCTGGAACTTCACATGCTCATTCTTCATTTCCAAATGAGAGATAAAGGGAGAATCAATGTTGTGCTTCAGAATAACGGCATTCTTGCCTTCTTCCTTGAACAGATTGATATACTGGCTCTGCTGAACCTCGTCAGTCACATAGAAGATGGTTGTCTTTTCCGGCTCTTTTTCCTCGGCATTGTCCTCACTGGTCTCATCGGGATTCTCCACCACATCAACCTCCGGTGTCTCTTCCTCCGGAACCAGATCCTTGATAGTCTGATACTTGCCGTCAAGATCCTTGAACAGCAGGTAATCCATCATCTTTTCACAGAATTTGTCATCCTTTAAGCAGCCGAACTTAATAAAGGGATTGATGTCGTCCCAGTATTTCTCATAGTCTTCACGCTCGGTCTTGCACATGCCGGTGAGCTTGTCAGCCACCTTCTTCGTAATATAATCGGAGATCTTCTTTACAAAGCCGTCATTCTGCAGAGCGCTTCTGGAAACATTGAGAGGCAGATCCGGACAGTCAATGACACCTTTTAAGAGCATAAGAAATTCCGGAATAACCTCTTTAATATTATCGGCAATAAATACCTGGTTATTGTACAGCTTAATCGTTCCCTCAATGGAATCATACTCCGTATTGATCTTGGGGAAGTACAGGATGCCCTTCAGGTTAAAGGGGTAGTCCATGTTCAGATGAATCCAGAACAGGGGCTCCTTATAGTCCATAAATACCTTCCGGTAAAATTCCAAATACTCTTCTTTGGTACACTCATTGGGATGCTTTGTCCACAAAGGAGAGGTATCGCTTAAGGAGACAGGACGCTTGTTGATCTTCACCCGATCCCGGGCCGGAGAGATCTCCTTGGTTTCCTTGGTGCCGTCCTCATTCTCTACTTCCTCGGTCTTGGCTTCCTCATGGATGCGCTCCACTACTACATCGTCATCCTTCAGATCTGCCTCGTCAATGGTCTCATATTCCTGCTCTGCATTTGCTTTTTCCAGGAAAATTTCTACGGGCATAAAGGAGCAGTATTTATTAATAACCTCACGGGCACGATACTCGTTGGCAAACTCTAAGCTCTCTTCATTTAAGAACAGGGTAATCTCTGTACCGACTTCTGTGCGGCTTCCCTCGGACATCTGATACTCGGTGCCGCCGTCACACTCCCAATGTACAGGCGCAGCATCCTTCTGGTAGGAGAGGGTGTCAATGTGAACTTCATCCGCAACCATGAATGCAGAATAGAAGCCCAGTCCGAAGTGACCGATGATCTGATCCTCGTTGGTCTTGTCCTTATACTTTTCCAAAAAGTCGGTAGCGCCGGAGAAGGCAATCTGGTTGATGTACTCCTGCACCTCATCGGCAGTCATGCCAAGGCCGGTATCGATGAACTTCAAAGTCTTCTCTTCCGGATTTACAATCACCCGAATGCTGTTCTTGAAATCATCCGGGTAAATGTATTCACCCATCAATTCCAGCTTCTTTAGCTTTGTAATAGCGTCACAGCCATTGGATACCAGCTCACGGAAGAAAATGTCATGATCCGAGTAGAGCCATTTCTTAATAATCGGAAAAATATTTTCGCTGTTAATGGAAAGACTTCCATGCATTTCAGCCATAAATGTTCACTCCTTTTGTATTTGTTTTCGTATTCTGAGACATATTGTAATATGAGGGAAATAAAAAGTCAATAGAAAATTAGCACTCCATAGAAGTGAGTGCTAACAAATTTCTATAAACTTTCTAAAATTTTTCTAAAGTTGGAAAAAACAGGAAGTTAAAATAAACGGCTGATAATTTATGAAAAAATTAATAGAAATCCTCTGGATTTGCTTATTGGTAGGTGATATGATATAGATTAACAGCGAAAAAATGAGATAAAATGCGAATGCTGTAGAAGCCTGAAAAAGGGCGTATTTGAAATGGAATATAATTGTGACAGCGCTCTTAGGAGGGCACAGAGGGCGCAATATTGAAATAGAACCGGAAATAGAGGAATAGAACAGGAGGATAACAGGGTGAGGCAGAGTAGGAAAGGAGCTCTGTATCTGCTTTTGGCAGTGGCCCTTATAGCTGGATATATATTAAATCTGGAGCAGAGCCGCATGGAGGGACAGGAGGATTTTCCGGCTGTGGACTGGATCCGGGAAAAGGAACAGGCTGACGTGGGAGCGATTGAGCAGGCACTTCTGGTTCGGGAACAGGAGGAAGCACAGGCACTTAAGCAGGAGCTTTTAGAATCGGAGCCTGAGGAAGAAAAACCTATGGATAAGCAAAGCCTTCGAAGACGCCTTGGCGCTGCTGTGATTGTAGGAGATTCTGTGGCAGAGGGATTTTTGGATTACCAGTTTTTGGAGGCGGATTCGGTGATAGCTGAGAAGGGACTGCGTGCAGATTCCGCAGGGGAAGAGATACAAAAGGCTCTGGATTTGATGCCTGCACAGCTTTTTTTGGCCATAGGGCTTAATGACCTGGAGTATTGCAGGGGAGACAGCGAACTTTTTACCGAGCATTACAGGGAGCGGATTAAGGAGATACGGGAACAGTTTCCAGAGCTTCCCATTTATATCAATGGGATTCTCCCCATATTGCCGGAAGCGGTGGAAGAGAAAGCAGAGCTGGGATATGTGGATAAGTTTAATGAGGCCCTTAAAAAAATGTGTGAGGAATTAGGACTTACATTTATTGACAGCAAAGATCTGCTGGAGGGCAGGGAGGAATGGTATCAGAAGGATGCCATACATCTGAAAGCACAGTTTTATCCCTTATGGCTGAATCGGATGGAGGAAACGGCAGGATTATAGATGAACAGATGGGATATGTTACTAAAGCTGGCTAAGGTATTTTTAATGGGGCTGTTAGTTGTAATGCTTGCCGGACTGATTCGGGGAAGTGCATGGAACCCGGACTTTAGCATGCTGGAAGCAGAAGTGGAAACAAATCTGGATTTGGCCCATATGCAGCAGGGGGACGAGCAGCTTCTCAGAAGGCTCTATGGGTTAAATTCCGGAGAGCTGAAAGCATGGGTTCTTTATACAGCTCAGGATAATATGGATGTGGAGGAGCTGCTTTTGGTAGAAGCAGCCGAGGCCGGGCAGGTTACGCACATCTGTCAGGCGATAGAGAAGCGGGTGGAAACACAGAAGAATAATTTTGAGGGTTACGGCCCGGAACAGGTGCAGTTGATTGAGAAATATGTGATGAGGGAGTCAGACCCTTTCGTGCTTTTTGTAATTTCGGAAAATGCGGAGGCTGTGAAGGCCGGATTTGTAAAGGGACTGCATGAGTGAAATGTACGAATGTGCTGACGGGGTAAGCATACGAAAAACCTTAAGGAAAGGCAGCAAGTCGTGGTTTTTAGCAGTATTTTTTTCATATTTTCATTTCTTCCGGTGACAATTGGAGTGTATTATCTGGCGCCTCACCGAATGCGCAATGGGATTTTGCTGTTGGCAAGTCTCTTTTTCTATGCATGGGGAGAACCTGTATATTTGTTTTTGATGCTGTACAGCATTTTGTTTAATTATGTGATGGGGATTGATATTGCCCGAAAGAAGGGTAGGAAGCGAAGGGCGGGCGGCAGTCTGTTTTTTGGCGTACTGGTAAACCTGCTGATTTTGGGATTTTTCAAATATTACGGATTTTTGGCGGAGAATATTCAGGCATTGACAGGATGGATGCTTCCAAAGATTTCCCTTCCGCTTCCTATTGGATTGTCCTTTTATACCTTTCAGTCTCTCTCCTATCTGATCGATGTATATCGGGGGAAAGCGCAGCATCAGAGAAATATTCTTTCTTTTGGATTGTATATTTCCATGTTTCCTCAGTTGGTGGCAGGACCTATTGTTCAGTATGCAGATATTGATGCGCAGTTAAAGAATAGGGAAGAGTCCATAGACAGATTTGGACAGGGCGTTCAGTATTTTATCTGGGGACTGGCAAAAAAGGTTCTGCTGGCCAATAATCTGGGTGTTGTCCATGAGGCGGTGACGGCCCTTCCCTCTTTATCGGTGCTTTCTGCGTGGGTGGGGGCATTTGCCTATACCTTTCAGATCTATTACGATTTCAGCGGATATTCGGATATGGCCATTGGCCTTGGGAAAATGTTCGGTTTTGAACTGAAGGAGAATTTTTCCCATCCATACTGTGCCAGAAGCATCACGGAGTTTTGGCGCAGATGGCATATTTCTCTGGGATCCTGGTTTCGGGAATATGTGTATATTCCCTTGGGAGGCAACCGGGTAGGAATCCTGCGCCATATCTGCAATTTACTGCTTGTGTGGGCGCTGACAGGACTCTGGCATGGAGCAAGCTGGAATTTCGTAGTGTGGGGCATCTACTACGGGGCGCTTCTCATTGTGGAAAAATATCTTTTGCATCGTGTAACAGAACGGATTCCGATTATAGGGACGATTTATGCGATGCTGCTTATTCTTGTGGGCTGGGTATTCTTTTTCAGTCCAACCCTGGCAGGGGCCTTGGAATATTTGAGGGCTATGTTTGGGATGGGAGTGACAGGGATTACGGACGATGCAGGAATGTATTATCTTCTGACAAGTCTGGTTTTATTCTGGTTCTCCTGGGTATTTGCCACTCCGGCAGCTTCCCGGATAACCGGAAAGAATATGGAGAAACCAAATACATGGACGCCGCTGTTTCTTCTGGTGCATATGGGAATTTTCTTTGTGGCTGTGGCATATTTGATTCACGATACGTATAATCCGTTTTTGTATTTTCGGTTTTAGGATTTTAGGAGGCTCTGGAAGAGGGATGCGGAACTGGAATAAGGAGTTGAAAAATGGGTTGAGAAGGAGAAAAGAAAGAAGGCAGCTTTCGCCCTATTCCTGGCTTGGGCTGTTGTTTCTTATAAGTATTATTTCTTTTGGGGCGCTGAACCTGCTCTGTGAGGATCGGGTATTTTCCGAAGCGGAGAACCGCTATCTGGAGCAGCGGCCCAGCCTGCAGCTTTCCGGAATTATGGATGGAAAGTTTATGAGCAATTATGAAAAATATCAGACGGATCAGTTTTTTTCACGGGATGCATGGATTCAGTTTCGCTCGGCGGCAGACCGTTTCCTTGGGAAAAATGAATCCGGCGGTGTGTATCTTGGGGAAAATGGACAGCTTTATGAGAAACCGGAAAAGCTAGAGGAACAGGTATGGAGGAATCTGGATGCCATAGCAGCTTTTGCAGAGAAGCATCCAAAGACAGGCATGTATCTTCTGCTGGCTCCGGGGGCGGCCGGAGTGAATCCGGAGGGACTTCCGCCTTTTGCTCCGGTGGAGGATCAGGCGGAGCAGCTTAGCCGAATTTATTCTTATTTGGGCGGAAGGGTTCAGGTGATTCCTGTTTATAAAACATTGCGGGAGCACAGAGAAGAATATCTGTATTATCGGACGGATCACCATTGGACGACGCTGGGAGCATGGTATGCTTTTCTTCAGGCTAATCAGGTGATGGGACTTGAAGCGGATTTGAAAATGAACGCTTATCCTGTGACAAACAGATTTAAGGGAACACTGGCTTCCAGAAGCGGTTATCAAGTTCCTTCGGATACGATCTCTGTCTTTTGGCCGGAGGAGGAAGAACGGCTTGTGGTTACTTATGTGGAGGAGCAGAAAAAGTCAGCTTCTCTGTATGCCTCAAAGAAGCTGGAGGGACGGGATAAGTATGGGGTGTTTTTGGATGGGAATCATCCCATAGTAAGGATTCGCACTATGGCGGAAAGCCAGCGGACGCTTTTGTTGCTTAAGGATTCTTATGCTAACTGCTTTGTACCTTTTCTGACCTCATCCTTTCGGGAGATTGTATTGGTGGATCCCCGGTATTATTATGGGAACTTGAATTCGCTTTTTAAAGAACAGGAATTTACGGATATTTTGGTTTTGTACAACCTGAATACTTTTTTGGAGGATGATGTGCTGCATTTTGTTCTTGAGGATCCGGAGGAAAATGCTATAGAAGGGTAAAGGCAATGTCCTGCTTTAGGAGGAACTTTTGGACCATTTGATCCCAGGATTGTTCCAGGGATTTGTCCATGGTGAAAAGAGCCAGGGATGCTGCTGTGGTGCAGAAAAGGCCGGCGGAGTCGTAGCGGATGTTCAGGATCAGGCCGTTTACATCTTTTGGGAAAAAGGGGCTTTCTGTCTGGGTCAGCAGCTTCTCGGTGTTCTCGGGGGATAGCTGGAAGGTGAAGCGGAAGCCTAAGGGCGTGCGCTTTCCCTTGATTAGTTCCAGGCAGAAGGGGCGCAGCTCCTGCCAACGGGAGAAGCGGCGGCAGCCAAGACCTAGTGACTCCTGCTCTTCTTTGGAGTAGTAGTCGGGATTAAGGTGGCCGTCGATGTGGAAGGTGTTGCAGGTGGTGACGGTGCCTTCTACTAATAGAAAGGCGTCAAATGTGGGGTGGAGCAGAAGTTTGTTCATGAAGGGTTTGATGGCTTCAATTTGCAGTGAAATCATGGCGGGGACCTCCTGATCTTGGAAATATAGTTAATAGTATATATTGAAATGAAGGAAAATGCAATTGGGGACGGCAAAGCAGGAGAGTCTGGTATGGCAACAAAGATTTTTTTAGTCTAAGATTGGATTTAGGTCCTTATTGCTCCTTATTCTTATGAAATGCTTGACAAACTGCCTGATTTTGCATATTCTAAACCATAGAGAGATTTGAAGAATGAAAAAGGCAGTGAACGGAAAAGTAGTCCATATTCGAGGCAGCAGAGAGGAACTGTCACCGGCTGAAAGCAGTTCTTGTCAAGGTGTGGGTGAAGTGCATCCGGGAGCAGATCCGGTGAGTGCGTAAGCATCAGCCGGGTACGTGACACGCGTTAAGTGGAAAAGGGAAAGGGCATAAGCCCTTTTAAAAGAGTGGAACCGCGGATTATTTCGTCTCTTAGAGACGGGATAGTCCGCTTTGTGTTTTCGGTCCGGATTTCTAGTAGAAGGGAGAATATATGGGTATTATTCGTTATATTAGGGAAGAGTTTCAGGTAATTACCGAACGGGATCCAGCCATCAAAAGTCCCATGGAGGTCTTGCTATACCCAAGCTTTCGTGCTATCTTAAGTTACAGGCTGGCCCATAAATGGTACCAGAAGGGCCACTATTTCCTTGCCCGCTGGCTGTCCCAAAGGACGGTGCGGAAAACGGGCATTGAGATTCATCCGGGAGCGGAGATTGGCAAAGGACTTTTCATTGACCATGGTTCCGGCGTTATCATCGGGGAGACTACCATCATTGGAGATAATGTGACACTCTATCAGGGCGTGACCTTAGGCGGTACAGGTAAGGAACGCGGAAAGCGCCATCCTACCTTGCGGGATAATGTCATGGTCAGTGCAGGGGCCAAGATTTTGGGTTCCTTTACCATCGGGGAAAATTCGAAAATAGGAGCCGGTTCTGTGGTGCTCAAAGAGGTGCCGCCGAACTGCACTGTAGTAGGTGTTCCGGGCCGCATTGTGAAACGGGGAGATGTAAAGGTGCCCCGCAGTGACATGAATCAGGTGGATCTTCCCGACCCGGTTATGGACAGTCTCACGGAGCTTCGCCGTGAGAATGCTCGGCTTCAGGCAGAATTGGCAGAATTGAAGAAAAAGAAAGAAAAAAAGGAAAAAGATAAAAAGGACAAACAAAAATCAAAGAAGGAGACGCAGAATGAAAATCTATAATACCATAACGAAGAAAAAAGAGCCCTTTGTTCCTTTGGAGGAAGGCAAGGTTAAAATGTATGTATGCGGTCCAACAGTCTACAATTTTATCCATATTGGCAATGCAAGACCCATGATTGTATTTGACACTGTCCGTCGTTATATGGAGCATCGGGGCTATGAGGTCAATTATGTGTCCAACTTCACGGACGTGGATGATAAAATCATCAAAAAAGCCATTGAAGAAGGCGTATCCGCTCAGGAGATCTCCAGGCGCTATATTGCCGAGTGCAAAAAGGATATGGAGATGATGAATGTAAAGCCTGCCACCACCCATCCTCTTGCCACTCAGGAGATTGGCGGAATGCTGGAGATGATTCAGCAGTTGATTGACAAGGGCTATGCCTATGAGGTAAATGGAACAGTTTATTTCCGCACCCGGAAGTTTGCAGACTACGGAAAGCTTTCTCATAAGAACTTAGACGATCTGCGCAGCGGCAATCGTTCCCTTCTGGTATCCGGCGAGGATGAAAAGGAAGATCCTCTGGATTTCGTGCTCTGGAAGCCGAAGAAGGAAGGGGAGCCTGCATGGGAATCTCCCTGGGGAGAGGGACGTCCGGGCTGGCATATTGAGTGTTCCGTTATGTCCAAAAAATATTTGGGTGAGCAGATCGACATACATGCCGGCGGCGAGGATCTGGTATTTCCTCACCATGAAAATGAGATTGCCCAGAGTGAGGCATGTAATGGTAAGGAATTTGCAAAGTACTGGATGCACAATGCATTTTTGAATATTGACAATAAGAAGATGTCCAAATCTCTGGGGAATTTCTTTACAGTAAGGGAGATTAGTGAGAAATACGATCTCCAGGTGCTCCGTTTCTTTATGCTCAGCGCTCACTACCGCAGCCCCTTGAATTTCAGCGCCGAACTGATGGAGGCATCCAAGAACAGCCTGGATCGGATCGTGACAGCAGCAGAGAATTTGAAGCATCTTCTGGGCGCAGCCCCAAAGGGAACTATGACGGAGAGTGAACTGGCCCACTATGAAGCGACTGAGGAATTTGTGAAAAAATTTGACGAGGCCATGGATGATGATTTTAATACGGCCGACGCCATTGCTGCCGTATTTGAACTTGTGAAATATCTGAATACCCATACAAGCGGAGAGAACACAAAGGATTATCTGGAAAAATGTCTGGATCGTTTAAAAACTCTCTGTGATATTTTAGGCTTGATTGTAGAGAAAAAGGCGGAACTTCTGGACGAAGATATTGAGATTTTGATTGAGGAGCGGCAGCAGGCCAGAAAAGCCAGGAACTTTGCAAGGGCCGACGAGATTCGGGGGCTCCTGCTTGAGAAAGGCATTGTGCTGGAAGACATGCGAGAGGGTGTAAAATGGAAACGGGCGTAACCAATCTGATGGCGGATATCCACAAGGCATTTGCGTTTAAGGATGTGGATATCCGAACCTATTCGCCGCTGGTTCTGGCATACATTGGAGACGGCATTTATGAGCTGGTGATTCGTTCCCTTCTGGTGGGGCAGGGCAATGCGCAGGCAGCCAAGCTCCACAAAAGGGCCAGTGCTCTGGTAAATGCCGGAGCTCAGGCGGCCATGGCAGAGAAGGTGAAGGAGCAGCTTACAGAGGAAGAACTGCATGTGTTTCGGAGGGGACGCAATGCCAATTCCCCTACTATGGCAAAGCATGCAACCATGTCAGAATACCGGAGGGCTACCGGTTTTGAGGCGCTGATGGGATATCTGTATTTGGAAGGGCGGACAGAGCGGCTTCTGGAGTTGGTAAAACTGGGACTGGAGGAAGAACCATGCGATACGAAGAACTGACCATAGAGGGAAGAAATGCCGTTCTGGAGGCATTTCGTTCCGGAAAAACCATAGACAAGCTGTTTGTTCTGGACGGCTGTCAGGATGGGATTGTGAATACCATCAAACGGGAGGCTCGCAAGCAGGGAACCATTGTCAATTATGTGAAAAAGGAGCGTCTGGATCAGATGTCCGAGACAGGGCATCATCAGGGCGTCATTGCCAGTGCCGCCGCCTATACTTATGCAGAGGTGGAGGATATTCTGGCAGCGGCGAGAGACAAGGGAGAGGATCCCTTTATTTTCCTGTTGGATAATATTGAGGATCCCCACAATCTGGGGGCTATTATTCGTACAGCCAATCTGGCCGGAGCCCATGGGGTGATCATTCCCAAGCGGAGAGCCTGCGGCCTGACCGCTGCAGTAGCCAGAGCTTCTGCAGGCGCCCTGAATTATACCCCGGTAGCCAAGGTGACAAATCTGGCATCTGTTATTGAGGAACTGAAAAAAGAGGGCCTTTGGTTTGTCTGCGCCCAGATGGGCGGGGAGAGCATGTATCGCATGAAGCTTACAGGACCCATTGGCCTGGTGATTGGAAATGAGGGGGATGGCGTGGGACGGCTGATTCAGGAAAAATGCGATTTTACGGCATCCATTCCCATGCGGGGAAACATTGATTCCCTCAATGCCTCTGTGGCGGCAGGGGTGCTGGCCTACGAGATTGTAAGGCAGAGATTGCAGGAACAGTAACTTCGGATACGGATTATCGGTGCAGGGACAGGATGCAGAGTATGGAGAAAAAAATGGAAAGATGGGCGCGGCTTACGGATGAACAGTTGATAGAACACATCAATGCAGGAGAAACGGCATGTATGGATGTGCTGATTGAACGCTATAAGCGTCAGGTCCGCAATCAGGCCAGACCTCTGTATCTCATAGGCGGAGACAGTGACGATCTGATTCAGGAGGGAATGCTGGGGTTATTCAAAGCGATCCGTGATTATCGGCCGGAGAAATCGGATTCTTTTGAAGCTTTTGCAGGACTTTGCATTTCCCGACAGCTCTACAGTGCGATACAGGCGGCAGGACGGCTGAAGCATGCTCCTTTAAATTCCTATGTGGAGCTTTCGCCGGAGCTTGGAGAGCAGGCAGAGAGGCTGAAAGGAAAGAGCCCCGAGGAGCTTCTTATTGATCAGGAGAACATAGAGAGCCTTCGGGCGGAGATTCTGAAAGTAGCGACGCCTTTGGAACAGGAGATTCTTACAGCGTATCTCAATGGCCAGAGCTATTCAGAGATTGCTCTTCGGCTGAACAAGGAGCCAAAGTCCATTGACAACGCCTTGCAGCGAATCCGCAGAAAGCTGCGAAAAACGAACGGATAACCATAGAAAGCTCCCTTTAGAAAAAATTAATGAATTAAAATCCCCTTTTTCCCTATTTCATGTTATAATTCAAATGGGAAGGAGGGAATTTTTTGTCAAATTATGTAATGAGCACCGGATCCTACCTATTGGCCGGCGTGTTGACGTACCTGATTTTTCGTGCAGTTATCTGGCTTTTATATTACAAAGGAGAGATGCGCGTACCCATTTCCCACGAAGTGGGTTTTGGTGTGCTGGCTTTTCTTTTTCTGGCCTTGTTTGCCTCATCCGTAACACCAGCTCTTGGATTTTCTATAAAACCGGACTGGAAGACCATCGCTTTTATTCCCATAAAGGGTAGTATTGATTTGGTAAAGGATCAGGGAGCGGGGGCTCTTTTCAGGGCAATTTTTAAGTTTATGCCCTTCGGTTTTTTAATTCCCTTTTTGTTCCGGCGTTATCAGAGGTTTTTAAAGGTACTCTTTCTGTGCGGGGGAGTATCCCTTTTTATAGAAGTGTTTCAGATTTTTCTTGCAAAAGCTTCGGCCAGCCTGGATGAATTTCTCTTAAGTCTTCTGGGAATTTTTCTGGGCTATTTTGTCTTCGGCGTAGTTCGGATGTATTTCCGGGAGATTGAACGCATGGGGACAGTAAAGCGTTCGCGCAGGCGAGATGTGCCTTTTATTGTAAAAAAGGAATTGGAGTTTCTTATTATTTTCATGCTTCTGGCAGTTGTGGGAAAGGGAACTCAGATAGAGGTTCAACGGGTGAAGGAGGAAAAAGCGGCTCAGGCAGAACTGGAAAAGAAGCAGGAGGAAGAGCGCAAGGCGGCTGAGGAAGCTGAGGCGGCCCGAATTGCAGAGGAAGAGGCCAAGAAACTTAAGATTGCGGATAATATGCCAAATCTTTCACTGGAAGCCGGAGCGGCCTGTCTGTTTTCTCTGGATGATGATATGATTCTCTATGAGAAAAACGGAACGGATCGGGTAACTCCTGCAAGCACAACAAAGCTTTTGACGGCTCTTACCGTTTTGAAATATTGCGGAACAGATGAAGTTCTGACAGCCGGGGAGGAGATTAGTCTGATTAGTCAGGGAGCTTCCACCGCCAGTCTGAAGGTGGGAATGCGGGGAAGTGTCCGCACCTTTTTGGGAGCCATGCTTGTTCCCTCCGGAAATGATGCAGCTTATTCATTGGCCAATTATACAGGACATAAGATTTTAGGAGATGAAAATGCTTCCACGACCGATGCTGTAGCGGCATTTGTGGAGGCCATGAATGCTTATGCTGCGGAGCTGGAGCTTGAGGATTCCAACTTTGAGACACCAGACGGAGACCAGACGGAGAATCAGTACACCACGGCCAGAGACATGGTGAGAATTGCAAAGGCATGCCTGGAAAATGAGACCATTATGGAGCTGACAGGAAAAAAATCCTTCCGTGCGCTTTTTGAAAATGCCGATGTTACCTATCAGAATACGAACCAGCTTGTGCGGTCCGGGGACGACTATTATTATGAAGGGGCTGTGGGATTGAAAACCGGAAGTCTTAATGATGTAAAGAATCTGGTTGGTGCTCTGGAAGTGAACGGGCGCCGTTATGTGACGGCAGTGATGCAGGATTCGGACGAAGGGCGGTATAAAGATACAAAGATATTGTTTGATGAAGTAACCGGAGGCGGCGGTGAGCCGGAAGGCGATTAAGAACAGCCGAAGCTCTAAATGAAGCATTGGAGCATACGGCTGTCCTTCTTTGATTTTCACTGCTTGGGAGCTGCTTTGGGCTGATAGTGATAGACGTCCTCATAGGAATCCCGTTCAGCCTTTGATGAAGGCGCACTGGGAATCAGACCTGTACAGTCTGTGCTGGAGCAGGAATTACCCAGGTAGTCGTAACCTTCGATGATTTCTTGATTCGTCTTTTTATTTTTTTTATTTGCCATATGGTTTTACCTCACTGTTTGTTATGCTTCTGCATCATTTCCGTCCTTCCATGTTTAGTGTGCACCGAATATTCAGGAACATGCAGTAAGACACAGAAAAAACACAGGAACATCACAGATTTTCCATATAAGCACCACAATTGCGCCACAATTTTTGCCTACAATAACCAATATAAAATAAAAACAATCGGAGGTTGTGGATATGCTGAAAAAAGGAGTAAAGACAGTGGCTTTGGCTCTGGCGTTTGGTGTGACAGCCGGTGCGGCATTTCAGGGAAGCAATTATATGTTAAATCAATGGATAGGTGAAGAGGAACAGGCGGAGACTGTGGAAGGCGTAAAGCTGAATCAGATGGCAGGCGCAGCAGACGGAGAAATAACGACTGCCAATACAGGAAACAGTGCGCTTAATATTGCTGCCATAGCAGAGCAGACGATGCCTTCCGTGGTATCAATTACTAATAAAAGCGTTCAGGAGATGCGTCTTTTTGGACAATCTCAGGCTTATGAAAGTGAGAGCCGCGGAACGGGAATCATCATTGGTCAGACAGACACAGAACTTTTGCTTGTGACCAACAATCATGTAATAAATGGTGCAGAAGAGATTAGCGTAGGTTTTGTGGACGGCGAAATGGCAGAAGCAAAGGTCAAAGGGACAGACAGCAATAAGGATTTAGCGGTTCTTTCTGTAAAAATGGAAGAGCTCACTGAGGACACAAAAGAGCAGATCCAAGTGATTGAGCTGGGAAAATCCTCGGAGCTTCAGGTAGGAGAGCAGGTGGTTGCCATCGGCAATGCATTGGGCTATGGGCAGTCTGTAACAACAGGAATTGTAAGCGCCCTGAATCGGGAAGTAACGATTGAAAATAATACCAATACCCTGATTCAGACAGATGCAGCCATCAACCCCGGCAACAGCGGCGGAGCCCTTCTGAATATGAGCGGCCAGCTTATCGGTATTAATTCGGCCAAATACTCTGACACAAATGTAGAGGGCATGGGCTATGCAATTCCGGTGGATGATGTGGTAGATATTATTGAAGGACTAATGAACCGTACGATACGGGAGGAAAAAGTGTCGGAAGGTGAAAGGGGCTTCCTTGGAATTACCGGTCAGGATGTGAGTTCGGATGTGGCGAATGCCTATGATATGCCGAAGGGAGTCTACATTACCTCTGTGGAAGAAGGCTCCGGCGCTGCGAAGGCAGGCTTGAAAAAGGGAGATATTATTACAAGATTTGACGGCAGCAGTGTTGCGTCCATGGCAGAACTAAAAGAACAGCTTTCTTATTATAAAAAAGGCGAACAGGTGAAGTTTACTGTAAGTCAAGCTTTGGAAGGCGAGTACCAGGAGCAGACGGTGACTGTTACGCTTGGGGAGAATACAGGGAAGTAAGAAAAGAATTTTACATTTCTTCCTGTTTATGCTATACTACCCTCGATTGACAAGCAACAAAAAATTCTTGTCAACCGAGGGTATTTTCTTATATAAAAATTTTTCGGCTTATATTTATATATAAAATTACGGAGGAACATTCGATGGCATACATGGATCAGAGTAAAATAAGAAATTTCTGTATCATTGCACATATTGATCATGGCAAATCCACCCTGGCAGATCGAATCATTGAGATGACAGGACTTTTAACCAGCCGGGAGATGCAGGCCCAGGTGTTGGACAATATGGAGCTGGAGCGTGAGCGGGGCATTACCATCAAGGCCCAGACTGTGCGTACGGTATATAAAGCGAAAAACGGTGAGGAGTATATTTTTAATTTAATTGACACACCAGGACATGTGGATTTTAACTATGAGGTATCCCGGAGCCTGGCTGCCTGCGACGGGGCGATTTTGGTGGTGGATGCGGCTCAGGGCATAGAGGCTCAGACCCTGGCCAATGTATACCTGGCTTTGGATCATGATCTGGATGTGCTTCCCGTTATTAATAAGATCGATCTGCCCAGCGCAGAACCTCAGCGTGTCATAGACGAAATTGAGGATGTAATTGGCATAGAGGCCCAGGATGCTCCCCGGATTTCTGCCAAGACAGGTCAGAATGTGGGGGATGTGCTGGAAGCTATTGTAGAGCGGATTCCGGCTCCCGCAGGAGATAGCCGGGCACCTCTTCAGGCATTGATCTTTGATTCTTTATATGATTCATATAAAGGCGTTATAGTGTTCTGTAGAATTAAGGAAGGTACCGTAAAGAGAGGTACACCCATCCGCATGATGGCTACAGGTGCAGAGGCGGATGTGGTGGAGGTGGGTTATTTCGGCGCCGGACAGTTTATTCCCTGTGAGGAATTGTCTGCGGGCATGGTAGGCTATCTGACAGCAAGTATTAAGAACGTAAAGGACACTCGTGTAGGTGATACCATCACCAGCCGGGAGAATCCCTGTAAAGAGCCGCTGCCGGGATATAAGAAAGTTCTTCCTATGGTATACTGCGGCATGTACCCGGCGGACGGCGCCAAGTATCCGGATCTGCGGGATGCCTTGGAGAAGCTGCAGCTTAATGACGCTTCCTTACAGTTTGAACCGGAGACTTCCATTGCTTTGGGTTTTGGTTTCCGCTGCGGTTTCTTAGGACTTCTTCATCTGGAGATTATTCAGGAGCGCTTGGAGCGTGAGTATGGTCTGGATCTGGTAACGACAGCTCCGGGCGTTATCTACAAGGTTCACCGGACAAACGGCGAAGTGATTGAGCTTACCAATCCTTCCAATCTGCCGGATCCGGCGGAAATCGAGTATATGGAGGAGCCCATGGTCAGTGCGGAGATCATGGTGACTACGGAATTTATCGGCTCCATTATGGAGCTGTGCCAGGAACGCAGAGGCATTTATCTTGGAATGGAATATATGGAAGAAACCCGAGCACTGTTAAAATATGAGCTTCCTTTAAATGAGATTATTTATGATTTCTTCGACGCTCTGAAATCACGTTCCCGGGGGTATGCCTCCTTTGACTATGATATGAAGGGCTACGTGCAGGCGGAGCTTGTTAAGCTGGACATTCTGATTAACAAGGAAGAAGTGGATGCCCTGTCCTTCATCGTTCACAGCAGTACGGCCTACGAGCGGGGACGGAAAATGTGTGAGAAGCTAAAGGAAGAAATTCCAAGACATCTCTTTGAGATACCCATTCAGGCGGCAGTAGGCAGTAAGATTATCGCCAGGGAGACAGTAAAAGCTATGCGCAAGGATGTACTGGCAAAGTGCTATGGCGGTGACATTACCCGAAAGAAGAAGCTTCTGGAGAAACAAAAAGAAGGAAAGAAGCGGATGCGTCAGATTGGAAATGTGGAGATTCCCCAGAAAGCCTTTATGAGTGTGCTGAAGCTGGATGACAGGTAGTTGATGAAAAGAACAGATTGGGGAGCTATAATATAGAGGATAAGGGATATGCATGAAAATGGCGAAAGACAAACAGAGCTGGAAATATACATTCATATCCCTTTTTGTGTTCAAAAATGTGCCTATTGTGACTTTTTGTCAGCACCTGCAGATGAGATGGTACGAGGTCAGTATATAGAGGCTTTAAAGGAAGAGATTCTACAACGAAAACCTCTTGGATCAGAATATAAAGTTACTTCGATATTCATGGGAGGCGGAACTCCTTCTATCCTGGAGGGAGCGCAGACAGCAGGGATTCTTAAGAAGATTCATGATCATTTTACCGTGGAAGCAGATGCGGAGATCACATTAGAGTGCAATCCGGGGACACTCTCAGAGGACAAGCTTTCCTGCTATCGGCAGTCAGGAGTCAACCGCTTAAGCCTGGGACTTCAGTCAGCAGATAACCGGGAGCTGAAAATCCTTGGACGGATTCACACCTATGAAGAATTTCTGGAGAGCTTTTCTCAGGCACGTAAGAAAGGATTTCACAATCTGAATGTGGATCTAATGTCTGCGCTTCCGGGCCAAACCAGAGAAAGCTGGCAGGAAACCCTGCATCAGGTCATTGCCCTTCATCCGGAGCATATATCGGCCTACAGTCTGATAATTGAAGAAAATACGCCTTTCTATGACCGCTACAGGCCGGGAGGGCGAGAGGAACATTTGCTGCCGGATGAGGATACGGAGCGGCAGATGTATTATGATACCAGGGATATTCTAAGAGCAGCCGGATATGAACGCTATGAGATATCCAACTATGCCAAAGCAGGTTTCGCCTGCCGCCATAATCTGGGTTATTGGGAGCGCAAGGATTATCTGGGGCTGGGCCTTGGAGCTTCCTCTTTGATAAAAGGAGTGCGCTGTCAAAATCAAAAGAAGCTTTCAGCATATTTGGCAGGGGATTATACTTATGAAGAGGTACAGAAGCTTACCAGACAGGAAGAGCAGGAAGAAACCATGTTTCTGGGGCTTCGAAAAGCAGAAGGAGTACCGCTGACAGAAGAACTTTTGGAGGTGTATGAAGGAACATTTCAAAGGCTGGAACAGCAAGGGCTTCTCTACCGGGAAGGCGGACGGGCACGTTTAACAGATCTGGGGATTGATGTGAGCAATTATGCCCTGGCAGAATTTTTACAGGATGAAAGGTAAAGTCGCAAAGGCACACGAGAGGAACTTTCATGAGTGCCCTTTCGAATGAAAGTTTCTCTCATTACAGGCGTGCCGAAGTGACTTTACCCTTTAGTGCCATCACGTAGTGATTTTAAATAGTCCAGCTAAAAAATGTCAAGTGTTTTAAGAAATATTTTATGCTGGACGGTAAAGTCGCAAAGGCACACGAGAGGAACTTTCATGAGTGCCCTTTCGAATGAAAGTTTCTCTCATTACAGGCGTGCCGAAGTGACTTTACCCTTTAGTGCCATCACGTAGTGATTTTAAATAGGGAGGATAAAGTATGATAAAGGAAGCAATTTTTGATATTGACGATACATTATACAACTATGAGAAGGGGCATGAAGAAGGAATGCGCCGGCTTTGTCTCTATGCGAAAGAGCATTTACAGGTGGAACCGGAGGAATTTCGTGAAGCCTATAAAAGAACACATCATGAGATTACGGAAAAGCTTGGCAGGGACAATGCGGCCATTCACAGCCGGAGTATTCGGATTCAGAACCTTCTGGAAAAATGGGGAAAGCCCCTCTTTCCCCATGTAAAGGCTATGTATCATGCTTATTGGGATACCCTTCTTAAGGAGAGCGGTCCGGAGCCGGGAGCCGTTGCCTGTATGCAGGAACTAAAGGATATGGGAATCACCATTGGAATCGGGACGGACATGACGGCCATGATGCAGTATGAGAAGCTGGAAGCCTTTGGCTTCGCTCCTTATGTCTCCCATATAGTGACCAGTCAGGAGGCTGGCGTGGAAAAGCCCCATCCGGATTTTATGGCTCTGTGCATTCAAAAGTCAGGAGTGCTTCCGGAGGAATGCGTTTTTGTGGGAGATAATTTTAAGAAGGATGCCTGCGGGGCGTCGGCGTATGGTATGCATGGGGTATGGTACAATTTCCGGGGAAAAGAGCTTCCAAAAGGGGCGGAGGAATTTGCGGGTAAATATAAAGAAATCCGGCATTTCGACGAGCTTGTGCCCTATATCCAGGCATTAAATAAAGGAGAGTAGTATCCCTTTATGCGTAAAAATCCATGTGCGAATTTAAGAAAGGAATGAATAGAACATGAAGGAACTGCAGTTTTTGGAGGAGCAGGGTGTGTCTCCCAAACTGATTCAAGAGGTGGAAAGCTTCAGGAAGGCACATACGGTTTCGGATGAGGTAAAAAATCGAATTGTAAAGCCCCCCATTCCCTTTTACGGGAAAGAGATTCTGGAGATGGCTATTGCCGCCTTGCTTCAGGGAGAAAATGTGTTATTAAGCGGCTCCAAAGCTACCGGGAAAAATATTCTGGCAGAAAATCTTGCCTGGATCTTTTGCCGCCCCTCCTATAATATTTCCTTTAATGTGAATACGGACAGCAGTACGCTCATCGGAACGGACACCTTTATAGACAATGAGGTTCGCCTGCGCAAAGGGCCGGTTTACCAGTGTGCCGTAAACGGAGGCTTCGGAATCTTTGATGAGATCAATATGGCAAAAAATGACGCCGTTTCCGTTCTTCATGCCACGCTGGATTACCGCCGCATCATAGATGTTCCCGGCTATGACAAGATTGAGCTGCACCCGGCTGCTCGGTTTATCGGAACTATGAATTATGGCTATGCAGGGACAAAGGAGTTAAATGAGGCATTGGTTTCCCGGTTTCTGGTGATTGATATGCCGCCCCTTACGGAGACTGTGCTGATGCGGATCTTAAAGGAGAACTTTCCCGATGCCAGGGAGGAGGGGCTTAAGCACTTTGCGGGTTTGTTTTTGGATCTGCAGCTAAAGGCCCAGAACAGCGAGATTTCTACAAAGCCCATGGATCTTCGGGGAATGATAGGGGCGCTTAAAACTGTACGGGCAGGGCTTACGCCCCGAACAGCCATTACGATGGGAATTACCAATAAGAGCTTTGATATCTTTGAAAAAGAGATTATCGGGGATATTGTAATGACCCGGATTCCGGAGGAGTGGACCAGGGATGAGGTGTTTTGAGACTTTGAGAAAGAAGTCCTGAGATAAGAAGTATGGAGTAATGAGGTTTTTGTACAGGCAGTTTGTATAAGCTTAGGAGTATTTCATGGAAGAAGTATTTGAAATCAACCAATTTGAAATCGAAAACAGGCTTCGAAATCTCTGCTGGACAGTCAGCGGAGATTACAGCCTGAATCTGAAGCTGGATACTATTTCTTATTCCAAGTCCATTTATGTGTCCCTCTATGATGCTATAAAGCAGGGAGCCTTTTCAAAATATTTTGACCGGGATGCTTTTGGCCTTTATCTTGTGAAAAAGCTCTATTATGGGGCGGAGGAACAGCCTTTGACCAGTCTGGCCCAGCTTTGTGTGGACAGTGCTGTTTACAAAAAAATCAGCAGGGAACGAATAGGAGTGCTGGAGATTCGGAAAAAGGCTTTCGAGGATTTGATGGAGTATGACTTTACCAGGCTTGCGGCCTCTTTTATCGGCCAGATTCGCCTGGCTGTTATGCAGGAGGCGGTCTTGGGACCCAGAACGATGCAGAGCCGTATCCGCAAAGCGGCGGATATGCTTAAGAGACTTTGGAACACTGAGGATACCATGGCAGTGATCCAAACGGTGGATGAGCTTTATAACTGGCTGGCAGATCCTCATTTTGAGGAACGACACGGCTCCCTGGACAGGGTGCTTTCCGTAACTATGGAAGAACTTAGGGAGTTTCAATGGAAGGATTATCTGGAGGAAGAGGCTTATACGGAGGACTTCGATCAATATCTGTCCCGGGTGACCAATGCGGCTTCACGGATGCAGGAGCAAGAGGCAGAAGCGGAGGAAAAGAAACGGATACGGGCTAAGCGGATTCTGGTGGATCAGGAAGCCCTGGATAAAATGTATTCCTATATAGAGCTCAACTACGGACGGTCCTATCTCACGAAGTCAGAGCAGGAACGAGTAAACCGAAGCTTATGCCGGGGGGCCCATGGAGATTGCAGTCTGTATTTTACGGATGGTATCCTTTCCAATATGGTAAAGAAAAATTATCAGTCGGAGTATGCCAGACGGGCCAGGTCAGAAAATCTAAAGACCTATGGCCATTACATGCGTGTATCCCGGAGAAATGTGGAGCAGCTTTCCGATACCCTTCGCCGGGCGCTTACGGCCCGCAGCGAGCGGGAGACCATGCGCTCCGAGTTTGGAGTGATTGTGCCGGCAAAGCTTTGGAAGGTGGGGCGCAGTCGTGACAGGAAGCTTTTTGAGCGGGAGCTTCGAAAGGACAGCTCTGACTTTGCGGTGCATGTGCTGATTGATGCAAGCGGCTCACAGAGAAGGAGACAGAGCCTGGTAGCTCTGCAGGGGTATATTATCAGCGAGGCGCTGAGTGTGGTGGATATCCCGCACCAGGTAATGGGCTTTTGCACCTTTTGGGATTATACGGTTATGCAGCGTTATCGGGATTATGATGATCCACGTGAGGCGAATCAGAGGATTTTTGAGTTCTACGCATCCTCCAATAATCGGGACGGACTGGCGGTTCGGGCGGCGGCAGACAGCCTGATTAAGCGTCCGGAGGAGCATAAAGTACTTATCGTTCTCAGCGATGGCCGACCCAATGATATTATTGTAAACCGCCCTAACAGCAGAAATCCCCTGCCTTATTCCGGAGATTATGCAGTTCGGGATACGGCGGCAGAGGTTCGGAAGGTTCGTGCTATGGGAATCTCCGTACTTGGAGTATTTGCCGGGGAAGAGCAGGACCTGCAGGCGGAGCGGCGAATATTTGGACGGGATTTTGCCTATATTCGGGATATTATGAATTTTTCCGGTGTGGTGGGGCGCTACTTGCGCCGGCAACTGGATGATGTGGATTGATTTTGCGGAACTTAAAACAGCAGAAACTTGTCGGCGCACAGAAGAATTTACAGACACAAGTTTTTAGTAGCTGGAAATTATTCTAGACAATGGTGAGGTGAAAAGTTTCTGCGGAACTTAAAACAGCAGAAACTTGTCGGCGCACAGAAGAATTTACAGACACAAGTTTTTAGTGGCTGGAAATTATTCTAGACAATGGTGAGGTGAAAAGTTTCTGCGGAACTTAAAATAGGAGATATGAAAATGAAAGAATATGAAGTCGTACATGAGATTTTTAATCAATGTTCCGGCAACCAGATGAGGGATGTATTTATTGAGGAGGTAGAGATTGCGGATCTGGAAACTTACGTGACCAGTCGTCATCAGGACAAAGACTTTACCTTTGAACGGGAGGATCTGGAAGACGGAACTGTGATCTACCATGTGAATACATCAGGAATCCTTCAGCGGTATACCTTTACGGAGCTGTAAAAGGGCCAGTAATTGAAAAAAATCGGAAAAACCTGTAATTGGCATAAAAATTGTGATTAATAATCATAAATATATGCTGAATTTTCAGAAAAAAATCTTGCTGTAATACTTTTGCAGGTGTAAAATATAAGCATGAAACCTTTAAAAAAAGCTGCGGTTGAATGGGCTTATCAAATTTTTAATCAGCGGAAATGTAAGATGATTCAAATGAATCCTATCAAAAACCGCAGCCGAATGTTTCCGGAATTTTACCAGGGAGGTAATGGGTATGAAGGCTTATGAGATGATGATCGAGAACTTGAACAAATGTCCGGGCAATCAGATGCGTGATACGGAGATTCGGGAGATTGAGACCGACGATCTGGATGCTTATGTACAAAACTTACATAAGGACAAGAAGGTAAATATTGAAAAAGAAGTTATGAATGACGGATCCGTTGTATTCCATCTGGAGCTGTCAGGAACCTTGATTCGCTATACCTTTACGGAGATTTAGACAGTGAGCGGAAAGTCTGCTGTAAAAGGAAATTTTACTTGAGGCTTTGCATATAACTGAAAGGTATGGAAAAGTCAAGAATTCAGGAGTTAAAAGATGGGTTGGGAAGAACGCTTTTTGCTGTTTCTGCAAGAGAGTATCCGAAATCCGGTATTAGACAGGGTAATGCAATTTATTACATCCTTGGGCGATGCGGGCTTTTTGGCAATCTTAGTCTGCATTGTCCTTTTGTGCATCAAAAAATACCGAAGAGCCGGGGCTGCTGCGTCCCTGTCGCTGATACTGGACTTTGTTGCGGTAAACCTTGTATTAAAAAATCTGGTGGCCCGAACCAGGCCTTATGATATGTTGGAGAATCTGCTTTTGATTACCAAACGGCCCTCGGATTGGTCCTTCCCTTCCGGTCATGCAGGAGCCTGCTTTGCGGTGGCAAGTGTCTTATTCTTCTGTCTGCCAAGGCGGTTTGGGATTCCGGCCCTGGTGTTAGCCGCACTGATTTCCTTTTCACGACTGTATGTGGGGGCGCATTACCCTACGGATGTGCTGGGGGGAATGGTGATCGGGTGCATTACCGGATGGATAGCATACAGGCTCTTGTGGAAAAAACCCAAAGATAAAACGGAGTAGTTTCGGAAGAACGGAGGAGAACGATGTTGGAGATTTTACAGATCATTTTAACTTACTTTATTCCAATTATTTTAGTACTCGTTTTGATTATCATTTTGGCCATGGGCTATGTAAAGGCTCCGCCGGATCGGGCATTTATTATTTCCGGTCTAAAAAAGGAACCGAAGATTCTCATTGGCCGGGCCGGTATTCGGGTTCCGTTTCTGGAACGCCTGGATAAACTCTACCTGGGTCAGATGACAGTGGATATTAAGACTGAGCAGTCAGTACCAACTACAGATTTTATTAACGTAAATGTAGACGCAGTGGCAAAGGTACGTATTGACCCTACCACAGAGGGCATCCGCCTGGCGGCTAAGAACTTTCTGAACAAGAACTCCGAGCAGATTACCAGAGACCTGCAGGATTCCCTTCAGGGTAATATGAGAGAGATTATCGGAACCCTGACCTTAAAATCCATCAACACGGACCGGGATTCTTTTTCCGATCAGGTAATGGAGAAGGCTTCCAAGGATATGAAGAAGCTGGGAATCGAGGTAGTGTCCTGTAACATTCAGAATGTAACGGATGAAAATGGTCTCATTAAGGATCTGGGCGCTGACAACACGGCAAAGATCAAAAAGGACGCATCCATTGCAAGGGCGCAGGCAGAACGTGACGTAGCCATTGCCCAGGCAGAGGCCAATAAAGCATCCAACGATGCAAGGGTTTTGGCAGAGACAGAGATTGCGGAGAAGAACAATGAGCTGGCCATTAAAAAAGCCGAGCTGCAGCAGGTTTCCGATACCAAACAGGCTATGGCGGACGCAGCCTACAAGATTCAGGAGCAGGAACAGGAAAAGGTGATTCAGACAGCTACCGTAAATGCCCAGATTGCAAAGGCAGAGCGTGAGGCGGAGCTTAGAAAGCAGGAAGTTCTTGTAAAGCAGCAGGCTTTGGAGGCTGAGATTAATAAAAAGGCAGATGCGGATCGCTACGCCGTAGAGCAGGCGGCGGCAGCGGCCCTGGCAAAGCGCCAGAGAGACGCAGAGGCTAAGAAGTATGAGGCGGAACAGGAGGCTACCGCCCGGAAATATCAGGCAGAGCAGGATGCCGAGGCGAAAAAGGCCCAGGCGGAAGCCAAGAAATACGAAGCAGAGCAGGATGCGCAGGCAAAGAAAGCTCAGGCAGAGGCTAACAAGTTCTCCATGGAGCAGGAGGCAGCCGGTATCCAGGCCAGAGGATCGGCGGAGGCGGAAGCCATCCGTGCCAAAGGTATGGCAGAAGCCGAGGCTATGGAGAAGAAAGCGGAGGCTTATCAGAAATACAACAAGGCAGCTATGGCGGAGATGCTTATCGGCGTGCTCCCGGATATTGCCGGAAAGATTGCAGAGCCGCTGGCTCAGATTGACAAGATCACCATTATCGGAAGCGGAGAAGACAAGGGTGTTGGCGATGTGGCCGGAAATGTGCCGGCTGTTATGGCGAAGCTTTTTGAGACCATGAAGGAGACCGTGGGTATTGATCTCTCCGAGATCATCAAGGCTGATACCTATGACGCCAAGGTCACAAGAAATATCAACGTCTCCGGACTGCCTGACGGACGGGAGGAAAAGTCAGACATCCCGCCGCAATAAGGAACGGAATAAGTATGAAAAAGAAAAGATACCTATGGCTTATAGCAGGTATCATACTTCTGCTTGTACTGACAGTAATGATAAAGAAAGGCGTAGAAAGGAAACAGAAAGAGGAATGTGCCATCACTGCAATGTATGTACCCTTTGGAAAGGGTTCTCATGTATTCATAGAGATTGAGGATCGGCATAATGTTTTTAGTGTATATGTTCGGGATGGGGATTGCAAGGTATATGATATCAATGGCAAAAAAATCGAATTTCATCAGCTTGTAAAAGGAAATGTGGTGAAAATATACGGAGACGGAATGATGGGCGCAGCGGCCATATTAACCAGGGGCAGCTATACCTGGAATTATGTAGACGCAGACGGCATAAATAAGACAGCTAAGGCAGAGGGCCTCCACGTTCTTAAGTGGGGAGATGAGCTGAGGAATATACGGCTGACGGTACCAACCGATTTGACACCGGATATTTATGATAAGCCTCAACAGGTAGAAGTGATTCGTTATAGCCGTTCCTTACTTGGCACAGAGGATATTCCGAAGGGTGAAAAGGTAACGGTTGTCCAAAAGGATGAAAACTTTGTGATTGAGAATGCCTCAGGTGATTATGTATACAGCGTTACCGGCATATGGGAAAATGGCAGGGTGGAGTTTGGATTTATGACTTCATCGAAATAAGTATAAAAAGAAGAAAGCACCGCTTTTGAAGCAGATCCCTTTCGTTAGACTTAGTTTTGTCTGACAAAAGGGCTGTACCTGCAAAAGGCTTGGCGCTTTCTTTTTTATATGGTCATTGGCAGAGATTTTTATCTGAGTAAAGCCGTTAATTTCTCCCCATCCCCATCAATCACGATGGTATTCCCCGTAGCGGCTTCTCCGCCCAGAATAAGCTTCGCTGCCAGAGTTTCCACATGCTTCTGCATATACCGCTTTAAAGGCCGTGCACCATATACGGGATCGTAGCCGTGTTCCGTAATAAAGGCTTTGGCATTTTCCGTAAGGGTGAGGGACAACTCCCGGTCAGCCAGGCGATGGTTCAGCTCTGCCAGCAGGAGATTGATAATGGACGAAATATCACTCTTACTTAAGGGCTTAAAGAGAATGGTTTCATCCAGCCGGTTTAGGAACTCCGGACGGAAATGATTCCTTAAGTCATTCATTACCAGATTCTGGGCTTCCTTCTGGATATTTCCCTGGTCATCAATGCCATCCAGAAGATAGGAGGAACCGATATTGGAGGTCATAATCAGGATGGTATTCTTAAAGTCTACCGTGCGTCCCTGGGAATCGGTAATCCGTCCGTCGTCAAGTACCTGCAGAAGGACATTAAATACATCCGGATGGGCTTTCTCAATCTCATCAAATAGCACCACGGAATAAGGCTTCCGGCGAACGGCCTCCGTAAGCTGACCGCCCTCCTCGTATCCTACATATCCCGGAGGCGCTCCAATGAGGCGGGAGACGGAATATTTCTCCATATACTCGCTCATGTCGATGCGGACCATGTTTTGCTCATCATCAAAGAGGCTGGCGGCCAGAGCCTTGGCAAGCTCCGTCTTCCCAACGCCTGTAGGTCCCAGAAACAGGAAAGAGCCAATGGGCTTGCTGGGATCTTTGATCCCCGCCTTTGAACGGATAATGGCTTCGGATACCAGAGTTACCCCCTCATCCTGGCCAATGACACGTTTATGAAGCTCCTCGTCCAGATGGAGGGTTTTGTTTCGCTCGCTTTCTGTCAGCTTTGCCACAGGAATTCCCGTCCATCGGGAGATGATGCGGGCAATCTCGTCCTCAGTGACAGCCTCATGAACCAAAGATAAATCGGTTTTATTGATAGCTTCCTCATCCTGCTCCAGCTGCTTTTGAAGCTGGGGAAGTTTGCCGTATTGCAGCTCGGCGGCTTTATTCAGATCGTAATTCTGCTGAGCTGTCTGAATCTGTTTATTGATATCTTCAATTTCCTCTCGAAGCTTGGAAAGGCGTTCCACAGAGGTTTTCTCGTTGTCCCATTGGGCTTTCTTTCCGTTGAATTCATCCCGAAGCTCTGCAAGCTCTCGCTGAAGATTCTCCAAACGCTCCTGGCTTAATCGGTCAGTCTCCTTTTTTAAAGCCGCTTCCTCGATCTCTAATTGCATAATTTTCCGGCTTAGCTCATCCAGCTCGGCAGGCATGGAATCCAATTCGGTCTTGATCAATGCACAGGCTTCGTCCACCAGATCAATGGCCTTGTCCGGGAGGAAACGATCGGAGATATAGCGGTTGGACAGGGTGGCTGCGGATACCAGGGCCGCATCGGTAATCTTAACTCCGTGAAAGACCTCATAGCGCTCCTTTAATCCTCTTAAGATAGAAATGGTATCCTCCACCGTAGGTTCGTCCACCATAACCGGCTGGAACCGCCGTTCCAGAGCTGCATCCTTTTCAATATACTGGCGGTATTCGTCCAGGGTTGTGGCTCCGATACAGTGGAGCTCTCCTCTGGCAAGCATGGGCTTTAGCATATTGCCTGCATCCATGGCACCGTCGGTTTTTCCGGCCCCTACAATCAAATGAAGCTCGTCAATAAAGAGAATAATCTGTCCGTCGCTTTTACGGACCTCGTCAAGAACGGCTTTCAGACGTTCCTCAAATTCTCCCCGGTATTTGGCTCCGGCCACCAGAGCGCCCATATCCAGAGCAAAAAGCTTCTTATCCTTTAATCCCTCCGGTACATCTCCCCGAACAATCCGCTGGGCAAGTCCCTCAATGGCGGCAGTCTTACCCACGCCGGGTTCTCCGATAAGAACCGGATTGTTTTTCGTCTTTCTGGACAAAATACGGATAATATTACGGATCTCCGCATCCCGGCCAATGACCGGATCAAGCTTCTGCTCCCTGGCACGCTCCACCAAATCGGAGCCATATTTATTTAAAGTGTCATAGGTGGCCTCCGGGTTGTCACTGGTGACACGCTGATTGCCACGGACAGTAGACAGAGCCTGCAAAAAGCGGTCTCTGGTAATCCCGTATTCTTTGAAAATCTCTTTTATGGAAGGACTGGGATTGCCAAGCAGGGCAAGAAACAGATGCTCCACGGAAACATATTCGTCTCCCATCTGTTTTGCCTCGTCCTCGGCGCTTATGAGTACCTTATTTAAATGCTGTCCCACATAGGGCTGACCGCCGGACACCTTTACACGCTTGTTTAAAGCCTGTTCTACCCGATTTACAAAATGCTCCGTCTGAATCTCCATCTTGGAAATCAGCTTTAAGATGAGACTGTCCTCCTGACGGAGCAGGCTCATAAGCAGGTGCTCCTGCTCTAATTCCTGATTGCCGTATTCATAGGCAGTCTTTTCCAGGTCATTCACAGCCTGTATGGATTTTTGTGTGAATTTGTTAATGTTCATAATCTGCCTCCTATTTAAAATCACTGCGTGATGGCACTAAAGGGTAAAGTCGCTTCGGTGCACCCATAATGAGAGGAACTTTCATTCGAAAGGGCACTCATGAAAGTTCCTCTCGTGCACCTTTGCGACTTTACCAGTACCGCTGCAATTAAAAAGCCCCATATCCCATGCTTATGCATGTGATACAGGGCCTTGTTCACTTGTTTACACCTAGTATATATCACTCCGCCGGGAAAAATGCAATAGTTTTTTTCTAAAAAAATTCTAAAGATCCTGGTGCAAAGGGGATTATTTCTAAAAAAATCATAAACCGACTTGACAAAAAGAAAGCATAGTGATATTTTTATGTTAGCACTCAAAAGGGCCGAGTGCTAATAGCAAGAAAAACAACCATAAAAGAGGTGAGGAAGTGGAACTGGATGAGAGAAAACTGAAAATCCTGCAGGCAATCATCCGCAATTATATGGAAACAGGAGAGCCCGTAGGCTCCAGAACCATTTCCAAGTATTCGGATTTGAACTTAAGCTCCGCAACCATCCGTAATGAAATGTCGGACTTAGAGGAGATGGGCTACATCCTGCAGCCTCATACTTCAGCCGGAAGGATTCCGTCGGACAAAGGCTATCGTCTCTATGTAGATCGCATGATGGAAGAAAAGGATCAGGAGGTCAATGAGCTGAAAGAGCTGATGATTGAACGGACCGATAAGATGGAACGGGTGCTTAAGCAGGTGGTGAAAGTTCTGGCGGCCAATACTAATTATGCAACCATGGTATCGGCACCTACTTATCATCAGAAGAAGCTGAAGTTCATCCAGCTTTCCAAGGTAAGCTCCACACAGATTCTTACTGTCATTATGATGGACGGGAATCTGGTGCGGAACAAGGTGATTCCCGTAACGGAGGAGCTTGACCAGGAGACGGTGCTCAAGCTGAATATCCTGTTAAACAGTGTTCTGAACGGGCTGGCCATTGAGGAAATTAATCTGGCCATGATTAAGAGCTTAAAGGAGCAGGCAGGAGCTCACAGTGAGCTGGTAGCTGATGTGATTGATGCGGTGGCTGAGGTGATTCATTCGGAAGAAGAGGTAGAGATTTATACCTCCGGAACCACCAACATTTTCCGTTATCCGGAGTTGTCCGAGAATGGAAAGGCCAGTGAGATTTTAAGCACCTTTGAGGAAAAGCAGGAGCTGACCGATCTGGTAAACCGGACCTTGGAGGGCGGTACGGGCCAGGGCATACAGGTGTATATCGGGCAGGAGCTTCCGGTGCAGGCCATGAAGGACTGCAGTGTGGTGACAGCCACCTACGAACTGGGAGACGGACTGCGGGGCACCATTGGCATCATAGGGCCGAAGCGAATGGACTATGAAAATGTGGTGAATACCTTAAAAACCCTCACGGAACAGTTGGATGAGATATATAACAGAAAGCAGGAATAAGGAAACGGAAAGGGGTAAAGACCCGTGGAAAAGGAAATGAATCAGGAAGAGATGACAAAGGAGGAAGAACTCCAAAAGGAAGCTGCCGGTGCTGAACAGGAGCAGGAATTGGAACAGCAGGAAGCAGGGGAACCAGAAGAACCGGCGGAAGAAAAAGAAACAGAAGCCGGTGAGGAAGCCTCTGAGGAGCCCAAGGAGAAAAAGGAAAAATCCTTTTTAGGAAAAAAGAAAAAGAAAAAGGACCCCAGGGACGAAAAGATAGAGGAGCTAGAGGACCGGGTAAGGCGCCAGATGGCGGAGTTTGACAACTTCCGCAAGCGCACGGAGAAAGAGAAGTCTCATATGTACGAGGTTGGAGCCAGGGATGTGATTGAGAAGATTCTCCCGGTGGTCGATAACTTCGAGAGAGGCATAGCAGCCGTTCCGGAAGAAGAGCGAACCAATCCTGTGATTGAGGGAATGGATAAGATTTACAAGCAGCTTATAACAGTGCTGACAGATTTAGGTGTGGCGCCCATAGAAGCCGCCGGCCGGGAATTTGATCCCAATCTTCACAATGCGGTGATGCACATAGAGGACGAAGAGCTGGGAGAAAATATTGTAGCGGAAGAGTTTCAGAAAGGTTATACCTACAAAGAAAGCGTTATTCGTCACAGCATGGTGAAAGTAGCGAACTGATGCGCAAGGTGAATTGACCGTAGGTCAAGAGAAGGTCCCTTGGGGGAAAGCTCGCACATGAAGGAAAGCAAGGCTTTCCTAAGTTTCACTGCGAAATAAATATATTAACAACTAACTAACAATAAATGAGGAGGTCTCTATTATGAGCAAAATTATTGGAATCGACTTAGGAACAACAAATAGCTGTGTAGCAGTTATGGAGGGCGGAAAACCAGTGGTAATCGCCAATACAGAGGGAGCAAGAACCACACCGTCCGTAGTGGCATTCACAAAGACCGGAGAGCGTCTGGTAGGTGAGCCCGCAAAGCGTCAGGCAGTAACCAACTCCGAAAAAACCATTTCTTCTATTAAGAGAGATATGGGTACGGATCACAGAGTAACAATTGATGACAAAAAGTACTCTCCCCAGGAGATTTCCGCTATGATTCTTCAGAAGCTGAAAGCAGATGCGGAGAACTATCTGGGCGAGAAAGTAACCGAAGCCGTTATCACCGTTCCGGCCTACTTCAATGATGCTCAGAGACAGGCTACCAAAGATGCAGGTAAGATTGCCGGCCTGGATGTAAAGCGTATCATCAACGAGCCTACGGCCGCAGCACTGGCTTACGGTCTGGACAATGAAAAAGAGCAGAAAATCATGGTATACGACTTAGGCGGCGGTACTTTCGATGTGTCCATCATTGAGATTGGCGACGGCGTTATCGAGGTTTTGGCAACAGCCGGTGACAACCGTCTGGGCGGCGATGATTTCGACCAGAAGATTACTGACTATATGCTGGCAGAGTTCAAGCGCACCGAGGGTGTGGATCTCTCCGGCGACAAGATGGCGCTCCAGAGACTGAAAGAGGCGGCAGAGAAAGCGAAGAAAGAGCTTTCCAGCGCAACTACCACCAATATCAACCTGCCTTTCATCACAGCCACCTCCGAGGGACCCAAGCATTTTGACATGAACCTTACAAGAGCAAAATTCGACGAGCTGACCCATGACTTGGTTGAGCGCACCGCAAATCCTGTTCAGGCAGCTTTAAAGGATGCAGGCATTACGGCGTCTGAGCTTGGAAAGGTGCTGTTAGTAGGCGGTTCCACCCGTGTTCCGGCCGTACAGGATAAGGTAAAACAGCTGACAGGACATGAGCCCAGCAAATCACTGAATCCGGATGAGTGTGTGGCTCTCGGTGCTTCCATCCAGGGCGGCAAGCTGGCCGGCGATGCAGGCGCAGGCGATATCCTGCTTTTGGATGTAACCCCATTGTCTCTGTCCATCGAGACTCAGGGAGGTATTGCAACCCGTCTTATTGAGCGTAATACAACCATCCCCACCAAGAAAAGCCAGATCTTCTCCACAGCAACAGATAATCAGACAGCCGTGGATATTAACGTAGTACAGGGCGAGCGCCAGTTTGCAAGAGACAACAAGTCCTTAGGACAGTTCCGTCTGGACGGAATTCCTCCTGCAAGACGTGGAATGCCCCAGATTGAGGTAACCTTTGACATTGACGCCAACGGTATCGTAAATGTTTCCGCAAAGGATCTGGGAACCGGCAAGGAACAGCACATTACTATCACTGCAGGCTCCAACATGTCCGACAGCGACATTGAGAAAGCCGTAAAGGAAGCGGCGGAATTTGAAGCACAGGATAAGAAGCGCAAAGAGGGCATTGATGCCAGAAATGACGCAGATGCCATGGTATTCCAGACCGAGAAGGCCCTGGAGGAAGTGGGAGAGCAGATTGATGTTGCTGACAAGTCCGCAGTAGAGGCAGAGCTTACTTCTCTGAAAGCGGTTCTGGAGAGAACCAAGGATCAGCAGGAGCTTTCCGATTCCGAGCTGGATGAGCTGAAATCCGGCAAGGAGAAGCTGATGAATGCGGCCCAGAAGGTATTCGAGAAAGTATACGCCCAGGCACAGGCAGCCCAGGGCCAGGCAGGACCAGGTCCGGAAATGGGCGCAGGTGCAGGACCGGCCGACGACGTGGTTGACGGAGATTATCGAGAGGTATAAAGTAAGAAAGCCGGACCGGTTTGGACTGGTAAAGCTAAATCGCTGCAGAAGGCTGTAAAACAGATTCCAAGGAAAGTGAACAAACGATCTGTCCGCTTTCCTTGGAATTTGGCTGTATTTATCTGATTGAACTATAATTGTCTTACAATGAAAGATTCTTTTCTGCGTAGCAGAAAGCTAAGTTCAGGGATGCACCATGCACCACTGCCGACTTTCATTTATGGTGGTGCGCCAATGGGATGCATGTGGGTTTATTATAATGGCTGACAGTTTAATGGCAGGAGAAATGAAGAAGTATTCAAAAAGGGGAAATAAAGATTTGGAAATAATTTTCCGAATCAACCTGGATGACGCAGCAGGTGCGTCAGATGGAGGAAAGAATGGCAGAACAGAAAAGAGACTATTATGAGGTCCTGGGCATAGACAAGAATGCGGATGATGCCGCAATTAAGAAAGCGTACCGCCAGCTGGCAAAAAAATATCATCCGGATATGAATCCCGGAGATCAGGAAGCGGAGAAAAAGTTCAAGGAGGCATCCGAGGCTTACGCAGTATTGAGCGATCCGGACAAACGCCGTCAGTACGATCAGTTTGGCCATGCGGCCTTTGAGGGCGGCGCCGGCGGAGGCGGCTTTGGCGGTTTTGATTTTACCGGCGCAGATATGGGAGATATCTTTGGGGATATTTTCGGCGATCTGTTTGGCGGCGGCCGCAGCCGGAGGGCTAACAATGGACCTATGCAGGGAGCGAACATAAGGGCACAGATTCGCGTCACCTTTGAGGAGGCCGTATTTGGCTGTGACAAGGAGATTGAACTTACGCTGAAAGACGAGTGCGATAAGTGTCATGGTACGGGAGCAAAGCCGGGCACCTCTCCCATTACCTGTTCCAAGTGCGGAGGAAAGGGCCAGGTAGTTTATACCCAGCAGTCTCTCTTTGGCATGGTACAGAATGTGCGCACTTGTCCCGATTGTAACGGAACGGGTAAGGTAATTAAGGAAAAATGTCCGGACTGCTATGGAACCGGCTATATCTCAAATAAGAAGAAGATTGCCGTGACCGTACCGGCAGGAATTGACAACGGACAGAGCATTCGTATCCGGGGCAAGGGAGAACCGGGCGTGAACGGCGGTCCCAGAGGAGATCTTCTGGTGGAGGTACTGGTAAGCAGACATCCCATTTTCCAGAGGCAGGATACAAATATCTATTCTACAGCGCCTATCAGCTTTGTAACGGCTGCTTTGGGAGGCACTGTGCGGATTAAGACTGTGGACGGCGAGGTAGAGTATGATGTAAAGGCCGGAACACAGACGGATACCCGTGTGCGCTTAAAGGGCAAGGGAGTGCCGTCCCTGCGGAATAAGAATGTGCGTGGGGATCATTATGTAACCTTGGTAGTTCAGGTTCCCACGGATTTAAGCAAGGATGCCAAGGAAGCTCTGCGTGCTTATGATGATGCCGTAAATGGCGTGTCCAATTCCGGAAAAAGCGGAAAAGGAAAGAAACGGTTTATGGACAAGGTGAAGGAAGCCTTGGATGAATGAAGTGTGATAAAGATTTCAAAGATAAATTTGGCGCTGCGGAAGTAAGAAATACATTATCCGCAGCGCCAAACTGTATCATGAAACTGTAATTCATGAACACCATTATATCCTATCAAATATGTAGCAGATTTTTTTACTAATATTATACATAAACAAGTAAAGTCTGCCCTTCCAAGTGACAGGTGTTAGGGTGTACCCGCAGGGTATGAAATGCCAGACTTAAGCGGTTGCAGTTCTTACCTCCAAAGCGGTAAGGCGTTTTTCAAAGTTATCCATAGCACGGAGCAGGATATTAATGGTTTCTGCTTCATTTTTTGTGATTCGATAGATATCTTTTAGCCCCTCGAGCTGATGCTCAATTTTGTCAAAACGTTTTTCATTCTTTTTATCGTAACGATCCATTTCATCAAATAGCATGGATTCTGATTTGTAAATCATTTTTTTCATTTGTTTAGTCATGCGGGTCTCAGACTCCTGAATAGACTTTTGAATCAGTCCGGTCGTGCGGGTCTCAGACTCCTGAACAGATTTTTGAATCAGTCCGGTCATGCGGGCCTCAGACTCCTGAATAGATTTTTGAATCAGTCCGGTCGTGCGGGTCTCAGACTCCTGAATAGATTTTTGAATCAGTCCGGTCGTGCGGGTCTCAGACTCCTGAACAGATTTTTGAATCAGCCCGGTCATACGGGTCTCAGACTCCTGGATCAGCCCGGTCATACGGGTCTCAGACTCCTGGATCAGTCCGGTCATGCGGGTTTCAGACTCCTGGATCAGCCCGGTCACGCAGGTTTCAGACTCCTGGATCAGCCCGGTCACGCAGGTTTCAGACTCCTGAATCAGCCCGGTCATGCGGGTTTCAGACTCCTGAATCAGCCCGGTCATGCGGGTTTCAGACTCCTGAATCAGCCCAGTCATGTGGGTCTCGGAACCCTGAATCAGCCCGGCCATACGGACCTCGGATTCCCGAATAGCATGTTCCACTATTTCGGCAATAGCCGAAAGATCATTTGAATCTAACAAGATTATCCTCCTTTCACTTCCAAAATGGAAAAGTATAATCGAAACAGCATCTTTTGAAAAGGTATTTTTAAGTATAATAGATCCCGCTTTAAAATACCAGTCCATTAAAAAAAACCTTTTACAATTGTCAAATTAATTTTACCAGTACCTTTTCCAAAAGAATGGTTTAGAAGAAAGATATCCCGCTACATGAAATAAACAGGAATGAATCGGTTGCGTTAAAGAAAATAGCAGAAGGAAAAGATATAAAAGGTATGTGATTTCTTACATACGGTTGATAAATTCTTCTACGGACCGCACTTGTCGGGCCAAAAGGAACCAGCGATCCAGCTGAAAAAAGCTTGTTTGGTGCAGAATCTGTTCCTGGATTCCGAGAGGAACCTTTCCATGATCGGACAATGTTTCCAGAATGCAGCCTGCTTTGCCCTTTGCCATACCCTGTTCCCAGAAAAAAATAGATTTTGGAGAAAAGGAAGGCTGTTTGTATAAATCGTGATTTGTTTCCAAAAAAATCTCCTTTCTGTCTGTAAAAGGGATATGCGGCGAATTGCCAGATAATAAGAAGCTGTTACAAAAGCAGTATAACAAATGAAAATTGTAAAATCAAGGATAATTAAGGAAATGTATTACTTTGTATAAAAATGTCGGCATAAAAGTATTGGCTTGTATAAGAATCAAATATTTTTCAAATGATATTAAAAGATTTAAACAGAGGAATGATAACTTCAAAATGAAAAAAATTGCGTAAACCAGGGTTACTGTTCAGACCCAATGTCATTAAGTTAAACAAGGCTTGTCAGAGGAACCCTGCCATAAATCAGCCATATATTGTGATGATATGAGGATTCTGTTAGCTGTCAGAAGTTCTATAAGCTGATCTGCAGTATAATGGGAAGTTTTTTGGTATAGCAAACAGACAGATTGCATATCTGCCTCAAATAATGGTATACTGTTAGCGGCAGTTGCGCTTTATATGAAACGATAAGCGAAACTGGCTGGTGCTTGGAACCTTAGCTGGCGGGCATAGGTTCTCTCTGGCCTGATCGGCAGTATATAACGGCTGATCAGGTCATTTACGCTTCCGGGACCCACATGGTCTGAAAGGAATGCAAAGCATATTTTTATTGCCATAGACAAATTGACTTGATATTCCCATTTCTCCGTTCTCTTTTCTATGGGAACCTCCATGGTTATAATCGTGCAAAAATTATACAGGGTCATCCGGCTAAGAATCTCGAACTCGATGTATTCCGGAGACTTGGAATGAAAGTTTGCGGTTCCGATTGTATGCTTCAAATCACGGAAAGAAGTTTCCTGGCCCCACCGGAGATAGTAAAGTCGCTTTATCTCTTCCAATGAAAATTCATCCGAGGGGAGATTGGTAAGGATATTCTCAAAAACCCCTTCCGCTATCTGAAAACGAACCACACGCAGCCGCATGTGGTATTCCGGAGAGTTGTCCGAGATAAAGTCAAAGGGGACAGTTTTGCATATATAGCGGTACAGGGGGGCTGATTCCGGGTGCTGCATTTTCTTTCTGGCCCTGGACCGGGAAAGGATAACTTCTGTCCAGCCATCCATCCGGTCCGTCAGGCTGTCGGCTGCAAGGAGACGTTTTATGTTGATGTCTTTGGTGCGGATGGCAAAGAAACAGCCTTTTTCAATGGCATGTGCAAAGACGTTATAGCTGGACCCCCCCTGTCAGCCACGAAGATTGGGAAACCGCCATAAATATAGCGGTCAATGAGCTGGCAGATAGCGTGAAATTCATTTTTGAGTTTTCCCGGCTGGAGAACCACATCCAAAAACCTCTTGGAAAGCAGGTCATACAGAGAAATGGTATGGAGAGAGTTGAAGCCTCTTTTAGACCTTCCGCTTGTAGGATGGAAGGTGGAAGGGTCCCCAGGGTTCCGGGCAATGTTAAATTCACAGCCGTCTACGGCAATGAGGGAATACTTGCCCCAAAGCCCTTTTGCCGGGAAACGAAGGTTAAACTGCGTGAGGACATGTCGGAAAGCTTCGGGAAGGAGCTTGGCCCGCTGTTGGATGAAGGAGGAAGCAGAGGGGATTTCATCGGGAAGGAAATAAAAATATTTCAATAGTTCGTGGTTGATGCAGCCGCTTTCCATAGAGAGAAAGAAACGGATGAGTTGAGCAAAGCCCAGCTTACGGTTACGGGTAAAGTCCTTTTTTGGTTTTTTAACGAAGCAGGCAGTGTTGCAGGCCATGTTGTCCACGATCGCCCAAAGAGTGGACTTGACCTTTTGAGGAAATGACATATAAGTACCTCCTTGAAATTGAAATAATAGTTTTGTCTTCAATTTCAAGGGCCGCTCTCGCCGCCTCTTAAAATATAATCAGCAGCGAGAGCGGCCGCACATTTTAGGCTCTGTGTCAACCACTTTTTGAGAAATTTATTGATAAATTTGAGTTAGACCATAGGATAAGATTTTTTCAATCAGCTTAACTTAATGACATTGGGTGTGAATTGTAACAAACCAGGAGTTTTGTACAGCAAAAAATACAACATTGAAATGGACAATTTAAGGGGGATATGTTAGAATAATTTACATATGGAATGCTTTGGAAGTATCCCTAGCGCCCGCTTGGGAAAGTCTTACCAGGGCATAACAATTTAAGGAGGAAAAGACAAAATGGCGAGAAAAATGAAGACCATGGATGGTAATCATGCGGCGGCTCATGTATCCTATGCATATTCTGATGTTGCTGCAATCTATCCTATCACACCGTCATCCGTTATGGCTGAGGCTACGGATGAGTGGGCAACACAGGGAAGAACCAATATCTTTGGACAAACCGTACAGGTAACGGAGATGCAGTCTGAGGCAGGTGCGGCAGGTGCTGTACACGGTTCTCTGGCAGCAGGTGCTCTTACTACCACCTTTACTGCTTCCCAGGGTCTGCTGCTTATGATTCCCAACCTGTATAAGGTGGCCGGCGAGCAGCTTCCCGGTGTATTCAATGTTTCCGCACGTGCTCTTGCAAGCCATGCATTATCTATTTTTGGAGATCACTCTGATGTCTATGCATGTCGTCAGACCGGTGCGGCTATGCTCTGTGAGTCCAGCGTGCAGGAGGTTATGGACTTAACGCCTGTTGCTCACTGTGCAGGAATTAAGGGTAAGATTCCGTTCATTAACTTCTTTGACGGTTTCCGGACTTCCCATGAGATCCAGAAGATTGAGACATGGGATTATGAAGATCTGAAGGATATGGTTGATATGGATGCTATTGACGCATTCCGTAAAAATGCTCTGAATCCCAACCATCCCTGCCAGAGAGGTTCCGCTCAGAACCCGGATATTTTCTTCCAGGCAAGAGAGGCATGCAACCCCTACTACGATGCACTGCCTGCAATCGTTCAGGAGTACATGGACAAGGTAAATGCAAAGATTGGAACAGACTACAAGCTGTTTAATTACTATGGTGCAGCGGATGCGGAGCATGTGATCGTGGCTATGGGTTCCGTATGCGATACCATTGAAGAGACTATTGACTATCTGGTAGCAGCAGGCGAGAAAGTTGGCGTTGTAAAGGTACGTCTGTACCGTCCGTTCAGCGCAGAGGCACTGGTAGCTGCTATTCCGGACAGCGTTAAGAAGATTACGGTTCTTGACAGAACCAAGGAGCCCGGAGCTCTGGGTGAGCCCCTCTACCTGGATGTAGTTGCAGCTCTCAAGGGTACAAAGTTCAACGACACACCGATCTTTACCGGCCGTTACGGACTTGGATCCAAGGACACCACACCGGCTCAGATCGTAGCCGTATACAAGAATGCAGACAAGCAGAAGTTCACCATTGGTATCGTAGATGATGTAACCAATCTGTCCCTTGATCCGGGTGCGCCTCTGGTAACTACTCCGGAAGGAACCATCAACTGCAAGTTCTGGGGTCTTGGCGCTGACGGTACGGTTGGTGCAAATAAGAACTCCATCAAGATCATCGGTGACAACACAGACATGTATGCACAGGCTTACTTTGACTATGATTCCAAGAAGTCCGGCGGCGTAACCATGTCTCATCTGCGTTTTGGTAAGAGCCCCATTAAGTCTACCTACCTGATTCACAAGGCAAACTTTGTAGCCTGCCACAATCCTTCCTATGTACGCAAGTACAATATGGTACAGGAGCTGGTAGACGGAGGAACTTTCCTTTTGAACTGCCCTTGGGATATGGATGGCATTGAGAAGCATCTTCCCGGACAGGTAAAGAGCTTTATTGCAAATCACAATATTAAGTTCTATGTAATTGACGGTATTAAGATTGGTAAAGAGATTGGACTTGGCGGACGTATCAACACCGTGCTTCAGTCCGCATTCTTCAAGCTGGCTAACATCATTCCTGAGGAGCAGGCTATCGATCTGATGAAGGCTGCAGCAAAGGCAACCTACGGACGTAAGGGTGATGCTATCGTTCAGATGAACTATGACGCCATTGATGCAGGCGCAAAGCAGATCGTAGAGATTCAGGTTCCCGAGAGCTGGAAGAGCGCAGCAGACGAGGGACTGACTACTACCCATGCAGAGGGCGGAAGAGCGGACGTAGTAAGCTTTGTTAATGATATTCAGGCAAAGGTAAATGCTCAGGAGGGTAATTCCTTACCCGTATCCGCATTTAAGGATTATGTGGACGGCACCACTCCCAGCGGTTCCTCGGCTTATGAGAAGCGTGGCATTGCCGTAGATATTCCTGTATGGCAGCCGGAGAACTGTATCCAGTGTAACAGATGTTCCTATGTCTGCCCACATGCAGTTATCCGTCCTATCGCTATGACTGCAGAGGAAGCAGCAGCGGCACCGGAAGGAACCAAGATGCTGGATATGACCGGAATGCCGGAGTACAAGTTCGTAATGGCTATCTCCGCACTTGACTGTACAGGCTGCGGCTCCTGTGCAAATGTCTGCCCGGGCAAGAAGGGGGCAAAGGCACTTGTTATGGAGAACATGGAAGCCAACATCGAGTCCCAGAAGGTATTCGATTACGGCGTAACCCTGCCGGAGAAAGCAGATGTTATCGCTAAGTTTAAGGAAGCTACCGTAAAGGGCAGCCAGTTCAAGACACCGCTCCTTGAGTTCTCCGGAGCATGCGCAGGCTGTGGTGAGACACCTTACGCTAAGCTGATTACGCAGCTGTTCGGTGACAGAATGTATATTGCAAATGCAACAGGATGTTCCTCTATCTGGGGCAACTCCTCACCCTCCACACCTTACACTGTAAATCAGAAGGGTCAGGGTCCTGCATGGTCCAACTCCCTGTTTGAGGATGCGGCAGAGTTCGGTTATGGTATGAGTCTGGCTCAGCGTGCCGTAAGAGGCGGTCTGAAAGCAAAGGTTGAGGCTCTGATGGTCAAGGCTGGAGACGATGTAAAGGCAGCAGCACAGGAGTGGCTTGATACCTATAATGTAGGAGCAGCCAACGGAGCAGCTACCGATAAGCTGGTTGCGGCTTTAGAGGCATGCGGATGCGACGAGGGCAAAGAGATCCTTAAGGATAAGGATTTCCTGGCTAAGAAGTCTCAGTGGATCTTCGGCGGTGACGGCTGGGCATACGATATTGGTTTCGGCGGCGTTGACCATGTACTGGCAAGCGGACAGGATGTAAATGTAATGGTATTCGATACCGAGGTTTACTCCAATACAGGCGGACAGTCCTCCAAGGCTACTCCTACCGGTGCTATTGCACAGTTTGCAGCAGGCGGTAAGGATGTGAAGAAGAAGGATCTGGCTTCCATCGCTATGAGCTATGGTTATGTATACGTTGCACAGATTGCTATGGGTGCTGACTTTAATCAGTGTGTAAAGGCAATCGCAGAGGCAGAAGCATATCCGGGACCGTCCCTTATCATTGCTTACGCTCCCTGTATCAACCATGGTATTAAGAAGGGCATGAGCAAGGCTCAGACCGAGGAAGAATTGGCAGTTAAGGCTGGTTACTGGCACTGCTTCCGGTTCAATCCGGCTGCAGCGGCAGAGGGCAAGGATGCCTTTACTCTGGACAGCAAGGAGCCCACAGGAGACTACAAGGAGTTCCTGGACGGCGAGGTACGTTACAATGCTCTGAAGCGTGCAAATCCGGAAAGAGCTGCGGAGCTGTTTGACAAGGCGGAAGCAACTGCTAAGGCAAGATATGAGTATCTGAAGAAGCTTGGAGATTTATATAAGGCTGAGTAAGAGTATGAATCATAACGAATGATAGAATGAGAACAGGCAGGAAGAATATGCGCCTATATTTGGTGAATAATGAATGTCTGGAATCGCAGCGGCAGGGCTGCTTCACGGGGAAAATAAGAATTTTTCCCGTGAAGCAGCCCTGCTTTTCTTGACTTTGATTCCGGTAAACGGTATCCTAAAGATGAAATTATAGAAAGGAAACGGAGGCATAAGGATGGAAAAACGAATTGCAATACCAAATACGGATCTGTCCCTGTATCCCATCGGTCTGGGTACTGTGGACGCAGGTCTCAAATGGGATGGGGCAAAAGCGGATCGGATTATCGGCACCTATCTGGAGCAGGGCGGTAATGTAATTGACACGGCACATGTGTATTCTGACTGGGTACCTGGAGAGAAAGCACGTTCCGAGCGTGTGGTAGGCGACTGGCTGGCACGCAGCGGCAAGCGCAGCCAGATCGTGCTGATTACCAAAGGGGGACATCCGGATATGACAAGAACCACTCCGGATCTTCATGAGAGCCGGATGACTCGTGGGGATATGACGGAGGATCTGGACGGGTCACTGAAGCAGCTTCGTACAGATTATATTGATCTCTATTTTTACCACAGAGATAACAGGAGCCAGTCTGTGGAGGAAGAAATTGAGGTCATGGAGGAATTCGTGAAAGCCGGAAAAATCCGTTATTATGGCTGCTCCAACTGGGATGCGGATCGAATGAAAGCTGCAGATGACTATTGTGCAAAAAAAGGATACCGCAGTTTCGTGGCAGACCAGAGCCTTTTGAACCTGGGAATGAAGTATATGAATCCTCTTGCTGATGATACATTGGGCTATATCAAAGGCGAGTCTTATCAGTATCATATGGACAATCCCGGAAACCTGGCAATGCCTTATATGGGAAACTGCAGCGGATTTTTCCACATTCTTGAGGCGAAAGGCGAGGAAGGAGTACAGGAAAATGCTTACTATACGCCGGGGAATATGAGGGTGGCCCATAGAATGAAAGAGCTTCAAAAGAGATATGAATGCTCTCTTACGCAGGTGATATTGGGATTTTTCTTTTGCCAGCCTTTTGCCTGCGTTCCTTTGTATGGCTCCTCCAGTCCGGAGCGTGTGATCGATGCCTGCAAAGCTTTGGAAATACCTTTTACAAAAGAGGATTACGTGAAACTGTTAGAAGAATAAAAAGATACTTATGAAAGACTGCTGTGATGTATGCATAAATTTTGTCATATTTAAGTGAATACATTGCGGTAGTCTTATTATTTCAGCGGTTTTTTGTTCATTTCATGTTATTGTTCACCCCCACGCCAATCACTCCGCTGATTGGTGTGGAGCCAATGCAGTTATGGAGCCAAAGGGACTGCCCTTCGCCAAAGGCGACTTTAAATGGGCAGTCCCCGTTGCAATTCACACCTTAATAAATAAAAACCCGGCAAAATCTGGCGTTGGTGTGAATTGTAACGATTTCGTAAAATTTTTACCAAAATGTCACCAAAAAAACCTATAAAAACAAAAAGAAATGTGTTAAACTGGACAAAGAGATAAAAATATTGGGAAACTATAAACAGCAGTATCTCCAACAGTGTCAAAACAATTTATGGAGGCAGCATTTAGCGGACAGAAATTGTTGTATATGGAGTATTAGAAGAGATGCTGCAATACTTGAAACGGGTGATAGTCATGCTGGCCATTGAACGGAAAAATGAGATTCTGGCGATTCTGCAAAAAGAGCAGAGGGTTTTAGTATCGGAGCTGAGTAAACGGTATGATGTGACGGATGAGACGATCCGCCGGGATTTGGAGAAGCTGGAGAGCGAGGGCTATGTAAAGAAGACCTATGGCGGCGCTGTCCTGAATAAAAATACGAAGGTGGATATGCCTCTGCGAATTCGAGAGAAGACGAACCGCAGTGAGAAGCAGATTATTGCCAGGCTGGTATCGGATCTCATAGAAGAAGGAGATCGGATCATGATGGATGCCTCATCTACCTCTCTGATGATTGCTAAGGAGCTGAAGAGCAAGAGTAAGCTGACTGTAATCACCAATTCTGTGGAGGTACTGATTGAACTGGCAGGCCATGAGGGGATTCAGGTGATATCTACCGGAGGAAACCTAAATGAAACCTCCCTGTCTCTGGTGGGAAATGCAGCTCAAAAGGTATTAAATGGCTACCATGTGGACAAAGCGGTTTTTTCCTGCAAGGGAATTGATATTCATAACGGCCTGACAGATTCCAATGAGCTTGACAGTGACATTAAGAATGTGATGTATTCCTGTGCGGATACGGCGGTTCTTGCGGTGGACAGCAGCAAGTTTGACAAGGTTTCTTTTGTAAAAACCATGCAGATGAAGCGGGGCGACATTCTGGTAACAGACCGGAATCTTGCAGAGGAATGGAAGGCATTTCTGGCGGAACGGGGAGTGCGTCTGGTTGTGCCGGAGGAATAAGTGAGGTAATAGGTGACGCAAGGGGTATTGCGGAACTAAAACAGCAATACCCTGACAGTGCCAGAACGATTTATGGACACATGTTTTTGTGGTCAGAAATCGTTCTAGACTAGTGGTGCTGGAAAGGGTATTGCGGAACTAAAACAGTAGTACCTCGTGCAGTGCCAGAACAATTTACAGACGCAAGCTTTTGCGGGTGGAAATTGTTCTATATCAAGGGTACTGTTAGAGGTACTACGGAACTTAAAATAGAAAGGAATTATTTACTATGGGAGAGGTTTTTTACAATCTGGCGTTTGACTTTGGAGCATCCAGCGGAAGAATGGTTCTTTGCAAGCTGGAGGATGGAAAGCTGGAGCTGGAAGAGCTGCATCGCTTTCCGAACAATGAGGTACGGATCGGAGGACATATTTACTGGGATCTGTTCCGTCTGTATCATGAAATGAAGCAGGGCCTTAAAAAGGCCGCAGCAAAAAAGGTTCCGATTCAAAGTCTGGCTGTGGATACCTGGGGTGTGGACTACGGATTATTTGACAAGGACGGCAATCTGATTGGCAATCCGGTTAATTATCGGGATCCCAGAACAGATGGCGTAATGGAAGAGATTGGGAAGATTATTCCTTTGGAAGAGCTTTACAATCGGACGGGAATTGAGTTTATGTATTTTAATTCCATTTTCCAGCTTTATGCGGAGAAAGGCATGCGTCCGGTGATCCTGGACAATGCCAAGAGACTGCTCTTCATGCCGGAACTGTTTGGGTATTTCCTCACGGGAATTATGTATACGGAGTATACCTTTGCCAGCACTTCTCAGCTTTTGGATGCCAGAAAGCGGGAGTGGGATTTTGATTTGATTGAGAAGCTGGGATTGAAAAAGGAGCTCTTTGGTGACATTGTAATGCCGGGAACTGTTATTGGGGATCTGCTTCCTGAGGTGGAGGAAGAAACAGGACTTTCCGGTGTGAAGCTGATTGCCGTGGGAAGCCATGATACGGCCTCTGCTGTGGCAGGTGCGCCGCTGGAGTCTCAGGATGCGGCATTTTTAAGCTGCGGAACCTGGTCTTTGCTGGGGATTGTTCTGGATGAACCTATTTTAAATGAGACTTCTTATAAGTACAATTACACCAACGAGGGTAGTATTGACGGCAAGATTCAGTTTATGAAGAATATTAATGGTCTTTGGATTATGCAGAACCTCAGAAAGAACTGGTGCGAATTTGAGGAGGAGGTATCTTTCCCGGATATTATCAAGGCAGCCAGAGCAGCCAAGCGTCAGGACTTTATCATCGATCCCAAGGATCCGAGATTTACGGCGCCTTTGAATATGATGAAAGAGATTGTGGCCTACTGCGAGGAAAAGGGCCAGGGCAGACCGGAGGGCTTAGGCGAGATGGCTATGGCTATTTACAATGGTCTGACGGAGGAATACCGGAAGTCTATTGAGGGTATGGAGGAGATTACCGGAAAAACCATTCCCTGTATTAATATGGTAGGCGGCGGCATTCAGGATGAATTGCTCTGCGAGCTGACGGCGAAAGCCACCAAAAAGCGAGTGGTGGCAGGTCCTACGGAGGGGTCCGTCCTTGGGAACAGTATTGTACAGTTTGTGGCCGCGGGAGCCGTTAAGAGCATTGCCGAGGGACGTGAGATTATCAAGAATTCTTTTGAATTGAAATATTATGAGCCGTAAGGGAAAAATCTGCAATTCTAAAAAGCACCTTTATCTTTAAGAGCAAGAACAAAAATTTGAAAAAGCAGAAAAAATAAGTGTATTCTTGAAGCTGGCAATGGAGGCGGCAAGAGAATTTTGAGAATACATATTAAAGAAGAAAAGGAGGCAGGCTTTATGGAAACACGTATGTATAAGATTCCGGCACAGGCAGATCGGGAGGTGTTGCTTCGAGTTATTCCCGGCCATTTTGCTACCAATCATTCCCATATCAATTACTATATTGATCTGGCCATGCTGAAGACGAGACAGAAAGAGGCGCAGGCTGCGGCCAGGATTTTGGCGCAATACTGCAACTACACGGTGGTGGATACCATTGTCTGTGTGGAGGGGTGTGCCGTAATCGGGGCTTATCTGGCGGAGGAGCTGACCAATGCGGGAATTATGTCCATGAACCGGCACAAGACTATTTACATAGCGAGTCCCGAGCCCCATACGGACGGACAGATTATTTTCCGGGATAATATGCAGATGATGATTCGGGATAAGAATGTGCTGCTTCTTCTGGCTACGGCCACCACGGGAAAAACTCTGGAGCAGAACTTAAAATGCATTGAGTATTACGGCGGAAGAATCCAGGGAATCAATGCTATTTTCAGTGCGGTGAATAAGGCCCGTTCCATTGAAGTAAAGTCCATTTTTACTCAGAAAGATATTCCGGACTACCATACCTATGAATTTCATAACTGTCCTATGTGCAAGAATAATCAGAAAGTGGATGCCATTGTGAATACCTTTGGATACAGCAAGATTGAGTAAATAATAGTGCGGATAGCAGGATAAAGAAAAAGACCTTTCGGATAAAGCCAGAGAGTTGCCGGGAGGTCTTTTTCGCATCTTTTTTGCATCATTTTTCCCAGTTGTTTTTGCTTTATTGAATTTACTTGGGCAATGTGATAAATTATATTTTAGCGGAGGTCGTCCGCCTTAGAAGATACCGTTATGCAGGACTACAAAAGACAGTACAGCCAGGAGGAGATTCATGATGGTACGGGAGTATTTGGAGCAGAATGTGTATGAAGCGCTCAGAAAACGGCTGAAATTTATTTTTGAGGAATTTGACAATATATATGTTTCATTTTCAGGAGGGAAAGACAGCGGACTTCTGCTGAACCTGGTATTGGATTACCGAAAGGAGCATTTTCCAGAGAAACGGATAGGAGTATTTCACCAAGATTTTGAAGCACAGTATACGGTGACAACAGAATATGTAAAGCGAACCTTTGAGCGCCTGAAAAAGGAGCCGGGGGTGGAGCTTTACTGGGTATGCCTTCCCATGGCCACCCGGACGGCGGTGGGAAGCTATGAAATGTACTGGTATCCCTGGGACGATAAAAAACAGGAGCTCTGGGTTCGGGATCTTCCCAAAGGGAAATATGTGATACATATGGGAAATAACCCCGTCACAACTTACCGCTACCGGATGCATCAGGAGGATTTGGCCAAGCAGTTCGGCCGGTGGTATCGAATGTCCCATGAGAACAAAAAAACAGCCTGTCTTCTTGGAATACGGGCCAGTGAATCTCTCCAAAGATACAGCGGATTTTTAAACAAAAAATATGGGTATCACGGAGAATGCTGGATTAGCAGAACCTTTAAGGACGTATGGTGCGCTTCTCCTATGTATGACTGGTCCCTGGAGGATGTATGGCATGCCAATTGTATCTTTGAATATGACTACAACCACCTCTATGACCTTTACTATAAAGCAGGCTTAAAGGTGTCTCAGATGCGTGTGGCTTCACCCTTTAACGATTATTCGAAAGACTCACTGAATCTCTACCGGGTTATCGACCCGGAGATTTGGGTAAAGCTGGTAGGGCGTGTTCAGGGAGCCAATTTTGCCGCCGTTTATGGCAAGACTAAGGCTATGGGCTATCGGAATATAACTCTGCCGGAGGGACATACCTGGAAGTCCTACACGGAATTTCTTTTGGATACCCTGCCTGCCCGGCTTCGCAATAATTATGTAAAAAAGTTCAATACCTCCATTAAGTTCTGGCATGAGACGGGAGGAGGACTGGATGAGGAAACCATTCAAGAGCTTCTGGAGCATGGATATCGGATTCGCCGGAACGGGGTTTCCAATTATACTCTAAACCGGAAGTCCCGCATTGTATTCATAGGGAAGATACCGGATCACACAGATGATATCAAATCCACCAAAGACATTCCAAGCTGGAAGCGAATGTGCTACTGCATTTTAAAAAATGATCATACCTGCCGGTTTATGGGCTTTGGAATCAGCCGCCAGCAGCAAAAGCAGATTGATGCCATTCGGAGCAAATACAAAAGTTTAGAGGAAATGTAATTATGAAATTTAAAAGTCCTGTTTACCAGGTGATATCAGTACCAATCGGAAAGATTGAACCAAATACCTACAATCCCAATACGGTGGCGCCTCCGGAGATGAAGCTGCTCTATGAGAGCATTCGGGAAGACGGGTACACTATGCCCATTGTATGCTATTACGATAAGAGCAGGGATGTGTACATTATTGTGGATGGTTTTCACCGCTATCGGGTAATGCTGGATTACCCGGATATCTATGAGCGGGAGGATGGCCGGCTTCCGGTGTCCGTGATTGATAAGCCCCTTGACCGCCGGATGGCAAGCACCATCCGCCACAATCGGGCAAGGGGAAACCATGACGTGGATTTGATGAGCAATATTGTGAAAGAGCTGCATGATTTGGGACGTTCCGACGCCTGGATTTCCAGGCATCTGGGAATGGATCGGGATGAAATTCTGAGGCTGAAGCAGATTACAGGGCTTGCGGCCCTGTTTCAGGATGTAAAGTTTGGACAGGCATGGAGACCTGCTGAGGAGGAATGGGAAGAGCCATGAACCGGAGGTGGAAGAAAAGCGGAAGAAAAAAAGTAAAAAGGGGCCTGGAAAGTGGGGCCTTGTTCATTGGGCTGCTTTTCTTTCCGATTCTCACCGGAAAGGCAGCCGGAGAGGATGAGGGACTTTTAAGGGAGTACCAGGCTTACGAGGAACGGTTTGCTTCCATTGATCATATGGAGGACCTGGAAGAAAATCAGTATGAGGTCATGAACGATCAGATATTTCCGGTAACTTTGGAATCCATTCGTTCCGAAGAGTTGCTCCTTGTTCCGGCCGTTGACCGCAGTCTGAACCGGCTGGCCCTCTTTTTTATGGATGAGGAGGGGCAGGTGGCGTACCGGTATAATCAGCTTGAGGCGAATTACCGGATTGCCGGAGAGCTCAGGCAGGCGGTAAAGGATGTGAGCGGCGTTGCATTTTCAGATGTAAATGGAGACGGCCTTAAGGATATTATCTTAATCAGCCGGTGTGAAAATCCCACAGGAAGCTATGCGGGGATTCCCTATAAGGTGGGAGATGTGATTTTTCAGGGAGAGGGCAGTCTCTACCGGGACTGGCGGATTTCCGATAAAATCAACCGGTTCAGCATGAACAAAAGCACCAATCAGATTCTCTTTTTTGTGAGAGACGGGGTATCCACGGAGTTTCTGTATACGGCAACTACCCTGGAAGAATTGAAAGAGCACGGATTTTCCATTTTTGAGGATCAGCAGTATACACGGGAATTTGAGCGGCTGGGGCGGCTGCAGGTGGTTCCGGGCGTGTTTCGGATGGCCTGGTATGATTTCTTTCTTATTTATCTGGTAAATGAACAGGGGGAGATTGTCTGGAGTTTTCAGCCTATGCTGGATTATGACGGCCTGTATTCTCTTAAGGGAATCAACGGAAGAGATGTGGACGGGGACGGCATGAAGGATCTGGTGGTGCTGGCACGTTACAGCAGAGAGGATGAATCCGGCGAGAAGGTGGTGGAAAATATATGCTCCATTTACTACCAGCGGACCAGCGGCTTTGAGGCGGATACAGGCTTTGAGAATTATTATCAATATACGGAAGAGGATACCATGGAGGACATAATACAAAAGATCCGGGAATACTGGGGATGGCAGGTAGAGACAGATGATTAAGATTTTGATTGTAGACGATGAAAAGCCTATTTGCGATTTGATAGATATTAACTTGTCAGCGGCAGGTTATCAGTGTAAAAGTGTACAGGATGGTCTGGCGGCCATTGACCTGATTGAACGGGAAACCTTTGATCTGATTCTTCTGGATATTATGCTTCCGGGCGCTGACGGCTTTGATATTATGGAATATATTCGCCCCCTGAAGGTTCCGGTTATTTTTATCACAGCCAGGGGAGAGGTAAAGAATAAGATTAAGGGCCTGAAACTGGGAGCGGAGGACTATTTGGTAAAACCCTTTGATGTGCTGGAGCTTATCGCCCGTGTGGAAGTGGTACTGCGCAGGTTCCATAAGACGGAGCAGATTCTTGCCGCAGGGGATGTGACCGTGGACTTAGAGGCCCGGAAAGTGACCAGAGCGGGCCGGCCGGTGGTGCTGACCAATAAGGAATACGGACTTTTAGTGCTGTTTATTCGAAATAAAAATGTGGCCCTTTTCAAAGAAACCCTCTACGAAAAGGTTTGGGGAGACGAGTACCTGGCGGACAGCCGGACCTTGGAGCTTCATGTACAGAGACTTCGCAGAAAAATGGGCTGGGAAAAGAATCTGGTGGCGGTTTATAAGGTAGGGTATCGATTGGAAATCTAACAGCGAAACTGGAATTGGAGGTCTGGCACGTGAAATTTTCGTATAAAATATTGCTGAGCTGTATCATTACCATGGCGGCGGCACTGGGAATCGGCGGATATTTCTTTGTAAATGATGTATTTGAGGCATCCATGGAGCGGGAAATGGAGCAGGCGGCAGACGACAGCAACATTCTCCAGTTTGCATTTGAGACAGCGGCTCTTAATATTCCGGCCAAGTACGATCTGCTTCAAAATTCCGCAGTAAAAGAGATCGGAGCCAATCTGGAAAAACGGGGCCAGGGCTCCACCCGTCTTCTTCGGCTGTCGGATGAAAATCGGGAGATTCTCTATTCCAGCGAGGGCTTTGTGGAGGATACGGAGCTGCTGGTCAATATTCAGGAGCAAATAAGGGTTTATCGTGTGATTCATCCGGATGAACACTATTATATTCAGACAGGAACAGAGATAACTGCTCTGGATCGGACTCTCTATCTGGAAACCATGCGGGACGTGACGGCAGTTTATGAGGAGCGGACCAGGGGCTTTTCCGTATACCGGAATATGATGCTGCTGATTCTGGTCGTAAGTTCTGTGGTTATGTTTTTTATTTCCACCTGGCTGACCAGACCCATACGGCTGCTGACCAAGGCCACAAGGAAAATGACAGACGGAGATTACAGCTATCGGGCGGAGCAGGTGAGCAGGGATGAGATGGGACAGCTGACACGGGACTTTAACCATATGGCAGGAGTGCTGGAGGAGAATATCCATGAGCTGGAGGCGGAGGTGCAGGCCAGAGAGGACTTTATTGCGGCTTTCTCCCATGAATTGAAGACGCCTCTTACGGCCGTGATTGGCTATGCGGATCTGCTGCGTTCCAGAAAATTAGATGATGAGAAGCATTTTCTTTCGGCAAATTATATTTATACGGAGGGAAAGCGCCTGGAAGCCATGTCCTTGCGTCTGCTGGACATTATCGTAACCAAACGGGAACGGCTCTCACCTCAGGATGTGGATGTGGAGATGCTTTTTGGATATCTGAGGGACATGTACAGAGAAAAAAAAGAACATCCTTTCCGGTTCCGGTATGAACCCGGGCATATATGCGGCGAGACGGATCTTCTGAAATCTGTACTCTTGAACCTGGCGGATAATGCCTGTAAAGCTTCTGAGGAGGGACAGCCTATTGAGGTGATTGGAGAAAGCAGGCAGGAAGGATATTTCTTTGCGGTTAAGGATTACGGAATGGGGATTTCAACGGAGGACTGCCAGAGGATCACAGAGGCATTTTACATGGTGGATAAATCCCGTTCCAGAAGTCACAACGGCGCCGGCCTGGGTCTGGCCCTCTGTGCGGAGATTTTGAAGCTTCACGGGAGCAGTCTTAAGATTACAAGTGCCCTGGGGGAGGGAAGCACCTTTGCTTTTTTAATACCTTATGAGCCGGCGGTCCCAAGCTTCGAGGAAAACAGTAGGGTAAAGAGTTCTTTTGGTACACCAAATGAGGAGATGGAAAAGAATGGAACAAAAGAAGGTCAAAAATCTGGCAGTGATAGCGATAACGGTATTGATTCTGCTGGCAGCAGTGCTGGGACCGGAGCAGATCGCCCGTTATAAGGATCACGGAATTATAAATCAAATCACTGAGGAAGAGACGGAGGGCCCGAACCAGGGCTACCGTTATACCTTAAGCAGCAATGAAAAGCTGTATCTGCTGTCAGAGTGCTTAAGCCGTCAGGTGCTTCCGGAAAGTGAATTAAGTGCGGTCACAAGGGCAAAGACGGATAATTCCGCCCAGGGCTATGAGGGGCTGATGGGGACCTATGCCTTTGTGACAAACCGCCAGGGACCCTCAGATAAGGAAATTGCAGACGAGGAAATATTTACTATCTGTAATCAGGAGCTGGAGACCTTGAAGAAGCTGGGCGTTCTGTCAGAGCAGGTAAAGGAAGTAGATCCCTTGGCCTACAGTGCCGTTCTTTATTCGGCTATTGATGTGTTAGAGCCCCAGAACAATATGGCAGTGTGGCATGTGAGCCTTTCTACCAGCCAGCAGAATGCGGACAAGGCCAACCGGCTGATTGATGCTTATATTGATGCGGATTCCGGGAAAATCTACAGCTTTTATGCCCGCACAGACAGCCTGTGGACACAGATGAAGCCGGACCAGATAATGGATGCCTGGGGAGAATATCTGGGGCTTACGGGCAGAGAGACTTATGATTCGGAGAATCCCCTTATGGAAACTACTTCGGATTTTGTGAAATATCGTTTTCCGGGAATGGAGGAAAGGAGCACGATTGTTACGATTGGATTTTACGAAGGGGTCAATGAGGTCTTTATAAAATTGACGTAAAATGTTGTGGAGATTGCAAATGACTGGACAGAGATGATTAGGCAGCAGCCTGCACGGAATAGCTCACCGCAACGAGCGAGAAAACCCCAAGAGCTGGCACTCTTGGGGTTTTCGCTTTGTCTGTGAAAATCAATCGCATTTTTTAGTGATTTCATTAACCAAATCCACCATATTCTATTTTCCCCAAAAAGTCAAGATTTAAATAAATCCAAAAAGCATCCTCAAAAGATGCAAAAATGATGCCAAAAATATGAAATTTTGATGTGCCTTCCGAATATGCTGTAGATAGAGAATAAAAGCTGGATAAGAAGGGGGAGGTACAAATGAGAAAATCCGGTCTGTACACATCGGACTTGTATATAGAATATGCTGGAGCATATAGTGATCCTATTGAGTGGAGGGAGAAATCAATAGGCAGGACAGGGAAAAATATTGCGATTTTTTTGCTGGCTGCCGTCATTGGAATTGTTTCGGTCAATCCTTTGGCAGGACGAATCAATCAAATAAAGGCTGCAATGAGTCAAACATCCAAGGCAGCAATGGCAGGAACTAATTCAACAAAGCTGACGCTGCTGCCTCAGAGCGAGCAGGAGTCAGTACCCGGCATTCCTTTGGGAACACTGGAAAAAGAACCGGGAGATATTCTGATAGTCCTGGATCCGGGACATGGAGGAGAGGATGAGGGCTGTGCTGGGGGCGGCGTGGAAGAAAAAGAGATCAACTTGGGAATCGCCCTTGAAATACAGAGAAAGCTTTTGGAAAAAGGATATCAGGTGCGGCTTACACGAAACGAGGACGTTGGGCTTACCCTGGAGGAGAGAGCAAAAGCAGCCAATGAGACAGGGGCTGATCTCTATATCAGCATTCATCAAAATTCCAGTGAGGAAGCAGATGCGGACGGAATTGAGGTCTGGTACAGCAGCCAGAACCAGGGAGAAGAAAGCGAACGCCTTTCTCGGATAATCCAAAAATACGCAGTTCAAAATACAGGCGCCAGGTCCCGGGAAATAGTAGAAAATGAGGAACTTTATGTGATTCGGGAATGCACAATGCCCTCCTGCCTGATTGAGACCGGATTTCTATCCAATAAGGCGGAGCGTGGAAAACTTGCGGCCCCAGAATATCAGGAACAGTTAGGAGAGGGAATAGCCGCAGGCATAGATGCCTATCTAAACCCCAAAACCATGTACCTGACCTTTGACGACGGTCCCTCTGAGGAGAATACTGCCAGAGTACTGGATATCTTAAAGGCCCGGAACATAAAAGCAACTTTCTTCCTGGTAGGAGAAAATGTAGAGAAGCATCCGGAAATGGCAAAGAGAATTGCAGACGAGGGCCATACCATAGGAATTCACTGCTACAGCCATGACTACAAGGCACTCTACGCCAGCGTAGAAAGCTACCTTGCCGACTTTGAAAAGGCACAGGAGGTTGTAAGAGAAGCAACAGGCATAGAAGTAAAGCTTTTCCGCTTCCCCGGCGGCAGCATCAATAGCTATAACAAACAAGTCTACCAGCAGATCGCCGAAGAAATGACACAGAGGGGATATATCTACTATGACTGGAACGCCAGCCTGGAGGACGCAGTAAAGAATCCAAAAGCAGAAACCTTAATCCAAAATGCAGTATCCAGCACCCTTGGAAGAAAAAAAGTAATCATGCTGGCTCACGATGTAGTAGGAGAAACAGGCCTGTGTCTGGAAGAACTCCTGGATCAATTCCCCGAATATCAGATGGAGTCTCTTACGGAGGAAGTAGAGCCCATCCAATTTTGACATAACATTTCAAAGGAAAGACTAAAGGCAAAGATTTGAAAGCAAAATCAGCCAGTGAACAGAAAAAACATATCCTGACAGGCGTGTCAGCCCAATGGCGGAGCATGGAAGGATATGTTTTTTCTGTTCACTGGCGTCCGTCTCCATAATCTCCATTCTAACTAATTTTGGAAAATATTGTCCCCATGCCCTTGACGCAAGTCCCCGTTTCAACTATAATAAAATCCAAATGAGCAGCGTACAGGAGAGAAACCACTATGGTAAAAAGCATGACGGGCTTCGGCCGCTGTGAGGTATCCGAGGGCGACCGGAAAATGACAGTAGAGATGAAATCCGTGAATCACCGGTATCTGGATGTAAACATCAAGATGCCGAAAAAGCTGAACTTTTTTGAATCAGCCGTCCGCAGCCTTTTAAAGACCTATCTCCAGAGAGGAAAAGTAGATCTGTTTATTACCTGTGAAGATCTTTCGGAAGCAAAAGGCTCTCTAAAATACAACCGGGAGCTTGCTGCGGAATATCTGAAATATCTGAATCAGATGGCAGAGGAATTTGGTCTGGAAAATGATATAAAGGCCAGCGCCCTTTCCCGTTACCCGGAGGTTCTGGTGATGGAGGAAGGAGAGGACAATGAGGAAGAGCTTTGGAAGCTTTTAGAGCAAGCCTTGAAAGGAGCCTGCACACAGATGGTAGAGACTCGCTCCAAGGAGGGTGAGAATCTGAAGAGAGATTTGATTGATAAGCTGGATGAGATGCTTGGACATGTGGCATTCATCGAAGAACGCTCTCCCCGGATTGTGTCGGAGTACCGGAAAAAGCTGGAGGACAAGGTACATGAGCTGCTCGCCGACGCACAGATTGAAGAAAGCCGTCTGGCTGCAGAGGTTACCATCTTTGCAGATAAGATCTGTGTGGATGAAGAACTGGTACGTCTGCGAAGTCACATCCAGCATACAAAGGCAGTGCTTCAGGAGAAAGACAGTGTGGGGCGCAAGCTGGATTTCATTGCTCAGGAGATGAATCGGGAAGCCAATACAATTCTCTCAAAAGCAAATGATCTGGAAGTATCTAACCGGGCTATTGAGCTGAAAACAGGAATAGAGAAAGTACGGGAACAGATTCAGAATATCGAATAGAGGGGGCAGTATGGAAAAAAGAGGAATATTGCTGGTAGTATCCGGTTTTTCCGGGGCCGGAAAAGGAACTCTGATGAAAGAATTGCTCAGGCGGTATGAGAATTATGCCCTTTCCGTCTCCGCAACCACCAGAAAGCCCAGAGAGGGCGAGGAAGAGGGCAGAGAATACTTTTTCAAAACCAGGGAAGAGTTTGAGCGGATGATAGCGGAGGGGGAGCTTATTGAGCATGCCTGCTATGTGGGAAATTACTACGGAACGCCCAAAGCCTACGTGGAGCAGAAGCTCTGTGAGGGGCGGGACGTGATCCTGGAGATTGAGATACAGGGGGCCAGGAAAGTAAAGGAGCAGTTTCCGGACACTGTGCTGCTTTTCGTATCGCCGCCTGGTGCGGATGAGCTAAAGCGCCGCCTGACAAAGCGGGGGACAGAGAGCCCGGAGGTAATTGCAAACCGCCTTAACAGGGCCGTGCAGGAAGCGGAAGGAATCGAGGATTACGATTACTTTGTGATGAATGATGATCTGGATGCCTGCGTGGAGTATGTGCACCGGATTGTGCAATGTGAACACGGCCGGACATCCCGATGCGGGGAACAGATAGAGAATATTCGTAGAGAATTAACAGCATTTTCAAAATAAAATTATAAGCGGTGTTATATTAAGATGCGGCTTAAAAGGTATTCAGGATATGGCCGCATGAATAAAACCGTTTGGAAAGGACAAGGTGATTCAATGTTACATCCATCATACACAGATTTAATGAAAGTTGTAAACAGCGGCGTGGAGGAAGGAGAAACTCCCGTAGTGAACAGCCGGTATTCAATCGTATTGGCAACCTCCAAGCGTGCACGCCAGATCATAGCGGGCGAACAGCCCTTAGTGCCGGGGAATGGAAAGAAACCCCTTTCTATGGCAATTCAGGAGCTTGAGAGCGGCCAGGTAAAGATTGTTTCCGAAGAGGATGCGGAAGAATTACAGGAAGAGGTACAGGAGCAGATGGAAGTCTCCGAGGAGCCTGCTGTGGAGGAAGAAGCGGCAGCAGAGAGCCCGGAGAGTGAGGAATAGAAAACACATATACGAAGAAATCAGCAAATAGCAGCGGGACTGTCCGATGATAAAAAATCGGGCAGTTTTGTTTAATTGTAATCATATTTCTTCTGTGATAAGATAGTGTTGAAATGAAGGAAGCATGGGAAGCTTTGCGGCAGGGAAGCTATGGAGCAGATTTGGAAAAAGCGATATGAGCAGAGACTTTTCGATGAAGGGATGAAAACAGTCTATGCCTACGGAATTGCCTGCCATAAGAAACACTGTCAGGCAGCCTGCGAGCGGAAGACAGTAATTGATTGACAGTAATTGGGTATTTTGTTAAGATAAGAGCAATCAGGCAGTCTGCTTATAGCATTGTTGCACTGAAAAAGGGGCTGCAAAATGAGAATGGAGGAAAAATGATGAGAATTATTGAAGCAAAAGACTATCAGGACATGAGCAGAAAGGCGGCTCATATTCTGGCGGCGCAGGTAACCTTGAAGCCGGAGAGCGTATTGGGACTGGCTACAGGTTCCACACCCATCGGAACCTATGACTGTCTGGCAGAGTGGTGCAAGAGTGGAGATTTGGATTTCTCCAAGGCTGCTACCGTGAATCTGGATGAGTATCGGGGACTGGATCACGACAACGATCAGAGCTACTACTACTTTATGAACAAGCACCTGTACAGCAGAATCAATATTGATCCCTCACGAACCCATGTGCCTGACGGTACACAGCCGGATCCGGCAAAGGAAAGCCGGCGTTACGAAGAACTGATCCGTTCTTTAGGCGGCGTGGATATTCAGCTTTTGGGAATCGGACATGACGGACATATTGGCTTTAACGAGCCCAACAGCTTCTTTGACGGCGATACCCATTGCGTGGATCTGACAGAGATGACCATTGAAGCCAACAAGCGTTTCTTTGCGTCTGCGGATGAGGTGCCGCGTCAGGCTTATACCATGGGAATCGGAACCATTATGCGTGCCAGAAAGCTTCTGATGATTATCAGCGGCGAGGATAAGGCGGACATTACGGCCGCAGCCCTTTGCGGTGAGGTGACGCCACAGGTTCCGGCCTCTATCATTCAGTTCCATCCGGATGTAACTGTGATTGCGGATCCGGCAGCTTTGTCCAAGGTGAAGAGATAGCCTGCTGTCCTTTGGATGCCGAGCAAAACAGGCAGCTTCACAGATGTTCTGTTCTATAAATGTAAAAAAAAGGAGTTTTTTGCAAGGAGTTGTTTCGCAAAGGCTCCTTTTTAATTAATATATCAGATTTTGCTTTCATAATTTAAAGCGGGAGTGGTCATAAGTCCCAAATGCCATTGACTTTTGTGGTAAAAACTAGTATACTATTTACAATTCAAGTGTTGCCCTCAATATGCAGGAGAAGGTATATCTTTCTGTATGCTGAGGGCATGCCTTAGCGGGTGCAACCCGCCCGCCCCGAAGGGGTATGTATTACGGGATACCGCAGGGTGTACCTTAGCGGGCGCAGCCCGCCTATCCCTATGGGGATGTAATGCAGCATATCCATTGGATATGCGAAAGGTAAACTTATTTACCGGAATTAATGAAACAGGGAGGTATGAATTCTATGGAAACACGTCAGGGCAAAAGCGTATTTGCCGGAGTGGCAATCGGAAAGGTGTTCGTGTACAAAAAGGCGACACAGGTAGTGGAAAAGAGAGCCATTGAGGATCCGCAGGCAGAGATTGCACGCTATATGGCAGCAAAAGAGAAAGCAGCAGGGCAGCTGGCAATGCTGAAGGAAAAGACCATGCGGGACGTGGGAGAGGCAGAGGCAGAGATATTTGAGGCCCATCAGATGCTGCTGGAGGATTTGGACTTCGTAGAAGGCATTACGGGCATGATCGAGCAGGATAAGGTCAATGCGGAGTATGCCGTATTTGTAACAGGCGAACAGTGTGCGGCTATTTTCTTAAGCATGGATGACGATTACATGCGGGGGCGTGCTGCGGATATCAATGACATTTCCGGCCGTTTGATTGCCATCTTAAGCGGTACGCAGGTAAGTGCGGAGGCTATGCCGGAACCGGTGATTATTGTGGCCGAGGATCTGGCCCCCAGTGAGACGGTACAGTTTGAAAAGGATAAGATTCTGGCTCTGGTAACCCAGAAAGGTTCCGCCAATTCCCATACGGCTATTCTGGCACGTATGATGAACATTCCGTGTCTGGTAACTACGGATATTGAGCTTAACACGGAACTAAACGGAAAGATGGCTGTTGTGGACGGATTTACCGGAGAGATCCACATTGATCCGGATGAAGTAACACTGGCTGTTATGCAGGAGAAGAAAAAGCGTGAGGAAGAGCGCAAGTTGCTGCTTCAGAGCCTAAAGGGACTGCCCACTGTGACCAAGAGCGGCAAGGTAGTTCATTTGTACGCAAACATCGGCAGCGAGGAGGATGTGGATTCCGTTCTGGAGAATGACTCCGAGGGTATTGGTCTGTTCCGGAGCGAGTTTCTGTATCTGGGAAGAGACGATTATCCCACAGAGGAAGAGCAGTTCAATGTATATAAGAATGTAATCTCCAAGATGAACGGAAAGAAGGTTATTATCCGTACCCTGGATATCGGAGCCGATAAGCAGGCGGATTACTTTAATATTCCCAAGGAAGAGAATCCGGCTATGGGATTCCGTGCTATCCGTATCTGTCTGGAGCGGACAGAGGTATTTAAGACTCAGCTTAGAGCTATTTTCCGGGCAAGCGCTTACGGTACGGCTTCCATTATGTTCCCTATGATTATTTCTGTGGATGAGGTAAAGCGGATCAAGGCTATCGTGGAGGAAGTAAAGGCTGAGTTGACAAAAGCAGATATTCCTTTTGGCGATGTGGAGCTTGGTATCATGGTTGAGACGCCTGCGGCAGTTATGATTGCGGATAAGCTGGCGGCAGAGGTAGACTTCTTCAGCATCGGAACCAACGATCTGACTCAGTACACTTTGGCTATTGACCGTCAGAATCAGTCTTTGGATAATATTTACGATCCTCACCATGAGGCAGTGCTTCGGATGATTCAGAGAACTATCGAGTGCGCCCATGAGCATGGCGCATGGTGCGGAATCTGCGGTGAGCTGGGAGCGGATATGGAGCTGACACGCCGGTTCCTGCAGATGGGCATTGACGAGCTTTCCGTATCTCCCGTATTTACGCTGGAGTTGCGTAAGAAGATTCGGGATGCGGAGTAGCGTAAAAAGAGCTGCTCTTTGAAATCCTTTCAAAATAAACGGATTTCGTAAGCGAAAGTATTATTATAAGCTAATTTGTGAATAATTGTTTGGGACAGCTGCAAGCTTGCGGCAGTTGAATTGACTGCAGCAATTATGCGATAGCTGCCCGGACAGTTGCAAAAATGAATAAACATAAAGGAGAGACAGAAAAATGAAAGAGTTTAAGTATGTAGTACAGGATGAGTTAGGACTTCACGCAAGACCCGCAGGACTGCTGGTAAAGGAAGCTGCAAAGTTTAAGAGCGCAGTTACTCTGGACAGCGGTGCTAAGAAGGCAGACGCTAAGAGAATCATGGCTGTTATGTCCATGGGTGTTAAGAAGGGTGTTGAGCTTACCGTAACCATCGACGGTGAGGATGAAGATGCAGCGGCAGCAGCAATTGAGACATTCTTCAAGGAGAATTTATAAGAGATAACTTAGCCAGTTAGAATGAATACCGGAGAATCGTGGAATTATGATTTTCCGGTATTTTTTATGCCTGCTCTCATTTTTTTCTTTTAAACCGGAGAAAAAGGTGGTATACTATACCAGATATTATGCATTGCAAAAGCAGAATGGTTCGAAGCATAGAGTTGGAAGCGTAGGTTTCCTAAATTTATCTCCATAATACTTAAAGCATGCAAGAAAGAGGAAAACATGACAGTAGAACAGCTAAAAGCATATGAACTGATAGAGAAAAGAGAGATAGGAGAGCTTAACTCCACCGGTTACTATCTGAAGCACAGAAAGACCGGAGCAAAGGTCTGCCTGCTCTCCAACGAGGACAACAACAAGGTCTTTTATATCGGCTTTCGCACCCCGGCGCCGGATGATACGGGCGTGCCCCATATCTTGGAGCATTCCGTCCTCTGCGGTTCCAGAGAGTTTCCGGTAAAGGACCCCTTTGTGGAGCTGGCCAAGGGCTCCCTGAATACCTTCTTAAATGCTATGACCTATCCGGATAAGACAGTATATCCGGTGGCAAGCTGCAATGATCGGGATTTTCAAAATCTGATTCACGTATATATGGATGCGGTTTTTTATCCCAATATCTATGAGAAGGAAGAGATCTTCCGTCAGGAGGGGTGGCATTACGAATTGGAATCCGAGGACGGGCCATTGACCTTAAATGGCGTGGTGTACAATGAGATGAAGGGAGCATTTTCCTCCCCGGAGGGTGTGTTGGAACGGGAGATCCTGAATTCCCTGTATCCGGATACCACCTATGCCAACGAGTCCGGCGGAGATCCGGAAGCGATTCCCGATTTGAAATACAGTGAATTTCTGGACTTTCACAGCCGCTACTATCATCCCTCCAACAGCTACATTTTCCTTTATGGGGACTGCGATATGGCAGAGAAGCTTTGTTGGCTTGACGAAAATTATCTGAGCAAGTATGACTGCCTGCCGGTGGACTCCCAAGTGCGGACGCAAAAACCCTTTGAGAAAACCAGAGAAGTAGTGAGAGAGTACTCTGTTTCCGAGGAGGAGGGAACGGAGGATAAAACCTATCTTTCCTATAATAAATCCGTGGGAGATACCATGGATAAGAAGCTGTATTTAGGCTTCCAGGTATTGGAATACGTGCTTCTTTCCATGCCGGGAGCGCCTTTAAAGCAGGCTCTTCTGGATGCGGAAATCGGTAAGGATATTATGAGCTCCTATGATAATGGAGTGAAGCAGCCTATTTTCTCCATTATTGCAAAGGAGGCCAATGAGGATCAAAAGGAAGCCTTTGTAGAGGTGATTGAGACTACTCTTCAGAGACTTGTAAAGGAGGGCCTGGATGTGAAGGCTCTTCGGGCAGGAATCAACTATTTTGAATTCCGCTATCGGGAAGCGGATTTCGGCACCTATCCGGCAGGACTGATGTATGGACTGCAGGCATTTGACAGCTGGCTTTATGATGACAATTCGGTATTTCTTCATTTGGAGGCCCTGGATACCTTTGCTTTCTTAAAAGAGCAGGCGGATAAGGGATACTTTGAAGGATTGATACGGACGTATCTTCTTGAGAATCCGCATGCTTCTATTGTAATTATTCGACCTAAAAAAGGCTTGACGGCTGAACAGGAGGAGCTTCTTGGAAAGCGTCTTAAGGAGTATAAAGAAAGTCTTGGCAAAGAGCAGATTGCGGAGCTGATTGCCTTTACAAAGCATCTGAAAGAATATCAGAGTGAGCCTTCCAGCCAAGAAGATTTAGAGAAGATTCCACTTCTGGAGCGTGAGGACATTGGGAAGGAAGCCCTTCCTTTCCAAAATGAGGTGCATTTGGTGGAGGATGTTAAGGTAGTGCACCATGATCTCTTCACCAATGGAATCGGCTATATAAATCTCATGTTCCAGGCGGGCGAGATTCCAAAGAGACTTGTGCCCTATCTGGGACTTTTGAAGGCGGTTCTTGGCAATGTGGATACGGAGCATTACACTTATGGAGAATTTGCCACAGAGCTGAACTTGCATACAGGCGGGATCTTCTGCGGAGTTAATTCCTATGAAAGCTTAAAAGAGCCGGGAAGTTATCAGGCCATGTTTGAGGTGCGCTGCAAAGCTCTCTATGAGGAGCTTCCGAAAGCCTTTTCCATGATGGAAGAAATGCTGCTGACCTCAAAGCTGCGGGACAGAAAGCGGCTTACGGAGGTTTCCGCAGAGACACGTTCCAGGCTTCAGATGGTATTTATGACTTCCGGTCATTCTATGGCAGCCTTACGTGCCGTGTCCTATTTTTCAGAAAGCTCCTGCTTCTCGGATGAGACAGGCGGCGTGGCTTTCTATGAGTTTATGGAGAAGGTGGAGACGGAGCTTAAGGAGAACTGGGAGGAGATTGCAGAGAATCTGGAAGAGCTGACCAGGTGCCTGTTCCGCAGGGAGAATCTGACGATCAGCTACACGGCAGAAGAAAAGAGCCTTAAGGCTATGAAGGAGCAGGTGAAAGCGTTGATTCCGGCGCTTCACCAGGAGCCGGTGCCGAAAGAGAGCTGGACCCTTCATGCCCTGCAAAAGAATGAGGGCCTTAAAACCTCATCACAGATCCAGTATGTAGCCAGAGCCGGAAGCTTCCGTGTTGCGGGGCTGCCCTATACGGGAGCGCTGGCAGTGCTTCGGACTATTATGAGCTATGACTATCTCTGGAATAATGTCCGTGTGAAGGGCGGCGCTTACGGCTGTATGAACAATTATACCCGAAACGGCTCAGCCTATATGATGTCCTACCGGGATCCGAATCTGGAGAAAACGAACCGGGTATTTGAGGAAAGTGTGGGCTACACGGAAAGCTTTGAGGTATCGGATCGTGATATGACCAAGTATATCATCGGCACGATCAGCAATCTGGATACCCCCCTCAATCCCAATGCAAAGGGAGCCCGCTCTATGGGAGCGTGGTTAATGGGCCTCGACTATGAGATGGTGCAGAGGGAACGGGCTCAGGTGCTTTCCTGTGAGTGTGAGGATATTCGGGCGCTGGCGCCTTACCTTAGAGCTATGCTGTCTCAAAATAACCTCTGTGTTATCGGAAATGAAAAACGCCTGGAGGAACAAAAGGAGCTGTTTGAAACGGTGAGAAATCTGTTTCATTGAGCATAAATACGGGCTTTCAGGGTTTTGGTAAATGCAGATGTCAAAAATTTTGAAAGCGCTGAAATACAAAGGAGGGAGTTTGCAAATGGATATCTTACAACTGATTCTGTCAATTTTACCGCCGATTATCGCAATCGGGCTGGCGCTGATTACCAAAGAGGTGATTTCCTCTCTGCTGATTGGAATTCTTGCAGGAACCCTGATTTACAGCCAGGGCAATGTGGTCGGCATGGTAACCGCCACATTTGAACTGATGGGAAATAAGATTGGCGACAATGTGAACATTTTGATTTTCCTGGGACTTCTCGGTGCGCTGGTTGTGATTGTGACCCGTGCCGGCGGTTCCGCAGCCTATGGGGAGTGGGCTTCCAGAAAGCTTACCACCAGACGGGGAGCGGCTCTTGCTACCAGCGCTCTTGGCTGCCTGATTTTTATTGATGACTATTTCAACTGTCTGTCCGTGGGAACGGTTATGCGTCCGGTGACGGATAAGCACCGCATCTCCAGAGCGAAGCTGGCGTATCTTCTGGACGCTACCGCAGCGCCTATCTGCATTATTGCGCCGGTGTCAAGCTGGGGCGCTTCCGTGGCCTCCTATATGGCGGACGCTACCGGGCTAAACGGAATGACGACCTTCGTGAAGACTATTCCCTATAACTTTTACGCTATTTTAACCATTATTATGATTCTGGTTGTCTGCCTGACCAAGCTGAATTACGGTCCCATGGCAAAGTTTGAGAAAAATGCCATTGAGAAGGGCGACCTGTTTACCCATACGGAAAATGTGGTAACGGATGATTTCGGGGGCAACAATGGAGGAAAGGCATTAAAGGGAAAAGTGTATGATTTGGTAATTCCTATTCTGGCCCTGATTGTCTGTACGGTCATTGCCATGGTTTATACAGGCGGCGGCTTCTCCGGTACGCCTTTCCTGTCTTCCTTTGGCGAATGCGATTCTTCCTTTTCATTGGTTCTTGGAAGCTTTCTGGGGCTGGTAGTAACCTTTATTCTGTATATTCCAAGAAAGGTTCTGAGTTTTGTAGACTTTATGGGTGGTATTACGGAAGGCATTAAGTCCATGGTTCCGGCATTTACCATTCTGATTCTTGCCTGGACCATCGGCGGTGTGTGCAGTTCCGATTACCTGAATACGGGAGAGCTGGTAGGCAATGCGATTTCCAACTCCGCATTTCCGACGTTCCTGCTGCCGGCAGTGATTATGGTTGTGGCTGCTTTCCTTGGTTTCTCAACAGGAACCTCCTGGGGAACCATGGCAATCCTGATTCCCATTGGCGCAGCCATTGCAAGTGCGCCCCAGACACAGCATCTGCTTCTGCCTATTTTTGGGTGTACCTTAGGCGGAGCGGTTTACGGAGACCACGTATCTCCCATTTCCGATACAACCATTCTGTCCTCTACGGGAGCAGGCTGTAACCATCTGGATCATGTATCCTCTCAGATGTATTATGCATCTACCGTTTTGGTATGCTGTCTGGTTGGCCATGTGCTGATGGGGCTTATGGGCGGCAGTATGGTGGTGCCGCTGATTGTGTCGGTTGCTCTTCTTCTGGCAGCGCTGTTCGTGCTGAATCGTGTGCAGAGTAAGAAGGACAGTATTGATTATTCTCAGGTGAAGTTTTAATGGGAAAGCCTATGGGGAATCCATGAAAATTCCCTGGGCGTTAAATAAGATTACCGTATGAGAAGGATTACCGCTTACCGGTGTTTCGGTGGGCGGTAATTGTTCCATAGATGGTATCCTTTGGGAATTGTGTCAGAAGGAGGAAAGGATGAAGACAGACAATAAATCAGGCTTTGCCACGCTCATGGGCAGGCCGAATGTAGGAAAATCGACCCTGATGAATCAGCTGATTGGTCAGAAGATTGCCATTACCTCCCATAAGCCTCAGACAACTCGGAACCGGATCCAGACCGTGTACACCTGTGAGGCAGGGCAGATTGTCTTTGTTGATACGCCTGGTATTCATAAAGCGAAGAATAAGCTGGGAGAATATATGGTTCATGTGGCGGAGCGGACGCTTAAGGAGGTGGATGTGATCCTCTGGCTTGTGGAACCCTCGGATTTTATCGGGGCAGGGGATCGGCATATTGCGGATCAGCTTAAGAAAGTCACGACACCGGTCATTTTGGTTATTAACAAGATTGATAAAGTGAAGAAGGAAGAGCTGCTGCCCTTTATTGATGCTTACCGGAAGATTTATGATTTTCATGAAATTGTGCCGGTATCGGCCCTTAAGGGGGATAATACGGAGGTACTGATTGAGCAGATTTTTAAGTATTTGCCCTATGGTCCAAGCTTTTATGATGAGGATACCATAACGGATCAGCCCATGCGCCAGATTGTGGCGGAGCTGATTCGGGAAAAGGCCCTTCGCTGTCTGGATGAAGAGATACCTCATGGAATAGCGGTTTCTATTGAGAGTATGAAGACACGTTCCGGTGGTAAGGTGACGGATATTGAGGCTACTATTATCTGTGAAAAGGATTCTCACAAGGGGATTATCATCGGAAAGCAGGGAGCCATGCTGAAAAAGATTGGAAGCGCCGCCCGGTATGAGATTGAGGAGCAGTTGGAGGGCAAGGTGAACCTGCAGCTCTGGGTGAAGGTTAAGAAGGATTGGCGGGACAGTGATTTTCTGATAAAGAATTTTGGATATAATAAGAAAGAGCTGGAAGGCTAGTACAACGAATATTAAGTTATTGGCAGTTTGACTTGCCTATTTTCCTGATAGCACTACTCCCCAAGCCTCGCCGCAGCCACCGCTGCGATTGCGTTTGTGAAGCAGCACTCTCAGAAAAATATTCTGCGTCAAGCTATCCAAAACTTAATTTTCGTTGTACTAGCGAAAAAGGCATAAAATAAAGGTTTTTTAAATGCATACCAAGGGACAGATTTTGTCAAGGCATTTTTATAAAAAAGAACTGGTAGTTTTTTAACAGGATAAGAAAAGTTCTCATGGAGATTCTATTGATATACTCCTTCGGGGTGGGCGGACTTCGTCCGTTAAGATATATTAATTATAGATAGAACAGAGGCGATAAGAATGACATGGGAACAGTTTGAGGAGACAGGCGCAGTGAAGGATTATCTTTCCTACCGGGAGTCCGTAGGGAGAGTGCAGTCACGGCTGGACAGGAGAGGGCCGGAAGCGGCGCAGGCAAAAAAAGAGACAGAGTATGGGACAGACAATCACAGTGACAGGCATGATTCTGGCAGCATATCCGTACAATGATTACGATAAGCGGCTGGTTGTGCTGACAAAGGAACGGGGAAAAATTACAGTGTTTGCGAAGGGAGCCAGACGTCAGAACAGCTCTCTTCTTGCTGTATGCAATTCTTTTGTATTTGGAGAATTCTTTGTCTATGAGGGGCGCAGTTCCTTTAATCTCATGCAGGCCAAGGTGCTCAATTATTTTTCCGAGCTGAGTGCGGATGTGGAAGGGGCCTGCTATGGCTTCTATTTTTGCGAGGTGGCGGAGTATTATACAAGAGAAGCCAATGACGAGCTTCCCATGCTGAAGCTTTTGTACCAGTCTCTTCGTGCCCTTGGAAATGCCCATATTCCTGATGAGCTGGTTCGCTACATATATGAATTGAAAACCTTGGTGTTAAATGGGGAATGCCCGGTAGAATTTGATGAACTTGAGCTTAGCGATTCCGCCCGGTATACCCTGTCTTTTATTGTGGCTTCCCCGCCGGAGAAGCTGTATACCTTTACCGTATCGGAAGGAGTCTTGGGAGAACTTCGTTTTGTGCTCCATCGATGGAGGGACCTTTATATGGAAGGAAAATTCAAATCTCTGGATATTCTGGTGGAAATGAGTTGAAAAAAAAGGGAAAAGACGCTATACTATCATGGAATGAAGGTCACGGCAGAAGCCATAGGCGCAACATATACCTTATTAGATGAAATCTGCATATCCTAAAAGGAGCTGTATGAGGGATATATGCAAGGTATGGACAGCAGGATATGGGACTTTCATATGCGGGGAGGTAATTGTATGAAAAAGTTAATGAGTTTATGTCTTTTGATGCTCTGTCTCTTCCTGACAGGATGTTCCGAAGAGATACCGGAGGAGAATACCATTGCTGTAGATAAAAAGGGAGTGGTTACTTACACGGTAGTAGAGGAGTTCGGCAAGGAGTTTTATGATACGGAGGAGCTTCGGGAAGACATTGAAGAGGAGATTGGAAACTACAACCGGAATCAGGGCTCCGATGCGCTGACACTTAAAACACTGGAAGCGGAAGAGGGAACGATTGTGATGCAGCTGGAATTTGCGGAGGCCCGGCATTATGAAAAGTATTATGGGGATTACAGCAATGCGGTGCTGTTTGTGGGAACCATAGAAGAGGCTGGGGAGGCCGGCTATGATTTGGATGGAGAATTCTTAAGTGCGGACGGATCTTTGACAGATATCACCCAGCTATCCAATCCGGGCAGCCTGAAGGTTTTGATAACCAATGAAGCTATTTCAGTACAAGTTCCGGAGGATATTCTATGTGTAAGTCCGTCGGGAAGTGTTGTGATTCTGGAAAAGAAGAAGGCAGTTGTAAAGGAAGAAACAAAGCAGGCCTGTATTATTTATAAATAAGTGAAGAGGAGATAGAATAATGGAAAAGACAATGGACAAGATTGCGGCTCTGGCAAAGGCTAGGGGATTTATTTATCCCGGCTCCGAGATCTACGGCGGTCTCGCCAATACCTGGGATTACGGTAATCTGGGTGTGGAGCTTAAGAACAATGTAAAGCGTGCCTGGTGGCAGAAGTTTGTACAGGAGAATCCCTACAATGTAGGTGTGGACTGTGCGATTCTTATGAACCCCCAGACTTGGGTGGCTTCCGGACACCTGGGAAGCTTTTCGGATCCTCTGATGGATTGCAAGAGCTGTAAGGCCCGTTTCCGTGCGGATCAGCTGATTGAAGATTATATGAAGGAAAATGAGATTACGGCGGAGGGTTCTGTGGATGCCTGGTCCCAGGAGGAGATGAAGGCTTATATTGACGAGCATGCCATTGCCTGCCCTTCCTGTGGAAAGCATGATTTTACGGATATCCGTCAGTTTAACCTGATGTTCAAGACTTTCCAGGGCGTAACCGAGGATGCGAAGAATACCGTTTATTTAAGACCTGAGACAGCGCAGGGAATTTTCGTAAACTTTAAGAATGTTCAGAGAACTTCCAGAAAGAAGGTTCCTTTTGGAATCGCTCAGATCGGAAAGTCCTTCCGGAATGAGATTACACCGGGGAACTTTACCTTCCGTACCAGGGAGTTTGAGCAGATGGAGCTGGAATTTTTCTGTAAGCCGGATACGGATCTTGAGTGGTTTGCTTACTGGAAGCAGTATTGCATTGACTGGCTGAAGTCTCTTGGCATGAAGGATGATGAGCTTCGGGCAAGAGATCATGAAAAGGAAGAGCTGAGCTTTTACAGCAAGGCTACCACAGACTTGGAATTCCTCTTCCCCTTTGGCTGGGGTGAGCTGTGGGGCATTGCGGATCGGACCGATTATGACCTGACTCAGCATCAGAATGTATCGAAGGCAGATCTGTCTTACTTTGATGATGAGACCAAGGAGAAATACATTCCTTATGTTATTGAGCCGTCATTGGGTGCGGACCGTGTGGTTCTGGCTTTCCTGTGTGCGGCTTACGATGAGGAGGAGCTGGAGGGCGGTGATATGCGTACGGTTATGCATTTCCATCCGGCGCTGGCACCTGTGAAGATTGGTGTGCTTCCCCTGTCCAAGAAGCTGAATGAGGGTGCGGAGGCTATCTATCAGAAGCTTTGTAAGACCTATAATTGCGAGTTTGATGACAGAGGCAACATTGGTAAGCGTTATCGCCGTCAGGACGAGATTGGAACTCCCTTCTGCGTAACCTATGACTTTGAGTCTGAGGAGGATGGGGCAGTAACCGTGCGTGATCGGGATACCATGGCTCAGGTGCGTGTGAAGATTGATGAGCTGGATGCTTATTTTGCGGATAAGTTTCAGTTTTGAGCTATGAGCCGAAGGTTGACGAAATTGCCAAATAGTGATAGTTTAAAATAAGAGTATTTAAAGCTCTGTAAAAAATAACAAAGGAGTATGATTATGAATCTTTCACCACTTCAGAAAGCAAGATATGAGTATGTTCCGAAGCTTCCGGCAATGCTCAGAAATGGCATCACCGAGATAGCCGTTAAAGAGGGAAGCGCTACCACCAGCGCAGCGGATCAGGAGAAAATTAAAGCACTGTTCCCGAACACTTACGGAAAGCCTGAGGTTACTTTTGAGAAGGGACAAAATACTTCTGCCGCTAAGAAGCAGGTAGTCGGCGTGATCCTTTCCGGCGGACAGGCACCTGGCGGACATAATGTCGTGTGCGGTCTGTACGATGCGCTGAAGGCGACCAACAAAGAGAATATCCTGATCGGTTTCAAGGGAGGTCCCAGCGGACTGATTGAGGATAATTATATTGTGTTTGAGGATGCTTATATTGATCAGTACAGAAATACCGGCGGATTTGATATCATCGGTTCCGGAAGAACCAAGCTGGAGACCGAAGAGCAGTTTGAGATTGCAACAGAGGTTTGCAAGAAGCACGGCATTACTGCTATTGTTATCATCGGCGGCGACGACTCTAACACCAATGCATGCGTGCTTGCAGAGTACATGGCGGCGCACAACACGGGTGTACAGGTCATCGGGTGCCCGAAGACCATTGACGGCGACTTAAAGAACGAGGATATTGAGATTTCCTTTGGTTTTGATACGGCAACCAAGACTTATAGTGAATTGATTGGAAACATTGAGAGAGACTGCAACTCTGCTAAGAAATACTGGCATTTCATCAAGGTTATGGGGCGGAGCGCTTCTCATGTTGCGCTGGAGTGCGCATTGGAGTGCCAGCCGAATATCTGTCTGATCTCCGAGGAGGTTAAGGAAAAGAAGCAGTCCCTGTCCGAGATCGCAGATTATATTGCGGATTCCGTAGAGAAAAGAGCGGCGAAGGGCCTTAACTTTGGCGTTGTGGTGATTCCGGAGGGCGTGGTAGAGTTCGTTCCGGAGTTCTCTGCCCTGATCGGCGAGATCAACGAACTTCTGGCAGGCAGCAAGGCAGATGCGTTTAATGTACTTCCCAATTGGAGCGAGAAGTATGCCTTTATCGAGAAAGGACTTTCGGGGGAGGCTATGGAAGTATTTGCGATTCTTCCGCAGGCGATTCAGCAGCAGCTTTTCCTTGAGAGAGATCCTCATGGCAATGTACAGGTTTCCCTGATTGAGTCCGAGAAACTGTTTGCGGCTCTCGTAGGCGACAAGCTGAAAGCTAGAAAAGAGGCAGGAACTTATGGGGGCAAGTATGCAGTCCAGACGCATTTCTTTGGCTATGAGGGAAGATGTGCATTCCCGTCCAATTTTGATGCCGACTATTGCTACTCTCTTGGTTACAATGCGTTCATGCTGATCCAGTATGGCTACAATGGCTACCTTTCCAAGGTTTCCAACCTGTCCAAGCCGGCGGAAGAGTGGGTTGCGGGCGGTATGCCGATTACCAAGATGATGAACATTGAGAGAAGACACGGTTCGGACAAGCCGGTTATCAAGAAGGCACTTGTGGAACTGGATGGAAAGCCCTTCAAATACTTTGCGGCACACAGAGATGAGTGGGCGGTGGAGACTGCTTACGTATTCCCGGGAGCTATTCAGTATTATGGCCCCACAGAGGTGTGCGATCTTACTACCAGAACCCTTGCACTGGAGAAAGCATAAGTTGGAATAAATGTTACTGTGAATACCATGGTGTGGACAGCAACGGAATAAATGTTAAAAAATAAACAAAATCGGGTGCTTCGGCACCCGATTTTGTTGTTAAAATATGCTAAAAATGGCTTGACAAATTTTACATATATGTTACACTAAGTATGTGCGCAGGGTTGGGTCGTTGACCACATATTCGGCGCACATTTTGCGTGTAGGCAATGAGCCGTGCGGTTGGTTAAAAGGACAAGCCCTCGTGTACATTTCCTACGCAGAATGTGCACCAATGAAATTATTATTCAGGAGGAAACAGCAACATGGCAAAATGGGTTTATTTATTTAAAGAAGGCAACGCAGAGATGCGTAATCTTCTGGGCGGAAAAGGTGCGAACCTAGCAGAGATGACAGGCTTAGGGCTTCCGATTCCCCAGGGCTTTACCGTTACCACAGAGGCATGTACTGACTATTACAACAACGGAAAGCAGATTTCTGATGAGATCAAGGAGCAGATCTTTACAGCACTTGCAGAGCTGGAAAAGCTTCAGGGCAAGACTTTTGGTGATACGGAAGATCCCCTTCTGGTTTCCGTACGTTCCGGTGCAAGGGCTTCCATGCCTGGTATGATGGATACGATTCTGAACCTTGGCCTTAATGATGAGGCGGTGGAGGGTTTTGCAAAGAAGACAGGCAATCCCAGATTCGCTTACGATTCCTATCGCAGATTTATCCAGATGTTCTCCGACGTTGTTATGGAGATGAGCAAGACTTTCTTTGAGGGAATCTTGGACGAGGTCAAAGAAGCAAAGGGTGCGAAGTTTGACACCGACCTGACAGCAGATGATTTGAAAGAGGTTATTGCAAAATACAAAGCCATTTATCAGGAGAAGATGGGCGAGGAATTCCCACAGGATCCCAAGATTCAGCTGATGGAGGCCGTAAAGGCCGTATTCCGTTCCTGGGATAACGAGCGTGCCATTGTATACCGCCGTATGAATGATATCCCTGGTGATTGGGGAACCGCAGTTAACGTGCAGGCAATGGTATTCGGAAACATGGGAGATACTTCCGGAACCGGCGTTGCATTTACCAGAAATCCGGCTACCGGCGAGAAGGGCATCTTTGGTGAGTATCTGATTAATGCTCAGGGCGAGGATGTTGTAGCAGGTATCCGTACACCTCAGCCGATTACAAAGCTGGAGGAGGATCTTCCGGAGTGCTTTAAGCAGTTTATGGAGATTGCGGGTCGTCTGGAAGACCATTATCGTGATATGCAGGATATGGAGTTCACCATTCAGGAGGGCAAGCTTTACTTCCTGCAGACAAGGAATGGAAAAAGAACGGCACCTGCAGCGATTCAGATCGCATGTGATCTGGTAGATGAAGGAAAGATTACACCGGAGGAAGCTGTACTTCGTATTGAGGCCAAGTCTCTGGATCAGCTTCTGCATCCCACCTTTGATCCGGAGGCATTGAAGGCTGGAGAGGTGATTGGAGAGGCCTTACCCGCATCTCCGGGAGCAGCAGCAGGCAAGGTATACTTTACCGCAGAGGATGCAAAGCATGCACGGAAGAAGGGCGAACGTGTTATCATGGTACGTTTGGAGACTTCTCCGGAGGATATCGAGGGAATGCATGCGGCAGAGGGTATTCTGACTGTACGGGGCGGTATGACAAGCCATGCGGCAGTAGTAGCCCGTGGTATGGGAACTGCCTGTGTATCCGGCTGTGGAGAGATCAAGATTGATGAAGAAGCAAAGTTCTTTGATCTGGGCGGACACCACATTGTAGAGGGTGATTATATTTCTCTGGATGGTTCTACCGGTAAGATTTATCTTGGGGATATTAAGACTGTTGAAGCGTCCGTAAGCGGTAACTTTGGCCGTATTATGGCTTGGGCGGATGAGTTCCGCACTCTGGGTGTGCGCACCAATGCAGATACTCCTGCAGATACGAAGAATGCCATCAAGCTTGGGGCAGAGGGAATCGGCCTTTGCCGTACAGAGCATATGTTCTTTGAGCCGGAGCGTATTCCGAAGATTCGGAAGATGATTCTCTCTGAGACCGAGGAGATGAGAGAGGAAGCTCTCTGGGAGCTGATTCCTTATCAGAAGAGCGATTTTAAGGCCATGTATGAAGCTCTGGAAGGAAAGCCCATGACAGTTCGTTACCTGGATCCGCCTCTTCATGAGTTTGTACCTACCGATCCGGAGGATATTAAGGCCTTGGCAAAGGATATGCATATGACACCGGAAGAGGTTGAGGCAAGATGTGATGAGCTTCGGGAGTTCAACCCCATGATGGGCCATCGTGGATGCCGTCTGGCTGTTACCTATCCGGAGATTGCAAGAATGCAGACCCGTGCGGTTATGGAAGCGGCTATTGAAGTAAAGGAAGAGAAGGGCTATGATATCGTTCCGGAGATTATGATTCCTCTGATTGGAGATAAGAAAGAGCTGAAGTTCGTAAAAGAGATGGTTGTTAAGATTGCAGAGCGGGTGAAGAAAGAGAAGAATTCGGATATTCAGTATCATATCGGAACCATGATCGAGATTCCCCGTGCGGCACTGCTGGCAGGTGAGATTGCCGAGGAGGCTGAGTTCTTCTCCTTTGGTACCAATGACCTGACTCAGATGACATTCGGTTTCTCCCGTGATGATGCAGGTAAGTTCCTGGATTCCTACTATAAGTCTAAGATTTACGAGTCTGATCCGTTTGCAAGATTGGATCAGAATGGCGTTGGTAAGCTGGTGAAGATGGCAGTTGAGGAAGGACGAGCCACCAGACCGGATATCAAGCTTGGTATCTGCGGAGAGCACGGCGGAGATCCCTCATCTATCGAATTCTGCCATAAGGCGGGGCTGAGCTATGTGAGCTGTTCACCCTTCCGTGTGCCGATTGCTCGGCTGGCGGCGGCCCAGGCGGCGATAAACAATGTAGGAAAGTAGATTACAAATATATGTACTTTACGGAGTATCTGATAACCAGAGCTGATGTGAATGATTTCATGGCACATCGTCCGGAGTACACAAAGGCGAACCGCTTTGAGGATTTCGTTTGTAAAATCTATCTTTAACGATTAGGGGAAAATTCATTTGAGAGTTTTCCCCTTTTTTCGTGGTTTTTTCAAAGGATTCTATCCCAAACAAAGGATAGAGTCCTTTTTATATACACAAACAAAATAATCAAAGGAGGTTCACACATGAACAACACAGCGTTAAGAGCAGGGGCGCAGAGCGCCAACAACACACACATGGTTTTTGCAAACGAGGAACATGAGAAGTTTTATTTTGAGAAACTGGAACAGGCGAGGTATCAGGACTGCTACCACAAGGCGTTGATTTACATTCTCGGCATATCTGAGGACACAAGGAATCATTTCAGACAGATTTATGATATCAAGTCCGGGTACATCAAAACAGAGTGTCTGCATCAGGGCTGGCAGACAAGCGGCAGTGTCCGGGTGGTAAGGCTTGCCTTTAACCTTTACACGGACGGAACGCCAAGTGTTGATGATTATAAGCGCAAGGATGAGCAGATAGGTGTAGAACTTGAAAAAGAGATAAAGAATAAATCTGTTCTCAGGGAGAAACAGCAGGCAGAGGAAACATATCTTGCAGAAAAAGCAAAGCTGGATAAAGCACTGGCAATGGAACTTATGTCACAGTCCGAATATGAGGTGAAGCTTGCCATAGCGAAAAAGAAATATGATAATTTTGAGGAAATCCGCAAAGTACAGCAACTGGCAGATATGAACCTTATCACAAAGGAAGAGAAAGAGGCTAAAATCAAGGAATTGACAGAGTAAAGTACATATAGCAGTATGGTGAGAGAACTGTTCCGTTGGGGCAGTTCTTTTTTCGTAATTTTTTATTGCAGGATATAATTTCTGATGTTATGATTAATATATAAAGGACAGGTGAAAATATGGGTAGAAAACTGAAAGTGTATTTAGATACATCTGTTATCAGTCATCTGATGCAGGAAGATGTGCCTGAAAAAATGGCAGATACAATATGAAAGTTATGATATTACAAAAGATGTATTAGATGTGGCGCACCAGCTTATTGCTATGGGAGTGCTTACAAATAAGAGTTTTGATGATTGTCAGCATATTGGAGCCGCTGTGGTGAATAACTGTGACTGCATCATATCATGGAATTTTAAGCATATTGTAAATATCAAGACGATTCGTGGAGTAAGGGCGATTACAAATCTGGAAGGATACAAGCCGATAGAGATATGGAGTCCGTCTGTATTATTGGAAAGTGAGGGATGATTATGGAAAAACCTGTTTTGAGTCCAAATTTTACTATTGAAGATATTCACAAATTACGAGAATATAATTATGAAATGACAAAGCATATGACGGACGAGGAACGAATGGATTACTACAATAAAGCAGGAAGAGCATTTCAGCGTGAAATTGAAGCGGCAAGACTTCAGGAGGCACGCTAAATGAGATAAAATAGCGCAATAGAGAATGGTTCTCATATTGTAGAATAAATGAGTGGTATACAGTGTCTTACTGACCGCCATATACCGCCCAGGCGGCGATCACCGCAGGTAAGCGAACAAGTGTTCAGTAACTTGAAAGTGTAGAAAGACTGTTGAAAATGGCCCATTCAGAGGTTTTGTGTCCCTGGATGGGCTGTTTTTAGGAGTATTTGGGGTATAAGGCCGGAATTCTGGGGTAAAAGTGCGAATGCTTTGCTGGATAGATGTACAATAGGATGTTATGATCTGATTAAGAAAGGCGGGTGAAAATATGTCAGTAACTGGATATTATGACGGAACGGCGGTTCGCATAGATACCCCTCTAAAGATAAATCAAAAGGTAATTGTGATTCCAATTGAGACGGAAGAAGATATGGAAGAAACTGCGGCGGGAGGACTTCATAGGAGGTGGTCAATATGACAAAACAAGATGCACGAGATTTATTAAATAGTATGCTGATACCTTTCGGTGAGCATACAGAGAGCATTAAGGCAAATGGTACTTTAACCAGTGCTGAAGAGGATAAGTTATTACAAAGCGTAATAGACTTTGAAACTCTGAGTGGGGCGTACAACTTACATGGAGCTTTGGCTTACGTTGCCAGTGTTATGAAAAGGTATGTAAAACAGGCACAAATTTCGGGGGGGGGGACAAGATCCCACTTAACCAGATAGTTTACTTTTTCTGATTAAGCAGGTATTATTTTTTATAATGGTTTCTTGTATAGTATATAAGTTGTCATATACTCAAAAAGACATCTTAGGGATATTAGAAAATCAACATGGTATAAATATATTTATTTTCTATGTAAAAGGTGAATATTTTCTTTGAGTTATCTGGTAAAGTTTTGATATTTTGAGTTTCTGTTTTAAAGTCTGTTCATCTACGATTTTTCTGCGACTCTGCTTGTTTTTTCTGCTCCTATTAAAAATTATAGTGGCATTCTGAAGGATTTTTTCGCTCCTGTCGGGGATTGCTCTGTATTTCTGAATGTTTATACTGCACCTGTTTATAATTGTACTGCCCCTCTGATATGTCAAACTGCACCTAACCTTGTTAAGATGACGAGTTTGGAGCTGATATGGATTACTACAAGTAGAATTTTAGTAAAGGCAGGTGTTTGATATGGCGGAGAGATATTTTGTCTACAGAGAGTTTGCCAGGATAGCTGGTATTTCCCCTCAGAGGTTATCAGAGCTGATTAATCAGGGCATTGTTCGTACCAATGAGGGCGGTAAGGTTTTGGAGAGTGAGATTGGCTGCTTTATACGGGAGAGGCTGGGGAAGAAGCTTGCAAGTTCTGGCCATTCGTATCTTTATCTTTTAGTTGGAAAGCCTGACGAGGAGGAGTATCGAAAGGCATTATCAAGTGTAGTGTCATGTGAAGGTTCCACGACAATAAGCGGAAAAGGGGTAATCTCCGCTCCGCTTGTAAGCATGGACGCATCTTTCAAGTCCATTGTAGTGAGCTTGAATCTGATTGATGAAGGCAGGGAACCGCTTGTATTGAGGAGTGACTGGAATCCGGAGGCATCTCATTCAGACAAATATTTTCCAGATTATTTTAGGTGAAAAAGTTGACAGTATTCTTTAAGAGTTTTATAATTTAACCTTAAGTTCAATTATGAGGATGCAGACAGTGGCACGGAGAAAAAAAGAGCCGAAAAGTGTACACCGAAAAAAAAGGAATTTTTAATATCCGGCATAGATAAAGGCGATCTGCGAAACGATCTGAAAATCATGCCTGCTATTTTTGTTTTCTGGGGTATGTTGTCCGGGCTTATTCAGCTTGCAGAAAACAAAGAAGAATATATTAAAAAAGCAATGGGATTATCAAAAGTCCAGTTTTTAGAACATGGTTTTCATATGTTGTATTGTTCTATTGCAGATAGTGGAGAGTGATGAAGTGAGAATATCGAAAAGGAAAACAGTATAGTTGATGAACAGAAAATTGACCACTTTTTGACTTATTTGCAGTATCATATTCTGAGAGAGGTTATTATGGCATACAAAATACTCATTGTTGATGATGAAAAAATGCTGACAGAGTTATTGTCAAGTCACTTACGGAAGTGTGGATATGAGGCTTTTGTAGCGGAAAATGCACAGCAGACAATATCCATGCTGAATGTCTATCCGGATTTGATTCTGCTTGACATCAATATGCCGGAAATAGATGGACTGGAGCTATGTAAAATGATCCGCCAGAATGTCGTCTGCCCCATTTTGTTTCTGACAGCCCGGATTACGGAACAGGACAAAATAAACGGCCTGCAGGCTGGAGGTGATGATTACATAACCAAGCCGTTCAGCCTGAAAGAGTTGACTGCAAGAGTGGCGGCTCACCTGCGGAGGGATGAACGAAGCAAGTGTACGCCTAAAATCGTTTCTTCCCAGGGCTTGATCGTAAATCTTGCGGAACGTACTTGTTTTTATGGGGAAAGGCCGCTGAGCCTGTCAAACCGTGAGTTTGACATTGTGGAGTTTCTGATGTGTAACGTGGGTCAGATATTCGACAGGGAGCGGATCTATGAAGCCGTGTGGGGGCTGAATGCCGAAGGAGACAGCGGAGTCATAAAAGAGCATATCCGAAAGATCAGGAATAAACTGAAGGAAGCTACGGGCAGGGAATATATCGAAACAGTCTGGGGGATGGGGTACAGATGGAAAAAATGAGGAAACCCGGATCAATGAAAAGAGCTTTTATCTGTGCGGTAGCTGCTACAATGTTTCTTGTTTTTGCGGCATCTGTCCTGACGATTTATGGATGCTACCGTATACAAAAAGTGATACTTCCCGATTCTCAGGAAGTCTGGCTGAATATCCGGACGGTCACAGCGGACGGGAGGGTATTAGAGGGAGGGCAGAGGGTTATCCTTGACGAACCTGCCCAGGTGGGTATGCTCGTTCCCACCGGAGTGGATGTAACTTTGGAGAATACGGAATTCATAATAGAGAAAATCGAGTCCGGCTTTGCGGCGCTTCGCCCAAAGCAAAAGTTCGTATACAGAATGGCAGGCATTTCTATGGTGTTGTTTCCTTTTGTCTATTCCATTACAGGTATCATGCTGTGCGCATGGTGGTTTTACAGGAAAGAACTGTCGCCGCCCATTCAGGTTCTTGCCGATGCGACAAAACATATCCGGGAGCAAGACCTTGATTTTACGGTTGATTATAACAGGAATGATGAATTAGGAAGGCTCTGCACCGCTTTTGAAGAAATGCGGCAGGCGCTCTATGATAACAACCGTCAGCTATGGAACATGATCGAGCAGCGCAGAATCCTGCAGGCGTCAGTGGCACATGACCTTAGAAATCCCATTGCGATTGTTGAGGGATATGTGGAATATATGCAGCAATGTCTGGCAGATGGAAATCTGAATGACGAAGAATTACGGCATACACTGTCTAACCTTGCGGTAACGGCAAAACGGCTTGAACATTATACAGATTATATCCGTGACCTGAATGCGATTGAAGAAACGGAAACAAAGTATTCCGTAGTTCAGTTACCGGACTTTTTAAGAAGAGCTACGGAAAGTTTTTCGTTTTTTGCCAAACAGCGTAGCCTGGAGATTGCATACCATTCTGCCATATCCGAATGTCAGGTAAAATTAGACGAGCAGATTTTTTACCGTATTGTCGAGAATATCTTTTCCAATGCCGTTCGATATGCCAAAAGCAAGGTGAATTTCGGGTACTCCCTTACAGATGATATGCTTATGATAACCATATCAGACGATGGCAAAGGCTTTTCAAGGGCAATGCTCCGTAAAAAGAACACTTTTCTTTATTCTGAGGATAAAACGGGAGAGCATATGGGCCTGGGATTGGCTACAAGCCGTGTCCTTAGCCAGAAACACGGCGGAAGTTTAGAACTTTCAAATATTGCTTCTGGTGGAGCTTGTGTAACAATTAAACTTGCAGTCCACAAAATGAATTGATATTTTTATTTATTAAAAGGTTTGGATCAAAAAAGTGATTGACAAAGAGGCAAACGGAGGTTTCTTTTATGTGGGGACTATATCTCGATAGTAAAGCTTTTAAAGATGGACTATTGTGCGGCTGTTTCAAAATGGGAACGAGGTATCGGATTTTTACCGAATATATCTATAAAAAATATCAGCAATCTACAGAAACGTAAGAAACGGAGGAAAAAATGGTCGATTATTCACAATTTGAGGCAAGTGTAAAATCCGGCATCCACGCAGATGTGAGCCGGATACGGCAGAAAGATGAAATAATAAAAGCCGTCGTTAAAAAGCGGAGAAGCTCTGCGATAATCTGCGTATGCTTCCTGTGCATGGCAGGAATTTCTATGTTTAAAAGCTGGGTTCCCGCCGTTATCTGTTTCCTTCTTGCATTGTTTTTCCTATGGCGGGCTGTCGGAAAATTTTCTGACGAATATTTACGGGAAATGTACGAGGAGGGGCTTTTGGTTCCCGGCATGATCGTGAAAACGGAACCCCTTACTATCATGGCAATCGCAAACATGACTGCGCGGGATGGCGCGGCAACCGTAAATGGATGCTGCTGTCTGGAGGTAAAGGAGCTTGACGGGGCGCAAAAAATTCTATTTGAAAAAATCCCCTGCTCCTGTTTTTTCTGCTATGAGGGCGGCGATTACCATTCTTCCTTCCAGCCCCATCCTCTTTATTGGGGAACGGCAGATCAGCAGTCTATTCAAGAAGCGCTAAGACAGGTGGAGGAAGACAACAAAGAAAATGCAAAAGATGAATGGGAAGTGCTCAAGGAGGTTGCGCGGCAGTTCCCTGATTTGGGAAACGGAAACTTGATTTTGTTGGATGAAAATTATGTTCCCTTTGGGAAAAAGAACTACATGGACAGCAACTATAAGCCCCTCAACGAGGAAACTGACCCCAAGTAATATGTTCCATTTAGGGAAACGCTGATGAAAGCGTTTCCCTCGTCGCAAATTCGGGATTGTTTAGGCAGGAACTGAAAGAGATCGGTTGTGTTAGCGAAACGATTGGGTGGGAATGTATGCTCGCAAAAATAAAAGAACAGTTATCTTATGATTGGAATAAAAAGATTTATCTGATTCTTTCTGATGGCTGGGTTTATGAAGGATATATAGATACTATGATCGATGTACTTAATGAAGTTGATGGATTGTTGGAGGATTTTTATATTGTTACTCCGCAATTTGATAAATTTGCAGCATATACGGATGACGGTCAGTGCTTATGTTTTTATGAAAAATAACACGGTTGATATTTCCTCTGCACAAAAAGCGATAATTCGATAATTATAGGCCCACAGATGTTCAGTTTGATAACTTCAAATCCGGCGGTAAATGAAAATACACGGATGATTAGTGACTGACACGTCTTGTTGGTTTGTTATATGCTTGATGAAAGGAAGATGAATATGAAATTGTTAACTTTTGTTATTATCACACTTGCTATATATATGCCATTTCATTTGTTTAAAGAGGCACTTGGGAATTTCCCTAAGTGGATGTATGAACATAAATGGCTTCCGTACCATATGACAAATGGACATTGGATGTCAAATAATATTTTTATTTATTATCCTATGCTTTTGCTTGCCACATTCATATTTGTAATTGGAGAAGAAAATTGCACTTGTTTCGGGAAGTGAATTGTTAGTAAAGTGGGTTTTGCCAAAAACAAGTGGAAGAAAAGCTGGTGTGCAGGTGGTTCTTATAAAATGAATATGGTAAAATTTTATAAGAAACGAGGTAAAGCAATATGGAAAAGAAAATTTATATCACAGAGGAAGAACGGGAAAAGTGCCAGAAGGTGGCTGAAGCATTTGCAGAGTTGTACGAAATGGCGGACATTGTGATAGTTGATGTAGGCAGATACGGTTTTGTAATGCTCAAATATTATACGCCGCCGCATGGCTTTGAGGAAGATGAAACTTTTACGGACAGCAAGGCATTGTTTGAAGCATTATGGCAGGAATGGCTTGACATGAAGCTGTATCTTATCGCAAAGGGTACTCCATTGCTGGAAAAAGGGTATAAGGGTGTATTTGAGAGCCTGTCAGAAGAAAAACAGTCGGAACTTATCGGGCGAAAAACCGTTTTCGCAAGAATGGCGGGAATAGGTCTGTAAAAAGATGTTTCTAACAAAGAAATAGATAGAGAGATGGATTCCGTAGGCGCAGGCATTGTGGGAATGTCGTATAACTGGCTGTGTTTATGGAACTGTGGGAAACCCTGTTTGCAGGATGTGGGAAAGCTGCTTTTGCTTTTCCACAGGCTGTGAATGGGGTTTTCCATAGTTTCATAGCCAGTTATGCACATTTCCATGATGCAGTCCTTAAACACTTGAAATTATTCGCCTGACCGCATATAATTATATGGCAGAATTTAGAGAAAGGGTGAATGAAGATGTTAGAGTTTATTTCCGCCCCGGAAGCGGCGAAGAAATGGGGCATTTCAGAAAGACGGGTACAAAAGCTATGTGAGGAAAACCGCATACCGGGGGTTGCAAAATTTAGTCGTTTATGGCTGATACCAAAGGACGCAGAAAAACCAACAGATGCCCGATTAAAAGCAGAAAGGAAGAAAAAGCATGAATAAAGTTTTAATTATAGATGATGATAAAGAACTTTGCGCACTTATGAAAAAATGCGTAGAGCAGGAAAACCTTACTGCGATTGTCGCAGGCGGCGGGATAGAAGGACTGCATGTATTGGAGGAAATCAAAGATACCTGTTCACTTATTATTCTTGATATTATGATGCCCGATTTAGACGGTTTTCAAGTGCTGCAACAAGTACGGCATACAAGCAATGTTCCCGTTCTTATGCTTACCGCAAAAAGCGGTGAGGAAGATAAGGTTTCCGGCTTAAGGATGGGGGCAGACGATTATCTGACAAAGCCATTTAGCATTAACGAGCTTATGGCACGTGTAAATTCTCTTATCCGGCGTTTTACATTGCTCAATCCTGTTTCCGGCACAGAAACGGATTGTATGGTATTTCAAGGAATGACGATAGATAACCTTAACCGTCTTGTTTTGGTTAATGACATACAAGTGGAACTTACAGGAAAAGAATTTGATCTGCTTTCTTTCCTTGCGGCCAATAAAGGAAAAGTGTTTACAAAAAAGCAGATTTATACCCATGTGTGGGAGGAAGAGTATGCTTTTGATGATAGCAATATCATGTCGTTTATCAGCAAATTACGGAAGAAAATCGAACCAGACCCGGAACACCCTTTTTATATTCTGACTGTCCGGGGCGTTGGTTACCGATTTAACAGGGAGGCATAACATGAGCTTAAATTCATTTTTATTAATTGCTCTCTGTACAGCGCTTTTGGCTGTTCTATTTTTTATTACGAAACTTAGGCGTGTAAGAGGACAATTATCTATTATTGAAGAAGCCCTTGAAGATATAAAGTCTGGTAATCCGAACCGACGGGTTTTGGCGAGAAAAAGCGATATGACAAAGCGTATTTGCTATGCAATCAATGAAATTGCAGTCAAGAACCAGTCACAGCTTATCCAACAAAAACAATCGGAGCAGGCATACAAGCGACTTATGACAAGCCTTTCCCATGATGTAAAGACACCATTAGCTTCATTGTTTGGCTACTTGGATGCCGTTGAAAATGGTCTTGTGGCTGGGAAAGAAAAAGAAGCCTATATCCATATTGCAGTAGAAAAAGCGTGTCACTTAAAACATTTTGTGGAAGCACTATTTGAGTGGGTAAAACTAGACGCTAAAGAACAGGTTTTTCATTTTGAGTTATGTGATTTTAACGAATTGACCCGCAATATTGTCGCAGAGTGGGTTCCAACCTTGGAACGCAACCATTTTGAATATGATTTTGATATTCCTGAAGATGAATATTTTTTACGTATTGACCCTCATTCCTATACCCGCATTCTTAATAATCTGTTTCAAAATGTGCTTATGCACAGTGGCGGCAATAAATTGACTTTGAAATTATTGGAGAATGAACAGCAAGTAGAAATTATCATTTCAGATAATGGAAAAGGTATTTCCTCCTCTGATATTCCGCATATTTTTGAGAGAATGTATCAATGTGACAGTTCACGTTCTGCCAGGGGCAATGGCTTGGGGCTATCTATTACGACAGAACTTGTAAATGCTCACAATGGGAAAATTAAAGCAGACAGCAATCCCGGAATGGGTGCAACATTTACGATACTATTTCCAAAAGCTCTGTAACAGCACAGGGCTTTTTGTATATTTATTGGAGGAAAACATGAAAAAAGCAAGGTTACGGCAAGGTTTTGGCAAGGTTAATGCTATATAATTAGGGATTGGAAAGGAGGAAAAGGCAATGACAATTATCTTTACTGAGATACTGAAATGGAAACGGAATAAGACAGTTTGGGGTATTTTTATTCTTACTGCTATTTTGGGAGTATTTGCGGTTGAGCGTGCCTGCAGCATATCAAGAAGCAGTCCTCTCATGGATAGCTTTGGTGACTTATACACTTTGGCATTTAAGAACCTTACAAGCCTGTTTCTGCCTATTGTGTTGGGGATGTTTGCCACCACATTGTTCTTTGATGAACAGAAAAACGATACATTAAAAGGACTTTTGATTATTCCGGTTTCCAAAGCACAGCTTTATTTTTCAAAGATAGCGGTTGTAATCCTTATGTCATTGGGGCTATGCCTGTTTACCTTTGTTATCTGTATCGTTGGCGGCTTAATTGCTGGCGGCTTTACTGATTTGAATACGGAAACAATACTACAGGCGGGGCTATTGTTTTTGGCTGGCGGTGCGCTGATCCCGGTTGCCATGCTCCCAATCATATTTTTAGCAACGCTATCAAAAGGGTACATTTTACCGATTGGGGCTGTATTACTTTATCTTGTGCCTGTTGTGCTTGCCCCGTCCCAGCTCATGGGACTGCACCCCTTGGCGAGTGTTATGGGAATTTATCCCCACATTTCACCTGCCGCTATTGAAATGGTAAACAGTTGGACAGGAAATGCTGTAATAACAGCATCACCGATGATTTGTTCTGTTTCTTTACTGGCTATAGGCATTATTTCGACAATCGTTTCTGTAATTGTTTTACAGAAGAAAACATTTTGAAGAGTTTTTACCAACTATTCAGCAAGCGGAAACTTGTATAACTATGTGATTTAGAAAGACCACGATAATTAAGAAAGTGAGGAAATATTATGTGCAGCTATGTGATTGAAACAAAGCGGTTAACAAAAAAATATGGTGAGCAGACAGCGGTCAATGCTGTTAATATCCATGTAGAAAAAGGGCGGATATACGGACTGCTAGGGCGTAATGGAGCTGGCAAAACCACAATAATGAAAATGATTTTGGGATTAACCCCTGTTACTTCTGGGGAAATAGATGTGTTAGGACAAAATATCAAAGGAAGGGAAAAACGGGTATATCCCCGGCTTGGGGCTATTATTGAAACACCCGGCTTCTACCCAAACCTGACGGGTACGGAAAACCTTGAAATATTTGCGAAGCTGCGTGGTACTGCTACCCCAAATGCTGTAAAAAATGCTTTGGATATTGTTGGTCTCCCTTATCGGGACAAAAAGCTATTCAGCAAATATTCTCTTGGAATGAAACAGCGTCTTGGTATTGCAAATGCTATTTTGCATGACCCGGAGCTGTTGATTTTAGATGAACCTACGAATGGTCTTGACCCTATCGGCATTGCAGAAGTAAGAGATTTTATTAAAGACTTGAGTACCGAACATGGGAAAACAATCCTCATTTCCAGTCATATCCTGTCCGAGATTGCATTGTTGGCTGATGATATTGGCATTATTGATCACGGTGTCTTACTGGAAGAAAACAGCATGGAAACACTGAAAAGAAAAAACAGTAAATATATACTTCTGCAAGTTTCTGATATTCCGAAAACTTCTCTTGTTTTGGAAAGGCAATTCGGAGTTACAGATTATTCCGTACAGGACGACCATTCCCTGCGGATTTATAATACGTCATTGGATATGGCGGCTGTCAATAAGGCTCTTGTGGTGCAGGATGTGGCAGTTATCAGTTCTCAATTATGTAATGATACATTGGAGGACTATTTCAAAAAAATTACAGGGGGAGAAGGCATTGCTTAAATTGACACAAACAGAATTTCTAAAACTGCGCCGTAGAAAGTTTATCCTGTTAATGCTGTTGGCAGCTCTTCTCATGCCATTTCTTGCAATCTTTTATTTTAGAGACATTAGAGAGACAGGCATAGATACAATACAATTTTATAAATGGACTGCTTTCAGCTACACGCCTTGGATTATACTTCCTGTCGTATTGGGGGTATTTTCCACTATGCTTATGTATGATGAACACCAAAATGATATGCTTAAACAGTTGTGGATTGTACCGATTAGCAAGACAAAATATTTTTTTAGCAAATTTATTGTTGTGCTGTCTTATTCTATTTGTTTTATGCTGCTCACAGCCGGATTGTCCGTGATTTTTGGTACGCTTCCCGGTTATATAACATTTGAATGGAGCAGTTTTTGTTACTTGCTAAAAAAATGTATGGAAATTGCTATATTAACCGCATTCGCCATAATGCCGCTTTTGGCGGTTGCAGCTGCTGGAAAAAGTTATATATTTCCAGTATGCGTAACGCTGGTTTATACGTTCCTTGGTTTTATTCTGCTTATGGTTAATATGTATCTGCACCCTCTATCCAGTATGAGCGCCATTGTCATGCGTGATATTCCCGGTGTAGTTTTGGCACAAACTCTTAATATTCCGGCGGCATTAATATGTATTACTATATGGTGTGCGGGTTCAGTGGTGTTGGCTATATTTGCTTTAGAAAAAAGAAAGTGAGGTGGGTAGTATGAAACAATTACTTTGGGCTGAACGCCGAAAACTTCGTCATTCTAAAATCGTTTGGATTGCTGTCTTTGCGGTGGTTATGATTGCTGTTATCGTTTTTGCAGAGGGGCAGTTTGTATTTAAGGGTTCACGATATATAGATGGGGCTGGCTGGTTTATGACTGCCGCACAGTCTTTGGCAACCTTTTTTGTGCTTCCGGCTGTCATTGCATTGTTAGGCAGCTATATGATTTGCCGGGAGGAACAGGAAGATACTCTGAAATCACTGCGGCTTGTGCCAGTAGATGAAGCGAAACTGACTGTTGTTAAAATGATCGTTGCAATGGTTTTCAGTATTTTGATTTATCTTCTGCTGTTTGTAATTACTTTTGCGGTTGAAGCTATAATGCATTTCGGAACATTATCTATTCAGACAGTATGGGGCTTCCTTTTTACCTATTTTGTAAATGGTATTGGCGTATTTCTTGCTATTTCACCGATTGTGGCATTAGTAGCCCGTATAAAAAAAGGGTATTGGCTTGTTTTGGTATTTACTGAAATCTATTCCTTTGCCGGTCTGTTTGCAAGTATGTCTGAAACTCTGAAAACTGTTTACCCGATTACTGCGGTGTTCCAGCTTTCAGGATATTATGAAGCAACAATCGGAAACAAAGCAGCCAGCTTAGTTATTCTGATAGTTTGTATGGTTCTTGCAGTTTTAATTTTGAACGGATTAAGCCGTAAAAACAAAAAGAGTATTTATTAATTGTGTAAAATATCCGTATTGTAAATCTGCCGTACAACGGCAAAAGAAAAAAGCCGTTGTATAGCAGACATATTTGGGTGCTGACAACGGAGCTACCCTGTCGGGAGGTCTGGGTGTATGTACTGGTCTACGGATATGTGGAACATGGTCGCAAGCTGAATGAATAAGGGAAAGCTCGGATTCTGTCCCTCTTTCTCTACAGCCTGCAAATGCCTTGCCGAGATGCCAAGTTCCTCGGCTAATTCCTCTCTGGTAATCCGCTGTTTCTCACGGGCATCCATAATCGCCTGCCCAAACTCCATGAAGTCAAAGTTTCCTGCGGCTTCGCTCATTTTTCTCACCACCTGTACGGATAGATTTTGTCCTCTTATATTGTACTGAAATGGAAGTTTCACTTAAACGATGTGAAATCTCTTCGCGCAAGAGATTTAATCTCTGCCATCAAGTGATGAAAGTTCATATTTGCACGGTTGAGATTGTTTGTTCAAACGGATATAATAAATACAATATGACTTAAGAGGTCAAAAATATTCCTAAAAAAGCAAAAAACCTAACGATGCACGATGAAAAAAGGGATAATCTGTCACCCACATTTTTAATTTTAGTGCGAGCTGTAATGAGATTGTAAGAAGTGTTCGCTATACTAAAATTACAAAAACATTGGAGGGCATATCTATGGCAATACTTGAAACAAAAGATTTACGAAAAATATATGGCAGCGGTGAGAGTGAAGTCCACGCCCTTGACGGAGTGTCTGTTACTGTCAATGAGGGAGAATTTGTTGCCGTTATCGGTACATCGGGCAGCGGTAAATCTACTCTGCTGAATATGATTGGCGGATTAGACCGCCCCACCTCTGGAAGCATTACTATCCGGGGAAAAGAACTTTTGAAAATGAAAGACGAGGAACTGACAATTTTTCGCCGCAGGAATATTGGCTTTGTCTTTCAGAACTACAATTTACTTCCCGTTCTTAATGTATATGAAAATATCATCTATCCCATCGAGATAGATGGCGGCAAAACAGATACAGAATTTGTAAGGCAGATTATCCATACACTGAGGCTTGAAAAGAAACTTGAGAATATGCCGAATAATCTTTCTGGCGGTCAGCAGCAAAGAGTAGCGATTGCCCGTGCATTAGCTACCAAGCCTGCCATAATCCTTGCTGATGAGCCGACGGGCAATCTGGATTCCAAGACAAGTATGGATGTCATTCTGCTGATGCAGTCCATTAGCAGACAATTCCGCCAAACTACAATTATGATTACGCACAATGAGGAAATCGCTCAGATGGCAGACCGTACAATTCGTATAGAGGATGGCAAAGTTATTTCGGGAGGTATCAGATATGCACGATAACCGAAACAAAAATGCAATGAAACGGGTAGAGAAAGGAATGATGAAAGCAAACAGTACCCGCAATCTGTTTGCAATGTCCGCAATCATCCTTACCACCTTTATGATTACCACGGTTTTCAGCTTAGCTATTAACTATATAGAAAATATGGATCTAATGCAGATGCGTACTCTGGGTACAGCCGCTGATGTTTCTCTTGCTATGCCGACAAAAGAACAAGAGCAGCAAATTACATCACTGGATTATGTGAAAACTGTTGGTGTGCGATATATGGCAGGCTCGATTTCCAGGAAGAACGCCGAGGGACGTGAATTTTCCATAGTGCTTCAATATTATGACACCACCGAATGGGAAAAACATTATCAGAAAGCAATCAGTGGTTTCGTTGGAAAATACCCTGCAAATGAAAATGAGATTATGCTGTCTGAGGGCGCCCTCTCACAGCTCGGCATCAAAGCCCCAGAGCTGTATATGGAAATCCCTCTGTCCTATTCTGACAGGAATGGCAGGCAGGAAAGAATTTTTACTTTAAGCGGCTGGTTCCATTCCTATACCGGTACGGGAATGGGTTTTGTATCGGAGAGCTATTGTAAAAATGCAGGCTGCACAATGGTGGAGGACGGTGTGCTCTCCTTGTCGTTAAAGAAAATGCCCGATGATTTTCTCCGTCTCCAAAGAGATGTGAAGCTGAACGAAAACCAATTTTGGGATGGTGCGGTTTTGATGAAATCCTCAAGCGGCTCAGTCGTCGCAATGGTCATCTTTTTGGTAATGTTTATCATTGGCAGCGGTTATCTGTTGATTTACAATGTCCTATATGTATCGATTTCCAAAGATACCCGTTTTTACGGCTTGATGAAAACGCTTGGCACAACGCAGACACAAATTAAATCGCTGGTTAAAAGACAGGCAATAAAATTTGCCTGTATCGGCATACCGATTGGTATTTTATTGGCAACAACCGTTTCCTTTGGATTTGTTCCGCTTTTTCTGGAAAAGGGGTTTAATCAAGGTAAGTCGGCGATGGAAGCCGTGGTATTTTTCCATCCGTCAATCTATATTTTGTCTATCCTCTTTTCAGCATTCACAGTCTGGATTGCCTGCAACGCACCTGCGAAAGCTGCGGCAAAGACCTCGCCCATAGAAGCCTTGAAGTATCAGAACTTTGCACCTCAAAAGACAAAAAACAGAAATTCCAAAAACGGCGGCAAACTATATATCATGGCGTTTCATAATGTTTTCCGTGACAAGAAACGGGCAATCCTTGTGTTTATGTCTTTATTTATGGGAATTACAATGATTTTAGGAGTGAATGGCATAGTTGGAAGCTATAAAGCAGAAAACTATGTGAAACAGTATATGGATTACAATTTTGAATACGCTGATATTCAAGTCAGACAGTATGAACAACTCCAAAAAGAAGTACCGCAGTTTGACGAGCATTTTATAGAACAGATTGAGCAAATCGAGGGTATTAAAAACGTGGAGATTCAAAAGACAGTCTGGGCGGGCATTGATTTTGACGAATCAGATTTTAGAGATTTTATGAAAATCAAGTATGAGGACAGCAGCTATAAAGCCAACAGGCAGTCTTATGAACAAATGCTTGCAGGATTAAGGGCGTATGCGAATGCAGGCGAATACGGTTGCTACATCACGACCCTTATGGATGAAAGGATTTTAGAAGAATATAATGAAAACCATCCCAAAACAGCCATTGACCTTGAAGCCTTTTGGCGTGGCGAAATCGTGATTACAGGTTGGGATAATAGCAACTATAATGCCCCAAATGCCGCCTTGGTGGGAAAAACACTGACACTGACTGCCAAAAGTGCAGACGGAAAGGCAACTGATTTTCTTGTCGGTGGAGCATTTGATTTTATGGATGATACCAATAGGCTTTCCACTACCATAGGTCATCACAAAATGGTAGAAATCGTACCAGACATCATCTATGTTAGTGAAGCGGGTATGGAACGCTTGACCGGGGAGGCTCTTATTTCCGGTATTGGTGTGGATATTGAGGACATAAACGACTTAGAGCGGGTAGACAGCGAATTGCAGGGAATCAACCGAACCCTAACTACAGCAGAGTGGGACTTCAAAAGTACAGTTGATACAGTAGAACAATTTAACCAAATGATATACGCTCAAAAATTGTTAGGAAACGGCGTGGCTGCCCTGCTAATCGTAATTGGATTGATTAACTTTGTGAATGTAATGGTGACAGGCGTGGCTGCAAGAAAAAATGAATTTGCCATAATGGAAAGCATCGGCACAACGAAAAAACAGCTTAGGAAAATATTGACTGTAGAGGGCGGTATTTATGCCCTCATCTCCACGCTGCTGATTTTGACTTTTGGAAATGCGTTCCTTATGCTTGTGGCAGACGCAGTACCGAATCTGGCAGACTATGCCGTATTTGAGTATCCCATTGGACTGGTAATCCGCTTGATTGCGGCAATCTTTGTGATATGCCTTAGCGTTCCCGGAATTGTTTATAAGCTGATTTCCAATGAAACAGTCATAGAACGGATGCGCAGTTTTGATAATTAAATAAGCATCAACAGGTGCAGACGCAAACCTGCTGCGTCTGTACCTGCCACCAAAAATTTATTGAGGAAAGGTGGTGTGTTTTAGGCTATGGCAAATATCTTTTTACTCGAAGATGACAAAATTTTATCGAAAGGAATTTCGATTGCCTTGAAAAAAGACAGTCATACCATAACTGCTGCTTATGGTTTTGTGGACGCTTTAACGCAATATCAAAAATTGAAAATTGACCTGTTTTTGCTTGACATCAATTTGCCCGATGGCAGCGGTTTGGAATTGTGCAGAAAAATTCGTGAAACATCCTATACACCAATTCTGTTCTTGACAGCCAATGATACTGAAGAAAATATGTTGGAGGGATTCGGGGCAGGATGTGATGACTATATTTCCAAGCCGTTTTCCCTTGAAGTTTTGCGGAAAAAGGTACATGCTATCTTGAAACGCACAGGCGGCGACAGCCCCCGTATGAAATATAAGAGCCTGGAGATAGATACGGATAAATGCCTTGTTCTGTTAAACGGAGAGGAAATACATCTGACTGCTACCGAATATAAACTGCTTTTGTATCTGATACAAAACAAAGGAAAAGTCGTTACAAAAACAATGCTTTTGGAACACCTTTGGGATATAGACGGAAATTTTGTGGATGACAATACAATCCGTGTCAACATTAAAAGGTTACGCCAAAAGCTGAACGATGAGAAGCAGGAATATATTGTAACTGTTTTTGGCATGGGATATACCTTTGGAGAATGACAATGAAGCATTTTGATATTTACAGAAAACTGGTTCTGATTACAGGAGCTGTCATATCGGTTTTATCTGTTCTTATGGTGTTTTTTGCAAGAAGCAGTCCTGTTACAATGCTTTGGGGATTTTTTGGCGTGCTTATCTTATTTGCCTTACTGCTCCTGCTTGATTTTCTCCACAATCGTTACAACGATGATTTATTAGAACAGATTACCCTGCTCATAGAAGCTTTAGTTGAACAGCAGGAACGGCAAATCTTTTCAGAAGCAGAAGATACGCTGACAGCCCGTTTGCAGCATCAGCTTTTAAAACTCCGCAACATTTTGACAGCCCAAAATCAAATGTTAGCAAAGGAAAAAGAACAGATAAAAACGCTGATTTCTGATATTTCACATCAGATAAAAACGCCTATTGCTGCAGCAAATACATTTGCCGAGCTGCTTAGCGATGGGGAACTGTCTGCGGAAGAAAGAACAGAATATATTACCACTTTGCAGATGTCACTTGGAAAACTGACCTTTTTGACAAACAGCTTGATTAAAATGTCCCGTCTGGAAAGCAGCATTATCAGCTTAAAGCCCGAAAAGAACAGCTTGAACGAGATTGTACTCCAAGCTGTAAAAACGGTATATGCAAAAGCAAAAGAAAAAGGCATTTTGATAACCTTTGAATGTGACCAAGCCTTTGAAGCGGTTTTGGATTTTAACTGGACGGCAGAAGCCATATCAAATGTCATTGATAATGCCGTGAAATATACGCCGCAAGGAGGTTTTGTCCGCTTACAGATAACAGAGTACCCGTCCTTTCTGCGGCTTGATATAAGCGACAGCGGTGTTGGCATCCCAGAAGAAGAACAGGCTAAGATTTTTGGGCGGTTTTACAGAGGAAAACAATCCGTGGGTACTGACGGGGTAGGAATCGGCTTATATCTTACCCGTGAAATTATCAATAAACAGAATGGATATATGAAAGTCTCATCTGATGAAAACGGAAGCACCTTTTCGATGTTTTTAAGGAAAAACTAAAAAGGAATGAAAGGAATAGAATGAAGCAAATACATTGGATAAGCTGCCCCAAATGTGGCAATAAAACTCGTGACAGGCATAGAGCGGATACCATTTTGATAAACCACTACAAGGCAGCATTAACGCCAAAGCAGGAAGAAAGCCTTTTGGCATTTATGGAGCAGGATACGGTATATAGGAAATACCGTGACGAGGTAATCATCCTGCTCGGCACTGGACTTAGAATTTCAGAGTTTTGCGGTCTGACCACAGCTCTGGACTTCAAAAACCGCCTAATCAATGTAGACCATCAGCTTTTGCGGGATGCCGACATCGGCTACTATATCGAAACGCCAAAGACCAAGAACGGCATACGGCAGATTCCCATGAGCGAGGAAGTCTATCAAGCGTTGAAGCGTGTGCTGAAGAATCGGGGCAACGTCGCCCGTTCAGTGCAGAGGGCTATAAAAACTTCCTGTTCCTCAAAAATGACGGGATGCCCAAGGTGTCAGTAAACTACACTACTTTTGGATTCAAAAATATGCCGAGAAGCACCAAGATATGACAAGTATCTCCCGATATGACAAATGGCGAAAAAGCCTTAAAATCCAAGACTTATCGCCATTTGCCGGGATATGAAAAGATAGGTTGAAAATTTGTTTGAGGTTTAATTAAAAAATCCAGTTAAAAACAATTTGGCTGTAAAAACCGACTTTATCGGGTATTTAAAGAAGTGAATTGTTAGTAAAGTGGGTTTTGCCAAAAACAAGTGGAAGAAAAGCTGGTGTGCAGGTGGTTCTTATAAAATGAATATGGTAAAATTTTATAAGAAACGAGGTAAGGCTATATGGAAAAGAAAATTTATATCACAGAGGAAGAACGGACAAAGTGTCAAAAGGTGGCAGATGCGTTTGCAGAGCTGTATGAGATGTAGAATATCGTAGTGCTTGATGTAGGCAGGTATGGCTTTGTAATGCTAAAATATTATAATCTGCCACATGGTTTTGAAGATGCCATAACTTTTACAGACAGTGTGGAACTATTTGAAGATTTGTGGGAAGAATGGCTGAATACAAAACTGTATTTACTGGCAAAAGGCACACCGTTGCTGGAGAAGGGCTATAAAGGTGTGTTTGAGGGTTTGCCGGAAGAAAAACAGTCGGAACTTATCATGAGGAAAGCTACTTTTGCAAAAGCGGCAGAGATATATCTATAATGTTGTTTTTGTGAGGAAAATGGAACGGTAGTTGGCGAATAATCAAAGGTTAGAAAGGCTCTGTGAGATGCAGAGCTTTTCTTATTTGTGTTTTATGAAAAAATGGAATGAATGAGTGGGATTTCGCCGTAATCGGCATTGTGGAAATGTCGTATAACTGGCTATCTTATGGAGTTGTGGGTAACTCTGTTTGCAGGATGTGGGAAAGCTGCACTTTGCTTTTCCATGTCCTGTGAATAGAGTTATCCATGACGGAATAGTCAGTTATGCACATTTCCATGATGCAGTTTTTATGGCAAGTCTGTTCATTTTACAAAAATTTGACATAAGTTATGTTTTTGATTTTACAAGCAGTATTTATGATAAAAAGCGTAGAAGAAAATATCACAAAGAAAAAAGGAGAAAATTATTATGAAAAAAATTGTTACTTTTGTTGCCACTTTATCACTTGCACTCGTAGCTATGACCGGATGCGGGAAGGCGGACAGCAAAACAGTATCTACGGATGGCTCAACCTCTATGGAAAAAGTAATCGGTGCTTTGGGCGAAGCTTTTGAGGAAAACAATTCCGGTGTAACCTTTACATATAACCCTACCGGTTCCGGCTCCGGAATTACGGCTGTGGCAGAAGGACGCTGCGATATTGGTCTTTCCAGCCGTAACTTAAAGGAAGAAGAAAAAGCGCAGGGATTGACTGAAACGGTGCTTGCGCTTGACGGGATTGCTGTCATTGTAAATCCGGATAATCCGGTAAATGACCTTGACCTTGAAACGATTAGCAGGATTTATAGAGGGGAAATAACAAACTGGCAGGATATAGGCGGCAATGATCTGGAAATTGTCCTGATTGGACGTGAAGCCGGGAGCGGTACAAGAGATGGCTTTGAATCCATTACGGACACGGAGGATGCCTGCAAATACCGTCAGGAGCTTACATCTACCGGGGATGTGATTACAACGGTGGCAGGCAATCCGGCGGCAATCGGATATGCTTCCCTTGCATCTGTAAAGGATACGGTAAAAACCCTTTCTGTCGGCGGTATTGTACCTGCGGAGGAAACGGTAAAAGATGGTAGCTATGTGGTGCAGCGTCCGTTTGTGTTAGTGACAAAGAGCGGCGCAGAGCTTTCGGCAACTGCACAGAAATTCTTTGATTATATTACTTCATCTGAAGCAGGTGAGATTATCTCATCTGCGGGTGCAGTACCAGTAAATAAATAATCCGGCGGATTATGAAAGGTTTTGGAAGGTGAAGTCAAATGAACAAAAAACAGTTCATGGAGAATGCCATACATGGCATATTCCTGATACTTGGTCTGATTACAGTTGGCTGTGTACTCCTGATTACTGTTTACCTTGTCATATCAGGGATTCCGGCTATCCGAAAAATAGGAGTTTTGAATTTCCTTTTCGGGAAGAAATGGGCTTCTACAGCAGCACAGCCGCAATATGGGATTTTTCCGTTTACCCTTACCAGTATTTATGGTACGGCTGGCGCAATCGTACTTGGAGTGCCAATTGGCTTTATGACAGCAGTTTATCTTGCTAAGATTGCGCCGTTAAAAATAAAAACCGTTATTGAAACAGCGGTAAGTTTATTGGCTGGCATTCCGTCGGTAGTTTATGGGCTTGTGGGAATGATGGTGCTTGTGCCAGGGATACGGATTGTTTTCCATATCCCCGATGGAGCCAGCCTGTTTGCTGCTATCATTGTACTTGCAATTATGATATTACCCTCAATCATTAAAGTGTCGCTTACGGCATTAGAAGCTGTTCCAAAGGAATATGAGGATGCTTCCCTTGCGCTTGGTTCGACACCGATTGAAACATACTTCCGTGTATCCGTTCCGGCGGCAAAAAGCGGCATTGCGGCGGCTGTTGTGTTAGGCGTTGGCAGGGCTATCGGCGAGGCTATGGCTATTATGATGGTGGCGGGGAACGCCCCAAATATGCCGAAAATTTTTCAGAGCGTCCGTTTCCTTACAACCGCTGTGGCAAGTGAAATGTCTTATGCGGCTGACGGAAGTTTACAGAAACAGGCATTATTTTCGATTGCGTTGGTTTTATTCCTCTTTATCATGCTGATAAATGCCGTATTAAATTTCTTTTTGAAACAAAGCAAGGAGTAAATATAGATGGAAAAACAATCAATTTCCCTTAGAAGGAAAACATATATTACAGCCATGCGTGTGTTGATGGGGATTTCCGTATGCATTACTTGTGCATTGGTATTATTTTTGATTGGTTATGTATTGTGGAAAGGGCTGCCGAATGTATCTTGGGAGCTGCTTACTACGAAACCGAGTTATCTGTCTGACCGGATCGGGATACTGCCGGATATTCTTAACACAGTCTATATTGTAGCGGCAACTTTGGTATTTGTTCTCCCGCTTGGAGTTGGTGCGGCGATTTATCTTACAGAATATGCCAAAAATAAGAAACTGGTAGAAATGATTGAGTATGCAGCCGAAACCTTATCAGGGATTCCGTCTATTATTTATGGACTTGTAGGTATGCTGTTTTTCTGTCAGTTTTTTGGTATGAAAACTTCCCTCTTAGCGGGGGCATTTACTTTGGTAATCATGAATCTGCCTACGATTATGCGCACAACGCAGGAAAGCCTGAAAACAGTACCGCAAAGTTACCGTGAAGGTGCTTTTGGGCTGGGAGCTGGAAAGTGGCGTGTGATTTATACCGTTGTGCTTCCAGGTTGTATTGATGGAGTCATAACAGGCTGTATATTGTCAGTGGGGCGAATTTTGGGAGAATCAGCGGCACTTCTTTTTACGGCTGGTTTTGCCCATGCCCTGAACGGGATTCTTGAAGGGCTTGGCAGTGCAGGGGCAACATTGACGGTCGCATTATATGTCTATGCAAAAGAAAACGGGGAATTTGGTATAGCCTTTGCAATTGCCGCTATCCTGATGATTTTGACCATGTTCATCAATCTGTCGGCTACACTGGCGAGCAGATATTTCCAAAAAAGGAGAAATGTATGAATAATATAATGAATCATGACAAAAATCCTGCCATGGTGGTAAAAGACCTGTGCCTGTGGTATAGCAGTACACAGGCTTTGAAAGATGTAAATATTGAGATTGAAGGACAGAGCATTACGGCACTGATTGGCCCCTCCGGGTGTGGGAAGTCTACTTTCCTTAAATCGTTAAACCGAATGAATGACCTTATCGCTGGTGTACGGATTACAGGAGAAGTGTATTATAGGGGCGATAATATTTTTGATGCAGATGTCGATGTCAATGAGCTTCGCCGCAGTATTGGCATGGTTTTTCAAAAGCCGAATCCTTTTCCTATGAGCATCTACGACAATATTGCTTACGGGCCGAGGACACACGGAGTGAAAAATAAGGCAAAATTGGACGATATAATAGAACGCTCTCTGCGTGGGGCGGCAATCTGGGATGAAGTAAAGGACAGGCTGAAAAAATCGGCATTAGGACTGTCAGGCGGTCAGCAGCAGCGGCTCTGCATTGCCCGTGCATTAGCGGTAGAGCCGGATGTGCTTCTGATGGATGAGCCTACAAGCGCACTTGACCCTATTTCCACATCTAAAATAGAGGAACTTGCAATGGAACTTAAAGAAAAGTATACTATTATCATCGTAACGCACAATATGCAACAGGCTGTGCGGATTTCCGATAATACGGCTTTCTTTCTCCTTGGCAATTTAATTGAGTATGGAAATACGGAAAAGATGTTTGAGCAACCAAAGGACAAGCGGACGGAGGATTATATTACAGGGAGGTTTGGATAATGAGAAGTCGTTTTGATGAACAGCTTGCTATGCTGAATAAAGAGCTTACCCAAATGGGGGCAATGTGTGAGGAAGCGATTGCCGCTGCTTCAAAAGCATTAACTATGGGCGACATAAAGCTGGCAGACAAGGTTTTATCCCTTGATGGAGAGATTAACCGGATGGAGCGCACAATCGAAACACTGTGTTTGAAACTGCTGTTACAGCAACAGCCGGTAGCAAGGGATTTACGGCAAATATCTGCAGCCCTTAAAATGATTACTGATATGGAGCGTATTGGAACACAGGCGGCGGATATTGCGGAAATTATCACGTTTCTTGACGGAAGGACTGGAGGGGAATGTGAACAGATCCGGTTTATGGCAGATGCGGCGAGCCAGATGGTTACAGAAAGCATTGACGCTTTTGTAAAACAGGATGTAGTATTGGCTGGTGCGGCGATTGACCGTGATGATGTGGTTGACGATTTGTTTTTACAGGTCAAGTCATCTCTGATTAAGCTTATAGCAGAAAAACCGACAGACGGAGGATATGCGCTGGATTTACTGATGATTGCCAAATATTTTGAGCGTATCGGGGATCATGCGGTAAATATTGCAGAGTGGGTGGCTTTTTCCGTGACAGGAGAACATAAAGGAGCATGATTATGAAAGTATGGTGTGTGGAAGATGATGACAGTATCCGGGATATTGAGGTATATACGCTTAATTCCACTGATTTTGAAGCAAAAGGATTTTTGGATGCAATAGCCTTTCGTGACGCTTTATCTATGGAAAAGCCGGATTTGATAATTCTTGATATTATGCTGCCCGGAGAGGATGGCGTGGAACTGCTGAAATTTTTAAAAGACAGCCCTGACACTTGCAGGATTCCCGTCATCATGGCAACTGCAAAAGGCATGGAGTATGATAAAATCCAGAGCCTTGATTTAGGTGCGGATGATTATCTTGTAAAGCCTTTTGGGATGATGGAGATGGTTTCCCGTGTGAAAGCGGTACTCCGCCGGTGCAATCCTACAGAGGTAGAACATCTTTTGAAAGCCGGGGGGCTTGTTGTCAATCTGGACGAACATACAGTTTCCATTGATAATGAAAGAATACAGCTTACCTTAAAAGAATTTGAACTTCTCCGGCTGTTCCTTTCCCGTCCGGGCATCGCATTTTCCCGTGACCAGCTTTTTAATGACATATGGGGAGCTGATTATGTCAGTGAAACGAGAACGGTTGATATGCATATCCGTACTCTGCGTGTAAAACTGGGGGATTATGGGAAAATGATTGAAACAGTGCGTGGTGTTGGTTATAGGTTAGAGGTGCAGGCATGACAAAGAAAATTTTTAAATCAATTATGGTTGTAGCGGGGGCTGTCCTGATTGCAAGCCTTGTTATCATCATGGGATGTCTTTACAGTTATTTCAGTAATGTTCAGGGAAAACAGTTGGAGGATGAACTGTCTTTAGCTGCCATAGCCGTTGAAAAGGATGGACGGAACTATCTGGAGGAATTACAGTCAAGGGAGTACCGTCTGACATGGGTTGCTGAAAATGGAGATGTTATATATGATACACAGTCTGACGGGGAAAGTATGGAAAACCATGCGGACAGGGAAGAAATTCAAGAAGCCCTGCGGAATAAAGAGGGAAAAAGCTCACGTTATTCCACGACTCTTTTAGAAAAAACACTTTACTGTGCAAGGCGGCTTAATGATGGTTCAGTATTAAGGATTTCTGTCAGCAGCGTTACGATATGGGTGCTTGTTTTGGGGATGATACAGCCGATTTTAATTGTAGTTGTTGTAACACTCATTTTATCAGGAGTATTAGCAAGCCGTATTTCTAAACATATCATGGAGCCGTTAAACAGACTTGATTTAGAAAAACCGCTGGAAAACGATACTTATGAGGAGCTGGCTCCCCTATTAAACCGTATCAATAAACAGCATAAGCAGATTGATATGCAGTTGTCGGAACTCCAAAGGAAAAATGATGAATTTGCACAGATTACATATGGCATGACGGAAGGGCTTGTCCTTTTGAATGAGAAAAATATAATTCTGAACATTAATCCTGCCGCACTGAAGCTGTTTCATACGAAACGTTCCAGCATAGGTAAAGATTTTCTGACAGTAGAGAGAAGCCATAATGTGAGCCACGCCATACAGGACGCATTTTCAAGTGGACACAGCGAAATCCGCATAGAACGTGAGGGAAAAGAGTATCAGATCCATGTCAACCGCATTGAATCTAACGGTATTGTAATTGGGGCGGTTGTTCTTGCCTTTGATATAACAGAAGCAGCTTTCGCAGAAAGGAACAGACGGGAGTTTACTGCCAACGTATCTCATGAATTGAAAACTCCGCTGCAATCCATAATGGGGAGTGCGGAGTTAATGGAGAACGGTCTTGTAAAATCGGAGGATATGACACGTTTTGTAGGGCATATCCGCACAGAGGCAGGGCGGCTTGTAACATTAATTGATGATATTATCCGTTTATCCCAATTAGACGAGGGATGCGATATGCCGTTTGAAAATGTTGATTTATGTGAGATCGCATCTGAGGTGATGGCAGGACTGGCAGATATAGCAGCGGCAAAAGATATTGAAGTGGCTTTAACAGGAAAAAAGGTTTATATTAAAAGTGTCCGGCGGCTCTTAACAGAAATTGTTTTTAACCTCTGTGATAATGCTATCAAGTATAATAAGAACGGCGGTACGGTAGAAGTAGCTATAAGCAGTCAGGAAAATAGTGCCTCGATTACGGTGAAGGATTCGGGAATCGGCATACCGCCGGAACATCAGGCAAGAATCTTTGAACGATTTTACCGTGTAGACAAGAGCCGCTCTAAGGAATCAGGTGGAACGGGATTAGGACTATCTATTGTAAAACATGCTGTACAATACTTGAATGGCAAGATTGAACTGCAAAGCAGCCTGGGGCAAGGAACGGTTATACAGATTATTTTTCAGCAAGATAAAAGTGATGTGGTGCAGTTTTCCTAAAAAACCTGTATTTTACATAAATTATACAAAACATAACTTTTATATTTTACAAAGCATTCATAAAATTATCTTTATAAATATTCAAAGCAAACGCTGACGGTAATTTTATGAAAAATATATAGCGCATGAGCTTAAGAATGGCGGTTTTATTTGAATGTAAAACTGCCATTCTTTTTTATAGACTATCAGTAAGGGAAAAGATATGATTAGAAAAAAGCAAAAACTGTATACACACCAAAGACAAAAAATAAAGAATAATTGCACACATAAAGGTGTACCGCAAGGAAGAAATAAACTTCACTGCGGTACACCTTTTTTAATGGTGCGAAATTTGTCTGATTTTGGCTTTTATTACAGTTTATCTGTTGCGTATTTGTGTGCAAAATCTGGCTGGAACAATTTTGATTCTGGAGGGGGATTCCGTTTGGGTTCTGTCAGTTCCGCAGCAGAGGCCATAGATGCGGTTAAGGCCGGAGCTGATTATCTGGGTGTGGGCGCTATGTTCCCGACAGGGACAAAACCGGATGCGGGTTTTGTATCTATGGAGGAACTTGGAAGAATCCGCAAAGCAGTTGATATACCGATTGTTGTGATCGGGGGCATCAGCAGGGAAAATGCAATGCTTTTCAGGCCGATGGGAGTTGACGGCCTGGCTGTTGTTTCCGCTGTGATTGCCCAGCCTGATATAAAAAAGTCCGCAGCCGATTTAAAATCATTGTTTTTGGGAAAGGAAGTTATGAATGAACTTTGATGCACCTTTGCCGGACAGGGGGAAATAGATATGCTGGAAATGTGGGATTTGTATAATGACAAAAGAGAAAAGACGGGGAAGGTTCTGCCGCGCGGCGTACCTGTTCCGAAGGGGTTATATCATCTTACTGTCAGCGTATGGATTGTAAACAGCCAGGGGCAGTATCTGCTTTCCCAGCGCCATCCTCAAAAAACATACCCGCTTTGTTGGGAATGTACGGGCGGCTCTGTCCTTGCAGGGGAGGACAGCCTGAATGGTGCGGTGCGGGAAGTCAGAGAAGAATTAGGGATAATTCTGAATCCGCTCAAAGCAGAAATGATCTATCAGATCAGAAGGGAAGATGTCCAGGATTTTTATGATGTATGGTTGTTTCATGCTGATATAGATATATCCGAGATAAAAATGCAGGAAACAGAAGTTATCAGTATCCAGTGGGTAGACCGGGATGGCTTAATTGATATGCTGCATAGCGAAAAGTTACATCCAATGATTGATTATATAGAAGAAATGTTTTAGGACTTGATATTTGATAAAGGGTAGTATTTAAGCCATATGCGGCGGTTCTGCCATTTCCGCAGGCAGATTCTTTTTCCTATTCAGAAAACCGCTTGGAAAGCGGGGGAAACAGAGTTAATATGCTTACACGACGGTTTGCGTTTGTGCTTATAGTCGTTTCGTGCAATTTATGGGAGTTTTGTGCAATGGCGTTTGATAGGATGCCTTATAATCCGATATAATTTATGACGGAAAGTGGGGAAAATATGGATGAGGATAGCAGTCTGCGATGACAGCAGGGAGGACAGGGGCGCGCTGCGGGCACTGCTGGAAGCCTGCGGGCATGATTTTGAAATAAGGGAATACGGCTCCGGTGCGGAGCTTTATGCGGATATGGGGTATGTACGGGAATGCGGCATCGTGTTCCTCGACATAAACCTTTGCTTTTGCGGATACCTGGACTTATTGCAAGGGGGCAGGGGCGGCTCTGAACGACAGAGGAGCTGCCGAGAAAAATGAATAAGCACTGGAAAAACAGTACCTTTCTACCAGGTAAATGAATCGTAGAGTTAAAAAGGAGCTTGTAAATTAATCATCGGGTGAAATAAGCACGCACTTTTTGTTATACTCTTCTTAATCAAATTTAATGAGGAGGTCGTTAGCATAATGGATGCAAAGCAAATGGGAATGTTCATTTCCGAATTGCGAAAAGAGAATAATATGACGCAGGCACAATTGGCAAAGGAACTATATGTATCTGACAAAGCAGTTAGCCGCTGGGAGAGAGGTTTAGGATTTCCGGATATTAATACGATTGAACCACTTGCGGAAGCCTTGAATGTGAATGTGCTTGAACTAATGCGGTGCCAAAGAATGCCGACAAAGGATATCCAAGTTGAAGTGGCAACAGATGCCGTAAACACAACATTAGATATAGTTCAACAGCAAAAGAAAATAGAATTGAGAAATATGGTAATGTACAGCATTGTAGGAATTGTTGGTACATTTTGCTTGCTGATTGGATTGGCATTTCACTCATATGATAGTTTTTCATTATTAAGCAGACCAATACTTTCGTGTTTTATTGGCATGATTATGTTGCTGGTTTTTCTAAGTTATCTATATAGAAAAATAAATAAGTCTAGCCGAAAAGACTGAGAAGTGGATGTCAGTATGAATTAGTGGGGGCATACTTATGAAAGCAACAATATTGCTTTTGGGATTGAAGGGAGAGGAAGGTGCCTTATGGTAATATTAAGACAGGAATCAAAGTATACAAGAATATCAATGGCTATTTTATTATTTTTGGGTGTATCAGTTCTGGCAAATTTTCTTTTTGACCTACCGATACGGATGAGCAGAATATGTTGGCTTATTTTAACAAGTGTCTCTTTGATTCTTTCATTTTTGGGGAAAAGAGAGAAAAGGACAATAATCTCCAGTGCTGCTATCTACATTAATATATTTGTTTTAGGTATCAGCCTGATTGTCTTTAAAACCATTTTGGTGCTAATAAGAATAGTTCTTTAGAACGGAGCAAGAAAAATAAAACATAAAGTCATATGGCCTTGCCTAAATTTCAGGCAAAATGATTTTAGGATGCAGAAAATGTTTAGGGAGAACAGCATCTTATGAAAAAAATATTGTATTTAGTTTATGTTGTCATAATGGCATATGTAATCGTTATGAACTTTATGGATTATTCCTGCTCATTTACAAATGAAATGGAATTGAGCAAAATAGAAATTACAATTAACAAGCCAGAAACGAAAAGTAATGAGGAATTTATATCTGACCTGATCAATTTATCTAAGGAACTGGATATGGATATAATGTACCTGATTACGGATGCATCTGGAAAAAAGATAAGAAAGGAGTATTTTGTAACTACAAATACTTCAGACTTCTTATGTATTGATGGTCTTGACACAAAGGGGATTTTAGACGGATGTGATGGAATTACTAATACCAGTATTGAGGGAAATTATTTTAGAATGAAATACTCGACACTGTTCTATGAGGTGGATATATTTGATATTTGTGAAGCTGAAAAGTACAATTTGGAATCATGCAATTTTTATATTAATGCTGATTCCGAAAATCGGTTTATCCGTTCATTGACGGATGAAGGGTACGGAGTATTCAGGGCAAACGGTACGGTGGTGCAAAGTGGTTACTTGTCATTGCGGACACTGGTTCTTCCTATAATGATATTGCTGACGAGTATGCTGTTCTATTTTATCAATAAAAGGAAAGAGTATGTTATAAAGCTGCTTGAGGGCTATTCAAAATTTCTGATTGTAACAGAAACTTCCTGTAAAACTTGTGCAGTCATGTTGCCCATAGGCATAATCGTTATCTGTCTGAGTGCGTTTGTAACAATGATGATTTACAATATAGATCCAATTGATTACATTGCGTTTTCAATAAAGGGGCTGGCCCCATTTTTCTCTTTTACGATTATCAGCGCATTTATTGTCAATGCCGTAACAGTAGTTTCTTTAAAGGCCTATCATATGAAGGGCAAGAATGATAACTATGATTTATATGCGGTATCGTATATTTTGAAGATGGTATATTCTTTGTTGGTTATTTTATCATTTTCTAATGTGTTGTTGGAAATTCGAAGTATCAATGATATCAACAGAACTAATATCCGCATTAGCAATGAACTGAAAGATTATGTCGCCTTGCCAGTCAACAGCGTATCAACATCAATTAGCAATGCAAACCAATTAGAATATAATTCGCGGCTTGATGAGTTTTATGACAGGACGGTAGACGATTATAACGGCATATTGATAAATACAAGGAATTATAGGGTGGGGAGTCTGGAGACTGGTGATAGCCTGGCAGAAGCATATAGGCAGACGAGGATAACCGTGAATGAAAATTACCTCAGTCTAAACATAATACATGATACAGATGGGGAGCCAATAACCGAAAAAAATATTGTTTCCCATATGTTCAATTTATTGCTTCCTGAAAGCCAAAAAGAAAATGAACAGGATATTATTGACAGTTACGCTGCTTCATATGAAATAGATAAAAGTGAAATAAACTTCATTTTTTATAAGCAGGATGAAGAAATATGCACCTTCAATCCATACTCTGGAAGAAAGAATGGGGGCGTGATTTTTAATCCAATTATAGAAATATATGATAGAGATTATTTAAAAGACCAGATGCTTAATTATGTGTCTGGACAGTATTACTTATTAAAAGTAGATGCCCAGGATCCATATGCTGAATTGCTACCATTGCTAAAGGAGTGCGGGCTGGATGGCATTATTTTGTATACGGTCAATATATCTAATGTGTTTGACAATAGCGTAGCAAGTATTAGGGAACGATTGGATAATGATCTTTTGAATGCCATTTTATATGCTATATCCATTATTTTGCTTATTATATATAACTGCACCGTTTATTTTCAGATATATGGGAAGAAGATTTGTTATAAAAAGCTTAGTGGGTTCAGCTTTATGGAAATTCATATGATTCCTTTGATTTCACTGGTTATTCAATATATGGTGTTTGTTTTATTAAGTAGTATGGTTTCTATAAATAGGGAGATTATTTTGTGCGTGTTAATATTTGAGATTTGTACCTTCGCCCATAAGATATTTAGCTTTCAGAAAAGTTATATTAGGAATGTTATTAAAGGAGAAACATAATGCAAAAAGTTGTTTTGGAAAATATTAATGTTCGCTTTGGAATGAAAGAAATCTTTAATGGCTTAAATATGGAAATTGCAGAAAATGAATTTGTATGTGTAGTAGGTGAAAGTGGAAGTGGAAAAACTACATTGCTTAATATAATGGGGCTTTTGGAAAAACCGACATCTGGAAACATTGAAATCTGTGGGATAAAAAATCCGGGGTTAAATACCAGAAAAGGAATTAGGCTACTCAGGGAGGAAATCTCCTATCTATTTCAAAATTATGGGTTGGTAGAGAATGAAACGGTAAAATATAATGTCAAAATGGCAACAAGATTTTTGAAAATAGACAAAAAGAAACGAGAAGAAAAGATTGAAGAGACTTTAGATAAATTAGGTCTATTGGAATTAATAAACGATAAAATATATTGTTTAAGCGGAGGTGAACAACAGAGGGTAGCTTTAGCAAAGATTATGATAAAGCCGTCAAGTATCATTCTTGCTGATGAGCCGACAGGAAGTTTGGACGTTGGTAATCGTGACACAGTTATGAAAATCCTTAAGAAAATCAATTTAGTAGGGGGAAAGACCATTGTTTTAGTAACACATGATCTGGAAATAACGAAATATGCCACAAGGGTTATTAAAATTTCAAAACACTGTAATGGAGCCAATTGTTAGCGGGAGAAAGTAGCTTTTTTATGTCACCAATAGGGCACAGCCGGACAGGGCAGGTTTCCGGGAAGCAGTGAAAGGATGATTGAACATGGATATAACAGGAATAGCAAAAAGCCACCATGCGGGCATCCCCAAAGCGTCATCTAAAAAGGAATGGAAGCTGTCCGACTCCCTCCGGGAGAGGATAGCTGAATACGCCGGGAAGGATGCGGCGCAGAACGTCTATATGGGGAATAAGTTCCTCGCCCTGCGGAAAGGCGAGGTCGCCAAAGTCGCGCCGGACAGGGCGGCGCTGATGGGGAAGGTCAGTCAGGAAATGGCGGACATGAAGGGAATCAAGGAGGCGGACGAAAGGTGGCTGCGTCTCCTGTTCGGGGAGCCGTATGAGGCTAAGTTCCAGTCCGGGGCCGTCCATGTGTATGATGGGAACGGTGACGAGGTACTGACCTACACGGCGGGCATTGGCTGTGAAGGCGGAAACGCAGGTACACGGGGCTTTGAAGGCTGCCTACTATGATGCATTCCGGGCGGCAAGGCAGGATGCTGTGGAGGCGCAGGGCGGCTTTGACGCGAGGGCGTGATGTTGATACATAAAGATCAGTGGATGTTGTTCCGACAGACCGGGGAATGAGGAAAGGAGAAGATTATGAAAAAGATAAGGATTTTGGGAATTGCCATTTTAACAGCAGTTATGCTTTGTGCCTGTGGCGGTGGCGATGAGCAGGAACTGGCGGACATAAGCACCGCAGAGGGTGACGAGTATAGGGCAATCATATGGGAGGAAAGGACGTATGTGCCGTTCTGCGTGGTATCCAAGAATGACTGTGGGACGCTGATCGGCTATGTCAACGGGGATACGGGCGAAAGGGTATGTGAATACAAGGATTATCCGTCAAATGAATGGATTGCAAGTTACCTTACCGTGGACGGTGGTGCGATGCTGTATAAAGAGGTGAATGTTACTAATATTCCAGATGGACTACAGTCAGAGTATGAATGGAATGATTAAGAACTATGCGGACACTAATGAAAAATAATGGCAGTGCGGCATGAAGGGAGAGGCGTTTATTGGGAGATACCAATATGCGCATCCGCATTTTTAGGAGAGGAGGTGGTAGGTATCCGGAGGATGAGATGCTCGAACAGTTTATGTAAGAAACGTGTCTGTGACATTTGGGAGAACCGTTTCGGGGTGATTGTGATAGAGCTGAAATGCCCGCACTGCGGCGAGGTGGTACGGGTATATTGGAAACCGAGGTTGAAAGGTAAATATACATAGATGAAAAGAACGGCGGGAGGATTCCTGCTGTTTTTGCTTTTATGGATTAAAGCGTTTCTTTTATGGGCATACTTATGCTATCGATGGAAAAAAATGGAAATTTCCATTGTACGCAAAACTGAATAAAAAGTACCGAGCGAGTCATATTTGCCACGCCCCCTGACGATGGGGACATAACAGGCCGCTCCCGGCAGAGCTGTCATAACTCCGCAGCGCCGTTTTTCTTGCGCGCCGCAGGGTTCCCCCCAAGTCTTTGGCGGGCCGTGAGGAAGTATCTTTAAGCCCCCGCACCATCATCGCGCCCGGAACGCCATCTCCGGGTTTAAGGCTGGACGTAGATCGCTCGGATTGCCTGTCTGTCATCACCTCCTGCAAGCAACCGTCCTGGCGGCGCGCCTTTTCCGCTTCGATACGGGTTATGTACCTGTTATGCCGTATATTCAGTTGTCAAGCTGCAATGAGGGGCAAGAGGACTTGTCCCTTCAATGTGTAGGCATTGGGAAAGGCGATTTGTTAAGCCTTTTTCAAAAAAATCTTGATTTTATTTATTCAATTAGGTGCTTTTTGAGTTCAGAATTATTTTCTGTACCTCAACTTATTTTGGGCATATTGATAGGCGGAGTATTGTTCGGAGCGCCAATAGGGTTTTGCGTGGTTATATATAATTTTTTCAAAAGATTTGATTAAAAACAAATTCCTGTTTGTCTGCCAGAATAACTGAGTCCAGAGCCAACAGACTTGTGAGAAATTACAGTTTGTTGGCTCTCTTTATGTAAAGAACTAAGCTGTTTCTCCGTAAACTTTTTTCTATTACTTGACCACATTTTGACTTTTGGTTTTTATAATGGTATTTAGATAATAGAATCCGAATCTAAAACAAGTAGTCCAGCTAAGAAATGTCAAGTGTTTTGAAAAAATAAATTTTGCTGGACAGTAAAGCCGCAAAGGCGCACGAGAGGAACTTTTATGAGAGTCCTTTCGAATAAAAGTTTTTCTCATTACCGGTGTGTCGAAGCGGCTTTACCCTTTAGTGCTGTCGCGCAGCGACTTAGAATAGGAGGATAGACGATGCGAAAGCGATTCTTATCATTAGCTATGATTCTTGTTTTGCCCTTTTGTGTGGCGGCCTGCGGAAATTATACTTTATCGGACAGCGAAAGCTGTCCGACCGCCCGTAAGGGCATGAATTCGGGGGGACCCGAAGGGTATAACATTGCGGACGAGAATGCCCCGCCGCAAACTATAGAAGAAGACCCATTCGCCGGGGCGCAGGAGGACGGAGATTTAGGGTTTCTCAGTCATGGGGAAGCGGATCCTGCCAGAGCCGATGACCAGAGTGTTTTGCCTTATGAGTATCATGGCGGAGAATTTGTCCTGGACTATCAGTTTGTGTCAGAAGGAAAATTGGACAGCATTGGCTTCCTGCTTTTTTTGGACGGAAAGCCGCAAGCCTACAAGGTGAACGACACAGGAGCGGAATATGAGTATCTCCACTGCTTCCGGACATCAGAAAAGCACGAAGAGAAATTTTCCTTTGTGTTCACACCGGACACAGGGAAAAAAGGCGATACCCTGAATATGACGGTCGTGAGTGTCACCAGGCCCGATTTCCAGCCTGATATGAAAGAAACCTCAAGCTATGGCTGGTATCATCAGAGTTTCGAAAGAGTGCTGAAACTGCATTTTAATGAGGATGCTCCGGAAAATGACAGCATCAATGGAGAAAGTATAACTGCTTTTCGTGATGTCAGCATTTCAGAGGAAAAAGTCACTTCCTCTTTTATTGAGAATGAGCTTGTGAGAGCAGGATGGAATGGCGTTACGATGGATACCCTGGATAACAGTGTCTATTGGACGCTTGTCTATGACGGCGAGGTGGTGTATGACAATATCAACCTTACCGGGAAAGATACGCTTACCGTGCGCTACACCCTTTGTGGAACGCCAGGCGCAAGATATGGCATATCATTTTTCTTAAACCATAAGCCCATATCTTTTGAGGGAGCGGTTTCCCGTGATGTCACATTAAGCAAAGGAAATGTGTGGATTATTGAAGCAACCATAGATACCGCTAAGCTGGATGGTTTCAATACTTTTTATGCGACAGCCGTCGCAGCGGACGGAAATTCAGTTACAAGTAAAACCAGTTCAATTTTATTATACAAGGAGGACTAAAAAATGAAAACAAAATGGATGTGTATGATACTTATGCTTGCTTTGGCGCTTCCTCTGTCGGCCTGCGGGGATAGACAGGAGAATGGGAACAGCTCTGAAAATGGAGCCATAAACATGGAGCCGCAATCCGTAGAAGATGATTCATCGGAAAATACCGGAAATGAAAGCAGCGAAATGAACGTGATTGATCAACAGGATAACGGTACGGATAAAAATATGATGGCGGTCGGCGGGGTCAAGGATTCCGCTTTTTCAGGAAAGGTCAGAGGCTGCTATTATGCCGATGGAAGCCGGATTATCGTTGCGGCGGATCAGCTTTATCTTTACGATACGGGGAAAAGCGAAACAATCGCAAGTGCGGATATTTCCATGGGAGACTTATGCGTACAGACCTTTACAGACGGCTACTTTGTTGTGGGCCAGGGAAAGGCTGGCGGCGGAGACAGCAACGGTTCATTTGCTGCATCAGACAGCGACGGAATCAATGGATACATACTGAATAAGGACTTTGCTATTCAGGATACCATTTCCTTTAGCGGATTATTAAGTGACGATTTTATCCCGCAGATCACAGGGATAGCTATTTCACAGGACGGAAAACAGGTTGCTTTCGGCGGACTTCAGGGGCTTTACCTTTATGATGTTTCTTCCCGGAAGGTTCGTACCATTCTGAACTATTCCGAAGAAGGCACGGCAGGTAATATGCAGATTGCAGCCATGGACAGCCTTACCTTTACGGGGGACAACACTTTAGTCTATGTAGGCATGGCTGCAGATACCTCCATTGGCGGGGATGGGGTCAGTGTTTATGGTACAGTATCCACAGACAGCGCAAAGCTCACGATTACCCAAAAGGGGGATTACAAGGTAGATACGGAAGAAGTGCAAAAGGGCGGAAACCTGCTTATTATGCCCCAGAGCTTTGACGAAAATAATGGAACCCTGCTGATGCTTGATACCATATCCAATACGGAAAATACGATGTCGTTCTCAAGCCGCAGTGAGGGAAAAGACGGTGTTTACTGCTCCGGGCAGGGAAAATATGTGGCTGCTGCTATTTTGGAGGAAAGCAGTGTTACAATCAACATTTATGATACGGCATCGGGAAAACGTATCCATACGAAAACCGTTCAGGACAGCAACAGTACCTATTTCCTGCGTGTTCCACAGATTTTGATTTTGGATGAATCCGGCACCTGTATCGTTGTGCTTGGACGGGGTATTGACGAGGTAAGCACCTTGATAACAACCTTTGGCTTTGCGGGGTGATTCCCTATGAAAATATCATTACGAAATGTTTCAAAGCAGTATAAGGGCAAGTATGCCCTGAAGGATTTCACTACGGAACTTACGGAGGGTGTCTATGGGCTTTTGGGCGCTAACGGTGCGGGAAAGACGACACTGATCAATATACTTGTGGGTATTTTGGGAAGCGATGGCGGAACGGTTTTGATTGACGGACAGGATGCAGGAACTTTGGGTAAGGACTTCCTGTCAAAAATCGGATATATGCCGCAATATCCTGTCTTCTACCGGGATTTTACTGTAATGGATTTTCTGCTGTATATGTGCGCACTGAAAGGAATCCCTGACGAACAGGGGAAAAAACGAGCTTTGGAGCTTCTTAGCATTGTCAATCTTTCAGATGCGAAAGAGAAAAAGATTGGCGCTCTTTCCGGCGGTATGCGGCAGAGGGTCGGCATTGTCCAGGCGATGCTGGGCGATCCTGAAATTCTTATTTTGGATGAGCCGACAGCAGGGCTTGATCCCAGTGAACGTATCCGTTTCCGCAACCTGATCTCAAAATTCGCACAGGGACGAACAGTTTTGCTGGCCACCCATATCGTTTCCGATGTGGAGTGTATCGCAAAGGAGATTATGATCTTAAAGGAAGGCTCCTTAATAACCCAGGGAACTACCGACACATTAGAACAGAATATCTATGGGAAAGTGTGGGAGGTGACAGTAAACGGGGAAGACGCCGCCAGACTTGGAAGCGAATATTATGTCAGCAATATGAAACAGCAGGGGGAACGCTTTTTGGTAAGAATCGTAAGCGATATGCTGCCTGCTTCAGACGCAGTAAAGGTTTCCCCTAATCTGGAAGATGTATTTCTGTATTACTTCCGCGGGGAATGAGCCAGGCGGACATGCTTGCATGTCCATTTGGCGAATGCCGCAAGAGTCGCAAGACCCTCCGCAGGCAATGAGTTAAGGGAGAGATCATATGACACGCTTAATCAAATATGAATTTTACAAATTATTCTGCAAGCGGTCAATACTTGTTGTATTCCTATTGTTCAGTGTAATAAACCTGTTCAAAATAAACAGCGAATTCCACTCGTATTCCTACCTGGCGGACGGAAATGACAGCCGCAGTTGGAACAGCGTGTATTGGCAGCTTTATGAGGATTACAGAGGGGAGATCACTGCTGAAAAAATCAATCATCTTCTTTCCATATATCAGCCGTTAGCAGACGCTACGGCTGATATGACAGCAAGCACAGCCAAAGACAATCCGGATATGATGACGGGGAATATATACAGTGACCGGAATATCTTGGAAAAATACTATGTGGAGCCTATGGAATATTTCTATCATTATCGGACTTATGCCCTTCAAGTGGCAGAGAGGGCAAAGGAAAATGCCGCTGTTTACAAAGAACGGGGGCAGACTGTAGAAGTACATAAAAACAGTGTGATCTATCACCTTTATTCAGGGCGGAGCATAAAAGACTTTGCCTATGAGGAGATGTATAACTATTATCTGAACTATGATTTTTCGGTCATATTGGTTTTATTTCTTTGTCTGTACGGGGTTGTCAGTACCTTTGTCTGCGAAAAGGAAACACAGATGGATATGCTGCTGTTGACAAATCCGGGCGGCGGTAAAAAGACCACATTTGCTAAAATTACTGCGGCTTCTTTGTTTGTAATCAGTGTGGCCATATGGTTTTCTGTTGTGGATTATATTGGCTTTGTGTATTTCTTCGGAACGGCGGAAGGAGGAAATCTTCCGCTGTATGCTGTCAGCAATTTCAGCACGGCTGCGGTAAACTGTAATTTATGGCAATATGCGATTCTGTCCGCAGTGACAAAGGCAGTGGGCGTATGGACGATGAGCATGGTGTTTCTATTGATTTCCTTGTTTGGGCACAGTGTCCTTGTTCCGTTTGTCGCTGATTTCGGAGCAGCCCTGTGTTTTATTATTACAGGTGCGTCGCAGAGCTGTTTCAGTAATACCTGGCTCAAGATTATAAACCCATATTCGCTACTTGCTAACCGCATACTATTTGGCAAGACCGAGTTTATTGATTTTGCAGGATATCCGATACAGAGCTTCCAGGCAGCAATTATTTTTGCCATATCCGCAGGGGTGGTTTCCATAACGGCAATGATGATGCTTTCTAAAAGGAACTCTTATATTTTCTGCTGGATGGTAAAGTCGCAAAGGCGCACGAGAGGAACTTTCATGAGTGCCCTTTCGAATGAAAGTTCCTCTCATTAAATATGCGCCGAAGTGACTTTACCCTTTAGTGCTGTCGCGCAGCGACTTTAAATAGGAGGATAAAATGTCTGGATTTATGTACGAAGTAAAAAAGATTATGCTCTGGCAAAGGGGGCTGTTCTATATTGCCCTTGTCCTGCTTTTTGGCACGGTCTGGCTTGCCTTGTCCGACAACCCTGTAGACATAGCGATGGAGCAGTATAAAAATGAATATGACTGGTATCTGGAAAAGGTAAACGGATACTGCACCGAGGAATCTTCCCTTTATCTGGAGCAGGAGGCGGAGCGGATTGCAAAAGCGAAGGAGAGGCAGAACAGCCTTTTGGAGAACTACTATGACGGGAAGATCAGTGAAAGTGAATATAAAAAAGAGAGCCGGGAAATAGAGAAGGTTCTGGAGCGTCAAAATGGATTTGAGGTTATCTATCAGCAATATCTCTATATCTGCGAAAATGCGGGGAACCGCTGTTTTCTCCGGACAAACGGATGGATGGGGCTTCTTGGCAAAGGTACGCTTAATTTCATTCTCTTCCTTGGCATTTTGCTGATTGTTACGCCTGTTTTCTGTTCTGAGTACAGCTGCCAGATGGACACCCTGATCCTGACTGCAAGGGAGGGGCGAAAAAGCGCTCTGTATAAGCTGCTCATTATTACCACGGCCGTTCTTTTCCTGTCGCTTTGCATTTCGCTTATTGAATACGGATTTTACAGGTTCAAATACGGACTGCCGGATGGGGATTATCCGATTCAGAGTATTCGTTACTTTGCAGACAGCAGCAAGGATATGTCGCTGCTGGAGGGATATGTATCAATAGGGCTGCTCCGGATGTTTGGCGGCGTGTTTCTTGCGATACTCCTGATGTTTATTTCCGTTTTAGCAAAAAAATATGCGGTCACCCTGCTGACTGGTGCGGTGTCCGTGATGATTCCCTATATAGGCTTATCAAAAACCGGCATTTACCGTCTGCCTCTGCCGCTGCCGTTTCTGCTTGGAACAGATTTTTTCGCAGGAGATATTGTTATGAGCGATGCCCTGACGGGTGATGAGAAAATTGTTTTTGCGGAGGTTGGTACGGTTACGCTGTTGACCTTGCTCTTTGTATCCGTGCTTTTGTGTACTTTGGCCGTTGTCTGGATTTTACGGCGCAATTCTAACAGATGGCTGATGAAATCAGGGCAAAAGAAGCGTGGGGCGGCTTTCGTTGTCATGTTTGGCCTGGCATTGGCAGTGACGGGATGTTCAGGCCGTGGAAAAACGGGAAGCGTTGTCTATAATTCATCGGCAGGGTATGACTGTATGGGATATGAAATCATACAAGATGCAGGGGATTTTGATTATTCTCTCAAAAATACTTCCACGGGGGAAACATATCCTTTAGCACGTTCTCCTATGTTTGGGGTATTTTCTGATGAAGAAGAAATATGTGCGTTTTATGTGTGTCCGCCATATCTGTATTACACTACATCGGTTATGGAAAGCTATGTCAACCGGGTGGGAAACTATAACAGCAATATAACGAAAGTGTCGGTTGTAGAGCTGAATCTGAATACCTTTGAGGAAAAAACAATCTTTGAGCAGATGACGAATTCCGGGCGTTCTCTTTTGGGCATTGACTATGAAACGGGGGATAAATGGAAGTTCCTGGATTTTCACCACGCTTTTTTCCTGAATGACGATAACCTGTTTTTCATTGGCAATGACGGCATAACAAAAGTAAACCGGTATACCGGAAAAACTGTAAAGCTCGACATTCCTGTAAACGGAAATATTTCATTCGATGGGGAAAGCATCTTTTACAAAAATGAACAGGGGGTTTTAACAAGATATGACGTTTCCGGTAATGAAACTTACACTTATGAAAATATAGCTGCATATGATTTCTGCATGGATGAGCAGTCAATCTATTATGTTTCCAGGACGGACGGAGGAGACTTGTATTCCTGCGGCAAGGACGGGAATAACAAGGAATTGATCAGTCATATACCTGCAATGTCTGTTACCTGTGATACGGAAAATATTTATGTGTTATCAAAAGAAAGTGGTGAGGAAATCGCTTTACCAAAAAGCCATTGATTCCCGCGGGGGTGTTGACTTATTCCAGATTGAGGAACAAATGCGGCAATGAACAGGAAACAATACCAAAAGAGGAAAAAACTCAGAAAGAGAAAGATGAAGCGGCTTATGATTGCGTATCTGCTGAGGGCAATCGTCATACTGATACCAATTATAATGATGATACTTATGGTTTGCGGATGTCTTTACATATACGAGAGATTTACAAAGGAAGATGAAAAGGTAAATAAATACACGGATACATACACAGGTAGAAACGCAGGCAGCGATGTTGCTCCTGTTGCTTCAACAGAGAATAATGCCCCGGGGTTTTGTGTTGTCGTGGATGCAGGGCATGGAGGAAGTGACGGAGGTACTGTCAGCGGCAAGGCAGTAGAAAAGGATATTAACCTTTCCGTTGCATTGAAGCTGAAAGCTATTCTGGAGGATGACAATATAGAAGTTATTCTGACCAGAAGCTCCGATGAAAATATAAGCCTTGCAGAGCGTACTTCCGTTGCAAATGACTCCAATGCAGATTTTTTTATCAGTCTTCATTGCAATTATTATGAGAAGGGTGCCCAGATAGCTGGTTTGGAATGTTATTACAACAATTCAAATGCGACAGAAAGCAAAGGATATGCAGAAAGTATCATCAACGCAGTTTCGCTAAGTGAGGATATTGAAACGAGGTACGCAAAAACAGAGGGCTATTATGTTTTGCGAAACACGCAAATGCCCGCTGTTTTGGTAGAAATGGGATTTCTCTCAAATTATTCTGAGAGTCAAAAGCTGCTGGATGACGATTATCAGGAAAGTTTGGCACAGAGAATTGCAGAAGGAATTTCCAATGAAATAAAGAGAGGATATCATACTTTTTCTTAGAGGGTAATTAAGGTACAGCAATACAACCCATCGAACATCGTTTTTTTATTCAATGGACGTATTTGCTTTCTCATAATTTATCTATTGATTATTTAATTTCTCCTTAACAAGTTTTTCATGGTAAAAGTAATTGACATAATTTAATCCCAGTTCATCACAATACGTGTTGAGCAAATCAGCCAACGTATTCCAATATGCACTATCTTTATTTAAATAAATTGCTTCATATTTTTCTTTTAAGTCTGGATAGTGTGTATTGATATAAGAGAGGATACTGCTTTTGTATGCCCCTCTAAGATTCAGATTTTCAAACCAATATTCACATACATTCTCCTTTGTACCATCAATGATGTCTTTCCATTCTGTGATATACGGAAAAATAGGAGACATAAACAAAACCGTATGGATACCCACATTATGTAATTTCTCTATCGCATGAAGCCTGTCCTTTATGGAACTGCCTTTATCCATATCCGCCCTAAAATTGTCATCTAAAGTGTTGATTGAAAATGCCGCTTTGAGATTGGACATCCTTTTCAATAATTCTATATCCCGCAAAATAAGCGTTGATTTTGTTGAAATTGTAAGTTGGCAATCTGCATTCACAAGCTGTTCTAATATCTTTCTTGTGATGCCGTATTTCTCCTCATAAGAATTATAACAATCTGTTACAGACGACATAAAAACAGATTTTCCCTTTAATCTCTTTAGGTTAATAGGTTTTTCACACTGCTTAATGTCTATAAATTTCCCCCATTCTTCCTTATGCCCTGTAAATCTTTTCATAAATCTTGCATAGCAGTATTTACAAGCATGAGTACAGCCGACATAGGGATTTATCACATAATCACTTGCTGGTAAATTTGATTTCGTTAAATAGTCCTTCGTATTTATTTTTTGTTCTATAATATCCATCTATTGAATCACGCCTCCATGAAAATAACATTCATAAATTTTTTCATCCAAATAAAAAATATCTTCGTACCCTTGAAACCAAACAAATTCACCATCTACTTTACAATGATAATGGTAATCGCCTTTTGTATACATTTGTGGTCCCCGATAAGGGAATTTTTCCGTAACCTGCAACAAAACTTCTTTCAAAAAGCCATTGTTAAAATTACCCCCTATAATCCGACCAGTATAATTCATGCACCAAATAGGATTATCATAGTACCATACCGCTTCTTCACCAGTAAATTTTTCTCCGCCTAAATATGTATCATAATATTTATACTCATTTTCTGCATAACAAAAATCACTGGATTTCATTCTGGAAGATTGTACTTTATTTTCATTGACTGGATATGTATTCTTTTTTGCCGAAACCAAAAAGGAAACAACTTTATTGAGGTCAATGTCCGCACTCTTGCATAATAAAATGTTGCACTCATCATCATCTTTCACTATTCTGTCAATGGTTACGCCATATAATTCGCTTAATAATATCAAGCCATTCAATTCTGGAATTGCCTGTCCGTTTTCCCATTTGCTTACAGTCTGCCTTGCTATCCCAATCTTATCTGCCAGTTGCTCTTGGGAATAACCATTCTTCTTCCTTAGCATTTGTAATTTTTCTTCTAAATTCATATATATCACCTCTAAAATAACATTATATATGTTTTTCTATGGAAAGCCACCACGGGAAGCAGGCAATTATGCCACCCTTAATATGCAAGAGTGAATTTTCTGCTGAATCTTGTCTTTCATTTAACCTGCTTGACGTTGTTTTCCTAACATCATCTTACTAATATAATCAACGAATCTATTTGGTAGGATGTAAGATGACATAACGAGTATCTTATTGTAAATTCCTGCCACGACTATCGTTTTTCTTTTCATAACAGCTTTATAAGCTATATCAGCAACCCGTTCTGGCGACATAACAAACAATTTAAATAATAAAGTATCTTCCATGCCTGCTTTAGCGGCAAATTCTGTTTTTGTAGAACCTGGGCATAGAGTTGTGATTGTTACGCCAGTGCCTTTGAGTTCTGAACTAATTCCTTTTGACACAGATAAAATATATGATTTCGTTGCCGCATATACGGCATCATAGGGACATGATATATAAGAACCTGTTGAACCAATATTTAAAATCTTTCCCTGCTTTTTATCTACCATTGAGGGCAGGAATAATTTCATCATATCTGTTACAAAAAACATATGTAAGTACATCATATCATGCTCTTTTTTCCTGCTTGTTTTAATAAAACTTCCAAACTCATTAAAACCCGCATTATTAACAAGCACATCAATTTTCAGATTCAATTCCTGTACTCTGCGGAATACATATTCAGCGGCTTCTGGCTTTTCTAGCCCATAAGCAATGAAAACTGATTTTATGCGGAAAGTCTGCGACAGATGATTTGATAATTCTTTCAATTTATCCTTATTTTTTGCTACCAAAATCAAGTTGTAACCTTGCTGTGCAAATTTGACAGACAGAGCCTTTCCTATTCCGCTTGTACAGCCTGTTATCAAAGCTGTTTTATTATTTTTCATATGCAATCCCTCCGAGAAGTTCTTTGAAATGTTCCCATTCCATGAGATAATCCATACACTTTTGAGATTCAGTATTTTTATCATTTAAAACTTCGTCATAAAATTCAATCTTCTTTTTTATCAGCAATAATAAATCTTGGTATGCCTTTATCTTCCCTATAATAAAAGCTTCATGCTCAACTAAAATATTTTTTCGCTCTGGTATAGAGTTTTCCCCACCATGTTTAAGTAGAGAAATATATTGTTTTATTTTGCACATCGGCATATCTGTATCCCGTAAACAACGGATTAAAAATATCCATTCAATATCCGATTCAGAATAAATCCGTCTATTCATTTCATCCCGTTCAATTTGGGGTAACAGACCTTCCCTCTCATAATAAAATAATGTGTCTTTCGTAATCCCTAGTTTTTGCGCTGCCTCATTTGTTGTATAGTTCATATGGGCACCTCCTCAAATAAAAATAAACTATGGTGTACGCTCCATGTCAATATATAAGTACAAATTTATCTGTTGGAAATTTAGAAAGGCGGCATTTTCAGCCGCCAACCTGTAATGGGCGTATGGAACGTAATACAGTCACTGGGCGAAAAAGTGTGTGAAGAAGAGGCACAACTGGTGGAAGAACATAAAAAGGGTCATTAGGACGTGAAGCATGGCTTGAGATACAGCCTGTGTGCAGCATGAAAAATCTGTATGAAAAGAGTTGCTTTAGATTGTGCTTGTGAATATTCATATATGGTTTTTGTTGATATATGGCATTTATGCGCTTATAATGTTGGTGGGAGATTTAAGGAAATACGGGGAGCGATTATTTACTCTTTGTAGAAGATAAGGAATCAAACCCATTTGGTGTATTAAAAAATTGGTATTTCCTGTTAACTTCTATAGAAGAATTGTGGCAAAGATAAACGAATTAATGAGTGCTATCAGTAGATAGTTAATTTACCAAATAGAGAATGGATTGCAGTAAATAAATCGAAAAACAAAGTGAGTAAATAAGCGATGAAATTCATGCAGGGAGGAACCATGGAACAGGCAGCACATTTAAAACGGGTATTAGCATTTATACAGGAACGGGGATGGGAGTATACCTACAGTGAGGAAGACGGCTGTGGGAGTATTGACTTTGATTACCGGGGTGTCCCCTATCACATCTGGGAGTTTGAGGATGGGGAACGGGGCGTGGAGACGAATCTCAGAAGCGGCGGACGGCAGGAGGAACTGTTGGGAGATTATGAGACAGAGCTTCTTGAGCTGATGAAAGACTGGCATTAAAGCAGAGATTTTACGAAAGCCGTATTGCTGACTGAGCATTTACAGAATAGGGACAGGCTATGGAGGACAACATGAACGGCAGTCTTTTTGTAAACGGATTAACCATTGATTGGAATCAGATAGATCCCGATTCCTATCTGCATGAGATAGAGGCTTTACATGGAGTTAATTCCATAAGCTTTGAAAAACCGGTTACGTTTTTTGTGGGAGAGAACGGAACAGGGAAATCTACTTTGCTGGAGGCCATCGCGTCGGCCTACGGCATGAATCCGGAGGGAGGGAGCAGGGACTTTCGGTTCTCCACCAGAGATACCCATTCGGCTCTGTATGAGGGGATGGTTCTGAAAAAGGGTTATCGGCGGCCAAAGGATAATTTCTTTCTTCGTGCCGAGAGCTTTTACAATGTGGCTACCCAGGTGGAGGAATACCGGGACGGGGATGAGCCGGAGATTTATTACCGGCGGTACGGCGGCCGATCCCTCCACGAGCAGTCCCATGGGGAAAGTTTCCTGGCTCTGATGCAGAACCGCTTTCAGGGACAGGGCTTCTATCTCCTGGACGAGCCGGAAGCGGCTCTTTCCCCGCAGCGGCAGCTGACCCTGCTTATCTGTATGCATCGTCTGGCAGAAGCGGGCAGTCAGTTTCTCATTGCCACTCACTCGCCCATTCTCCTGGGACTTCCGGAAGCGGAGATTCTCTCCTTTGATGAGGGAACTCTGCATCCCATAGAATATGAAGAGACAGAGAGCTACCAGGTGACGGAGATGTTTCTCAACCATAGGGAGTACCTTTTGAAACGGCTGTTGGATGAGACGGTGTGCTGACCACTTATAAATGTAGAGTGATGGATTCTTAAAAGTACTTTAGATAATTTGGACAGAGAGCTGCCTTTCTGCCTGCATTACTGCTTCAGCTGCACAGTAATGATTGAAAAATATAAAAACGAGATATACGTGAATAAATGTTGAATATCTCCAAAATATTGGATATAATATAAAATAAAAACGTATTTTTGGAGGAAAATATGAAAATTTTGAGAGTGAGGTTTGAGGGACTGCCACATTTTAAGGAGCTGCTGGATATTAATTTTTTTGCACAGCAGCGGGTAGATGAAGATGATAAGGGTCAGCTTTGTCATGTCTTTTCCAATATTTATGTAAATAAAGTGCTTTCCTTTATTGGAATTAATGCGTCCGGAAAAACCACTATATTGAAAGCACTTTCTTTTGAAATAAATCTGCTGAATAATACACCGATTAATTCGATTGATTCAAGAGAGATATTGACAGATTTGAAAGAAAATCAAACGGTAACGATTACTGCGTTTTTTTATAAAGATTTTTTTGTAAATAAGCTGATAACAACGATTGTGAAAAAGGTGAATGAGGTAGACGGGAGTGAAAAGTTCATAATCACAGATGAAAAGCTATGGTCAAAAGAAATTAAAAAGGTTAAAACAAAAAAGAGCCTGTTTGAGTTTGAAGAAAAGGATTTAAAGGTCAAAAGGGATCAAAAAGAACAGTATTTATCAGATGATATCAGTATTATCATTGCAGAGAATAAAAATAATCATTCAGATTCTTTTCTGTTTGATATGTCGTCATTGACAAACCATAACATGCTGAATGTATTGGGAAGATTCCCTGAGGAGCTATTAACATTTCTGGATCCAAGTATTGAATATCTCAAATGCAAGCTAAGCGGAAAAAAGGCAGATATCCAGTTGAAGTTTCATAATAAAAAGGAAATTATTTTAAATAATCCCAGAGTCCTGGAAAATTATCTTTCTTCCGGAACGATAAAAGGCTTAAGTGTCTTTATGAGTGCTGTATTTACATTTTGCGAGGGTGGTTATTTGATTCTTGATGAGATAGAAAATCATTTTAATGAGGAGATAGTCTTTACTCTGGTGCGTTTTTTTATGGATGAGAAAGTGAATAAAAAGGGTGGAGTGCTTGTGTTTTCCACGCACTATTCAGAACTTTTAGATGAGTTTGACAGAAATGACGGCATTTACATTGTTCGGAACAAAGGTGGAATTACGGCAGAGAATTTAGCCAATATTTTAAAACGAAATGACATTAAAAAGAGTGAAGCATATGACAGTGGCTTTTTAGAGGGAACGGTTCCTGTGTATGAAGCATATATTGCTCTGAAAAAGGTGCTGACCAGTATAGAAATACAGGAGGATTAGGAATGGCAAAATATACAGCCTGTATTTGTGAGGGCAGTGCCGAAAGGGCAATTTTAGATCTGCTGCTGGATCATGGCGAGCTGATTTTTGAGAGAGAGGATTTAATTGAAGAGGAAGTGCTGAGATGCAGAAAAGGGGCAGAGTTTGAGCAAAGATATTTAAGAAAAGGATTTGCAGAAAAAATTACAGTTTATCGTATATTAGATTCACATACCGAAGAATTTAAATTGAGCAAGCTGTATAAGCATAAGGTGGATGTAGTCAATGTGATAACAGCACCGGAAATTGAAATGCTTATTATATTTGCCGAGGGAAAATATAAAGAGTACGAAAGAGAAAAAAGGAAAAACCGGCAATTAAAGCCGAGTACATATTGTAAGACGAATTTGAAGCATAAAAGTGTTAAAAATTATGACTTTGTAAAAGAATATTTTTCCGATATCAGCCGCTTGAAAAGTGCTTTGCATGAATATCAGAGAGTATCAAAAGTGCGGTCGAATGAACGGACACTCTGGAGTCTACTGCGGAACTGAAACAGCAGTATCCCGTCAGTGCACAGAAGAATTTATGGGCACATGTTCCTGTGAACGTAAATTCTTCTATATAAGGGTGTGCTGACAAGATACTGTGGAACTTATAGTAGGAGGACATAAGAAGTGGAACAAAAAACAGCAATCAAACCGCCCGTTGAGGTGCGTTACCGGGAAGAACTTGAAGCCCTGGAGGCTCTGGATACAGGCAGACGGCCTGTGAACTGGAAGCTGTCCCCAAAGGCTGTGCGGACTTTCATTCTTGGAAGCAGGGAACCGCTGCATTATCAGGGTCATGAGATTACCATCCGAAAAAAATATCTGGGAAATGATGCCTTGGTGGAACGCTGCATCATCACTCTGGCGGGAAACCGGGGCCTGATGCTGGTGGGAGAGCCGGGAACGGCCAAGACCATGCTTTCGGAGCTTCTGTCTGCGGCGATCAGCGGAAACAGCACCAACACCATTCAGGGAACGGCGGGAACTACGGAAGACATGATCAAATATAGCTGGAACTATGCCCTGCTGCTTGCCAAAGGCCCTGTCCGGGAGGCCCTTGTTCCCTCACCCCTCTATGTGGGCATGGAGCAGGGAATCCTCACCCGTTTTGAGGAAATCACCCGCACACCGGCGGAGATTCAGGACAGTCTCATTAGCGTTTTGAGCGATAAGGTGCTGAATGTGCCGGAGCTGGGAGAGGAGGGGCTTTTATTTGCCCGGTCAGGCTTCAATGTGATCGGAACGGCCAATACCAGGGACAAGGGTGTCAATGAGATGAGCAGTGCCCTGAAGCGGCGGTTTAACTTTGAAACGGTCCTCCCCATTCGGGATGCGGCCCTGGAAAAGCAGATTATCTTAAACGAGGTTTCGGATCTGGCAAGGGAGAATCAGATTGAGATGGAGCCGGACGAGGATGTGGCGGAGCTTCTGGCTTCCACCTACCACGAGCTTCGGGAGGGCGTTTCTTCTCTGGGACACCGGATCGACCGTCCCTCGGCGGTCATGAGTACGGCGGAAGCGGTATCCGTCTACTATCAGACCATGATGACGGCTTACTATTACGGAGATTCCCGCATGGATATGGGCTGCCTGGTTCAGAATCTGGTGGGAGCCGTGCAGAAAGAAAATAAAGAGGATCTGGAAAAGCTGAAAAGTTATTTTCAGACTGTGATTCGTGATAAAGGAGGAAAAGAGGGCGGCTTATGGAGCAGCTATTACGAAGCGAGGAAGTACCTGCGGTAACAGGGGATCAGGGGGTGGAGATTCCCCCGGAGCTTTTGTACAATGTGGAGCATTCCGTCCTCTATTTTCCGGTTCGCCATCACAGTCCGGCCTGCTCCTTTCATTTGGAGAAAGCGGCGGAGGATTATAAGCCGGATCTCATTTTGATTGAGGGACCGGAAAATGCCGGGAATTTGATATCCGTACTGCTTCATGAGGATACGAAACCGCCCCTGGCACTGTATTATGCTTACCGGGATCGGGCAGGGCTGGTGACGGAAAAGAAAGGGGATTACAAATGCTATTACCCATTTCTTGATTGTTCTCCTGAACTGACGGCATTTCGGCAGGCGAAAGACAACGGGATTCCGGCCCGGTTTATCGATCTGTCCTACGGAGAGATTCTGATTGGAACTGCGTCCGGAAAGGGTATCCGCAGGGAGGGGAACAAGCAGACGTATAATGATGATTATCTTCTGAGCCGGAGCCGCTATCTGGCCCTGCTCTGTGAAAAGACGGGTCTTCGGGATTTTGAGGAGTTATGGGAAAAGTATTTTGAGATCCAGGGGCTTGCGGAAGCAACGGCGGACTTTGTGCGACAGATGCTTACGTATTGCATTTTATCCCGAAAGAATACGCCGGAGGAAGAATTGGAGGAGGACGGAACGATTCTTCGGGAACGGTATATGGCAAAGCAGATTGCAGAGGCATCAAAAACCTATAAAAAGATTCTGGTGGTCACCGGGGGATTTCACAGCTATGGCTTGTGGGAACTGCTGTCTAAGGAGCAGGACGGAACTTATGCCTTTACAGGAAAGCCGGTGAAGCTTCACAAGGAGGCGGACGGGCAGCAGGAGGTATATCCCATGGCCTATTCCATGGAAGCGGCGGATGCCCTGAACGGCTATGCCAGCGGAATGCAGTCTCCGGGCTTTTATCAGCGGGTTTGGAAGAATCTAAAGGAACGGGAATCGGCGGCAGGGGCTTATGAGGATGCGGTGCTGCATTTTCTGGCATCGTCAGGGAGACAGGCCCGGAGAAAGGAAGAGAGTGTTTCTTCCTATGATGAGATCTGTGCTTTTTCCATGGCCAGGGGTCTGGCGGCTCTTCGGGGGAAGCGGGAGCCGGGACTCTATGAGCTTAAGGACAGTGCCCGTTCTTCTTTTGTAAAAGGAGAATTGAATCTGTCTACGGACGGTGCCCTGCGGGTGCTTAAGGAGCTTGTGACAGGGACCCAGGTTGGACGGCTTTGCAAGGATGCCGCAAGGCCGCCCTTGCTGTCGGATTTTGAGGAACAGTGCAGGAGTTTTGGGCTGAAGCTTCACTCTACCCTGGAGCAGACGGTCACCCTGGAAATCTTTAAAAAGGAAAAGCATCTTCGGATGAGCCGCTTTTTTTACCAGGCGGAATTTTTGGACTGCAGCTTTGCAAAGCGGAAAAAGGGGGCGGATCTGGTGAAAAGGCAGGATCAGAACCGCATTCGGGAGATCTGGACCTATAAATGGTCGGAGCAGGTGACGGCTGCCCTGATCGATGCGTCCATATCCGGGGGAACTTGTGAAGAAGCGGCCCGTTCTCTTCTTAAGAGCCGGTTTGGAGAGAGTACCGGCTGCAGGGAGGCAGCGGAGCTTCTGGTAAAAGGATTTCTCATGGGGGTGTCAGAGGAACAGGCCGAAATGAGTGTTCATCTGGCGGAGGTATTGGCGGCGGACGGGGATTTCTTTTCTCTTACGAAAGGATTTTCTCATATGCTGATGCTGTTGGAGCTTCAGGATCTGTACCAGGTTCGGGATGCACTTCATTTGGACCAGGTGACAGAGCAGTGTTTTCAGAAAATCATTCAGCTTCTGCCCTCCATGGGGCAGGTGGGGGAGGAACGGCAGCAGGAATGCATGGAGAGCCTGCGGCTTCTTTACCAGGCGGCAGGGAGAAACAATGCCAATGAGCGAAAGCCTGTTTTGATGGAGGCCCTTAAGGGGCTTCTTGGACGTGGTTCGGTTAATCCCGGAGTGGAGGGAACGGTCCTGGGGCTTCTCTATGGGTATGAGGGAGGCTTTGGCAGGCAGATTACCGAGACGGCCAGGGGCTACATACAGGGAAGCGGGGAAATGCTGTCTAAGAGTGCGGCTTTTCTTCGGGGGCTGTTTTTTACGGCAAGGGATTTTGTCTTTGTAAGCGGGGAGTTTTTGAACCTGATTGATGAGCTTTTAGGGCGGCTCTCCGGTGAGGAATTTCTGCGGCTTTTGCCGGAGCTTCGCATGGCTTTCGGATATTTTACGCCTTTGGAGACGGATCGCATTGCCGGGCGGGCGGCGGCACTTCATGGGAGGAAGAAACGGGATCTACTGACGGGGAGACGGGTGAGCCCGGAGGAATTTGCTTATGGGGAGGCGTTAGATGCTTATGCGGGGGAGAGGATACTTTCGGTGGGAAAATTGAAATGAAAAATGTGAAGATAAAATAACTTTGGGGGAGAAGATGGGAAAAAAGAAAGATGAAGTAACCATTCATAGTTCAGCAGCTGAGTACTTGACGTATGTTGCGGCTGTTGGAGGTACGGATGAAAGTATGGAAATGCGTTATGAAGATGAAAATATATGGCTGACACAGAAAATGATGGCACAGCTTTATGATGTGAGCTTGCCAACAATAAATGAACATATTAAAAAAATATATGGGGATAGTGAGCTTGCTGAATCGACAACTATTCGGAAATTCCGAATAGTTCAAACTGAGGGGGCAAGGCAGGTGAGCCGTGAGCTTGTCCATTATAATTTACAAATGATTATTGCAGTCGGGTTTAAGGTAAATAATGAACGTGCAGTCCGTTTTCGCAAATGGTCAGGACAGATTGTTAAGGATTATACAATTCAGGGTTGGACAATGGATAAGGAACGTTTAAAAAGAGGACATATGTTTACGGATGAATATTTTGAACGGCAGTTACAGAATATTCGAGAAATACGTCTTTCTGAGCGTAAATTTTATCAAAAAGTCACGGATCTTTATGCCACAGCTTTTGACTATGATAAAGACGCTGAAACTACGAAGCGTTTTTTCCAGACAGTACAGAACAAAATGCATTGGGCCGTTCATAGGCATACAGCGGCAGAACTTATTGTTGAGAGAGCGAATGCGGAAAAAGAACATATGGGATTGATTACCTGGGAAGCGGCACCAAATGGAAAAATTATAAAAGCAGATGTTTCAATTGCTAAAAATTATTTGAGTGATGAAGAGATGTCCTATATGGAAAGAATTGTTTCTTTGTATCTTGATTATGCAGAATTGCAGGCCGAACGACAAATTCCTATGAGTATGGAAGATTGGGCGAAGCGATTGGATGGTTTCCTTGAATTTAATGGAAATGAGATACTCACAGGTGCAGGTAAAATCAGTGCGGAGCAGGCGAAACTCTATGCAGAGACAGAATTTGAAAAGTATCGTACTGTACAAGACAGAATATTTATGTCTGATTATGATAAGTTTTTGGTTGAATTGGAAGAAAAATCAAAGTAGATTTATAGAGTTAAAATAGAGGGAGATACCATTAATTATGCAATTTTGTGGGGATATGTTCTGTTTGGTACTCATGTGGAAGTTGTGAGTTTACTTTCAAAACTTAGGTCTGATCAACATATCGAGGTAGAACGTCACATGGATGAGATGGAGTATTTTCGTATGATTTGTTAATTTCATGTCCAAGTGACGTTGCACAATTTAGAAGCGGGGTGTATGCGTGAATAATCGAAAATATGCAGGGCAGAAATCGAATATTATTATATATAACAGAAGATGGTCTGGCAAAAATCGAAGCCACTTTTGATGAAGATACTGTATGGTTATCTACTGATCAGATGGCTGAATTATTCCAAAGAGATAAATCAATGATTTCAAGACATATAAAAAATGTTTTTTCTGAAGTGTTATTATTTCTACGGGTTATCGTGTAAAATCCAAGCGTGGTACACAGTTCAGAATCTGGGCAACAAATATTTTAAAAGAATATATGAGGAAAGGATTTGCATTGGATGATGAACGTTTGAAGAATTTATGGGTCTTACTATGTTTGTGGGGAACTTGTATAGAAAAATGGGTATGTCATGATTTCTTTGCACAATATTGCAATGGCTGATTCCATTTGCTGGATTTTGCATGTGATGAAAAAATATTGGGGTTGTGTAAAAAGGTGTGCAGAAGATATTTATATGTTTATCCAAGTTGTGTTGCATTTTATTATAGAAGCATATCGGGAAATGTGGGAGAGTGAAACTAAGGATTCTGAACTATCATTAAATGAGACAGAAATTATATAAATTTGACATGCTTTTGAATGTGTTATATCTCTAAGGAGGGGATGGTATGACCAAAATTATAAAAGAAACGATTCACGCCAAAGGGATTGATATTGGCATTTACACAACAAACTTTGAAAATGAATTTATCTCATTAACAGATATTGCAAAGTATCGAAATGAAGATGACCCGAGATTCGTAATTCAAAACTGGATGCGGAATCGGAATACAATAGAATTTTTGTCTGTTTGGGAGGAATTGCATAACCCTGATTTTAACCGTGTGCAATTCGAGGCGGTTAAAAATGAGGCAGGGTTAAATCGTTTTGTGATGACACCTGACATATGCCCATAGTGATATTGCCATGTCTTCTGCAACATGGATTTCTCCGGAATTAACGGCTGCACAGATAGCCTGCACTTATGCCAACGAAGCAGATATGTTGAATGTGGTTTTGTTTGGAAAAACGGCAAAACAATGGAAAGATGAAAACCCAAAAGCTAAAGGAAATATGCGGGATGTGGCAACGTTGAATCAATTACTTGTACTTGCAAATCTGGAAAGCTACAATGTGGTTTTGATTAATCAGGGAAAGAAGCAGAAAGAGAGAATGGAGTTGCTTCGGTAATTGGCAGTGCAGCAGTTACGAACTTTGGAAACGATAAGCTTAAACAATTTGCCGAAATTAGGTATAAACATAAGGGGATAGCGGCAGCCTTTAGCAAGCTGTGTGCATGTCTGAAAAACATAGAACTGAAAACAGGTACAAAAATATGAACGACAATAAACAATTAAACCGCTGGCGTCTCATTCTGGGAAGCCAGGCAAAGGATCAGATTTCTTTTGGAACCGGCAGCACAGGCAACATGGAAAACGGCGTTTCCTATGAGGATTTGGAAGAAGCCTTGGATTTCCTCTATTCCCGGGAGTATGGGGAGGATGTACGTAAAGAGGGCGGCACAGGAGCGAGCAGGCTGACGACAGCCGGCTGGATTACAAAGATCCGCCGTCTGTTTCCCAAGGAAACGGTGGAGATCCTGGAGCGTCACGCACTGGAGCGATATGAGATGCAGGAGCTCCTGACAGATAAGGAAGTGCTGGAAAAGCTGGAACCAAATCAGGACTTATTAAAGACGATTCTGCAGTTAAAGCATTTGATGAAAGGGGAGGTACTTGATACCGCCCGCCGGATTGTAAAAAAGGTGGCCGAGGAGATTGCGGAAAAGCTAAACCGAGAGATTCGCAGATCCTTGCTTGGAAGCCTGGATCGGAATACCCCCAGCCACGTAAAATCCATGCGGAATCTGGACATCCGCAAGACCATTCGCAAAAATCTGTCTCACTATGATCCAGAGGAAAAGCGGCTGGTATTGGAGCAGGTGTATTTCAGCAGCCGTACCCGAAAATATAACCAATGGCGTGTGGTGATTGCAGTGGATGAGAGTGGTTCCATGCTGGACTCCGTGATTCACAGTGCCGTGATGGCAGGAATCTTTGCAAAACTTCCCATGCTGGATACCCGGCTTGTGATTTTTGATACCCAGGTAGTGGACTTAAGTGCCCATTTGGATGATCCGGTGGAAACCCTTATGAGCATTCAGCTGGGCGGCGGGACATATATTGCAGGGGCCTTGCAGTACTGCGAGACACTCATAGAGAATCCGGGCAGAACCATGGTAGTTCTGGTATCCGATCTCTGTGAGGGCGGCGGCATCGGAGGACTTCTGGGAGTAAGCCGGGACATTCTGGAAAGCGGTGCGAAGCTTATCTGCCTGACGGCACTGGATCGGGATTCCAACCCCGTCTATGACCGACATACGGCACAGAAGCTGGCCGATCTGGGAGCCCATGTGGGAGCCATGACACCGGAGATGCTGGGAGACTTTATGGGGAAAATCATGCAGTAGTCCAACGACTTAGAATAGAGGTTAAAGAGATGGAAGCATTAAAGAACATGCTTTTACAGGTAGATGATGAATATCTTACCGGATTATGCAACAAAGGAACGGTAAAACGTGCATACAAGGATCTGGATCAGGAGAAACCGTCTGCAGTCTGGCAGGAAACGGAGACAGAGGTAACCTTAAAAGAAGCAGTATGCAGAATACGCATGCCTCTGGGCGAAAGTACCTGCACTTGTCCCTCCCGAAGCATCTGCCGCCACATCATCACAGCGATTCTGTATCTGAAAAAAAATCAGCCTGAGGACGAAAAAGAAGAGAAAGCTCCACCAAAGACAGCGGAAGAAAGCCAGGAGATTCTTTTCGGAAAAGAAGCCTTAAAGCAGGCATTAGAGCAGGAGATTATCGAGTACCCAATCGAGAAGCTAAAGCGGGCCTGCGGTAACAAAAGATACAGGGAGCTTCTGGACTACCTCCATGCAGGAGAGCAGCCCCAGATTCAGGAGGGAACGATAATCACGGTAAAGGTACCCTGGGAGGATACGGCAGTCAAGCTCTTAAGCCCTCTGGAATTTTCCACCTGCACCTGCAAAAGCCGGGAGCTGTGCTCCCATAAGGCACAGGCAATCCTGCTTTTTCAGCTTCATCGAAAGGCAGTTACCTTAGAACAGCTTAAAAGGCTGACCGAAAGCAATGAGGAATGGAATCATCAGGAGTTTGCCCGGGCAGCGGCCTCGATCAAGGAGGGAATCCGTCTCCATTTGATGACGGGCCTGTCCCGCCTGTCACCGGAAGCGGCGGAGAGTATGGAGCGTCTGGCGGTCATCAGCCATGGGGCGGGCCTTGCAGCCTTTGAGACAAGTCTTCGGAAGATAGCTTCTGAGTACCGGTTGTATTTTGAGCGATCCCAGGCATTTCGAACGGAGGGACTTTTGGAGCAGCTTTTAACCTTGTATCAGATGGCGGAGAGTCTGGAGCACACAAAGGATTCGGAGAAGCTGCGTACTTTGGCCGGAAGCTTTCGGGATACTTACCGTCCCGTATCCCGTCTTCATTTAACTGCCATGGGAAGTCGCAGCTTTCACAGCAAGACGGGATATGAGGGGGAAATCTACTATTTTCTGGAACCGGAAAAGGGAAGCTTTTATACCTGGACGGATGCCCGTCCCGTATTTTATGAGGGTGTCCGCAGACGTCCCCTGGGAGGGGGAGAGCAGGCTTGGGCTCCCTGGGGCTTAAATTGCAGCAGAGAGCAGATGATGGATCTGGAATTTTACCTTACCCATGCCAAAGCAGCCGCAGGAGGAAAGCTTTCCGTCAGTCAGGAGACAAAAAGCGAGATTGTGGGAATCCGGGATTTTGGGAGCGATGAGATCCGAAGAGCCGTCTTCTGGGATTATGAGAAGCTTTTGGAAAATTGCTTTGGAGCCTGCGGACAGGAAGAAGAGGGGGAACGCCTGGTGTTGGCAGGAGCCTTTCACTGTCAGGAGGGAAATTTTGATACGGTGCATCAGCGGTTTTCCATGGACATTTCCGATGGAAAGGGGCGAAAGATTACAGTAGCCGTTGCCTATTCCAAGGAGGAAAAGCTGACGATTCGAGTCCTGGAGAGATTGAGTGAGAGACTGAAAAAGGAAACGGATCAGACACTGGTCTTTTTCGGGATCCCCTATTTGGAGCAGGGGAAGCTTTGTCTGTATCCCATTGAGGTTTTTGGGAGAGAACGGTTTTTTGATGGACGGGAGGAACTGGAGAAGTATCTGCGGGAGCAGGAAGAACCAGGGGAACACGCTGCAAAGATAGCCGGTCCCCCGGCGAAGCTGCAGGGAAAATCCATTTCCAATGGCCCGGACAAGGACGTTTTACAGGGAATGGAGAGCTTTCTTGGTGAAATTCGGGAAGCACTTGGAGATTTGTTTCAAAGCGGTCTTAATTCCCTGCAGGAGGAAACCTTAAAGAACCTTGGCCGCATGGCAGGAGAGGGCGGAACCCTTGGCCTGCACCGGGCAGAGGAAGACCTGGGATTTTTGGAAAAGACATTGGGAAATAAACGGCATCAGATGGAATTTGACCCGGAACCGGTATTGGAGACGTGGGTAAGGGTGATGGACTATGTGAAGCTTTGTCTGGAGAAAGTGTCCCAGGATCGGGCGGTGTGGGAGATGAACCATTATGAAAACGGTAAAACCTGAATTTATAATTGGAGAGACTTTACACCTATTACCGAATCTGCTAAAATATAAGGCATAACAATTCATGCAGGCAAAAAGTGTAAAGTCTTATTCATTTATGGGCTTTACACTTTAATAATATAGGAGAATGTTACTATGAACCTAAGCGACGAAAGAAACTATCAAAAACTTATGGACACCTTAGACGCTTTAAAGCTGTCTGAAAAGAACCGAAGGCTGGCGGAGGAATATCTGGACACCGGCAGTCCGGAACATACAGAACTCTTGAAGCAGACCGAACGCCAGGATTTTTCCGCCCTTGGCGAGGCGGAGCGTCAGAAAAGCATCGACTATGTAGAGCATCTCAGAAAGCGGAACAAAAAGGAAGAGCTTGGCCGTTATGTGCGTTTTCAGGCATCGGCAGGGGGCTCTACGGCCTTTTACGTCTTTAACCGCTTTGGGTGGAACCTGAATTCCATCAGTGAATATTTAAGCCCGGAGCAATCGGTGGCAATTCAGGTGGAGGGGATAGTCTGGAACAGCTATTCTGTCAATTACAGAAACACAAAGTTCATCCATGAGCAAGGAAGAAAGGATCCGGAGGTCTTAAGAAAGGCCATGGATCTGTGTTATCACCGGTATGATAATGCAAAGGTTTTGCTGGCGGGCATCTATTTGAACATCAAACGAAGCGAAGAAAAAAGGCCCGGTATTTTGAAAGGACTCTTCGGCAAAGACACTTCACCCGGCAGGGAGGGAGTAGTGGAGACCCTGAAGTTTCTGGAGGACAATCTCATAGCCAGTATGCCCGAGATGTTTATCAAGCACGATCTGGGAAAGAGCCAGATGGAGGAGCTTCAGGCTTATGTGCGGAACCACCGTATCGAACAGCCATTTCCGGCAGAGCTTGGGAAGCTTTTGAACAAACGAACCTTTACGGAATATATGCTGACCCTTTTGTCCGGAGCAGCTTTTCTGGCAGTGGAGCATTCCCCTGTCTTTTCCGCCTTTTTGCAGATAGCGGGGAGCCTGTCCCTGGATATCACCCTAAAAGCGTGCAGAGATCTCACAAGTCTTCCAAATGACAAGGATTCCTGGTTCCACAGGCATCTGGAAGAGTTAGAAGCTCTGATTCCTGTGAAGCCGGAAGCCTTTGTCCGCTGGTATACGGCCAACAGCGAGGAAGAGGGCTTATGCCGCATGGCAGTCCGCCATCCGGAAGCTGTCCGCTATGTGGCCGGGCAAATTACCACAGACGAGTATCAATTCCTGCTCTCCCAGACAAGAAAGAGCAATCCTGGTCTTTGCCGGGAGCTGGAAGCAGATAATTCTGACAAATATCAGGCGAAGCTGGCAGAAGAACTGGTGGCAAATGTAAATATCGGAAAGGCGGAAGCCAAGGCATATCTGCTGGGAGAGACATCCCTTGACACCCTCTACCCCTTTGTCAATAGCTGGAGAGGGAGCCGCAGCTACAGCTATCAGCGTTTTCAGAAGCTTAAGAATCTGCAGCGGAATAAAGGCCGTCTGTATCGGAGAGGTGTGGTGCTGGAAGCTCTTCGGATGGAGGGAAGCTTTTTCCCGGGGTATTTGCTTCCAGGGCTTCGGGGCAGGAATGCCAATAAAAAGCAGCTTCAAGAGGAGATAGAACGCCTGGTACAGCTCTTTGAAAAGGAAGAACTGCCCATCCGTTATCAGGCGGATGCCATGGAGGGCATCTACAGTGCCTGCTATCAGGAAAAGGATAAAAATGCGGTGATGGATGCGGCTTCTCAGGCATTTTCCGCCAGATGGGGGGAGCGTGCCGACGAGATTCGGGAAGCGGCAAAGGACAGCACAGCCATCGGACGGTGTATCTGTGTCCGTGCCCTGGATGATCACTGGCAGGAAGAAAAGGAAGTAATCCTTGCTTCTGCACTGGACAGCTCCAAGCAGGTTCGGGAGCAGCTTGTAACCATCTGCACGGCCCACAGGGAGTGGGAGCCGGAGATGCTCTCCATGCTTACCTCTAAGAAATCCCAGGAGCGTGAACTTGCCATCCGGGTTTTGAAGTTTTGGGGAGTGAAGAACTATGAGGATGCATTTGCAAAGGCATTGGAGACGGAAAAGAGTAAGAAGCTTCGAGAGCTTCTTTTGGACAGCCTTGGCATGAAGCAGGAGACAGCGGCAGAGGGAGAGGGTCCTCATACCGGGGCGGACCTGGTGCGTGAGATCTTAAAGGGCGGCAAAAAGCGGAAAGTGGCCTGGGCCTATGAGACGCCGTTTCCGACAGTACATAAAAAGGACGGCAGCGAAGCGGAGGAAGAGTATCTGCAGGCAATCCTGACAGCCTATGCGGATCGGTCCGTGCCGGGAGTGAGCCCCGAAGCGGCAGCCCTGGCGGCGGATTTGGAGCCGTTGGAGCTTGGTGCCTATATGGCGGAGCTTTTTGACAAATGGCTGGAATCCGGGGCCGAAGCCAAGAAAAAATGGGTGCTCTATGCGGCTTCGATTCATGGAGGAATGCCGATTGTGGACGTATTCCGCCGTCAGATTCAGGAGTGGCCCCAGCATGCCAGGGGGGCCATGGCTGCGGAAGCGGTAAAGGCACTGGCTTTAAACGGAACCTCTTCGGCTCTCCTGTATGTGGATCAGATTTCTCGGAAGTTTAAATTCCGCCAGGTAAAGACGGCGGCGGGCGAAGCCTTGGAATATGCGGCATCCACCCTTGGAATCAGCAAGGCGGAGCTTGAGGACCGCATTGTGCCGAATCTTGGTTTTGACGAGAGCCTGAAGCGAACCTTTGATTATGGAACACGTTCCTTTAGCGTGTATCTGACAACAGCATTGGAGTTGGAGATTTTTGGCGAATCGGAGAAAAAATTGAAGAATCTCCCGGCACCGGGAAAACGGGATGAGGAAGAAAAGGCGGCGGCAGCCTACGCAGAATTCAAGCAGATGAAAAAGCAGCTGAAAACCGTGGTTTCCAATCAGAAGATGCGTCTGGAGCAGGCACTGACCGCAGAAAGGCTCTGGACTTCCAGGGCATGGGAAGAGCTCTTTGTGAAAAATCCCGTGATGCATCAGTTTGCCATCGGCCTTATCTGGGGAACCTATGAAAACGGTGCCTTAAAGGACACGTTCCGCTATATGGAGGACGGCAGCTTCAATACCAGGGACGAGGATGAGTTTACGCTTCCCGAGGATGCACAGATTGGCCTGGTCCATCCCATTGAGCTTTCCCAGGAGGATCTGGCCGTCTGGAAAGAGCAGCTTTCGGATTATGAGATTGTTCAGCCCATTGAACAGCTGGAACGTCCGGTATACCGGGTCACAGAGGAAGAGACGGGAAAGGCAGAGCTGACACGCTTCGGCGGAAAGCTGTTAAATGGTCTGTCATTGTCCGGCAAGCTCCAGGGGATGGGCTGGTACCGTGGCTCCGTACAGGATGCCGGAGTTTACTATACGTTCTATCGTGAGGATGGGGAGATGGGCGTAGAGCTTGAATTCTCCGGATGCTATGTAGGAGATGAAAACGACGAGGTTACGGTGTACGGTGCGGCTTTCTATCGGGCAGGCACGGTAAAGCGGGGAAGCTATGTCTACGATACCATTAAGAAAGAGAATCAGCACAAGCTTAATGAGGTAAGCCCCCGGTATTTCAGTGAGATTGTACTGCAGCTTGCCAAGGCCACGGCATCCAGCCAGGAGCAGCTTGCCTATCCGGCCTGCAAGCAGTAGGCAAGTATTATTGAAATATATTCTGTTGCGGGACTTATAATAGGAGGTATTTATTTCATGTTAAAAATAGGAATTATAGGTTGCGGCACTATTGCCCAGGTACGGCATATTCCGGAATTTGCGGCAAACGAACATTGCGAACTGGCGGCATTTTATTCCGTAACACCAGGGAAAGCGGAAAAACTAGCGGAAGCTTATGGCGGAAAAGCATTTACAGATTTGGAAGCATTTTTGAACAGTGGACTGGATGCGGTCAGCGTCTGCGTGACCAATGCCCTGCATGCGTCCATGTCCGTTCAGGCCCTCGATCACGGACTCCATGTACTCTGTGAGAAGCCCATGGCTGTTACCCTGGAAGAATGTGAGGCCATGGTGGAAGCGGCAAAGCGTAACGGCAAAAAGCTGATGATCGGACAGAATCAGCGGTTTGCAGCAGCTCATGTGGAAGCAAGAAAGCGGATTGAAAGAGGTGACATCGGTAAAATCCTGTCCTTTGATACGGTGTATGGACATGCTGGTCCGGAAGCATGGTGCGGTCAGTCGAATCCATGGTTTTTTGACAAACAGAAGTCCGTGTTTGGGGTGATGGCGGATCTGGGAGTACATAAAACTGATCTGATGCATTATCTGCTGGGAGAGCCGATTGTAAAGGTAAATGCAATGTTAGAGACAAGAGATAAAAAATATCCGGACGGCAGACTGATTTCCGTAGATGACAATGCCTTTTGTCTCTATCAGACAGCCAGTGGGATAACGGGAACCATGCATGTAAGCTGGACCCAGTATGGGGAGGAGATTAATTCTGTCGTAATTCAGGGAAGCGAGGGCGTTATCCGCTGCTATACGGATCCCAAATATACGCTGATTGCAGAGAAAAAGAACGGCGCTGTTGAACGTCTGGAATTGGGAACCGTGGGGAATAATGAGGATCAGACCTCCGGAAAGCTGTTTAACTCCGGCGTAATTGATTCGTTTGTGGACAGTATTCGGAATAATACCAGGCCCTTAGTAGATGGGGAAGAAGCGATAAAAGCTATGCGGGTTATCTTTGCAGCCCAGGAATCCCACCGGACGGGGAAATGCATCTTGATAAATCAGGAAAATAGTAAATAGTAACGAAGAATAAATGTAAATTACATACAAAAACAGTTTCCGTTTTTTGTGAAAAATTTCCGTTACAAAATCATTGACAACGGTGATTAAAATGTGTATTATAAAAATATGAAACGCTTCATTTTTGAAAGGTAAATTTATCTGCCGGGGGAAATCATGTCAAACGCACCATCTAAAGTAACAATTAAAGATATTGCACAAAGGGCAAATGTATCACTAGGGACGGCCAGCAAAGTTTTAAATGGTGACAGCAGCGTAAAAGAGAGTAATCGCCGGGCAGTAGAAGAAGCTGTACGAGAGTTAAACTATAATGTGAACAAAGTAGCACGCAGTCTGGCACATAAGCCTTTGCGGTTTGGGATATTGCTTCCTTCCGAGTTTAAAGAGTATTATCGTCCGATGTTGAACGGGATTCGCAGCGCTGTTGCTGCTCTAAGTGATTTTAAGGTTAGTGCGACGTTTGAGCGTTATGCAAATTATAATGATGACGAAAAAGTGATTGCATATCTGGATAAGTTTGAAGAAGAAGGAATTGATGGCTTGATTCTGGGTCCCTCCCGTGTGTGCGAATATAGCGGAAGAATTGCAAAATTACAGAAAAAACGGATTCCCGTGATTGTGTTAATGTCTGATATGGTGAATTCGGGACGTCTTGCCTGTGTGGATGTAGATGCGAAATTATCCGGAAAGATAGCAGTTGATTTGTCAAAACTTATTTTGGAGAAAGACGAGTCTGTAGCGATTTTTATTGGAAATAAAGATATGATTGAACATCGAATTAAGATGCAGAGCTTTCTGGACCAGGCAAAGAAACAAGGGGTTCGCATTGCAGGAGTGCGGGAGGCTCATGAAAATCCTGTTGAAGCTTATGAACTGACAGCGGAGCTTTTGGAGAAATGCACGGATTTGCGTCTGATTTATGTAGCAACAGCAAACTCCGAATCTGTATGCAGGTGTATCCATGCTCATGGCCGGCAGGGGAAGGTACATGTAATTGCCACGGATATTTTGGCTGATTTAAGACCTTATGTAGAGGATGGAACAGTAGTAGCTGTTTTGGATCAGCATCTTTGGCAGCAAGGAGATGTAGCTGTTGATGTATTGTACAAATATCTGACAGAAGCAGTGTTAAATAAAGAGGAGACAAAAGTAGCCCCCAGTTTATTACTAAAGAGTAGTATTCTGGCACAGTTGAATATGCCGGAGTAGGCATATTCAACAACCGCAAGCTATATTTTTTTAAAACAAAAATGAAACGCTTCATTTTAGAATATTACTAACATTTAGGAGGAATCGTTATGGAGACAGTAAAAATTGGTTTTGTGCCGTCAACCTGGGAATCCTGGGATGGGAATGCCTATACAGGAAAGCTGGCAGAAAAGACGCGTGACCGCTGCATGAAGGTATTTGATGAAGTTCCGGGGCTGGAAATCGTTGTGCCATCCAAAGAGCTGACAGATCAAGGCTGCGTTGGAACGGTAGAAGAGGGAATGGCGACTGCCGATTTATTTCTGAAAGAAAATGTTCAGGGAATTATCATTGGCAACATGAACTTTGGCCTTGAGATTGCCCTTGGGGCACTTTTATCAAAGCTGCCAAAAGATATGCCGGTATTGCATTTTGCCACAAGGAGCGGTCCTTTTTCTTCTCAGGGAAATCGCTCGACGGATACCTGGTGCGGGCAATTTATGACTTGTTCTGCTCTGCGCCGCCGTGGATTTAAATTTGAACATATTATTACCTGTGAACCGGAGGAGAGCCGCTTTGCCGAAAAAGTAGAAACCTTTACACGTGCATGCAATGCGGTGTCTCATTTTAAAGGAGCCAGAGTTTTGCAGGTAGGCACACGTCCGACTAAATTTGAATCCCAATTTTTCAGTGAAGAAGACATGATGAGGAATTTTAGCCAGGTGCTTGTTCCGGTAGATCTGGCAACCGCTTATGAATATATGGATGCTATTTCGGCGGATGATCCGGATGTATTGAGGATTGCGGAAGAAATCCGCTGGGGAGCTGACTTGATTACGTTGGAAACACCAAACTCCATTACGAATCAGGCTCGTTTTGAAAAAACATTGATAACTTTAGCAGAGGAACATCATTGCAGAATTATAGCTTCCAGCTGCTGGGAAAGTTTGCAGCATAGGTACAGCATTGCCGCATGTTCCACATTTTCCCGGTTGAATTCACAGGGATATTCAGTAGGATGTGAAGTAGATGTTATGGGAGCAGTTACTATGTCCATTATGAATCATTGCGCATTGGGGACAATTCCGGCAGATTTTATTGATTGGACGGATCTTCATCCAACAGAAGAAAATGTGTGGCTGGCATGGCATTGCGGTAACGCTGCCTGTGAATTATGCGCAGGTGACTGCCAGAAGCATTTGACCATGAACGAGCGTTTGGGGCTCTGGAGTCCGACCTGTTATGGCTCTATGGAATTTCGTATGAAAAATGGACCGGTAACCTGTGCACGTTTGGTAGAGTATGACGGGAAATATTCTATGTTTTTTGGAACGGGTGAAATCGTAGATATCGGTCCCAAGACTCGCGGCTCCTACGGATGGGTAAAAGTGAATGATATTGAAGATTGGGAACAGAAGATGATTGATACAGGAATAATTCATCATGGAGCATTAATTCATGATGATAAAGTGGCAGATGCGCTGGAAATGTTCTGCAAGTTTATGGGCATTGAAGCCGTTCGGGGAAAATAGGGACTGAAAATGAGTATTTTAGGATTGGATGTAGGAACATCTACATGTAAGGGGATTGTTCTTTCGGCAGAAGGAAAACTGTTGGCACAGAAGCAGCTAAGTTATGCAGAACAAGTAATTCTTGGAAATAATGGTGCAGCAGAAATCTCGGCGGATTGCTTTTGGGAAAACACAGCAGCTATTATCCGGGAGCTGGCATCAGAGGCTGCTGCTGATCCGATTGAAGCATTAGCAGTCAGTTCCCATGGTGAAAGTTTAATTCCTATTGATGCACATGGACAGGCGTTGATGCCTGTCATGCTCAGCATGGATCGTCGGTGCAGGCAGCAGTCAGAAGAATTAATTCAAAGACTGGGACAGGAAAAGCTTTATGGATTGACTGGTTCTATGATGCATCCGCAGTTCCCGGTTCCAAAAGTGATGTGGATAAAAAAGGAGCATCCGGAACTGGCTCAAAAGGTCTTACAGTATGATTCCGGGAATGACTACATATATAGAAAACTGGGATTCCCTCATGTGGTAGATTATTCCGTTGCCTCTCGTTTTGGCGGTTTCGATATACAAAAACACAGGTGGTCAGAAGAAATTCTGGCAGCAGCAGGACTGAAAAAAAGTATTTTTTCGGAGCCGGTTTGCAGTGGTACGCTTTTGGGCATGATACCGAAAGAGATTGCATCAGAGCTTGGACTCGGCGAAAATGTAAAGGCAGTTGCAGGCGGACATGATCAGCCTTGTGCGTCTATTGGCATGGGAAATGTGGAAAAAGGTACGGTCACTGTATCGGCAGGCTCCTATGAATGTGCCGCTATTGGAACAAGAAATCCTTTAAATAATAGGGAAGGCATGAAGTATGGATTAAATTCTTACTGCCATGTACTTCCAAAACAATATATTACATTGGCTTTTTTTGTATCAGGCATGATGACAAAATGGTATCTAGATACATTTTGTCAGACAGAAAAGCAAACAGCCAGAGAAAAAGGCATCAGCTATTTTGAATTGCTGGAGTCCATGACAGACAGTGAACCCAGCGGAATCTGTGTGACACCGCATATTTACGGTTCTATGAATCCGGAATGGTCTGAATACCAGACAGGTAAAATAACAGGACTTACGGCAGGGGCAACAAAAGCTGATTTATACAAGGCAGTACAGGAAGGAATCTGCTGTGAACTGAATTTGAACCTGCAGGTATTGGAAAAGCTTTCATATTCCGTTAAAAAACTGCTGATGACAGGAGGAGGAACCAAATCCGGTCGTTGGATGCAGATGCGGGCAGATATTACTGGAAAACAGATTGATGTGTCTGAAAATGGAATAGAAGCTTCCTGCATGGGAGCAGCATTGTTGGCAGGAATAGGTTCAGGAATCTTTTTAGATTTGGACGACGCAAATACAAAAATTTCACGCAGCATTCGCAGCTTTGTACCTGCAAACAGTGAAAAATATATAAGTCAGAAAGCAGAATATTTAACCCTGCATCGGCCAGGGCTGCTTCATTAAGCCGAAAAAATGTAGTTTCCTGTGAGGAGCTCCACAGAAACATATAAAAACCCAATAACAAAACACCAAAAAGAAAACGGAGGAAAGAAAATGAAAAAAGTAATCGCACTTTTATTGTCGCTCGTGATGGCAGTGGGTATGATTGGCTGCGGTTCCAAGGAAGAAACAGCAGATGGCGCTCAGACAGCAGAACCGGCAGAGGAAGCAGAAGCAGAAACGCCGGCAGAGGAAGAAGCGGATTTTAATCCGGCAGATCATACGCTTGTAATCGCTATGCCTGTTGTAAACCATCCGGTTCATCGCTGTGTACAGCTTGGCTTTGTAGAGGCATGTGAAGAACTTGGGTACAATTATCAAATTGTTGGCACAGAAGGCTCGGATGAGAATGAAGTGGTTGCAGCAGCAGAGACAGCAGCAGCGGCCGGTGCAAGCGGGATTGTTCTATGGGCACAGACTGAAACCATGGCTAATAGCATCGCATCTTTGAAAAATGATTATGATGTATATACATGTGTTCCTCATTTTCAATGGGAAGAGGGCAGTGTAGAAGGACTGGATGTAAACTTGGCGTGTGTTTCTACAGATTATGCAAAATCCGTAGCAGATTATATGGCTGAGAAGCTGGAAGGTAAGGCAGGCAGTATTGCATTGACCCAAGCTTCCTACACGGTAAATGAGAATGCCGCATCTGAAGCATTTACTGCACGCATTAAGGAATTACAGGCAGAAGGAAAATTGGAGGGGATTACAGTTTTAGAGCCGATGGTAGAAGGCTCTGCTGATATTACAGAATCTACGGATGTTAATGCATCCATTATTCAGGCAAACCCCGATTTGGTTGCAGCCGTTTCCTGGACAGGGAATGGTCCTGTAACTTGGTCTAACGCAGCACGTAAGTGTGGCCTTGAGGCCGGTGAATTATTAATTGTATCTATGGACTATACAACAGATAATTTGAATGAATTGGAAAGTGGATATGTGTCTGCACTGGTTGCACAACCCCTGTATGAGGAGGCTTATCAGGCAGTGTATAGTTTTGACGCTTTGCTGCGTGGTGAGAATGTGAACTACTGGACACAGCTTGAAGCGCCCTTGATGTATGAAGGGGGTGAAGGCGTGAACTCTCCGGAATACTATCTGGATATCCTGAATCGTGTTTCCAGCACTTTCAGTGAGTAATTCTGATAATGTAATGATTACGTGGGGGGCTTAAAAAGCTCCCCATGGTTTTCTGAGATATAACAGATAAAGCAGGAAAGGAGTGGAAAGATGGAGCCATATTTAATCGAAGCGATTGATATTACAAAAAGGTTTCCAGGAACTATCGCAAATGATCATATCTGCCTGCATGTAAAAGCAGGGGAAATTATGGGACTGGTTGGAGAAAACGGAGCAGGAAAGTCTACGATTCTAAAATGTCTAAATGGCGTGTATCCATATGATACTTATGAAGGTGAAATCCGTATTGAAGGAAAAACAGTCCAACTGAAAAATCCCCAGGAGGCTATGAGGTTTGGCATTGGTTTTGTACCCCAGGAGATTAATGTTTTGGTGGATATGAATGTGGCAGAAAATATTTTCCTGTTTGATTTGAAGAATGGGAATTCTAATAAATTAGTGAATCATAAAGAGCTACGAATTCGTGCGGAAAAGCTGCTGGAAGAAACGGGGATTGAGCTGAATCCGAATGCAAATGTACGCCAGTTATCGGTAGGACAGCAGCAGATGCTGATGATTGCCAGGGCACTGGCAACAAATCCGAAAGTGCTGATTTTGGATGAACCAACAACTTCCTTGTCAGGACAAGATGTACAGAGACTGTTTCAGGTTATTCGAACATTGAAGAAAAAAGGGGTTTCAATTCTTTTCGTAACACATAAGCTGGCAGAAATTATGGAGATGACTGATTCTTTGACTGTTATGCGTGATGGAAAAAATATCAGTTGTTATGAACGTAAAAACTATGATCAAAACAAGATCGTAGAAGATATGATAGGGCGTAAAATGACTACGATGTATCCAAAGCGTCAAGTATCGATTGGGGAAGAAAAGCTTAGTGTAAAAAATTTATGTATTGAACATCCTTATATTGCAGGACGCTATTTAGTACAGGATTTTAGTCTGACCGTTCATGCAGGCGAAGTTGTTGGCTTGGCAGGCTTGGTTGGCGCAGGACGCTCCGAAGCGGCAATGGGAATCTATGGCGAGTTAAAACCTAGTCAGGGTGAGATTTATATAGATAGGCAGAAAGTAGAAATTAAAAGTCCTAGAGATGCTATTGATTACGGGATTGGAATGGTAACAGAAGATAGAAAGAAATATGGTTTGCATTTTGGATGGAGTATCAAAAAGAACATTTCACTTTCCAACTTAAAAGCAATCGTAACAAACAATTTTATTTCTAATAAGAAGGAAAGCGAAAATGTGATGAGATATTATAATGCCCTTAGTGTAAAGGCGACTTCTATGAATGATATGGTAGAAAGTCTGTCCGGCGGAAACCAGCAGAAAGTGGTCATAGCCCGGACCTTGAATGCTTTACCAAAAGTGGTGATTTTGGATGAGCCTACAAAAGGCATTGATGTTGGGGCTAAAGCAGAAATTTATGAGTTGATTAATAAACTGGCAGAACAAGGAGTTGCAGTTATTCTGATTTCCTCTGAGCTTCCTGAATTGATGGCTATGAGTGATCGGTTTATTGTGATGGCAGAAGGACATATTAGTGGGGAACTGAATAAGGAAGAGGCCACTGAAGCTGGAATTATGACTTTTGCAACACGGACATTCAAGGAATTTTAGGAGGTACGAACATGAGAAATAATAAAAAAGGTACCACATTAAATCGGAATATATCAGTGGCGGAAATTTTAATGACACCGGAAATCAGCATGATGATTATATTGGCAGCGCTGTGTATCTATACGAATTCTGTTAATCCAACGTTCTTTGCTGTGAAAAATATTCAGATCATTTTGCGTAACTGTGCATTTATCGGGGCATTGGCTGTTGGTGAAGCTTTTGCTCTGATGTGCGGAGAAATTGATTTATCGATTGGATGTAATTCGCTTCTTTGCTCCATGGTATTTGCCTATACATCCATTGTTATGGGACTGAATCCGATAGTGTCTGTTTTGGCTGGTCTTTTAACTGGGATTGCAGTAGGTGGAATTAACGCATGGATTACTTTGAAATTTGGTATGACTTCCTGGATTACGACTCTTTCTATGCAATACATCTGTAAGGGGTTTGCAACGATTATCTCCAAAGGAGGAGCTATTGCAACTTTGGGAGGATGCTTTGAAAGCATGAATAAGGCCAGACCCTTAGGCTTAAGCTGGATGCTGATTATTGTTTTAGTAATTCTGTTGTTTATGGGTATCTTGATGCAGTTCACACCATTGGGAAGGAAAGTGCATGCCATAGGTATCAGCCCGGAGGCCAGCCGCATCGCCGGTCTTAAGGTGAATAAAGTGAAAGCGCTGTGTATGATCTTTTCTGGAGGAATGGCAGGTGTCTGTGGTGTACTGCAGAACATCAACAGCCTTTCCGGTTCTCCGACTACGGGTATTGGAAATGAATTTCCGGCTATCATATGCTGTGCTATTGGCGGTGTCAGTACAACAGGAGGAAAGGGAACCATGTGGGGTGTGCTTGTGGGATTATTGATGTATCAGACACTGAAAAATTGCCTGCAGACGCTGGGGCTGAACAGTAATATGCAGCTGGTGGTAACAGGTATTATTCTTCTGATTGCCGTTGCCTTTGATTTGCTCAAAAAGAATTTTCATTTTGGAAAGAAGGGGGCATAGGAATGAATAAGAAAAAATCGGATGTTGTAATGAAGCTAAAAAGTAATCCGCTTATGGGGGTACTGATTCCTTTGCTTGTAATTATGCTGATTACACAAATTTTCAATCATAATTTCCTGACAGGAAATAATATGGCTTCCATTTTAAAATCCATCCCTTTTCTGGCACTGGCTACATTGGGGGCAAGTTTTCCGCTGCTGATCGGTGAGATTGATATTTCTGTAGGAAGGATTGCAGGATTTGGAGGGATGATTTTTACATTGTTTTATGTTGTAAAAGGACAGTCTCTTGTAATCAGTATTTTTGTTGCTATTTTAGCAGGTTTGGCAATAGGAGCTTTAAATGCATTTTTAGTTGTCTTTATTAAGATGAGTAGCTTTATTGCCACTATGGGTACACTTTACATCTGTGGCGGCATGCGTTATCTGGTAAATGATGGAACTGTTATGACGTTGCCAAATGAGATGCGCACTTTTGCTCAGGAAACTCCTTTGGGGATATCGTGGTTTTTTTGGATAGTAATAGCCTGCTATCTGTTTTTTGCATTTGTTCAAAGAAAGACAGCTTTTGGCCGTTATGTTTATGCAGTAGGAAATAATGCAGATGTAGCAAAATTGCAGGGTATAAATGTTAATAAAATAAAAACGGCAGCTTATCTGATTTCTGGGGCTCTGGGAGCTGTAGCAGGCATTATGGCAACGATTGATATTGGAAGCGGACAGCCATCTACCGGAACTAACTGGGAATTTAAAGCAGTAGCAGCCTGCGTAGTAGGCGGCGGCAGTCTGACTGGTGGTGTAGGAAATGCTGTGGGTACAGGTTTGGGAATTTTTGTTGTATTTGTTATCAACAACATTATTAATATGATAGGCATCTCAAATTATTGGGCAGATGTATTTACCGGATGCATTTTAGGCGGAGCGGTCATGCTTGATATTATCCGCCAGAAACAAAAGATTCATGAATAGGGCGGTGGAACAAAATGAAAGAATGGAAAGTGAATGTTGATAAAAAAGAACTGCTGCGACATCTGGGAAGCATTTCCCAAGTAGGCGGATTAAAGCGGTATGAGCTGACAGAAGGAAGGGCCAAAGGAGTGGAAGCGGTGGATGTGGTAACCGGAAGCGGTCTGGAATTCACAGTACTTCCGGGAAGGTGCATGGATCTGAGTTGCACACGCTATAAAGGAATTCCCATATCCTGGCAGTCCAAAGCAGAGCTGACAAGTGGTGCTTATCTGGAACAGGAAGGGATGGAATGGCTGCGAAGCTTCTACGGCGGGATGCTGACTACCTGTGGATTTTCCAATGCAGGAGGTCCTTGCCAGGAGGAACGGAGAATTTTCGGCTTACAAAATTATGGCTTACATGGACGTCTGGCACATATTCCGGCTACACAAGTGTGCTGTAAAGAACACTGGATAGGTGAAGAATATGTGATGACTATAGAAGGACAGATGCGTCAGAGCGCCGTACATGGAGAAAATTTGGTTTTGCGAAGAACAATTACCGCAAAGCTGGGTAAAAAAAAGTTTTGGCTTCATGATGAAATTGAAAACGAAGGCCATACAGCCGAGGCTTTGCTGCTGCTGTATCATATGAATTTTGGCCATCCTCTTTTGAGTGAGAAGAGCCGACTGATAGTTAATTCCGGGGCTATACGAGGAGCAGATTCAATAGCAGAACAGGAAATGGAACTATATGGGCAATTTCATGAGCCAGTGCATCTGCAAAATGAGCGCTGCTATTTTCATGAACTTAGGACAGACGAGGAAGGCAATACAAGGATTGCTTTGATAAATGAAGAATTGGAGTTAGGAGCTTCCTTGAAGTTCAACCGGGAGCAATTACCTTGCCTGACGGAATGGAAGATGTTGGCGGAAAGCGAGTATGTATTGGGATTGGAGCCAGGCAATGTAAATCCTATCGGGCGGGCTCAGGCAAAAGAGCAAAATAAACTTCAGTATTTAGAGCCAGGTGAAATTTATAAGACAGACATTGAACTGGAAATTTTGGATGGCCCAGAGGAACTGGCAGCAGCAGAAAATGAAATTGAGCGATTGGGAGATAGATAAGGGGGTAAGGAAAGAATGGTAATGAGAACAAAAAAATTCGGCATCATTGGCTGCGGCCTTATGGGAAAAGAATTTGCAAGTGCTGCTTTACGCTGGTGCCATCTGAAGGATGAAATTACAAAACCGGAGATTGTTGCAGTATGTGATACCAATCCGGCAGCTTTTGAGTGGTTTGATAAGGCTGTTTCTGGGTTGAAATATCATTTTACGGATTATCATGAGCTGCTGACTTGTGAAGAAGTGGAAGCTGTGTATTGCGCAGTTCCCCATGTGATGCATCAACAGGTGTACAGCGATATCATTAATGCGGGAAAGCATCTTATGGGAGAGAAGCCCTTTGGTATGGATAAGGCACAAAATGATGCTATTCTGGAGGCTTTAAAAAATCATCCAGAGGTATTCTGCCGCTGCGCCAGTGAGTTTCCTTTTTTTCCGGCATGCCAGCGTGTGATTGCATGGGTGAAGGAAGGGAGACTGGGGCAGATCATTGAAGTCAAGGCAGGCTTTAACCATGCCAGTGACTTGAATCCCGATAAGCCTATTAACTGGAAGCGGAAAAATAGTGTGAATGGTATTTATGGTTGCATGGGTGATCTGGGGCTTCATACTCAGCATGTTCCATTTGCATTGGGATGGAAGCCAAAGAGTGTGTATGCTGTACTGAGTGACATCGTAAAAGAGAGGCCGGATGGCAAAGGAGGTACTTCTGTCTGTGATACCTGGGATAATGCAACCATGCTCTGCCGTGTTGAACATATGGAAGGCTATGAGTTCCCTATGACTCTGGAGACTAAGCGTATTGAGCCTGGGGCCACAGACCAGTGGTATTTGAAAATAAATGGGACAAAAGCTTCTGTTTACTTTACTTCCGAGGATCCGGATGCTTTTCACTATTTGTATGCAGAGGGGGCGATCCAGTCTTGGTGCCGTGTTCTGGTAGGATACCGCAGTATGATTCCCACGATTACAGGCGAAAATTTTGAGTTTGGATTTTCGGATGCTATTTTACAGATGTGGGCAGCATATATGGCAGAGCTGGAGGGCAGAGAACTGGATTTTGGCTGTGTAAAGCCACAGCACACCCATATGTCTCACGCTTTGATTACAGCGGCACTGGAATCGTATGAACAACAAAAAGCAATCGAGATTGCATATTAACAATCAGGAGGAATGAGTTATGAGAAGATTAGTTTTGGAAGCACCTTATACTATGAAAATGACAGAAGCCCCGATTCCAGTTCCGGATCCGCAACAGGTACGTATTAAAGTACATAAAATTGGTGTCTGTGGTTCGGATCCAACCATTTATAAGGGACTGCATCCGTATGTAACCTTTCCGGTTGTATTGGGGCATGAGATTTCTGGTACGATTGATGCTGTAGGAGAAAATGTGTCAAAGAATCGCATTGGACAGCGTGTTACGATTATTCCTCATCAGGTTTGCGGGCACTGTGATCCTTGTAAACATGAGATCTACAATTTCTGCGAGGAACTGAAATGTACTGGTGCGGAAGCGGATGGCGCCTGCTGTGATTATTTCTGTATTGATTCCAAAATGGCTCTGGAAATGCCTGATACTATGAGCATGGAAATGGGAGCACTGGTGGAACCAGCCTGTGTAGCTTATCATGGGGCAAAACGCGGCCAGATTCAACGTACAGATAAAGTTCTCATTATAGGTGCAGGCCCTATTGGGATGTTCTGCATGCAGAGCTGCTTTGCTCTGGGCGCAAAGGAAGTTTATATGGCAGATATGGATGCAGCCCGTCTTAAACTGGCAAAGTCTCTGGGGGTTACAGGAGTCATTGATGTTTCCAAAGAAGATTTGATATCCGGTCTGACCCGACTGGTTGGAACTGAGAAAAACATAGATGTATTCTATGATTGTGTAGGTGAGAAAGGAAGTGTTCTGAATAATATTCTGTCTGTTGCAAAACGCGGAAGTCGTGTAGTAGTCATAGGTGTACTCCAAAAAGAGTATGTGATTCCGTTGCTGCCGGATTTCGTGCAGCATGAACTGACACTTTCGGGAACCACTATGTATGTTCCTCAGGATTACCGTGAGATGATTGAGCTTATGGGAACGGGAGTTATTCGTATTGACGGTATGGTTTCTCATCATTTTTCACTGGAAGAGCTTCCGAATGTGCTTGATATGATTGTAAACAGAAGAGAAAAAACCTTCAAAGTTGTAATTAATGTGGCAGGAGAATAAGCATGGAGACATTAGAATTAAAGCAGAAAGCCAATGAAATCCGGCGCCTGATTTTAGAGATGGTTTACCAGGCAAAATCCGGCCATCTGGGAGGCTCACTGTCAGCAGCTGATATTTTTACTTGCCTTTATGGGCAGATCCTGCGCATAGATCCGCAGAATCCGAAATGGAAATTCAGGGATCGGTTTGTCTTATCCAAAGGGCATGCAACACCGGCCTATTATGCCTCTCTGGCAGAGTTTGGGTTTTTCCCGAAAGATGAATTGCGGACCTTTCGCCGTCTGGGATCCCGCCTGCAGGGGCATCCGGACTGCAAACATACGCCAGGTGTAGATATGAGCAGCGGTTCTCTTGGACAGGGCATTTCTACAGCCGTAGGTATGGCCTTTGCAGCAAAAATGCAGGGACTTCCTATTCGTGTTTATGTCATGCTCGGGGATGGGGAGATGGAGGAAGGTCAGGTATGGGAAGCTTTGATGTTTGCAGGCAACAGAAAATTAGATAATCTGGTGATTATCATTGACAATAATGATCTGCAATGTGACGGACATTTAGATGAGGTTAATTCACCGAACCCTATTGATGAAAAATTGCAGGCATTCCATTTTCAGGTGAAAACAGTAGATGGCCATAACATGAAGGAGCTTGTTGAAGCTTTTGGGGATGCAAAGAAATATTCAGGAGTTCCATTTGCTCTGATTGCAAAGACAGTGAAGGGGAAAGGCGTATCTTTCATGGAAGATCAGGCAGCCTGGCATGGAAAGGTGCCGGACACCGAACAGTTTAAGCAAGCCATGAGAGAATTGGAAAGGGCGGGTGAAGCTTTGTGCAGGAAGTAAAGAAAATTGCTACAAGAGAGAGCTTTGGTAATGCCTTGATTTCTCTGGCAGAGGAATTTCCCCAAATGATAGTTTTGGATTCGGATCTGACTACAGGAACAAAAACCTGTATGTTTCAGAAGGCTTACTCAGAACGCCATATCAACTGTGGAATTGCGGAAAGTAATATGATGGGCATGGCAGCAGGCATGTCTGTCATGGGATATATTCCGGTAGTAAGTACTTTTGCCATGTTTGCAGCAGGGCGCGCCTTTGAACAGATACGTAATTCTATCGGCTATCCTCATTTGAATGTGAAAATTTGTGCCACGCATGGAGGAATTTCTGTAGGAGAAGACGGAGCCACTCATCAGTGCAACGAGGATATGGCATTAATGCGTGCGATTCCGGGCATGGTGGTTCTGAATCCCAGCGATGATGCTGAGGCAAAGGCGGCATTGAAGGCAGCACTTATCTATGAAGGCCCGGTTTACATCCGGTTTGGAAGGCTCGAAGTAGATATGATCCATGAAGAAGGCGAGCCGTTTACCATTGGTAAAGGCCGGATCGAACGAGATGGAACTGATATAACGATCTTTGCCACAGGCATTTGTGTACAGGAAAGCTTAAAGGCGGCTGAAATGCTGATGGAAAGCAGTATAGATGCTCAGGTGGTAAATCTGGCAAGTATCAAGCCGCTGGACAGGGAATTGATCTTTCAGGCAGCATCAAAGACCGGAAAGGCAATTACAGTTGAAGAACATACAGTGTTGGGCGGAATGGGCAGTGCTGTCTGTGAAGTGCTGGCAGGGAGGTATCCGATACCGGTTAAAATGGTTGGAATTCCGGATATATTCGGAGAATCCGGGGATGCGAAAAAACTTTTACACATACATAGATTGGATGCTTTTGGAATTGCAGCAGAGACAGAAGCATTTCTGAGGGAAACAGCAGACTTGACGCTGCAAAATATTTGAAAGAAGGGGAAAGAATGAAAGCGGTCATGTATGGCGCTGGCAATATTGGGCGCGGTTTTATTGGAATGCTGTTTTCGGCATCCGGCTACGAAGTGATTTTTGTGGATGTAGCAGAGAAGGTAGTAAAGGAGCTTCAGGAAAAGAAACAATATCCTTTGCGCTATGTTGCCAGTCAGGGGCATCAGGATATGATGATAAAGCCGGTGACTGCCATAAACGGAAATGATATGGAAATGACTGCCAATGCGATTGCGGAATGTGATATTATGGCTACAGCTGTAGGCCCGCGAATTTTAAAATTAATTGCACCTAATTTGGCGGAGGGTATTCGCAGGCGTATGCAAACAAGCAGTAAAAATTTGAATATTATCATTTGCGAGAATTTAATGGATGCGGATCGTGTTCTGGAAAGAATGGTGAAAGCAGAGTTAACAAAAGAAGAGATTGAATGGTTTGATGGACATGTAGGACTGGTGGAGGCATCTATTGGTCGTATGGTTCCGATACAGACAGAGGAAATGAAGGATGGGGACCCTTTACGTGTCTGTGTGGAGTCTTATGGTTTTTTGCCGGTAGATGGGGCAGCATTTAAGGGAGAAGTACCGGATATTAAAAATATGATTCCTTTTGAGCCTTTTGACTTCTTCATTAAGCGTAAGCTTTATGTTCACAATATGGGACATGCTGTCTGCGCGTATTTGGGAGATGTTTTGGAATTGGAGTATATTTACCAGTCTATTGACCGGGATGAGATTTATATTATTGTAAAAAATGCTATGGAAGAAAGTGCTGCTGCACTTTCTTCCGAATATGGTGTACCACTGGAAAACATTATGAAGCACATTATGGATTTACTTTACCGGTTTGCCAACACAGCATTGAAGGATACCTGCAGGCGGGTGGGAAGAGATCCGGAACGTAAATTGTCACCGAAGGATCGTCTGATTGGAGCTGCCTGTCTGGCCATGGATCAGAACGTAGTTCCGGCTTACATTGCTATCGGAGCAGCGGCAGGTGTGCGGCGTTATATTGATGAAACGGTCAGTATGCAACAAAATATTGTATGTGCAGAGGACGTATTGAGAAATGTTTCTGAATTGGAAATCGGCAGCAGATTGAGTAAATTGATTTTAGATATGTATCAGATGATGCTGGAAGGAAGAGGCTTAGGAGAACTTCGCAGAGCAGCAGATGGAATAAAGGCTGCCTGTTCAGAAAATGTGGTTTAATCATAACTTTTCATGATTTGCACCCATCCCAAAATGTAAACGAAAAAGCGATCCGCAACATTGACAGACAAAGGGCAATGTGTTATATTCTAAAATTGATGAGCAAAGGCGTTCATTCATATAGAACTTTGGTTCTGATATGAATCCTCCTTTGCTCTTTTTTACTGCATAAAAACGATTCAGAAAAGATTTGGAGGGGACTATGAAGAACAGGAACCGTAAAATTGTGTTAGAGGATGGCAGTGCATTTTCCGGCTTAGGCTTTGGAGCTTTGACAGATCAGGTATGTGAGCTGGTATTCAACACATCCATGGCAGGTTATCAGGAGATTGTGTCAGATCCCTCCTATACAGACCAGGCTGTAGTGATGACCTATCCTTTGATTGGAAACTATGGTGTTACAGATGAAGATTATGAGTGCAAAACTCCAAGTATCGGCGGACTGATTGTCCATGATTACAATGATGCACCCTCCAATTTTCGATATACAAAGACACTTTGCGAATATTTGGAGGAAAATGGGATCCCCGGAATCTCCGGAATTGACACCCGGCAGATAACTCGCCGCATCCGTGACAAAGGAAACCAGAGAGTGCTTTTTACAGCCAGTGACATGCCCGTAAAAAAGGCGCTGGAGATCATTCATGGAACCCCGGTTCCCCATGACGGAGTTTCCAGAGTCAGCTGTAAAAAACGCTGGTATTCCCGAACGGCAAATCCCCGGTTCCACGTAGTCGCCATTGACTGCGGCGTGAAGCTGAACATTATTCGGAGCCTGAATCGGTTCGGATGTAACGTAACGGTAGTTCCCTACAATACCTCGGCAGAGGAAATACGCTTTATGAAGCCGGACGGAATCTTTCTGTCCAATGGGCCGGGGGATCCGACAGATGTGGATCCGGTTATAGAGACAATCAAAAGCCTCATAGGGGAATATCCGATTTTTGGAATCTGCCTGGGCCATCAAATCATTTCCCTGGCATATGGTGCCGAGACGTATAAATTGAAATTCGGCCACCGGGGCGGCAACCATCCGGTGATGAATCTGGAAAACGGAAAGATTGAGATTACCTCTCAAAACCACAGCTATGCAGTAAAGGAGAGCAGCATTGAAGGAACGGGTCTTATTGTAACCCACAGGAACCTTCTGGATCAGACGGTGGAAGGGCTATCCTGTGAGAAGGATCGGATATTCAGTGTACAGTATCACCCGGAAAGCGCCCCTGGACCTCAGGACAGCAGCTATTTATTCGGAACATTTGTGAAATATATGAAGGAGGCTCGGTGATGCCTAAGAGAGAAGACTTGAAAAAAATATTAGTGATTGGGTCCGGTCCCATTGTGATTGGGCAGGCGGCAGAATTTGATTATGCCGGAACTCAGGCATGTCTGGCGTTGAAGGAGGAGGGCTATGAGGTGATTTTAGCCAACTCCAATCCGGCGACGATTATGACAGACACCTCTGTGGCTGACAAGGTTTATATGGAGCCGTTAACCTTGGAATATCTGGCACGCATCTGCCGCTTTGAGCGTCCGGACGCCATTGTTCCGGGAATCGGAGGGCAGACAGGGCTGAACCTTGCTGTGCAGCTGGCGAAAAAGGGAGTACTGGAGGAGTGCGAGATAGAGCTTCTGGGAACAGATGTGAAAAGCATTGAATGTGCAGAGGACAGGGAGCTGTTTAAGGAGCTGTGTCTGAATATTGGAGAACCGGTGGTTCCCTCCCGGATTACATACAGCATAGAGGAGGCACTGGAAGCGGCCAATGAGATTGGCTATCCGGTGATCCTGCGTCCGGCCTTTACTTTGGGGGGAACCGGGGGCGGATTTGCCCATACGAAAGAAGAGCTTGAGGAGATGATGAAGAATGCCCTGGCCCTCTCCCCGGTGCATCAGGTGTTGATTGAAAAGAGCATCAAGGGTTATAAAGAGATTGAATATGAAGTGATCCGAGATGCCAATGACACAGCAATCACTGTCTGCAATATGGAAAATCTGGATCCGGTGGGCATTCACACCGGGGATTCCATTGTGACGGCGCCCAGCCAGACCCTGACCAACAGGGAATATCATATGCTTCGGGACAGCGCTCTGAAAATCATCCGGGCTTTACAGGTAAAAGGAGGCTGCAACGTACAGTTTGCACTGGATCCCCATTCCTTCCAGTACTATGTGATAGAGGTAAATCCCCGTGTATCCCGGTCCTCCGCCCTGGCTTCCAAAGCCAGCGGATATCCCATTGCCCGGGTTTCTGCGAAAATTGCGGTGGGCATGGATCTTCACGAGATTCAGCTTGCCAACACGCCGGCCTGCTTTGAGCCGTCTTTGGATTATGTTGTAACCAAGATGCCCCGTTTTCCCTTTGACAAATTTCCGGCGGCAATGAATACTCTGTCTACCCAGATGAAGGCCACCGGAGAGGTGATGAGTGTAGGGAGGACCTTTGAGGAAAGCCTGCTGAAAGCAATCCGCTCTCTGGAGGAAGGAAAAAATCATATTCATATGGAGAAGTTTGATTCCAAACACATGTCTGTGGATGAACTGTTAGAATATATTAAGGAAGGAACGGATGACCGGATCTACGCCATTTCCCAGTTAATGTGGATGGGAGTAGATTATGCTCAGATCTGCAATATTACCCAGATTGACATGTTCTATCTGGATAAGATTAAGAAAATTGTAGATTTTGAGAAGGAGATGGAGGAAAATCCGGGCTCTCTTAAACTGCTTGAGGCGGCAAAAAGCATGGGCTTTTCCGACGCCTATGTGGCAGAGCTCTGGAATATGCAGGAGGAGGAGATCTATCAGAAGCGCTGTGAAATGGAGCTGTTCCCTGTCTACAAAATGATTGACACCTGTGCCAGTGAGTTTGACAGCTATGTCCCCTATTTTTATTCTACTTATGCGGAGGAAAATGAGTCTGTAGTGACGAAACACAGGAAGATCATTGTGCTGGGATCCGGGCCGATCCGAATCGGTCAGGGCGTGGAGTTTGATTATTCAACTGTTCATGCTGTAAGGACAATCCGGCAGATGGGCTATGAAGCTATTGTAATCAACAACAATCCGGAGACAGTTTCCACCGATTATACAACTGCGGATAAGCTGTATTTTGAGCCATTGACTGCCGAGGATGTGATGAATATTGTTCATCTGGAAAAGCCGGAAGGGGTCATTGTAACCTTGGGAGGACAGACGGCGGTGAATCTGGCAGAGCCCTTGGCAAGGAGGGGTGTGAGGATTATCGGAACCGACTGTCCGGCAATCGAGAAGGCGGAGAACCGGGATGCCTTTGACACGGTGATCAAGTCTTTAGGAATCCCAAATCCTCAGGGGCGCGCAGTGACAGACATAGAGAGCGGCATCCGGGCAGCGAAGGAGATTGGCTATCCGGTACTGGCTCGTCCCAGCTTTGTTCTGGGAGGCAGGGCCATGGAAATCGCAGCCAATGAGGAAATGCTTCGCCATTATCTGAAAAATGCAGTGGAAACGGACAAGGACAGGCCGGTATTGATTGATCGGTATCTGGTGGGAAAAGAGATTGAGGTGGATGCCATATGTGATGGAAAACAGGTATTTCTTCCCGGAATCATGGAACTGGTAGAGCGTACAGGTGTCCATTCCGGTGACAGTACCAGTGTGTATCCGCCGTTTTCCATATCCTGGAAGGTAAAGGCGCTGGCAGCAGATTATACCACAAGGCTGGGGCTTGCCATTGGCATTGTGGGACTGTTCAATATCCAGTTTATTGTGGATAAGGAGGAACGGGTTTATGTGATAGAGGTGAATCCCCGGGCTTCCAGAAGTGTCCCCTTCCTGTCCAAGTCTACAGGCTTCAATCTGGTAGATATAGCCACCAGAGTGATGTTGGGCCAGAGCCTTCAGGAGCAGGGAATAGAACAGATGATTCCAAAGGAACGCAAATGGTGGTACGTGAAAGCGCCGGCGTTTTCTTTCGAGAAGCTCACAGGCATGGACACCTATTTGTCCCCGGAAATGAAGTCTACCGGTGAGGCTATCGGCTATGACAGAAGGCTGAACCGGGCATTGTATAAGGCGCTCCAGGCTTCCGGCATAAAGATGAAGGATTACGGCACGGTGGTGGTGACGCTGGCGGATGAGGATAAGGAGGAAGCTCTGCCGCTGGTAAGGCGGTTTTATAATCTGGGATTCAATATTGAAGCTACAGTGGGAACGGCTGCATTTCTAAAAGATCAGGGGATTCGTACAAGAGTCAGGGGAAAGCTCAGCGATGGCAGTGATGAAATTCTGGAATCCATCAAAGCCGGGTATGTCAGCTATATCATTAATACCAGATCCATTTTCTCTGGGGTACATTATGAGGATGGCGTGGCAATACGCAGGTGTGCGGTGCAAAATGGGGTGACGACTTTTACTTCGCTGGATACAGTGCGGATTGTTTTGGATGTATTGGAGGAAGCGATACCAAGGATTTCTGTAATTAATGGGGAGGCTTCGTAGTATTTAAAGAAAGTTTCATATGCTTTTCACAAAAAAATCATATTTTTTTGCTATCCTTCAAAGAAAAGGAAACAAGAAAGACAGCTTTCTTAAAAATAGATCGGGAGAATAGGATGTTTCAGAGAGGGAGTAAGCAAAATATTTTCTTTTTTGTGGGATTTACCCTTATGCTGTCTGTTGCTGCGGTTTGGGGAATCTGGCAGGGGAGCTCTAAGATAGAGAGCGCTGCGGCTTTTGGAATGGAAGGAGCTAAAGATGGCCAGACGCAGATTTTGTTGCAGCAGGATGGAAGCCGTGTTCAGGGCAGCGGCGCAGAGCTCTTTGGAAACAGGATTGAGATTACCAGTGGAGGAATCTACAGGATAGCAGGAACCCTTAAGGAGGGGCAGATTCATGTGGCAGCAGGGGAGGCGGAAACAGTGACCCTGGTGCTTGCAGACGTGGAGGTGACAAATGCTTCCGAAGCGGCTGTCAAGATAGAGAGCACGGGACAGACAGAGCTTTTACTGGAAGAAGGGACAAAAAATCGGATTCAAAGCGGAGAGGTTCAGGATATTACGCCAGAAGAGGATGGGGCATCAGAGCCCTCTGGAAGCAAGGGAGCTATTTATGCAGACGGTGATCTGAATATTCAGGGGACCGGAAGTCTGACAGTTTCAGGGTATATCAATAATGGTATTCATACCACGGGAAATCTGGTAATTGACGGTGGGACGATTCAGGTGGAGGCAGTGAACCATGGAATCAAGGGGAAGGCTTCCGTGACTGTTCGAGACGGAGACCTTACTATTCTTGCCGGAAATGACGGAATCAAATCGGATAATGATACCAGTGAAGAATATGGTTGGATTTCTCTGGAAGGAGGGATTATTCAGATTGAGAGTCAGGGAGATGCTGTACAGGCGGAGACAGCCTTGGAGGTAACGGGCGGAACCTATCAGGTGGTTACAGGCGGAGGAAGTGAAAATGCCTCGGAAACGCTAAAGAAGGAGGAGAATCCACCAGGATTTGCAGGCGGAGAAATGCCGGAATTTAGTGAAGAGCCGCTGGAGTTCGGCGGGGAGTCACCAAGGCTTGGCAAAGAAGCGCCGGAGTTTGGAAAAGAGACGCCGGAATTCGAAGAAGGAGCTTCACTGGATATGGAAAGTGACTCTCATAGATTTGAGCAGAGACCAGGCTGGCAGGGAGAACAGCCGGATAAGGGGGACAACAATACAACTCCTGGAGGTGAGCCATTTAATCAAGAAGGCGGAAAGCGATTCCAGGAGGGAATAAAACCAGACGGTCAGGCAGAAGAGGAAGAGGATCAATCTGTAAGTACAAAGGGCTTTAAATGCAAAACCCAGATGAATATTTCAGGCGGAAGCTTTTCGGCAGATACTCAGGATGATGCTTTTCATTCAGACGGGAGCATCCGGATTACAGGCGGAAATTTTGTGATTGCATCCGGCGATGATGGAATTCATGCCAATCAGGAGCTTACCATAGAGGGCGATTCCATTCAGATTGATAAAAGTTATGAGGGCCTGGAGGCCAATCAGATCCTGATTCGGGACGGAGAGCTTACAGTCCGGTCCTCTGATGACGGAATAAATGCCAATGGAGGAAGCTCCGGCCTCAGAATGATTGAATCCGATACAACCACAGAAGAAATGCCCAATCTGCATATAACAGGCGGAAAGCTTGCCATCAATGCAGGCGGCGACGGTCTGGATTCCAACGGAAATATTTTGGTGGAGGGCGGCGAGATTGTGGTAGACGGCCCTGTGGACTCGGGAAACGGAGCGATTGATTCCGGAAGCGAAAATGGCGGAACCTGCCAGATTAGCGGCGGAACCGTTCTGGCAATTGGCAGCTCCGGCATGGCGGAAACCTTTGATGAAGCATCCGCACAGTATTCTTTCTGCCACAGTTTTTCGGAGTCCTTTGAGGCAGGAGAGGAATTTCGGATTGCTGACAGCGAGGGAACGCTTCTGTACAGTCATAGTGCGGCCAAATCGGGTAATTCCGTTGTCTTTAGCTGCCCGGAGCTTGCGGAGGGAGAGACTTATACTTTGTATGCAGGAGAGCAGAGCGTTCAGATTCAATTGGATAGTATCTCTACGCTTTCCGGACAGCAAGGTAATTTTCATGGAGGTCCGGGCGGAAGATCCGGTATGCCCCCGGAGAATCCAGGAGAAAGAGAGCAGAGAGTAGAGAAAAATAAAGAGTAAAAAAGCCGCAGTCTTCTGAAATATAGAAAAATCAAGAAGATTGCGGCTCTTTTTGCCTGCTGATATCGAAAGTAATCTAAAGTCACAAGCTCAAATTCCCATGTACCAAGCTTAAGTGCGGCGGCAGCCTCAATGGTATGAATTCCGTTCCGGAACTCCATGCGCTCAATCAAAGAATTTGATTGTAGAAATAGTTTTTAAATGTTACAATGATTCAATATAAATTATGCAACAGAATTTTTCTGAAAAGACAACAGAATTCTTTTGGCGCAAGGAACAAGAGAAAATTACGGAAACAGGCTTTAAAGATGTGTAAAATAAGGTTTAAGGAAAATGAAAAGACGTAGAAAAAAGAGATATAAGAGAAAACGGAGACTGTATTGGAAGCTGCTCATAGGACTGACGCTTATCCTGTTGGCAGGTATCAGTGTATTTGCATGGAGGTATTCATTGACAAGGACAGAGCCGCAAGAGGACGGGAAAGAGAGCCAACCGGCGGATGAGGAAAATGCAGGAACGGAGACAGGAGCGTCGAAGCCACAGGAATCCGAACAGGGGCATGAGCCTTTAAAATCACAGGAACCTGAGCCTCCGGAGTCCACAGAAGAAGAGCTTTTAGAGCAGGAAATAGAAACATTTCTTAATAAAATGACCTTAGAGCAGAAAATCTGCCAGATGTTCATTATCACACCGGAGCAGTTGACAGGAGCGTCGCCCGTTACCGCAGCCGGGGAGACGACGAAAAGCAGGCTGGAGGAGTACCCGGTGGGCGGACTTATTTATTTTGCCCAGAATTTGGTGTCAGAGGATCAGACAAAAGAAATGTTGGCAAATACCATGGAGTTTGCAGAAGAAACAGAGAATCTGCCTATATTTCTCTGTGTTGATGAAGAGGGCGGCCGTGTGGCCCGTGTGGGGAAAAATCCGGTTTTTCAAGTAGAGCATATCCGGCCCATGGGGCAGATAACGGATGAAGAGGAAGCGTATCAGGCAGGGATGGTCATAGGAGGTTATCTGCGGGAACTGGGCTTCAATGTAGATTTTGCGCCAGATGCGGATGTGATAACGAATGAAAAAAATACGGTTATAGGAGATCGCTCCTTTGGAAGCGATCCGCAGACAGTAACACGTCTGGCAACCGCCGTGTCCAATGGCTTGCATGCGCAGGGGATTTTGAGCACCTTTAAGCATTTTCCCGGCCACGGGGCAACGGAAGCAGATACCCATCAGGGATATGCCTATGCGAAAAGAACCTATGAAGAATTAATGGCTGCCGAACTGGTTCCCTTTGCTGCGGCAAATGAGAACGATGTGGATATGGTTATGGCAGCCCATATTTCCCTGCCGGATCTGCTTGGAGACGATACCCCATGCTCCCTCTCTTATAAGATGATAACGGAGATTCTGCGAGAGGACTTGGGATATGAGGGTCTGGTGATTACGGATGCCCTGAATATGGGGGCAGTCGCTGAGAATTACGGATCGGATGAAGCGGCGGTAAAGGCTGTGGAGGCGGGCGTGGATCTCCTGCTTATGCCAAAGGATTTTCTTTCGGCCTATGAGGGAATGCAAAGGGCTGTTGCAGATGGGAGGATATCTGAGGAGCGTATCAATGAGTCTGTGGGCAGAATTTTGCGTAAAAAGCTTGAATCTGTAGCAAAATAACCAAAAATCCACCTATAGTTATCAGTTAAATGTAACAAAAAAGGAAAAACAAGAAAAATTTGTTAGAAATTTTTCGATTTTTCTGTTATAATGATAACAGAGGTTATAAAACGCAAACCGTTTCGCTGTGTTTATGACAGCAGGCGGTTTTTTTCATTTTTATAAGTGAGGAATGCCTATGTTTGAGAAAGGAAGATACATTGTCTACGGAACCACGGGTGTATGTGAGATTGAAGACATCACCTCACCGGATATCAAGGGTGTGTCGGAGGATCGGCTTTATTATGTATTAAATCCCTGTTTTAAAAAGGGAAATCGGATCTTTACACCTGTAGATAATGAGAAGGTGGTAATTCGTGCGGTTATGACAGAGGAAGAAGCATCTTTGCTGGTAGATGCCATTCCCACCATTGAAGAACTCTGGGAAAAGGATGACAAGGTGCGGGAGCTGCGTTACAAAGAGGCCATCCGAAGCTGTAATCCAAAGGAGTGGATTCAGATTATTAAGACCTCTTATTTAAGAAGAGAACAGCGCAGGGCACAGGGAAAGAAAGCAACCACAGTGGACGAGCGTTATTTTAAAGCTGCTGAGGATCATTTGTATGCGGAATTGTCCATTGCTCTTAAGATGCCAAAGGAAGAAGTAAGGGATTACATTCAGGCCCGGCTTGAGAAAAAGCAGTAGGAATTTAGAAGCAGAATAAAAACTACAAAGGGGCTGACTTGACAGTCCCAGTCATTATCATTAGGAGAACAATATTTACAGATTTTTATTTACACACTCGTTAAGACCAAGATGCTGGGAAAATAAAAACATTCTGCCAAAAAGAATTGACAGAATGTTTTTATAAGTTTCTGCTCTTTTCGCATCAGTTCCGTTCGGTCAAATGCATTGGCTTACTGCAATTCATCCTCCCCAACCAGCTCGTCGTACTCCGCCGCATCCAGCATCTCGTCAAAAGCATCCGCCACAGCCTCGTACTCTTCGTCATCCTCAATATTCTCAAGGACCGGAGAGCCCTGGCTGTTATCATACCGATAGATAAACACTTCACCATCTTCATTCTCCCCGTTCTCATCCAAAGGAAGAAGAGCAATATAATCCCGTCCGTTTACTGGAAAAATCGTCAGAATCGCACATTCTACCTGCTCATCATTATCCAAGGTCAACGTCACTGTAATATTCCCGTCACAAGAATCACAATTCCCATTGCAGGAAGTTGTATCACATTTATTGTCCATTCCCATCTTCATACCTCACTTTATCCAGATTAATATTTACAAGTCTTGCTGCAATTCCCATCTTACGAATCAGTGAATCACAACCATGCCCTTACTCTACCAGAAGACAGTGGGAAAAGCAAGGAAAACAACGAAAAAATCGTTGACAAAGAAATGAATCGGAATAAAATAAGAATAGTGTCTGTATACGCAGTTGAAAAGGAAGGAAAACATAATGGAAATACAATTTTCAAAACGCTCCGAAGCCATAGAAGAAGGTATCTTCACTATATTAAATAACAAAAAAACAGAGCTTCTGAATAAAGGCAGAGAGGTATATAATTTCTCCGTAGGAACCCCAGACTTTAAGCCTCAGCTCCACATTATGGAGGCGCTTTCTCAGGCAGCAAAGAACCCGGAAAATTATAAATATGCCCTGGCAGACCAGCCGGAGCTTTTAGAGGCAGTACAAGGATTCTACCGGAATCGTTTCGGTGTAGAGCTGGAGACAGAAGAAATCATGTCCCTCTATGGTTCTCAGGAGGGAATGGCCCATGTAGCAATTCCTCTATGCGATCCGGGTGACATCGTACTTGTCCCCAACCCTGGCTATCCGGTATTTGCCCATGGTCCGGAGCTTTCCGGAGCAAGGATAGAAACCTATCCCCTGTATGCGGAGAATAATTTCCTGCCTGTGTTTGAGGATATCCCGGAGGAAACAGCCCGGACCGCAAAGCTGATGCTGGTATCCTATCCCTCCAATCCTGTGTGTTCTGTGGCAGGGGACGAATTTTATGAAAGGTTGATTGCATTTGCAAAAAAATATAACATTGTCATTCTTCATGACAATGCCTATTCCGATATTATTTTTCAGGGAAAAGAAGGAAAGTCCTTTCTGTCCTATCCGGGAGCAAAGGAAGTGGGAATTGAATTCTATTCCCTGTCCAAAAGCTATAATATGACAGGCGCACGCATTTCCTTCGCCCTTGGCAATGCTTCTGTGATCCGGCAGTTTAAAAAGGTACGTTCTCAGATCGACTATGGCATCTTCCTGCCTGTTCAGAAAGCTGCTGTTGCTGCCCTCACTGGTCCGCAGGAAGCGGTAAAAGAGCAGTGCAGGGAATATGAACGCAGAAGCAGGGCTCTCTGCGGAGGATTTCGAAGCATTGGCTGGGACGTGCCGGACAGCCAGGGAACCATGTTTGTGTGGGCGCCCATTCCGAAGAATTATCAGAGCTCCGAGCAGTTTGTTCTGGACCTGATGGAAAAGACCGGAGTTATCGCAGTACCGGGAACAGCTTTTGGCGATCTGGGTGAGGGTTACGTGAGGTTTGCGCTGGTGTATGATGTTTTGGCTATTGAAAAAGTAGTGGGGATCATTGGGGGCAGCGGAATTCTTGGATGAGTTTTCTTAATATAGAAATATGCTCCGAACCTATTAGGGGATTTGGAAAATATTATTTGGTATGGAGTTATATCGGGAAGTTCTTGTCTTTTTTTCCAGTTATATATGTTTCATTAAAAGAAGCAGGACTTCCTTTAGGCTTTCACATGGACTTTGTGTATGGCTTTTCTGCCAGAAAGAATTTCTGTGTCGTTGTGAAATGCTGGCATTTACAAAATATGGGGATAATGTGTTGACTTTCTGCAGATAACCAAGTAGAATTATTCCTATCAGTTCTGCATAAACAGGACAAAATTTTTATTCACAGCCATTTCGGCTATATTTCCAAATTATGATGCTGAGAACAGGAAAAGGGAGGTAAGAGGACAGTTCTTTGATTGCAAAAGATAAGAAAATTAACTATAATAGAAAGGAATTATTCTATGACAGAGACAAAACAACTGAATAAGCAGATGCCGGAGAAGGCGGATTTTAAACCTTTGAAGGAATTAAATCTGATCGATGACTTTCTCTTTGATGTAACCACTGCAGATCTGGAGGCATGCAAGATTATTATTGAGCTCTCTCTTGGAATTACTTTGAGAAGTATTAAGTGGAAGGAAGGACAGAAGGTTGTACACAACCTGCCGGGAAAACGTGGGATACGGATGGACTTTTGCGTGGAGGACGGAGATGGAAATTTCATTGATGTGGAAATGCAGAAACGCAATGAAGGGAACATTCCCAAGAGGACCAGATTTTATCAGGCATTATTAGACGCTCCTTTTTTGAAGAGTGGGGAGAAAGGCTTTGATAACTTAAGACCCTCCTGCATTGTGGTTATCTGCGGTTTTGACCTTTACCATCACGGAAAATATCGCTATACTTTCGGTAATTATTGTGAAGAGGTGTTAGGGCTGCCCCTTGGAGATGAATGCAAAAAGGTAATTTTAAATACCAAGGGCAGCAATAATAGTGAGGTCGAGCAGTCATTAATCGATTTTCTTCACTATGTGGAGAAAAGTGATGAAAAGATTCTTTCGGAGAACTGTGACGAACGCCTGAAGCGTCTGCATAGCAAGATAGCCCAGCTTAAGCAAAGCGGAGAAATGGAGGCGGCATATATGAGAACAGAAGAGTGGGAGCGGCTGATACGGGAAAGCGGCGAGAAGATAGGCGAGAAGATTGGACGGGAAAAAGAAAAAATTCAGATGATCTGCAGAGCACTCCAAAAAGGAAAAACCCCAGAGGAAATAGCGGAATTTCTGGATGAAGATTTGAAAGTGGTCCAGGAAATCAGCCGTATTGCTCAATCACTTGCTCCGGAATATGATATCGAAAAAATATATATCTTAACGGACAAAGTCCGCCAGCCCTGAAAGGATATGCTTTATCTATAAGCCCCCAGCGGAGAAAGCCACTGGGAGCTTTCGAGGTGTACATTTTACTGAACAGGATCCAGATCCAGTTCAATACTTTCTGCAATGCTGTGAATATAAAAGAGATGAAGTGCCTCCGCCAGCATAGGCTCGTCTGTATTCACCGGAATCCAGATATCTGCCATATCCTTCAGCTTTCCGCCTGATCTGCAGGTAAAGACAGCGGTCTTGATGCCTGCTTCTTTGCAGGATTCAACGGCACGGATAACATTTTGAGAGTTGCCGCTTGTACTGAACCCCCATAGAATATCTCCCCTTACACCCAACGTCTCCACCTGTCTGGAAAAGACAGCATCATAGCCAAAATCATTGGTTAGAGCAGTTAAAACAGAAATATCGGCAGTGAGAGCAATAGCAGGATACCCTTTTCGATGCCAGTTTGTCATATGGCCGATAAAGTCATTGGTAATATGGGAAGCGGTAGAAGCACTTCCGCCATTTCCGCAGAGCAGAATCTTATTGCCGGATAAAATTGCCTGCTTTGTAGCCTCAATACATTCCAGAGCCGGGGCAAAGTAATCAGAGGATGTAGTATTTATTGCTTCTTTAAAGTGTTCAAAATTGGTTTGGAAAATAGAATTCATGAAATCTCTCCTTCTTCATCTTGAAAAAATCTGTAGTCACATGTATAATAATATGTACGTATAAGTTGTTTGCAGTTGTATTGTACCTGATGACAGAAGAAAAGTCAATAGAAAAGGAATGCGCCGATTAGTTGGGAGCCAATACAGTATTGGGGCCGTGCAGAAATAGAATCAAAGGATACGGTAGAAACATGCTTGCAGGATTGCAAAACCTGATTTATGATTAAGAAAAATAATTTGCATAAATTGGGAGAACAGGAATGAAGATGAAAGAGACAATTTCAAAGTATCAGATTGTATATGAAGAAATGAAAAAAGAGATTGTGTCCGGCCGCATGGCACAGGGGGAAAAGATGCCGTCTGAGCTTCAATTAATGGAACAATACGGTTTTAGCAGGCAGACCATCCGCAAGGCGTTAGAAGAACTGACCAAGGATGGTTATGTTCATAAGGTTCAGGGGAGCGGCAGCTTTGTAAAGTCTTCTCGTATCGGAGAGAAAAATTCAAAGACAATCATGTTCATAGCACTTTTTGCCCAGCATTATTTTTTTTCCCAATATATTGCAGGAGTGGAGAGCGTACTGAAGGAGAATGATTACGCTTTAAATATTACCTTTTCCGATAATCGGCCGGAGGATGAGGCCCGATGCCTGGAGGACGCCATAGAAAAAGGCTATGCCGGGATTCTGCTTGTGCCGGCCCGGAGCGCTTGCATCTATGCAAACCTGTATCTCTACAAAAAAATTCGCCAATTAAGAATCCCCTGTATTACTCTTGGAGGTCAATTGCCTTATTCCGGCTTTCCGTGTGTGATTATGGATGATTATGAAGGCGGAAAAATGGCAGCAAAATATTTGATTGCCAAGGGACATTCCCGAATCGCATCTATTATGAACCGAACAGAATGCAGCGGCTGCATGCGGTATGCCGGTTATCAGTCGGCACTTATGGAAGCCGGAATTAAGGAAGAACCAGGATGGGCACAATGGTATGAATACGAGACTTTTCAGGATTTTCTGGAAAATGAGGAACTGATAGGAAGCTGTCTTTCTAAGGTCACAGCCGTGTTCTGTTTCAATGATGAGATGGCTCTTGGCATTATTGAGCTTTTAAAGAAACAGGGGATTCGGGTACCGGAGGATATGTCGGTTATGGGGTATGACGATTCCTATATGTGTATGTTTGGAGAGAAAAAACTCACAAGTATCCGTCAGGAGCCAGTGGAACAGGGGGAAAGGGCAGCCATGAATCTTTTGCAATTGATTAAAAATCCCAATTCAGGTGCAGATGCTTTTTTTGAGCCCAGCCTGGTAGAACGGGAAACAGTAAGGGATTTACAAAAATCGTATTGACACATATGCTTGAATATATACGTACAAATTATTCCCGCTGGCAATGGAGCAAGCGTACAAGTTGCAATGTCATTAAGTTAAGCTTCAAAAATTGACCGGCGTAGGGGAGGAGGGCCGCCCCTTTAAGGGGTGGCGGTTCTTGCCCGAAGCCTTCACAAGCCTTTTGGTGCTTAACTTAATGACATTGGTACAAGTTGAACTGTTTGTATAAATAGAGGCTGCCTGGTTTTGGCAGATATTGCTGTGAGGGAGATGTGGTATAGATACAGAAAGGGGGAAAGGAAATGCCCCACTTTTTAGGAATTGATGTGGGAACATCCAGTTTGAAAGTAATTGCAGTAGATGAAAAAGGAGACATTGCCGGCCTGGCCAGCAGCCCTTATTCCATTATCTGTGAAAAGAATGGGTATGCAGAGCAGGAACCAGATGCCTGGTGGGAGGCTTTAAAAAAGGCAGTTTCCATGGTCAGAGATCAGATTGAGGATAAGGTAAAGGATATTCAGGCTATAGGTTTTTCAGGCCAGATGCATGGAACTGTATTATTGGACAAAGATTTTCAGGTGATACGGCCGGCTGTTATTCATTGTGATGCGCGAACGGGGAAAGAAGTAGAAGAGATTCAAGCTCTGCTTGGAGCGGATGCAGAAAGGATACTGATGAATCCAATTTCTCCGGGAATTATGCTTCCAACACTTTTGTGGCTTAAGAAAAATGAGATGGAGAGCCTGGAACAGACGGCTTATACAATGCTTCCCAAGGATTATCTTCGATTTCGAGTTACAGGAGAGATTGGAACGGACTACTCCGATGCTTCTGCTACACTGGCTTTTGATTTGCGAAAGGGAGTATGGTCAGATGACATTCTGCATAAGCTTAAGCTTCCGAAAGAGATATTCCCGCCATGCAAAAACAGTATAGAGATAGCAGGAAGCGTGACGCAAAATGCGGCGTTGGAGCTGGGAATAGAGGCGGGAATCCCCGTGGTGTTCGGCGGAGGAGATCAGGCCATGCAGAGCATTGGCAGCGGCGCCGTGGTAAAAGGTCAGGCCACGGTCAATATTGGAAGCGGAGGCCAGGTCTGCATCCAGACAGACAAGCCTGAGGGAAATATTGCTCTTGGATTAAATACCTTTCAGGGATATCACAGAGAACGCTGGTATGTAATGGGCGCTACAACCAATTCAGGTTCCAGCTTAAGATGGCTGAATCAGCTTCTTGGTCAGACAGACTATGAGGCAATGAATCAGGAGGTGGCACAGATTCGGCCCGGCTGTGACGGTTTGATTTTTCTTCCCTATTTAAGCGGAGAGAGGTGTCCGAGAATGAATGCGGATATCAGCGGCGTGTTTTGGGGACTGAGTTTTCTCACAGATAAAGCCCGGATGACTCGGGCGGTGATGGAAGGGGTAACTTTTGCCTTGTATTCCTGCATGGAGGCTTGTCAAAAGGCAGGAACAGAGTTTACTTCTATGACAGCCATTGGCGGTGGAAGCAGGAGCGGCCCATGGCTGCAGATGCAGGCGGATATTTTTAACAGGGAATTGAGAACAACCCGTCATCAGGAACAGGCAGTATTTGGCGCAGCCATTGGTGCGGCGGTAGGAACGGGCTATTTTGAGGACATTCCCTCAGCCTGCAGGGAGATGGTTCGCTATAAGGATGCTGTGATTGAGCCAAGGGCGGATATCCATGCCTTGTATGAAGAATATTATTTGCTCTACAAGGAGATTTACGAGAAGGGAAAAGATACATTAGAAGCAGTGACTCGCTTAGGGCGGAGATAAAAAGTATGCTTGGAAATTAAAACAGCAGGATGAACCAGCCGGAAACATAAGGGGGCTGCATATAAGCAGTCCCCTTATGTTTGTTAAAATTTCCCCTGATACATACCCTTCAGGGCAGTTGGACTATATGAAAGGCAATGAAGTTAAAGAGCCCGGATTGCATGGATATCTGCAGCGATTAGCTGTCTCTGTGCTCCAACAAGAAGTCCAAGGTTACCTGATTGTATTTCTCAAGCTGCTCCCAATGCTGAACATGTCCTCCATCCTTTGCCATATAAAGCTGTGCACCGGGAATGGCATTACACATTGCTTCGGAAACAGCTGCAGGTACAAATAAATCCTTGTCTCCGGCAGCCACCAGGGTTGGAGCCTTGATCTTAGGAAGCTCCTTGAGAATATCAAAGCCAAGAATTGCATTGCATTGCGCTTTAAAGGCATAGGAAGGCATGGGATGTTCATAGGCCATATCTTTAAGCTCAGATTCCAGCATGAAATCCTCATGTTCTTCCTGAAAAGGCTGTGCAAAGATAATCCACTGGGTCAGTCTTTGCGAGGTAACAGGATCAAGCTGTCCGTTGGCTTCCCGAAGAATCTCGATGGAACGCCGAAAGCTTACACAGCAGTTGGGAAAAGTGTTAGTCAAAATAACAGAACGTACACGCTCCGGATAGTGGACGGCAAGGTACTGCGCAATGGCGCCGCCCATGGAAATGCCGTTAAAATGTGCAGATTCGATACCAAGGGCATCCATCATGCCCACAGTATCCTTTGCCATATCTTCAATGGTATAGGCATAGGCAACCGGTTTGTCGGAAAGTCCGGCGCCCCTGTTGTCCAGGGCATAGACATGAAAATGCTTTTCGTAGGCCGCAATATGAGGAGCCCATTTGCTTCCGGGAGCACCAAGCCCCATAAGAAGGATCAAAGGCTCTCCGGAACCGATTTCTTCATAGCTGATGGTAATTCCATTTGATTTACACTGTTTAGTCACGTTCTCCTCTCGGCTCCTCTCCTGTATATAATGCCCGAAGTACAGTTCCGCACTCGGGAAGCTCTTTTGCCATGCGCTCTAGTACCGGCTCATAGCTAAAATCAGTCAGCGGCAGATCGACACGAGTGTTGTTCAGAGCGCTTAAGCAGATAGCCTCCAGGATTTCATAGCCGTGGAAGGCTGTTTCGATATTGCAGGAATGTGGTTTGGAATCATCGTCCAGCCAGTCTGCATACTCCGTGTAATAGGGCGTCTGAATCTGCTTTTCCTGATGGTGATACCATCCGGGGTTCTTTCCGGTAATAAATTCTCCCTTTGTAGCTTTGCTGCATTCACCCCAAAAGCCATCAGTCTCTGCATAGGCATATCCATTGGTTCCCCATACGGTCAGCCGGTTATCAGAATCTGCATACATCTCCGGATTGTGACGCTCAGAGAAATAACCGCATTCAATGTAGCCTCTGGTTCCGTTTTCAAATAAGATTTCGCCCATAAGAAAATCCGGTGACGGATGGTTATCCTTTAAGGTAGCAGGTCCATGCACGTGACCTACGACTGATTTTGCCCGGCAGCCGCCGTTGGCCCAGATAATGTAATCCATATAGTGAGTGCCAAGCTGTGCCAGCCAGGGCTGGGTTTCTGCAAAAATCTTTTTTACTTCACCCAGATCGCCCCGATCTACTTTTTTCTTTAATTCCTGCATCTGAGAAAGATATTTCTGCTGATGGCAGACAACAGCCTTGATATGATGCTGGACACAAAGATCCGTCATTTTTTTGGCTTCCGGCATATCCTCCGCCATAGGCTTTTCAAAGGATACGGCCTTGATGCCATGCTTAATAGCCAGCTCGATCATGGAAAGGCGAAGATTGGGATAGGTGACGAATACAAATACCTCAGGCTTTGTCTCGGTCAGCATCTGCTCCACATCTGTAAAAAGCGGAACCGTGAGACTGAAGGTTTCAGCCGCGGTCTTCATCACATCCTGGCGGATGTCGCAGAGACCTACCACCTCATAGCGGTCCGGATTTTCCAGGATTCCCTTTAGGTGTGTCTTTCCGCGCACACCAAGGCCCATAATTGCTACTGTGTGTTTCATAAAGTATACCCCCTTAGGTTATGTAAAATTTAATTTGTTACTGAATACTCTTCATGTATTTTCCGTCAGCCAGTACAATACGATCAGAATCATTTTCTGCATCTGGTGATTCGTCCTCTGTCATAATCCAGCCTTCATAGTCTGTTTCTTTCAGGAAATCTACGATAGATTTGAAATCTCCAATACCTTCACCCATAGCGGCCCATACATGCTCAGGCGTCATGTCCTTAAAATGAACATGCTGCACAATATCCCGGTGCTCTTTGATTATCTTCAGGGGATCAATACCGCCGTTCAGCATATGGCCGACATCAGGGGCATAACCGATTCCCTTTGTGTAGAGCGTATCAAACATAATGTGATAGTCACTCTCATAACGGAAAACAGAGTTTTCTCCGGAGTTTGGATGGAATACCGTTACAATGCCGTTTTCTGCCGCCCTTTGTGCAATGGCTGAGATGCACTTTAATTGATTGACCTGCTTCTCATAGAGATTATGCTCCCGGACCGGATCTGCTGCCACATGTCCCAGCATCAGCTTGGAGGTTGGGAAATGAGCCAGAAATTCGATTGCCTCATCCACTCTTGCCCGCTCTTCATCGGTCTCTTTTGGAAGAAGCCAGTCTTCATGAACGGCCAGAGCTGCAAAAACAACCTGCTTTTCATCCAATAGATCTTTTAGCTTTTTCCAATCCTTGTAGTAATCTTCCAGCATACAGATCTCTGCTTCCATGCCGGTGAAGCCTGCTTCCAGCAGAACGTCCACCATATGAGGAACCTGTCCGTGGAATTTTTTCAGATTCATTTGCCAGGGGTAGGTCTGGCTGCCGTATTTGATTTTTGACATGATAACCTCCTGTCTATATATTAATCTGATAAATAAATTAATATAATATAATTTTGAATACAGTGAACGGTTACAAGATGATTATAGGGTCTGTTCATAGGCCGTGTCAAGAAATATTTTTTCTTATATTGAACATGTACGAAAAATGTTTTTGTGTAATTTGCGCAAATTAGAGATGTTGATATTAAATCGATTAATAATTAAATGAAATAAATATATTTGACATGGGAGAGCACAAGATGTTATTCTTATATCAAATATAGAATAAAAAATTATTAGGATAATTTGATTATAAGGATTCACGGAGGAAAGATTCATGAAGCAGGGCGGAAAAAATCTGGAAGCAATACAGGCCATGAATCGAACGCTGTTATTAAGACTCCTACAGCAGAATCACATATGTTCCAGGGCTAATCTGGCAGAGCAGTCAGGATTAAAGCAGGCAACCATCACGAACATTATCAATGACTTTATTTCCTGGGAGCTTGTGGAGGAAACGGGCCTGATTGAGGGTTGCAAGGGGAGAAGGGCAATCGGAATCCGTCTGAAGACGGAAGGGTTTTATGTGATTGGCGTCCGACTGTCCAGAAAATATTTTGAGGTAGGAATTTTTACTCTGATGGGGGAACTGGTAGAGGAAGAATACCGAGAATACATTACAAATACAAAACCCAGTGTAGTAATACCAAAGATACAGGAATACATTCAAAGGTTAATTGAAGATCATCCGGAAAAGAAGATTCTGGCAGTGGGAATGGCAGTTCCCGGTCCCTATTATTTTGAGGAAGGCGTGATTGAAGCAGTTTTCACGGATTGGGAGAATGTATCCATTAAAAGGATGCTTCAAGACGGATTGGATCTTCCGGTAGTGATAGATCACGATGCCAATGCCGGCGTACTGGCCGAATGTTCCTTTGGGATAGATCCGAATCTGTATGAGACTGTGGTTTATCTGGCTGTAGGGCAGGGAATCGGAGCAGGGATCTATTATGAAGGGAAGATCTTTCGAGGAGCGACAGGAATAGCAGGAGAAATTGGACATGCCAGTATCAATATGGATGGCCCAAGATGTGAATGCGGCAATCGGGGATGCCTGACCTGCTATGCTTCAACGCTTGCATTTACAGAACGAGTGAATCAGAGAATGAGAAATACGGGACGCCAGCCTTTTAAGCAGTTTCAGGATTTGATCCAGCCTGTGAGACAGAAGGACGCGGTTATATATGAGGAGTTTCAGGTAAATATGCGCTATTTAAGCGCAGGAATAATCAATTTGATCTACAGCTATAATCCGAGCTTGATTATCATTGGCGATGAGATGAGCCGGGTTGGAGAACAGGTACCAGAAGAGATTCGATATAATATCAGGCAGTTAGTAGAACGTAAGGTGCTGAATCAGGCAGAGATACGTCTGACCTCCTTTGAGAAGGATTCTGCTTTTATCGGTGCGGCAGAACTGGCTATTGATTATGCATTTGTACACACAGAATTGTTTCGCTAAGAAAAAATATTTTAAGAACTGGTAATGGTTGAAATATTGCTAAAATGGTTTGGAAAAAGCAGGAACTTTTTTCAAACCATTTTTTTGTGCAATTTGCATATAAATAAAAGCTTAAAATTGGAGATATATGCAAAAAATAAAGCGTTTTCGACAAAAATGCAAACAGTATATTGGCATAAAATATAAAATGGATTATTATTAATTTGATTAATAAATAAATAGAATAAATAAAGAATAAAGGAATGCAATAAAATTTTTTTTTCTTAATCATGTTGACAACAGTGATATAAAGAAATATAATTTCATACAAAGAAAGATTTTCATTACTTTTCACAGCCACGTTAATCACTCCGCTGACGGACGTGGAGCCAATACAGCAATGGTTTATTCTTTAGGGAAAGCATAGAGACAAAAAAGGAGCGGAAGAAATGGGAGAAAATGCAAAGGCTGCAGGAGGCAGTGATTACATTTTGGAATGTCAGGGCCTGTCGAAGTCCTTCGGAGGTACAAAAGCGCTTCAGAATGTGGAACTGCACATCAAACGTGGAGAGGTTCACGCCCTTGTAGGTGAGAATGGCGCAGGCAAGTCAACCCTGATGAAAGCGATTATTGGTCTGCATAAGGTTGACTCCGGAACCATTACCTTTGAAGGAAAGCCTTATAAGGTAAGCGGGCCGGCGGAGGCAATAAAAAAGGGCATTACGATGATACATCAGGAATTGAATCCGGAGCCCCATCTGACAGTTGCGGAGAATATTTTTCTTCACAATGAGGATGTGAAGGGAGTTTTTCTGAACAAAAAAGCAACGAATGAAAGAGCGGAAAGGATTCTTAAGGAATTTGATTTTAATATCAGCCCGACTCATCTGGTAGGAGATTTGTCGCTGGCCCAGGCTCAGATGATTGAGATTATGAAGGCGGTATCCTCTGATGCCAAGCTGGTGATCATGGATGAACCCACATCATCTCTGGACAATGAAGAGACAGAACGGCTGTTCAAAACCATTCGCCAATTGAAGGAGAAGGGAGTCAGCGTTGTTTACATATCACATCGTATGGAGGAGATTTTCAGCATCTGCGATACGGTTTCCGTATTCCGGGACGGACAGTATATCGACGGCAAGCCTATCAGTGAAGTGACTCAGGATTCTCTGATTTCTATGATGGTAGGACGGGAAGTAAAAAATGTATTCCCAAAGACAGAATGTGAGATCGGAGATGTGGTTTTCAAGGTAGAGGGGCTTACAGGAAAAGGCTTCGAAAATATCAGCTTTGAGGTTCGAAAAGGCGAGATTCTGGGATTAACCGGGTTAGCCGGCGCAGGGCGAAGTGAAACCATGCGGGCGATTTTTGGCCTGGATCCGCTGGATTCCGGTAAGATCTATATGGATGGCAAAGAGATCGTGAATAAGAATCCCCGTCAGGCCATCAACAACGGTATTGCCATGGTAAATGAGGACCGGCGTGAATACGGCCTGTGCCTGTACCGTTCCATCAGTGAGAACATCTCCCTTCCCAATCTTCCTGTTTATCAGAAGGGGCTGCTTCTGAATAAAAGGAAGGAAAAAGAAGAAAATGGAAAATACTCCAAAATGCTCACAGTGAAAGCTGCTTCTTTAGATGAAGATGCCATTGCGCTGAGCGGCGGCAATCAGCAAAAGGTGGTATTGGCGAAGTGGTTAATGTCCAATCCAAAGGTTCTCATTCTGGATGAGCCTACCAGAGGTGTGGATGTGGGTGCCAAATCAGAGATTCATTCTCTGATGTGTGAATTTGCAAAGCAGGGGCTGGCAGTCATTATGATTTCTTCAGAGCTGCCAGAGGTTATGGCTATGAGCGACCGTCTTCTGGTATATCACGAAGGGAAGATCAACGGGGAGCTTCTTCGGGAGGATATAAAGAGCGGAAAGGTGACTCAGGAGACTATTCTGGCGAAAGAGTTTGGAAATTAATGAAATTACGGAACAAAAAAAGTCCAGCTAAGAAATGTCAAGTGTTTTAAGAAATATTTTCTGCTGGACGGTAAAGTCGCAAAGGCACACGAGAGGAATTTTCATGAGTGCCCTTTCGAATGAAAGTTTCTCTCATGACAGGTGTGCCGAAGTGACTTTACCCTTTAGTACCGTTGCGTAGCAACTTAAGATAGGAGGAAGAATAATGGATACAAAAAAGCTTGCGGGAGATAAAAACTATCAGCGGCAGTTGTTTTTTAAACGGTATGGAATTGTCTTTATTATGTTTGGAATGATTCTGCTGCTTACCTTTACCACTGAAAATTTCTTATCTTACAACAATATTTTGAATGTGCTTTCCACTATTTCTATTAATGGATGTATTGCTCTTGGCATGTGTATAGTAATTACGGCCGGCGGCATTGACCTGACAGTAGGAGCGCTTCTGGCCTGGGGCTCGATTGTGGCAGGATTGGTGCTGCAGTCTACAGAGAGCATTGCTCTTGCATGTCTGGCTGCAGTTATTACATCAGCACTTATGGGACTGGTTACAGGCGTGATGATTGCACAGTTTAATCTGTTTCCGTTTGTGGCTACACTGGCCATGCAGCTGGTGGTTCGGGGACTTGCCACAGCATTGAGCGGCGGCGCTTCTTTTCCCATTGCAGTATCTGCATTTACAAAGATTGGTTTGGGAAAGGTACTCAATGTGATTCCCATTCCGGCCGTTATTTTGCTGGCATTGATTATCATCGCATATATTTTGATGCATTGGACCAAATTCGGGCGTTATGTATATGCAATCGGCGGAAATAAAAATGCAGCCATTGCTTCCGGTGTAAATGTATATTGGGTTACAGTATGGACTTATGTAATATCCGGTCTTTTTACAGGAATCTCTTCCTTAATTATGACGGCAAAGATCAATGCGTCTCAGCCGAATATCGGTGTGGGTTATGAGACAGATGCCATTGCAGCCTGTGTAATCGGCGGTACTTCCTTTGCAGGCGGCGTGTCAACCATTCCCGGAACGGTGGTAGGCATTATCATTATTGGACTGATTTACAATGGTATGAATCTGATTGGTGTGCAGTCTTATTGGCAGACAGTATGTAAGGGCCTGCTGATTGTTCTGGCAGTTCTTCTGGATAAGGCAGTAAATAAAAAGCGTTAATTGATATTTCCTGCTAAAGCAGTAAATATAAAACTATTTATCATTCTATTAATGAAGGAGGTTTTTATCATGAAAAAGAGAAACGTGTTGGCGATTGTTCTGGCGGCCGTGATGGCAACCGGCATGCTGGCAGCATGCGGAGGCAAGACAGATGCACCGGCAGAGACTCCGGCTCCCGCAGAGACAGAAGCACCGGCAGAGAGTGAAGGGGAGAGTGACCCTTCGACAGCAGCTCCGGCGGTATCTGGTGATATTAAGGTAGCTTATATGGCGAAGAACGTTGTTGACGCATTCCATGTAACTATGAACGGTTATGTGGCTGATCAGTTAGATGCTATGAAGGCAGAGGGACTTATTTCTGAATGGCAGATGTTTGATGCTACTACAGACCCGGTGCTGCAGTGCAGTGAGCTGGAAGATGCGCTTAACAATGGATTTAATTTTGTATTGCTGCAGCCCTGTGAGGCAGCAGGCTCTGATCCCGTTGTTACACGCTGCGCAGAAGAGGGAGTTCCTGTTGTAGTTATTAATTCTACCACAGAGTCTACTATGGAGAAGGCTTCCGGATATTCAGGTTCTGATGATGTTCAGGCTGGCGAGATGATGGGCAACTATATCAATGAGATGGTTCCGGACGGCGGTACATACGTTCATATGCAGGGCGTACTTGGATCCTCCGCACAGATTGACAGAGGCCAGGGCATTGCAAACACTATGACAGAGGATAAGGGCTGGACCAGCGGCGGAGACTTTGCTGCAGAGTGGCTGGCAGAGAAGGCTGTAGGTTTTGCAACGGATGCATTGACTCAGTATGGCGATGACCTGAAAGCTATTGTGTGCGACAATGACGATATGTCTTCTGCAGTTCAGGCATACTGCAATTCCGTAAACAGAGAAGACATTGTATGTATCGGCGTTGATGGCAATAAAGGACCCTTGACCATGGTAAAAGAGGGAACTCTGGGTGCAACTGTATTCCAGGATGGTGTTGCGCAGTGTGATTATGCAATCAATACCATTGCAAGGGCAATTATGACCGGAGAAACTGACGGCGTTGAGATGTATAAGACAGACATTCCTTTCGTATTAGTAACTTCAGAAAATGTAGACCAGTATCTGACTGATTAATGAAGCATACTATTTTGATATGAATGGATGAAATGGGGAGGCTGAGATTCTGGTTTGGATTTCAGTCTCCCATTTTATGATTCAGATTAAATTGATATTCCTGTTTTTTGTGTTATAATGAGCGTTAGTGAGAAGAGTATGCTTGCATATTCGGCAAACGGCGAATGCTGACTATAAATCTTTGATTCATAGTATAATGTAGGCGTATATGGATATTTATGGAAGTAAAAATTTAAGGCATACAAAGGGAGAACGGCATGGGTTATAACATAAACATGACAGATGAGTATACAGTATGGGAAAACATTAAGAATAACTATGAGAGCTTATATGCAGCAGAGGCTAAGGTGGCGGACTTTATCTTGAACAATCCCGGACAGGCGCTGGAAGCAAATGTATCGGAGACTGCGGAGCTGAGCGGAGTTAGTGATGCAACAGTGGTCCGATTTTGCAAACGAATCGGTTATGCGGGATTTTATCAGATGAAGATTCAGCTTTCTCACGATATGGGAAAGAATTGGACCTTGAATAAAGAGAAGGATGCCCAGAATTATGATTCTGTCCAGGAACGGATTTTAACCATTACAAATAATATTATGACCATATCAAAGCATATGGATACGGAAGTAATCAAGAACTGTGCGAAAGCAATTGATGAGGCTTCCACGGTTTTTGTAATCGGAAATGGATATGCAAAGATTATTGCCTGTGACATCATATACCGTCTTACAAGAAAGGGGATACGATGCAGCGGCGGCGGATATTCGGAAACAGATTTTGAGAATCTCTATCTGGGACAGGAGAAGGATGTAGCAATCTTTATCTCCCGATCCGGAGAGGATAAAAAGACTTATAAGGAAATGCAGTTGGCAGAAAAAAAGAAGATGATAACCATCTCTTTGACAGATGCTATTAAATGTCCCATGGCGCAATTGGCGGATTTTTCTCTCACAACGGGAATCGAGGATCGTGCCAGGGTGTTTATACATGAAAATAGCTCCAGCTTAAATATGATGGTTTTGGTGGAGATCCTTCTGGAATATGTGACCCAAAAGTACGAGAATAAGAGTTACCTGGATGAAGTTGTTTCAGAGGATCGTTTATAGAAAATAAAGAAAGGCTTATGTTATGAAGACAATAGGGATTGATATAGGAACCACTACAATCAGTGCCGTAGTTATGGATACAGAAAAGAGAAAGCTTCTTGCTTCTAAGACTGTTCCAAACGGCAGCTTTATCAGGACGGAGCGGGAGTGGGAGCGCATTCAGGATGTAAAGCTTCTTATGAAAAAGGCAAAGGAAATTCTGGATGAGCTGATTTTGCAGCATCCGGACACAGAAGCCATAGGTCTGACCGGACAGATGCACGGCATTCTGTATACGGATGGAGAGGGACGATGTATCAGTCCATTATATACATGGCAGGACGGAAGCGGCGATCAGCCGGAATTTGACGGGGAGTCCATAGCGGCGCAGGTTACAAGGAAGTATGGGATTTTTGCGGCCACAGGGTTCGGACTGGTGACATATCTGTATCATATGAAAAAGGGGCTGGTTCCGGAGGGGAGTGCGGCTGTGTGTACGATTTCCGATTACCTGGGCATGTGGCTGACCGGAAGAAAGAGTCCGCTTGTTCATGCAAGCAATGGGGCAAGTATCGGTTTTTATGATACAAAGAATTGGCGCTTTCGGGAGGAAATGATTATAGATGCAGGCATGGAGCTTTCCATGCTGCCAGAAGTGACGACGGAAGTAAAAAAATTAGGTACATATTGCAAAATACCGGTTTTTGTGGCACTTGGAGATAACCAGGCAAGCTTTCTCGGTGCGGTAGGAATGCAGGAGAATGTGTGGCAGGTGAATGTGGGAACAGGAGGACAGCTGTCGGTATTGTCAGAACAGCATTTTGAGGCTCCGGGGATTGAAGCCCGGCCTTTCCTGAAGAAGAAGTATATTCTTACCGGAGCAGTGCTTTGCGCCGGCAGAGCTTATGCGATTTTAGAACAGTTTTTCCAAAAATGTGCCGTGGCTATGGGACTTGATGCAAAAGAGCAGTATGGGGTTATGGGGAAGCTTGCTAAGTCTGCCAGAGAAGATGCAGGTGGAATCCAGGTTATCACAAAGTTTAAGGGAACACGGGTCAATCCTGAGGTTAGAGGGAGTATAAGCGGACTTAGTGAAGAGAATTTTCTCCCGGAGAATTTAGTTCTTGGTGCAATTCAGGGGATTGCCCGGGAGTATTGTGATATTTATCAGGAGATTTATCGGGGAACTGGAATCCGGGCAGAGAAGCTGATAGCTTCCGGAAACGGCGCCAGAAGAAATGAGGTTTTGAGAGATACCTTAAAAAAGATGTTTCAGGCGGAGCTTGAGATAACAGCTTTCCAGGAAGAGGCTGCATGCGGTGCGGCGCTTAGTGTGTTGTTTGCGGAGTAGATATGATTATGATTTTAGATACTAAAGCATAATCATAAGCCATAAGGTGTTTATTTTATAATATAGAATTTTCTATATAGTTAACAACACAAAGCGGCAAGGATAAGAGAAATCCTTGCCGCTTTGTATTGTTGAAAATTCACAAAAAACACTTAAAAGAGAGGCAGATTATTAGGATGAAAAACAGCAATATTCATAAACTTGCCTAGTTTTCATAATTTATAGTTGACGAAAAATAAAAGTAACAGTATAATTAAATTAACGGTTGAGAACGTTCTCAAGATGGTAACAGAGAGACGTATAGAAACTGGAATAAAGTTTTAGGATGAGAACGTTCTCAAAATGAATAATAAAGGAATAACGGGATGGAGAGTAATAACCAGACAGTTACCATTGATGATGTGGCAAAGCTGGCAGGTGTATCAAAAGCCACAGTAGGACGTGTAATTGGAAATTATGGAAGTGTATCAGAAAAAAGCCGTCAAAAAGTTATGGAGGCAGTAAAAGAATTGGATTATGTTCCGAATACGATAGCCCAAGGTCTTCGCAGCCATAGTACAAAAACGATAGCAGTGGTATTGGGAAGTATTAAAAATAGTTATTGCAATGAGCTTGTATATGCTATAGAGAAAGAAGCAATGAAACGAGGATATAACGTTTTGATATGTAATACTCATGAGAACCTGGACAAAGAGATTCAGCATCTTCGGAATATAAGAAGCCGCCAGGTAGACGGTGTAATATTGATTCCGGTATATACAGTTGGAAAAGTGATTCCGGAAAAATACAGACATTTATATGAAAATCTGAACATTCCAATGGTATTTGTTGATAGAAATATTATGGGAATCGAAAAAGATCTGGTTCAGAGCAAAAATGAGGAAGCTTCTTATGAGGCAACAAAGTATTTGATTTCTCTTGGCCATAAGAATATCGGAGTGATTGGAACTGTTGCATACTCAACAGTACAGGACCGGATTAAGGGATACCGCAGAGCGCTTCAGGAATCGGGAATTGCTGTAAATGCATCCTTGGTAGTAGATGCAGAGTATTCCGAGAAGCATGTGGGACAGAAGCTGGCAGCTAAATTGCTGGAGGAACATCCGGAACTAACAGCGCTTTATGTGTTAAATAACACTCTCTGCGGTAGTGTTCTTCTGGAACTCAAAAAGCGGAATTTGCATACACCAGATGACTTATCTTTGCTCACATGGGATGATGATGATTTGAATGAACTATTTGATATTACAACAATTGTTCAATACGTAGAGGAAATCGGAAGATCTGCAGTGAAACGCTTATTTGAATTGATGGCGGATTCTCAGTTAAAGGCAGAGGTACAGCGGATTGATACGGAAATGATAATTCGTAAATCCTGTGCAGAACCAAAAGCTTTTCAGTAGGATAGTAATGCCGAAAAAGGCTGCTATAAATAAATTATTTTAAAGGAGGCTATTTATGGACTTAATTATGGGAATGAACAGTGGTTCCTCGTTTGATGGAATTGACGTAGTTCTCGCAGAAACGGAGATGGATGCGGACGGCTTTCCCAAAGCACCTAAATTTATCTGCGGAGGATCTTATGACTGGCCAGATGATGTAAAAGAGATTGTAACGGCATCATTTGACAACAAAGTAGATATGATTGGATTAAACAGACTGAATTATATCTGCGGGGCAGTGTTTGCGGAAAAGGCTGTGCAGTTTATGAAAGAGAACAATATCAATCCTATGGATGTGAAGGTTTTGGGATTGGATACACAGACGATTTACCAAGAACAGCCAGATCACAAAGCGATTGATGCTATGACGGATGAGCAGAAGGCAGACTGGCCCCACAGATGGTTGGACGGCCCGTATCCGGCAGGAATGCAGATGGGAGATAGCTCTGTTATTGCGAATCTGACGAACATTGACACAGTAACACATTTCCGTTCGGCAGATCACACCTGGGGCGGAAGTGCGGCACCATTAATGCCATATCTGGATTTTATTCTTTTCAGGAAAGATGAGAAGCCCTCTATGACATTGAATATTGGCGGAATTGCAAATCTCCATGTGGGATGCAAGGGCAGAAGAGATATGTTTGGATTTGATACAGGTCCAGGCAATGTGATTTCCAACTATATGTGCAGAAAGCTGTTTGGCGTTGAATATGATAAGGATGGAAAGATTGCGGCAAGCGGGAATGTAAATGATGAATTATTAAATCATTTCATGCATCATCCATTCTTTGACAGACCAGTACCACGTTCGGGATGGATTGCGGATTACAGTGCAGAATATATTGATGGTGTAATTGAGAAATTTAAGCATCTGCCCAAAGAGGACATTATTGCTACAGCATGTGCATTTACTGGTGCGGCAGTTGCAAAGAGTATGATTGATAATATTCCGGAAGAAATCATCAAGAATACAGACAAACTCTATGCAAGCGGCGGCGGTACAAGAAACCCGCAGATTATGAAAGAAATCCAGGCAAGAGTACCATCCAACATAACAGTGACGACCTCTGCTGATATTGGCGTTCCGCCAGAATATAAAGAAGCGATTAAGTTTGCGACCATCGCTTATTCAACTATTCATTGCGTACCAGGCAATATACCAGCAGCAGGCCATGCGTCACAATATGCAATTCTTGGCAAGATTGCGTTAGCCCCACGTCATATTAAAGGCGGTGCACAGCTTTAATCATAGAATTACATATTTATATGATTGTAGCACAAATTTCCATTGAAAACTAGTAGTAAAATCAGATAGTATTCAATTGCGACCTGAATATTAGAAGATTGAAGAATAGAGATTCCAAAATGTTGGCTTATGTCAGGATTTCTTGGGAAAGATGAAAGGATAACTATTATGAAAAAGAAAATTTTAGCTTTAATCTGTGCGTCTGTTATGCTCTTCTCTCTGACGGCGTGTGGTAATAATTCAGAAACGCCAGCAACGGAAGAACCGGTGGAAGCACCTGGAACAGAGACACCGGAAGCAAAGGAAGCGGCAGATGATAAAGAGACAATTACAATCGGAGTTTCATTTGGTCAGAATGTGCACCCATTTTTTGTAGCTATGCAGATGGGAATTGAGGCAGCTTGTAAGGATTATGGTATTGACAATGTAAATATTCTGGCAGCAGACAGTTCTTTAGAGACACAAGTGTCACAGATTGAGAATTTAGTTACAATGGGCTGCGATGTGATTTTATTGAATCCCTATGATTCCGATGGAGTTGTGAATGCAGTGAACAGTGCACAGGAAGCTGGCGTAGGTATATTCACAATGGATATTGACTGCGAGGGCTCCACAGCTTATGTGGCTTCTGATAACGTAAAGGTTGGTAAGCTGCTTGGCGAGTGGATTGTAGAACAGCTTGGCGGTGAAGGCAAAATTGCAATCATTGATGGAATCAGTGTAACTTCTTTAAAAGACAGAACAGATGGATTTATGTCAGCGATTGAAGGGAGCAATATTGAGGTTGTAGCAGAACAGCAGACAGCAGTGGAACGAGATGCGGCATTGGATTCTGCTGAAACCATCTTGCAGGCACATCCGGATATTGATGCGTTTGTTGGTGTAAATGAAAACTCTGGTATGGCTATTTTAAGTGCAGTGACAGCAGCAGGGTTGGATGATGTACTTATGACCTGCGTAGATGCAACTGCGGAGACAATGGCAGCAATCCGTGACGGCAAAGTGGATGTGGGAGTATCCCAGGACCCTTATCAGATGGGATATACTGCCGTAGAGCAGGCCATTGCCTGGGCAAAGGGTGAGACCATAGAAAAATTTATAGAGGTTCCGGTTGCTTATATGAATCAGGATAATATTCAGGAAGTAATTGAGAGAGAGCAAGGATACGGAGTGGAAGTGGAGTAATTCTTCAGCAGCTTTTGTAGACAGATTATGCGAAAAGAATAGAGCATAATCTGCAGATTCAGGAGAAGGGGTGCCGCAAAATTAAGAGGTTTATTTTGTGGCGCCCTCTTTTTGTAAAAATAAAGAGGTGAAAATGTGTCTGAAGTAATCGTAAGAATGGAAGGTATTTCCAAATCATTTGCTGGCATTAAGGCACTGGATCATGTACAGATAGAACTTCGCAAGGGAGAGGTTCATGCTTTGATGGGCGAAAATGGTGCAGGGAAGTCTACTTTGATGAAAATTATGACTGGTGTATACATGAAGGATGAAGGTTCCATGTATCTGCGGGATGAGGTGAGCGGTGAGATGAAGCTGACAGAGATGAAATCTCCGCTGATGGCACAGAAGCTTGGTCTTAGCATGGTATTCCAGGAGCTTAATCTTCTGGAAAATATGAATATCGGAGAAAACATATTTATTGGACGGGAGCCTGTCGGAACAGCAACAATTGTAGATAAAAAAATCTTATACGAGAAAGCAAAAGAGGAATTGACAAAAGTAAAGCTGGATGTCAATCCAACTACCACTGTCTCTTCTCTAAGCTGTGGTCAAAAACAGTGCGTGGAGATTGCCAAGGCATTATCTTTTGATGCCCGGGTTGTAGTGTTTGATGAGCCGACGGCAAGTCTCTCTGAAACGGAATCTCAAACGTTATTTGAGATTATCCAAGAATTAAAGAATAAAGGCGTATGTATTGTATATATTTCCCATCGTATGGAGGAAGTGTTTGAGCTTGCTGACAGAATTACCGTATTCAGGAATGGAACATATATTGATACAGTGGAGGCAGGCAAGGTTTCTGAGACTGATTTGATTAAAATGATGATTGGCCGTGATCTAGAAGAAGGAAAGAAACAGGTCAGCGAATATATCAACAATAAAAAAACAGTATTGTCAGTAAGAAATGTAACAGTTTTCCCCAATTCGGTTCCTGTCAGTTTTGATTTGCATGAGAAAGAAATCCTGGGATTCTTTGGTCTGGTAGGAGCAGGAAGAACGGAGCTTTCCAGAGTGATCTTTGGAATTGACCCGATTGGAGAGGGCGAGATTTATATTCAGGGAAATAAAGCACATATTAGCTGCCCACGGGATGCGATTAATGCCGGAATTGGTCTGGTTCCGGAAGACAGGAAAGGTCTGGGGTTGATTCTTGGAATGAGCATTAAAGATAATATGCTGATCTCAAAACTTGGGCAGTTAAAGAGCTGGATTTTGAATAAGAAGGTTTTGAAGGGAATTACTGGCACTTATATTGATGATCTGGGTATTGCTTTGCGGGATGAAAATCAAGAGGTAAAAGAGCTTAGCGGCGGGAACCAACAAAAGGTAGTTATTGCAAAGTGGCTAGCTATGGCACCGGATATTTTGATTATGGATGAACCTACACGAGGGATTGATGTAGGCGCTAAGAGTGAAATTTATACTTTAATGAGAAAACTTACGGAGGCAGGAAAGAGTATTATTATGATTTCCTCAGAGATGGCAGAGGTTCAGAAAGTGAGTGATCGTGTTATTGTCATGCATGAAGGAAATATTACCGGAGAGCTGTCCATCGAAGAAGCTACAAAAAATAATATAATGCAGGCTGCATTTGGAGGTATAAAAGCATGAAAGAAAAGAAAAAGATCAATCTTGGTTCGTTACGAGAATTACTTTTGATAGGAGTTGTGGTTCTTCTTTGTATCGTTTGGACAGCTATGAACCCTCAGTTTATTTCTATGAACAATATTACCAATATTTTACGTCAGGGTTCTTATACAGCAATTGCTGCTGTTGGAATGACTATGGTAATTATCATAGGAGAGATTGATTTATCTGCAGGTTCTTTGATTTGTGCATCTGGTTTGATTGGTGCAATGGTCTGCAAAAGCACGAATAATGTTCTGCTGGCAGTATTGGCGGCATTGCTGGTAGGAGTAGTGGTTGGCGGGGTAAACGGAGTGCTCTGTGCAGTTGGAAAATTGCCGGGATTTATTGCGACATTGGCCAGCATGACGGTGTTAAGAGGACTAGCCTATATTATAACCGGAGGAAATTCTGTGGTATGGACCAATGAAGACTTTACAAAGATTGGAACAGGTTATGTTGGGATTGTACCAATTCCGGTAATTATTATGCTGGCTGTGATTGCATTTGGTGTGTTCTTAACTTCAAAACTGCGTTTTGGACGTTATATCTATGCGGTTGGCGGTAATATGGAAGCGAGCCGATGGTCGGGAATTGCAGTAGTTAAGGTAAAGATTATTGTGTATATGATTATGGGCGTGCTGACATCAATTGCCGGTTTAATTGTTGTGACCAGATTGGGATCAGGACAGCCTTCGGCAGGACAGAACTTTGAGATGGACTGTATTACAGCGGCAGTAGTTGGCGGAACAAGTATGTCGGGCGGCCGGGGAAAGATTATTGGAACTGTTGTAGGTGTATTGCTTTTAACGGTATTGACAAACGGTATGACACTTGTTGGTATCAATACATACTGGCAGCAGGTATTTAAAGGAGTAATCATAGTAGTCTCTGTACTCGCAGATACTCATGCAAAGAAAAATTAGAGGATTCATTCTCAACGATTTGGATAGATCACCTGAATCCCATGACCATCAAAATATGCTTGATAATCTGTCGGAACAGGACCATCCGTAACAATGGTGTTGGCAATTGTCAGCGGTCCGAAAGGAGCCATAGCGTTTTTGCCGAACTTGCTGCTGGTGGCGCATACAATGATCTGTGAAGCCTGCTCCAGCAGTTTTCGAAAAATACGGGCAGTGACATCATCCAGAACAGAAAAGCCTCTGGTTAGAGAAATGCCGTCCATGGTAAGAAAGATTTTATCAAAATAAATATCAGAAAAATAGTCAATCAATACGGAACCTGTTACATAATAGGTTCCGTTTCTTCTTGTAAAATCCCCAGGCACCATCATGACATTGAATTCCGGGGTGTTCGTCAGTTCAATGGCGGCAGACACATTCATAGTAGTGACAGCAAGACGGTTTTTTACCTTCAGATTCTTAGCTACTTCCAGACAGGTATATCCGGGTCCAAGAAATATAAAATCTTCGTCATTCACCAGAGCGGCTGCAAGAGAGCCGATAGATTGTTTGCGCTCATAGTCGTTTAAGGATTCCGGAGGAATAAAGCAGGAGCTGCCCTGCTTTTCCGGCTCCTTGTAGAGGGCGCCGCCAAAGGTGCGCATCAGGCTGTCCTGCTGTTCCAAATATTCCAGATCCTTTCGGATAGTCACCTCCGAGACACCGAGAAGCTGACTGAGCTCTGTTACAGTAATTTTTTTCTTCTGCTTCAAAATGGTGAGAATTTCCGTATGTCTTTCATTTGCAAACATAGCAGTCTCCTTCTTGCGTTTTATGCTCCGGAAAGGGAAGTTGATTATTTTTTCTTTTAAAATGAAATCAAATTGTAATCTTATGCTCATTATAACATGAAATTTGTAAAAAACAAGAGAAATATTTCAAAATAAAAGGAAAAAAAACAATTAAAAAATTGACAATGAAATAAAACGAAACTATAATTAAAATAAAAAGAAATAGATACAATAAAAATTAGTTACGAATTATTTTGAAATAAAACAAAATGAAAAAGGAGAGTGATAAAATGGCAGATGTTGTGATCATGCCCAGGCTGTCTCTAAATGAAGAGACAAATCTATTATCTCAGTGGTATGTAGCAGAAGGTGATAAGGTCTCGGCAGGTGACAAGCTGTTCTGCATTGAGACAGACAAGTCCACAATGGATGTGGATTCGGAGTTTGAAGGAACAGTTTTGAAAAAGTATTATGACGATTATGCAGTTATTCCGGTACTTACGCCTGTCTGCGTTGTTGGAAAAGAGGGGGACGAGATTCCTGAACTGGCCCTTCCGGAAGAAGCAGCGCAGGAAGCATCCACAGAGGAAAGTGTTTCGCCAGAGACTGAAATAGCACCATCGGCGCAGCAGGCTTTATCAGCAAGTGCGGGAACGACAGACAGCAGTAAGGGAGAGAAGGGCATTTCTCCAAGGGCCAGAAAGCTGGCAGAGCAGAATGGGATTGTGAATTACCAAATGATTCCGGCCTCCGGTGCGGAAAACCGCATTTTGGAAGAGGACATTATCCGCTATATGAAAGATGAAATTACGGAGGTTCGCCGTGCCACAGGAGAGAAGAGGACTGTGAAGCTTCCGAAGATCCGCAAGGTGATTGCAAAAAATATGCTGCATTCTCTTCAATCTACGGCGCAGCTGACTATGAGTTCTGTATTCAATGCTGCCGAATTGCAGGCATGCCGCAGCCGCTTCAAGGCAGAGCAGGGGGAGATGAAACATGTTACCATCGGAGACTTGATTATCTTTTCCACAGCCCGTACCCTGGAAGAATTTCCATATATGAATTCCTGGATGCAGGGTGATGATGAGGCTATTGAGTTTACAGATGTGAATCTGGGCTGCGCTGTGGATACGGAACGGGGATTGATGGTACCTACAATTACGGCAGCTAATACAAAGAGCCTTTTGGAGATATCCGATAATTTGAAGGAATTGGCGGGAGAATGCCGCAAAGGAAGCATTTCTCCGGAAAAATTAAAGGAAGCCACTTTTACGGTCAGCAACCTGGGGGCTTTTGGTATAAGAACCTTTACGCCGATTCTGAATCCGCCCCAGGTAGGCATTCTGGGGGTAGGCGCCATTGATTATATGATGAAGCCGACAAAAGAAGGAATGCTGTGTTATCCGGCATGTACCCTGTCCTTAACAGTGGATCACCGCCTGGTAGACGGCGGCCCGGCTGCCAGTTTCTTAAAAAAGCTTTGCGAGAATCTGGAGCATATAGAAGAACTGATTGCAGAGTGAGGAGGCAAAGAATGAAGACATTTGATTTGATCGTGATTGGCGGCGGTCCGGCGGGCTATAACAGTGCAGAGTATGCGGCGCAGAAGGGCCAGAGTGTGCTTTTGGTGGAGAAGAAAAGGGTTGGAGGAACCTGCCTGAATGCCGGATGTATTCCTACGAAAACCTTCCTGTATGCAGCAAAGCTTTATCATCATGCCAATGATGCAGGAAGACCTTATGGTGTGGAAGCGGGAGAGGCTACTCTTAATCACAGGGCTGTTGTCCAAAAAAAGGATGAGGTGGTGGAAGCTCTGGTGCAGGGTGTGGCAGGCGGTCTTCGAAGAAAAAAAGTGCAGGTGGTGTCTGGTACGGCGAAGGTTTCTAAGAAAGATGGAAGGATTCTTGTATCTACAGAGGAAGAAACCTTTGGGGCAAAGCACCTGATTGTGGCCACGGGCTCTTCTCCGGCTATTCCGCCCATTGAGGGAGTAAAGGAGGAATTGGAAAAGGGAACGGTTGTCACCAGTGATGAGATATTGAATATGACAGAGGTTCCAGACCGTCTTGTGATTGTAGGAGGCGGGGTGATTGGATTTGAGATGGCAGCTTATTTTCAGGAGGCTGGCTCCAAGGTAACGGTTGTGGAGATGATGGATAAGGTTCTCGGTCCTAACGACCGGGAGGTCAGTGCCCTGCTTCAGAGAGAAATGGAAAAAAGGGGTGTAACCTTCTGGCTTTCCGGCAATGTGACGAGAATTGCAGATGGTGCCTTGACACTTACTAAGGATGGGAAAACAGAAGTTTTAGCCTATGATAAGGTGCTGATGTCTGTGGGAAGGCGTGCGAACAGCAAGGTGGAAGGGCTTTCCGAGATGGGCGTGCAGATAGAAAGGGGCGCTATTGTCACGGATGACCATATGAGAACAAATGTACCTGGTGTATATGCCATTGGTGATGTGAATGGCAAAGCGATGCTGGCCCATGTAGGATACCGGGAAGGTGAGGTTGCGGTCAATGACATCCTTGGAAGGCGTGATGCCATGAGCTATGATGCAGTTTGCGGTGTGGTGTATACAAACCCGGAGGCTGCCTTTGTAGGGATGTCGGAGGAGCAGGCCAGTGCTGCCGGAATTGCTTATTGTGTGAAAAAGGTATCTATTAATTTCAGCGGACGCCATGTGGTGGAAAATGGTATGAGTGACGGGATCTGTAAGCTGATTATTGATACGAAGAAGGATATTATTGTGGGTGCTACATTGATGTCATCTTATGCATCGGAATATATTTATGCCCTGGCTTTGATGATTCAAAATAAGATTCCTGTTGAAAGCATACAGAAGACGATTTTCCCCCATCCCACAGTATGTGAGATTATTCGGGAGGCATTGTTTTCATAGTTTATTTTGGAAATACCCTGCGGGTATCCCTTTAGTACCGTTATGCAGCAACTTAATTAAACAGTAATGCCCCTTCCGGTGCACAAATCGATTTACAGACACATGCTGCTGTGGCTGAAAATTGATTTAGAAAAGGGTGTACAGGAAGGGGATTACGGAACTTTAATAGTCCAGCTAAAAAATGCCAAGTGTTTTAAGAAATATTTTATGCTGGACGGTAAAGTCGCAAAGGCACACGAGAGGAACTTTCATGAGTGCCCTTTCGAATGAAAGTTTCTCTCATTACAGGTGTGCCGAAGTGACTTTACCCTTTAGTACCATTGCGTAGCAACTTAAGATAGGAGAAACAAGAATGGCGAAGCAAATTTATATTGATCCAAATGAGAGAAGAAAATCATCAAAGGTAACTTTTCAAGACATTCCCGTAAATCAGTATCAGAAGAGGATGAAGGATGTCCGCAGCGAGTTTACGGATGAGGAGTTGAAAAATATTCTGTATGATATGCTGTCTATCCGGGAGTTTGAGACTATGATGCAGGATCTGCGTCTTTCCGGAAAGTACAGTGATATTGCGTATAATTATTCCGGCCCGGCTCATCTGTGCATAGGTCAGGAATCCGCAGCTGTAGGCCAGGCATTTGCCCTGGATGAGAATGATTTTATTTTCGGAACCCACAGGGGGCATGGAGAGTTGATTGCAAAGGGCTTGAATACCTTGCGGAAAATTGATGATGATAAGCTGATGGAAATTATGAAGGCATCCGGCGGGGGAGTGCAGCTTAAGGTCGTAGAAAAGGATTTTCAGGGAACAACAAAGGAGCTGGCGGCACGCTTCTATATGTATGGTATTATGGCAGAGATCTTTGGCCGTGAGAATGGATTTGCAAAAGGATTGGGCAATTCTATGCATGCATTTTTCATTCCCTTTGGCGTATATCCCAATAATGCCATTGTGGGAGGTTCTGCACCCATTGCAACTGGTGCCGCTCTGCACAAGAAGGTTACCCATGAGAAGGGTATTACCATCGCCAATGCAGGCGACGGTGCGGCAGCCCGGGGACCGGTTTATGAGGCAATGTGCTTTGCTTCTATGGATCAGTACAATAAGCTTTGGGGTGAGAAGGGCGGACTTCCGGTGCTCTTTAACTTTAATAATAACGGCTATGGCATGGGCGGGCAGACCTGCGGAGAGACAATGGGTTATGATGTGCTGGCACGCATTGGTGCCGGAATTAACCCGGATCAGCTTCATGCAGAGCGAGTGGACGGCTTCAATGTATTTGCAGTGATCGATGCGGTGAAACGTCAGAAGAAGCTGCTTTTGGAGGGTAAGGGTCCGGCCTTGCTGGATGTAATTACATACCGCTTCTGCGGGCATTCTACCTCAGATGCCAATCCCAACCGTACAAAGGAAGAGATTCAGGCATGGGAAGAGCAGGATGCCATTGCGGATTATGAGAAGCAGCTTGTGGAAAATGGCGTGATGACGGAGGCCGAGATTGAAGAGATGAAGGCAAGCGTGCATCAGCTCAATCTGGATTCCTTTAAGCTGGCTGTAGATGATGAAATTTCGCCCAGAATGAATATTAGGGAGAAGCAGGATTCTATTGAGAAATATATTTTCTCAAATACTCATACGCTGAAAATGACGGAAGAAGAGCCCAAGATGCTTGCGCCTAAGGAGGAGAACCCCAGGTGGCAGCAGCTTCAGAAGAAGAGCCGTACCGGAATCAAGGATGGAAAGGAGCTTCCCTCTGCAGCTGTGGTACAGATACGAGATGCGATTTTTGAGGCAATTCTTGATAAATTTTATGAGGATCCCAGCCTGATTTCCTTTGGCGAGGATCTGCGTGACTGGGGAAGCGCATATGGAGCCTATAAAAGTCTGGAAAAGTCGGTTCCTTATGAGCGGCTGTTTAATTCACCCATTTCGGAATCTGCCATTATCGGTGCGGCCGTAGGCTATGCAATGCTTGGAGGGCGCAGCGTTCCGGAGTTGATGTACTGTGACTTTATGGTGTGTGCAGGGGATGAGATCTTCAACCAGCTTGCAAAATGGCAGGCAATGACGGCCGGACAGCTTAAGATGCCGGTAACCGTGCGTATGGGTGTAGGTTCGAAATATGGTGCGCAGCACTCACAGGAGTGGTCAAGCATTTGCGCTCATGTGCCTGGTTTGAAGGTAGTTTACCCTGTAACGCCTTATGATGCAAAAGGACTTTTGAATGCTGCTATGGCAGGAACCGATCCGGTTATCTATTTGGAAAGCCAGTCTCTCTATGGACAGGGAGAGCTGTTTCACAAAAAAGAGGGAGTTCCGGCTGAATATTATGAGATTCCCATCGGGGAGCCGGATGTGAAGCGCACAGGCTCCGACCTGACAATTCTGACCATTGGTGTAACTTTATACCGGGCGCTGAAGGCGGCAGAACGTTTTGAGAAGGAGTTTGGCATCAGTGTAGAGGTTATTGATGCAAGGAGTATTGTACCGTTTAATTATGATAAGGTAATAGAGTCCGTGAAGAAGACTGGGAAGATCATGATTGCAAGTGATGCATGCCAGAGAAACTCGGTTATCAATGATTTTGCAGAAAATATTACAACGATGGCTTTTGATTACCTGGATGCGCCGGTCATCACTCTGGGAGCACGCAACTGGATTACTCCTATCTATGAGCTGGAAAAAGAATTTTTCCCGCAGGCGGAATGGTTCCTGGATGCCTACCATCAGAGAATCAACCCTCTTCCAGGTTATACGCCGGTTTATACCTTTAATAAAGCGGAGGATATGCGCAAAGCGAAGCTTGGAGTTTAGGGCTTGGAAGATAATTGAATAATGAAAGAAAGAGTCTGCCATTTCGATGGAGCAGGCTCTTTTTGCGTCATGTACATAACAGAATAGAGGAACTCTCTCCTTAGGTTATTATAGACAAAAAAGTCACTTTTTTATAATTATTTTTACGAAAATTATAAATACAGACGGAAAAATGAAAGCTATAATGAGGTTAATAGGAAAAAATGCACAAAGAAGGTGAGAAGATGGGGAAAGTTCTTTTGGAAATGAAGCATATCAGCAAGAGCTTTGGAGCCGTACAGGCCCTAAAGGACGTTTCCATAGATTTGCACGAGGGAGAGGTGCTTGCCCTGATGGGCGAGAACGGTGCCGGGAAATCCACGCTGATGAACATCTTAAGCGGTTCCCTGCTTCCCCAGGAGGGCGAAATCTATGTGGACGGCCAGAAAGTGAACGTGACAGACCCGGTGACGGCGAAGAAGCATGGAATTGCCAAGATTCATCAGGAGCTTCAGGTGGTTCCGGAGCTTAATGTGGCTGAGAACATCTTCCTCGGACGCTGGTTTAAAAAGAAGCTTCCAATGGTGGACTTTCAGGGTATGATAACAGAAACCCAAAAGTATCTGGATATGCTGGAGCTGGATGTAAAGCCCACTCAGCAGGTAAAGGATCTGCGCATTGGAGAGCAGCAGCTGGTGGAGATTGCCAAAGCCCTTTCACTGAATGCAAAGATTCTGGTTATGGATGAGCCAACCTCCGCTATCAGCGAAAAGGAGGCGGAAAAGCTTTTTACCATTATCCGCAGGCTTCGAAGCGAGGGACGGGGAATCATCTATATTACCCACCGGATGGAAGAGATTTTCAAGATTGCCGACCGTCTGACCGTTATGCGTGACGGTGCATACATAGGCACGGTCAATGCGTCTGAGACTGACACGGACGAGATTATCCGTATGATGGTAGGCCGTGACGTGAGTGAACAGTATCCGAAGGCTCCCACGGAGAAAGGTGACGTAGCCTTTGAAGTAAAGAACCTTACCTATACGCCTCCGGAGGGAAGCTTCCGACGTTCTCTTAAAAACATTTCTCTTCAGGTCCGTCATGGAGAGGTCTTAGGGATAGCGGGGCTGGCCGGAGCCGGAAGAACGGAATTTTTTGAATGTGTGGCAGGCGTTCATGGCAAGGAAGTAACCGGGGAGATCTATATTGAGGGAAAGCCGGTTGTGATTCGCAGGCCCGGGGATGCCATTCGGGCAGGAATTTCTTTTGCCACGGAGGATCGGAAAGGAAGCGGACTGGTATTGCAGCGATCCATAGGAGAGAATATTTCACTCCCTCTTTTAAAGCAGTTCAGCAAATTTTTGTTTATGGATCTGAAAAACGAGGGAAAGGCCTGGGAGGAGCAGATAGAAGCTCTTAAGGTAAAGGCTCCCGGAAGTAAGACACTGGCAAGCTCCCTGTCAGGCGGAAACCAACAGAAGGTCATTCTGGCCAGGTGGCTGCTTACAAAGCCCAAACTGCTGCTTTTGGATGAACCCACCAGAGGCATTGACGTAGGCGCCAAGGCAGAGATTTACCAGCTGATCAATAATTTGGCAAAGACAGGGATGGCGATTATTGTGGTATCCTCGGAGCTGCCGGAGGTTATAGGAATCTCGGACAGGATTGTTACGTTCTGTGAGGGTGAGTTGACCGGAGAGTTTGAGCAGAAAGAGGCGACCCAGGAAAAGCTGCTTCACAGCGCTACGAAATAAGGGGGAGAGGCAGAAATGAAAACAGATCAGACAAAAGTATTGTTAAAAAAGATGCAGAGTATAATTGCGCTGATCCTGATATTTATCGTTGCAAGCGTAATTTGCGTACAGGACGGAAAAAACGTGTTCCTGGATGCCAGGAACCTGATGAATGTGCTCCGCGCCGTGTCGGAGAACGGAATTATTGCCATTGGCATGACCATGATTTTGATTTTGGGTGATATAGACCTTTCTGTCGGTTCCGTTGTGGGTCTGGTGTCTACCGGCTGTGCGGCGCTGATGGTATGGAATGGGCTTCCCTTTGTACCGGCAGTCCTTGCCAGCCTTTTGATTGGCGCAGCCTTTGGATTCTTCAACGGCATCTGCATTACGAAGCTGAAGCTTCAGGCATTTATCGTGACGCTGGCAAGTATGAATATTGCAAGGGGACTTGCCCGCTTCTGGGCCAACGGCGTGGGAATTCCCCTGACCTACGGAAAGGGGGAGGGATTGGCTCCGCCGGAGTTTGAGGTGCTTCAGATGAGGATCAGCGGCCTGATTCCCGTACCGGCCATTATTTTTCTGGTACTGCTTCTGATTTTCCATTTTATTATGACAAAGACCAGGTTTGGCCGTCAGCTTTACGCTATCGGCGGCAACCGCCAGGCTTCCTATCTGGCAGGAATCAATGTAGATCGGATTAAGCTGTTTACCTTTATGCTGTGCTCTATGCTGGCATCCGTAGCAGCCATGATCCATGCGGCGCAGATCAGCCAGGGCGGCCCTAACGAGGGCTCCGGCTATGAGCTGAATGCGGTGGCGGCCTGTGCCATCGGCGGAACCAGTCTGGCGGGCGGCAAGGGAACCATGCTGGGAACCCTGATTGGAGCATTGATTTTAGGCATGCTGGACAATGTACTGGGCTTAAAGGGTGTAAACTCCAACCTGCAGTTGATGGTAAAGGGCTTCCTTATTATCATTGCCGTGTTTATGCAGGCGGAACGGAAAGACTGAGCCGTTTATAATTAATTGTGCGCAATCTGTACGGAGCTGATCGATAGCAGCTCCCTGCAGATTAAAAAAATAAAAACTATCGAAGAAAGAGGGAAATATGAAAAAGAGAATTTTAAGTGTGGTACTTTGCACGGCAATGCTTGCAACCTTACTGGTTGGCTGCGGCGGCAAGACAGAAGAGCCTGCTGAGGCTCCGGCTGCTCCGGCGGAAGAAGAAGCGGAAGCTCCTGCAGAGACACCCGAAGAACCGGCGGCAGACGCAGAGACAGGTGCAAAAGACAAATACGTGATTGGCATGTCACAGTGTAACCTGGGCGAGCCCTGGCGTGTAGCTATGAACGATCAGATTGCGGCGGCAGCAGAAGCACATCCGGAGTTCGAAATTATCTATGCGGACGCAGCACAGGATAACTCCAAGCAGATTGCAGACATTGAGAACTTTGTACAGATGGGCGTGGATCTGATTATTACCTCCCCCAACGAGGCAACTCCTCTGACCAATGCGGTTACGGCTGCATACGAGGCAGGAATCCCGGTTATTCTTCTGGACAGAAAGATTGACGGAGACGGTTATACACAGTTTATCGGTGCAGATAACGTGGCAATCGGAAAACAGGTAGGCGAGTATGTGGCAAACACACTTCTTCCAGACGGAGGAAAGGTTTGCGAGATCAAGGGTCTTGAGGGAACCTCCGGCGGTATCGACAGAGACAACGGATTCCGTGAAGGAATCAAGGCAAATCCAAAGGTAGAGATCGTAGCGGCTAACAATGCGGACTGGCTTCGTGAGAAAGCTATCACCGTTGCAGAGGAAATGCTCCAGACCAATACTGAGATCGATCTGTTCTACTGCCTGAATGACCCCATGGCAGAGGGGGCTTACATTGCGGCAAAGAATGCCGGACGTGAGAAAGACATTATCTTCATCGGCGTCGACGGACTTCCCACCCCTGACGGAGGAATCCGCAGCGTTATGGACGGCAGACTGAGCCTGTCCATGGTATATCCCACCGGCGGCGCAGAGGCTATTGAGAGTGCATACCAGCTTCTGGTAGAGGGCAAGGAGCTTGAGAAAGAGATTACTCTGGAATCCGAGATCATCACTCCGGAGACGGCTCCTGACTTGTTGAAGAAATATGGCGGCGAATAAGAATCATAAAAACTGCCTGTGAGCTTATAAGGCTCGTCTGTGTACCGCAGGCGAGCCTTTTTTTTCCATAAGTTTTTTAGTATAATAATGGTACGCATTTTAGAAAACAAAAGCATAACAGGGCAGGTGCTTATGAAAAACATACAGGAATTGCTTTTTACAAAAAATTTAAGGCGCTCCTTTTTAGCCTTTACCTTTACAGCGGTTATTTCCGTGACTCTCGTGCTGACCATGGCCGGCAGCAGGATCTATATTGACTCCATAGAAGAGCACGCTTATGCCAGTACTGCCGAGATGCAGAATCAGGTGCAGAAATCCGTGGATCTAAAGCTGGAGGACATTGAGAAGACCTTAAATCTTTTGGGAGAAAGCAGAGAGGTTCAGGGTTATCTTACGGTAGACGAGGAGCGGGAGCAGGGAAAAAGGGTGGAACTGGAAACATCTGTCCGTAACCTTTTGCTGGAATACTCTGCGGTCCATAAGGATTATCTGAATATTGTACTGGCCAGCAGCAGGGGCCATTATCTTTCCAATGATTCTTACCGGATCCAGAAGCAGGATTTGAGTGAGGAGGGATGGTATCAGGATGCGGTCAGGGCAGAGGGCAAGCCGGTTGTAATCAGCTCGTCCATAGGGCGGAATCTGCAGGACTGGAGGAACTACAGCTCGGACAGCTATGTTTCCGTGGCTCAGGGCATCTATGGGAAAGAAAGCCGGGAGCTTATAGGTGTGGTTCTGATTGACCTGGACAAGCTGAGTATTCAGGGCTTAGTAGGGGATATTACATTGGGCCAGACCGGTTTTGTCTTTATTATGGACAGCAAAGGGAATGTGCTGTATACTCCGGAGAATAAGGTGGTATACCGAATCAATCCGGCATGGTTTCTGGGTGCAGGCAGCGGAAGCTTTAAATGCCGGATTCAGGAGGGGGAGTATCGGATCATTTATAATCAGTCGGATTATACCAGATTGACCACAGTTGGGCTCTATGATATGGGAAAAACCATTGAGGGAGTTTCCAGAGTGCAGCGTGTGTCCTTTCTTTTGGCGATTATCTGCTGTGCGGCGGCCCTGGCATGGTCCGCATTCTTTTCCAAAACCATTACCACGCCCATATCCAACCTTTCCCGGTTGATGAAACGGGCTCAGACCGGGGATTTGTCCGTGCGGTTTGATAACCATTATCAGGGGGAGATCGGGCAGTTAGGGGATAGCTTCAACTCTATGGTGGACAAGATCAATGAGCTTTTGCAGCTCGTTTATGCGGAACAGAAGCAAAAGCGGGAGGCGGAGATGAAGATTCTTCGGGAGCAGATTAAGCCCCATTTTCTGTATAATACCCTGGACAGCATTCAGTGGATGGCAAAAAGATATCAGGCTACGGATATTGTGGAGACGGTTCGGGCCCTCTCGAATTTTTTCCGCATCAGCTTAAGCAGCGGAAAAGAATATATTACACTTCGGGAGGAAATGACTCTGGTTCTCAGTTATCTGGATGTGCAGAAGTTCCGGTATGAGGATTTGTTTGAATATGAGCCGGTCTTTGACGAACAGCTGCTTGACTGCATGGTGCCCCGTCTGATTTTACAGCCCCTGGTGGAAAATGCCCTGTATCATGGGATAAAGGAATCTGACCGGGAGCGCGGAAATATTCGAATCTGCGCCTGCCGGGAAAAGGGAGATCGGCTTCTTATTTCTGTGGCGGATGACGGAGCTGGAATGAGTCGGGAGGAATGCGAACAAATGAATGGACTTCTTCGTATGGAAGAGCGTCCGGAGGAAATTCGAGCCTTTGGAGTATTGAATGTTCATGATCGAATTCGCTTTTCCTATGGAGAGTCTTACGGCCTTTTTTATCGTCCGGGGACAGAGGGAGGAACGGTTGCGGAGATAAGGCTTCCGCTGAATAGCCGAAATATCAGGGATGTGGAGGGAAAAAGAAATGTGGAAGATAGTAATAGCCGATGATGAGCCGAAGATTCGCCAGGGACTTCGGGAGCTGGTGGAAAGCTTTGAGCTTCCCCTAAAGGTCTGCGGTGAGGCAAAAAACGGATTGGAAGCCCTGCGGGTTACCCAGGAGGAACGACCGGATATGGCCCTGGTGGATATCTGTATGCCGAAACTCAATGGGTTGCAGCTTCTGGAACGGATTCGGGAGGTGCATCCGGAGTGCCGGACAATCATTGTATCCGGGTACAATGAATTTACTTATGCAAAGGAAGCTTTGACTCTGGGAGTACGCAGCTATATTCTGAAGCCTGTGGGAGAGGAAGAGCTTTATGAGGCAATCCGCAGCCTGATAGAAGAACTGAGCAGGGAGCGTGCCAAACAGCGCTTTATTGATTTGGCCAATTATCAGTTGGAACAGCACCGGGAATACCTTCAGGGGGTATTTTTCAACGATTGGATCGAGGGAAGACTCAGCGACAGTGAGCGGGAAGGACAGAAAGAACTGCTGTCTGTGGATATCGGAGAAGAAGCAGCCCTGATTCTGGTATCCACTCAGAACAATCGAACCTTAAGCCTGCGCATGGATGAAAGTCATATTTCTGACAACGTCTATCAATTTGCCCTGAAAAATATTCTGGGGGATCTTTTGGAAAAATATGGTCCGGTCTATCTTTTTATGGATCGCTATCAAAATGTGGCAGGGATTTTTCAGGGAGCAGATCAGGAGCTGAGAAATCTCAGGCGGCATGTGGAAGAAAGTCTGGAACAGATTTTAGGAGGAACCTGCACGATTGTCATCCGAAGCTGCATAGAGGCACTTTTTCCGGAGGTTTACGGGGAGGCTTTGAAAGAGGTGCAGAGGGCGCTGGAATGCCGTCCTGTTGTTACTGAGGCGAAAAGGTACCTTTATGAACATTTTCGGGATCCAGACATTGATCTGAATCTGGTGGCCCGGTCCATCGGCATCAGTCCGGCCTATCTGAGCCGCCTTATGAAGCAGGAGCTGGGGATGCCCTTTAAGGACTTTCTCACCAGCCTGCGGATCAATGAGGCCATTGTGCTGATGCGCAGTACCAGCCGCTCTATTAATGAGATTGCGGATATGGTAGGGTATAAGAGCCAGCATTATTTTTCCACGGCATTTAAGAACAGTATGGGGATTTCTCCGTCGGAGCATCGGAAAAATATTGTTTAAGAGGGAGACATTATGGGGAAGAAGCTTAAGATTCTCTGCCTGAGCCTTCTGCTGTGCATGATGGGAGGCTGTAAAGAGAAGGAGATTATACAGGAAAATGAGTACGAATATCTGATTGGGGTCAGCCTGTCCAATGTGATGGAGCCATGGCTCAGCCACACCATAGACAGCATGGAAGAGGAGCATCTGTCAGACAGCCGGGTGAATATTATTTTCAAGGATGCTGCCGGCAGTCAGGAAAAACAGCTGCAGGATATTGACCAACTGATGGAATGCGGCGTGGATCTGCTGATTGCGGCGCCGGGGGATTCCTTGTCTCTTAAGGAGAAGCTGAAGGAGATTAGCCGTGAGATTCCTGTGGTGGTGATGGGGATCGATCCGGGAACGGAAAGCTACACTGCCTTTATTGAATTTAATGATTATGAGATTGGCCGTCTGGCCGGTTCTTATATTTTGGAGGAGCGGTATCGCCGGGGAAATCAGATCGTAGTGCTTACAGGACCATCAAGCTCAACTATTTCCGCCAGGCGCTTGCAGGGCTTTCAGGATGCGGTTGCGGGAAGAATTGGGGAGGATCAGATTCATTATCTGAATGGGGAATGGCTTAGGGATAAGGCAGAAAACCGGATGAAGGATTATCTGGTGGTGAGCCAGAAGGCCGATGTAGTCTTTGCATTTAATGATGAAATGGCTTATGGGGCTTATCTGGCTCAGAATCAATACCGGGTAACGGGAACCTGTTTTCTGGGAGTAGATGGTTATAACGGGAATCTGGGAGGACTCGACTTAGTGGAACGCGGAATCCTGGATGCTGCCATTCGCTGCTCGGAGATTGGCCGTCTGGCCTATGAGACTGCTGTCCGAATTCTGGATGGGGAGGAAGTGGAAAAGCATCTGGTTATTGAACCAGAGCTGATCACGAAATCATATTCACCATCAATTCCAGAAGGTGATCCACATTAAGGGGCTTGGGCAAATGGGCGTTCATGCCGCTCTTTCTTGATCTGCGCCGATCCTCATCGAAGGAATTGGCGGACACAGCTATAATGGGAATGCCGCAGAGGCGGGGATCCGTTTGGCTCCGAATGATTTGAGCTGTCTCATAGCCATTCATAACCGGCATCTGAATGTCCATCAAAACCAATCCATAGCTTTCGGGATCGGCCTGAAGGAGCTTTATGGCAACCTGACCATCTTCGGCAGTTTCTACCAGAAAGCCCAGATCTTCTAATAGTTCGGATTCCAGTTCCAGATTCAGTCCGTTGTCATCAACAAGAAGTATTTTACGTCCGGCCATACGGCTTACTACAAGCTTTTCAACATCCTCAGGCTGAAAGGAGTTTTGCGTTTGAATCCGCAGATTGAATGAGACGGTAAATCGGCTGCCCTTTCCGGGAGTGCTCTCTGCTTCAACGGTGCCATCCATAATCTCGGCCAGACGTTTCACGATGGTCAGGCCAAGTCCGGTACCATGGAAACCGCTGAAGGTAGTATTTCGAACTCGTTCAAAGGGTTCAAAAATACGCTCCAAATATTCGGCTTCAATTCCGATGCCGTTATCCTCTATGAGGAATTGGTAGGAAGCATAGTTATTGGAAGGAGCCTTTTCTTCTAATATAGCAATGCGTACCTGACCGCCGTTTTGTGTGTACTTTACGGCGTTGCTTCCAAGACATAGGAGTATTTGTTTTAGTTTCTCCGGATCACTGTATGCATAAGGATGCTGAAGACGGGAGAAATCAACAAGGAGGGTGAGCTGCTTTTTTTCTGCCTGCGGGAGCAGAGAGCTTTGGACTTCTTTTATAAGATCCGGAAGATAGCAGGCAGTTTCTTCTGTCTGAAAGGTTCCGGATTCCATTCGGGATATTTCCAGAATATCATTGATGAGGGACAAAAGCTGTTCACTGGAGGAGTGAATTTTGTTTATATACTCGGTGAGCTTTTCCGGCTCCCGCATGTGATTTTTGGCAAGGGTAATAAAGCCTGTAATGGCATTTAAGGGTGTGCGTATGTCATGGGACATGTTTGCGAGAAATGTATTTTTAGCAATGTTGGCAAGATTAGCCTGATTCAGGGCATCTTCATATAACTTCTTCTGTTCCATCTCAAAGCGAATCTCATCATCAACCCGCCGGAAACCCAAAACAATTCGGGATGGAGAAATCTGGTTCCCTACATCGACGATGCGAAGCTGAAGGTACAAAAGTTCGTTCTGTTCCACAGCACGATAATTCACATAGTATGTTTTGGAGGAAGCAAGCTTTCTCTGAATCCGAAGGGGATCCAAAGCTTGGGTAATAAGCTCTCGATCTTCCGGATATACCCAGGTATTTATATAGTCGGAACAAAATTGAAGGTAAGAGGAAAGGGAACCTTCCAAGTCAAACTGCTGCATGGTTCGGCTGCTCAGACGGTAGGGCAGAAGCTTGTCTGTATTCAGATCGATATAAAGAATCGTTTCGTAGTTGCAGCTGAGGCCTTCAATGATCTCTAAACGCTGCTGCTGTTCTTCTGTCTGTTTTTTTCTTTTTTCAGTGGCATCCCCTGCAAATACATAAAAAATATCCCCGGTAAGCTCACTGTGAACAAAATGTCCATAATCTTCTACCCAGCGGATTTGTCCGCCTTTCTGGATAATCCTGTATTCTACATAATCCAGATCATATTGATTCTCCGCAATCTGCTCCCGGATACTGTTCTCGACAGCCTCCAGATCCTCCGGGTGTACAATGCCCCGAAAGGAGTTTCCGGTTAGAGTGCGGAATTCCTCTATGGTATCACAGTTAAAGAGACGGAGCATGGCATTGTTGGCATAGAGGATGTCTTCATTTCCGTCGGCTCGATAAATAAAGAAACCTCCTGGCATCTCGTTCATAAAAGCTCTTAACTCCAGAGCAGTTTGAAGAAAGTCATTGTCTGAAAGAGAGGAAGCTTTCTCATGGCCGGAATTTTGTTCCGAAATATATAATGCAGACAAAATATGTCCAATCAGATTGTGTTCAGCTTCTCTTTGTCTGTTCATGCAGTTTCCTCCCTGAAATTCAATTTATATCCGGCATAGATTATATTCTCATATATTATAGCACGATTTTGGCGAATTGAAAATGAAAAAAGGATTAATTTAATACTGCAACGTATAGAATTATTACTGTTTACAGTAACATAGAATTATTACTTGATCTTATTTTAGGTTCTCAATATAATACCTGTATAGAAATATGAAAAAGGAATAAAAATAAGATGACAAAGATAGAAGAGATTGCAGCGGCAATTGAAGAGGGGAAAGTGAAGCTTGTGATGCCTTTGATTCAGGAGGCGCTTCATGCAGGCGATTCCCCAAATGAGATTCTTAATAGAGGAATGATTGATGCTCTTGGAAATGTGGGAGAGAAGTACCGGAGGGGAGAAATCTTTGTTCCGGAGATGATTCTTGCAGCTCGGGCAATGAAGAAAGGCGTGGAGGTATTGAAGCCTTACCTTGCATCGGAGCATCCGATGATTTTGGGGAAGGTTATTATCGGAACAGTGGCTGGAGATCTTCATGATATCGGAAAAAACCTGGTGAGCATGATGCTGGAAAATGCAGGCTTTGAGGTGGTGGATCTGGGAATTGATGTATCTACTCAGAAGTTTATTGATGCAGTTAAAAAGCATCCGGATGCGTCCATTGTAGCGCTGTCAGCACTTCTGACTACAACCTTGCCCGCTATGCGCGAGACGGTTCACGGACTGAACGGACAGGCATTTCGGGATCGGATTCAGATTATTGTGGGCGGAACTCCGGTGAATGAGGATTTTGCAAAGGAGATTGGGGCAGATGGATATAGCTCCAATGCGGCAGAGGCTGTGGTTTTGGTGAAAAGACTCATAGGCACTTAATAGGATCGTGGGTGTTTGCATTGGAACAGAGGACAAGGAGAGAGCCATGAAATTTATACAGGATATTACAGATTTTATTTTTGTAGAGCACCGGCCTCGGAAAGCGGACATTATTTTTGTTCCGGGAGGCAATCAGGGGGCCATTGCCGTGAAAGCGGCAATGCTCTTTCGAGAAGGATATGCCCCGCTGATTTTGCCGTCAGGACGTTTCAGCAAGCCGGTAGGCCATTGTATGATTCCCGGTTATGAGACAGAATGGGAATTTTTGCGGGATATTTTGACGGAACAAGGAGTTCCTGGGGAGGCTGTACTGGAAGAGAAGAGGGCGACCTTTACTTATGAAAATGCGATTTATTCCCGCCAGGTGACGGATGCGGCGGGACTTACCATAGAACGGGCAATCCTCTGTCCCCAGGCATGCCATGCCAGAAGAGCTCTTTTATATTATGAGATTCTGTATCCGGATACAGAATTTATTGTGTGTCCTGCTGTAACCAGGGGAATCAGCCGGGATAATTGGTTTCTGGAGGATGAAAAGATTGATATTGTTTTAGGAGAGCTGGAACGGTGCGGGAGCCAGTTTCATGAGATTTTGAGGGAATATGGGAAGAAAAAGAGGGGGATTTGAAGAGAGGACAGGGGGTTAGGACGGACACTGCCGAGTAAGAAGAATTGTTCTTACTCGGCAGTCGGTATTCCAAAGGACTTTTGGACACTTTGTTTTAATCTACGGTTACGTCCAGCTTTTGGGATGGCATAGGGATATCCGGTTTTGCGGATGCCTGTGCTTCACGATAGGCAGCCTGGGCTTTGGCACGTTTTACTTTCAGGGCTTCCGGTGAGGATTCGGCTTCTTGCCGTGTTATTTCCCGATGGTTTAGAACAGCCCTGGCTTTTTCATTTTCCATATCAGATTCATCTGGAATCTCTTTTGAAGCATCTTCTGTGCCGGATGTTTCCTCCGGATCCTTTTCTTTATCGGTTTTTGCGGGATCTTCAATGCCCATTTCGGCCTTCTTAGCTTCCTCAAGTTCCTTTTCGGCTTTCTGTTTTTCTGCCTCGGTGGGCAGCTTGGCATATTTGCCGCTTTCTACAAATTCCTGGGTGCTTTGCTGCAAGGCCATGTTTTTTCGGTGCTCATTCCAAACCAGTTCCAATTTTTTGCTTTCAGGGATGTTGGGATTGTTTTTAATCTCGTTTACTGTGTTCAGAGAAGTGGCGGCATGAGCCATTTTTACACGCTGTACTTCTTCTTTGGTCTTGCAGCGCTTTAATTCCTGCTCATATTGCTTTTGCTCCGTCTCTGTAGCTTTTACACGCTGATAAGTCTGGGGATCATGGTCCCTTAGATATTCCATCTCCTCAGCCGTCAGCTTCTGGCCGCTGTTCAGCTTTAGCTCGATCTGGGCGGTCATTTTGGTGGTGCCGTCCTGATTGGCCTTTCGTATCTCTTCAGCCTGCTGCTTTACAGAATCGGCTATTGTGGTGGCGCCGTCGGCGGTAAAGTCGCCAGATGCCTTTTTCTTCTGCCATTTCATCTGCATTTCCATGTTTTTGGTGTAGGTGTTTAATGATTGGACTGTAAAGAAATTCACAGAAATCCCTCCTCTTTGTATGCTTTATCGGACAATGCCTGTTATCTCTATATAAAATTTATCGGCGGCTTTGCGGGAAAGTTAATTTTTATCATACATATCTTTAACATAAAGCTTCAGAGAATAATAGGCCTTCTATGATTTGAATTTATCATAGAAGACCTATTTCCAAAAACTGGTTTCAGAAAAAAATTTTATATTTTCATACCCTTATACAAGTCTCCTTGTGCTGAAGGTCCATGCCTTCACATATATCATTCTATAAGACCATATATCCTCTTAATCGGATTCCCTGTCCCTCGCTTCTGGGCATCATGAAAAATCCGGAGCCATTCCTGCCGGTGTCATCAGTACAGCAGGAATTATGGTTATGGCATATCGGCAGCATATAGACATAGGAGCCAGAAGGGACAGGGGCGGCAGAGAAACTATTTATGATATGTCCCCCCTTTATTTCGCCGCCGCACTGATAATCTGTAAAATAGGTTTTGCCGGAATGGTCTTTGGAATCATAAAAGTATCCGTCTGTGGCGCATTGACTGCAGTCGATTCCATGTGATATCAGCAGTTGTTTCCAGGAGTTGGATGGACAATGGTCCGCGGAGGAATGGATAATGTTGGCAAATATGTCATCTGCACTATAAGTAAACTTGTCAACATATACGGATCTCACTGGTACGATAATATAGCTGTCGGAATATTTTATCTCCGGCCGTATGTCCCAGAGTTCGGAAAATACATATCCTTTACCATCCTCGGCAGGCTTATAAACAACTTTACAGGTATGTTCCTGCTCATATGTAAGATTGAGTTTGGCGCCCTCTTCAGTTGCAGGAAGAAAAATATGGTTATTCATGGCGGTTTCCTTCTTTCCGTGTTTGCGATCATGTGTTTCCATATGTTTTTACTCTATATCGCCATATGACTCAATGACTCCGCCAAGGACGAAGGCCGTCTGCTTGCCGACGGATCCTGCGTTACCTATTGGAGTAGGTACAATTTTGACATTGAGAGTCTGTTCCTGTTCGTTATAATTATATTCTGAGAAGGAATAATCATTGTTGTGCTCTCCTTTGATAAGCCCTCCTAACATGTGGAAAGAGACATCGGTGGACTGGGTGAATAATTTCTGCAGTTCAGTGCATTCAAAACTTTTAAAAGACAGGCTGATTTCCGGCTGCTGAGAGAGAACGAAGGTTTTGAGTCTCCGGAGCTGACCATTTTTGCCGAACAACTCTGAGGGCTTGTAGTTATTTCCATGTAGTTTATAGCCAGTGGCATCTTTGCCGGATTTAAGTGCAGCCTCGTTCAGAATATCGCTTGCAAACCATCCTTTTTCATTGTTATCGGATAATGGAGCAGGGATTGCGGCAAGGATGGAAATGCCTTTATAGGTAACAGTGAAGGTTAACTCGGATTCCTCTCTGGCAAAAGTGGATAAATTATATTCATGTTTATGGTCAACTGTTATACCCAATATCCATGAAAACAGGAGACGAGCTGTAACACCGCTTGTAAAATGCAGTGTACTGATTTGATCATGAAAATTGGCTGCCGAGAAGGAGAAGGATATCGAACTGCCCTCCTGTAAGGATTTTAGGAGCTGTTCTGTTTCCGGAATCTGGTTCCAGCCAATGCAAAATGTATTTCCGTCAGTTTTGAGGCCACCATTAGAATCGGAAGGATTCATAATATGTTCTGCAATGGCATTCATCCGGTCATCTGCAGCGTTCCAGGCATTTTCCATTTTGGTTGTATATACGCCTAAACGGGCATATTCGCTCAAACTGTGACATAAGTCTGAAAGGTCTGGATACTCTTTTATATTGACATGGAGATAATCGGTGCCGGTAACTTCTTTAATTCTTTTAATAATATAGATGACATTCGGATACTTTTCTGGGGTAGTATCCAAATCACTTTGTTGATATTCATCAATAATCTTACCGACTAACGCCGAATGATCAGTTACTTCCTGATTCATTAATGCCTGATCTTCAGAGGAAAAGCTGTATTCCAGATTTTTAATGACATTTAGATACAGGCTGGAAAAAGGTGCGCCAAAGGAAGGGATGTCATCTGTGCTGGTAACCAGTGAATTCAGGGCAGATAAAGAATCAGCATTAAAATATTGCTGTTTCATGGCATAATTAAACCCTGCGGGATAGTTTATCGCAGTAAATTTACCGTCTAATTTTGCTCCCAATGCATTACGGACATTGCTGCTGATGATATTGTTCCACTCTTTTTCAACTAATAGTTCATCTGATGTTAATGGCATGGTATGTTCTCCTTTGCTTTTCTTTTGTATTTGTTTTCAGGTTACAAGTTAGTTATAGCATAGGGAAAATAGGAAAACCCGAAATTTTCTGTAACTTTTTCATATTTTGGGTTTTATTCAGCGCTTGACTGGTTTTGTCATTAACAGGGGAAGTTCCAGTTCTGCAAGACACTCATTAATGGTATATAGGAAAAGTGTATTGTATTGAGTGCAGTCTTTATTCTGCAAATGCCATAAAACGGCAGCGTCATTGGGCAGGCTTTTGGACATACAATAACCATAGGCATGTAATAAAGTATCTATTTGGCTAAGTTCAAGACCAAGTGTAATGGCTATAGCAAGAAGCGCTTGTTTTGTAGGTTCTTTGCCAGTCATATAATATTGAAGCATTCTTTCGCTGACAACTGTGTTCTTGGACAGTTTCGGGTGCCGGTAATTATTATTTTGATAAATTTCAATAAGGGCATTGGGGCGGCTGCAAAGGGAAAGTCCTGCTTTGTTGGCAAGTTTTTCACATTCATCGGGCGTTAATTGAAAGATATCAGCTGCTTTTTGGCAGACGGATATTTTGGCATTTTTACATGTGGCATGTGTACTGCAGGGGTTATAGCTCCAGCGACACAAATCTGTTTTGGTACATCCTAAGTCCGTGTATGTTTTAGTTAAGCTTTGTCCGCATTTTTTTTATATGCATGAGCATATTCACGCAGGGATTCGACAAATCCCTGCTCTAATATAATGTTGTGTTCTGTGAGCCAGATTTTAATTCGTTGGTAGTTCATGGCAATCCTCCGTATTTTTATTATCATTTTAATTATAAGAAGAATTTGGATCGTATGCAGATTTATTTTTGAAAGAATAAAAGAACTTATGGAAGTAACTGACCGATACAGGGCAACGCACTTGCTGCAAAGAGTGTAAGAACATGACTAAGGAGAACAAAATGGATGAATCTATATAACCTATGATATAATACGAATGGATAAAATTTTTAGGAGAGATAAAATCTGATATGATAAAAAATGATTAGATGAGTAGATATAACTTTAGAAAAGCTGAATCTTTGAAAATGAATGAACGATTTTGCCTGTATTATTAAATTTGCCAACAGCCGGTTTGCAAGAAAGCAGGAAGGCTGTTGGTAGAACAATGCTTTACAAATATCATTCAATATGAAATTACTGCCAATATCTTATACCAAAAACAATTCCAACACAAAAACCATCAGACAAGCGCAAACAGATACCTGCAAAAGACTCTTTCCTTTCCAGGCCAGCACAATGCCGGTAATCAATGCAGCCCAAGCCGACCAGATACTTCCGGTTTCTGACAAAATAGCCGGAAAGGTCATCACAGCCAAAGTTACGTAAGGCACATAGTAAAGAAAGGAACGAATAAAACGATTCGTTATTTCCTTCCTTATAAGTACTAAGGGAAGCATCCGGATGGTATAGGTAACAGCGGCCATCACCAGGATATAAAGATAAATATTGTGTGTCATACTGCTTGTTCCTCCTTTACAGGAAATAAAACTGCAGCCCCTCCGGCAATCAGTACTGTCAACAGAATGGTTCGTGTACCAGTAGAGAGTGTGGATATGAGGGGCAGCCTGGTAAAAGCGAAGCTTACGGCCATGGAAATGAGAATCACCACTGCCAGAATCCGGCTTTTTCTTGCAGGGGGAATAATCACAGCCAGAAACATACCGTATAGCCCCACGCTCAAAGCCCGAACCATATTCACGGGAAGCAGATTACCCATAAGAACACCCAGATAAGTACCTGAGGCCCAGCCTGGAGCGGCAATAGCAATCAGTCCATAAGTATAGAAGGGATTTAATTTTCCCGGAACACTCATGGAGACTCCAAAGATCTCGTCTGTTACATCAAAGCTGACCAAAAGCCGATGAAAAACAGACGTTTCCGGAGCCAGCTTCTGGCTCATGGCGCAGGACATAAGCAGATACCGGGCATTGGCCACCAACTCCATGACAGCCAATTCCAGATACCCGGCCCCTGCGGCAATCAGAGTAAAGCCGGCAAACTGCCCTGCAGATGCATTGTTAGTCAGACTGGTGATCATGGCCTGAAACGGGGTAAAGCCGGCATTTTTAGCGGCGATTCCAAGGGTGAAGGATACAGCCAAGTATCCCAAAGAAATAGGGATGCCATCCCGCAGCCCTTTTAAAAACCAAGTTCGATTATCGTTTTTCATCATAAATACTCCTCATATGTAATCACAATCTCTATTTTAGCGCTATTATGACCAGCTGTCCAGAGGATTGCGTTAAAGCTCCCTGGTTTTTATATATACCCGTTCAAAATTTCCGCAACACTTCCCAAATATGATCTGCCAAACAGATTCAAATGATTCAGAAGGTGATATAAGTGATACAGATCTTTCCGCTCCTCGTACCCTTTATCAATAGGATTGATTTCCTGATAAGCGGAGTAAAATGGGGAAGGAAAGCTTCCGAAAAGCTGCGTCATAGCCAGATCCGTTTCAAAATCTCCCACATAGGCGGCAGGATCCAGAATCCATGCTTTTCCGTCTGGTCCGCACAGCACATTTCCGCTCCACAGATCACCATGAAGCAGAGAGGGAAATTCCGGTTCTCTTAAATAGGAATCGAGATGATCAAGAAGATACGTTATCTTTCTTTGCAGCTGGGAATCCAGATAATGTTCCGCCATTTTTATCTGGGGCGTCAGGCGGCATTCCCGATAAAAGTCGATCCAGGACGCCATAGGGCGATTTTTCTGCGGATTGGCCCCAATAAAATTGTCCTCTTCGAAGCCGTATCTTAACAGAGGCTGTCCGTCTGTCCCACGGAAGTATGAATGCCTGTGCTCCCTTTGGGGATACTTGTCTGTTTGTGGTTCCTCTGCCCGGAAGAGGGCAGCTCTGTGTAAATTTGCAAGTTCATGGCCGAAGGTTTCCCAATAATTGCGGATGCGGGGGATGCTTTCGAGCCATTCTAACAGCAGAAAGGAGAATCCTTTCTGCTCATCAATTCCCATTCCCAGCACCTTGGGAACGCCAATGGTCCCTGCTGCTTTCAGAGCCGTGAGTCCGTGAGCTTCTGTGATAAAAAAGTTCAAATTCCGTATGGAATTTGTCTTTACAAAAACGGTTTCTCCAATAGAAAGACTGATTCGGCAGGCATCATTAATATCGCCGCCGTGGACACGCTCGGTTTTAATCTTCTCAGCATTCTTTCCATAAACAGAATGGATAGCCTCTTCCAAAGAATGATATTGAATTTGGAAAGTTTCATTTATCATTCGATAACCCTCTTGAGATTTTTGATTTTATATTACTATATCCTGTGTTTTGATACAAGAAGTTCGGAACTCTCTCTTTTCTGTCCCCTTAGACATTACCAAAGAGGGGAAGCAGCAATGAAAGCAAGGCTTAACGGTGGTGACGGCCGCCGTGATGTCCTCCGCCGTGATGACCGTAATTGCCGCTGCTGTTACTCTGATTCACAGTTCCGTAACAGCTGCCCCCATTTTGACAGACGCCGTTTATATCACAGCTTCCATTCTGAATACAGGTTCCGTTCTGATAACAGGGAGCATTGGTGCAGGGTGAGCCGCTGCAAATGCCTCCGTTCTGACAGACACCGTTCACATCACAGAGATTGTTGCCTGTGCAATAGCCGTTTTCATAGCAGGCGGCAAAAGCCGGTGCTGTATCCGGTGACTGAGCCGATATGGCTTCCGGCGCTGCCGGTGCGGCACCTGCTGCATCGGTATTATCTGCTGTATCAGAGGCTTGGCTTCTGCCCGCCGTGTAGGAAGACATATGAGTGCTCTTTGCACGTCTAGTATGATGGCCGGAATGAGCCAGAGCCGCATTGGACAGGGAGCCTGCCAGAGCAAGTGCCATTGTCAGAGATAACATGATTTTTAAGCATCTTTTCATTGTTATTAACCTCCTGGTTTGGTTTTGCAATATCCTTACAGCTTTACAATAGGAATCCGAGTTTGCATTTCATGCATAATATGCTTGAAGGAATAGGAGCCTTTCACGGAATACGTGTTTCTTTTTATCCCGCCTGGGATATTGCGTGCCTGAACCGTGGAAACTATACAGGGATCAGGCTTATATATAGTATAACACAAATCATACGTGATATGGGAACTGAATTGCTGAAAAATCAACATAAAAATGCTGAAAGCAGGAATTTTTGGAAGCAGATAATATTTTTAGAAAAAACTTTTGAAATAACAGTTGACAATTGTTGAAACTATGGTATTATATAGTTGAAGTTGTTAAAACAACAGATAGATGATTGTTGTTTCAAAAGAATGAAAGTTTCGTGACTTTACCCTTTAGTACCGTTGCGCAGCAACTTAAAAAGGAGGTTTTACCATGATTTACACAGTCACACTGAATCCGGCCCTGGACAAAACGGTTGAGATTCCATCCCTGACCGTAGACAGCGTCAACCGCATCACTGCCATGCGGACCGACCCGGGCGGAAAAGGCATCAACGTGTCCAAGGTTATAAAGAAGCTGGGCGGCGAAAGCACAGCCACAGGCATTCTGGGAGGAGCCACAGGCCGGGCCATATCCTCCGCCTTAGAAGCCATGGGGATCAAAACCGGCTTCTGGTTCGTAGAGGGAGAGACACGAACCAACCTGAAAGTCATCGACCCAGTCAACCATACCAACACCGATCTCAACGAACCGGGTGTCACCGTATCCGAAGAAATCCTGAACGGTCTTTTACAGGAGCTGCTGCTGGAGGTAAATGAGGGAGATATTGTAGTATTATCCGGCAGCCTGCCAAAAGGTTCCCCCAAGGATACCTATGCCGTCTGGGTGAGAGCCTGTAAGAAAGCAGGAGCCAAGGTAATTCTGGATGCGGACGGAGAGCTGTTAGCGGAGGGCCTGAAAGCATCCCCTTACCTCATAAAACCCAACAACCACGAGCTCTCAGCACTCATAGGAGAAAAGCTGGAAACACCAGAGGAATTAGAAAAGGCTGCCCGTGACTTAATGAAAAAACACACCATAGCAAAAATCGTAATATCCATGGGAGGCGCCGGAGCCCTATACATAACAGAGGAAGAAACCCTCTACGCCGAAGGCTTAAAGGTCCCGGTAAAAAGCACCGTAGGAGCCGGAGACAGCGTAGTAGCCGCCCTAGCCATATCTGAGGAATCAGGAAAGAGCTTAGAAGATACCGTATGTCTTTCCACCGCCACCGGAGCCGCCAACGTTATGTGCAGCGGAACCCAGGCCGCCGAATATGACACCATCAAAACCCTGATACCCAAAGTCATATTCCGCAGGCTGTAACCAGTAGTCCGTGCTGAAAACCCTTGTGCAAATATTTCAGTCCATTTTCCCAATTGCACAAGCCCAGAATACTCAGTACAGCCCGCCCCACCAAAATAGCAACAATTTTTAGCAAAGCGTCCCCTTTAGAAAAACCCGTCCCCCAAAACCCAAAATTGTTGCAATCCCCCCAAAATTCAAATATCATAAAGAAAGGAACTTTTATTATGAAAGCAAAAGCAGTAAGATTACACGGAGCCAACGATTTAAGACTGGATGAGTTCGAACTCCCGGAGATCACCGATGACGAAATCCTCGTCAAAGTCGTATCCGACAGCATCTGCATGTCCACCTACAAATGCGCCATCCTGGGCGCCGATCACAAGCGTGTCCACGATGACGTAGCAGACCATCCCGCCATTATGGGCCATGAATTTGCAGGAGACATCGTAAAGGTAGGCAAAAATCATCAGGACAAATTCAAACCCGGAATGAAATTCACCCTGCAGCCGGCCCTGAATTACAAGGGAACCATGTGGAGCCCGGGATACTCCTACGAATTCTTCGGCGGAGACTGCACCTACTGCATCCTCCCCGCAGAGGTAATGGAGCTTAACTGCCTCTTTGAGTACACCGGCCGTGCCTACTACGAAGCATCCTTAGCAGAGCCCATGTCCTGCAGCATCGGCGCATTTAACGCAGCCTACCACACAAAAATGGGCGTTTACACCCACGAAATGGGAATTAAAAATGGCGGAAAGCTGGCTATTATGGCAGGCGCAGGACCCATGGGACTTGGCGCGCTCACTTATGCCCTCCATCGGGATGCACGTCCCTCCATGGTAGTTGTAACTGATGTAAATGCGGAGCGTCTGGCCCGTGCAGAAGAGCTGTTCCCTGTAGAGGAAGCAAAAAAAGAGGGCATTGAACTCCACTTTGTAAATATGAGCGATTACGAAGATCCGGTAGCAAAGCTTCGTGAGATTTCCGGCGGAACCGGTTTTGATGACGTATTCTGCTATGCGCCGGTTGCTGTAGTCATTCAGCAGTCCAGTGAAATTCTGGGCCGTGACGGCTGTCTGAACTTCTTTGCGGGTCCTACGGACAACAAGTTCAGTGCAACCATGAACTTTTATGATGTACACTACAATTCCACCCACGTTATGGGAACTACCGGCGGAAACACGGACGATATGCTGGAATCCTTAAAGCTTACGGCAGCAGGACGCATCAATCCGGCCGTTATGGTAACACACATCGGGGGCCTGGATGCCGTGGTGGATACCACCCTGAACCTGCCGAAGATTCCGGGCGGCAAAAAGCTCATTTACACCCACTTGACTATGCCGCTCACCGCCCTGACCGAGCTTCGCACAAAGGGCGAGACCCAGAAGGACAAGCGTCTGGTTGCTTTGGCCGACATTGTAGATGCGCATCAGGGCTTATGGTGCCCGGAGGCAGAGGAATATTTACTTGAAAACTTTATCACCGAATAAAACCGTCAAGGGCTCCGGTCCGTGAGCTTCTTGGCCCGGACTGGAGGAACGAATATGGATTCAATGGAAACACGGAGAAATGCCATTGTAGATTTGATTAATGAAAACGGAACCATCAGCTTTTCCCAGCTTAAGGATGCATTTCCGAATGTATCGGAAATGACCCTGCGCACGGACTTAAAGCTTCTGGATGAGGCAAAACGAATCTTAAGGATACATGGAGGGGCAAAATCCGTTCAGGTGATCATCGGCACCGATGACTTTCTGCATAAAAAATCTGTCCGCAATATTCCGGAGAAACAGAAGATTGCGGAGAAGGCATTGACCCTGTTGCGGCCGGATACCACTGTATTTCTGGATTCCGGCAGTACGACCACGGTGTTTGCACGGCAATTTCCCGATCAGTCCAATCTGATCTACACCACAGGCTTAAGCTGTGCCACGGAGCTTGCCAATCTGTCCTGGCCTACAGTTATGCTTCCTGGCGGGAAGCTGAACCGCTATAGTCAAAGCGTTTTTGGCTTTTCCGCCATCAAGGAGCTGGAGGGTGTGAACTTTCATCAGGTGTTCCTGGGCATTACAGGCTATCACACGACCGCAGGCTTTAGCTGCGGCATCCGGGATGAAGCGATTCTCAAAAAAACCGCAATCCGGCAGTCGGATCAGGTAATTGTACTGATGGATTCCAGCAAGCTTGGACTGAAATCCAGCTTTCACATCTGCGGTCTGGAAGAGATTGACATCGTAGTTTCGGACGGGAAGCTTCCGCAGGAATTTCTGGAGGAATGCAGGAAGCATCAGGTGGAGGTATTGTAAAAAACGTGTTTTCATTGTTCGTCCTATAAAATGGAAAGAGGTTGCGGAACTTTAAATCAGTAATATCCTGTCAGTGCACAGATCAATTTACAGACACATCTCTTTGTGGCTGGAAATTGATCTAGAAAAGGGTGTACGGACAGGATATTACGGGACTTTAAATCAGTAATATTCTGTCAGTGCACAGATCAATTTACAGACACATCTCTTTGTGGCTGGAAATTGATCTAGAAAAGGGTGTACGGACAGGATATTACGGGACTTTAAATAGGAGGGACTACTTTGAAGAATAAAGTACAGCGTTTTGGCAAATTTTTATCAGCTATGGTTATGCCGAACATCGGCGCACTGATTGCTTTTGGTTTTCTTGCTGCATTATTTATAGATACTGGCTGGATTCCCAACAAGGGCTTCAACAGTATGGTCGGCCCCATGCTGACTTATCTGATACCGATTCTGATTGCATCCACCGGCGGCCGTATGATTGGCGGAGACAGAGGCCGGGTGGTTGGAGCTATCGCTGTCATTGGTGCCATTTTAAGCAATACGGATATTACCATGCTTATGGCGGCAATGGTAATGGGGCCTTTGGCGGGCTTCTGCGTTAAGAAGTTTGACCAGTTTATGGAAGGCCATATGCCTGCCGGCTTTGAGATGCTGATTAATAACTTTTCCGCCGGCATTCTGGGTATGCTGCTGGCTATGCTGGGTTACATACTGATTGGACCGATTATGAGCGGTATTCTGGCAGTTCTTGCCGCAGGAGTTACATTTTTGGTAGAACACAGCCTGCTTCCCGTGGCGGCCGTATTCATTGAACCTGCAAAGGTCCTGTTTTTGAATAATGCGATTAACCATGGTGTATTTACACCCATTGCAACGCTTCAGGCGGCAGATGCGGGAAAATCCATTATGTATATGCTGGAGGCAAATCCGGGCCCGGGCCTTGGCGTTCTCTTGGCCTACATGTTCTTCTGCAAGGATAAGACAACAAAGGATTCCGCTCCGGGTGCGGTTGTCATCCATCTCTTAGGCGGTATCCATGAGATTTATTTCCCATATATTCTAATGAATCCACTTGTTATCATTGCTCCCATTCTGGGAAATATGGCAGCGATTCTCTGGTACACCATCACGGGTGCAGGACTGGTCGGTCCCGCATCACCGGGCTCCGTTATTGCTTACCTGATGATGACGCCGGGTTCGGATATGGTAAAGGTGATTGTGGGCGTTCTGATTGCCGCAGGTGTTTCCTTTGCGGTGGCCTCTCCGCTTGTAAAGATGGCAGGCGGCAAGAGCCTGGAGGAAGCTCAGAGTGAGATGGCGGCCAGAAAAGCAGAAGCCAAAGGGCAGGCAGTAGTTCCGGGTACCATTGAGAAAGCTTCGGCTGTTAAAAAGATTGTTTTTGCCTGTGACGCAGGCATGGGTTCCTCCGCTATGGGCGCAACCAAGTTCCGCAACCGCATCAAGGGCAACCGCCCGGATATTACGGTAATTAATACCTCTGTGGATAATATTCCCGGAGACTGCGATATTGCGGTAGTGCAGACTACTTTGGCTGAACGGGCAAAGAAGTCAGCGCCCCAGGCACAGCTTATTACTATCGGGAACTTCCTGGCAGATCCGGCGCTGGACGCTCTGTATGTACAGCTGACCACAGGCGATCAGCCGGCGGCGCCAGCAGGAGAGAACACGGACATTGTGATTCCGGATGTGCCCATTAAGAAAAACATTCTTGTGGAAGAGGGCATCAAGCTGGGACAAAAGCCTGTGACAAAGGAAGAAGCTATCCAGGCGGCAGGTGAGCTGTTGGAGAAGCTTGGCTATGTAGACGGGACCTATGTGGCAGCTATGCAGGAGAGGGAAAAGCTTGTTACTACCTACATGGGGATGGGAGTTGCCATTCCTCATGGAACGACCCAGGCAAAGGGCACGGTGAAGAAGAGCGGTATTGTATTCTTCCAGTATCCCGAGGGTGTTGATTTTGGAGATGAGAAAGCTCAGCTTGTGTTTGGTATTGCAGGTGTGGGCGATGAGCATCTGGATCTTTTGGGAAATCTGTGTACGCTTTTGGAGGATGAGGCAAGATTGGAAACCTTGAAGACTACAGATGATGTGGCATGGGTATTGGAGCAGTTGGCGTAAGCATAAATTTATATGGATAAAAATAAATGGCTCTCGGAGGATGTCCGAGGGCATTTATTATGGAAAAAAACGAGAAATAGAATCTTCTATTTCTACAAGATAGTGGTTTACCAGCCCTCAAGTACATTATATAATCATTTTAAATGGGATGCACGTCAATAAGCGGACAGGATACCCCATTTGCAACACAGCAAAGTTACGGAGTAATTGTTTCTCACAGGAATAGGGGGAAATGCATATGGCATATGATTTGGAAAAAGAAAAAAGAGAAGCAATCGCCGCAGGATACCGGGCTCTCAACAGTCTCAGGACTGCGCAGAACGATTTGAACAGTGCAAAAAGTTGGGGCCTATGGGATATGTTTGGCGGAGGATTTTTTTCTACTATGATCAAGCGTTCCAAAATGGATGCTGCAAAACAAAATATGGATCAGGCAAAATACGAACTTCAAAATTTCAGCCGGGAATTGAGAGATGTAAGCATCTCTTATAATCTGGAGATGGAAACGGGAGATTTTCTTTCCTTTGCAGACTGGTTCTTTGACGGATTTTTTGTAGACTGGATGGTTCAGGACAGGATCAACAATGCAAGGGTCCAGGTTGCGGAAGCCATCCGGCAGGTTGAAAATATCTTAAGACGGTTGCAGAGCTTTTAAGTAGCCATTATTTTAATCGCTCTTTTTCTGCATTTAATAACGCAATATTTATGTTATTTTCGCTGGCGGTTTTATCCACCCACAGATTCAGGGAATCAACGGCAAGGGATACCTCATCCAGCTTTTTACTGATAAATGCAAAGTCCCTGATCTCGTCATCCGTTATCTTTCCATCCCGGGCAATCTGGATAAGGCGGCCGGTTAAGGGATTGATCTCGTTTAAGCTGGCGATGGTTTCTAAAATGATATTGGATAACTCCGACACCTCGATTTCCGGAACATAGCGGGCGCCGATGGTACATTTATGGGAACAGTAGTAATTGCACAGGTCCGGCCTTTTGTAGCAATCTGCCATTTGAACAATATCATAAGGCGTGGGTTCCTGCAGCTCGTATTCGATTTTTTCAATTCTGGAGGCAGAGATGCCCGCCATCTTCTCGCTGGCCTTTTCACGTGTCAGGCCCTGTTCTTCCCGGCAGAGCTGATAAATGTTTTTATTTTCCCGTACGGATTGTTTGCCCATAAGAAATTACTCCCTTATCTCTCGAAAGTTGGGAAATATACCAGGCTATATCCCTTTACCCGGTGTGTATTTTTACCCTATTCCCCATTATACTGAAAACATGCGGAAACGGCAAGTAAATATGAAATGGGATGAGCGAATGGGTACGGAAAAACGGATGCGGTTAATTCGGATACTTGAAAAAATGGAGCAGAATCCGGAATTCAGCAAAAAAATAGGAATCAGAAATAAATCGGATTTCAGGCAGGATAAGAGCTGAGAGAGCGTTTCCGGAATACTTAGCTCATTTTAGTGAGCCAGCGGTGCGGGCTGGCAGATGGAGGTTAAAAATGTTAACACTGTTATTTGCAGTATGTATGATTTGGTTTTTTGGAAAATTATTTTTGTTTGGTCTTAAAGCGACTTGGGGAATAACGAAGTTTTTGGTGACCATTGTGCTGCTGCCGCTGATATTAATTATAATGGCTGTCAGTGGGATGCTTTATGTAGCTTTTTTCATTTTGCTTGTGGGAGGTATTGCAGCAGGCATCAGCAAAAATTAGGGAATATTACAGGGAAGCCAGCCGGGATGTGATTTTGTTACGTTCAGGCTGGCATTCATATTTATCAATACTTTGTAGTTCTCATTATTAAAGATAAAAAGAGTAAAGATTATTTGCAATATCTATGATATAATCTTGTGGGTGGAACGAGAAAACCGGAATTGCTGCTGTGCGGGAAATTGAGCGGCGAACAATTCAGGGGTCATGCCGCCGCTTAAGGCGGATAATACAAGACAGAATAAGGGGGAAACATGAGTCAGATACTGGATGAACATTTACAGAAAAATGAGAAAATAGAAAGAGCAATCGCAGATTTGCAGCAGGAACCAACACAGGAGATGCTGGCACATGTGCTGACGGTTATTCGCCGACGGATGAATGATGGAGGCCAGTTGGTTGTTGCGGTGGATGTGTCAAAAGGGAATGCTCAGATGAATGCACAGGCCATTAAAACAGAGGATGGAGGCGTCTGGTGGTCTGCCTTTACCAGCTTTGAGGAGGAAATGAGAGGAAACAGCCGTGTGATGTCTGCTTTTTTGGGAAGCATGAAACAACTGTTTGAGATAGCTCTAAGGACCGATGGAATCAATGGTATCATCATCAATCCCTTTAATCGGACTATTATGCTGGATAAGGAATTAATAGGGATTATTCTGGGAGAGAACTGATTTGAAAGAACAGTATGGCATGGCAGATTTATCTGCATGGTTTAGAGTAAGCATGGGGTTGCAGAAAAAGTCTGCGAAGCTTTTTTAAGGAGAATGGTTCATATGCTGTCAGGAATTATTGAAATTGATGTTCATGGAAAAAATGTTGAGGAAGCATTTAAGGAAATAAGAAAACAGTTGAACAGGGCAAATGCAAGTGTATATCGGATTCGGGTTATACATGGATATCACGGAGGTACCAGAATCCGTGATGGCATTCGGGAAGAATTTGGATATGAAAGGGAGCCGAAAATAAAACGCATTACAATGGGGGACAACCCTGGGATTACGGAGTTGGTGCTGCGGGAGTTATAAGGAAAGAAGATGTGAAAAAAGCAGGAGATAAGCAATGTCATTAAGTTAAGCTTCAAAAATTGACCGGCGTAGGGGAGGAGGGCCGCCCCTTTAAGGGGTGGCGGTTCTTGCCCGAAGCCTTCACAAGCCTTTTGGTGCTTAACTTAATGACATTGGGAGATAAGGGGATTTATTATATGGCAGTTTTACTTATCGTGGAAGACGACAGAAAAACAAATGAAGCAATCTGTGAATACTTAAGCTTGGCAGGGCATGATATCATTCCTGCCTATGACGGCGCTGAGGCATTGGGGCTATTTGGCAGAGGAAATGTGGATCTTGTTGTACTGGACATTATGCTCCCAAAAGTATCAGGGCTTTCCATCCTGCATGAGATACGGCAAAAAAGTTCGGTCCCCGTCCTTATGCTTACGGCAGTTGAAGATGAATATACACAGGTGGCAAGCTTTGATGAACAGGCGGATGATTACATTACAAAGCCATTTTCCATGGTCCTGCTGGGACGGAGAATTACGGCCCTTTTGCGGCGGAGCGGGAAAGGGGCGGCATCGGATATTATGACCTTTGGGGATGTGACGGTGAATTTTCCCGGCTATACGGCAAAAGACCACAACGGAAAAATTGATATTACTCCAAAGGAGATAGAGCTTTTAAAGATGCTTGTGGAGCATAAGGGGCTGGTGCTTACCCGTTCCCAGATCCTGGACGACCTGTGGGGAGACAGTTATCCGATTATTGACCGGACGGTTGACACTTACATTAAAAATCTGCGTAAAAAGCTTCGGCTCAACTGCATTGTCACCGTCAAAGGCATAGGCTATAAATACGAGGAAGAGCAATGAAGCAGATGAAAATATTTCCGAAAACTTTTCTCTATACATTGGGATTGATGCTCTTTATTGTGGGGATTGCCCATCTGCTTCTCTATCTGTTTACGAAACCGGAATGGCTGGTAATCTCGATCAGCCCCCAGGATAACCAGTATTTCAACGCAAGCCTGAATGTGGCGGACTATGTTACGCAGGCCGTTCTTTGCGCCCTGCCCTTATCCCTTATCTGCTGCGTGGTTATTTCCATAGCCTGCTCCTTTGTGTTTTCACGGAAGATTACGGTTCCCATAAAACAGATGGGGGCAGTGACGGAACAGATGGCACAGATAGAAAAGGATGCCGCCTGCAAAATTGATTCAAAGGATGAAATAGGGATGCTGGCGGAGAACATCAACCATTTATACCGGAGTCTGCTGTCGGCTATGGAGAGCCTTGAGGCGGAAAAACGGCGTGTCAGTGAGAGCGAGAGGTCAAAGGCCGATTTCCTGCGGGCTGCTTCCCACGAATTGAAGACACCGGTTACGGCATTGAACGCCACATTGGAAAATATGATACTCGGTGTCGGGAAATACAAGGATTATGATACTTATCTGCCGGAGTGCAGGGAAATGACAGGACAGCTTGGGGATATGATACACGACATCCTTGAAACTTCAAAGGCGGGGATGTGTGCGGAAAATGAGACTGCAATAGAAGTTGACCTGTCAAAGCTGCTTTTCTCACTATGTGAGCCATATGCGCTGATTGCCAGGGCAAAAGGCGTGATCTTTCGGCTTGAGCTGCCGGACAGCTTTCAAAGGGTACTGCCGCCGCAGATGTTTAGGAAAGCAGTATCCAATATTCTTGCCAATGCCGTGGCATATACGGAGCCGGGCGGGAGGGTTTTGGCATTTTTTGACGGGCATGATTTTCTCATAGAAAATGAGTGCATCCCCATACCGGAAGAATCCCTGAGGCATATATTTGAGCCGTTTTACCGTCCTGATTTTGCCAGAGACCGGGATAAGGGCGGCAACGGGCTTGGGCTGTATATTGTTGATACATTATTAAAGGCAATGGACATTTCTTACTCATTCTGCCCTATGGAAGAACCACAGGGGATGAGATTTATCATTCATATGTAATTTTTTTCTTTCACATAGATTTCATACTGGTTCCACATTGGGAAGCTATGATACCTTTGTCAGACGACGTACATCGGAAAACGTACATCAGGAAACGCAATGTCATTAAGTTAAGCTTCAGAAAACAACCGGCGTAGGGGAGGAGGGCCGCCCCTTTAAGGGGTGGCGGTTCTTGCCCGAAGCCTTCATAAACTTTTAGAGCTTAACTTAATGACATTGTCAGGAAACGGAGGTATTAAAATGGGAACTATCAGACGAGCATTTCTGTATGTCACACGGAAAAAGGGGAAAAGTGTTCTGCTCTTTTTCATTCTTCTTATTATGGCAACATTTGTACTGACCGGGCTTTCTGCCCGGGAAGCGTCACGGGAAGCACAGAAAAATCTGAGAGAGGCTTTAGGCGGTGAATTTCAAGTTGCAGTCAATCTTTCGGAAAGCAATCCTTATTTTCGAAAAGATGAGGATGGGGCGGGAAATGTGGAGCTTTATACGGAGCTGCCTGTTACACAGGAAGTGATCGATGCCGTCATGGGGATAGGCGGTATGAAATACTATCATGCATCAACCCAGACATTGGTTTCCACAAATCTTACCATTTTCCCCGGCAATGTTCCTTTGAAAGGGGACATGAATAACAAAATATATGCCCGGACCGTCTCGGGAACGGAAAACAGCAGTTTTTTTCAATCGGGAATTATGGAACTTGCGGAGGGAGAGCATATTACGGAAAATGTAAGGAATGGGGCGGTTATCAGTAAGGCTATGGCGGATCAGAACAATCTGAAATTAGGCGATACCATTTCTTTACAGGCGGATGAAGCGGTAAAAGTTAAGCTCATCGGCATCTACGAGATCCTTAAGCCAGACCCGGCATTCGCCAGTATTGTTACGTATGAAAAACTGGAAAACCAGATTTTTATTGACATGGGCACCCTGCAGGATTTATTTGGAAATGTGCCGTCAGGCTTTTATGATGTGACCTTTACCGTAGAGGACCCTGCAGAGCTTGAGGAGATTATTTCCCAAGTCAATGATTTATCCTCTATTGACTGGCGGGCCTTTACGGTTACAACCAATAACCAAACTTATCTGGATGCGGCTGCTCCGTTACAGAAATTGCAGACCTTGGTATCGTCTATGATTTTCGTGATTGCATGGGTCAGCGGGATTATTCTTTCGTTAATCCTTACCATGTGGGGAAGAGGACGAATTCATGAAACAGGCGTGTTCCTTTCCCTTGGCATTGGAAAGACCCAGATTATCGGACAGTATCTTGCCGAGGTTTTGATGATTGCAGCATTGGCTTTTGGCTGTTCTTATTTTACAAGCAGTGCAGCTGCGGATCAGATTTCAAATGAGCTGCTTGGGCAGAATTATCCGGCCGGTGAAGAACAGACGGCGGGAGTGACCATAACTCAAAAAGACGGATTCAGTGAGGACGTAGCAGTCAGCATAAAGGATGATTCAGTTCTGGCTGATATGGCTTTCGGGCAGGACAACGGTTCGGAGACGGAAGCTTTGGCGGATGGGGCAAAAGCGGATACGGAGCAGATCAGCGTTGCGGTTGACTTTTACAATATGCTGGAGCTTTACCTTATAGGAACTATGATTATTATTCTTTCCGTGGGCGTTTCCTCGCTGTCGGTAATGCGTCTTAGACCCCGTGAAATCTTATCAAAAATGAGTTGAGGAGAAATTATAGAATGGCTGTTTTAGAAATGAAAGAGATATTCTATGCCTATGAGAAAGGCAGACCCGTATTGTCAAACGTAAGTATGGAATTTGAAACCGGAAAAATGTACGCTGTCCTTGGACCGTCCGGTTCTGGCAAGACAACACTGTTGTCACTGGCGGGGGGACTTGACATCCCGGAAAAAGGGGAAATTCTCTTTGAGGGTGAAAATATTGCCCGGCGGGGGCTTTCTTATCACAGGCGCAATCATGTTTCGCTGATCTTTCAAAGCTACAACCTGATTGACTATATGACGCCTATTGAAAATGCGGCCTTGACGGCAAAACAGGATGCCCTGCCTTTGCTTTTGCGGCTGGGACTGACAGCCGGGGAAGCAAAGCGCAATGTGATGAAGCTGTCCGGCGGGCAGCAGCAGCGTGCGGCGATTGCCCGTGCCTTGGCTTCGGATACTCCTGTTGTTTTAGGGGATGAACCGACCGGGAATTTGGATGAGGACACGGCAAGGGAAATTACAGGTATCTTGAAAGAAAGTGCGCATGGGCTGGGGAGGTGCGTGATTGTTGCAACCCACTCAAACGAACTGGCGGCGCAGGCGGATGTTGTTTTGAGATTAAGGCGTGGGGGTCTTGATAGGGTATAAAATAAAACAAAGGGGCTGTCGGGAAATAAGACATCAGCCATTTCTATACCCTTAGCAATAAGGAATCCTCCCACCTTGTGGGTCCCTCCTTATTACAACGTTCGGACGGTTTGTGTACATTCTGTCTGCTCTGTACGGACATTAAAAAGCAATATCCGTACATATCAGACAGTCTGTACATAAACAGCCGGACACTGGGTATCAGAAAAGTCTTCTGTCTTATTTCCTGACAGCCCCTTTGGCAGGACTCATCTGATGATTGCACATTAGCTTTGAGTTCTCCGCAACCGGTACTGGCTGGGGCTTACCCCCTTTTTCTTTTTGAACAGCCTGGAAAAGTACAAGGTGTCCTCATAGCCTACGGAGAGGGAGATGATTGCTACGGGCAGATCCGTGGATTTTAGGAGGGAGCAGGCTTTTCGGATGCGCAGATCCAAAATATATTCCTGGACGGAGGATCTGGTGGCGGATTTGAACAGGCGGTGGAGATAGGAGCGGTTCAGGCCCATGGAATCGGCAATGGCCTGGACGGAGATGCTGTTGGAATAATTTGATTCCAGATAGGTTAAAATTTCTTCTACATAGTTGATTTGCTTTTCCCTGGGGGTGTACTGCTCCCGGGGAAATTTGCTTGCCAGAAGAAAAAGGTATTCGTAGAGGATGCTGTTCATGATGAGATCCCGGTTGGTGTCTAAGTGGCTTGCTTCAAACATTTTTTCATGGCACAGACGGATGCGGTCGTCGTGGCCGTAGTGGAAGACCGGAGTGGACAAAAGGGAGGTGCGTTCCAGATAGCTTTTGATCTTTACGCCCTGGAAGCCGATCCAGGTGTAGACCCAGGGATTTTTGCGGTCGGCTTCGTAGTAGATAAGCTCGTCGGGGCAGATGAGGAAAGCATCGCCCTCTTTTAGGTGGTACATGGCGTCTTTTGTTTTGTAGTAGCCGGTTCCGCCCAGGACGTAGTGGATTAGGTAGCCGTTGCGGACGATGGGGCCATAGCTGTGGCCGGGTTTGCAGGTTTCGTAGCCGCAGGTGTAGACGAAAGCGTCCAGGTTTTTGAAGAAGTCATTTGAGAATAGGAAGTCTTTCATTGTTGCTCCTTTATTGGTGGGGTGAAAGGGGGGGACGCCTCAGGCGGAAAAATATACTTCCTGACCTGCTCCGCCCAGAGGGCTAACACGCCTGTCAGGAAGTATATTTTTCCACCTGAGGCTGACTTTGAGGGACGATAAGAGGGGGTCTTGATGTTAAATGTGATTATGAATGACTTTGGGAGCAGGTGCGCTTGCGCTGATGTGGGGGATTGGTCACAAGGGTGCATGAAAAAACAACATTTGTCCATGTTTTCTTTATTTTAATATAGTATAGTTATTATTGCAAGGGAGAAAATGAAAAAAGGATTGGCACATTTGTGCTGGTGATTGCGATGAACAGCGGCGTGCTGGCGGTTATATTGGTCGGGTGGATGCAGGAGTTGATTTTTGGAGTGCGGATGGTGAAGTTACGCAGGGATGAAAGGTCGAAAAGCTGAGGTTTTGATTTTTTCAGGATGCCCTGCTTGTAGCGATAAAAAATAAATTCATAAGGGGAGAATACTATGGACGAAAAGAAACGACAGAGATATCTTGCGATATCGGAAAAGCTGACGGAGCTGGTAGGAGGTAAAGACAACATTCAGGGCGTGGCCCACTGTGCGACCCGTCTTCGTATTGTTCTGGAGAACAATGACACGGCGGATCTGAAAGCGATTGAGGATTTGGATCTTGCCAAAGGCGTGTTCGTGGCCGGGGATCAGCTTCAGATTATCTTTGGAGCCGGATTGGTGAATGATGTGTATGAGGTGTTTACAGAGTATACGGGAAAGCAGAATATGAGCCTGAGTGATCTGAAGACGGAGGCGAATAAGAAGATGAATCCGCTTCAGAGGATTATTAAGGCCCTTTCGGATGTGTTTATTGATATTATGCCGGGTATTCTGGCGGCGGCACTGCTCACCGGCCTTTCCGGTGTGCTGGCGAATGTGGATCTGGTGCAGAATAGTGAGACTCTTTTTGGCATTACGAGATTGATTAATATTTCTTCCGGAGCCATTTTCGGATTTCTGCCTTTGGCTGTGGCTTACAGTGCGTGCAAGCGGTTTGGAGGAAGACCGATTCTTGGTATTGTAATGGGATGTATTATGCTGTCTCCCAGCCTTGCGGATGCTTATGCGGCGGCGCAGGGAACGGTGGAGGTGACAACCTTGCATCTCTTTGGGCTTGGCGTGGATCTGGTTGGCTTCCAGGGCGGTATTATCGTGGCTCTCTTAATGGGTATGGTTACGGCTAAGCTGGACCTCTTTTTTGAGAAGAAAGTGCCGGAAGTGATTCGGCTTCTTGTTTCTCCGCTTCTTACCACGCTGGTGGGTGCGCTGCTGCTGTTTACGATTATCGGGCCTTTGGGAAGAGGGCTGGCATCCGGTATTACAAGTGGTCTGGTATGGATGACTCAGAATCTGGGCGTGTTCGGATATGCACTGTTCTCCGGGGTTCAGCAGCTTGTGGTTATTACGGGACTGCATCACATCTTTGGAGCTATTGAGGCTCAGCTTTTGGCGGATACGGGAAGAAATATTTTGAATCCTTTGATGTCTGTGGCTATGACGGCCCAGGGCGGCGCTGTTCTTGGATATCTGCTTCGGAACCGGAAAGATGCCAAGACCCAGGAGCTTTGTATCCCCAGCTTTGTGTCAGTGCTTTTTGGAATTACGGAGCCTGCCTTGTTTGGTGTGAATGTGCGGTTTAAGTATCCTCTGATTGGCGGCTGTATCGGAGGCGCTGTCGGCGGTGCGGTTGTTTACTTTACCAATCTGGCGGCTCTTGGATTCGGCACTACGGTAGTACCGGGAATTGCTTTGGCGGACCCGGCGGGAAATGGTTATGTAAACTATGTGATTGCCCATGTGATTGCATTGGCGGCAGGCTTTGTGATGACTTTGATTTTGAGCGGTTTTCAGAAAAATGCTGTTTCTGCGGCAGACAATTCCGGTCCGGCAAAATCAGCGGCGGAGCCGGTGATAATCGCAGAAGCGGCAGATTATGAAGAGGGAGCTTTCCTTGCTTATACGGCTGGCCGTTTGATTGCTATGGAGGATGTAAATGACGAGACTTTCCGCAACAAGGTTTTGGGAGACGGAGTTGCCATTAAGCCGGAAGCGGGTGCGGTTTATGCTCCGGTGAATGGAACGGTAGCCAGTGTATTTGAGACGAAGCATGCTATTTGTCTGGTGTCGGATGCAGGTGAAGAAATTCTGATTCATATTGGAATTGATACGGTAAATCTGAATGGTGAGCATTTCACTGCCCATGTAAAGGATGGGGATAAGGTGAAAGCCGGACAGCTTCTTATTGAATTTGACTTGAAAAAGATTGGGGAAAAGGGGTATGATACGGTTATACCCATGATTTTTACGGACCCGGATCATCAGCCGGATATGAGTGGCTGGGAGCTTAGAGAGGTTCGGCAAGGAGAGAGATTGTAATGGTAAAAAGCCCGATGAAAAAAGATGTTTACCGGAAAAATTTTGAAGAACGGAAGGATTGGTATCAAAAGGCGCAAAAGGATTCTTTTCGGCTGAAATATCATATTCAGCCTCCTATGGGCTGGCTCAATGATCCCAACGGACTGTGCCAGAAAGACGGCGTCTATCATATTTATTTTCAGTATTGTCCCTTTTATCCGGAGCTTGGAAGCATTTTCTGGGGACATATGACTACAAAGGATTTTCTTCATTATGAAGAGCATGAACCTGCCCTGTATTCGGATACAAAGTGGGACTGCAACGGTCCTTACAGTGGCTCCGCCTATCAGGAGAACGGCATGATTTATTTCTTTTATACGGGAAATGTACGGTATGAGGGAGATTATAATTATGTGACGGACGGACGGGAGCAGAATACGATTCTTGTTACTTCTGAGGATGGATTTGCATTTTCCGGAAAACAGCTTTTGATGAAAAATGAGGATTATCCAGCGGATATGAGCAGGCATGTGCGGGATCCCCAGGTGTTTCGGGAGAATGGCAGGTATTTTATGATTCAGGGCGCCCGCAGTATTCAGGATGAGGGATCGATCCTTTTGTTTGAGAGTGAGGATCTGATTCACTGGTCTTATAAGCTTCGGTTTCAGCCGGGGAAGCCCTTTGGGTATATGTGGGAGTGTCCCAATTATCTGAAAATCGGGGAGAGGAAGTTTCTTTTTACCTGTCCCCAGGGCGTTCCCAGAGACGATTATGAGTTTGCCAATGTGTACCAGTGCGGCTGGTTTTCTCTGGATTATGATTTTAAGGGTGAGGATTATCGGCTGGGGGAATTTCATTCTCTGGATCGGGGCTTTGATTTCTATGCACCCCAGGTATTTCAGGATGAAGCCGGACGGTGGATTCTGCTTGGTTGGATGGCGATTCCGGATTCCGGGTATGAGGAGCCAACATTGGCAGGGGGATGGATTCATGCCCTTACGATTCCACGGGAGCTTTATGTGAATGAGGCGGGGCTTTTGTGCCAGCGGCCCCTAAAGGAGCTTGAGGGGCTACGAAAAACAGCGGTCAAGGGAACGCTTCGGGAAGGGCTTAACAGGGAGACTTCGCCTTGCTTTGAGCTTAAGCTTCTTATGGATAAGGCGGCCGGAGAGTTTGAGCTTAAGCTTAGAGAATCTGCGGCGCTTGCTTACCGGGATGGCGTGCTGCGGCTGGATGTGACCGGATGCGGCAGCGGCAGGACGGTGCGGAGATTGAAAGTGGAGGAGCTTTGGAAGCTGCAGATCTTTTCCGATACTTCCAGTTTGGAGATCTTTGTGAATGACGGCGCGGATGTGTTTACTACACGGGTTTATGATTCGATGGAGGATTTGAGGATTTCTTTGGAGGCGGCAGAGCTTTTGGGGGATTGGGAGTATTATTCTTTTGAATCTGAATTTAACAATTGAAGATTTTGTACATATTTGAGTAAAACAGCGGTAAGTTCAGTTTTTCCCTTTTCTCCCACATGGGCGGCAGGATTATATTCTGCCGCTTTTCTGGTTTCTAATTAGGGCAATTTCTATTAAGATAATTTTAAAAAGTTATGTTATATTAAATAGGGAAAGGAGTGTCATATATGAACAATAATACAGTTGTAGAAAAAATAGTAGACTATATAGAAACGCACATTAACGAGGATTTGTCGCTTGATAAAATAGCAAATGCATTAAATTATTCAAAATTCTATATAGCCAGAATTTTTACTGAAGAAACAAAATGTACGGTTTATAAATACATACAGGGGCGTAGGTTGACTTTGGCGGCTCAAAAACTTGTGGAAACAGAGCAGCCCATTGTTGAAATTGCTTATGAAGCACATTATGATTCACAGCAAGCTTTCACATTAGCTTTTAAACAGTTATATGAATGTACGCCTAATATTTATCGAAAAAACGGTGTGTTCTATCCTAAACAATCGAGGATATGCATGATGAGTTCGTTTGATGGATGCTCATTTATATATTATTTAGCAGGGGGTAAATTGGCAGCATGAGTACAATTCCGTATGTTATTGAACAGACAAGTCGAGGAGAACGAAGTTATGATATTTTTTCAAGACTATTGTCCGACAGAATTGTTTTTTTGGGAGAAGAAGTAAGTGATGTTTCAGCAAGTTTGATTATTGCACAAATGCTATTTTTAGAATCACAAGACCCAGGAAAAGACATTCAGTTATATATAAATAGTCCAGGCGGTTCTGTTTCGGCGGGGTTTGCTATTTATGACACAATGCAATATGTCAAATGCGATGTTTCGACAATATGTATAGGTCTTGCTGCAAGTTTTGGAGCCTTTTTATTGGCAGGAGGTACAAAAGGAAAACGTCTTGCTTTGCCCAATGCAGAAATTATGATACATCAGCCTGCTATTCATGGAAATGGAATTCAAGGGCAGGCAACCGATATAAAAATTACATCTGACCACATACAAAAAAGCAAAAAGCGATTAAATACCATTTTATCAGAAAACACAGGCAAAAGTATTGATGAGGTTGCTATTGCAACGGAACGTGATAATTATATGACGGCAATAGAAGCAATGGATTTCGGCTTGATTGATAAAATTATAGATAAGCGTTGATTTTTTATAAAAATAAATGGTTTAGTCAGAAAACTGCCGGGAAGTAAGTGAAATATCTTATTTCCCCGGCAGTTTTTTTGTGTAATTGAATCAGACTGTAAAAGCTTATAAATATCAATATCGTTTGACATTGCTGTTTTCCGGCGATATAATCACACGCAGCATTAAATCTTAACCGTGAAAGATGTAGTAACATATAACGAGGTGCAGTATGTATAACATTGGAATTTGTGATGATGGAGAGAACATTTGTACATCCATTGAAAATATGCTTTTGCAATATGCGCAAGAAAAGAATATCCAGGTTGATACAAATGTTTGGTATACAGGAGAAAGCCTGAGAGACTATCTGGTATCAGGCGGTTATCTGGATATTCTTTTTCTGGATATAGAATTGTTTAAAATGACAGGCATTGAAGTAGGCGCCTATATCAGAAACCAGCTGGATAATATGGGTTTGCAGATAGTGTATATTTCGGGAAAAGCATCCTATGCACAGCAATTATTCAAGACACAGCCTTTGGATTTTCTGGTCAAACCAATCTTTAAGGAGCAGGTCGATGAAGTTATGGATATGGCCCTTAAAATTGCAAAAAAAAGAAATGAGCGGTTTGAATTTCAGCAGGGAAAAGATTACTATTATATTCTTATGGGCGATATTGTTTATTTCGAAAGCAAAGGACGTAAGGTAAAGGCTGTAACAGTGAAAGCGGTATTTGAATTTTATGGCAAGCTTAAAAAAGTTGCGGAATGTTTGTCAGAGGATTTTATTGTGATACATCAATCTTATATCATAAACAAAGAATATGTTTTCCGATACACGTATGAAATGGTAGAATTGGTAGATGGCACCATACTGACAATCAGTCCGGCAAATCGAAAATCTGTGAGGGACAGACTTTTGAGGGAGGAATAGATATGCTTGATTTTATGCTTTGTGCGTTGACGAATCTTTTTCGGATATTTCTGATTGGCAGATGTGTGGGGATCTTTTTGGGAACAGACGCAGACAAAAAGAAAAAATACATTATTTACGGCTGTTTTTATATTATAAATACGGTGCTGTTCTGGGAATTTCATACCATATGGATCAATATGATCTGCAATCTGATGGGGATTGCTGCAATCGTATGGCTGCACACAAAGTCTGTCAAGACAACTCTGTTTATAACCGGTACGATTTATCTGGTAAATTGCGGCTGTGATGTGGCAGCCACCTCTCTTTTTATCAATTACCAGGATGGAGGGGCCTATAATCAGATTTATGCTGTCATATCGTTTTTTCTGATTTTCATATGTGAGTTAGTCATAGAAAAAATAATCACAATTCATAAAGATACGGAGGTTATCCAGCATGCTTCGCTGGTTATGATGCCCATATGCAGTATTATAGTCATTGGGCTTTTGGCTTATTCCGAAACTTGTACAGGCATAGGGCTTACCATTGTGAGCATCGGTCTGCTGGCCGTAAATTTTCTTATGTTATATCTGTATAATTTATTGCTGCATTCTATTTCGCAGCAATATGAGATGGAAATGCTGAAGACGCAGCTGCAGGCATACGCAAACCAACTGAATGTCATTCTGCAGGGAGAAGAAAAGGTAAAAGCCCTGCGTCATGATATAAAGCACCATCTCAACGAATTAATGCTGTTGGCAAATAAACATGATGCGGCAGAGATACAGGCGTACATCAACGAGATGAAAGCATTTCTCCAAAATCCCAATGAGATCGTTGCATCGGGAAATCTGGAAATTGACAGCGTACTCAATTTTATGCTCCAAAAAGCTCAGAAGGAGCTGAAAACCGTGGATATAAAAGTGATGCTGCCGGAAAAAGTCAGACATTCTTTTGATATCAATGTTCTGTTGGGAAATCTCCTTGAAAATGCGATTGAGGCAGCGGCCAAGACGGAAGAAAAATATCTGGGTGTTCATATTGCACAAAAAAGAGGGATTCTAAAGGTGAAAATTGAGAACAGCTTTGAATCCTCTTGTATTCTGTGTGAAAAACAGCAGGGAAAGGATACGGTCTTAAAGACGACGAAGCCTGATACGGAACAGCATGGGATTGGGTTGAAAAATGTGAAGAAGATTGTGGAGAAGTATCATGGCGCAATGGCAGTCACCACAGAGGAAAGCATGTTCTGCGTCAACCTGATTCTGTATATGGCAGAATAATTTTTACAAAAATATATATTAATTATGACAAGAAGCGGCACAGCCTCCATTTTTGTGATAAAGCTATTTTCGGAAAGAAGTCCAGCTAAGAAATGTCAAGTGTTTAACAAAAATATTTTTTGCTGGACGGTAAAGTTGCGAAAGTGCACGAGAGGAATTTTCATGAGTGCACTTTCGAATGAAAGTTTCTCTCATAGGTGTGCGCTGAAGCGACTTTACCCTTTAGTACTGTTGCGTAGCAATTTAAAAAAGGAAGGATGACAATGAGGAAGATAACAGAAATATTCAATATCAATCGCAATATGCTGAATAATGTTAAGATAGGCCTGGCGGTTCTTCTGGTATTCTTAGGAGGATGCGCTCATACATCTTTGCGTGAAGAAGAATCAAAGATTGATTATGATAGAACAGATACGGATACTCAAGTTGTTGAAGCACAGGATGAAACAGATATTCCTGCGGAAATTACATCCCAAGACACAGCCGTTTTCATAGATGAAGAACTGGATGAAAATCTGTTCATTTGTGCAGAATTGAAAATGCCGGAAAATAACCTTTATGAGTATGCAACGAGGTTAAAAAGCTTTGACTATGATAAAGTGCAGGAAGCAATAGGGCAAGATGCAAAAGGAACCCTTGTTGTGAATGATGGGAGCGATGAATTTGCAGGCGGATCGCTTACATATCAAAGAAATGATATGGCTAACCATTTGGACACCTATTGTTCTTATGCGGGGGAGATGGGCATGGCAGATGACAGGGACCTGGCTTTTATGTCCCGGGCAGATGCTGCTGCAAGGATGTGGAGCTTTATGAAGACGCTTGGAGTGGGCGGAGAACTGGAGGTTCTCAATATGGTTGCTATGGATCAGGCAGATTTTGAGAATGTGAAAAAGGCAATTTTGGAAGATGATGACTATCGGGGCGTTTTGTCGGCAAAGGGATATGAAGGAGATGCCTTTGACGAAGGTATGGAAGTGTACCGGATAAATTTCCGGGTGGAAGTGAATGGGATTCCCGTATACCGAAATGAACCGGGGCTGCGGGGAACGAGTGACAGATTCCTGGCTTATCCGGCTGTTGTAACGGCATTGTTGTCAAACAATGGGATTGAGATGATAACCATGATAGGAATGTTTGAGCCTTATGAAGAACATCAGAAGGAAGTGGCTGTCATAGGTGAAGACGGCATCAAAGAAGCAATCATGAAAAAATTTGGCGACGTGATCTTAACAAATGAATTTAAGGCAAAGAATATCTGGATGGAGTATTTTCCGCTTCTTAAGGAGGATTCCTTTACAAAGATGGATTTGATTCCGGTATGGTGCGTTGATTTTGAAATAGATGGAGAATCGGTTGAAGACAGCGGGTACACCATTCGGTTTAACGCAATCACAGGAGAGGAAATTTCGTGAGCAGAGTATTCATAAGTGAATGGAAGAGGGCAATCAATACAAGTGCCGTCATAGCAATGATTGGCGTTATGTTTTGCATTTGCTTTGATTCATGGAATGATCTGGCAGGTGCAATGGAAAGCGGCAATACCGTCTGGTGCGTATACTATTTTATGAGCAACTCCGCCTACGGAGGAATGTGCAGAAATTATATATTACCTGTTTTTGCGGCATTGCCATTTGCAGCCAGCTTTTGCGAGGAAAGAAACAGCAAGGCGGTTGCGTACATTGCTTCCAGAGAGGGAATGCGAAGGTATGGCACTGTGAAATATATAGTAAATATCCTCATGGGCGGACTGGTTGCTGCACTTGGTACGATTTTGCTGATTCTGTTTTTGCGTATGAGATTTCAGATGACAAGTGATTATTATGAAACGTCTGCTGCCGGCACCGCAGATTTATTTCACAAATGGCTGGCGATCCATCATCCGGTCCGCTACTGTATGATTGAGGCGGCTCTTGGATTTATGCGTGGGATGATATGGGCGGGTGCTTCCATGTTTGTGTCACTATATTTAACAGACCCATTAGTCATTACCATGTTTCCGTTTTTGGGGAGCTATGTGGTTGTCAGGATAAGCCAGATATTATCTCTTGATGCTGACTGGCGGTTTGATCAGATATTGATAGGCAGGACAGTAATTGGGGACAGCGGATATACGGTTATGATTGCAGCGATTGTTTCGGGCATTTTGGTTTTCCTGATGGGCTTATGTTTTAAGGAAAAGCTGGTAAAGGGGCTTAGGGATGGGATGTTTTATGAAAGCAAGTAAGGTATCAAGCTATCATATGAGAATGCTGCGGGAAAATATAAGAATACCGTTCATTCTTATGATTGCCGTGCTGTATGTGATGGAAAGCCTTTCTGCTGTATTAACCTTCAGCCGGAGCGTGGATATGGATGTTACGCCCTTTGCCTTTGTTTTTTTAATTAATAATGACAGGATTCAGTTTGTTATAGCTGCATGTGCGGTTATTTTGTTTTGCAATGCCCCATTTGAGGATGAATCCTATCAATATGTGATCTCAAGAGCAGGAAAACTGTCATGGGGATTAGGGCAGGTTCTTTATATATTAAAAATGTCGATGCTTTATATGGCTTGTTTAACTGCAGCAGCGATGATTCCTTTTCTTGGACATATTACATGGTCAAACAAATGGGGCAAGATTTGGGGGACGCTGGGAAAAACAAATGCGGGTGCAGAGTTTGGCGTGGAATTGTCAGTATCTCAGAATATTATGAGGCAATATGAGCCTGTTGATGCATTGATTTTAAGTATCTTACTGGAATTCTCCTGTATTCTGTGCATTGGACTGCTTATCTATTTTGGAAATAAGATGACCGCTAGATCAGCGGGAACATTTGCAGGGGCACTAATGGCTGTTTTGGATATATGTGTTTCAAACGACTGGATGGACTGGGCATATGGTTTTTCTCCGGTGAGCCTGGCGCAGCTAGAACTGTTCAATGGTTATGCATCAAAATGGGGAATCAATCTGGCATATGCAGGGAAATTTTTTTTGACTGCAATCGTAAGCCTCAGTGCATTATGTGTGGCTGCAAATTATAGGGAAAAGGCAATCAATCGAATCAGCAGGAGGCGTATTCATGGAACATAAATCGGGAATTCTTGTGGAAAATGTCACAAAGGCCTTTGGTGATCAAGATGTTTTGAAAGTCGTATGTGCAAAATTTGAAATGGGAAAAATATATGGAATCGTAGGAAGAAATGGTTCCGGAAAAACGGTTCTGCTCAAATGTATTTGCGGCTTATTGTACCCCTCTGGGGGGACTGTGACAGTTGACGGAAAGGTCGTTGGGAAGGATGTGGATTATCCGGAAAATATAGGATTTATCATTGAGTCGCCGGGTTTTCTGCCAAGGTATTCCGGGTTGAAAAATTTGAAATACTTAGCATCTGTCAGGGGAAAAATCAGGGAAGATGAAATACGAAAATATATGGAGCTTGTGGGCCTGAATCCGGATGACAAAAAGCACGTGGGAAATTATTCCCTTGGCATGAGACAGCGTCTTGGAATAGCACAGGCGTTAATGGAAAATCCCGACATTCTTATACTTGACGAGCCAATGAACGCACTTGATAACAATGGTGTTGAAGATATGAGAAAGGTTTTATTGAAAATGAAGGAAAAAGGTAAGTTGATTATTATTGCAAGCCATGTCCGGGATGACATTGATATTCTGTGTGATGAAGTGTATGGGATCGATATGGGGATTATGAAAAAAATACGTTAATTTGAATTATACATCAAAGTGAATTAATGCCTTTTCATTCCTTTCTGCTTATAGTATAATAATAGCAGCGATTCCGCAGAGCTATTTTTGCGGGGTATGTATAGACGGAACCGTAAGCCCGGGAAAGAAAGGATGTGAATGTATGCCATTATTAGAAAAAGAATGCCAAAGGCAGGAAAAGATGAATGGTATCATTTATGATATGTCGCCTTCGGCAAATTATAAGCATGGGATTATTAATGGCAATATATATGCTGCCATAAAAAGAGGATTAAAAGACAGCCTGTGCCTTGTATTTATGGAAAACCTGGATTTTCAATATCATCCGGAAGAAAATGATGACTATGTAATCCCGGATATTATGATTATCTGCGATCGAAAGCATCTGAAGGGCGGAACCTACAGCGGAGTACCGAAGTTTATTGTGGAGACCTTAAGTCCGTCAACAGCCTTTAGAGATAAGAGTGATAAAATGGCAGCTTATGAAAAGGCAGGCGTGGAAGAATACTGGATTGTGTTTCCGCAGGGAAAATCCGTTGAGATTTATTATTTGACAGAGGGAAAATATGTGCTGGCCCACAGCTATATTCTCCAGGATGATGAAGAGGAAAAGGATTACAACGCTAAGACAGAGATTTCCTTAAAAGGATTTCCTCATATTACCATGAAGCTGGAAGATATTTTTGAGGGCATGGATCCGTAACGTATAAAAACTTTGAACATTCATTTTTGCAGTCGGCCTCTTTGAAAAAAGTATGACAGAGGGAAATTGCAAAGTTTAAACAGGGGGATAGAGAGATGAGCATTACAGGAGCACAGAGCAGCACCTACGGAGGATTAGCCTTTGGTGCATATTTGGAAAAGAAATCAGACGAAAGCAGTTCAGGCGCAACAAAAAGCAGCTTTCTGAACCTGCTTAAGCATACCAATCAGGAGCAGGAGCGTGAAGTTACGGAGGAGGAAGCCGCAGATAAGGCAGCGGTAGAGGAAGCAAAGAAATTGATGAAAAATTACCAGACAGTTCTGGTAAAAGAGATTCTCTCCGGCAATTCCAACGAGCAATACTGGAAAGAAAAGAAAAATAATAAAAAGTACCAGCTTTTCCGTGCGGACAACGGAGTTTTGGGAGACAAAACCCTGGAAGAACTGGTCAATCCCTCCGATAATCCAAAGGCTACCTGGAATTCCTCAGAATCAAAAAAGCTGACCAAGGATCAGGCCCGCTATCTGAAAGAGAAATACAACATCACTTGCTTATCAAATGAGGAACAAAGCGGCCTTATTATGGAACTGATAGATATGCGGGTGCTTACCCTTGAAGAAGCAGAAAAGCTGCTGCTGCGCCAGGCTCCGCTGAAAGGGGAGCAGTCAGGCTATAAGGTTATGAGCCAGGAAGCTGCAGAAAAAGAAGCGGAAATGGAAAGAAAGCTATACAACGACAAGCTGATAGAGCTGTTGAATCAGTTGTTTGAGTATGAATGGGATTCATAAATAAATGCAATAAATCAGAAGCAGATACTATAAAAATAACGGAACAATAAAAATGCCATGCAGAAGATTTTTGGACTGCATGGCATTTTCTTTTTGCCGAAGATTTCAATTGCAGAGTTTATAGAGTGATATGGTTAATGTACCCTGGTCCGCAACTGCCTGAATCTGAATGGGTTCCGCAAAGATATTGGTAAATTGGAGATCCAGCACATTGCCGGAGATAGTTGCGTCCATTCCCTCCGGAATATAACCTACATTCAGAGAATGAGGATGCCGTTCGGTAGCCGGCAGTCCGGCGGTCAGCATGGCGGCGTACAGTGTAGAAGAAACCTGGCAGATGCCTCCTCCGGTTCCAAGAACATATTTTTTATTCACGATCACGTTAGCCTCTACATAACCGTTAGCAGCAGTTCTCGGCAGGATTGTCTGATTGAAAGAGAAGCCTTCTCCCGGCTGAATCACTACGCCGTTGATTCTGGATGCTGCCAAAGCGATATTCACTGCACGTGATATGTTCGGGTTATAAGCCGTTGCATAACTGCCAATGAGGGTATTGGCCGGCACTTCCGCAGAAATGGGAAGCGCCTCGCCTGCTGCACTGCGGCCCTCGGCCTTTCCGCTATTTTCATAGTGAACACAGTAGGCATAGTAGTCGTTCCCATAGATGGCCTGTAAGTCCGGATAATTATTCCGATATACCAGACAGTTGAATTCTGCGCTTCCGGATCGCCCTTCAGCAAGCCCGAAATTAAGGTAGTGATTGTATAAACTACCATAATCATAACCCAAAGCAGCCTGCAGATCCGGATTCGTATTGTAATAATAATCCATATCAAAGGTCAGACTGGTAAGCGGTGCCTGCGCCGCTTTGACGGGTATTCCGCTGCCCAACAGCAAGCAGAAACACAGAATCATTGAAATAAAGATACTTGTTTTTTGTTTCATCATTTCCTCCTTTCAAAGCATTTACTGCGTCATCCGGGCAGATTCGTAAAGCTTACTTTAAAGCTTATCTCCGGGTGATGCCTAAAATTGAGATTCATATGTATCAGGGAATCTCTCTTTGAACTGAATCATATCATAGCTTCTTGATCTGGTATGATTCGTCGCTTGATGAATATGCAGGCATACTCTTCTCGCTGATTCCTATTATATCACAAGCTGCTTCAAAGCGAAAGAGCCTTTCACCTGGGAAAGCCCTTTTCACAGCCTAAAGAATTTTTAAAATATCATTCAAATTCTGAACCTCAAAGTCCGTTTTGGCAGACGTATCATTGGCAAGTCTGTCGGGATTGTACCAGCAGGTTTTAATTCCGGCATAATTGCCTCCCAGAATGTCGCTTGTGAGGGAATCTCCAACAATCAGAATCTTATCCCTATCCACAGCACCCACTTCCCTAAAGACACAATCAAAAAATTCCTTGGCCGGCTTTTCGTATCCAACCTGCTCGGACAGGAAGATTCCATCCATCAGCTGGTCGAATCCGGAATTTTTAAGCTTTTTTGTCTGGGCTATGATTGTTCCGTTGGAAACCACATACTGTTTGATTTTACCCCGCAGAGAGGTGACAAGCTCCCTGCTGTTGTCACAAAAAACAATCGTATCTCCAAGACGCACCTGGTAGGCGGCGTTAAACTGCTCCCCAAGAGAGGGATCAATCCCTTCCAGCGTAAAGAACTCCTTAAAACGTCCTACCAGAATCTGGGGCTTCGTCATTTCCCCCAGTTCCAGTTTATTCCAATACTTTCGGTTGATTTTAGAATAGCGCCGTAACATCTCGTTCGAACATGTTCCCAGTCCGAATTCCAAAAAGAGAGAGTTGATTGCCGCTTTTTCCGCTGCCAGGAAATCAAGCAGCGTTCCGTCCACGTCCCATAAAATTACTTCGAATTGCTTCATTGCATGCTCCTTTTAATCAGATAATATACCTTAAAAGTGCGGTAAAACAGCCTGCATATGAATGAACACAGACTTTACACTTTAGGTACTAATTACTTTGAAAGATCCTTTTCTGCGTAGCAGAAAACTAAGTTCAGGGATGCCCCATGCACCACTGCCGACTTTCATTTATGGTGGTGCGCCAATGGGGTGCATGTGGGTTTGCTATATTAATCACAGATACAAGTTGACAAAATAAAAGAGTATAAAATCAAACCACCACTTAAAGTGGTGGTTTGTGATTTTACGTCATTCTTTAATGGACCTGAGGGGAATCGAACCCCTGTCCGAAAGCCTGTTCCCTGTTCTTCTACTATCATAGTCAGTTCTTTGACATTCCCTCCACTGCCCGGGAACTAACACCCTGACAGCTTTAGTAGCTTCATGATACGCCCATGCGTGCAAAGCTTAGCGCAAGTCGTTTCCTGCATAGTCGATGCCGGATTCTTAAAGTGCAGGTGCTCTAAGGCCGACAGCTGCCATTAGGCAGCGTATGCTAAATTGTCTTCAGCGTTTATATTTAGATTTGCGATTTGACGCATCGCCTGCGGATAGCTTCACCAGCTGCGAGACCCCCGTCGAAACCAGTACAAGCCCCTGTTGGGTAAGTCTGTTTATATAGTATATCCTGAAAGAGCAGATTTTGCAACCATTTTTTATACTTGCATGTATTTTCGCATGTATTTTTGATATTATAATTCACACTTATACCAGATTTTATAAAGTTTTTATTTCATAAGGGTGCGAATTGTAACATTATATAAAGACCCTTGCAGAGAACCCGGCCGAAAAATCTTTTCAATCTTTTTTTTCTTATAGTATAATGAACCTGCATTAAAATAAAAATAGCAGTTACTAAAGGAAAGCCGGAGCTATTAAATATGACTTGTAAACAACCTGCAAACAGTCCCGTCTTTAGCAGTTAACACCATATTCTTTCGAAGCAAACCGTATATTCAACCCTTTTTAAACGCCTTGAAATAAGGCTTTTTTTATTTCTCATAACTCTTGCATTTTTATTTTTTCTATGTT
>CAJTAK010000002.1 GCA_910574255.1 Clostridia bacterium
GCGTTTTTATCCGATTTAAACTTTCTAACATTCATGCTATCACCTCAGTATTATTTTACTAAGGTATATCTGAAAAGTAAATAGAAAATATTTATGTCGTTTACTATACCTATCGTAAGTAATATTAAATAATCATAAAAACAGTAATATTCCTCACAGTGCACAAATTGATTTACAGGCACATGCATCTGTGACTGGAAATTGATTTATCCAAGCTGTACTGGGAAAGATATTACGGAACTCAAAATAAGGAGGAATTTATTATGTCTAAAAAATCATTTGCTGTAACAGTTGCCGGAGGCGGCAGTACCTTTACGCCAGGAATCGCCCTGATGCTGTTGGAGGAGCGTGATCGTTTCCCGGTTAACAAGATTATGTTTTATGACAACGACGCAGAGCGTCAGGAAATCGTTGCAAAGGCTTGTGAAATCTATTTTAAGGAAAATGCGCCGGATATCGAATTTGGCTATACCACAGATCCGGAAACCGCTTTTACCGGCATTGATTTCGTTCTTGCGCATATCCGTGTAGGAAAATACGCAATGCGTGAAAAGGACGAGAAGATCCCCTTGAAGTACGGCGTTGTCGGCCAGGAGACCTGCGGGCCCGGAGGAATCGCATACGGAATGCGTTCTATCGGCGGTGTTCTGGAGATTCTGGACTACATGGAGAAATACTCTCCCAACGCATGGATGCTGAACTACTCCAACCCGGCTGCTATTGTAGCTGAGGCAACAAGACGCTTACGCCCCAATTCCAAGATCTTAAACATCTGCGATATGCCTATCGATCTGGAGGAAAAGATGGCAAGCATGGTTGGCCTGAAGTCCAGAAAAGAGATGCAGGTTGGCTACTACGGACTGAACCATTTCGGATGGTGGCACAAGATCTATGACAATGCAGGCAATGACCTGATGCCCGAGATCAAAAAGCATATGGCTGCAAACGGCTTCGCAGACGGTATCGCAGAGACCAATCAGCATGTGGACGACAGCTGGAAAGAGACCTTCGCAAAGGCAAAGGACGTATACGCCGTAGATCCCACTACTATTCCGAATACCTACCTTAAGTACTACCTGTATCCGGACTACGTAGTTGAGCACTCCAACCCGGAGCATACCCGTGCAAATGAGGTTATGGAGGGTCGGGAAAAGACCGTATTCGGCGCTTGCCGGGAAATTATTGAAAAGGGAACTGCAAAGGACTGCGGCTTTGAGGCAGACGCACATGCTACCTACATTGTTGACCTTGCCTGCGCTATTGCCGAAAACACAAGAGAGCGCTTCCTCCTGATTGTTCCGAACGAGGGCGCTGTTGAGAACTTTGACCGGACTGCAATGGTAGAGATTCCCTGTATCGTAGGCTCCAACGGCTACGAGCGCATCTGCCAGGGCGCAATTCCCCAGTTCCAGAAAGGCTTAATGGAGCAGCAGGTAAGCGTGGAAAAGCTGGTTGTAGAAGCATGGGTAGAGGGCAGCTACCAGAAGATGTGGCAGGCATTGACCCTTTCCAAGATTGTGCCCAGCGCACGTGTTGCAAAGCTGATTCTGGACGATCTCATTGAGGCAAACAAGGGCTACTGGCCGGAGCTTAAATAATTCAGATAGATAAATAAAAATTTATTCCTGGTCAGTCGATTTACGGCTGGCCGGGAAAGTCGCAAAGATGCACGAGAGGATCTTTCATGAGTGCCCTTTCGAATGAAAGTTTCTCTCACTACATGTGTGTCGAAGCGACTTTACCCTTTAGTACTGTTGCATAGCAACTTAAATCAGTAATATCCTATTCGTGCACAAATCAATTTACAGACGCATGTATTTGCGGCTGGAAATCGATTTATACAAGGATGTACGGATAGGATATTACGGAACTTAAAATAGGAGGTAAGGAGCATGACAGCAATGAAAGCAATAAACATAAATACCCAGACAGATTATCACAAATATGATAAATGGTTTACAATCGCAAAGGTACTTTTAACACTGGCTCCGTTTATCGCATTAATATACATGCAGGCATTTATAGGCGGAAGCAATCTGTCCGAATTATTGCAGCAGAATCCCGAGATCACCCTTACCTTCCTGGTATCCATGGCCGGGCCCTTCACAGCCTATCTTCTGATCTTTGCACAAAAGCATCTCTATGAAGAAGATGTCCCCTATATGATGGCACATCTGGCGCTGCTCTTTGCTGTTGAGCTTCTGCTCCGCAACGGAGTTTATGCCCTCCTTATGGGATGCCTGATGTTCCTGGTATATCGAATGACAGGAATGTCGCCTCTTGAAGCCCTGCGGCTAAAGTGGAAAGATCACTTCTTTCGGGATCTGTCCGGCTGTATTGTACTGATGGTCTTTGCCATGTTCTGCCTGTTTGTTTCGCTTCGCCTTGGTATGTAATATTTATTTTCCGGTGATTCCCATGTGGCTGCCATAGACTTGTCCTATGGCAGCCATATTTCGCTTATAATGCAGTTCAAGCTGCAGCTCTAACCCATTCCATAGCGCATACTTCCTATTTTCCTAAAGAACAGCCGTTACTGTGAACAGTAATGGACACCTAATTTTACGGAATCAGTGGACTTTACCGAAAAAAATATGCTATGATATTCACATCAAAGGCAGAGGGAGAATATGATTATGAGCCTTGAAGCATTGGTGAATCAAAATTATAAGCATTTCAGCGAAAGTGACCGGGCAGTGTGGACATATCTTTCCGCTCACCGGAAAGAATGTGAAGATATGGCAATCAAGAAGATGGCAGATCGATGCTGTGTCTCCCGCTCTGCCGTTATGCGTTTTGCTCAAAGGCTTGGATTCAAAGGCTTTGCGGAGTTAAAGCTCTATTTGAAAATGGATGGCCAAAAAGCGCCTGCTCACAACGATCTGACACACATCTGCAAACTGTATCAAAACGTTATGAACAGCATGTGTGAAAAAAACTGCGATCCCATGTTTCAGGCTTTCGACGCTGCCAAAGAGCGCTATATCTTTGGGGAAGGCATGGTGCAGGCTTCCATAAAAAAAGAATTCAAGCGGATCTTTATGAGCGGCGGCCGCATGCTCTACGATGCCCCAAGCGGTCAGGAAATGTACAATCTGGTTCCCATGATCGGAAGCAGCGATTTCTGTATCCTGGTTTCTGTATCTGGTGAAAATAAAAAGCTGGTAGATATTGCAAGAAAGCTCCACATTGCCGGAGCAGCTTTAATGTCCATTACAAAAAACCGTGAAAACACCCTTGCCCATTTATGTGATTTCAATCTCTATGTGGATGAGAGCAACTATTTTGAGACCCCCATCCATTGGCAGTATGAATCCACTACTTCTTATTTTATTTTAATTGATATCCTCTTTTTTAAATATTTGGATTACCATCAGCGAAAGGAGACTTCCCATGAAACTGGATGATTTGGTTCAGGAACACTACGAACGCATGAGCGCCAATGACCACCGTATCTGGCAGTATATCTGCCGGCATAAAAAGGAATGCAGAAGCATGACCCTCCATGAACTGGCGGATGCCTGTGAAGTCTCCCATACGACTGTGCTGCGTTTTCTGCAGTTAATCGGTATGGATGGCTACAATGATTTCAAGGCATTTCTCAAATGGGACAGCTTAAACCAGCCTGGATTCAACCGGCAAAGTATTGAAGAAAATTGCTTTAATCTCTCAAGAACCATCTCTTCCATCCAGCAGGCTGACTGTCTGGAATTATTTTACCGGATGGAACAGGCCAAGAGGCTTTACGCCTACGGAAGCGGCGCTGTCCAGAAATCCGTTGCCAAGATATTAAAGAATTATCTGATTTTGTCCGGAAAGCTGCTGCATGTGATTGAGGGGCAGGAAGAACGGATTATGGCCCTTCGGCAGATGGAAAAGGGAGATGTAGTCTTTCTCTTTTCCGTGTCCGGAAATAATCCGGTTATGAATGAGTATGCCAGGAAGCTTCGGGATAAGGGGCTGTTTCTGGTTGCCATCTGTCAGGACGGAGCCAATGACCTGTCCAAGATCTGCCACTTCTATTATCCATTTTTTACTAAAAAGGTGGATGTGGGGCATGACAGCCTGTTCTACTACAGCTCTGCCGGCATGCTTCCCATTGCGGAGATACTTACATTGAAATACATGGCCTATCAGTCGGAGCAAAATACCACTTCTCTTCTGTCGGACTGACATCTTTTTCTTGTTCCCAATTTTGCGGCTTCCTTTCAAAGTTTAGAAAATTCACTGAATCGGGACTGTTGGTGACTTCGTCCGATAAGGTATAGAATTCTATGTATTATTGGTTCAATAATTTCGCAAACATCCGGGACAGCTTATCATAAATTGTGAAACGAAAGCAAAAGAAATGCAATCGTTTTTTCAAAAAGGTGCGTGAATAGACATGAAATTAATTATCACGGATACAGATATTCATCCCCTCCCTAAGGACAGCGATTATGAGATAATAAAGCCGCAGGGAACGGTCATTCATCCTTGTACGGGCTGCTTCGGCTGCTGGGTCAGAACGCCGGGAAAATGCGTGATCCATGACGGTTATGAAAACACCGGAATCGCTATGGGTAAATGTACGGAGCTTATCCTAATCAGCCGTTGCTGCTATGGAAGCGTAAGTCCATTTGTAAAGGCTGTGCAGGACAGGGCCATTTCCTACATTCATCCTGATTTCGTGATCCGCAAAGGCGAAATGTACCATAAACGCAGATATCCCAATGTTATCTCCCTGTCCGCCTATTTTTATGGGGAACATATTACAGAGGCAGAAAAAGAAACCGCCCGAGGTATTCTGGCCGCAAATGCGGATAATTATGACGGGCTGGTTAAAAATGTCTGCTTTTACAGAACAGCAGAAGAATTGGAGAACATTGTCTTATGAGAATTGCACTGATCAATGAAAGTCCGAAGGCAAAGCAAAGTACCAGCGCTTCTATTCTGACGGATCTCAAAATTGCTCTTTCAGAAAATGCAGAAATTATTCAGGCGGAGCCGGCGTTGAAGGTCTTGGAAAATTGGTGTGTGAAGGCCGGATTTCTCTGGAGCGGCGGGATTGGCATCGGTGGCGGAGGCGCTCTTGCCCAGATGCCCCATGTGAAAAACGGCCATGGTCCCAAGGCCCCGGTTGCAAAGGCTCTTCGGGCACTGGCAGACAGCATCCTTCAAAACGAGGCTCAGAAAAATCATTATGTATCCATTGCCTTTCCCAGATTCTTATATAAACTGGCGGCCCAGATGGGCTGGCGGCAGATGGTGAAACAGAACGGGGGACGGGCAAGGGATTTGGGGAAGCGGTGGGAATAAAGGTCTTATTCTTTCATCCTGCCCCAATCAATACCCTTTTCCCACAGAACGCAAAACCGTACTTCCTGATCCGCTCCTTTCCAATGCCCTTTCCTTCCAGTGCCGCCTCATAATTCTGCTCCTCTATCTGCTTTAAGGCTGCCTGTACCGTGTCGGACAGCTCCTGCTCCTCATCCTCATCCTGCACCTTGAATTCCAGAATCATAGCTGCATCTTTTGCATTTTTCGGCTCCAGCATCACATCGTACCGGCCAAAGCCGCTCTCCCGGTTGGAGGTCAGCACATAGCGGTCCGAAAGCTCCACCATCAGTCCCAGTACAAAGCCATGGTAAAAACGCTCTGGCTCTGCCCCGGAAGGAAGCTTTCCTGTGTCAAAGCAGCTGAAGGTGGTAAGGGCTACCCGGTTCATATAGGCATTCATGGCCTTCAGGTCATTTTTCAGCAGAGCCTTTATGAATTCATTATAGCTGCCATCAGAATCGGAAAACCATCCTCGGATCATATTGGCAAACATAATGCCTACTTCCTTATTGGTCAGCACCAGACTGTAATTCCAGCTTCCGTTTTCCTCCGTAAATTCCACTTCAAGAGTTTTCAGGTAGCCGCTTGCAAGAAGAAGGCTCCAGATGGAATTTCTTTTGCTGTTCAGCTCGCCGTACACAATCTGCTCGTCAATCTCTACCTTAAGGGTTCCGCCTTTCAGCAGATTTTCGAATTCCTGCTTGATTTCCTTATTTCCTTCCCGAATCAGCTTTCCCACCAGACTGTTTGAACTGGAATTCGCCCAGTAGACACCCAATCTCTTTGTATCAAGATAATTTAGAATGGACCAAGGATTATAGATATCAGTACGGCTTCCAAAGGTGAAGCCATCATACCATCGCTTTACCTCCTGCTTTCGCTCCGGGAGTTCAAATTCTTCCAATGCCGCAAAGACCTCTTCCTCCGTAAAACCAAAGCTGTCACTATACTCTTCGGAATTTGTAGTTACCACCTTCAGATTATTCAAATCCGAAAAAATAGATTCTCTGCTCACCCTGGTAATCCCTGTCATAACAGCCCGTTCCAGATAGGGGTTTGTCTTAAAGGTGGCATTGAAAAGACTTCTGGTAAATGCCGTCAGCTCTTCCCAGTATCCGTCCACGTATGCTTCCTGCATAGGAGTGTCGTATTCGTCCAGCAGAATGATTACATTTTTTCCGTAATAGCGTGACAGAAAATCCGACATTTTATGAACTGCCCAGGTTGCCGTCACTTCCTCCATGGAATAAGTCACGCTGCGAAAATATGCTTTTTCTTCTTCTGTCAGCAAATCGCCCTCCAAAAGAAATATATTCTTATTATACAAATCTGTCAATATCTGGAAGATTCTCTGAATCGTGGCTTTGTATCCCTTTTCCTTCACACTGGCAAAGGACAGACTGATAATCGGATAGGTTCCCTGAAGCTTCTGAAACTTCTCACTTTCCCAGATGGAGAGCCCCTCAAACAGTTCGCTTCTCTTTGCATAATTTACGGAAAAAAACTGCTCTGTCATACTCATGGCAAGAGTTTTTCCAAATCTCCTTGGCCGTGTAATCAGCGTTACACTGTCCCCGCTCTCCCACCATTCCCGGATAAATGATGTTTTATCGATATAAAAGTACCCTTCTCTTCGGATAGTCTCGTAGTTCTGGCATCCGATGCTTATGGTTCTTGCCACAGTCCGTCCCTCCTTTTCCTGCCGCTTTTCCATCTGCCTTAAGTATAGCGGACTTTTAAGCTTTTTACAATTATTACTTGCCGGAAAAAGCAATGCCGCAAAATAAGTCATTATCTTATCCTGCGGCATCCTCTATTTTTCACAAATCATTTTTTACTTCTTAGAAGCCAGATAAGCTGCCTTCCCATCCTCGTAAAGGTTCTTCCCTTCACTGTCAATAATCACAACCAGAGGCATATCCTCCACATAGAGCTTCCGAAGCGCCTCCGCCCCCAGATCCTCATAGGCAATCAGCTCACACTTCTTAATACACTTTGCCAGAAGCGCCCCCGCTCCGCCGATAGCTCCGAAGTAAACGCCGTGATACTTCTTCATGGCATCCACAACCTCCGGCAGTCTGGCTCCTTTGCCAATCATGCCTCTGGCACCAACCGACATCATGGTAGGTGCATAAGCATCCATCCGGCCGCTGGTGGTAGGCCCTGCGGAACCAATCACCTGTCCCGGCTTAGCCGGAGTAGGCCCTACATAGTAAATAGTAGCATCCGTTGGATCAAAGGGAAGCTCCTCGCCCCTTGCCAGGGCCTCACACATTCTTTTATGTCCTGCATCTCTGGATGTATAAATCGTTCCGGTCAGATAAACACTGTCTCCGGCATGAAGTGTCTTTGCAACTTCCTCCGTAAGCGGCAATTGAATATGTTTCTCCATCCTAGATCACCTCCGTCTTATGGCGTGTCACATGGCAGTTGATATTCACTGCACAGGGCATACCAGCAATATGGGTAGGCAAAGTCTCAATATTAAGAGCCAGTGCCGTTGTCTTTCCGCCAAAGCCCTGGGGTCCAATGCCAAGCTTATTAATCTTTTCCAGCATCTCCGCCTCCAGATCCGCATAATAGGGGTCCGGGTTCCTCTCATCCGTGCTGCGCATGAGAGCTTTCTTCGCAAGCAATGCGCACTTATCAAAGGTACCGCCGATTCCCACGCCCACAACCATAGGCGGACATGGATTGGGGCCGGCCGTCTCCACAGTCTCCAGAATGAAATCCTTGATTCCCTCAATTCCTGCGGAGGGCTTGAACATACGGATAGCGCTCATATTTTCGCTTCCAAAGCCCTTAGGCCCAACTGTCACCTTAATCTGCTCTCCGGGAACAATCTCCGTATAGAGCATAGCCGGTGTATTGTCTCCCGTATTTCCACGGCGCACCGGGTCTTTTACCACAGATTTCCGAAGATATCCCTTGTCATAGCCCCGGCGCACACCCTCGTCCACGGCCTCTCTTAAATCGCCGCCCACGATATGCACATCCTGTCCAATCTCCAGAAATACACAAGCCATTCCGGTATCCTGACAAATGGGAACATTCTCCTGTTCTGCAATCTCAAAGTTTGTAATAATCTTATCCAGTACCCCCTGGGCAATCTCCCAGTCCTCGCATGCCCGGCAGCGCCGAATGGCACCCTGAACATCCTCGGGAAGATACTGATTTGCTTCAATACATAATTTCTCCACAACATCCGTAATCTGCTGTGCCTGAATCTCACGCATGAGCAACCACCTCCTGAATTTAATATTTATAATGAAATTTATTTCATTCCATTCTGTTTTTTGGCTGACTGCTTCTGCAGTCTTGCTTCCTTTGCCTTTTTCTTTAGCTTGCAGTAAAGCTCAAGGGCCATCTGATTCGCAATCTGTCCCATCTTTGTCTCCTTTTTGGTGAGAATGAATATGATTACATTTACCTAAATAGTTACATTGATTTTGAAATAGTTTCAAATTCTATATCTGATTTTAAAATAAATCCGTAATAATTGCAATGCATATTCACTGGTTTATTTTTTAAATTGGTTGTTCTCTTTTAAACTTTTATCTCTGCTCTCTATGGCACATTCCAATACCCTGCTTTTTTGAACCAACTCTCTTATAAAAAAATAATATGGCAGACTACAGGCACTAACAAAATCAGCACGGATCCAATTACCACAGTTACAATTACTCCCCAGAATTTTTTCTTTTCCTGCTCCGTCAGTTCTAAATACCATGCCATAGAAATTTTCTCTGTTTTAGTGAATATTGCAATGACACTTAAAAAGGCCAAGGCTCCTATTCCATATGCATATAGAAACATTTTACACCCCTGCTATTTTTTCAAAAAATCGCTGAATTCTTTTAATTCCTTTTTTGTATCCTCTGAAAGTCTGTTGTATTCCGTATTATGGATTGCTCCCTCCAATGTATATAAATGTACCAGACACACTTTCGGATATTTCTGCTTTAGCTTAAGAAATGCGTTTTTTGCGCCTGCCTCAATTAGCTCCTCGGAAGATTTAATGCCAACCGATATGAGCTTATTTGCCATCTCTTTGCCAATATTCATCATGGATGTTAATTCTGACATATTTATTCCTCCGTATTCTTCAGCCAGTCCATACCTGGATACGGCTCGCATGTGTGTGCGTACCATTCCACACATTTTGCCGCCAGCTCTCGATCCCCCATGGTGCATTTCAAAGGGAAAACGGACTGCCCGTCACTTGGCTCAATGGGAGCCTCCTCATCAGAATCCAGCAATTCCGGGTTAAAACAGGCCCAGGCAGTCTCCGTTTCATCATCCCAAATTTGCAAAAAAATCAAGTCCGAAGAGGATTCCATCATCAAAAAGCCCTCCTCGTTGTCCTCATCCGGGGCCATCATCACGCTTAAGTATTTTCCGGTGCGGACTTTTTTCACTATATCCTGAACGCCCAACTGGGAAATGTCGCTGATTTCCTGACCGGGCAATGATCCGCGGCTGGCCATACGAATCTTGATGCCCTCGGGCATGGGCGGAATTTCACGCTTTCTAATAATTTCTTCCATAAGAATCACCTTTCCTTTCAAAATCTCAAATTCTGGCTTATATTTTTTATAATAAAATAATTGCTGATTATTTGCAATGGCAAGCTGCCGCCCATAATCTCTTCTTTTCATAAGTATGATAAGTGACAAATCAAGGGCAAAAAATGTTGACAAATACATCGAGGTTCGATATAATATGCTTCGAACCTCGATATATCGAAGTAAGATAGGAGTACTTATGGACAGCCGAATCAGACGAATCTATGTACCTATGACAGAAAGCGGATTTTATATCTTATTCTGTCTGCAGCAGTCGCAGCATGGCTATGGAATCAGCCAGCAGGTCAGGCAGATGACAGGAGGCGCTTTGACCATCAGCGCAGGTACGATGTACGGAACCCTCTCCAAAATGGAAAAGGACGGACTGATTGCCTTTGTGCGAGAGGAAGAAAAGCGAAAGCTTTATCAGATTACCGGGCTTGGACAGGAAATCTTAACTCTTGAGCTTCACCGCATCGAACGCCTGTATAAAAACAGTAAAGGAGAGAATGTAAATGAATAACCGCAAGACCCTGATACGCTTTTTTACCATTTCCGATTATGAGGAAGAAGAAATCTGGCTTCGCAGTCAGCATCAAAATGGCTGGAAGCTGGTGAAAATGATTGTGCCATGTTTCTTTATTTTTGAAAGCTGTACCCCTGAGGATGTTGTCTACCGTCTGGATTATAAAAATAATACGGAAAACAGTGATTATTTTCAAATCTTCCGGGACTATGGCTGGGAATATATTACACGCTGCACAGGATGGCTCTATTTCCGCAAGCCTGTGTCAGAGACAGATACGGAGCAGGATGCGGAGATTTTTTCCGATAACAATTCCCGCATTGAAATGGTAAACCACATTGTCAAAACCCGTATGCTTCCGCTGATATGCATTTTTTTCTGCTGTCTGTTCCCCTGCTTCGTTAACAGCATGGAGTATAGCCATCCTTTTGCGGATATGTTTACCATTCTAATATCCCTTCTGCTGATCATGTATCTTTACTTATTTATCCATTGCGGATTTAAGCTTCGGAAACTGAAAAATAAATATGGTGGTATGAGATAGGGATTATTTGAATAAAAGCTGCCATTACTGACAACGGGGTACACACCCTTGTCAGTAATGGCAGCTTCCTTAAAGTCTATCCTCACCAGCAGCATATTTATGGACAAGTACCTTTTCACCTGGAAATGTCTGAAATAATTCCTGCATAACTTTGTCAAAATAAAGATTATTTGCCTGGAATTCTTCCCATGTTTCGATTTACCCAAAATACACTTCAGCCCACTGGAAATACTCATGTGCGGTAAAGTAATAAACAATAATTTAATTGACAGCTACCCATTATTCCGTATTTTTGGGGAAAGCATGAAATAAAGCTGAGATTAGAGCTTGCATTTCATCCTAATACAATCCATTATATTTAGGCAGTGGATAATCCATTTCATAATTTCGACACAAATCAATAAAGGCTTTAGCTGATGAAGTAAGGAATTTTTCTTTATGATAGACAATATGGAACTTTCGTTTGAAACTAAGTCCTTTTACATGGACAGCAACAACAAGTCCACGTTCTACTGGCCCGATCACCATACGATGTGGCAGTACGGCAATTCCAAGCCCGTTAATAACAGCATTTACTAAAGCCGTGGTACTCATGGCTTCCCAGATAGGGGAAACAGAAAATCCCGCTGCTTCAACTACCCGTTCAAAGGTTTCACGTGTGCCGCTTCCATGCTCACGAAGAAGGAATTTCTGTTGGCGAAATTCATCAACAGAAAGCAGCTGTCCCGGATAAAAGCCGCTGTTTGCAGGGCAGATAACAGTCAGACCGTCTTCCATATATTCCTCTGAAACCAAAGTCGATGTATGAGAAATACCCTCAATCAGTATAAAATCCAGTTCATTGTTCAATATTTTCTGTTCCAAATTCTCTGATGGACTAATGGTTACTTTTACCTCTGTACCGGGATAACGATTATAAAATGCTTTCACATAGCAAGGAAGAAACTGTGAACCAATCGTTATGCTTGCCCCGATTCTTATAACGCCAAAAGAATCCCAATTTTTCATTCCTTTTTCCATATCGTCAAACATGGAGGTGATATGGGCAGAATACTCACAAAATCGTTGCCCCGCTTCTGTGATTTTAAGCCTTTTCCCAATTCTGTCAAATAGAGCCACACCATAATACTGTTCTAGTTCTTTGATAGTAAGACTTACTGCGGGCTGTGTCATGTGGAGTTCTTTGGCTGCCTTTGTTGTATTGAAATTATTTATACAAACCGATAAGAAAATTTTCAAGTGCCGTATTGTCATATTTCATCCCATTATTATATGTATTTTCTTATTATACAAATAAAATTATATTATTTTCCTTATCAAAAAGCAAGTGTTATACTTATGTGCATAAGGAGGGAAGCACATTGAAGCAAAAAAGATTTTTAAAGCTGTTTTTATCTACCTTTCAGTTAAGTGCCTGTACGTTCGGTGGTGGATTTGTAATTATTCCTTTAATGCAGAAAAAATTTGTTGATGAGCTACACTGGATAGATAAACAGGAAATGATGGACTTGACAGCAATCGCACAATCCTCACCTGGTGCAATCGCAGTCAATGCATCTATTCTTGTAGGGTATCATGTAGCAGGAGTGATTGGGGCTTTGATAACGGTATTGGGAACGGTGCTGCCGCCACTCATCATTATTTCTGTCATTTCCCTTTTCTATACTGCATTTCGTGATAATGTAATTGTCAACATGGCTATGACAGGTATGCTTGCAGGAGTAGCTGCTGTAATTTGCGATGTAGTAATCACAATGGGAAAAAGTATTTTCCAAAAAAAACGGGTTCTGCCGATTATTGTTTTATTTGCATCTTTTGTTGCTGTCCGTTTCATGAAAGTCAACATTATACTGATTATTTTAATCTGTGCCGTAATTGGTGCAGTTGATACTTTGTATCTTGGCAGGTAAGGGAGGCAGACATGATTTATTTGGAACTGTTATGGAGTTTCTTCCAAATTGGGTTGTTTAGTATAGGCGGTGGTTATGCTGCCATGCCGCTGATTCAAAATCAAGTTGTTGATGTTCACCCGTGGCTGACTATGACCCAATTTGCAGATATTATGGCGATTGCTGAAATGACACCAGGACCGATTGCTGTCAATTCAGCAACCTTTGTAGGGATTCAAGTTGGAGGAATTCTGGGAGCGATTATAGCCACCGTAGGCTGTATTCTTCCGTCTTGTGTGATTGTAATGACGCTTGCCTATATTTATTACCGTTTTCGTGAATTAAAAACGGTACAGGGGGTACTTGCAGGTCTTCGCCCTGCTGTTGCAGCCATGATTGCATCTGCTGGTATTACCTTAATAATCATGTCTTTTTACGGGGAAAGAATCCTGCCGGTTGATTTGAGTGGAATCAACATAATTTCCGTAATTATTTTTGCCGTTGGCTTTTGGGTTTTGAGGAACTGGAAAGTAAATCCCATTTATGTGATGTTGGGGGCAGGTATAGCCGGAGTATTGCTGTATTCCATTGTTTGATGCGAGGAGGTATAGCATGAAGTACATAATGAAAGCAGGAACTTTATACTTCAATGATATCGTGTCAGCCCAAATAAAAGGTGCTTTTATAGGTTCGGGAAAAAAGATATATTCTGCAAACGGTTCAATACTTATGCATACTGATATAGCAAACTTAGAGGTTCCACCAAATGAAATGGGAAATGTCCGTTACCGTCAATATATCTTGTTTGACAGTAGTGATAATATATGTGCAGTTGCAAATCCAGACTATGCAGTGGGTGATGACCCAACTGTAGTTGGCTGGCCCTTATGCCGTATGCCGAGAGTAGACCATGCAAGGGTTATATATGATAAAAACGAATATTTGCTGGTAATGCAAAACGACCAAAATTATTTATTATCCGACAAGTTCAGCAAAGCAGTTATTCAAATTTTCCACCGGGGATTAGTCGGAGGCTGGAACATAGAAGTTATGAACAATTTTGCTCCAGAAATAATATGCGGTATTTTTGTGTTCTGCAAGTATATTGAGCAGGAAAATGAATTTTTAGTAGTATAAAAGAGGCGATATAGTTGCAACAGTACATGATAGAAAATCTTTTACCAATCAAGAAGCATTTGAAAATATCGTTACAGATTCTTCCAAGCAGTCTATCCCCTATGCAATGAAGAATTAGGTGAATGGCATCAACTTATGGAAAGTATCCTTTTGTATTGTGGGGAGCGCTCCCGCTCCCCGGCACGCCGCTAATCAGTCAACGGAAAAGTCACCTGCCAATTGCCCTTTATGGGTCCGCTGCTGCATGTCCAGAATTCCCCCCACATTTCATAGCTGTCTAAACCATCAGCAGGTATGGGAAAAATATACTCCTGATAATTATCTCTTCCATCCTCATCCCGAAAGCTGACACTATACTGATCATAGACAGCTTCCCCATTTTCATTTTTCAAATAAATTCTGCCATGGTTATCTGTCTCAAGAATATCAGCGTATCGCACCTGTACATGCAGCTCATTATCCAGAATTCCATATCCGGTTAAGGCAACACCCTTTTCCAGAACAACTGCGGATTCCTCATCCGGTTCCATAAGCCGTATCTTATCTTCCTCCAAAGAATCCAGATCCATTCCGCCATATCCGCTGATATCAGGATTCGCCTTAAAATTATTTATCACCGGTAATTCCACTAAGTCTATTGTCTCAAGCTTCAAATCGCTGTGTTTCTTTCCAACCAGGATTTCTCCGACTGAAAACGTAATCTTGTCCCCGGGAATCAGCACTTCATTCATCTGCTCAATCTCCAGCATAAATGTGGCCGTTGCAGTTTCCTCATCATATCCAGCGAAAAAGCAGCCTCCCCTTTGGTCATACGGCGTATGAATGCTGTAACTGTCAAATAAGTCTGCGGTCTCATCAAGGCGGTTTCCTTTTACGTCCTGCATAGACACTAAGATTGTGGCCTTATGACCCTCAATATTTGCCGCCGCCACCTCCATCTTAATCCCATTATCCTCACAGGAAATCCTGACAGGTTTTAATTTCTGAGCAGCAGATGGAGAAATCATATATAATAACTCATACGCAATTTTATTATCCCCAGCCGCTAAAACCGGCACCGCAGAGCCAAAGCAGACACATATGCATGCAGCAGCTGCCCATTTTTTCCACCTGGCGGGCTTTCGTGCTTTATAAGTATCAGCCTCTTCTAAATACTTTGGTTGAATTTCTGATATCCCATGATACAAATCCTCTACCGTCATACGCTTACCCCTTTTCTGTATAAAAACATTTTCAATTTTTTTCTTAATTTCAGCATCCTTTGTGCCATTTGATTTTCCGTGCAGCCAATTTCTTTTGCCAATTTCTTTACTGCATCACCATAATAGTACCTTTTGACAAACAGAACCCGATCCTCTTTCGGAAGCTCTCCCAGCCAATTATTTATCCATTCCGCCAATTGCTGATGAGCAAAATTTTCTTCCACATCGAAATCAGAGGGAATGCATTCTTCCAGTTCATCAAAAAGCATTTCCATTCCTTTGTATCTCTTTTTCGCATGATTTGCCCTGTATTGGCTGATTGCCGTGTCTCTCACAAGCTTTCCGAGAAACGCCTTTAAGGACACCGGAATAACCGGTGGAATCTTATTCCATGATAAATGCCAGATATCATTTACGCACTCTTCCGCATCTTCCCGGACAGTAAGGATATTCTTCGCAATGCCGAAACAATAGGAGCCATACTTATTCTGTGCTTCTTTTAGCGCCTTTTCATTGCGTTCAAGGTACCATTTAATAATCTGTTCATCCTCCACCTGCAGTCTCCTTTCTCAAAAATTTGAGTTTCTTCACATATATAGCCGCAAAATAGGGAACAATATTGTGGGAATTTTGTTTTTTTGTTCATTTTTTTCACATTATACAGTATCCAGTATGATTCTAAAAGAAAAAGACGGACCAGAATTGTTGACTGTCAGCCCTTAAATCAAGTATACTGAATATCTTTTCCAACTTTCACGTATGAAACTTTGTCTATTCTAAAAGTTTCTAACTTACAAGTCTGAAAATATATTATTTTATTAATTTTCTGACTTTCAAGTCCGAAATAATTGCTTTTTTCGGTTTTTGGGGTATAATAAGGATAAGAGCTTTAGGAGGTGCGCCATGGTTGAACTTATAAATCGCCCTAAATATTTAAATCAGCTTATCCAAAACAAAGATGTGGATCTGGTCAAAATCGTCACCGGTATCCGCAGATGCGGAAAATCATCCCTGCTGGATCTGTTTCACCAGTATCTGTCCGACAATGGAGTGGCTGATTCCAATATCATTCATATGAACCTGGAATCCCTGCGCTATCGGAATCTTTCTGATTACCTTGCTTTCTATGACTACGTCAGTGAGCGCATTCCGAAAGGACAAAAGACCTATCTGATTTTTGATGAACTTCAAGCTGTGGAGCATTGGGAAAAGGCCGTGGAATCGTTTCGCCTTGATTTTGATGTAGATATCTACATTACCGGCTCCAATGCCTACTTGCTTTCTACGGAGTTTTCTACGCTGCTGTCCGGCAGATACGTGGAAATCCGTATGCTGCCGCTGTCCTTTCAGGAATTTTTGACTTTCTACGAATTTGCCCCCTCTGTCACGGCGGAAGAAAAGTTCCAGAGGTATCTCCAGTTTGGCGGTATGCCGATTTTGAGAGAATATCACTTCAATGAGGCAAGAAGCAATCAGGCGCTGGAGGGTATTTACTCCACCGTTGTACTGCGTGATATTCTCCAGCGAAACAATCAGGCGGATCAGGGAATCCTGCAAAAAATCGTGCTGTTTCTTTGCTCCAATATTGGCAGCATTACCTCTCCCAACAGCATCGGCAATGTTCTGTCCAATGAGGGCGACATTCAAAATGGAAAAGGCAAAAATATCGCAGGAAAAACCATAGATAAATACATTTCCATGCTGCACAGCGCATTTATCTTCTACTCTGTTGGAAGATATGATGTAAAAGGCAAGCAATTGTTGAAAACATTAGGAAAGAACTACATCATTGATATGGGATTTCGCAACATGCTCCTGGGCTATCGAGACGGGGATCGGGGCCATATTATCGAAAACATCGTGTTCCTGGAACTGATTCGGCGTGACTACCGTGTCTCTATTGGAAAGGTGGGAGAAACAGAAGTTGACTTTGTGGCCGAAAAACCCAATGACAAGCTGTATATTCAGGTAACAGAAAGCATGCTGTCACCTGAAACCCGTGAACGGGAACTCAGACCATTGCGCCTGATACCTGATAATTACGAGAAAATTGTATTGTCCATGGATAGAAGCTATATTAATTCCTATGACGGAATCAAGTCCCTGTACTTGATTGACTGGCTGTTATGTGAAACATAAGGACTAAAATCCCTATATCATATCTTGCTCATTTTTATTGATATATTTCTTATCAAAACGTATGATGATATCAGAGATAGGAAACCATCACCAGGAGAGCTTCTGCCAGACAGTGGGAGACTTTAAAATCAAAGGGTAGCGCTATGAGTACCCCTTGATTTTTTCTTTGCAGGAATCACTTCCCGATCTTCATCCGTGGAACCGAAATGAAAGGGAATATGAAAGCTGATCAATATGATCCCTGATGCAAAAATTTATATTTTCCCTCAGGGCGGACATTCCGCCATATTAACAAACGCAGAAGCATTTGCACAGTTAATTCAAGACTTTTTGCGGTCAGACACCCCTGATCACCAATAAGACGCTTGCCTCCTTATTTCCTGACACTTCCTGGTTTTCATTATTACCCGCAGCATAAAAAGCAAAAACACAACTTTTTAAAAATTTCTTAAATTTCCCTCCCCATATTGCGCTTTCACCTACAACATGTTAATATAACCATACACCTACAAAGCGTTAATATAAAAAGGAGGACAACATGGCACAGCAAATTTCCGAATCCGAACTGATACTCATGAAAATCATCTGGAAAAATGAGGGATCCTCTTTATACTCTCTCATCATGGAAGAACTGGAAAAAGACAAAAACGAATGGAAGAACAACACCGTACTCACCCTGCTCTCCCGCCTGGTAGAAAAAAAGTTCCTGAAAATAAAGAAAATAGGCAGGCGGAACGAATATACGGCAACTGTAACAGAGGCAGAATACCAGGCCATGCAGACTCACAGATTTCTTGACAAAGTCTATGGAGGAAACGTTAAAAATCTGGTATCAACCCTATTGCGGCAGGACATTCTTTCGGCAGACGAATTAAAAGAGATTGAAACCTTTTGGAGAAACGAAAATGAATGAATTTATGAAAATACTATTGTCACTTTCCCTTTCCGGCACGCTCCTGCTGCTGCTCATATTGGGCTTCAAACCTCTATATAAAAACAAATTCAGCAGGCGTTGGCAGTATTATATATGGCTCATTGCCGCATTGCGTTTTCTGCTTCCCTTTACACCTGACACTACGATTGTGGGAAGCCTGTTTGAAAGCTTCGGCACAGCTCCCATAACAAGCCAAACTTCCACAGCTCCCCATATGCCCGCCTCCGCTTCCGATTTTGAAAATACGGAAAACATGGAAACAGAACCCCTGCTGCCAAGCAAGGATAAAACCGGCACTGTCATTGGTAAGCCATTTCATATATACGCCTGCCTGTTTTTTATCTGGTTTACATTGGCACTCATTCTCTTTGTCCGCAAGGTAACCATATACCGGAGCTTCATAAAATACGGCAGAGCCGGCAATAACGAAATATCAGATATTAACATCTTAAACCTGTTGTCTGACTGCAAAGAAAAACTGCATATCAAAGCAAGCGTAGAGCTATGCCAAAATTCAGGGATCACTTCCCCCATGATGGCTGGTTTCTTTCATCCCTGCATTATTTTGCCTGCCAGCGAAATAAATGATAAAGAGCTCTCTTACATCTTTATGCATGAGCTCACCCACTACAAGCAGAAAGATATGTTATACAAATGGCTGATTCAGCTTGTGGTCTGTATCCACTGGTTCAATCCCTTTGTATATCTGCTGGAAAAGGAAGTGAACAAAGCCTGTGAATTATCATGTGATGAAAAAGTCATATCCATCCTTGATGGCAAAGCAAGACGTGAATACGGAGACACGCTGATTTCTTTTATGAAATTAAGCAATGCTCAAAAAAATTCCTGCCCCTCCCTCACCCTGACCGAGGGCGGGGAACAATTAAAAGAAAGGCTGGGTGCTATTATGAATTTCAAGAAAAAATCAAAAATCATTGCCGCTGTTACTGCTTTGTTTTCCGTTGGAGCCTGTATCTGTTTTTTTATAATCGGTGCCTATGCCGCACCTCCTGCCGAAAACAAGAAATCCACATGGAAAGACGGAGAAATACAAAATGACATTTTAAAAGAAGACGGCGTTTATTACATCTTCTGCGACGGTGCAGGAGAAGATGACAAGCCCCTTTCTTCTGTTTCTGCCGGAAGCGTTAAGTTTGTATTGGTACGAAAAGGTAGTTATACCTCTATTGGACCATTTAACAATATGGAAACGCTTATGGAAGATGTTGCAAAACAGTGCGAATCTATGAAATCTCTTACGGATAAAGAAAAGGAACTTGTAATAAAAACCGCAGCAGGCATCGGCGGCACCTCCGATCCCTCCCCCTCATATGCAAAGCTGATGACATACAAAACGGAAAACTATTTGGAGCAAAGTGTAGCCGACTTCAACAACGCACTGGCGTCAACGCCTGATGAATTAGCGGATCTCCTTGCTGCACAAGCCCATGTAATAAGCACCATAACTTCCTATGATGAAAACTACGACTTTTTCACAACAACCCTGAATTTCTCAACCGATGAATTATACTGCCAGCATATGGACGAAGAGGTTGCATTTTGTACAGGAATATCAAAAATGAGCAGACCCTTAAAAGAGCTGAACGAGGGGGAAATCATGTATGAATTTAATTGCTTTGTTGATTTCAATGTAGTTTACTCCGTCAATGCACCGGAGCTTGTATCGGTAGCCCAAAGGGATTACACCTTACTGGCTTTCAGGGAAGAAATGCAAAACTACCTGGACAGCCTAAGCGAAGCTGAAATCATGGCCGGTGCCGCAGACGGCAAGCTGAAAACAGCTCTTACGGACAAAGGAGACAAGCTTGCGGACAGCCTGTCCACGGAACATATGACATTGTCCTGTGAAATCACTCTCATTGAAGCCATGGATGCGGGAGATATCTATACGATTGAATAAAATAGTTACAATTCACACGTATGTCAGATTTTGTAACGTTTTTCGTTCATAGGGGTGCGAATTGTAACAGGGACTGCCCATTTTAAGTCGCTTTCAGCAAGAGTTATCCTAAGGGGTACCAAGCAAGGCTTGGTGGATTCCTTAGGAACTAGGGCAGTCCCTCTGACCCCATAACTGTGCTGGCTGGGGGTGCTATAAATCTCGTTCAATAGAATTTATATGTTGAATATATTTTTCAAAATTTATATCCTCGTCCCCCACAACATAAAAGGAAAAAGAATGTCCTTTTGTACAGATGACACAGGCAATCATAGTATAACCATCCGTTGTTATGCTTTTGCATATATGTGTAAGAAAGCTTTTTGGATGGTATTTAGAAAAATGTTTGCATTCTTCTGCTTCCTGTAAATTAAAAGCCTGCAAAACTATGGAAGATACCGTTTCTGCACTTGCTTTTTCCCCTGTTTCCGGTCTTGTAAAATTAAAAGTTGATATGTAGATATTAACTGCTTCCCCATCATCAAAAATTACTTGTCCGCTTTCCTTATCCACTGTCATCTTCCATTTTTGCGGAAGCTGAATATACCATCCATCAAAATTATAACTTGTATATGCCATGCCGTCTGCATTTCCTCCAACACTGATTTGTTGACCTAAGTATCGCACACCTTCCATCATTTTATATTTGGCTTCATCCATTTCATAATAATTTCCCCAATATTTTTTTGCATCTTCCTCACTGCATAACCATTATGGAAAAGGATTCTCCATATAAATCCTGCTTTCTATACTTTTAGCCGTTATATAATCTCCAATAAACCAGACCTGTCCGACCCTCAACACTCTGCAGCATATTAGTCACATTTGTAATTAAGATAAGTTTTTTATCCTGTCAACAATCTCTTCTATCACCGCAACCTCTGTCTCCAGCTCTTCTGCGATCACGGAGATACTTTTTCCACGCTCCAGCTTTTGGCGGACCATTTTGGTAAGCAGATCAGCTTCGCCTTTCCGGTAGCCGTTCTGTTCACCTTTGAGATAGCCGGCCTGTTCGCCTTTGAGATAACCGGCTTCCTCCCCCTCTTCATAGATACTCCTCATATGGCTTTTTTCATCATATTCCGTCAACAGCATATGCAGCACCTCCGTCTGATTTTTCCTCAAAAGCTCTTCCAGAATTCCTCTTTGGATGCAATGGTCTATGGCTTTGGTTATGGCAGCTTTAAGAGGCATATTCCGATCCAGATTGTCATTCACTTCCGCTATAAACTCCGAGTATTCCCATAACCGCCTGCACTTTTCCATAAGCTTTTGGTTGCACCCCCGGTTGATATTGAAAAGGATTGCCTTACATTCCAGACAGCCGGAGCCCCGCCCTGTCTCAAAGGCATCCGAGAGAAACAGTTCCCCCCGCTCCGCCTGCTCCTGCTTCCCGTTGTAAAAAATAATATACTCCGGCGTGGGCAGTTTGATTAGCTTTGAGCCGTATAGATTTCGTTTGTGTTGGGCAACCAGTCCCTCATACTGACGGGAAAAGTACAGAAGACCCCTTAAGGGCATATTGGGGGAATAAGTGCTTTGATGCTCGTAAAGATTTAACTGGTTTGCAATGATAAAGGACAGATCATTTTTCATCTTCATATAGATCACATCATCCAGGGTGACAATCTCCAGCTCATCCGCATCGCAATAAGCACTTCCATTTACCGCATTGTACAGTTCCAGCAAATCCTTTTTGTCCTGAAACAAAAACCGAAACAGGTGAGCCTTATACTTCCGGTTTACACGCAGCCTCCAAAAGAGAAAATGCTTCTGATTCCATTTTAAGTTTTTCGCCATAAATTACTCTCCTCCATTATACTTGATTGTTTTCTTTTTCTCAATCACCTGTGTCTGAAATTTTTCGGGATTCCCGATTGAATAGTCAAATACCCCACAGCAAGCTGCGGGGTATTTGACCCTTGCGGCAGTCGCCAAATGGACATGCCAACATGTCCTCTTGGCTCGTTACCCGCAGGAATAAAAAGATAATATTGAAAAAAGATGATAGTTTGATTATACTGCAAAATTTGGAATTATCAACCATTTTTATACATTTTTAAGTTTATAAGATTTATCCTGAATTATACTGCGAAAAAATGGAAGAAGAATTTACATATTTCGCATCAAAATTAAAAATGAGGCAGCAAATGATAATGTACGATAGAACCACCATCATTACACTATTTCGAAACCCAAAGGCTTCATCAGGAAAATGTGCAATTTTCATATTGACTTGAAGCACACTTCATAGTTTATTCTAAGTCAAATACCCCGTAGCAAGCCGACGGGGCATCAAGCTTGTAACGCAGCAAGCTGCGGGGTATTTGACCCTTGCGGCAGTCGCCAAATGGACATGCCAGCATGTCCGCTTGGCTCGTTGCCCACAGAAATAAATGAGGTGAGTTGTATGTATTCAGCAAAAGAAGCTGCAGAAATAACAGGACTTTCTACTGCAGCTCTAAGATATTACGAAAGAGAAAAATTATTGCCGCAGATACGCAGAAGCAGTCAAAAATACAGGCAATATACAGAGGAAGATATTGAGTGGATAAAGATGATACAGTGTATGCGTATGGCAAATATACCTATCCAATCAATTAAGCAATACGTTTCATTACTGATACAAGGCGGTACAACCCTTGAACAGCGATACAGGATGGTACAAGCACATATGGAAAATATAAAAAAACAAATAGCTGATTTACAAAACGCATTCGCTTTGACACAAAGCAAATTATCCTTTTATGAAAAACTTTTAAAAGATCCTATGCACCAAAATATAACCTATATTGACGAATGGAACCTGTTTCAACACGGAGGGTTATAGAGAGCCGTCCCGTCCTGCTGCTGCACCGTTCAAGCTCCGCTTTGGCAAAAAGGAGAAAGAAAATGCCCTATATTACAGTTGAGAGTGGAAATTTATCAGATGCCCAAAAGGAAGAATTGATAAAAAGATTGACAGAGGTATCTTCTGAAATTATGAACGTTCCACAAGAATTTTTTGTAACTACAATCAAGGAAGTGTCCGATAAAAATTTTGGTATCGGCGGTAAAACCATCGATATAATTAAGGCAGAATATATGCGGCCGCATACATTAAGCTAATACCACAGGAGGAAGCGGTTGTGATTACCTTTTATATCATCCGTCACGGAGAAACCTTACTGAATAGCTTGAACAGAGCACAAGGCTGGAGCGATTCCCCCCTTACCGACAAAGGGAAAAAGACTGCAACAGAATTAGGCATAAAGCTCAAAAATATTGCTTTTGGTGCAGTGTACACGAGCGATATGTTAAGAGCCTGGCAAACAGCAAAATTGATTCTATCCGCAAGCGGAAATGACAGTATTAAAATACAAAAAGACGAACGCCTGCGGGAATGGTGCTTAGGTTCAATGGACGCTGAACACAAATCAATTTTTATCCAAAAGGTAACTGATTGGCTGGGAGGCGCCGCATCATTTGCGGAATTAAACAGGCGGCTCCCTGATGTTGCCAGGGCAATTTATGAACACGACACAACAGGCATGGCAGAGCCTTTTGCAGATATCTCAAATCGTTTAAGGAGTGTATTCGCAGACATAGCCCATAATACGTCATTGAACGAAAACAGCAATATACTGATAATTACGCACGCCTTTGCCATTAAAACCTTATTTTACCTATTTGCACCCGAAAAACTATGTACTATGGATAAATTAAAAAATACAGCTATTTCAAAATTCATATATGACGGAAAATCATTTATTTTTGAAGAATCAGACCTATCTGCAGATTTTCATACTTTTCGATAAATATTTACTTGGCAGTTGAAAGTTTTCACCACCAAAAAACCCTGGAATCCCACTGTTCTTCCAAATCTTCCTGCATCCATAAATCACCATTTTCATTTAAACAGGCAAAGGGGCAGAGTGTAAAAGCTGTTACTGTGAACACCATGAGTGCCAACAGTAACGAAAAGCTCTGTCGTTGTATTTTTACTATGAAAGATCCTTTTCTGCGCAGCAGAAAACTAAGTTCAGGGATGCCCCATGCACCACTGCCGATTTTCATTTATGGTGGTGCGCCAATGGGGTGCATGTGGGTTTAGAAAAAAGAAGATTGACATGTAAGTGTTGTATGTGTATAATGTGCTTATATAAACATCACATTAAAGGAGGCAAGGTATTTGAAGATTGTAATATCCAACACATCCGATGCCCCCCTTTACCAGCAAATCAAAGACCAGATAAAAGACGCTATCTTAAAAGAGGAACTAACAGAGGGCGATGCACTTCCATCCATACGTGCCTTTGCAAATGATTTAAAAGTCAGTGTCCTGACAATACGACGGGTTTATGATGAATTGGAACAAGAGGGATTTATAACAAGTCAAGTCGGTATCGGCACGTTTGTTTCTACAAGCAACATTGAATTGCTGCGGGATTCCAAGCGGCGGCTTGTGGAGAAGAAAATGCTTGATATGATTCTGACAGCAAAATCCCTGGGCATCAGCAAAGAGGATTTAAATGCCATGATGGAGATTTTATACGAGGAGGAAAACTGAATGGATCCTATTTTAGAAGTATCCGGGCTAAATAAACGATATGGCGATTTCGCCTTAAAAGATATTTCTTTCTGCCTGCCGGAGGGATGCATCACGGGATTTGTGGGAATCAATGGGGCCGGAAAGACAACAACGCTCCGAAGCATCTTTGGACTTACAAATAAGGTCTCCGGAAGCATAAAATTTTTCGGCACAGATATGGACGGGAATGAAAATAAGGTAAAAGACCGCATGGGAATTGTGCTTGACGAGGGCTGCTTTTATGATGAATTAACACTTTCAGAAATGAAAAATGTGATTGCCCCTGCCTACAAGAATTGGTGCGAACAGGATTTTACAGAGTACTTAGAACGGTTTTCGCTGAATCCAAAGCAGAAAATCAATACCCTGTCAAAAGGAATGCGTATGAAATATGCCCTGGCACTGGCTCTTTCCCACAAAGCGGAGCTGCTTATTATGGACGAGCCCACAAACGGGCTTGACCCATTAGTCCGAAGCCAGCTTTTGAACATATTAAAGGACTATATGGCCAAAGGCGGAAAAGGTGTATTTTTCTCTACGCATATTACATCGGATTTGGAAAAGATTGCTGATATGCTGATTATGATTGATGACGGCCAGATTGTCTTTCAAGAGGAAAAAGACCAACTGCTTGACAGCTACCGAATCATAAAAGGCAGTACGGAAAAACTGAATCCGGATACAAGAAAATATTTTTTAACCATAGAGGAAAATGCATTCGGTTTTACGGGAATAACAAAACAGACTTCTGACGTTGTGGAGCATATGCAGGATGTTCTTATAGAACGCCCCACAATCGAGGACATCATGCTTGCGAATGCGGAAAGGAGAAAAAAGAATGTTGTTTAGCTTAGTGAAAAAAGATTTTTTAATTGTGAAGAAATATGTTGGCATCATGCTTGTCGCATCATTTTTGATTCCGCCAGTTATGCTTTGGCGGACACCGGAAGCGGCAGGGGCAATGGGATTTACACTTGCTGTTATTTTCAGCATTTTCATGTTGACCCAGTATGTTTCTTTAAAAGAGTACCAGTATCCAAAAGCAACTACCCTGCTCTGTGCATTGCCCTATCCCCGCAAAATGATTGTGCTTTCAAAATACTGTTTTTGTCTGATTATTTATGCGGCATGCTGCCTGATTTTTGGAATTGACACACTTATTTTTCCAGGACTGGGCATATTTGATATAAGAATGGCGGCTATCATTTTTTTGGTAATCACCATATTATTATCCTTTTATTTTCCGGCTTTGTATAAATTGGGATATGAAAAAGCGAAATTCCTCTTTGTCATAGTTATTATGGCATCCCCTATTTTGTCTGCTTTCCTGTTTAAACCGGAAAATGCCGTAAGGTTTGAATTCTTAAATACGCTCTCTACAACAAAGATACTTATTACCGGCATTATCGTCAGCCTTGCCGCTTTTTCCATATCTGCCATTCTGTCAATTAGGTTTTTTGAAAAGCGTGATTTAACATAGGAGGTTTCACATGGAGCGTGATGTAATCGTCTTATATATAATAGCAGGCGTGTCATTTTCATTTGCCTTATTCAACTGTATTCTCTTTGCAATAAAACATGGAAAGACCATGAAAACAAAAGGAACCATTGTTTCAATAAAATCAACAAATCCCACAAACGAGAACTGGCGTAATGCCAAATTTGCCAAGGTTTCCTATCTGGCAGGCGGCAGAAACATTGTATCAAAGAACCGCATTCAAGTTCCTTTCGCATCCAGGATAGGAACGCCCCTTACCATTCGTTATGACCGAAATCAGCCGGAGAAAATATACGGTTATTCAATGAAACGAATCATTGCAGGATTTTTAATCGGCACAGGCAGCGTGATGATAGCCGTATTTATGCAAATCCATTAAAGAAAGGGCTTCCCCACGCCCGATTCAAGTCCGCCCTCTTTAAGCATGTTCTAGGGATCGTTAATGGTACCGCCCTGAATTAAGTTCAGCTCCATTTTTACATTCTCAGGAGCTTTATCGAAATAAACCGAAACCCCTGTAAACGCATTTGATTCCGGCTCCTCCAGCGTAATATTGTGCTCCAAACGATCAGCCTCCAAGTCAAATGGACATGCCAGCATGTCCGCTTGGCTCGTTGCCCGCAGAAATCAAGATTTACAAATGCGTTGTCCGCATGGATAAACACATCTCTGCCGAAATGAGATTAACTTTAACTGTTATTTATCTTTTTTGTCAAATATTCCCCATATTGCTATCACAAGTCCGATAATCGCAATTACAATGAAGCAATAAACCGCAGGCATAAGTCCATATTGCGTTATGTTCCAAAATGAGGAAAATTGACCATTTACAGTCCACTCATTAGCCATACTCCCTGCCAATACTATAGACAAAGAAAGCACACCTGCAAGAAACATCATTGACCCTAAAATTACTTTTTTCATCTTTACCTCCACATATGAAACCATTCACAATTTCGACATTTCAAAATCGATTGGCCGTAAACCTCTTAAACATTGTAAATCCTCCTGATGTTGCTTATCCGTCACTGCCAATCTTCCCACCTGTTTTCCCTTCCGTTTTCGTATCTCCATACTACCATAAGCCTCCTGGTTTTACAAGCCGGGAGCCAGTGCGTTTCTGGTACCCGGCTTGTTTCCATTGTGGGAACAAATGCCCTGTTTGCGAATTAGGTGAATGCCCTAAAATGAGATTGAGCACAGGCTGGCTTTGTGCTATACTTTAAACGGTTCAATTGGATAAATCAGAATTGGCAGAGGAGGAAAAGACCGTGATAGAGCTAAATGCGTTTAAAAAGCTAATGGAGGAAAATGATGACCGCCTGCCTCTTTTGACACTTGACGAATTTTTTGAGGGAAATACGGAGGAAGATTCCATTGCACCAAATGACTGTGACTTTGGACGCCCTTCCATTGCTGAAATATGGGAACTGATGCGGGAACTTGAGAAAAGGCCAGATATCGCATGGATTCGTATTGAACTGCACAATGACACGGAAATTACAGAGTATGATGGAAAAGAGAGATTGGTTCTTGCGGGAGAATCGCCTATAATATGTACCTCCCTTTCAGCACCAGAATTGGAAACACTTGCAAGATGCAAATGGCTGTGCTCGGGAGGGGCAGAGGAATGGGATGCATCTGCGATGGATTCCCTGTTTTCCTGCAGACCGCCTGTTCCTGATGGTTTTCATTGTTTTGCTATTGTGTGGGATTGATAAATACTCAGCAAAAATTCCACTTAGCCGGATAATCTGTCAAATCTGTTATTTGCCCCTCACGAATTCTTTGAACCAGCAACTTTGCATCCTCCTCAGTTTTACAGTATAATCGTATCCCTTTGTTACTTCCGGCAAGCATCAAATTTACATTATACTGAACCCCCTGGGATTTCTGGAACAAAATACCCTTGATACACGAACATCCATTATCTCTTCATCTATCTTTACACGAACCTCTACAGAAACATCCCGCATAAGTTCCTCCCCCTCCATATCCTCATTTATATATTTCCATTCTCTGCAATATATACGCTACAGTCAAATTCTATTAAAAATACAGCCCCCAAAAAAATATTATCCTCCCCCTCAGCCTATCACACAAAATACCAGGAAAGCCTTTCACCCACACCCCACAGGGGCCGCCGCAAAACAAGCCAGCAGACTTTTCCGATATCCAGTGTCCGGCTGTTCACGGACATGGTGTCTGATATGGACGGACAATGCCAAAACAAACCGCTCAAAAAAATCAAAATTCATTGTCCGTACAAAGCAGACGCCGTGTATGTGAACCGTCCGAACCGTTGTGATAAGGAGGGACCCACAAGGTGGGAGGATTCCTTATTGCTGGGATATGGAAATGGCTGCCGGCTTGTTTTGCGACGGCCCCGTCCGTCCCCCCTTGCTACAAAAAGATCCCAATAAACTGACTGGCAAGCACCACCATAACAAGGGCAATGGGATAAGTAGCCGCATAAGCCGACGCCACATCATCCGTCTCCGTCACACGAATCAGCGTCCCAAGAGCCGGCGTACTAGTCATCCCGCCACAGATAGACCCAAGGGTATTAAAAATACTAAGCCTCAGCACTTTCGCCGCAAACACATACCCAAGCAGCATAGGAATCAGCGTCATCAGCGCCCCATAGAAGAACAAAAGCGCCCCCTGCTCCTTTAAGATCTCCACAAACCCCGAACCGGCCTGGGACCCTGCCCCAAGCAGAAACAGCGCAAGGCCAAACTCCCGAAGACACTCCAAAACATGCTTCTCCACCTTAACACTTAAGCGGCCAATATGCCCAAAATGCCCCAAAATCAGCCCGGCAATCAAAGGCCCGCCGGAAGTCCCAAGGGCAAACACCGCACCTCCGGGCAAAGGAATCTCAATCTTCGCCAGAATAATCCCAAAAGCAATCGCCAAAGAAAACGGGAAAAATCCCATACTATCCGCATAAAACAGCTCTTCCTTCTTCGTCTTATGATACTCCTCTTCCTCCACATTCGCCGCAGCCTCATACTTGGCACGCTCCTTTGCCATATCAACCTTCAAAAGCTTTGGCACAAGCTGAACAAAAAGAACCACCCCAATAACGCCGAAAGGATAAGCAATCCCATATCCAACGGAAGCCGCCTCAGACCCCGTAGCCTCCAGAGCCGCCGCAAGCCCCGGCGTACTGGTAAGAGCTCCGGTCATCATCCCAAGGCTGATATCCACCGGCACCCCAAAAACCGTAATCACAAACACACAAGTCAGAGCTCCGGCAGCAATCACAATAATCCCCAGCAAAATATAAGACGTGGCATTCAGCTTAAAATTCCGGAAAAACTTCGGTCCCGCAATGAATCCAACCGAAGTCACAAAGCAAATCAGCCCCAAGTTCTGCACCAAAGAAGGAATCTCCACTCCTAAATGACCGAAGACCAGGGCCACCAGCAAAATACCGGCGGTCCCCAGCTCCAGTCCGCAAATCTTAATACTGCCAATCAGATAACCGATAACGGCAATAAGAAATACCATCATCAGCGTATTCGAAAATATATTCTCCTGAAACCAAGTAACCAGTCCCATTACACACTCCCCTTCCAATTATCTCAATAGACAGCAAGCCAGACGCCCATGTCACTGCACGGACATCTGGCCCTTGTCTCATAAGTAAAGTCTCACATCACGCCGCCCATATTTTATTTCGGCATACCAAAAGTATACTTAGGCAGAAGCAGCGGAGAAACCTCTCCCGTATGCAGATCCGCTTTCTCAAGCTCTCCTGCGTAAGCCTGAATGTGATCAAGGTTCATAGTTCCAAGAGTTACCTCTTTACACTTCGCCGCCGCAGCCTTACCCGCATTTCGGCCAAACACAATAATATCCAGCAGAGAATTACCCATGAGACGATTTCTTCCATGAATACCTCCCACAGCCTCACCTGCCACCAGAAGATTGGGAATCGCCTTGGTAAAGCCCTCACCGCCGATCTCCAGGCCGCCGTTCTGATAATGAAGCGTCGGATAAATGAGAATCGGCTGCTTTCTCATATCAATGCCATAATTCAAATACATCCTGAGCATAGCCGGAATCCGCTTCTCAATGGTTCCCTCGCCGTGAATCATCTCAATCATGGGCGTATCCAGCCAAATACCAAATCCGGTAGGTGTGGGCACACCCTTACCTCTCTCCTTGCACTCCCGAATAATAGAAGCCGCAGACACATCACGAGTTTCCAGAGGATGCATAAACGCCTCACCCTCCGCATTGATCAGCATAGCTCCCAGAGAACGCACTTTCTCCGTTACCAGAGCACCGAAGATCTGTGCCGGATAAGCAACGCCCGTAGGATGATACTGAATGGTATCCTGGTACAGCAAAGGAGCTCCTGCACGATAACCCATCACCAGACCATCTGCAGTTGCACCATAGTGGTTGGATGTGGGGAAATTCTGATAATGAAGCCGTCCCGCACCGCCGGTAGCAATAATCACCGTTTTCGCCTTTGCCACCTTGTACTCGCCCGTCTCCATATTTTGAAGCACGGCACCGGCCACCTGTCCCCTGTCATCCTTAATCAGCTCTACCGCCGCCGTAAAGTCCGCAATGGGAATCTGACGGTTCCACACCTCGTCACGAAGCACTCGCATAATCTCCGCACCGGAATAATCCTTGCAGGCATGCATACGCTTTCTGGAGGTTCCGCCGCCGTGGGTGGTTACCATTCTGCCGTCCTTATCCTTGTCAAACATCACGCCCAGCTCGTTGAGCCATTTAATCGCATCGGGAGCCTCCATAACCAGACGGCGTAAGAGCTCCGGCCTTGCGGCAAAATGTCCGCCTCCAAAGGCATCCAGATAATGTCGCTCCGGAGAATCGTTCTCCTTATCTGCCGCCTGGATTCCGCCCTCGGCCATCATGGTATTGGCATCACCGATACGAAGCTTTGTCACCATCATGACATTGGCTCCTGCCTCATGAGCCTCAATGGCTGCGGAGGAACCTGCGCCGCCGCCGCCGATAACCAGAACATCCACGTCATAAGCCGCATGATTCAAGTCAATGGGCACATCCTTGATCCGGCTGTTGGAGTGTAACAGAGTTCCCAATTCAAAGGGCACTTTCTCACCCTTGTTGGGTCCTACTTTTAACTCCTGAAAGCCCTCCTGGCGATAATCAGGATGAAATTTGCGGAGAAGCTCATCTTTTTCCTCGGCCGTCATTCTTCTGGGCTCCATGCCGATTCGCCCGGCTCTGGTAGCCTCTACCTTTTTAATGGATTCCAACATTTCTGCTGTAAACATATGTGCTCCCCTCCTATTTCTCAATATCCCTGTTGTTGTAGAGTTCTTTCATTTCCTCAATGGGCTTTTGCATAACCTGCTCAATAAGGCTGTCAAACTCACCGCTGTTAATAGCCTCCACACGCTCGGCCAGGTGCTCGGACTTGGGAGCAATGTATTTTCCGGTAAGACGTCTTGCAAGCACGCCCACCATGGGGTGAGAAATACCTGCCGGACAGCGTGAGGTACAGATGCCGCAGCCGATACAGTCAAAAGATTCCTCCGCACACTTCTCAAAATCGCCCCTCTGTGCGTATGCAATATACTGCATAACACTTAAGCTCTGGGGACAGCCCTTGGTACAGGCATTACAGCCGATACAGCTGTAGATCTCCGGATAAAGCTCCATCATAATCTTCTGCTTTGCCTCTACCTCATTGATATCATAATTTCTCTTATCCGTGGGGAAGAACGGCAGGGTTGCCACATACATTCCCTCCTGTACCTGGGTCTGGCATGCCAGACAGGTTTTCAGCTCGTTATTTCCCTTGATTCTGTAAATGGTGGCACAGGCACCGCAGAATCCATGACGACAGCCGCAGCCCCGAACTAATTTATAGCCTGCATATTCCATTGCGGTCATAATGGTTAATTCGGCCGGTACGGAATACTGTTTTCCAAAAAAATATACGTTTACCATTTCCTGCATTTTATTTTTACCAGTCCTTTCTGTTTATTATCTAAATGCTGCCTTGTAGAGCACACCTCAATTTCGCTTCCGCTCCATTTCGGTTGGGGCATTCGCCCCATACAGACAAAAGCTAAATCATTGCCTTACATGCAAGCATGACGGCCATGCTTTACCTTTTGTCTGTGCGCTGCTCATTGCTGTCAATACTCCGGCGGCAGTTCATCTATCTCATCAAACCTGAATACCGGCCCATCCTTGCACACATATTTAGATCCAATATTGCATCGTCCGCATTTTCCGATTCCGCACTTCATGCGAAGCTCCAGTGTGGTGTAAATCTGCTCCTTGGTAAAGCCCATCTCCGTAAGCCCCGCCAGTACGAATTTGATCATAATGGGCGGTCCGCAGACAAGAACTTTTTTGTCGGTGGTAAATCCAATCTCCTTTAAGTAGGAGGGAACAAAGCCCACATGGCCGTCCCAGCCCTCCTGCTCCCGGTCGATAGTCAGATATACATCCACGCCATCAGTCTTGCACCAAACCTGCTGAATCTCCTCTAACTGCACCAGATCGTCTGCAGAACGGGAGCCGTAGAGAATCTCCACCGTCCCGTAATTCTCCCGGTTATCCAGTACGTAGTTGATCACGGAGCGAAGAGGTGCAAGGCCGATTCCTCCGGCGATAAACAGAAGATTTTCTCCCTTAAGAGCCGTCTCCACCGGAAATGCATTTCCGTAGGGTCCTCTTACGGTAATCTCATCCCCCGGATTCATCCCGTGAAGCACATCCGTAAGACTTCCGCACCGCTTGATGGAAAATTCCTGAAATTCCTTGTTGGTTGGGGAGGAAGTAATGGAAAACATAGCCTCTCCCACGCCAGGTACGGACACCATGGCACACTGGCCCGGCATATGCTCGAAAAGCTTCTTCCCGTCCCGTCCTACTACACGGAATGTCTTAACATCCGGGGTTTCGGTACGGATATCTGTAATAACGCCAATCATTGGAATCAGCATGTCACTTTTATGATTTCCTCCGCAGGTACACTCGCCCATTACGCTTCACCTCCCAGTTTCTTAATCACCTTTACAATATTTAAAGAAGCCGGACATTTGCTCACACAGCGGCCGCAGCCCACGCAGGAGAACATGCCGTCGTTATTGGCCGGATAGTACACAAGCTTGTGCATAAAACGCTGGCGGAACCGCTGCATCTGACTGGTACGCATATTGCCGTGGGCCATCATGGTAAAGTCAGAGTACATGCAGGAATCCCAGCAGCGGTAACGCTGCACGCCGCTTCCCGTATTAAAGTCCTTGATATCGTAGCACTGACAGGTGGGGCACACAAAGGTACAGGTGCCGCAGGCCAGACAGGGCTGATACATTTCCTCCCACAGGGGAGAGTCAAACAGCTCCATGGTCTTTTCCGGGGTAAACCGGGAAAGGTCAAGATGGGAATAGGGAAGCTTTTCGATAATGGCCCGAATCTGCTTCTTCTCTTCCTCCACAGCCCCATCGTCCCCATCCGTAAATAGTGTCTTTACGCTATCGGTCAGAGCCTCGCCCTTTTCCGTCAAAGCTTTCCAGTAGAGCTCCTCACCTGCAAACCAGGTCGCCACATCCGCTGCCGGATTGGCCGCATCAATGCCGAACACCTTACAAAAACAGGTCTCCTCCGGCTCATGGCAGGCAATGGCTACCACGGTGCCGTGCTCCCGGCGTGCCGCATAAAAGCTGTCCACCGGGTCATTTAAAAATACATTGTCCAGAACCTTTAAGCCCTGCACGTCACAGGCCCGCATGCCAAATACCACAAAAGGCTCATCCGTAAGCTTCGCCGGATCGATGGAAAGCTTTCCGTCCTCATTTTTACAGCTATATAAAGTCTCGCTCTGAGGGAAGAAACAGTCCTTGCCGGATTTCACGGTTTTCAGGGTATCCAGATCCACCTGCACCTCTTCGGTCCAGAGACCATAGTTGGTCTGATCGGCTTTCCGAATAGGAAGAAACAAATCCTGTGCCCCGGCCATTGCCGCAAATAATTCCGGCAGACGGTCTTTCTTTATCTGATACATTTAGTGCTTCCCTCCTCTCTCGGTGACAACACTCGGCTCCACGTCCTCGAACGTATAATCAGTAAGAGGTGCACGGCTGTCCGTATCCTCCCCTGCCTGATAGGGTCCGTAGAACTCGTTGATATCCTTGATAAACTTCCGATTCAGGAGGTGAAGCGGAATTCCCTGGGGACATACCCGGCTGCACTCGCCGCAGTCCGTGCACCGGCCCGCCACATGGAACGCCCGGATCACATGGAACATCTGCTCCTCAAAGGTATCCACATTGGCTTTCTGGGCCGAGTCAAACTTATTGCTGTCAAAGACACATTTTAAGCAGCTGCAGGCCGGACAGGCGTTCCGGCAGGCATTGCAGCGGATACACTTGGAAAGCTCATTCTGCCAGAATGCAAAACGCTCCTTTGGCGTCATGGCTTCCAGCTTCTCCACCATCTCAAAACGGTTGCCTTTGGGTCCGGCTTCCTCCCCCTCCTGGGCACCAATCAGTTCGTCGTACACCTGATGGGTCTTACCCTTGCAGACGGTACAGCGTTCCAACAGTGCGTCGTCAAAGGGGAATTCCTTTTCCCCGTAAATGGTCTGAATCTTCAACATATCTCCATCCTGGGAAATGGACTCAATTCCCTTGATGCCTGCATTTTTAATCTTATCAATATCTAAAGTTCCCTTGCAGCCCACGCCGATGATGTAGGTCTTTTCCCGGTTTACCCGGTGCTCCTTAATGAGCTGATTGAAGCTGTAGGTATCACAGGGCTTCAAGAATACCAGGGTATTTCCCTCCATTTTCCCTGCCTGGATCATATATTTGCTTAAGTTAGCTCCGCAGAAGCCGTCGTACACGAAGTCCGCTAATTCCTCCGGGCTGTTAAAGTAGGCAGGCTCCGGATTGTAGCCCAGATCTCCCTGCCTCCATCCAAGAACACGTACCACGGTTCCGTCGGTAAGGAGTTCCTTTGCTCTCTCTACTAATCTTTCTTGCATCGCAAATCCCCCAATCTCACATTTTCGCCCAGGGAATGAATCTTGGCTACAAACTCATTCATGGTGGTGGAGAACTTCACGCCCTCTGCTGCGGACACCCATTCCACACGGGTCCGGCCGTTTTCCACGCCAAGGTAATCCAGCATGGAGAACAGCAGGGTCATTCTTCTTCTCGCATAATAGTTGCCGGTTGTATAGTGGCAGTCTCCCGGATGGCAGCCGCACAGGATCACGCCGTCGGCTCCACGCTGAAACGCCCTTAAAATAAACATGGGATTTACACGGCAGGAGCAGGGCACACGGATGATCTTCACGTCCGCCGGATAAGCAAGCCTGCTGCTGCCGGCCAGATCGGCTCCCGCATAACTGCACCAGTTACAGCAGAAAGCTACGATCTTAGGCCGAAATTCTTGTCTTTTTTCTACTTGCATATCGCATCCACCTCCGCAAGAATTTGTCGATTCGAGAAGCCCTGTAGATCCATAGCTCCCGACGGGCAGGCAACGGTACATGCACCGCAGCCCTGGCAGAGTGCACTGTTGACATTGGCCACTCTTCTCGTCTCACGGATGCCGTGATCATTAACCTCTCTCTCCTCATAGGAAATGGCTCCGTAGGGGCATACCTTTTCACAGGAGGAGCAGCCGTTACAGAGAAGCTCGTCGGACTTGGCCACACAGGGGTTGGTTACCAGGTGATCCTTGGCCAGAAGCCCTACTACCTTTACGGCGGCAGCACCGGCCTGGGCCACGGTCTCCGGAATGTCTTTCGGTCCCTGGCAGACACCGGAGAGGAAAATCCCCGCCGTGGGAGATTCCACCGGACGCAGCTTTGCGTGGGACTCGGTTAAGAAGTTGTTGGTATCAATGCTTGCGGTGAGCATGGTGGCAATTTTGCGCACATCCGGGTTGGGCTCAATGGCCGTAGCCAGAACTACCATATCCGTCTCCATGAGAATCCGCTTATTGTCGATTAAGTCAACACCCTGAACCAGAAGCTTGTCGCCTTTCTCCGCAACCTTCCCTACCTGGCCCTTAATGTAATTTACACCGTATTCCTCTACGGCTCTCCGGTAGAACTCGTCAAAGTTCTTACCAGGGGTACGAACGTCTATGTAGAATACCGTAACCTCCACATCCGGATACTTGTCACGGATGAGCATGGCGTGCTTTGCCGTGTACATACAGCAGATCTTGGAGCAATAGCTCTTTCCTCTCTTGTCCGCACAACGGGAGCCTACGCACTGGATAAATACCATGGATTTGGGCGGCTTATGATCAGACATACGCTCTAAGTGTCCCTTAGTTGGGCCTGCCGCATTCATAATACGCTCCAGTTCCAGGGAGGTAATCACATCGGGACTGGTACTGTAGGAATACTCATCAAACTTGTCAAGCTTGATGGTATCAAAGCCTGTGGCAACCACAATGGCTCCGTAATTCTGGGTTACAATCTCATCTTTCTGCTCATAGTCAATGGCTCCTGCCTGACACACCTTGGAGCAGACACCGCATTTTCCAGTCTTAAACTTGATGCAGTTCTCACGATCAATCACCGGTACATTGGGGATTGCCTGGGCAAACGGGGTGTAGATGGCACTTCTGGTATTAAGCCCTCTGTTGAACTCGTTGGGTGTCTTTTTAGAGGGACATTTCTCCTGGCAGACTCCGCAGCCGGTACACTTGCTCATATCAACGCTTCTGGCCTTTTTGCGGATATCCACCTGGAAGTCTCCCACAAAGCCGGATACCTTTTCCACCTCGCTGTAGGTGTAAATGGTGATCTTCTCATGGGCCGCAGCTTCCACCATCTTCGGTGTCAGAATACAGGCCGAGCAGTCCAGTGTGGGGAATGTCTTGTCAAGCTGGGACATTCTTCCGCCAATACTTGGGGTCTTCTCTACGATGTCTACCTCGTAGCCTGCGTCTGCGATATCCAGAGCCGTCTGAATGCCGGCGATTCCGCCGCCGATGACTAAGGCTCTCTTTACCACTCTGCTGGTGCCTGACTGTAAGGGGGCGTTTAAGGTTACCTTTGCGATTGCCGCCCTTGCCAGAATCACCGCTTTTTCTGTTGCTTCTTCTATATCTTTATGAATCCAGGAACAATGCTCACGAATATTGGCGATCTCTACCATGTAGGGATTGATGCCTGCACGCTCTGCCGCCTGACGGAATGTATTTTCATGCATTCTCGGGGAGCAGGAGCAGACTACAATGCCTGTCAGGTTTTTCTCTTTGATTGCCTCACGGATCTTGAGCTGTCCGGCTTCGGAGCACATATACTGGTAGTCCTCTGCGTGGACAACCCCCGGCTCTTTTGCCGCCGCTTCCACCACCCGGGCAACGTCAACGGTTGCCGCAATGTTGGTGCCGCAATGGCAGACAAATACTCCTATTCTTTGCACGTGATTCACCTCCAACCTTTCATATTTGTTCAGTACCCTCACAAATATGAGCAAAAATCCATTTAAAATCCCTGCGGGATGGGATTTTTGCCTGCTTGCGATAGGTCCTCATACGGACTTTGCAGTATAGGCAAAGTCCTGTCCTAAAGTTATCTGTATCCACTATTTGCTGTACTTCCGAAATGCACTTGCAAGGAGCTGCTGTGGAAGCTCTTCGTCGAGAAGCTCCGGCACCTCACCCGGTGTCAGGTAATTGCCGCCTCTCTCTCGAATCACCATAAGGCGTACCGCCTCAATCAGCTTCGCCGGCTTCACGTCTCTGGGACAACGCTCCACGCAGGCAAAGCAGGACAGGCATTTCCAGATGCTCTTTGACTCCAGAAGTGCTTTTACGTCTGCGTTCTGCACGTAGGAGACAAACTGATGGGGACGGATGTCCATTTCCTCATAGGCCGGGCAGGAGGCGGAGCATTTTCCGCATTTCATACATTTCTTTGTGTCAACACCGCTGATCTCTTTTAAGAGTTCAGCCTGTTCTTGTTCTGTTCTATGCATGTCTTCCTCCCCCTTATTCCTTAATGAGACCCAAGGCTTCCGCAAGAAGCTCCGTAATATAGTGAACGGGTACTTTCTTTGCACCGCCACTGTTCTTCAAGTTGTAAAGGCACAGGGGACAGGCGGTAATGAGTTCCTCTGCTCCCTTGTCTACAGCGGATTCCATTACATGATCAACCAGACTGCCGGCCAGTGCTTTCTCTTTCAGGGATATGTAACCGCCGCAACACTCGTTTCGGTAGGGGTAAACCACCGGCTCCGCACCCAGGGCCCGAATGAAGTCTTCTATAATGGTGGGATTTTCCGGATCATCAAATGCCATGACGCCGCTGGGGCGAAGCAGCATACATCCGTAGTAAGCACCAATCTTTCTGCCCGTCAGGGGACTCGCCACCTTTTCCTTTAATGTATCAAAGCCCACATGGTCTCTTAAGACCTCAAGGAAATGAAGTACTTTCGTCTCTCCCTCATAGGGGGTGTCAAGCTTTAAATAGTTGTTGGCTCTGGTCCGGATATCCTCCACATTCTGCATATCATCATTCACACGCTTGATGACGTGATGACAGGCGGAACACAGGGTTACCAGATCCCGGCCCTTTTCTTTTGCGTCGTTTAACGCACGCACCGCAGACAGCTTTGTGGCAATCTCGTCGGAAGCCTGGGGATAGACGGCACCGCAGCACTGCCACTCCTCAATCTCCTCCAGAGTAAAGCCAAGTGCCTCTGCTGACATTCTGGCATATCGATCCAGGTCCTGGGCCTTGTTTTTCAAGGTACAGCCCGGATAATAGCTGTATACCATTTGGCAAACCTCCTTCTTTTTTGATATACCGCAGCAGTTCAGGCAAAGGAAACTGCCGCAATGTGTTTCAAAGTAAATCTTTTAAAGTGAAATACAGTGAAATTTCAAATATACTTTACATGCTACGATTCACAGCTTCCCACCAGCAGACTGTCTGCTGATTTTTGACTGTGAATCGTGATTTTCCGCCTATAAAATCATTACCATCTGCTCCGACCGGCATGAATCTCAAAAAACAACCGGCATGTAAGCAGCAGTTGAAAATCCACTTTTAAAATTGTAACATATTTCTCTTAAGAAGTCATTTTCAATATGGTCTGATTTTTTCTAATTTTTGCTGCAGACATCCTTGATAAATGCTTTCAAAGTGTCTGCGGAGTGAACCATCCGCTTCTCTTCTTCTTCTGTCATGCTGATTTTCAGAACCTTGCCGATACCGTCACTGTTTACCACGCAGGGCAGGCTGATGCAGGAATCTGCCATCTCGCCATAATCCTCTCCCAATACATGAGCCACAGGAAGTACGGTGTTCTGATCCTTAATGATGGACTCTACAATACGTAAGGTTGACATAGCGATTCCGTCAAAGGTAGCGCCCTTTAAGGAAATAACATCTGCGCCGCCGGAGCGTGCCTTCTGTGCAATCTCCTCCTTTTCCTTTGCCCGCACCTCAGGGTCCTGAGAAAGGAAGTGATCCACCGGCTCCCCTGCCACGTTCACGCCGCTCCAGATAGGTACCTGTGCATCTCCATGCTCACCCAAAATATAGCCCTGGATATCACGAATGTCCACATGACAGCGCTCACTGATAAGATAACGGAAACGGGCCGTATCCAGAGAGGTACCCGTACCAATTACACGGCCGGTGGGCAGTCCGGTTTCTTTCTGAATCAAGTAAGTGTTTACATCCACCGGGTTCGCAACTACGATAATCAGCGGATTCTTGGCATACTCCATAATATTTCTGGCAATGCTCTTGGCTACGCCGGTATTGACCTTTGCCAGATCAAGACGTGTCTGACCGGGTTTTCTTGGAACGCCTGCCGTCACGATAATAGCCTTTGCGTCGGCACATTCCTCATAGCCGCCCTGACGCACACGTACCTGGCTGTAGAATGCGGTACCGTGGGAAATGTCCAGAGCCGCACCCTTGGCTCGGTCCTCATCTACGTCAATGATGACAATCTCGCTTACCTGGGTTTTCAGCATCAAGGTGTAACAAATCGTTTCTCCTACCTTACCTGCGCCAACTACAACGATCTTGTTTGCTGTTTCCTGACTCATACTTTTACCTCTCTCTTTCCTTTGATTCTGTTACGGTCCGCCCCTCAATGTCATGCATGATCTTCTGACCCTGGTATCATGTCATTTGTTAAACGCAAAAAGCTTACAAAGGCTTTGGCGGGAACAGTAACGAATTACTTCCACGTTTCGGGTCTGATTGATAATTTTATATCAATTGGGTTCATTATAGCACGTTGTTAAACAATTAACAACCCCTGGAGCGGATTATTTTGAAGTTTTTTTAAAACCAAAATACCACATGATTCCAAGGGAATCATCTTTTCTTTTTATTTATTTTCGATGTTTTTCTAATTTTTTCTATTTTTCGAGTTTTTTAACCGTTTTTGAAAATGGATGGGATTCGGGATGGATTGTTAAATTCTTAACTCTTCGGGTGAAAATGTGACCTTTTATTGTGAATCCATATCACGAACTTAAGCTTAAAAATTTAGTAACGGCTCCGAACAAGAACCACTGCCCTGACCAGTGCGTCCCTCGTGCCGGGCTGATAATCCTCCTGAGCGTAAATTCATGATATTGAACATGAATTTCTATGATAGAAAAATGGGGGATTCTGATGTAGAAAAGGCCGCCTAAAATAAGCCAAAACCCTTTTCGATATCCGATGGACTCGAACCGTCCGAACACAAGATAGGAAAACGGCTGATGGCTTATTTTGCAGCAGCCTTTTTATTGGATTATTTTATCAGGCCTGTTGTCCTTCCAATTCCCGAATCCGGCGCAGGGCCTCTTCAAGCTGTTCTGATTTCTGACGTTCACGCTCTTCCAGTCTGTCAGCCCGGCTTTTCTGTTGATTCAATTCCTCTCTCTTCTTCTCCAGCTCTTCTCTCTTCTGTTCCAGTTCTTCTTTCTTCTGTTCCAATTCTTCTTTTGTATGCTCCACTTCTTCTCTTTTCTGCTCCAGCTCATCCTTCGTATACTCTATTTCTTCTCTTTTCTGCTCCAGCTCCTCCTGCATCTCATCAATCATTAACTGCACCGTATTCCGGTCCAGTTCCCGAAGCTCTTTTGAAAAAAGTCCCATGATTTCCTCCATATTCCGGCACATCTCATATGCCTCTTCATACATGGGCTTAAATTGCGGATAGGCTTTGATTAGCTTCTCAATCTCCCCTGGTGCGTCCGCACTGAAAAACATAAGCCATGCATCCAGTTTCCCTGTAATACCTTTATTTTGCTGTGTTTCCTTAAAAATGTCAATAGGGATGAATACATATTTCTGCAGAAGTTCTATCTCGATTCCCGTGTCCGACTTCTGCTCAAAGCGGTGTATGTAGGTATGGGGATATTTGTGAAATTCCTGTTGACTTGTTTCAAACAGGATGATAGTATAAACGGATTTTATATCACGGTAACTGAATTTTTTGCGCTTCTTACTCCGCACACGTTTGTACTGGCGTAGCAAAAGATCCGCTGAATAGCAGGCGCTGCGCTCGCCGGGAAATTTGTAGCCTATCTTCTGTACCTCCACATTCGCCAGGCTTTTATCCTTAAGTTCCACCACAATGTCCGTAATCAGCAGAGAGCTTTCGTCCGCAATGCGGGTAGAATCGTTGGGAAGCACCGTATGAATCTTCACCTGGGTTCTCAGAATCAGCGATAAGAATTCATTCAGCCGCTCCGGTGCGCTTTCCGGGTTCATAACCTCCTTAAAAAATGCGTCGTATAGCATTCTCGGCCCCTTTGCCCCCGTACAAATATCCAGAAATTCCTCCTGCTGCTCTTTTGTCCAGGAAGCAAATAATTCGGAAAGCCTCTTTTTTCCATGTATTTCCGTCAGCACCTCCTTCCGTTCCCGAATCATGGGAAAATATTGTTTTAAATCTTCCATAAACCTGCTCCTTTCCTTAACTTGTCCATGTTCTTTGGACATACAGGTATACCCGTAGGGTATTTCCTTAATTTGTCCATGTTCTTTGGACATACAGGGATACCCGTAGGGTGTTTCCTTAATTTGTCCATGCTCTTTGGACATACAGGGATACCCGTAGGGTATTTCCTTAATTTGTCCATGTTTTTTGGACATACAGGGATACCCGTAGGGTGTTTCCTTAATCTGCATATGCTTTTTGTGCATAAAGGGATACCTGTAGGATGTTTACCTTAATCTGTGCATTTTTTACACGTAAAGGGATGCTCATAGAATATCTCCTTAATCTGCACACATATTTTTATTTTCTATCCCCACACTTACCCTTACACAAATTTGCTGAAAATCTCTCCGAACTGGAGATCTTGACAAAAGATATTCAGTAACAGACGATTGTCACTGGAAAAATATTCCTGTCCACAAACACATGCTAACACAAATTCCATAATTTTACAAGCAAAATATTGAACTTCCCTGAAGTCATCCAAAGAATGCAAAGAATCTCTCCAAAAATATAATTAAGGGACTGCCGCTTTAACTATTCTTCCACTCAAAGCACCAGCCCCTAAGCTTTTCTTATTAGCTATTTTCTCGCAGGAAGCTCCACCTGCTCCGCCCCGATTTCCTCAAGAAAGCTCCTGTCATGCTCCACCAAAAGCATCGTCGGCCGGTAGGTCCGAATCAGCTCTGCCAACTGCATTCTGGAAAAAATATCAATGTAGTTTAAAGGTTCATCCCAGATGTACAGATGCGCCTTTGCCAGAAGGCTTGCCGCAAGTGCCACTTTCTTTTTCTGACCCTCGCTGTAACAGCTCATATCCTTTTCAAACTGCACCCTTGGAAAGTCCAGTTTGCGGAGAAGGGCCAAAAAGAGATGCTCCGGCAGTTCCCGTTCTCTGGCATAGTCCAAAAGCCCGCCGGAAAGCCGGCTCACATCCTGGGGCACATAGGAAATCACCAGATTCGAAGCTATAAAAAGCTCTCCTCTGCTTTCTATTTCTTCTCCCAGGATTTTTTTCAAAACGCTGCTCTTTCCGCAACCATTTCGACCCTTGAATGCCAGCTGCATACTGTTTTTCAATTCAAAGCTTACGCCTTGGCATACCGGCTTTTCTCCATAAAACAGGGACAAATCCTCTGCCTTGATCAAACGCTCCTTATGGTAAGTCAGCGGAAACAGCTTCAGTTCCTCGGCAGTCTCCAGGTTGTTTAAAAGACCTTCCTTTTCCCGAATAGCCTTTTCCATGCGATGCTGGGTATTTTGGGAGCGTTTCATCATTTTGGCCGCCTTGTGGCCGATAAAGCCCCGGTCGGGACGTAAGCCCCCGGTGCGTGTTCCAAGCTTTGTTTTTTCTACTGCATTGGACCATTCTTCCGCTTGGCATGCAGCCTCCTTCAGATGAGAAATATCTTTTTGCAGCCTCTCATTTTGTGCCAGAGCATGGGCATCTCTTTTGGCTTTCTGCTCCTGCCAGGAAGTGAAATTTCCCTGCATCACGGTTATGGTCTGCCGCTCCAGCACCAATACGTGATCTACACACTGATCAAGGAACCATTTATCATGGGAAACCAGAAGGAAGCCCTTCTTTTTTCTCAGATATTCCGCTGTTTTTTCCCTCCCCTCCATGTCCAGATGGTTCGTAGGCTCGTCGATCAGCAGAAATCTGTTTTCTCCCGAAAAGAGCAGGGCCAGAAGAATCTTTGTCTGTTCCCCTCCGCTTAAGGTGCAAAAGCTGCGGTTCAGAACCTCCGAGTCCACAGAAAGCTCACCCAACTCCCGACATACTTTCCACAGCTCGTAATTCGGATTCAATTCCTCCAATAATTCCATCGTAGTCTGTGATGGGTGGGCGTTTTCCGGCAAGGTATATGGAAAATATACACACTCCATAGGTCCTGTAATCGAGCCGGAGTATTCGAAGACTCCGGTCAAGAGTTTAAGAAGTGTAGTCTTCCCTTTTCCGTTTCTTCCAATCAAGCCGCATCTCCAGTCTGTATCTATCTGCAGGTTTACATGTTCAAATATATTGTCATAGCTGCCTTCATAATAGAAGGTTAAATCATTTACTTTTATCTGTGCCATGCAGATCACATCCTTTCCTAATTTGCACATGCTTTTGTGCATAAAAGTATACCTGAAAGGTATACCTATTAAAATGCTGATGTTCCATAGAAGCACCGGCTATTGGAATGCCAAATCAAGCAAAAGAAAAAGCACGAAGAACTGATTCTTCGTGCCGCAAATACGCTCCCTCCCGGCAGTACGCATTTCCAAAGGCGTATATAAAAACTTATATATGACCTTCTGGCGCTGCCAAGATTATGCATCCATCTGCTATTTTTTATACACTGAAAGAATTCCATTTCTGCCGGGCATCCTAAGAGCAGCCGCCTTCGCCGCTGTGCTCCTACTCGCTGTTCACTTACCATTGTTTAGCAGAAATAAATAATCATCCTTTCAGCTCCTTTTCCTGTTCATGAGATCTTATTGAACATTAGCCATTCAATAAGTGTACCTTGTGGAACAAAATCCGCCAGTCTCGAAGCGTCCTGCATTCATAGGGTACATCTAGAGTATACTTTCTTGAACGAAGTCCGCTGCCCCTCAAAGGAATATACATTCATGTTCCTGCAAGGGTATACCCTCTTAGACAAATCCTGTCCATCTCACAAGATATATATTGTAGCTTCTTTAAAATAACAAAAAACAAAACCTGTTGTCAAGTATCTCATATAATTAAAAACATCTTTTCTCCTCGCAATGCCATGATGCCGATTAAATCCGCTCCTTTAACCCACATACTCCCCGTGTCTCCATAACCAAAAACGAAAGAATCCGGTAAAGAGGCCGATACAGAACAGCACAAAGCACCACATTCCCGGCACAGTGAAGGAGGTCAAAATAAAGTCCGGCTCCCCAATAGGCAATTCCTGCCCCCACGCCCCCTGTAACAAAATAGGGGATTGCACACAGGAAGCCAAAGCACAGCCCGAAAATCCCCGAAATCATACTCCACAAAATCACAGAATCACTTTTGATGAACAGAACAATCAAAGCAAAAATACTCCAGATATAAAGATAACTGATCCACCACATGCCAAATCCATAAAAAAGCCCCTCTAACAGAACAAATGCATAAATAATGGCAAATACCCGTTTCCCATAGGTCCGTGTATACAAAATAATCAGAAGCGTTACGATCTCAATATTGGGCAAAAACTGCATCCCCACCTGCCCGGCAAACAGAACCGCAGTCAGCATGGACGATACAACCAGCATTTTTGTATTCATCTGCATTCTTGCATTCGTTGGTATTTTTGTATTCATTGGCACTTTTGCATTCGTTGGCATTTTTGCGTTCATCGGCACCTTCACCTCAATATCCTTCGGTAAGCGTCAGCTCAAACACATCTCCATCCTCAATGGGTGTCTGGGTGGCAGAGGTATTCACCGTCTCGCCTCCCTTTGTCAGACACCACCACTGCTGCCTGGATTCCTCCGCCTTTTCACCGTCCACAGTAGTGATAAAAAGACCATAAGGCCCTTCCTCGCCCTCTGCCAGACCCTCAGCCTCCAGAACAGCTCCTAAAAATTTCTCATCCGTTGTGTATGTAAATTCCTTCTCACCGGAATCTCCATGAATCACCTTCACCGTAATTTCCTTTTCCCCAGCCACTCCCTTGGGGGCAAATCTCTGATATCCCAGCGCTGCCAAAAGGCACAGCACCGCCAGAAGCACTGCGGTAATTAAAATTGCTTTTTTATCCTTTTTCATTTCCATCCTCCTGATAGCAAAATCAAATAAGGCGCACTTGTTATTGCACCATGTAAGAGCCTTAACTACCTTAATTCACACATGTTCTTTGTGCATGCAGGGATGCCTGCAGGGTATGACTACATAAACATAAAAAAACAGACCTGCAAATGACAGACCTGCACAAAAAACTTCGTCCGGAATGCCTGGCCTTGCAAGGAAGCTTCATTCCGCCTGCCTTTGGTAACCTGGCTTTAGAGGACAGCACATGTCCTGCTCACAGTGACCGCATCGCTTAGGATTCCCACCTAATTCCCCTCGGACAAGCTCGAATATGCTGTTATCTTAGCATTGGAAATAGATTCTGTCAAGCCGTATACCGATAACCGGAGGATCATCCCAATTGCCGCCAGGTTTCCCATCACGCTACTTTTTTAACCAACATTTCCCCCAACTCCATTGTAATCCGTCTGAAATTCATCCATACTATAACCAGACACAAAACCTTATAAAAAGAAAAACGAAAGGAATAAAGCTTGCCATGAAAGAACTGAACATCGGCCGCATACTGATTGAGAACCGGCGCAAACGAGGCATTACCCAGGAGGATTTGGCCGAATACATGGGCGTATCCAAGGCCTCCGTCTCCAAATGGGAGACAGCCACCACCTACCCCGACATCACCCTGCTCCCCCGCCTGGCAACCTTTTTCAACATTACCATTGACGAGCTTATTGGCTACGAGCCCCAGATGACCCGGGCGGATATCCGCAGGCTGTACCGGCAGATTTCCCTGGATTTTTCCACCCGTCCCTTTGAAGAGGTTCTGGCCCGCTGCCGGGAGATCGCAGAAAAATACTTCTCCTGTACCCCGCTGCTGTTTCAGCTTGGCTGCCTCTATGCGAATCACTGTATGCTCGCAAAAACCCCGGAGGAACGAAATGCTGTCCTTGAGGAAGCCCATGCGCTGTTTCTTCGGGTAAAGCAGGAAAGCGATGAGGTAACACTCTCCTCCCAAGCCCTTGCCATGGAAGCCTTCTGCCTGCTTCAGCTAGGAAGAGGTGCGGAAGTAATTGAGCTGCTTGCACCCTCCCTAGAGCCCCGGATAGCACCGGATGCACTGCTGTCCTCCGCCTATCTGATAACCGGAAATAAGGAGGAGGCACGCCGCACCCTCCAGGCAGGCATTTACCAGAGCGTCCTGGAGCTTTTAAACCTCCTGCTCCCCTATTTGTCCTTGTGTGAAGCAGATTCCGATGCTTTCGAGAAAACCTGTGACCGCTCCCTTGCCATTGCCGAAGCCTTTGAGCTTAAAGAGCTGCACCCCAGCGTCCTGCTGACCCTCTATCTGACCCTTGCCCAGGAAGCCATGCGGTGCAAGGACAAGGAACAGGCCCTTACCATGCTGAAGCGCTATACGAATCTGGCGGTGTCAGATATCTATCCCCTTAAGCTTCACGGAGATTCCTATTTTGATCTTCTGGAGGACTGGGTGGAAGAAATGCTTCCACTGGGAAGCGATCTCCCCAGAGCGGAGGCCATGGTGCGAAAAAGCATCCGGGAATCCGTCTCCGAAAACCCGGTATTTGCCCCTCTCTTTGAGAACCAGGCATTTCAATCACTGCTTTTGAAGCTGAAGAATAACGAGGAGGTTCCCACATGAATGCGATCACCATGCAGCAGGTATCCAAAGCCTACACACCAAAAAAACGGGCCGTGGATTCCCTGAACATTACCCTGGAAAAAGGCGAGGTCTTCGGCTTTTTAGGACCCAACGGCGCAGGAAAAACCACCACCGTCAAGCTGTTGAACGGTATGCTGCTGCCAACAGAAGGAAATTTAAGCGTCTTTGGCCTGGACCCCGGGAAGAATCCGGAGCAGCTTCACGCCCTGGCCGGTGTGGTCACGGAGCATGCCCAGATGTACCAGCATCTGACCGGGCTTGAAAATCTCGTATTTTACGGAACCCTTTTCGGCCTGGGAGCAGGAGAAAGCCGGAAGCGGGCTTTGCATCTTCTGGAACAATTGGAATTATCGGAGGCAGGAGATCAGAAGCTTGCCGCCTACTCCACCGGTATGCGCCAGAGGCTTTCTCTGGCCCGGGCCCTTATCCATCGGCCCCAGATCTTATTTCTCGATGAGCCTACCTCCGGCCTTGACCCGGAAAGCGCCCAGAATGTCCATACCATGATACGCCGCCTTGCAAAGGACCAGGGCATCACCGTATTTCTCTGTACCCATCAGCTCCGCTATGCCCAGGAGATCTGTACACGCTATGGGCTGATGGATGAGGGGCGGCTCATTGCAGAAGGAACCCTGAAAAGCCTTTGCACCTCCGTGTGTCCCGGGATTACCTTGAAGCTGAAAGCCAGAAATATTCCCTCCCACCTTCCCTTGCGTGAAACAAAGGCCATGACCTATGAGGCAGATATCCGGTCCGAGGAAGAGATTCCCTCTCTGGTGCGGCAGATTGTGGAGGCAGGCGGGGAAGTTTATCACGTTTCGGCCCAGCTTCCCACCCTGGAAGACATTTATTTTACCTTAACAAGAAAGGAGGCTGCAAAATGACACAGCCAATGACTGCCATTATCAAAAAGGATATACAAAGCATCACTGCAAACAGAAGGATGTTTTCTACTCTGCTTATCGTGCCCATTATGCTGTCCGTATTTATTCCCACGGTATTTATTCTGGTATTTCACTTTGTGCCGCAGGAAAGCAATGATTTGGAACAGCTCTTAAGGCTCCTTCCGGCTGCCTTTGAGGGCGGAGATTTATCACGAAATGTTATCTATCTTTTGCTGAACTTTATCCTGCCGGTATTTTTTCTCATTATCCCCATTATGGCGGCTACGGTTATGTCAGCCACTTCCTTTGTGGGGGAGAAGGAAAAAAAGACCCTGGAAACCCTTTTGTATTGTCCCCTGTCCCTAAAACAGATTTTCCGTTCTAAGGTACTGGCCTCATTTCTGCTCAGTATGCTTGTGTCCGGCATCTCCTTTGTGGTAATGCTTGCCGTGCTGGAGACGGAAGCAATGCTTATCACCGGCGGCTTTGTGCTGCCCGATGTGAAATGGGCGCTGATTCTCCTTCTGGTATCGCCGGCTATCTCCCTTATTGCTATTACGCTGATTGTACGAGGATCTGCCAAATCCCAGAGCATGGAGGATGCTCAGCAGCATGCCCTGTTCCTGCTGCTCCCCGTTCTTGGGCTTCTAATCAGCCAGTTTACCGGCGTTCTGTTTGTCAGCGCCTTTCTGCTCCTTGGATTAGGGCTTGTCTGCGCTTTGCTTGCGGCCTGGCTTTTACAAAGATCTGTGAAAGGGTTTCGGTATGAGACGCTTTTGAAATAGAAATAAGCAAGGCAGGAAAACCGCCTAAAGTGTTGCCACCCCTTTGAATTTGAATTATAAATGCAACCATAAATCATGTTTCCGGAAAACTATCTGGATGATTTTGAAAAACAGTATCTCGGAGCATACATGCAAAAAGCCCGGTTTTCACCGGGCAGTTGCCATTTATGGCAATGGCAAAATTGCCTGTAAAAGACTTCTGGTATAAGATTCCTTAGGATCCCTCACTATTTCTTCTGAAATTCCCTGTTCCACACATACCCCGTCCTTCATAACCAAAAGCCGATCGCAAAAGCCTGCGGCAAGAGCCAGATCATGTGTCACAAAAAGTATCGTCAAAGCCAGTTCCTGTTTCAGGCTCTTCAACAGTCTCATCACCTGTGCCTGCACGGAAACGTCTAGAGCGCTGGTAATTTCATCACAGAGCAAAATCTTTGGTTCAGCCGCCAATGCCCTTGCGATAGCCATTCTCTGGCACTGTCCTCCGCTTATCTGACCCGGATACTTCTCTGCCTGTTCCGGGGTTAGTCCCACCATCCGGATTAACGCTTCTCTTCTCTCATCCAAAGCCGCCCCGCTCATTCCTCCTATCTGCCTCAGCACGTCATCTATGGCTGTCTTCAATATCATCCGGGGATTAAAGGAACGGACCGCATCCTGAAAAATCATCTGCATGCTGCCGCATATTGTTTCTGTCCTCTCCCCGGTTATATCCCTGCCTTCCAGAAGAATCCCCCCCTTGTCAGCCTTTTCCAGACAGGCAATCTGCCGCAGAAGAGTACTCTTGCCGCTCCCGCTCTCTCCTATAATTCCCACCGCCTCACCAGGAGCAGCATAAAAGCTTATATCATTTACTGCATAAATCCTTTTTCCGTTTTTCACATAGGTTTTTTCCAGATTCCGGACCTCCAGAATAAATTTTCTTTCCTTCATATTCTCTCTCCAAGAACCGGAACCGCCTCTATCAATCTTTTTGTATAAGGATGACTTGGCTCTGTCAGCACTTTCTTTGTTTCCCCACATTCTACCATCTCCCCCCGAAACATGATCCCTATCCTGTCCGCCATTTGGGCCGCCACTCCCAAATTATGGGTAACCAGAATCATTGCACACCCTGTAAGCCTGCGCATATGCAATAATTCTTCAATCGCCTGCTTCTGCATTCTGACATCCAGAGCGCTTGTGGGCTCATCCGCCAGCAAAAGGCGGGGGCCTAAAAGAACTGCAGCAGCAATAGCAATACGCTGGTTCATTCCCCCGCTCATTTCATAGGGACATGAATTTAAAATTTCTTCCCCGTCCGGAAGCCCAAGCTTCTCAAAACATTCCATGATTTCCTTATAGGAATCTTTTCCATGAAACCTGTTATGGCTTTTCAACATCTGTGCAAACTGTTTTTTATAACTCCGAATTGGATTGAACGCTGCTCCCGAATTCTGGAATATCATTGTAATCTCTGTCCCCATAAGGGCATTCCTCTCCCTTTGAGACATTGCTGTCAAATTTTTGCCCGCATAACATATTTTTCCTTCCGTCACCGTAATTCCCGTACCCGGAAGACCGAGAATCCCATTCAGAAGACTGGTTTTCCCGCTCCCGCTTTCCCCCGCCAAAGCCAGAATCTCTCCCTCAAATATCTTCAGGCTAATGTCCTTCACAACTTCACTTTGATAAGAAAGGCTTACATGCTCCAATTCCAATAAACAATCATCCATCTTTTCTTCCAGTATCGGCCAAATCCCGAATCGCATCTCCCAAACAATTAAATATAACAACAGTTAAGACAACAGCCCCTGCCGGAGCAAGAACAGCCCAGGGCGCAAGCTGCATATACCCTCTGGCTTCATTAATCATAGACCCCCACTCCGCCTTAGGCGGAATCACCCCCACTCCCAGAAAGGAAAGTCCGGCAATCCCTATCATCGTATTCCCTATCTGGGTTGCTGCCGTCACCAGCAGCGGACCGGCAATATTGGGAAAAATATGACGCAGCAGCAGTTTTCCTCCACTACAGCCCGAAAATCTGGCTGCCGCCACATAAGCCTCCTTTTTCACTCTCAGAACCGCACTTCTCGCCAGTCTTGCATATAGCGTCCAACTTGTAATTCCAAGGGCAAGCAGCGCATTTCTCAAACCGCCCCCAAGGAGTCCGGCTACCGCAATAGCCAAAACCATCTGGGGAAAGGCAAGCATCACATCTGCTACCCGCATAATGATCTCATCTACCAGCCCTTCATAGTAGCCGCAGAGCATTCCAAGCAGCGTTCCAAGCACAAAGGAAATTCCTACCAGAGTAATTGCAGAAAACACGGATACCGGTGCACCGGATAATACCCTGGACAAAACACAGCGCCCAAGCTCATCTGTCCCTAGGGGAAACTCCTTACAAGGAGCTTTTTTCATAAAACCTGCATTTGTCCTGGCAGGATCATTAGGGGAAAGCAACGGCGCAAATGCGCTGGTTAGCAGCAGAAGCGCAGCAAGAATCAAAAACAGATACACCTGAGTTTCCGCCCTTTTGCCAAAAAGGAATCGCTTCTTCATCATCTCCCCTCCTCTTTTTCCCAGATTCTGGGATCAAACTTATGATAACACAGATCCGTAATTAAATTCACCAATACAAAAATCAAGGCCATCATCAGTACAAAACCTTGAATCACAGGATAATCTCTGGCTGTGATTGCATCCATCATTAATTTACCTGCCCCCGGCCAGAGAAAAATACTCTCCACCACTACACTTCCGGCCATCATAGTTCCCATAGCCATTCCTGTTATAGTGATAATGGAAATCATAGAATTGTGCAACACATTCCCAAAAAGGACAAAGAATTCTTTTACCCCCCTGGCTCTGGCTCCCTGAACGTAAGGCTGCTGAAGCTGTTCCAAAACCTCTGCCCGTATCTGCCGGGTAAACTGGCTAAACATGGGAATTGCCAGAGTGGCAGCCGGAAGGAAAAGTCCTTTAAGGGACTGATTTGCAATAATCGGAAATATCTTTGTACGTACACAGAAAAAATACATCAAAAGAACCGAAATGAGAAAATTCGGCAGGGAATTGCCGAGAAAAGTTAAAAGTCCCACAATTCGATCTACGGCATGGTTCTGACGTACAGCACAGCAAATCCCCAAAGGAATCGAAAAAAACAGGGCCGAGCCCAGGCTTGCAAGTGCCAGAACCGCCGTGTTCTTTAATCCTTTCGCCAGCTTGGTGCTAACGGGAAGTCCATCCTTAAAGGAACTCCCCAGATCTCCCTTCAGCGCTTTCCCCAGCCAACTCCCGTATTGTACCAAAAACGGACGATTTAATCCCATCTCATCCCGGGCCTGTTCCAATACCTCATCCGTCACGGCAACACCTCCGGCGGTCAGTTTTCTCTGAGCCGGATCGCCGGGAGCTATATACATCAATATAAATACCAGAAAGGTCACGCCAAAAAGGATCAAAATTAACTCTGCCAGTCTTTTTCCTATGTAGCTTCGTATCTTCATCTTCCATCACCAAACCCCAGCCAGGGGAGCCCAAAGGCTCCCCCTACCCATGCTGCTGTTATTTTAATTCTTTTCGGAATCCGCATCAATTCCATAAAAATCATAGGGCAGGTTCTCCGCAAAGCCTGTAACCCCTGACAGAGTAACGGTAACCTTATTAAATAATCCCACATAGCCGAAAGCATTATCATCTATGGCTATCTGTACAATCTGATTTGCCAGTTCCGCACGTTTCTTTGTGTCCACTTCATATTTCAGCTCATCAATCAGCTTCTCACATTCCGGATCGTCAAATCCGCCCACATCATAGTAGGATCCGTCACGAAGGGTACTGTCTATAAAGTAATAAGGATCTCCGGCCTTATCGGCAATCATGCAATACAAGGCTATATCAAAATCCGCAGTAGCAATGTAAGTGGCATCCGGATCTTCCTCACAGGTCAGATAGGAATTTATGCCAATCTCCTTTAACTGCTCCTGAATTAAAAGGGCAAGCGTATCCAGAGAACGTGAAGCATAATATGCAATATTCAGATTCAGTTCCTGTCCGTTTTTTTCATAAAATCCCTGTGCGTTTTTAGTATACCCTGCCTCTTCCAGACAGGCCGCTGCCTTTTCGGTGTCCACAGCCGGGACACTGACTTTTCCGTAGGCGCTTCCGGTTCCAAACGGCCCCGCCGCAGGACTGACCGTCCCCTGAAGATAGGAAGCAATTGCCTCCTTATCCACTGTCAGATTCACGGCCCTGCGAACCGCATCCTCCATTCTGTCTTCATTCAAAATATAGAACTGCAGACGGGACGCAGGCAGTACGGTTAGATTATAGTTCTCCGGCTCCGCCTGATAAATCTCCATCGCAGAGGCGGTCACAAAATCATAGCAGTCAATCTCTCCATTTTGGAGCGCCATCTGTTTTGTATCATCCTCCGGCATATAATAAAACACGGCACCGTCCAGCTTTGCACTTCCATTCCAATAGTTTTCGTTGCGGGCCACTCTGACTGTACCATTCGGCTCAAACTCTGTTACGATAAAGGGGCCTGTACAAACCGGGCTACTGTCTATATCCGCAGAATTGTCCAAATCCATAATTGCCAGCTCCGGACTGGTTAAATCATTAACCATGGTCGGATAAACATCCGGTGTGGTGATTGTCAAAGTCTTCTCATCCACAGCCTTCATCTCATATTCCCCAAGATAAGCAAAACGCTCATTTTTTTCTGCGGCTCTCTCAAGATTACGCACCACCATATCGGCAGTAACTGCCTCTCCGTTTGAAAAAGCAATTCCGTCTTTCAATGTTATTGTCCATGTATTGCCATCATTTTCCGCTTTCTCTGCCAGCCAGGGTTCAACCTCATAGCTGCCATTCAGTTTGAAAAGCTCCTCTGTCACGCCGTATACATTCGTATACCAGCCATTATAATCCAAATGGGCATCCATGGATGCAATAGTAAAGCTTACTCCTGCATTTAGGATCGTCTCTTGGGAAGACGTATTTTCATTTTCCTCATTTACTGCCCCTTGCACTGATTCTGCAGGCGCTGTCTCATCCGGCTCTGTCTTTGAACCGCTGCAGGCGGTTAAAGCAATCATAAGTACCGCCAAAACCAATGAAACTAACTTCTTTGTCTTTTTCATTCCTCTCGCCTTTTCCTTATATTTTTGAACCTTCCTGCTGTTCATATTTCCAAGTCAGGATTATAGCACATGTGCAAAAAAGCATACAAGCCCCATGGAGGGATGCAAAATTGCACTCTGAAACACTAACGGAAACAGCCTCATTTTGTTGCGTAAATCATACCATCCCATATGCAATCATCGGCATCCCCTTCTCAATTCCAAGGGATACGGTCTCATAGAGAACTACTCCATCAACCTCAGCATTAACATGTGCCAGCATATCTCCATATATATCCCTTATTTCTCCAAGTTTTTCTCCCGCATAAAAGCCTTCTCCCGCATTTTTAAAAGGATGCCAGCAGCCTGACACAGGAGAATCAAGATAAAATCCTTTCTCTATCAAAATGGGGTTCCTATTTTCCGCATCTATTCCGTCGCATAGGATTTTAACAAAGCGAAGAACATTCTCCACATCATTAATATCCTCCTTCACCATGTGCTCATTCCACAATCCGCATCCCCCTCTTTCAAGAATGACCGCCGGAACTCCGCATTGTCCTGCATATCCGTAAAAGCCATCCACAGAAGAAGATTTTACAATATATTGCATATCCATATGCTGCGCAATTTCCTTTGAAACATCACTAACACCCTTTGAGGCCGTCCCCTGAAAATAAACATGCGGCACAAGGCTCTCACAAAATCCTCCCGAATGCAAATCAATAAGGTAATCACTTATACTTATAATCTCTTTTTCAAGGTATGCAGCAAGCCGTTCGGAGGGGCTGCCGTTTATATTTCCCGGGAATAACCTATTAAGATTTTTACCGTCAGCCGGAACAATGTCGGCGCTTCTCTTAATAAGCCCCTCGTAATTACAGGCATGCAAAAGAATGACCCTGCCATGAATCAATTGAGCGTTCAGTTTCTCGGCCAGCAGGGTGGATGCCTGCACGCCAACATACTCACGGCTGTGTATCCCCGCTGAGATAGTGATAGTTTTTCCCTCTTTGGCGCCGCAGATTACAGTTGCAGGAATGATAAGCTCCGTATTCGGAATATGTAATGCAATTCGTTCTTTCGTGTTTTTTTTATACGCAATCATAGAATATCCTCTAAAATCTCCGAAAACTAATTACTTTCACAGGTTTCATTTATTTTTGGGCATTAATCATAAACATGGGGGTTGATGCAAAATTGATTTTTTCTACCTCGTCCCAGGTACGCCTCCACACCTCCGCATCAACGGAAATCTTTGAAAATCCAACATTTCTGAGCATCTGCATATCCGCTTGCGGACGCTGGCAATGGCTTAACACAAGTCCCCGTGATATTTCCTCCATAACAGCGGACTCCTCATAGCTTTCAAAGTCAAACACTCCGTTTTCTGCCACAGCTTTGCGATCACGCTGAAACTCAATATTCTTTTCCTCCTCAAAAAGATAGTTATACCATCCGGCATCAAAATTAAGCAGAATTCCGCCCTTTTTCAGAACTCTGTGCCAATCACCATACGCTTCTTCCGGACGTTCCAGATTCCAGGTCAAATTACGGGATACAACGGCATCAAAAGTATTGTCGGCAAATTCCAGCTTATGTGCGTCCATTCGCTGAAAAACTATCCTGTTGGCAAGATATCCTGCATTTTCTTTTGCTTTGTCAAGCATTGCCTGAGTGTAATCCACAGCCGTGACATCATGTCCAAGCATTGCCAAACCAATTGCAAAAAATCCGGGACCTGTTCCTATATCAAGTATTTTAAGTCTTTTATTCTTAGGAAGCTGTCCGGAAATAACATCCATCCATCTGGATTTATTATCATGATATAATTCATGAACAACAATATCCGAGTAACTGTCTGCCCGCCGGGCCCAATACTGCTCAATTTCATTAATTGCAACCGCCATAATTTACCCCTTTCTAATCTAAACAATTATAAATTTAGCATTCCAATATTTCTCCCACAAGCCCCCATGGGGGATTTTTTATCAATTTTCTATTATGAAAAATGCTCCTTGGTACGCTTTACCTTATACCAAAAAGAACTGTGCCGCAATAATACGTATTATCTACGGCACAGCTCCCTTTCGTTATTTTATAGATTTATAGTCCATTTCAGCACTTTACAAATTTTTTTCATTTTAAGCAATAAAAAAACATACAATCTACTCTATTTGTTGTATAGTATAAGCGCTAACAAATCTTTATGCGGGTTCACAAATTTCCTGCTGAAATTTGAAGAGGAATATATCAGCAGGAGGAAAGAAACGGTGAAAGAACGAAAAAATCTATACCGTAGCATGATCGTATATCTGTCAAACAACTCTTACCTGAATGATGAGCCTGGGACCACTATTTATACTGCAACAGAAATGATTGAGAAATTCCAGATCGGAATACCAAACCAGATTACGGTGATCAGCAAGATATGCGAGTATGCCCTGGATGAGCTGGAACCCTTAAAATATATCTGCAGTGTCACCATGGGAAACCGGAGATTTGAAAGTGAGCTGACAGGTGCACAAAAAAGTTTTTGGAAATGATAGGAATAGAAGAAAATGAGATACGACAGTGACGAATCCTGGGAGTTGATGGAGATACTGGAGAAAGTGCCGGTTCCAAGATGTGCAAGGGGAGTGAGATACCCCTTTACACATTTTTGAAAATAGAGAAGATACCGTCCCACGATACTCTTTCAAGGGTCCTGTGCTATACAGATTTTAGAGTGCTTTCAAGTTCCCTGGGGAATGGCTGAAGGAAAATTTTCCGGAAGTGTATGAGAAATACCAGGATAAAAAAGCCCTCTATATAGATGGGAAAGCAGTGAGGGGAGCTAGCGAGAGTTCGAAAGGGGAGAAGCCAGTCTATCATCTGAATGCAATGTATGAGGGAAGGGCGATCGGAGTAGGGCTAAAACGGGTCGGGGAAAAAGAAAATGAGATATCCGTCCTGCCGGATTATCTGAAACAAGAAGACATAACGTTAGAAGCCATGCAGAAGTTCAGGGCAGCCCATTGGAATATCGAGATGCAACACTGGTCATTGGATATACAGCTGAAGGAGGACCAACAGACCGCAAGAAAAGATGATGCAGTAACGAATGACTCTATACTGAGACGATTCTGCATGGTATTAATAAAACAGGATACAGAATTTTCTGCAAAGCCAATGAAAAGATTTTTGATGGCAAATGAACATGACCCAAACAGGATTGAGAAGCTGCTCTTTAAAAATGCAGCACAGGAAGAAGTGGGACTTTAATGGGATGACTTTGCGATGGCCCTATTGATGAACAGAAAGTATAAGAAATCGCTTTCATTTTGAAGAGAACAGATATATAATAAAATATCGACAAACCAGATTTGATATATAGCAGAAAAGGGGAATTAGTGAATTTTTGCAGAGAAAATGGGATTCCTGTTTCGGGTGGAAAAATAGAAATAACAGATAGAATTGCTTATTTTCTTCGTTTTTGTTTTAAACCTCATCCGGAACAATCCCCAAAATGGTATGAAAATTTTTCAAAGCTTTCTCGTTCCCCTGCCCAAGCTTTTGGGCAAGCTCCTCCACGGTCATTTCAGAAATATAAACCTTCCCTGCTCCTGCCTGGAACAACGATTCCTCCAGAGCCTTTCTTTCCACCTCTGTCATGCCTTCCGGCGCAGACACTGCAATTGCCGGCTTATGAAAAAGCTTTCTCTCTCCTGCTTTGTGCAGAAAATAAAGAAACAGCTTTACCGTCGCTCCATATTCCGCAACCATCCCTCTGCGAAGGGGAGAAACAATCTTGACAGAATCCTCCGGATTCTTTGCCATACGCTCTGCCTCATTTCCAAAAGCCAATATCTTTCCGCTTGTCTCATCCAATGCCATCAAGGACTTTTCTTTCAGCACAACGCCCCTGCCTTCTATATAAATCACAATATCCGCAGGTTCATAATAATTCATTCCCTTTCCCTCCTGTTCAGCATCCGATACCCTACGGGTACCCCATTCATACATATCCCTTCGGGGTGGGCGACTTCGTCCAATAAAGTATCATTCATTTAGCCCAAAAGCTTGTGAAGGGAACTACCCCTCACCGGGGCGGCCCTCCCCCTGCACCGTTCCTTTTCCTAAGCTTCACTTAAAGACACTGCTCTCTGTCTCAAGTGTATCACAGAAAGCCATTCTTTGCCACAGATTTTTCCTCTGCCTGCTGCACTCCGAACTCAATCATTACCGTTCACACCCATGGTGTTCACAGTAACACTCAATACCCATACCTCTTCTTCTCCACACGCAAAAAGATCACCGTCACACCCAGAGCCAGCACCTCCGCAGCCACCATAGAAAGCCAGATTCCGTCCACCTTCCAGATCAGCGGAAAAATAAGAACTGCCGAAACCTGGAACACCATAGTACGAAGGAAGGAAATGACTGCCGAAACCAGCCCATTGTTCAAGGCCGTGAAAAAGGAGGAACCAAAAATCACATACCCAGAAAACAAAAAGGAAAAGGCAAACAGTGAAAAAGCCCGTACCGTCAGCGTAAGCAACCCCTCATCATAACCGGTAAACACGTAGGAAAGCGGCCTGGCAAGCAGGTAAGAGGCCCCGAACATCGCCGCCGCAAAAGCCCCAAGCAGCACCATGCTTTTCTTCAGCAGTCCTTTCAGCTCCAAAGCATTCTGCGCCCCATAGTGATACCCGATAATAGGCGCCGTCCCTACGGAATAACCAATGAAAACCGCTTGAAATACCAGGCTCACATACATCAGCACCCCATAGGCCGCAACACCGTCCTCGCCAATATATTTCAAAAGCTGCAGATTATAAAGCATATTCACCAGGGACATGGAAATATTGTTCAAAAGCTCCGAGGAACCGTTGGTGCAGACCTTTACAAGGGCCCTCCCGCCAAACCTTGTCCTGCCAAGCCTAAGAAGGCTGTTGTTGGGCCGGGCAAAATAAATAAGCGGAATCACGCCGCCCACAAGCTGGCTGAGCGCCGTGGCCGCAGCCGCACCCGGAAGGCCCCAGCGGAGCACTGCCACAAACAGCGCATCCAGAACAATATTGGTACACCCTGCCGCAATGGTCACATAAAGCCCCAGTGTAGATTTCTCCGCCGTGGCAAACAGGCATTGAAACTCATATTGAAGAATATAAGCCGGAATTGCCAGCAGAATAATTCGTCCATAAGTAAGACTGTCCTCAAGAAGCTGTCCCTCCGCTCCCAGAAGAGTTGCCAAAGGCCTGAGTAAAATAAGCCCCAGAACCGCCAGTACAATCCCCAGGATTCCGGACACATAGACAATCAGAGAAAACAGGCTCCTTGCCTTTTCCTCCTTTCCCTGTCCCAGGGTCATCGCAATCAGCGCACCGCCGCCGGTTCCGAACATAAAGCCCACACAGCCCAGCATCATCAGAAAGGGCATAATGAAATTGACCGCCGTAAAGGGTGTCTTTCCAACATAATTGGATACGAAAAATCCGTCTACCACACCGTAAATGGAGGTAAAAACCAGGGTAATCATAGAAGGCAGGGTAAACCGCAGTAATTTTTTATAGTTAAAGTGATCGGATAATAAAATTCTCATAATACTTCCTCATCTGTCCAATTTTTACTTATCTATCTCCTTTGCTTTCTCCTGAATCCCCGCTAAAAAACGCTCTGTAAGCTCCAGATATTTTTCCACATCCTCCTTGGGCCAGGAGGCAAGTATTCCGTTCTCCGCCTCAATAACACGAATGGCCGTAGCCTTTGCCAAATCCTTCCCTTTCCCGGTAAGGCAGACATTCTTCTCTCTGGCGCCTGCAGATTCCAGGTAAACAATTCCTTCCGTCTCCAATTTGCGAAGTGCGGAGTTAATCGTCTGTTTGCTAATCCCAGACCGTCGGCAGATCTCCTGCAGCGGACAGCTCTCTCCATAGTCACAGATGGTATAGAGAATGCTCATGGCACTGTCCGACTGTCCGAATTTTAAGGCTATATCATGGTAGACCGCCTCAATCTCCCCAAGAAGATGATTGAAGCGCTTCATAGCTTTTGAACTGTATGCTTTCATAAAAATTTATCCTTTCTTTCGTTTCACTTAGGTGCAAAGCAGCAAGGAAACAGCTTATTTTTTACAAAAATTCCATTCTGGATCCGGCAATGCAAACAGTGGCAGAAAAGCGGCCGTTCCCAATCCAATGAATGTCATGATGTTGGTTCCCAATACGCCCTCTTGAAATTGGATGCGATTTACAAATTTCAAGATTCATATAGTACGATTTCATACCATTGCAATAGGTAGTATAGTACGAAATCATACCATTGTCAAGTGAAGATTGTATGAATTGTTAACAGTAAAATATATTACCAATGTTTCTTCTTGCATTTCCACAATAGTCATTCTATAATTTAATCATATAGCACACCCGCACTATTATAACTTTATCTTATAAAATCACCCCACAGGATACCTCATGGCAGATAAGGGCATATATCCTCCTGTCCATGGAAAGCAGTTCTGCACATACACACAAAATCACAGAAACCGGAGCAATGTCTATGAATCAAAACTTGTCCCTCTACCGCATTTTTTATGCCACAGCCCTTGCCGGAAATATTTCCAAGGCGGCTGACGAGCTGTTCATCAGTCAGCCGGCCATCAGCCAGTCAATCAAAAAATTGGAACAGTCCCTGGACACGGCGCTCTTTGTCCGCAATTCCCGGGGCGTACAGCTCACAGAGGAAGGAGAGCTGCTTTTTGCGCATGTGAAATCCGCTTTTCAGACCTTAGAGGCCGGGGAGCATCAGCTCCGCCTGCGCCGGGAGCTTGGAGTGGGACATCTGCGCATCGGCGTAAGCTCCACCCTCTGTAAATATGTACTTCTGCCCTATCTTACGGATTTTGTAAAGCTTCACCCTCACGTCCAGGTAACCATTGCCTGTCAGTCCACCAATCATACGCTTCAAATGCTAGAACGTGAGGATCTGGACCTGGGACTTACGGGCAGGCCCGATCATCTGCATGGCATGGAATTCTGCCCGGTCCGCCGGATTCAGGATGTCTTTGTTGCCTCCCGGGAATATCTGGAGCATATGCTCTTTTTTCTGGGACAAAACGCAAAGGAACGCCTTCCTGACCTTTCCGCTTCCGATTCCGCCCTTTTGCTGAAATCCGGGATTTTGATGCTGCTTGATAAGGAAAATCTGACCCGGCAGTATTTGGATCAATACTTTAAGGAGCGGCAGCTCTTTCCTGAGAATATACTGGAAGCTACCTCAATGGATCTTCTGATTGATTTTGCGAAAATTGGTCTGGGAATTGCCTGTGTGATTCGGGAGTTTGTGGAGACTGATTTGAAGGAGGAAGCCCTTCTGGAGCTGCCGGCGCCATTTCCCATCGCTTCCCGGGAGATTGGGTTTGTGTTTTCTTCTAAGCAGGGAAATCTGGAATTAATTGAAGAGCTGATAAACCAAAAAAGGGAATAATTCATGCCCCTTCGGGGCGGGCGGACTTCGTCCGTTAAGGTATGGTAAAAGTGTGAAAAGGGGTGTATACTGGGTAGGATAAAACAAGAAAAGAAAGCAGGGGAATCACAATGGATGGAAAAGAATTCATCAAACTGGCACTGGATCTTGGCTTTGCGGATGCGGCCATAATCAATACGGAGGAACTGGTATTTGTTCCTAACTTCCGCACTCTCTGCGAAGAAAATCTATGCGGAAAATACGGCGTCAACTACGCCTGCCCACCGGACTGCGGAACGGTTGAGCAGATGCGCAAAAAGGTTCTTGCCTGGCGGCAGGCACTGGTGCTGCAGACCATGTGGGATATTGAAGACCCCCTGGACAACGCACAGATCAAACCGGTGAAAGCACGACACAACCAACTGACCCGGCAGCTTATTGACAGCATCAAGGAACCGGGGCTGATGATCGGGGCAAGCGGCTGCAGTCTCTGCAATCCCTGTGCTATCACAGAGGGAAAGCCCTGCCGTTTTCCAAAGCTGCAATACTCCTGCATGTCCGCCTACTGCATTTTTGTAAAGGAAATGACAGAGCGCTGCCACATGGACTATGACTGTGCTCCTGGAATTACAACCTTTTTCAGCATGTACTGCTTTGATGAGCGGATGCCATAATCTCCTTGCCTATCAATAGTATAGCGGCCAGATTATATCCCCTTTCGCCTGCCTCTATGTCCATTTCATAAAGCTCTGCACTTACCAATCGCTCTTGGGCGATCATATCTTCCCATGGCTGTCCGCCTCCGGCATAGTTTACAGTTATCTGCCGGGCAGGGCAGCTTTCCTGCTCTCCATCTGCTTCACCCAGGCTGTCACAGCAAATAATTATTTTCCCGATTGGCAATCTGCAAGCCGACTAATTTATAGGCGGCATATCCTCCCACAACCAACGGCTCCGCCTTGCAGATTTCTTCCGCTTCTTCACGGCTTTTAGTTTTTAGAATATACATCCCCGCCATTCCCGGATATCCTTTAAAGACGCCGCAGATTTCCAGCTTTCCTTCATCATCCAGCCTTCTTATATTCTCAACGTGTTCCATAACTACCTTTTTCGTCATCTTATTATAAGTCTTGCTTTTCTCAATCAACATCATATACATGAGCTTTTCCATAGGTCATTCTCCTTTTTTCAAATTTTTCTTTAGCATATGCATAAGCTTCCTGTATCATCCCTTTGAATGCCTCAAAGGTCTTATCAGAGGGATTTAAGACACATACCCAGCCCATCCAGGCATAAACAGGGTGAGGGATAATGGTATCTAAGACAGTAAAATCAAAATCCATATTTACAGTCTCTCCTGCCAAGGGACGTTTGGGAATATACCCAAATCGCTCAATAAACGTCTCCTTTCTTAATCCCACATTTACACGATATACATGTTCACGATTCAGTATTGAGCCTTTGTCATTATCACCATCCTTTTCCTTCACGGTTAAAACATATACGCCCCGCTTCAAAGCCCCGTTCGGGTTATAAAAAATACCCTTTTCTCCCCAACTCTTTACCAGTACGGTATCCTTTAAGCTCCGCAGACAGTAAGAAAGAATCTCATCCGATGTCATATCTTTTCCTCCGGTTTTTATTCAACAATTTACACCCATACCAGACTTTACCAAGTTTTTATTTACTAAGGCGTGAATTGCAATATATTTGTTGATAGCGTATCCCCTTTCCCTCTATGATATAATTGCATTTATCGTATAAATAGCTTATCATAGAATAGTGACAAGACATGTCACTATTTAAAGAAAAATATTAAGGTTGAAAGAAAATCCTTCACCCTTAATTTGATGGTCAGACGGACATGCCTGCATAAGATGAACCCATTACGGACGAAAAGTCAGCCCGGGCCATGTCCTCCTGACCCATGGAGGAAAATATGTCAAAAGCAGAACGGCTTATTGAAATGATGATAACAATAAACGCAAAAAAGGATTTCACAGTGGGCGAACTGGCAAGGGAATTTTCCGTGTCAAAGCGTACAATCCTCCGGGATCTGCAGGAATTGGAGCAGGCCGGATTTCCCCTTTATTCGGAAGTGGGGGCCGCAGGCGGGTATCATATTTTAAAAGAGCGTATTTTGCCCCCTATCACTTTTTCAGAAAGTGAAGCCAAGGCCATATTCTTTGCCTGCCAGGCTCTTCAGTTCTACCGGGATTTGCCCTTTGAGCAGGAAACTATTTCCGTTTTGAAAAAATTTTTGAATTGTCTGCCCTTAGATATCCAAAGCAGCATCACCCAGTTTCAAAATAAGGTGGTATTTTGGATTCCGGACAGGCATTGCAATTCGCCGCTGCTCAAATCCATGTTTCACATTGTTGTAAACCGTCATGCCGCAACAATACGGTATTCATCCATGCATTCCGAAAGCATACGCACGATTATACCAATTGGGTTATACGCTATGAATGGGCTTTGGTACTGCCCTGCATATTGTACGAAAGCAAATCAAATCCGAGAGTTCCGCATTGACCGTGTCAAAGAAATTGTGGAGGAAAAGCCTTATCCCAAAGGGAAATATCCCATTCCTGCATCCATTCAGGAATATCTTCAAGATCTGGAGGCAGGAAACGATTACCACATAAAAATCCAGCTGACCGATATAGGCGTTAAACGCTGCGAAACGGAATGTTTACTGGCAAGAGGATTAAAAACCTTTTCAACGGGCGGCGGGATCATTGATATGAAAATACGCCGTGGGACTTTGGAGTGGGCAGCCGATTATTTTCTGCCCCTTGGAAGCAATGCAACCGTATTAGAGCCTGTGGAGCTGATCGAGTTAATGAAACGTAAAATAGATGAATTATATCGGCATTACTGCAGTTCGGAATAATAAGGATGTGTGTATGATAGGAAAGATTCCATAGCAATGACATGATGCCAGATTCCATAGTGCTGTCTCCTTTGTATTGTTTCCCCTCCACAGGACAAAAAGGAGCTGTTGGGAAATAAGGCGGCAGACTTTTCTGTTCTTCTGTGTCCGGCTGTTTGCATACCTATCAGGCAGAATGCATACAAACCCTCCGAACACAGAAGATAGAAATGGCTGAAATCTTATTTCAAATTCTTATCCTTCATCCAAGCTCCCGGAATCTTTGCCCTGCTCCCAACGCAATCACCAGGGAAATTACCCCGGCGAAGAGAACCACGGCAAACTCGAACCCTTCACAAAGCTCAAACAGTACTCCATACAAAGCATTTCCCAAAGGCTGTGCGCACATGGAAATAGTGAGAATCACAGCAATCACCTTCCCAATCAGATGCCCCGGCGTCTCCGCCTGGACAAAGGACATCATCTGCACGGAAAACATGGTGGAAAGCACCATAATCACAAAGCAGCAGCCGGTAATCACCAGATAAATCCCCATATCAAAAAGCCTGAACGCCAAAGCAAGCCCTATGGGAAATACTGCGAATGCGGCAGCCGCAATCAAACCTCCTGCCTTCCCAACGGACAGTCTTTTTCCAAAAACACCTGCCAGAATGCCGCCTGTAAGGCCACCTGCCGCCAGGGCTCCCTGGGAAAAGCTGTAGAGGGTATTTGCCATGCTGTCTGATCCAAGGCTTAGCACCTCCGTAACCAGATAAGGCACTGCTACGATGATCATAGCGGACAGGAACAGATTTATTTCACAGACCACCAGGGTTACTCTCCCGATCTGCGGCTTTTCTTTTCGGATAAATTGAAAGCTCTCACGAAAATCCCCATTTACCATCTTTAAAATTCCTCCCCTTGAATCCTGTTTCACAAAGGGAATCCGAATAAAAAGCTCCATCACAGCCGACAGAAAAAAGCACACCATGCAGAGCAGAAGCACCATTTTCAATCCATAGGCGCTGTAGAGCATTCCTCCGAGCACCGGACCAATCAGATTGGCAAAAGAGCTGATGGTATTAATAATGGAATTTGCCTCCATAAAATGCTCCGGACTTACCAGGGCAGGAATACTGGCCTGTACGGAGGGCTGATAGGCGCCGGCAATCCCGTAGAGCAGCATCATGGTCACTGTTAAAAGGACTACCAGGTTCACATTTCCCATGAGCAGGGAAAAGCCAAGGATCACGGACGCCGTAAAAAAGTCCAGAATCACCATGATATTTCTCTTGTTGACCCGATCCGCAACAACGCCCCCTATGGGAGACAGCAGAATTGCGGGGATAAAGGCACATGCCATCACGGTTCCGTAGAGCGCCGAGGAACCGGTCTGATTCAATAGATACAGGGGCAGGGCAAAGCGGATGGTTGCATTTCCAAAGAGGGAAATAATCTGTCCGATGACTACCAAAGTAAAATCTCTGGAAAATAAGTTCTGTTTCATTTTCTAAACCTCCATGTTTTCGATTCCATTTGCAAGCAGCCGGTACATTCCAATGCCGGAAGCGGCAAATAAGACACTCATTGCTGTCATAATTCCAATCAGATGCCTGGGAGAAATGGCGATAAGATTGGTCGTTGCACATACCAGAAGCAGGGCACAGATGATGGCGGCTGTTGATGATCGCTTTATCCATCCTGCCACAGCGGAAACAATTCCCAGGGCGGCTGCCATGCATCCCATCAGGATTCCCGACAGCAAAGCCATACGAAAAATCGCTCCGTATCCTCCCGCCGCTTCCGGTACGGTCTGAAATATCCGGGCTATGGCATACATTCCTCCAAGGGTCAGAAGATGGCTGACGCAGGCGGAAAAAACCGTCAAAAGACACACAAGGCGGATTTTTGTCCCAAGGACTTCTTTTCGACCTACAGGATAGCTTAGCATGACAACCGCAATTTTTCCACAGTAATCATTGACAATCACCTTGGAGCCCATCACGGCTGACAGAATGCCGAAACAACAGTAGCCCAGAGCCGTTGTCAGGGCCGCCAGCCCGTTCCAGTCTGCAAACAACTCATCGCCTTCCTCTGTCTGGGCAATGAAGACAAATAGAATGCCGATTGCCAGAATGCTTAAGAAAATTCCTCCTGCAGCCCACAGATACGTGGACCATTTTATCTTTTTTTGTTCAAGCTTATATAGATTCATGGGTTTTCCTCCATTATAAGTTTCATAATAATCTCCATTCCGCCGCCTTTCAGTTGGCGGCACAAATAGTAATGAAAGTTCTACTTGCTTTCACACTAATCTCTTCTAACACAGATCCTGATTGCTGCTAATCATCTGGGCTACCACATAGTCTTCAAACTGATCTCCATAACGGGCTGCTTTTTCCTCCACGGAAAATTCTTCCTTGATAAAGCCCCCGGACAGGATGCCCACACGGTCCGCCGTATGCCGCACCTCTCCGATGATATGACTGGAAAGTAAAATCGCTATGCCCTCCCTGGTCAGTTTTTTCAGCAGCTTTCGCATTTCCGTTATGGCTATCGGGTCCAGACCATTGAGGGGCTCATCTAAGAGCAGCACCCGGGGCCGGTGAATGATGGCTCTGGCAATGGCAAGCCGCTGCTTCATGCCAAGGGAATATTGGGAAACCGGCTTTTTGCCCGCATGCTCAAGGCCTACAAGCCCCAGTACTTCCGGCAGATTGGCATGTGCGCCCATATAGCTTAGATGCATGGTCAAGAGCTCTTCTGCGTTCAGGTGCTCGTAAAAAACAGGATTCTCTATCATGCTTCCAATCTGACATAAGTACTCCGGACTGCGGCTTACCGCATTTCCCAGTATGGATATTCTGCCGTTGTCCATCCTTTGCAGGCCCAGAATCAGCTTCATCAAGGTTGTCTTGCCTGCACCGTTGACGCCAAGAAGTCCATATGTTTCTCCCTCCCGCAGGCGGAAGCTGCAATGATTGATTACCTGGGCGCTGCCATAGCTCTTTTCTACGGAATCTACTTCCATGATTGTCTTCATATAACCTCCAATCAATACCGAACGTCGGTATGTATTTGTTTAAAAGAAGAAGCTGTTCAAAAACAGCCCTTTCATTGTTATCCTTTTGTCTTTACATCTCAATTGGTGCAATTCCAATTTATAAATTGCATTTTTACTACTTTTTCTTCTGATAAATGGACGTAAGCTCCTTAAGCCGCTCAAGCATTTTCTCATCCACAATATCCAGTCCGAAGCCCTTAAGCATCTGCTGAAACACCATAAACTTGCCGTGGGCCTCTTCCTGCGTATCCCCAAAATTCATGGGATTCATCCAGACATTCGCCACAAAGATAATCAGCTCCGCAAGCTGAGCCGGATAGTCCGTGACAATGCTTCCGTCTGCAATTCCCTCTTCCATGATCGGAAGAATATAATTGGGTGCCACCTGCTTCATAGTATCGTTCACCATACTGACCATCAGCTTGGCATTGTTGTGAAAGTTAGGAGCCATGGCAAAAATCTCATCCTGTACCGGCCGGTTAATGGATTCCCGAAAGATAGCTTCCAGCTTTTCCTTTCCGTTTAAGTCCGTTCTGTCCCGAATCTTTGCAAGCATCCGATTGGACTGCTCTGTCATCCGGTTCGTAACTGCTTCTAAGATATCCTCCTTGGACTTAAAATGGTGATAAATGGCTCCTTTGCTTAAGCCCCCCAGGTTATTGATAATGTCCTGGATGGAGGTGTACTCATAGCCCCTCTCCAGAAATAAGCGGTATGCCGTATCCAGAATCCGATTTATGGTTTCCTCCGGGTTTTTATTGCGTGCCATGGTACATGTACCTCCCCGTTTTCTTTGACAGAGCAAAGAACGTAAATTTGTTGTCCGTCAAACGTACCGCTGGTATGTATCTTAACACGCCATTCGTATGTTTGTCAAATATATTTACAAAAAATCTTCAGGCTCGTTGCCCCTTTTCCAACTGTGCAATCCGAAGGAGAGCCTGTTTTAGCTCTTCTTTGCTTTGGATGAGTTCTTCTCTGCTTTGCACTAATTCTTCTCTGCTTTGCACTAATTCTTCTTTGCTTTGTGCTAATTCCTCTTTGCTTTGTGCTAATTCCTCTTTGCTTTGTGTTAATTCCTCTTTGCTTTGTGTTAATTCCTCTTTATTCCGAGCCAGTTCCTCGCTCGTCTTCTCCAGCTCTCCACGCTTCCGATCCAGTTCTTCCTGCATCTCATCAATCATCAATTGTACCGTATTCCGGTCCATTTCCCGCAGTTCCTCTGAAAAAAATCCCATCACAACCTCCATGTTCCGGCATATCTCATACGCCTGCTGGTACATGGGCTTGAATTCCGGATAGGCTTTGATAAGCTTTATGATCTCCTCCGGCTCATCCGTACTCAAAAACAGCAGCCATGCATCTAATTTCCCTGTTACATCTTTATTTTGCTGTGTTTTCTTAAAAATGTCAATAGGGATAAAAATATATTTCTGCAGCAGCTCTGCCTTAAGCCCCGTGTCCGATTTCTGTCCAAACCGATGAACATACACGTCCGGAAACTCATGAAATTCCTTTGTACTGGTCTCAAAAAGCACAATTGTATAGACTGGTTTTACATCCCTGTAGCTGAACTTTTTTCTTCTTTTGCTTCTGACACGTTTATACTGACGCAGAAGCATATCAGATGAGTAACACGCACTGCGCTGTCCAGGAAACATATAGCCAATCTTCTGCACCTCCACATTTGCCAGACTTCCATCCTTAAGCTCCACCACCAAATCTGTAACCAGTAGAGAACATTCATCCGCAAGCCTGGTGGAATCGTTAGGAAGCACCATGCGAATCCTCACCGGAAATCCCAGAAGCAACGATAAAAGCTCGTCCAATCGCTCCGGTGTGCTTTCCGGATTCATAATCTCCTTAAAAAATCCGTCATAAAGCATCCGAATACCTCTCACACCCGTACACCAGTCCAAAAATTCTTCCTGCTGCTCTTCTGTCCAGGATGCAAACATCACCCGTAGACTGTCCTTCCTCCCTATTTCCTCCATAACCTCCTTCCGTTCCCGAATCATGGGAAAATACTCCTTCAAATCTGCCATACACCTTCTCCTTTCCGCTGCAATATTTTTTATACACATTTTGTCTCCATGGAACAAGCGGACATTTTTGAACTATAACCTTACCGGACGAAGTCCGCCAGCCCCGTAGGAGCATGCATTCATGGGATACCCGTAGGGTATACCTTACCGGACGAAGTCCGCCAGCCCCGCAGGGGCATGCATTCATGGGATACCCGTAGGGTCTACTTTTGTATCCGGCATATCCTCAGGCAGACAAAATCCGCTGCCTGAAAGAGACACAAAATGCATTATTCCTATTAGGGATACTTATCGGGTGTACCATTTCTTAGTTTGTTGAAAACCTCTCCGAACCGGAGACATTGACAAAAAGATATTTGACTGCAAAAGAATTGCAGATGGAAAAATATTCTTGTCCGTGGGTTTTATACTAGCACAAAATTTTACTTTCTGCAAGTACTAAATCAATTTTATTAACGGAATATTTGGGAGGAAGGTTACTGTTCACACCCAATGTCATTAAGTTAAGCTTCAACAAATGTTCGGCGTAGGGGAGGAGGGCCGCCCCGGCCAGGGGTGGCGGTTCTTGCCCGAAGCCTTCACAAGCTTTTAGGTGCTTAACTTAATGACATTGGTTCACACCCATGGTGTTCACAGTAACGAATCCGGCCTATTTAAAGTTGCCTTACGGCAAGAGACCGGATTCCGACCCTGGTACTGTACTGGTCTGTGACCGTGCAGCGCAGTGCACGGTCCAGGAGTGAACAGTGACGGAGGAAGGTTACAATTTGCATCCATATCAGTTTTGAACTATTTTCATTCACTGCTGGTGCGAATTGTAACACTTCCGAGGGCATCTTTTCGGACACAACGATCACCATTACCCATCCCTGCCATCCTTCACCTGACACAGACAATCATTCATTTTCTTAACGGTCTGCCTGCCAATCAGAAATTGTATGACCCAGATAATCCCAAAGATAAAGACAAAAATTCCAAAATAGCTTAAAAATCCGCCTATGCTGTGCTCCATCCAATAGTTAAAGTAGGCAACAGGCATCATAACAATGGAAACAAGGAGAAAATAAATACCCGTCTGCTTCACAAGGCTCCATTCCTCCGCTTCCCATATAACGGAGCTCCCTCCAAAGCCTGCGCCCAGGATGCCGCAGAGCGCTGCCTGAAAAATAACTGCTTTAATCTCATTTCCCATCATCGCAATCAACTCCGGCTCACAGGGCACATAATAGCCCCTGGCCCATATGAGCGAAACAAAAATGCTGATTAAATATCCGATTGTAATTCCCAGCGGGAATCCCAAAGCCCCCCGTAAAAGGATCTTCTTTTTCATTTACTCCACCTCATATCCCTAATATTTTTTTGATTCTGGAAACATAGCGTCTGGAAGCATAGGTTGTAGTTCCATTGGAGAGACTAACGCAAATAGTACCTGTAAAGCTTAAATCAAAATGATCCACTTTTCTCAGATTAATAATCTCCGAATTGGAAATGCGGACAAACTGCCGGTCATCCAGCCGTTCTTCCAGTTCATAGAGCCGAAGCCGCAAAACATACTGGCCTTTTTCGGTCACTGCAAAGATTTTTCCGGCATCTGCATAGATCCGAATCAAATCCTCCTGATGAAGCACCTCTATCTTCTCATCTCTGCTGCCGGAGATAATCTGAGGCACATCCTCGGACAGCTTTTTTAATATGCGCTGAACCTCCTCTGTCATAGATGCGGTCATCAGGATTACCTTTGGTTCGGTATATGCACTGTCCATCTTAATTTCAACCTGCATAGGGCTCCCTCCTTTGTGACCTCATTATAGGAAAAATAGATTTTGCTTTCAATAGATTTGCTATAGTCGGTTGATATTGGGATATAAGTGGTAAAATGATGTATCTGAACAAAAGGGCACTGCCAGCTTTTTCATTTCCTCTGTAAAACGAATTGCTTCTTAAATCGAAAGCAGTTGCTACCTGATTCTTCTGTATTGTATAAAATCGTTCCATTTGCCATCAATAAAAAATCCATGTACCCTTTTAGCAGCTTTATCGTTCTAAAATTATTTTTCGTATTCTTCTATTGGCAAATTCTACTCAAATGTACATTTATAATCATCTCTATAGCTTTTCCATATATAGGTTTATTTATATCAATGCCTTCTTCATTAACCCCCTGATACCAATCATAAATATCGACAAACAAAACTTTACTCCAATTTTCCAGTAAAAAATCTATAGATTTTGCTATAACTAAGCCATTCAAATTAATTCCAATATCAAATACATCATGTTCAAAAAAAACAATCATACCATTTCTTTTATCATAACAAAAAGCGTCACCATTAAGGAATTTAAATATCGGGTACCAATTTTTTATGTCATTTATCACTTTTTCTTGTTCTTCAATTAAATCATCCTCGATATTATCTATAATTTCACATATTTTTTCATGCTCTTTTAATAAATCTTCATATGGAACGAAATTTACAAAACCCTGTAATTTTTGCATACTGTTTTTCCAATAAATCAAAAATTTTTTATAAGTATTGTAAATGTGTTTTGTTTCATCAGATATACCAAATTTAAAAAACTCAAATGTATGATTCATTTTACATTCTATAACGTTCCTCTTCACAATTTCTATATTATTATCTTTATTACTAAGCTTTTTTAGCTCCATAAAATAATCAATCATAATACCTCCCAAACATCAATCAACGGTTCAAATGGTGGTTTGCTTCTTTCTGGCTCGCTGTTAAAAGTGTCTTTGTCTTTTTCTTCTTTCTACAATTCTTCAAATTACAATTAAATTTTTAACTAACTCCCAAAAATTAAAATTCTAAAATGTAACCTCAACTGAAACAATTATTCTGAGTCTATATTACCTCTTATTGTATTTATCCATTCTTCTGCAACTCCGCATCCATATAAAATATTATGATGATTAAAACATAATAGATATGAATATTGTTTATCAGTAATATAAAATTCAAAACCATATGTTTCTGACAAAATATAGTTTAAATCCTCACCTGATTGTACTAAAAACATTTCTTTTTCTTCTGCTTGATTAAAAAACATAACGCACTCATTATGTTTTACAAAATCTTTTATATAGCTCCATGCCATATCATCATTTAAAGTCTTATAATGAATAAATTTCTCCCATATCCAAGCACCTTTTTTATTTATATCTATATACTTTTTTAAAACTGAATCTAATACTTCCTTCCGTTCATTCAATCCAAGCTTTTTTATTTTCATTTCACTATTTTTTAATTCATCACAAATATGTGTTCCAATCTTGAACATATATCATTCTCCTCACATTACCTATTATACGGAACATCATCTATAAAAATATGTCCTCTTACAGCACCACCTGAATTTCTTTTTCCACCTGTTTGCCATCCAATATGTGGCACAGTAGCTGCATCTCTCTCTGGTAAATGACCAAGATCAATATTTACTTCTGCACTCCATTCCACCAGAAAAGATTTACCATTTTGTTACCATAAATATATCCATTTCTTTCGCTTTGCTCAAGACAAAAACGTAATGAAAATGGTTTCCCTGAGCGTATTTTTCTTTATAATTCTTCTTGTATGGAATCTACCGGTAAATATTGGATTTCAGTCTGCAACGTTTTAGAAAACAATTGTTCGATTGTCCTTGCACATCCCAAATATGTTAAGGCTATCCGTGGTAAGAAAACTGACAAGAATCCTCCTGCTCAATATTTTTAAAAGCTCCTGTATCCTGGTATCCATTCATCTGTCAGTACGCACGACACAGGAGCATTGCATTACCTCCTGCCTTTTCCGTTCTGATTTCCCCTGTAGTTATTATGCGGCCTGTTTCCCCTCTGGTTGTTATTTCTGCTTCCGTTTCCATAATTTCCGTCTCGGCTATCTATTGGGGATTTCCATGCCACTTTCAGTCTCGGCTCCATGGGCTCCATATACTCTCTATATCGCATCTCCTCTTGGCCTAACTCAAATCCCAGTTCCATGGAATCTCATCAAAATATTCAAAAAATTCCTTGTTATCCCACACAGACACCGGACGGTAATCATAGTACACGCCATTTATTGCAAAATTCGGGCAGCTGTCCGTAGCAACTGACAATCGAACAACATTGCCGTCCGCCAGGGTCAGCGTAAGGCAGGCACACTCATTTCCGCAGTCCGCACCCCCGAATATATATTTCCCATTGGAAAACCAGTCTTCAAAGGTCTCTAACACCTCTTCTTCCGTTATGGTCTGGCTGTACGTGTTTCTGTCCGTAAACACACTGCACACATCCAGCCTTGCGGATATAATATTTTCTATCTTCGCAGCATCAAAGGATCGGTATTCCAGCTTTTCATCCAATATATTTTGAACATAATCACTCAGTTCCCCGCTTCGTATGAGATATTCCGCAAATCCCTCTGTTCCATCCTCATCATAATACAGATAATATCCGTCCTCAAAAGCCGTAAAGTGCCTGCTCCCATAAACAAGCCGCCACCCTGTCTCCTTCATGCCCTCCCATTTTCCGTCAAAGACCTCTCCTTCTGCGGGCAGCTCCTGAATAAGCTTCTTTAACTGCTCCTGATCTCCATTTTCAGGAATGTAGTAATAGGACAGGTAATCCCGCAGAACGGAGGGCTCTACCACGATGCATACCTCTCCCTCATCCCTCTGCCGGGTTAAGATTACTTCTCTGTAATTCATATCATCCGGGTTCTGCGAAATCTCTCCCTGTTCCGCCTGGCCGCTTTCTTCTTTTTCCGTTTCCTCACCCTCGTCCTTTAAGCCCGCTTCATCCTCCCCGTATCCGTCCGTGAAGCTTTCCCCGGGCTCCGCCTCATATCCACCGGAATTTTCCGAAATTTCTGCCGCTTTTTCACCTGCCGGCGCTCCAAATGTACATCCGACAATATTTATGCAGATTATAAATAATAACAAAAGGGCAGAAACTTTTGTCCGGGGCTGTTCTGCTATCATTCGGATTCTCTTTTTCATCTCCTTTTTTCCTCCTGCCGCACTGGTGGCGCATCCCAACACCTGCATGGAAAAGGGCTGGCTTTGGGACTTTTTCGCTATTTCAATAAGTGCTTTTCCATATGGGAGATTATGCTCCTGTCCAATAAGCTTTAAGGTTCCCGCATCGCAGGCCAGCTCGCTGTCTCTTATGGCCGCCCATGCGGCAAGCCACACTAAGGGATTATACCAGTGAAGTACCACGCACATGCAGCGCACCAATGTCCAGATATGATCTCCATGCCTGTAGTGGGTGTACTCATGAGCCATCACATAATTTCGCTGTTCCTTTGACAGTTCCATATTTTCCGGCAGATAAACAGCAGGACTGAAAAAACCGAAAAGACAGGGGCTTGTGATTCCAAAAGCCTCATATATTGGAAGCCCGCCTCTCATTTTTCCAAGCCTCTTCCGGCTCCTTCTTAAGCCTCCGGCAAAGCACAGGCTGCTCCATACAAAGATACAGAAAAAGATTGCCGCTCCAATGAGCCAAATACTTCTGCATATTTGTGCGGCATCTGTATTTGTTCTTATGCCTTTATCAATATTTCCTTCCTTTTCCCCCTGGAGATAAGCAGGTATCTCATTTTCGCTGCCGCTGTCTTCGAATATTGAATGATCCACAAAGATATAGGACACGCTCTGTTCCTCAATCTCATTTGTAAGATTCAGAATGCTCATATTGGATTCAAATTCCGGCAGAGGTACCAGTAGTTTGATTGCAGCCAAAAGCCATAACGCATATCGGATACATGGATTTACCCGCTTTTCTGACAGGCGTGAAGCAAGCAAAACAGCTGCAATCAGAAGGGATGATGTTATGATGAAATCAATCATTTTCTGCCTCCTAATGTCTCAAGTGAATGTGCCTGTATGCTCATTTAACACACAAAATCAAGATGGAAATTTCTATTGTTCATCTTTACCTTGCGACGCTTTTTCTAATATTGCATACAATTCACGAATATCGTCATTTGTTAAATTGTTATTTCTTATAAGTGTATTGAGCATCATGCTCACAGAGCCCTTATAAACTCTGTCAAGAAGGCTCTCTGTCTCTGTAATTGCCGCATCATCCCTGCTTACCTTTGGATAATACTGCTTTGCCTTTGCTCCCTCTTCATAAAAAATGATTTCTTTTTGTACCATTCGCCTCAGCAGGGTATTTACGGTACTTTTACTCCATCCGGGGTTTTCTTTCAATTCATGGTATAGCTGCATGATGGTTTTTGGATTACACTCCCACAATTTTTCCATGATAACCCATTCGCTTGGCTGCAGCATAATTACTTTTTTCATCTTTTTTCCGCTCCTGTGTTACTATTGTCAACCACTTATATACTAACCCTTTGTGTTACTGCTGTCAACCATTATTTTTATACAGAAAAAAAGGCGGTTCTTCCCATACCGGAAAGATATCCGCCTCTGTGATACTTTACAACAAAAGATGCTTTTTTGCATAGCGGAAAACTAAGTTCAGGGATGCACCATGCGCCACTTCCGATTTTCATTTATGGTGGTGCGGCTAGGCGGCGCATGTGGGTTTACAATAAAAATCCCTTCTTATCTGTTTTCCTTAGAAATCAATCTCATGATACAAAACAGCTCCTTAAAATGTTTCCCGATGCACTTTCTCCATCGGCAGCTTTTCCAGCTCATATGCCGCCGGATGATCCTTAGGCATTCCCAGAGAAAGAATCGCCTCTAACCGATAGCTGCCGGGAAACTTAAGCAGCTCCCTTAAATATTCCTCAGTAGTTCTTCCTTCCGGCGCTTCACGAAGCCTTCCCTGAATCCAGCAGCTTCCCACTCCGAGACTGTCCGCCATCAAATGCATATTTGCCATTGCCACAGAACAGTCCTCCACCCAGACATCCGATTTTTCCTCATCTCCCAGAACAACAATTGCACAGTCAGCGGATGCAAGCATTTTGGAGCCTGCCACCCGGCACTCAGACATGATTTTTAAAGCCTCTTTATTCCTCACCACAATAAATTCCCATGGCCGGATCGCCTTTCCCGAAGCCGATAACAAGCCCGCCTGTAAAATGCCGGTTACCTTTTCTTCCGTCACAGCCTCCCCGGTATACGTTCTCACACTGCGCCTTTTCTGCATTACTTCTAACAAATTCATATAAAAAATCTCCTAATTTAGTTCTGGCAGTCCGCACCGAAATATTTACACAAGAGTTTTCAGTACGGAATTATCAACCGTTCTGGCACTGTTTTCGTACTACTGCCTTGTTGGTATCTCAAATATATCTGCTTTCAAGTCTATTACAAAATGAATTATCTGTCAAACAATAGCTTATATATTTATCCAATCAGGGATCTGCTTGAAAACACATTTTTGTTTCTTAACTCTCATTAGCTGCATCACTTCAAAAAATAGTTGAAATATTTTCAGACACGATTCGCTCTTAATACGGCTTTGCCTGATTTTAATACTCAAAATCCTCCGGGGCCAGCAAAAACTCTTTCTGCTCCCCATGCTGCTCATACCAGGCATTGTGCTCGGCAATCCACTTCTCATGGTTCTCCACCCCGCATACGGTCCAGGCAAAGCCCATATTTCTGTCCGGGCAGTTCATGGGCACGATGCTGAAATAAACATCCAGACCGCAGCGGGCATCTCCCTTGGCGGTCACGCACACCTCCACAGACAAGGACGCCGCAAGTTCATAATCCGGCCTGAGCCGCATATAATCAAAGTTTAAGCCAGGCTCCAGCGGCAGATCCGGAAACCGGTAACGGTAGGCGTACCAGCCATTGGTCAGCCGGATTTTCTGAATGGGCTTTCTGGGATCGAAGCGCTGCCATTCCTCTTCTGCTTCCTGGCTGCCATTTGCACGCAGATGTACATCCGTAAAGGTCATCCGATCCTCCTCCACAAAGGGACCATAGATCATCAGCTCCACTCCCATGGAGGGACCTCCCCGGTTGATAAAAGACCACTGATATGGCTCGTCTACAGGAATGGGCCTGTCATAATAGCTTCTTCTCTCCAGGCACGGCATTCCCTCGGTAATCCGTTTGGGCGGCATATCTTTCCTGGCGAGATACATCACTTTGTCCGGTTCTCCTCCCGTCCCGCAGGCAGATGCAATCACAGCCGAGCCGTCAAAGCCCAGGGCATCTCCCAGATCCGCCAAAACATCCTCCGCAAACACACGCTCCTTTTCAAATATTTCCGCAAAATTCACGTCTTTCTTCCACAGGCCGGCCGCCTGCCACTTCTCCTGCTCCACCTGGGGCGGATCGCTTCCGTCATAGCTATGGCCCGCACGGGCATGTGTCTTTGTTCCATCTGTCGGATGAAAAAGCTCAAACTCCACAAAATCACTGTCACAGCAGCATGCCAAAAGGGTCTCTGCCTTATTTTTCTCCGCCAGCTTTTCCGCCAGACGGCAAATGGACACCATATCTCCCGTCACCATCTGCCAGCCCTGCTCTCCAAAAAGATATTGGGAAAATGTCAGCTCCGCCTCCCTGGGATCCGAAACCGGCAGATACGCTTCCCCTTCCAGGCATTTTCCCAGATTGCCCAGAGTGTATTGATAGTTTGTACGATATTTGCGCAGCAGCAAGGCTGCAAAGGTTGTTCCCATGGTGATTCCTCTTTCTTTTTTCTCTGCTATGATTTCTATTGTAGCATAGGAAGCTGAATCTTTCTACTGACAATGTCCCCTATATAGCAGATAAATTAAAATCTCCTAAAAACTCTCCGTTTATTTACAAATCTAAATCCATATAAAATCCTTTACCCCTTTTCCTGGCGAATCTCCATTTTTTCCCCATCACACAGGCATGTAACGGTTCCCTGCGAGGTAAGATAAGTCTGAGCGCCCATCTGGCGAAGTATTCTGCGCACTTTATCATCTGCCGGCTCTTCCTCGGAGCAGGTGATAACAGCAACGTTCGGGGAAACTGCTTCCAGAAATTCCTCAGAGTTCTTTTCCTTTCTCCCATGGTGAGGGACCTTCAGAAGATCGTGCTCCAGCTCAAATTCAGGCTGATTCAGAAGCTCTTTTAAGCGTTCCTTCTCACAGTCACCGGCAAAAAGAAACCGCTGCTCTTTATAGGTCATACTGATTACAAGAGAGAAATCATTGTCCTCCTCCTCATATTCCTGCTTTTGAGGCGGATAAATAAGGCATTCCACTCCGTCAAAGGAAAGAATCCGAGTCTCTGTTACAAGCTCCGGCTGCTGTCCTGCCGCAGCAAGCGCCTCCTGGTATTCCGCATACTGGCCGCTGTCCGTCTCGTAATCCGGCTGAAAGATGTGCTCTGCTCCCACTTCTTCCAGAACCCGATCCGCACCGCCTACGTGATCCTTATCAAAATGGGTGATAACCATGTAGTCAAGAGACTTGTCATCCTGCTGCAGATAGTTAAGAATCACATCAGAGGTATCATCATAGCCTGCATCAATCAGCATGGAAGTGTTTTCTGTCTCAATCAGGATGGCATCGCCTTTTCCCACATCGAAAAAAGTGATTTTCAGATTCTCCTTTTCTTCGACGGCAGCGCTTCTTTTTTCGCATCCTCCTAAAAAAAATGTAAAAAGCAGAACAAATGCAACAGCTATTTTAACCTGGTTTTGTTTTCCCATTCCCTTTCCCCTTTCCTATATGGTTACAATTCATACCATACCAGATTTTATAAAGCTTTTATTTCACAAAATTCTTTCCGCTTATAGTATCATAGCATGAGAATTTTATTTTCTCAACGCTTTTAAAAATGCGGTAAAAGACAATTCTCACACCAGGTTACTGTTCACACCCACGGTGTTCACAGTAACGAATCCGGCCTATTTAAAGTTGCCTTACGGCAAGAGGCCGGATTCCGCCCCAGTACTGTACTGGCCTGTGACTATGCAACACAGTGCACGGTCCAGGAGTGAACAGTAATCAAACCAGACTTTGCTAAATTTTTATATAATTCCGCTCATAAAAAATATACCCAAATCCATACTTGCAATGTTATAATATCTGTGAAGTATTCCGGGGCGTCCCCCTTACGGAAAACAGATGGTGCGATTAATGAAAAAGGTTTTCTGCATTAAAACTTTTAATAAAAACGGGAAAGGTACATTGCTATGATTAACAGAGAAGATATGCTGGAGCTTACAAGGCGCATGACACCCGGACGGACATCCATGACAAGGATCGCCGGATGCTATGTAGATAAAGACGGAGATTTCGACGGAAGCTTCAATACCAATTTTCTGAAGCTTTCAGGTGCAGAAAAAGTAAAGAATCTGCAGCTTGCCAAGGCAGTTCCATTTTCCGGCACAAATAAAAATCTGAAGAAATATGAGTTTTCCCCCAATAGCCAAAAGCCCGGAACCCTGTGGCAGCTTCTTATGGCGCTTAAGGAATGCGGCCTGAAAAATGATGCGCTTATGGATACTTTTTATGATGTTGTTATGGAGCATTACCAGAGCAGTTCTCCATATGCCGTTTTGATGTTTCACGACCGATATGATATTCCTGCAAAGGCTTCTGACAAAGAGAGATTGTGGGAATCGGAGGAAATATTTGAATACCTTATCTGCGTTATCTGCCCTCTTGCGGGGGAGTATGAGCCGGGGGAACCGGAATGCGGATTTCTGTTTCCGGCATTTACGGATCGCTGCGGAGATCTGAACCATGTAAATGTGTTTCAAAGGAATCCGGATAAGCCACATGCGGAATTAACAGAAAAAATCCTAAATGTTTTCCGCTGAACAGTTGGATAAAGGGCTGCCGCTTTCATAAGGCAGCCCTTTTGGCTACTCCTCCACAGTCTCCGCAGGATAACTCTTCCCTTCCTTCATCACAAAAGCACAATCCAGCAATGCCTTTTTATCTGTCATCAGATCCCGTCTCCAGGCAGAGACATCCGCAAGCTTTCCGACCTCCAATGTGCCTATCTGATCTTCCAGCTGAAGAATCTCAGAGTTCGTCTTAGAAGCCGCCTTAAGAGCCGCAAATGGAGACATCCCGCTGCTCATCCAGGCTTCATACTCATATCCGCTTTCATAATTCTGATGATTTGCCACAAGGTCCGTTCCATAGCCTAAGCGAATCTTGCTGTGGCAGATAACCTCCCGGCCGGCCTTAAGCATATCCTTATAATATTCCAGCTTCCGCCTGAATTCCGGCTGCTTTTCTTTCATTTTCTCCCTGTCATAGTGAACGGCCTCCTCATAGGGACAGAAAGTGGGGACCAGATAAATTCCGGCCTCCTCTATCATAGCCGCCGTTTCCTCATTCATAAGGCTTCCGTGTTCCATGCCGTCGATTCCCATGCGAATCAGCTTCTGCATCAGCTCATTGGTATAAACATGTGCTGTTACCGTCTTTCCCAGTTCCTTGGCCGTTGTCATAATGGCCTTGAGCTCTTCGTCATTGAGCTGCTGTTGGATAGGATTATCATAAGGCGTAAAAAATCCTCCGGTAGCCATGATCTTTATAAAATCCGATCCGTACTTTACCTGCTCCCGAACCGCATTTACAAAGAAATCCTTTCCGCTGCCAATGGTTGGGGTCAGCTTCTGAAGCAGGCCGGACACTGCCGGATTCCTGGCAAAGCCCTGGCTTAGGTCTCCGTGGCTTCCGGCCGATGCCATGAACAAAGGAGAGGCAACAATCCGGGCCCCCTCTATATAACCGGCTTCAATAGCCCTCTTTACATCCAGCACTCCATATCCGCTGCTGGTAATACCGCCCGTATGGCGCACCGTAGTAAATCCCCGCTGCAATGCCTTTTTTGCACATCTGGCAATGGCCAGGGTCTTGGCCTCCTCTGTCTGGGAATATACTTCCTCGCGAATGGTGTGCCAGTCATAATAGTCCATATGCATATGGGCATCAATCAGGCCCGGTGTTACCTGATATTTTGTCAAATCGATAGTCTCTGCATGTTCCGGGACCGTCACCTGGGGACCTATCTCGGCTATCTGCTTTCCATCAATCAGAAGCTTCCATCCCTGTTTCCATTCCGCTGTAACTCCGTCATACAACGGCCCGCAAAGAATTACTTTATACTGCTTTTCCATTGCCATTACCTCCTATTAAAAGTCGCTTTGCGACAGCACTAAAGGGTAAAGCTGCTTTGACACACCGGTTATGAGAGAACCTTTTATTCGAAAAGCCCTCATAAAAGGTTCCTCTCGTGTGCCTTTGCAGCTTTACCGTCCAGCAGAAATTTTTTCTAAAAACACTTGACATTTCTTAACCGGACTATCTATCAAAACTGAATTCTTTCGGCGGTTCCTCCCCCAACAGATATTTCACAAAGAAATCCATCTTTCTTCGAATAAAATACATATTACTGGGTACATTATGGTTCATTCGGGGCAGAACCATCAGCTCATAATCCTTATTGCACTCGTTGAGCTTATCGCACAGGCGCAGTGTCTGAGACATGGTTACATTATCATCCATCGCCCCATAAGCCAGAAGAAGCCTGCCCTCAAGGTTCCCTGCCAACGCCGTAATATCGCCTTGTTTGTACAGCTCCTCCTCATAAAGCCCGTAATACCGTTCTGTCCAGGAATGCTCATAAATTCTCTGATCATAATTTCCCGAAGATGCCACTCCCGCCTTGTAAAGCTTAGGATATTTGAGCATGGCGGAAACCGCGGCATAACCGCCGCCGGAATTTCCCCAGATCCCCACACGCTCCAAATCTATAAAGGGGAACTTCTTTTTTAATTCCGGCATACATGCCGCATGATCCGAAAGGCCGGCACAGCCATGGATATTGCGGTAGGAATGCTTATGAAATTCCATACCCCGGCCGGGTGTTCCTCTTCCGTCCAGAATAATTCCCACAAAGCCAAGCTGGGCAAATTCCTCAAGTCCCCCAAAAATCTCCCGATCCATACTATTGTCCCAGGTGAAATCTCTTGGCACATTGTAAAGCTGGGCGCCGCCATAGATATAATCAATCACCGGATAAGTCTTATCCGGATCAAAATCCGCCGGACGAAAAAGGATTCCACACAGATCCGTCACCCCATCCCCGGCTTTCACCGTAAATCGCTCCGGCATCTGATAGCCTGCGTTCATCAAAGCTGTCACATCCGCACGTTCCAGCTCCCGAACCAGAGAGCCGTCCGCCCGGCGCAGCAGGGTTACCGGCGGTAAATCTACTCTGGAATAAGTGTCCACAAAAGCATCCTCACCCATACTGACCGCATGTACCCCATCCTCCGGAGTCAAGCGCTTCAGGCCATTTCCGTCAAAGCCGATTACATATAGCTGGTAATAAAGGGGGTCAGAGCACTCCTTTGCATTATTTGCCATAAAATAAATCAGTTTCTTCTGCTCATCCACTTTTATAAGCTTCTGAACAATCAGGTTTTTTTCCGCCTTGCCGGCTTCTCTGAAAAGATCTGTCCCTCTCTCCAAAGAAACCTCTTCTTTTTCTAAATCAAACCGATACAAATGTGCATATCCGCTTTTCTCACTCTGCCAAAATGCATATTTCCTGTCCCTGGTAACAAAGTTGGAGAAAAGGTAGGTTTCGTATCCGTCCACCTGCCCAAAAGCTCCCAGGTTCAGAAAATCATTCGTTACCTCCCGAACCAGAAGCTTCGTTTTTCCATCCTTTGGACTTCCCAGGTAGAGCCTCCCCTCCTGAAATCCTCTCTTAATCCATGTAAAATAAAAAGCCGAACTGTCATCCAGCCATCTTACCCAGCTTCTGTCCTCATCTGTAAACAGCGGATAGAGAAAATCCGGTGCGTCCACGGCCCTTATTGTCTTTTCTTCCACATTTCCCACATACAGGGTATAATGAGGGATCTCCTCATCGGAATCCGTGGCAAAGGGACAGGGATATTCCCACAGCCCCGGCCGCAATTCTGAAGCGGAATCCCCATAGGAGGACAGAAGATACAGCTTCTTACAGGCTCTGCGATCCCCGCGGTAAGTAATAAAGTACTTTCCGTCTGGGCTCCAAAGCACATGGGGCGCCTCCGGCTGTCCGGCTCTTTTCACTGTAATCTGACTGTAAATATCAACATAACAGCCATACTCATTCAGCTCTTCCCCATCCCGGGTAAGCCGGATGATCTCTTTGCTTTTACGGTCAAGAAGCATCAAATTGTGATCCTCCGTAAACAGCGCATAGGCTCTGTCAGGGGAATAGGCCCTTTCTTCTTTCTTGTTATGGAGTTTTCTCCCTGTCTCCTGCTCATACCTTACTTCTTCCAAAGGGCCGTAAGTCTCCTTTGCCCATTCCCTGCCCGTTGCAGCATCTACCTGTACCCTCACCCTTTTCACACCCTCTTTGCCGGGTATCTGGCGCATATAGAAAAAACGGCTGCCGTCCACCCAGGTGATGGACGGACGGCCGTTCAGAACTGCGGTACGGGTATGCTGTGTCAAAAGCCGTCCTGCGGCTTCATATTTTGCATACATATCCATAGCTCACACCTCCGGATTTACAGAAAAACAGCTGCTCCCGGACCCAGCGGCAGTTTGAGCACGACCCAAACAATCAACTGAATAATCCATACCAGCAAAAATGCAATGGAGTAGGGGAGCATCATAGAAATCAGGCTTCCCATTCCAAAATCCTTGTCATACTTTTTCGCCATACCGATTGCAATGGGAATGTAAGGATAAATCGGCGTAATGGCATTTGTGGTAGAATCACCGATTCGGTAAATTACCTGGGCAAATTCCGGGCTATATCCGAGCATCATCATCATCGGAACAAGAATCGGCGCAAATATGTACCATTTTGCAGTTCCGCTTGTCATAAACAGGTTGACAATGCAGCAGAGAACAATAAAGAAAAGCATCAGCGGAATTCCCGTAAAGCCTGCCGCTTCAAGGGCTCCGGCACTCTTCACCGCAATAATCATACCCAGATTGGTGTAATTGAACATGTTAATAAACTGTGCAATCACAAAGATCAGCACAATATAGCTTGTCATGCCCTCTAAGGATTTTGCCATCATCTCAGGCACATCGGAGCTTTTCTTCACAGTACCTGCTTTTACGCCATACACGATGCCAAGCAGAATAAAGAAGATAATCAAAATAGGCACAAGACCTGTGATAAAGGGCCCATTTAATACAGAGCCGTCCTCGCCCCGAAGAATCCCGTTGGGAGGTATTACCATAATGGCAAGCAGCAGAATAAACACAAGGGTAAAAATCCCTGCCGCCCGAAGCCCTTTGCTCTGCTCCGGCGTAAGCTGCTTCTTATCCTCAGCATTGTCTACTATCCCGCTCGGATGATAGGTTCCAAGGCGGGGGGCAATAAATTTTTTATTTACAAATACGCCCGTGACAGTCAGAATAAATACGGATGCAATCATAAAATACCAGTTAGCCGTTGCTCCCACCGTAACGGCCGGATCAATTAACCGTGCGGCCTCCTGCGTTACACCGGCCAGAAGCACGTCCGTGCCTGCAACAATAATACATGCGGTAAATCCGGCGTTCGTTGCCGCATAGCCTGCCAGAAGTCCGGCGATCGGATGCATCCCCGCCGTCTCAAATGCCACGGCCGCCAATGCCGGCACTACTATAATCGATGCCTCGGAAGCAATACTTCCGTTAATTCCAAGGAACAATACCGTACCGGTCAAAGCCCACAGGGGCACGCCTAAGATGGCTTTCCGAAGTGCGGTTGTAAGAACTCCTGCTCCCTCCGCAAATCCAATGGCCATCTGCATAGCCAGCACCAGTCCCAACGGGGCAAAGCTCTGGAAATTACTCAGCATATTCTGCAGCAGCCAAACCAGCCCGTCCCGGCTCAGCAGATTATTCGCCGCAACCGTATCCCCGGTTGTAGGATTTACAACGCTTACACCCGTAAGACCGCAGATACAGCTTATCACAGCAAGTATCAGGCACAGCCACAGAAACAAAATATAAGGATGCGGAAGCTTGTTGCCCACTTTTTCAATGGCATCAAGCACATGAAAACCTTTTTTCTTTGCAGTCGTTTCCTGCATAACACTTTCCCTCTCTTTCTCACTTTATTATATTACTATTATAGAGAAAAAAAGTGTCCGGTGCAACCTTATTCTTTCAAGCCACAGAAACTACTGCGGGAGTTTGACACATTGATATACAAAAAAGTATTGCAAAGCCTTCCTTGAACCTCCAGCTTATGAACTTCATGACGTAAATCGTGCACTTTCTGTTTTTACTACAGAAATGGATTTCATTCAATCAGAAGTTTATAATAACAGTTCTTTGTCGGAAACTGAAATGACCTACGGACTCCATGAAATCTGCGAATTCAGAACAGATTATCAATTCATAACCAAGCGGAAAACGAAAGGAATTCAGGCAAAAAGTAAACAAGGATAAAACAGCAATGCCTTTTTGAAAAATGCTCTTGCTAATTATGGCACTCAGCAGCAAGCCTCGTGCCATAAAAAAACTCTTTGAAAATCATTCTCCCCCAAAAGTCCTCAGGTAATTGCGATAAGCTCCCATAAGATTCGCCTCATTAAAGAACTGACAAACCGCCAGATCCACCGGCGGCGCATCTACGGGATAGATTGCATAAAAATGATCCAGATTCTTCTGAATACTCTCAAGGAGCTTCGGCTGCCTGCTGATTCCTCCTCCGATAGCAAATCGGTCCGGATCATAGATAAACTGCAGGTTCATAATCATCCTGGCAAGAGGTCTGGTAAATTCATCCAGAACCCCAAGCATGACCTCATCCCCCTCGTTGATCCAGCGGAAAATATCTTCTCCGTTAATCGTGTCCGGATCGATTCGTCTGGCTCTGGCCGCCATCTGCAAAAGGCGCGGATTCCCATTGACAAGCCCCCAATGGCCAGCCTCCTGATCCACCCATTCTCCCAGCATGGCAAAGCTGAATTCTCCGGCCGCAAAATGAGCTCCCAGATGAACCTCCCCATCCTTTACCAAAGCTCCGCCCACGCCGGTTCCCAGAACCAGAACCACGCCATCCTTACAACCTTTCAGTACTCCCCAGGCAGCTTCGGCCAGGGCCGCAGATTTTGCGTCATTCATAATTGCAACCGGTATCTTACAGCGCCGCTCCATTTCCTCCACCAGATGAAGCCCGGCTGCAAATCTCAAATCTCCGGCAGTAATACAGATCCCATTCGTACTGTCGATAATTCCCGGCACAGACATGGAGATTCCCTCCACCTGCCCTTCAAATTTCTGGTAGATCTCTTGCAGCTGTGACAGATATTCTTGGGTTCCCTCATGGGGCGTAGGAACCTTTCCATAGTCCATCAGAGTCCTTTTCTCATCCAGCTTCGCATATTTAATAGAACTTCCGCCCACATCCATGCATAAACAAGCTTTTGCCATCCCTATATCCCCCTGTTTTTATTTTGAAAAGAGAACTGGGAATCTGTTATCAGATCCCCGGTTCATTACCTTCAGCTATTTACTTGTATAAGCCTCTGGCTATCCGTTTTTTTGCCTGATAACTTATTTTACTCCGTCCAATCTCTTGTAAAGCGCAATAAACTCCTCAGCAATGGTCTGGAAGCCTTCTGCACTCATCAGCTGATCCTCTGCATGAATCAGAAGCAGGCCGCTCTCGTTCAGCTCGCCGTTTGCCTCTTTCGCCAGCAAATCTGCATGACCGTCATGACCCTGAACAAAGGCATCCCTTCCCTGCTTCATCAGAGCCTCTGCCTCATCATACTTTCCTTCCTTGGCTTTCTGAATGGCATTGATATAACAGGAACGCGCCGTTCCCACATATGTAATCAATTGAAAACATGACATTACTAACTCTTCGCTCATAGGATTCACCTTTCCTTTTTATTTGTGTTTTTTACCAGTCATCGTCCTCGTCATTTCCTTTGGCAGCATCTTCCTCCATCTTCAGGTTCATTTTATCCACCTTGCGGATAAATGGCAAGTATACGAAAAAGGAAATAACAAAGATCACCACCTGGAGCAACGCACTTCTCCATCCGCCAACCAGAAAGCCGGAAATAATCGGCGGACAGGTCCACGGTACCGTAATCGCAGAGTAAAGAGGGCAGAGTCCCGTTGCCAGAGCAAAATACTGGAGCACGCAGGCGATTACCGGCATGGCAATAAACGGAACTGCCAACATGGGGTTCATAACAATCGGAATACCAAACAAAATCGGCTCATTAATGTTAAACAGGGCCGGTACGGCTTCCAGACGCCCCAAAGTCTTCAACTGTTTGGATTTTGCGAAAGCCACCATGTAGATGACAACTCCGATGGTCAGGCCGGCACCGGTTACATTGATAAACTGATCATAAAACTGCTGGGTCACGATATGGCCGCCATTTGCAAGAGTCAGCTCCATCCCACTGTCAATAATTGCCTGGTTTGCCAGAGAGTTCGCCTGCAGAAGTCCGGACATAATGCCTCCCACAATGGTAGAACCGTGAACGCCGAACATCCAGAGAAACGGTCCCATAAAGCACATCAGTATGGCTCCTCCCAGAGAATCCGTCATGCCCTGCAGCGGAGTCTGGATAACCTTGTAGATAAGCTCCATAGCTGTAGTGTGCAGCCCCATATCACAGATACCATGGATAACCGTTGCCACTATCACAATGGCTCCTGCCGGAATCAGAGCAGAAAAGGCATTTGCAACACCTCCCGGTACGCCCGCCGGCATCTTAATACGAATGTTTTTCTTTAAAAACCAACAGTAGATAAAGGCCACAATCCAACCGATGAGAATTGCACCGATCATCCCCTTGCCGGCTGTCCAGTCCTTATTGATAATATTGCTGACGACATCACCGCTTTCCGTCACAACGGATGAAGGCTGAAGCAGCAGGAACACTGCCAGGGCAACAATGCCGCCGCTTAAAGGCTCCTGGCCTTCCAGCTTAACATAATTGTAAGCGATACCGACAACGGCGATCATTGCGCTGATGTTAAAGGTAGCTCCATAGGCTTGGTTCAATATGGCCGTAATTCCAGAAGCTGCCAGAGCATCGGACACTGCCTTAATCGGGAAGTTAGCCAGAATCAGGAAAATGGAACCTACAATCAGCAGCGGCATGGAGTATACCATACCATCTTTCAAAGACTGAATCGCCTTGGTATTAATAAAGGCCATGATTTTTGGAATAACCTTCTCATTCATATACTTACCCATTTTTCTCCTCCTGTTAACGATATTTTTACGGCAAATTTATTTATTCTTTGCCAGCTTATAGGCAAATTTGAGCACATTCATGCCATTGCACATTCCATAATCTGCCATGGGGATCACGTCTACCGGGATTCCCTTAGGAGTACAGATAGATTTCGCTTTCTCCAGCTGAAAGCCTACCTGGGGTCCCAAAAGAGCTACGTCAATATCACCGGCCTCTACCATACGATCCAGATCCTGAATCGGGAATGCTGCAATATCCGCTTCCTTTCCTTTCTCCTTTGCCGCCTCCTGCATCTTCGTCACCAGTAAGCTTGTTGACATACCTGCCGCACAGAACAAACGAATAACCATATTTAATTCCTCCTTATCATAAATTTTATTTATCGCCATTTCCCTTAAGGGAAATACAGCACATGTTAAAAAATCACTTAAAGCTCTCTGCCATTACTCTCAATCACTTTTTTATACCAGTAGAAAGAATCCTTCCGCTTTCTCTCCAGGGTTCCGTTTCCCTGATTGTCCTTATCTACGTAAATAAAACCATAGCGCTTTTCCATCTCTCCTGTTCCTGCACTGACCAGGTCAATGCAGCCCCAGGGCGTGTAGCCCATCACCGGTACGCCATCCTCTGACATAGCCTTCTTCATCTCGTCAATGTGGAGCTTCAGATATTCAATCCGGTAATCATCATGAATTCCGTCCTCCTCTACCTTGTCATAGGCCCCAAAGCCATTTTCCACAATAAACAACGGCACATGGTATCTCTGGTGAAGCAGGTTCAGGGAATAGCGCAGGCCCTTGGGATCGATCTGCCATCCCCAGTCGCTTGCTTTCACATAGGGATTCACCGCAGCATAAATCCCCTCGGCCCGTTTCTTGCTGTTCTCCACCTCCACGGAACTGATGGTTGAACTCATATAGTAGCTGAGGCCAATATAATCCACACAGCCTTTCTTAAGCCATGCCAAATCCTCCTCTGTGATGTCCAGCTCAATACCGTTCTTTTCCCTGAAAGCATTCATATAAGCGGGATATTCTCCAAAAACATGAAGATCTCCATAGTAGAAAAGCCGATGCTCCATAGCCCTCTGAGTGGCCAGCTGGTCTTCCGGCGAGCAGGTTCTCGGATAGTAGGGCACCATAGCCAGCATACATCCAATCCGAAAATCCGGATTGATCTTATGGCCCAGGGCTACCACTCTGGCACTGGCTACCATTTCATAGTGAACCGCCTGCTGCAGAACCGTCTGCACGTCCTCATCCTCTCTATAAAGGATTCCGGAATTTGTCCAGGCAGACCACGGGAAAAAGGAGCTTCCCTGGTTATTGATCTCATTGAAAGTCATCCAATAGGTTACCTTGTTCCTGTAGCGCTTCATGACTGTCTCCGAATAACGCACAAAGAAGTCAATCAGCTTCCGGCTCCTCCATCCTCCGTATTCCTTTACCAGATGATAAGGCATCTCAAAATGGCTCAGTGTAATGACCGGTTCAATGTGATACTTCCGAAGCTCATCAAAGAGATCATCGTAAAACCGAAGCCCTTCCTCATTGGGCTCTTCCTCATCCCCGTTTGGAAAGATTCTGGTCCAGGCAATGGAGGTGCGAAAGCACTTAAATCCCATCTCGGCAAACAGCCGGACATCCTCTTTATATCTGGAATAAAAATCAATTGCCTCATGGTTGGGATAATTCTTCCCCGGAAGAATTCCTTCCGTGATCTGTCTGTCCACTCCATTTGCCCCGGCTGTCATGACATCGGCAATGGAAATACCCTTTCCGCCCTTGTCATATCCTCCTTCCAGCTGGTGGGCTGCCACAGCTCCCCCCCATAAAAAGTCTTCTGAAATTTCTTTGTTTTTCATAATATAGATACTTTCCTTTAAACTTATTTTTTGAACTCCTTGTTTTTGTGACATGTGTTTGCATTTGCGCATATGCTTTGTTCACTCAGCATCCAAATTACATCACATTTTCATGATATTTTCAATTATTCTGTTGATTTTTGACAATGGTTTATCCCTTTGACATTTGTCACATAAAAAAAACAGACAAGAGAGCGCTTTCAAAAAGACTCCTTTTGTCTGTTTTCACTTTGCGACCGCTTTTTACGCAATCATTGTTTATCATCGTCAGCTTAAGCCGTCTCTTTCTGCGAGCTTTCCAGCCACAAGCTCCAGAATGCAAACCACCGGAATCTGGGTGGTCAGACTGGCTTCCCTGACCTCTGGCCAGGCATAGATTAAAGGCATATAGCAGGCAAAATTCAGTCTGGAGATTCGTGCAATCGTACACTGATCGGTATTGGTAATACTGATAAGCTTGACACGCCTTTTTTTATAACTGTTGATTAAGGAAAGCATATGGGCATTTTCTCCGGATATGGATAAGACAAACACCACCGTGTCCTCCATGTCCTTCCCCGGCGGCGGATAGTAGGGATCAGTAATGGCAAACGCCTGCACGCCTGTGCTGGAAAACAGCCTGGCCCCATACGCCCCTATGGTTCCGCTGGCTCCCTCCCCCAAAAACAGAATCTGCCTGGCCTGGGCACACCACTGGGCAGCTCGTTCAATTTTCCCCTGAATCTCGCTATTCCCTGCCAGATTCTGCAGATACTGGATTGCCGGAATACTGGAGGAATCATAGACTATGGCTTCCCACTTCTTCTTCAAAACCTGCGAAAGCCGATATTTGAATTCCGTGTATCCGTCACATTCCAGCTTGCTGCAGAACCGCAAGACCGTAGTGGTCGAAACCTGACAGACCGCCGCCAACTCCCGGATATTCATTCTGCTTGCCTCATCCAAATGGGAAGAAACGTAATTATAAACCATCAGCTCCCGCTCATTCATCTGTGTAATCTGCTGGTGCTGAAATAAATTTTCCATTGCATGCCTTCCTTTCTCTGTCTGCAGGTTATTTCTGAATTTGTGCTGATATCTTTGACAAATCCGCCGATTACTTTTATAATTATACCATATTTATAAAAGAACTGTGTAACTGTTTAAAGCTGGATCATCTCTGTTTTATAGACTGGAGGACAACTATGTTCACACCGAAATTGCTTGCTGACTTCAACGAACTGGAGTTTTCTATCTACAACTGCATCACCCGCAACAAAGAGCGTGTTCCCCATATGAAGATCAAAGAGCTGGCAGACGAAGCCCATGTTTCCACAGCCACGGTTCTCCGCTTCTGCAAAAAGCTGGGCTGCGAGGGCTACAGTGAATTCCGCCTGCGCTACAAGGAATATCTGAAAAATCAGCAGATTCTTCTGAATGACACGGTTGAAACCACCTTTAAGGGCTTTGTATCCAGAATGGACTCCCGAGATTTTCAGGAGAGCATTGACAATGCCTTCCGGCTTCTGAAGGACTCCCAGCATATTATATTTATCGGCATCGGTTCCTCCGGAATTCTCGGAAAATATGGAGCCAGATACTTTTCCAATATAGGACGCTTCAGCCTCTATGTGGAAGATCCCTTCCTTCCAATCCTTCAGGATATGGCAGATCATACGGTCACCATAGTACTTTCCGAATCCGGCACCACTTATCAGATGCTCAAGCTGGCTAACCAGCTAAAGCAAAAGGGCAGCCGTCTGCTTTCAATCACCAATAAGGCCGATTCTCCGCTGGCAAAGCTGGCAGACTGCAATATCTTCTACTATGTACCGCAGCTCATGGCAAACGGTACCAATATCACGACCCAGATCCCGGTTGTCTACATTCTGGAAACCCTTGCAAGGAAGCTGTACACCGCCACGGAAGGATGAGCCTTCGGATGCTTTGTCTCTATTCTAAAAATTATAAATGGCTTCGGAACTCTTGTAAATTCATTTGAAAATTCTGTAAAAAATATGACCGTTTCAAATATGTTACATCAAAAAAACTGGTTTCTGCAAGACAAACAGATTACAAGGCTATCCTCTATTGCAGTAGAAGATAGCCTTTCCCGTTACTTGCTCTGATCTGACTGATAAGATTATATCATGTTATGTCAATCAATACCATGAAAATTTTATCATACTCTTTTATTTCTTTATAAAATGACTGTCAGTCTCCGGTATCCCGCCCTCATCGGACAGATACCGCTCCACCTTCATATGCAGATCATACTTTTCTCTCAGTGCCGTGATGGCCTCCATCATTGGAGAGGCATGGTGCAGATCGATGGCCTGTTGATCTTCCCAACAGTCAATCAGCAATACGGTTTCCGGGTCTGCCATAGGGATGAAATAATCATACCGCAGATTTCCTTTCTCCTTTCGGATCGCCTCCGCCGTCCCGCTGCTTTCCATCTCCTTTGCAAATTTCCGTGCGGCTCCATTTGTCCCTGTATAATAGATATTCACAGTAATGCTCATACTTCGTCCCTCCTGTTTTTAGATGAAAATGAAACTTGATTCCGGTATAGCCAATAAACAATTGCACCCTAAAACAAAATGGATTTCTTATCTTTCTATTAACTTTTCCATGTTTTCATTAACCCACACAACCCTGTTGCGTCCCAGCTTTTTTGCATCATACAGCATGGCGTCCGCAACCTTCAAGTGAAAATCATAAGAGCTTTCCAACTTAGGAATAATGGTAGCGCCTCCGATGCTGACCGTTACCCACTGGGATTTGGATGGAGCATGAGGGATGTGCAAATCCTCCACTGCCTGACGGATTTTTTTGAAATGTTCATATGCTTTGCGTGAATTATCCCCTACCATAAAGGCCACAAACTCTTCTCCTCCATAGCGGGCCAGAAAATCGGTGCTGCGTTTCACAAAGGAAGAAACTGTTTTCGCAACGGCGGCAATCACCTTATCTCCGGCAGGATGCCCGAATGTGTCGTTATATACTTTGAAATAATCAATATCAAGCATACAGACTGAGAAAGGAACCTGCAGGCGGGCAGCCTCGCTCCATTTCGTGCGGCTGTAGCGATCATGCTGCCGCCGGTTTGGAATACCGGTGAGCTGGTCCGTTCTGGACTGGTATTCCACCTGCCTCCGGTAATTGTAAAGCTTAATATGTGTATTAACCCTGGCCTTTACAACCAGCGCATTAAAAGGCTTCGTAATATAGTCTACCGCACCCAGGACAAGCCCATACTGCTCATTTTGCGCATCGGAAAGACTGGTGATCAGTATTACCGGAACACTCTGGGTAATAATCTCCTCCTGCAGTTTTTTCAGCAGTTCAAAGCCGTCCATCCCCGGCATAATAACATCCAAAAGAATTAAAGAATAATTATTGGTGCTTGCAAGGCGAAGCCCTTCTTCCCCTGTCTGGGCAATGGTTATCTCATATTCATCCTCCAAAATGGATTTCAGCTGTGCCGCCTGCAGGTAGCTGTCATCAACAATTAGTATTTTTTCCATAACCGCACTCCTTATTTGGGCTGTTGAAACGCCCTGTTTGTTATTGGTTTTTATGCTTGACTCTTCCGATTTTAGTAAATAAACGTTTATTTACCAGGAATTAAACAACACCCTCTTTATACTTTTTTCTTTTTTAGGCTTCTCCGGCTTCAGATAACTGTTCAGTCTCATGGTCAGCAGCCGAAATACCGCCTCTTCTGTCTCCTGGTTATTCGGAAGAATTCTCTCCACCACATATTTAGCATACACTTCTCTTTTTCGGTTGACAATATCTTTTTTCACTCCTGCGTCATAATTCATTATTCTTTTATTAATTTTTTACATTTTATTCAAAAATGCCCATTATACTTACTGAAAAGTGGCATAAAAAGCGATTTTAACCATCCTGATTCTGAAAGAATAACTCCTTCATTTTCCGGGTAAATTTAATAACAGGCAAATGATTTGCCAAACAGATGCTGCAATTCAGATTCTATCAGGAGGTGTTGTTATGAATAAAACGTTAGATATTTTAGCTCTTACAATCGGCATTATCGGCGCTTTAAACTGGGGACTCATTGGTTTTTTCAACTTTAATCTGGTACAATATATTTTCGGTGCCGGAGGACTGGCACGCATTATCTATGCGGCAGTCGGTATTTGCGCAGTATATCTTCTGACATTTTATGCAAAAACAGGTAAAGTTTCTTACGATTAAAATCCGGAGAGCTAAAAGAAAAAGGGACTTCGCATGACTGCGAAGTCCCCTTCTTTCCTAAACGCTTGTCACATAAAATACTTCAATAATCTCTTTCCTACCCTTTCACCACACCAATGGTCCGCAAACGCTTCACAGGAATCACCAGATCCTTCTGATTTGCCATCACCTGATCAATATCCTTATAAGCAAACCGGCTTTCCTCTGCCACGTCCCGCTTATTCTTCTTCCCAAGAATCACACCCTGATCCTTAAGGTCCACCATAACCTCCTCGCAGGAAAAGGCTGCCATAGCCCCTTTTCGGGAGTAAGCACGGCCTGCACCGTGGGAGGAAGAGCAAAAGCTCTCCGGATTGCCAAGGCCCATAACCACATAGCTGTAGGAGCCCATGGCACCGGGAATCACGGTCAGCTCTCCGTTTCTTGCACGGACGGCACCCTTGCGGTGAACCCAGACATTTTCTCCGTAATGATTTTCCAGAGCCGCATAATTGTGATGGCAGTTAATCTCATCCTGATATTCCAAGGTCAGCTCCGTATATTTTCCAATCCATTTTTCCAGAACCGCTTTCACGGCCAGCATCATTTTCTCCCGATTTTCCCGGGCAAAGGCCATGGACAGGTTCATCCAGTCCAGATATTGACGTCCCTCTTCTGTATCCACCGGCAGGAAAGCCAGACGGTACTCATCCGGCACTTTGCTGTACCACTGCGCATTTAACTCCCTTGCTTTCTGATGAAAATAATCACAGACGGATTTTCCAAAATGCCGGCTTCCGGAATGAAGCATCACGGACAAATAACCCTTATCATCCTCCTGAAGCTCAATAAAATGATTTCCGCCCCCTAAGGTCCCAATCTGAAAATAGCCTGCCTCCAATTGTCCCAGGAGTTCTTCGTTTTTCTCATACCGGGACAGCTCTTCCATGGCCAGATCCATGGTATAGCATGGCATCGGCGTCTTGTGATGGGCAAAGCCTACCGGGATGTTCCGCAGAATATCCCCCACCATTCCCTGTACCAGATTGCCGTTTCCTGTCATAGTCTCTTTTAACACCTTGACCGGAATATTTGTTCCCACATAAGCCATGCCGCAGCCGATGTCCACGCCTACCGCATTGGGAATCACCACGCCCTTTGCGGCAATGACGCCGCCGATGGGCATTCCCATGCCTGCGTGGGTATCCGGCATCAGGCAGACCCACTTATGCAGGAAAGGAAGCTGCATCAAATGATATGCCTGCTCCATACATGTATCTTCCAGGTCTTTGTCGCTCTCCAGCCATACCCTTAAGGGATAGTTCCCAAGCTCTTTTTGTAACACGAACATGATACACACCTCCTTGTTTTTTTCTTTCCTGTTACAACCATATGATACGAAAAAAGGAAGCCCGCATCATGTAAAAAAAGTTGCGAACTTCCAAAAATACTGTTTTTATATTACAGATTAGCTGTCAGGAAAAACAAATTCCGTTTAACAATTCAAAATTCAAGCATCTGCTCACTCATCATATTCACAAATATAACCGATTCGTCCTGCATAGGAGGGCGCCGCAGATAAGATATCCTCCGGCACATCATTGAGGTAACACCTGCCGTCCGCCGTTCGGTAAAGGATGGATACATATTCCTCTTTTACCTCTCTCCCTTCCTCCGTAAGTCCCTCGTAGCTTGGTTCGCCAGCCAGCCAGAAATCTGCAAACAGGGCATTATACAGATCCGACATGGAATATCCCTCCGGCGTTCCGGGCTCCAGCCAGCCAAATCCAAACCTGTCGACCCTGTTAGCACCCACAAAAAATGTAACTCCTGTTTTTTCCTCTGTAATAATCTGTTCCTGAACCCGATCAAATTCCTCCCGTGAAGTGAGGGTTGCCAGATAACCGCCTTTTTCCTCACATGCCTTATGCGCCTCTGTCCATGTAAGATCAGCCACAATCAGCTCATAGCGATGCGCTGCCGAGGCAGTTTCCTTTTTTTCCAGGATGGAGCGCATCTCATCCTTAATATAATACGCTCCCGGTGTTTTTCCATCCTTTTCCGGATAAATGGCATGAAGCTTCTGTTCATATTCTGATTTTTCCACCGGCTGCTCCAGCCAATGGTACTCATAAATAAAATCATCATTTTCATCAAACTTCGGCCCATCTGCCGGATCCTGGTAGGTTCCGCCGCCAATAAAATCCCAGAAGCCGTCTTTGATGGTATATACATTATCGTAATAAAATCCCATATTTCCTTCCGAATTACAGAGAAGATTCCCCTTTTCAATATAGGTAAAATACAGCCGGGAGGTTTGAAGAACATCCAGAACCTCATCATGCCAGGTCAGGATCTGGCAGCCTCCTGCCTCAACGCCGGAATCTATCACAAGCTCCGGAATCTCATCCTCATCCACATAAATCAGGCTGTAAGTGCAGGAATTACTTGCTTCAAATGCATCCAGATAATCCAGGTACGCTTTCTCCCAGGGCTCCATATGGGAAGAACTTTCCCCGTTCGTTCCTGTTTTTGAAGCATCCTTATTGTCTGAACTGTCTTCCTCTCTCTCTTGGCTGCTTTGGGGCTGCTTTTCTTTCGTTTTTTCATCCGGCATCGTTATTGTATCACTTTTTCCGCATGCCATAAGAAAAAGGATTGCAAGACTGCACAAAACAGCCAGCAGTCCGTACCGGAAATATGCATAAGTTTTTTCAATACGGACTGCTGGCTTTTGTCTTTTCATTTAACATCTCACTTTCTGTATTTTAATCAGGGATCTTGTTTCCACTGCTTTGCTTAAAAATGATGGTTCCTGTTTCCTTTATTATAATACAAAAACATACATTTTCAATGGATTTGCCAACTTTTACACTTTTGAAACAATTCCCCTTAATATAGAAAGCAGTTATTTACGAATGACATGCTTTGCTTTCTTATAATCCTCTTTTTTCACAAAAATTCCATATTCATACACGGCCTCCTGCCTTTGTCCAAGACTTCCTGTGTATGCTCTCCTACCGACAATAGCTCCGGAATGACCGCTGCGGACTTTTACAGTTAATACACGGTCGTTTTTCCTGAGTCTTCTGTCTCCCGAATCAGCTTTCCTCTTTTATTGTAAAGAGACCATTTATTCTGTTCCGGCCAATATGTATCCGTAGAGAATAACACGCGTGTGCCGCCGCCTCTTTCCTTTTCAGTACAAGTCTTTCCCTCTCTGTCACTGTTATACGAATAAGTCCGTTCTGCCCTTCCTGCTATCTGGAAAGAATTTACCAAAGAGACACGGCCTATGCTCATGCTTCTTTCATAGGAAACTATAAGCTCCTTCTCTCCATTCCCGTCTGCTGCAGTTAAAAGATTGTGATACTCATCATAAGTATAATGAAGTGTATTCCCGCCCTCTGTCCTAACTCCAGCCAAGTCCCCATTTCCCTGATACTGGAAAGATATGCTCCGCCCCTTCTGGTCTTTAACTTCACTGAGATACTCTCCATTATATAAAAAGGTAAGACTTTTTTCACCTTCTGATACCTTGGAGAGATAATTTCCCTCATATTCCAATTCCGTAACAGTTCCATCTGAGGACACAATCTGAACGGCATGTCCTTCCAGATCAAAAGTAACCACATCTCCATCAGGCTCATAAAGCAGGAAGCATTCGTCCCCTTCTTCCAGGAAAAAAGGATCGCCCGGATATGTCTGCCACCCTTCCCGATACACTTTTGTATAATTCAGTCTTTCTCCGCCTGCTGTATAAATCACCATATCTGTTCGATAGATTTCCGCAAAATACGAATATGTATGTGTCCATCCGTTTCCAAGGCCTACACAACTTCTATTTTCCAAATCAAATTCCAGTGAATGATATATCCTCTCAAATTTCAGCTCATTCTCTTCCTCTGCCTTCAAATCGGTCTCTCTCCACCAAAGAGTTCCGTTTTTCATATCCACAAATCCTTTTTCTATATCTGGAAATAAGTCCTCCACATGCACAGGCTCATGAGAAAAATCCGTAAGTTCCCGCTCTGTAACCCGTTCCACATCTTCTTTTGTCAACGCTCCTTCTTCACCGCTTCCTGTTACCACAATCTCCATTTGAATCGGTTCCCAGACATGAGCCGGTTTTAAAGGAGAGAGCCGTATCACATATCGGCCCGGCTGTACATATCTGGGGTATTGTTCTTCCTCTGGTATATACTGTCCCTTCCAAATAAGATAATTGGAATCCATCCCTGAAGGCAGCCCCGTCTCGGGCTCCCCAATCCCCTGAAATCCATACATTTTTTTATAAGCAGGACGAAGCTCAAGACCTTCCATCCCTTTCAAAAGCTCCTCACTGTGTCCCTTCTTCCACTCATATCCATCAAGGCCGTTATCACTCACGCAGCCATAATAAGAAATCCCATATAACGTTCCCATTCGAACGCCGTTGGAATAATACATCTCCGCTTTCATTTTCCCATCTTCCGGAAGTGTAAAAGCCAAACATACATAGGAACCATATTTCAAAACAGTCGGCTCTCCGGCCCGTACAAAAGGCAGATGCGGTTCTTCTGGTGCAGCCCACACCTTTTCCACAAAAACAAACAATACCAGACATACAATCAGAAACACTCCCCCCGCAAACCCTTTTCGCATCTTATCTCTCATAGGATTCCCCCCATAAAAAATTATCATATTTTTAATTTATTTTTATTTTATCCTCCACCAAACACTCTGTCAAATATTATCAAAATAACAAGCAACTGCCAGTGTATTGAAAAAAAAATCTCACATACTATTCTCGTAACAAACGTAACAGTTCAGCCTTTGACTTTACCTTGATGTTAAATAAAAGGCTGAATTATTACGGAAACCAACTATAGACAGCAGATTTTATTATAAGAATCTGCATTAAGGAGGCGTTATTATGGCAAACAAATCATCTAACACTGCGGCTGTACCTGAGGCAAAGGGCGCTCTGGACAAGTTCAAGTATGAGGTGGCAAGCGAGCTTGGCGTACCTCTTACGGACGGCTATAACGGAAATCTGACTTCTAAGCAGAACGGTTCCGTAGGCGGCTATATGGTTAAGAAAATGATTGAAGCACAGGAAAGACAGATGGCAGGTAAATAAATAACCGCAAAAGCCAAATTCCTGTAAGAATCCGATAATTAAGGATCAAAAAAAGACATGAGAATGCCGATCCACAATCAAACCTGTTATGGATCGGCATTTCTCATCCCTTTACATAATTCATGCATGCCCCTTCGGGACAGGCGGACCTCGTCCGTTAAGGTATCCTCACATACGCGGCAGACAGAAGGCCTACGCCAAACTATGAAAAATCGGCCGCATTTTCTCATAAGTACAGAAAGCCGTAAACCCCAAATCACTAAGCAGCTCCTTCGCCTCCTGCACATAAGCCCCCAGATGCTCCGGCCTATGACTGTCACTTCCAATCGTAACAATCCTTCCCCCAAGATCCCTATAAAGCTTCAAAATATCCCTTGACGGCGTTGTATCTTTCAGACCATATCGATGAAAGGAAGTATTAAACTCAATCCCCTTTCCATCCTCTATCACCCTCTTAAAAATCTTTTCCAGATACGGCTTTATCTTCTCAAAAGGATAACTCCCCCTTTCATCATAACGTGCAATCAGATCCACATGCCCAAGCACACTATAATGTTGGTAATGATTCACCAGATCAAGCATCTCCTCATAATAACGCTCATTATACTCCTGCTGCGTCCGTCCTCCACTCAAATTCATTCAGAGCCCAATGCTAAACCTCCGCCCCATTCCCAACAATCACATCCCGATACCAATAAAAACTATCCTTAGGAATCCTCCTATAAGTCCCGTTCCCCTCATCATCCTTATCCACATAAATAAACCCATACCTTTTCCGCATCTCCCCCGTCCCAAAGGAAACCGGATCAATACACCCCCAGACCGTGTATCCCAGAAGCTCCACGCCATCCTCATCCACAGCCTTCATCATCTCCCGAATATGATTCCCCAGATACTCAATCCGGTTCCCATCATGAATCTGCCCATCCTCAAGCCGATCCTCATACCCAAAACCATTTTCCACAACAAACAACGGAAGCTGATACCTGTCATAATACTGATTCAACACATAGCGAAGCCCTTTCGGATCAATCGCCCATCCCCAGGGTGTCATCTCAAGATACGGATTCTCCACCGCATCCGGGCTTGCGGCCAGATCATCCCCCAGTTTCTCCACCCCAGGGTCCGCACTCATGACACTGCTTAGATAATAACTAAAGCCAATATAATCCACACAGCCCTGCTCCATAGCCTCCAGATCCTCCGGCGTTATATCAAAGACATAACCCCTGCGCTCCCAATCCTTTTTCACATAAGACGGATAACGGCCTCTGGCATGAACATCCGTAAAGAAAAGATTCTTCCGATCCTCCTCCATAGCCAGCAGCACATCATCCGGATTGCACGTCCGGGGATAAACAGGCGTTGCCGCAACCATACAGCCAATCTTAAAATCCGGATTTATCTCATGCCCCAGCTTCACCGTCATAGCACTGGCCACAAACTCATAATGAGCCGCCTGGTAAACCGTCTTAAGCCGGTCCTCCCACTCCTCAAACAAAATGCCGGAATTGGTAAATGCATAAATCCCATTGGATAAAATCATCTGATTATTAATCTCATTAAAGGTCATCCAATACTTCACCTTATCCCGATACCGTTCCATAACCGTCCTTGCAAAACGGACAAAAAACGTAACCATCTTCCGATTGCGCCAGCCTCCATACCCTTTCACCAGGCCAAAAGGCATCTCAAAATGGGACAGCGTTACCACCGGTTCCATCCCATGGGCAAGAAGCTCATCAAAGAGTTCATCATAGAACCGCAGCCCCTCCTCATTGGGAACCTCCTCATCCCCATTCGGGAAAATTCTGCTCCAGGCAATGCTGGTACGAAAGCATTTAAAACCCATTTCCGCAAACAAAGCAATATCTTTCTTATAAAAATCATAAAACCGAATCCCCTCATGGTTGGGATAATACTTCCCCTCCACAATCCCATCGGTGATCTCTCTCGCTTTCGTCCGGCTTCCGGCCGTCATCACGTCCGCAATGCTAAGCCCCTTATTTCCCGTCCGATAAGCGCCCTCTACCTGGTGGGCGGCCACAGCGCCGCCCCAAAGAAAATCCTTTCTCATGGTAATCTCCCTTTCCATAGCAAAATATTTTTATATCCTGTACTCTGCATTCCTGATTTACCCGATTACCTGATAAATCACCTCACCGGCCTCAACCTGCCTCTTATCCAAAACCCGAATTTCCCGATAATCATCCCCATTGGTCACCAGCACCGGCGAAATCAAAGAATATCCCTGCTTCTCAATAAAATCCATATCAAATTTCAGCAAAACCTGCCCCTTTGTAATCTTGTCGCCCTGCTCAACAAAAGCTTCAAAGCCCTCTCCGTCCAGCATCACCGTATTCAGACCAATGTGAATGAGACGCTCCGTTCCATCCTCCGCAGCAATTCCAATGGCATGCTTAGAGGGAAACAGTACGGAAATCACACCGTCACAGGGAGCCTTTACCTCGCCCGCCGAGGGCTTTATTGCAATTCCCTGTCCCGCCACGCCGCTTGCAAACACCTCATCCGGCACATCTTTTAACTCCACGGCCTGCCCCGACAGGGGAGAACAAATCTCAATCGTCTGCCCCTCTTTCAAAGCATCATCCGCTTTCCCACGCTCTTCCGACGCCGGCTCCTCATGCTCAGGTTCCTTCACCTCCGGCTCAAAATCAGCCTTATCATCCTCCGTAATTCCCCAGAAATAAGTCAGCACAAGTCCGGTAACAAGCGTCACACTCACGCCCAGGAGGTAGCTCAGATAGGGAGAATAGGTCCGCATTGCAAGAGAAAATATATTATGGAACACATAAGCGTCACAGGTTACGCCAAGGGCTCCATTGACAGCCCCTCCTATACCCCCGGCAATTGCCACCACAGCCATCAGCCTCTTATAGTTCATAACGATACCGTAAAGAATCGGCTCCGTCACACCGGCGCAGATTCCTGTGATAATCGTCGGTCCTGCCACCTCACGGATTTTGGAGTGCTTCTTTCCTTTCAGATAAGCGCCGATAGCAATGCCGATCTGAGCAAATACAGAGCAGACCGCCACTCCCTCAATGATGTCTCTTCCAAAAAGCTCCAGGTTTTGAATACTTACCGGTGTAAACCCCCAGTGCAGCCCCAGCATGGTAAGGAAAGGATGAGCCGCACCCAGAATCAATCCTGCGAAAATACTGTTAAAGTTAAAGAGCGCTACAACTGCATCGGAAATAGCATTTCCGAGAGTAGTTCCAAAGGGTCCGAAGAGGATCACCGTAAAGGGAACCATCAGCATAAAGGACACCATAGGAACCAGAAATAGCTGAAGCTCCTGCTTAATGATCTTTTTCAATCCTTTTTCCAGGAAACTGTATACAATAATTGCAATAAAAATGGGAAAAATAGTTGACGCATAGTCAATGGGCGTGACCGGTATCCCAAGAAAGTTCACACCCTCTGCCCCTAAAAGTCCCGTAAAATTCGGATCTAACAGCGCTGCTCCAATCGCTCCGCCCACGTAAGGATTTGCATCAAACTGTTTTGCCAGAGTAATCCCCAGGAACACCGGCAGAAAATAGAATACCGCATTTCCGGCCGCTGAGAGAATCAGATACGTAGGCTCCTCATATCCCATAAGATTAAACTCGATAAATACAGTCAGAAGAGCTTTCACCATACCTGCCCCTGCCAAAGCCGGAATCAAGGGAGAAAATGCTCCGGAAATCACTTTCATCATCCGATTCAGAAAATTCTGCTTCTTTCCGTCTTCTTTCTTCGACTCCCTGTTTTCTTCGCCGATATGGGCAACAGACAAAATCGCCGTATAATAATCATGAACCGCAGGCCCGATCACCACCTGGTACTGTCCGCCGCTTATGACCACCTGCAGTACATAGGAAAGTTTATTTAATGCCTCCTTATCCGCCTTTCCCTCATCTTTCAGTTCAAAACGCAGTCTTGTGGCACAGTGCACCAGACTGTTAATATTATTTTCGCCGCCTACTAAGGCCGTAATCTGTTTTGCTTCCTCTAAATATTTCATAGCACACTCTCCTTATTTCTCTGGATATTTAACAACCGCAGGCACTTGCGCCGGCCTGCCAGCTTCTTACAGATATTCTTACCTTTGAATCACAGAGTACAAATCCGCATTTGCGCCTGTCTCTCCCGTTCCGGCACTATGAATGTACATTCATCCGGTTCAAATGAAGGGTCAGATAAAGCTCCTCGCCCTCACTGACCTCCCACCCATAGGTCTGATGCAAAAAACGGGAAATCTTTTTGGCGCATTTGTGATCCTCGGGACATTTCTGTGCAATCACTGCCGCAATGGATTCGTCGATCTCCAGCCGCTCCCCGCTCATCTGCCGCTTTACAAAATAGCGCACATGGGTGACAAACCGGCTTACATCAAAATTATCCTCTCTGAATTCCCGTCCATAGTGCAGCTTGCTGATATTCAGAATATTCTGAATAATCCTGGTGTACATCATGGTTTCCTCCATGCCTTTCCCACTGGAATTGGCATTGATAAAATGTAAAACAATAAAGGCTGCCTCCTGCTCCGGAATCTCGCAGCCCGTCTTTCTGCTCAGATCCCCTACGACCTTCCTTGCAAACTGATACTCTTTCGGGTAGATCAGCTTAATATCCCACTCCAGAGGCGTCCCGAAATGAATCCCCTCCTTCATGCGTTCCAGCAGCATTCCCAGGTGATCCGATAATGTCAGCAGAATACTGTCGTTGCAGCGGTAGCCAAGGCATTCCTCGCCCTCCCGGATAATACCGCTGGCCAGTTCGATATCATCCACGGTGATGCGCTTTAAGAGGCTGTCAAAATCCTTTTTTCCGCCGTCTCCGTTCAGCACGAAATGCTTTTCAATGAGAGCTTCCCGCACCGGGTCGCCGGGCTTTGCATGAAAAGCAACGCCCTTGCCCATGACAACCGCCTCCTGTCCTTTCCTGTCCCGCACCAGCGCCACATTGTTGTTCAGTGCCTTAATTAGCTTCACGGCTGTCTCCTCCCCCTTTATTTTTCTTCTGCTTTCTGCTTTGCATGATTCTTTTTCTGCAAAACAAAAAGGCACGACTTAAAAAATGTACCTCGTACATTCCTTTAGTCATGCCTGCATTACCAGTAACACTCTAAGAATATTCTAACCAGCTTAAAGCCGCTTGTCAAGTAGAATTTTCAAAAACTTCAGCCGCTTGCCTTTTTCTGCAGATTACTTGTGCAGGGTCCAAGAGTGACAGTAGCTTCTGCAGTTACTTTATCCAAATTATACTGACACTTGTATTGACATTCAGCCAAATAGTATAATAAGCTTATTCATGAAGAAACCCCTTTATCCTGTTGTCAGGAACATCAAACATCTTACAGAAAGGTAAGGACCTCCCATGTCCGATTATCAAGAGCTTATCAAAAATTTCGAACGCATCCGCAACTATATGCGGCAATTCTTTCTCTATGGATTTAAGGTCCGCAGCGAATTTGGAGAGAAAAGCGGCCGCACCTATGACAATGAACGCCGCCGGATTGAAAGCTATCTGGCTGGGTATATCCATACGGATTACACTCCTCGGGGAAAGCAGGTATCTGTCCACATGGACAGCAAGCAGATTTCCTCCAATCCCCTCTACGCTGCATGGAAGTCAAAAAGTTTTACGGATAACGATCTGCTGCTCCATTTCTTTCTGCTTTATTTTCTTGGGAACGGTCAGTCTCTCACTGCTTCCTCCCTCTGTGACCTTTTGGCAGAGCATCTGGAAATTGTTCCCGATCTGCAGACAGTACGGAATAAATGCCGTGAGTATGAACGACTGGGGATCCTGACAGCAGAGAAAATCGGTAGAGCATACGCTTACCGCCTGTCCCCTCCTATGACCCTGGAATCATCACCTGTCTATGATGAACTAATGCATGCCATAAAGTTCTGCTCTGAGGTTATGCCTTTTGGCTTTGTTGGGAGCACTCTTTTAGATCGGGAATTTCTTCACAATGATCTGTTCTGCTGGAAACATTATTTCCTTGTACATACGCTTGAGGATCAGGTATTATTAACCATCCTGAATGCCATTCGGGAACATCAAAGCATCACCTTCGAGAACCACAGCGCCCGTTCCGGAAACCGTACCCAGATTACCGGACTTCCTTTACAGATCTTTGTCAGCACTCAAACCGGAAGACGCTACCTATGTCTCTATTTCTTTCCAAGGCGGCGGTTTAACTGCCTGCGTCTGGACTGCATCTCCAATGTAAAGCCTTTGGAGGTCTGCCCGGAATACAGCCTTTATAAAGAAAAACTTCAAAAAAACCAGTCTTCCTGCTGGGGTGTCTCTTTTGGAGGCCGCAGCCGCATGGAAACACTGTGCATGAAGCTGTATATTGACGAATGTCGGGAGGGCCATATTTTAAACCGACTGCAAAGAGAAGGACGGAGCGGCGAAATTTTGAAGGTTCGGGATAATGAATTTCTGTATACAGGCACTTTTTTTGATACCAATGAAATGCTGTCCTGGGTAAAATCCTTTACCGGAAGAATTCTGGATCTGCAATGTTCCAACGAGACAGTTCTCAATAAAGTCACCCGGGATCTGGAAATCATGTATCAAATGTATGGAGACAAAAATGGAATTATTTGAAGAAATCTATGGAACCTATTTTCAGGCTATACGAAAAACTTTGTTAGATGCAAACGAGAAACCTTTGACCCAAAAGGAGATTGAGGCATGCATCCTTCGTGTATGTTCTCTGGAAAGCGCCCTTGCGATCATACCCAAACTTTTCACCGGTTCCTGGAGCCCCCTTCTCACTTCCCGGGGGGATGGACGTTTTTCCTGTGCTCTTTGCAAAGAAGACAAGAAAACCCATAAGAATTTTTTAAAGCTGCCTCTAACCAGGCTTCAAAAATCCTGGCTGAAAGCTCTCCTTGAAGATCCGCGTTTCCGCCTCTTTTTTTCGGATACTTCTTTAAGCCAGCTCGAAGAAGCCTTCCACGAGATTCCGCCCTTGTATAACATGTCAGACTTCCACTATTTTGATCAATACAAGGATGGAGATCCTTATGAGCAGCCGGAATATCGTAAAATATTTCAGACCATCTTAAAGGCCATGACAGAACATCATCCTTTATTTGCTGCTTATGAAAGCCGTACAGGAAATCAGCTGACTCTAGAAGTTCTGCCCTGCCGCTTTCAGTATTCCCAAAAGGATGATAAGTTCCGGCTGCTCTGTGTTTCTCTGTATCATGGACGCCCTAAAAAGTTCCATGTGTTAAACGTGGCACGGATTCAGGCCTGCCGCATTTCCAAAAATCCTGTTCCAACCCGGTTTGACTGGGATATTTCCCGTTATCAAAAGCAGGCAGAGGAACCGGTAGAAATTCGAATCCATAATCAGCGCAATGCTCTGGAACGGTGTATGCTGCGCTTTGCCAACTATGAAAAACAGACCGTTTATGAGCCGGAAACAGACACTTGGCTCTGTGCTATCTACTATGATCCGGCAGACGAGACAGAACTTTTGATTGAGCTTTTATCCTTTGGGCCTGTAATTCAGATTCTTGGCCCGGAGGACTTTCTTGCCGAAGTACGCCGGCGGGTAAAGCGGCAACACGAGCTTTTTTATTCTGCAGAGTAAAATTCTGCATATCAATTATTCAATTGGATCCAAAAAACTGCCCCGCAAGCTTTCTTTCTCATGGGGCAGTTTTTCATTGTATTTCTTGAAGGATAAAAAATACTTACTTGTTTTTTTGAAGAAACTCTGGAATCTTAATCTCTGTCTCTGGAATCTTGCTCTCCGGACGTTTGGGCATATTCAATCCCGGCAGCGGTTTGAAGGCTGGTGTCTCTGTACGGCCGCTGTTCTGTCCCAGATTGGACTCAAAGGTCTGCTTAGCTACGGTGCTTGGAATCTTGCTGAAATTGCTCTTAGGAAGTACTTTTGTGGGGCTCTTCTCATCCAAACCTGTGGCGATAACCGTAATCGTCGCCTCATCGGTGTATGTATCATCATACATCGCACCAAAGATAATATTGGCATTGTCGCCTGCCATATCCTGCACATAGCTTGCAGCATCATTGGCATCCATAAGAGAAATATCTCCGGAAATATTAATAATTACATGGGAAGCACCCACAATCGTTGTCTCCAGAAGCGGACTTGCAACTGCCTGCTTCACTGCATCCAGAGCCTTCTCGTCTCCCTTTCCTGAACCGATGCCGATATGGGCAATACCCTTGTCTGTCATAACCGTCTGTACATCTGCAAAGTCCAGATTGATAAGAGCCGGCAGATTAATCAGATCTGTAATACCCTGTACTGCCTGCTGCAGCACTTCATCCGCTTTCTTCAAAGCGTCCGGCATACTTGTCCGGCGATCTACAATCTCCAACAGCTTGTCATTCGGAATCACAATAAGGGTATCCACGCTGTCTTTGAGCTTCTGGATCCCCGTGATTGCATTATTCATACGAGTCTTTGCCTCAAACTTAAAGGGCTTTGTCACCACACCTACCGTTAAAATACCCATATCCTTGGCAAGCTTTGCCACCACCGGCGCTCCCCCTGTACCGGTTCCGCCGCCCATACCGCAGGTAACGAATACCATATCCGCACCCTGAATGGCCTCCTTAATCTCCTCGATGCTTTCCTCTGCCGCTTTCTCACCAACCTCCGGCTTTGCTCCTGCGCCCAAGCCCTTGGTCAGCTTCTCACCTATCTGGATAGCCCTCTCTGCCTTACAAAGCTGCAACGCTTGTCGATCTGTATTAATTCCGATAAACTCTACTCCGCCAATCTGTTCCTCTATCATTCGATTCACAGCATTATTCCCGGCGCCGCCAACTCCAATCACTATGATTCTAGCAGCCGCCTCTGTGTCATTCATGGTAATCTCAAGCAAATTCTTGCCCTCCTTATGCATAGCATACTATTCCAAAACTAATCTATCTGCGTAAATTATATCCTTTTATCTTAAGAATACATACAAAGCCCAAAAATCTCATACAATATATGATAACTTTTTTTCCAAAATTAATCAACCCATATTTATAAGTTTTCCAAAAAAATTATTTCCTATACAAATATACTGGCAGATATGGCGAAATATCATGCAGGCTTTCTTATTAAGAAGCTTCTACTCCTCATTCTCCTGCTGTTCCTCGTTTTCCTGCCCTTCCTTGTTTTCTTCACTTTCTTCCCCCTGGTTATCCCTATCGGTCTTTTCATCCTGCTCAAAGCTGATAAACTTTGAATCTTCTGTATAATTTTCCATTCGAAGCACGCCGGATCGGCCTTCCAGATCCGGATACAGTTCATACAGTCTTCCTACTTTCTCGTCCAGTGAACCGCTGTTTCCCAGAGCAACCCGCATTTGTTCAAAATATAAGGTAAGATGCAGATTTGCTCCAAATTCAATTCGATCCGGGGACAATTCGTATTTTTTCACCAACTGTGTAATGTCCAGGATGCGCTCAAAGATAGAATCATCTTTTACATTAAGCTTCTGATATAATGCCAGAGAGTCAAATTTCAATCCGGAAATGCGGGGAATTCCCTCCGTCACCTCTGAAGAACTCTCCACTACAATTCCATCCTTGTCAAAATAAAGGTTAGCTCCCATGTAGGTTACATAGCCTACAATGCTCTTTTCATAGACCCGAAGCTTTACTTGCCCGGGTGATGCAAGGCTCACTTCTATCTTGTCCACAAAGGGGATCGCCTCTGTGTCCAGATATTGGTATTTAAAATAGAGGTATAGGGAGTTGGTACTGTACTTATCTGTGATGACTTTATCTATGATCTCCTGAGCTGAATAGTGGCTGTTGCCTGTTACTTCTATGTCGCGGATCTGGAATATGGTTACTGCTAAGAGAAGTCCAAAGGCCAGGACGGCCGCCAGAACAGCGGCGATTAATAAGCCTTTGGAGCGTCGTTTCGGTTGTGATTCTTTGTATAATGCCATGGAATGTCCTTTGGATTGTATGATTTGGGTTTCTTGGCCTTCGGCCAATTCACCTTGTCGCCCTATGGAAACAAGGATAAGCTGCTACTTACGGGCTAGCACGACGCAGCTTCGCTTCTTTTATTAGTTTCTTGGCTGTGGCCGCAGTGCAAGCCTGAGAGCACAGCCCTCAGGCTCACGGGCTTCGCCCTATGGAAACAAGGATAAGCTACTGCTTACGGGCTAGCACGACGCAGCTGCTTATCCTTGTTTCCGCACTGCTCATTGCCTACGTGTACATCATACCACAACGCCTAGGGATTGCAAATCCCTAATTATATTTTCATAGCCTCTTGCAATATAATGGTACTGATAAACTCTGCTTGTTCCTTTTGCGGCAGCGGCGGCTATAACCAGGGCGGCTCCGCCCCGCAATTCATGGGCTGTCAGCTCTGCTCCCTTTAGCTGTTTTACTCCCTGGATAACGGCATGCTGTCCATCCACATGGATATTGGCTCCCATCCGGCATAGATCTTCAACTATCTTAAAGCGTGCCTCAAATATAGTCTCCCGTATGACACTGGTTCCCTCTGCCAGGGCCAGTGCTGCCAAAAGGGGGGACTGCAGATCGGTCGGAAATCCGGGATAGGGTCTGGTACAAACTTCCTGTACGCACTTTGGACGCCCCATGCTCTGAATCCGCAGCCCTTCCTCTTGGACCTCCTGCCTGACTCCCATTTGCCAGAGCACCTTCTGAACACTCTCCAGCTGCTCCAAAGGCGCTTCTTTAAGCAGCACATCCCCTCCGGCTGCCGCTGTCATCAGCATATAGGTTCCTGCTACGATTCGATCCGACATAATGGTAAAATCTGTGTCATGAAGTTCCTTAACCCCGGCGATCACAAGCTTTGAGGTTCCCATACCTTCAATTCCTGCCCCCATGCTGTTCAGAAAACGGCACAGCTCTCCGATCTCCGGCTCCTTTGCCGCATTTTCCAGAATGGTTGTTCCCTCTGCCAGAACTGCCAGCAAAATCACATTTTCTGTTGCCCCCACGCTGGGAAAAGGCAGCCGCAGCATGGTTCCCGCAGGTTTTTCGCAGACTGCTTTCAGACCTGCGGGAGTCTCTGTAAATACAGCTCCAAGCTTTTCAAGGGCAGCAAGGTGAATGTCAATGGGTCTTTCTCCTATCACACATCCTCCCGGATAGGATACGGAAGCCTGTTTCATTCTTCCCAGGAGGCTTCCCAGCAGCATAATAGAGGAACGCATCTGCCTTCCATAGCATTCCGCCACCTGACTGTCACAAAGTCTGGAAGCATCAATAACAAGAGCCGCCCCCTCCCAGCTCACACAACAGCCAAAGTCCTTTAGAATCTCCAACATATAAATCACATCTATGATTTTGGGACAATTTCTCAATACAGTAGTTCCGTGATGCAGGATGACTGCCGACAGAATAGGCAGTGCGGCATTTTTCGAGCCCTGAATACAGACCTGACCACAAAGCGGATTGCCGCCCTCGATCTCCAGATATTCCACAACTCTTTCCCCCTAATTCCCGACTATATACTAAGATATGCGAGAATTGGCATTCCGTTCGCCCCAGGGACATAAGGTGCGGCATTAACAGGGAAATATCTGCTTTTACTTGGTCACATGACGAGACACATTTAAGGCCAGCCCCATTTCCGACAGGAGAAACAAAACCGAAGTACCTCCATAGCTGATAAACGGCAAAGTAATGCCTGTGTTCGGAATGGTATTGGTTACTACGGCAATATTCAAAATCACTTGAATCATCATATGTCCCATAATTCCCACTGCAATCATGCACCCGAACAGATCCGTCACATGAACAGCTATCATCAACAGACGCCAGCCCATAAGGAGAAACAGAAGCATCAAAAGGACCGCCCCCACAAGTCCGAACTCTTCACAGATAATGGAGAAAATCATATCATTTTGAGCCTCCGGCACAAAGCCCAGCTTCTGCATACTCTGCCCATAGCCCACACCGAAAAGGCCGCCGGAGCCAATGGCATACAGTCCCTGAAGTGTCTGATATCCCTTTTCATATGCCTCCGGATTTCTCCAGATGGCCAAACGCTCCAGGCGGTAGGATTCTACGCTTAAAAAGATAGCCAGAAACCCTACTCCCAAGCCGCCCATAGCGACAAACTGCAGATATTTGGGGCTTGCAACAAAAACGAGAATGACAGCAATTCCCATAATAATAATCGCTGTACTTAAGTTATTCGTTCCAACCAATCCTACAATGGGCAAAATCAAGAGCATCACCAAAAACATTTGCTTCAGGGATTTCATTTTCCGCACCCTGCGGCTGATCACTGACGCCAGCAGAAGAATCACCGCTACCTTGGCAAACTCTGAGGGCTGAAACGAAAGGGGGCCCAGGGAAAGCCAGCGCTTGGAGCCGTTGTATTCGTCTCCAAAAAACAGAACCGCCGTGGACAGCAAAATAGATACCAGATAGCCAAGAGGAGCCAAGCGCTCCCATTTGTGATAATCAATCCGGGAAACGGCATACATAGCCGCCAGACCGAGGGAGGTAGCGAAAAACTGCTTTTTCAGATAATAAGCACTGTCCGCAAACTTTACCCGCCCATTGTAAGCACTGGTACTATAAAGCACAACAAGTCCGAAAACCACCAGAATCAGCACACACAGCAACAACCCATAGTCAAAAGGCTCACGCCCCTGCTTTTCTGCTTTCCCGGAGGATTTCGGACCTGCCATAAAATCACCTCAAATGACCCATATATTATTTTTCTCCGCTGTACTCTGCAATACCTAAACGAAATAAACCAGACTTCTTGCCTATTTGCTCAAGCATTGTTATAAAGCTTATAAAGGGTTCATGCACCCGGCTTACAGCTTTCTCACCAAGTCCTTAAAAATCCTTCCTCTCTGTTCGTAATTATCAAACATTCCCCAGCTTGCACAGGCAGGAGACAAAAGCACCGCATCACCCGGTTCCGCTTTTTCGGCACAAAACCGAACCGCCTCCTCCATATTTTCCGCAAAGGCAATCCGATCAAAGCCGTACTGCTTTGCCGTGTCCGCAATCTGGCGGGCCGTAGCTCCCATAAGCACCAGCCATTTTACTCTGCCCTCAAAGGTCTTAACCCACTCGTCAAACTCCACATGCTTATCATAACCGCCTCCGATTACAATGGTGGGCCTTGTCATAGCTTCCACCGCCTTGATCGAAGCATCCGTATTCGTCCCCTTGGAATCGTTGTAGTAGGCAACTCCATTTTTCTCTTCCACAAACTCAATCCGGTGCTCCACTGCCGTAAATCCAATGACAGCACTGCGGATACAGGAGAGCGGCACGCCCATGGCTGCGCCTATGGCAATGGCCGCCATAACATTTTCATAATTGTGAGCCCCCAAAAGCTTCAGCTCCGAGATCTCACACACCTTCGTCTTTTTATCTCCATCCACATAAATAATTGATTTCTCATCCAAATATACGCCTCGATCCAATATATGCTTCCGGCTGAAATAAAGAACCGATGCTTTTACCTTCTCTCCAAACTGCCTTGTGACTTCATCATCATAATTCAGCACACAGGTATCTGATGCATCCTGATTTTCCGCAATCCGCTCCTTCGTCCGAATATAACATTCCATCGTGTGGTGGCGGTTTAAATGATCTGGTGTAATATTAAGAATTGCACTGACCTGAGGATGGAAGCTTTCAATCGTTTCCAACTGGAAGCTGCTGATCTCCGCCGCCGTAACGCTGTTCTTTGACATCTTCAAAGCTTCCTTCGTGTAAGCATTTCCAATATTCCCCACTACAAAGACATCCTCATAATAACTCCGAAGAATCTCTCCCACCAAAGCAGTTGTCGTAGTCTTCCCATTGGTTCCCGTAATGGCAGCCATGGCCCCCTTGGCAAAATGAAAAGCAAGCTCCACTTCCCCCCATATAACCGTACCATTTTCACGCATTTCCTCCACCAGAGGAAGATCTGCCGGCACTCCGGGACTTAAAATCACCACTTCCGTCTCATTTTTTTCTTTCTCCGGAAGCTCCCCAAGCAGAATCCGGATTCTGCTTCCTTTTGGCAGACGGCTGCGCACCTCCGTCTCCGCCAAAGAAGAATTGCTGTCATACAGCACCGGGACAGCCCCTGCTTTCTCCAAGAGCTCCGCCGCTGCCACACCGCTAATTCCGCTTCCAATAATCAAAATCCTTTTATCTGTGATCATCCTTCATTTCTCCTATTCCCATTCCTCAGAATCCAAATGGTACATCTTCATACAAATACTGCTGTATAAAACCTTCCAGTGTCACCAGTGCCGTCCTGCCGCACTACAACGCCATAATACCAATCAGACAGAGTATTGCAGTCACAATCGAAAACACTGCAACCACTCGTGTCTCAGACCATCCCCCCAGCTCAAAATGATGATGAATCGGCGCCATCCGAAAGATGCGCTTCCCCCCTGTCATTTTGAAATACGTTACCTGTATCATAACGGAAAGAATCTCAACCCAGTAAATCAGAGCCACAATCAAAATAAACATAGGCATCTTCAGCATATAGGCCGTGGAAGCCACAAAGCCTCCCAGCGCCAGCGAGCCCGTATCTCCCATAAACACACTTGCCGGATAGACATTAAACAGAAGAAATCCCATAAGACTTCCCACCACCGCACAAGTAATCGGAGAAATTCCGCTGTGAGTTCCAAAAGCCACCACCGTAAAAAAAGTAGCAATCAGCACTGTCACACTGGATGCCAGACCATCCAGACCGTCCGTAAAATTAGCCCCGTTTACTGTGCCGATAATTGCCAGAAACGCCACCGGAACTGCAAGCCGCCCTAAATGCAGGTAATGCTCCGGCCAGAAGGGTATCAGCATCTCCATATCCCCTCCGGTCAGGTTATAATAATAGTAAATAAACACACCTGTCACAAGAATCTGTCCCAGCATCTTCTGCCCGGGAGTCAGCCCCTCGGAACGGTGAAGCACAATCTTAATATAATCATCCAGAAAACCGATAATCCCAAAACCCACTGTCACAAAAAGAACAGGAATTATCTTCGGATAGTCCTTCACATACAGCAGAGATGTAATCACAATCCCCGCCAGAATAATCAGGCCTCCCATAGTGGGCGTTCCGGTTTTCTTCAAATGGCTCTGAGGCCCCTCCTCACGAACCGTCTGTCCAAACTTCAATCTGCGCAGCAGCGGAATCACGATTGGCCCCAAAGCTGCACTGATGGCAAATGAAATTAATACCGGCAATATCATTGAATAGTTCATATAGCTACACCTCTCACGCTTCTTTGGTCTGTCCCTAGTACAGCATTATAAGTCTTTCCCCGAAATTATTCAACCTTTATCTCTACTCAATGGGAATTTCTGTAACTACTTCACTCTTTTCGATTCCCAAATAAGGCAGAATATTGGAAAAAATGTCCTGAATCACCGGAGCCGCTATCGTTCCCCCATAGTAAATACCCTGTGGATTGTGAATAATGGCCATGGCCAATACCTGCGGATCATCTGCCGGAGCAAAACCCACAAAAGAAGATATGTATTTATTTGTGCCTCTCGGCAAGGTCTGGGAAGTGGCCGTCTTTCCGCCGATACGATAGCCTTCAATATATGCTTTATGCCCGCCGCCCTCAGCCACTACCTGCTCCAGCAGATAACGCATGGTATCAGACGTTTCCTTCGACACAATGCCTTCCTTCTGTTCATATGCAAGCTTTTTTAATAGATTTCCTTCTCCGTCCCGGATTTCCACACCAAAGTGCGGTGTCACCCGTGTTCCCCCATTGATAATAGAGCTAATGGTTGTCGCCAACTGAATCGGCGTTATCTGAAAGGACTGTCCAAAGGAAATCGTCGCCAGCTCTACAGGGCCGATATTTTCTTTTTTATGAAAAATAGTTCCCGCCTCTCCGGGCAGATCCACACCTGTTTTCGACAGCAGACCAAACTGTTGAAAATATCCGCAGAAGTCATCCACGCCGATTCTCTGACCTATATCGATAAATACCGGATTACAGGAATTCATAATCCCCTGCACAAAGGTCTCCGTTCCATGCCCTCCTACCTTATGACAGCGGATTCTCCGATCCTCCACCATCCGAAATCCCGGGCAGCTGAAAGTCTCATTTAAGGAAACCACACCTTTCTCTAAAGCGGCGGCAGCAGTAATGGTTTTAAATGTGGATCCGGGCTCATAGGTGTCATTGATGCTCTGATTTCTCCACATTTGATTCAGCAAATCCTGCTTCTGCTGGTCAGTAAGCCCGCTGGTATCCACATCTACATTCAAAGTAAAGGGATCATTTAAATCAAACTCAGGTACATTGACACAGGCATAGATTTCCCCATTCCTGGGATTCATAACCAAAATTGACACATATGTGGCCTGTTTCTGTTCCAGCGCTTTCAATGCGGCCTGCTGAGCATAAAGCTGAATATTATAATCCAGACTGATGTACAGATCGCTTCCGGCCACCGGCTCCACACGTTCTTCCCCTGCATCGGCAATCTCCACCCCTCTGGCATCCGTCTGTGTCAAAATGGTTCCGTTGATTCCCTGAAGATATTGATCATAGACAACCTCCAGACCGATAATCCCCTGATTATCACTCCCCGTAAATCCCAGCACCTTGGAGGCCAGACTTCCGTAAGGATAATACCGTTTAAAATCTTCATCAATTTTTACCCCCTCCAATTGATAGGCGCGGAGCCGATCTCCAACCTCCTTCTCCACATTGGTTTTAATCCGCTCAATGGAACTGTATTTTTCCACTCTTTTGCGCACAGTTTCTTCCGGTAGCTCCAGCTCCCTGCACAGTACCTCAATAACCCTCTCCGGCTCTTTTATCTGACTGTGCACTACGGAAATGGTGCAAACTGTCCGATTGGTAGCCAGAACCGTACCAGAGGCATCAATAATCTTTCCCCTGGCCGCCTTAATACTCCGCTCACGCTCATGGAGATCATCCGCCAGTTCCTGATAGTATACAGATTCAAAGACCATCAGCTTCACCAGACGCCCCGTAAGCACGCAGACCCCCAAAAGGCAGCAGGTAAAAATCAGAATAATTTTCTTTCTATTATATGTCTTACATTTTGGATACATAAAAAGACCTCATAATAGCTTTGTATTAACCTATTATGAGATCTAATTAATTATACCTTAACGGACGAAGTCCGCCTATCCCGCAGGGATATGAATTAATGGGGTACCCGTAGGGTATACCTTAACGGACGAAGTCCGCCTATCCCGCAATCCTTTGGCCGGCTTTAAGCTCTAAAGTCGATATGCTTTGGAGGCTTCTCTTTCTTTTTTCTCTTCAATCTCGGCAGGATCCCAAGCCGTACAATCACAATCAGCGCCGCCACTGTCAGTACTGCCATCAGAATACATACCGCCGCAAAAATCGTATCTGCCGTAAACAGTTCTGAAGCCTCCGATTCTCCGCCTGCTGTCCCTGCTCCGCTTGCTCTCCAGCCTATGGAAACGGGAGACAAACTGGTTGCACGGAACTGTATTCCTTCTGCTGTCTGCGTAATCTCAAGATATTCAATATCCCCGGCCGCATGGTTTCCCTTCTTCTCCGTATACATATGGGCCACTGTAAATTCATAGGGTCCGCCTTTATTGGTATTGCCGGGATATGGCAGGGTGACTGTAATGCCTGACTCCGGAAATGCCTCCTGATCAGCCTTCTCCCATTTATTATCTTCCTGCTGAACCAGCAGACGAATATCGTAGACATTTGTATTGGTGATCAAAACGCCGGAATCCTTCTCCGTAATGGCCGTTCGCATCTGCGTTTCGATTCCCTTGGGGCTGTTCAGCTTTGGGAGCTCCATAAGCGTATCCGGCACATGGGAAATGCCAATCTCCATCTCCTGCCGATAATTCATTCCTGTTTCTGCAAGCTCTTCCGCCTCCGGAAGTGCCTTTACATCATTGATATTTCCGGTAATCACCGGCAGTTCCTTAGGCAGGCAATAATTTTCTCCTACAGAGGGTTCCCGTCCTGTCTTCCATGCCAGGGTAATCTCCTGCTCTCCCGGCTCTGTTCCCTCGTAATATCCCTCCAAACGGCTGGCTGGCCACTGGCTCTCCGTCTCCTCCTGATCCTGAGACAGAATTCCTGTTACCCCGAAGGTTCCATAGAGGGAAATGCTCTTATCAAGGCTTTCTCCTGCCTGGCCTGCTGCAGACAGACCGGTCGTATCCCATGTGAGCTCCTTGGGATCAATCTTCCATTCTGCCGTCATGGGATTGGGCCCTACAATGGTATAGTGCTCCTTATCCAGACTGCCGCTCAGAGAAAAATATACCTCAGCCTTGTAGCTCCCGGCCTCTGTACCGCTTGAAGTTGTCCGGCTGGCAATCACACCCTCCGGCAGCTTTCCCTCCAGTGAGACGGTCTTTTCTGTTCCGTCATAGACAAAATCCGTAATTTCCCAGTGCATGTTGGAGACATCAATCTCCTTTGCTACAATGGTAATCCCCTCCAAAAGACACTGCAGAGCCTGCCTTTCCTCATCTCTCTGGCAGGTAAGCTTCACTGTATGAACTCCAATATCAAAGTTCTCCCACTCTATGCGGACAAGAGATGTCACATTTCGGATGGTGCCGTCCTCATAGGTTCCCACTACAATAAGATCTGTGCTGTCAAAGTCATCCCCGTAGCTGTATACCATTTTAAAAGGCTTCTGAAAAACCCTTATAGATGCGAGACCTGTTCTCTCAGCCTCCCCCGGAGAGTACACCATAAACCGCTTGGACAGGGATTTTTCTCCGGCTTTTGAATAAGTAACCGTATACTCTCCCGGCTCCATCACCGGCCAGTCAATCTCCTTCGTATCCCAGCCCGTAAAATCAGGAATCACTGTAAACTCCACGCCGAAAAGTTCCTTGTGCCCCCGCCTTTTCCGGCTCAGCTCAATCTGCTCCAGAATGCTTTCTGTAATATCTTCCCCTTCCTCATTGTCATAGACCAGATTATCCGGCACAGAGATCATATCCGCCGTAATTCCGGGAACCGTAAACTTTCCTCGTCCGCTAACCCTTCCCTCCTTGCCCTGTTTCATGCATTCCTCCGACGCCAGCCGCAGGCTTCCTTCATTTATCAGTTCGCCGTTCACAGTCAGGGCTGCTCCCTCACGAATCTCAAGAACAGTCTCTGCATCTGCTGTCAGTGTGCTTCCTGCCGGAATCACTCGATCCTGCTCCAGCACATAATTCTTATTTCCGTAAAACTGTCCTTTGCCTCCCGAAAAAAGAACGCCGGAAAAGCCGCTGATTTCGGCTCCTGTCTGATCCGTTTCCACCCAGGAAACGCCCTCATCCGTTCCGGACAGCACATCCCCTGCAGTACCCAGGCTTCCGTTTACTTTCACAGTGCCGCCGATAACCTGTATCTTCCCGGCTTCCTCCTTATTCTCTCTAAGGGGGCCGCTTCCCATGCCGATTCCCGTAGCAGAAGCTGAGGCCGTAACAGAACCTCCCGTAATCTCTATATTTCCTCCGGAGCCCTTCACGGCTCCTCCGATTCCGCTTCCTCCTCCGCTGCCGCCTGTTGCGGTAATGATTCCTCCATGGATGGTTATATTTCCGCAGTTCTCCGGATTCGTCCCCTCCAGTGCGCCCGTTCTGCCCGAACCGCCGATTCCTGCTCCCGTTCCGGAACCAGTCACTGACAGAGAGCCTATACTGTCCTCAAATACCAGAAATGCGCCCTCCGGCACAAAGATTCCTGCATGATCTCCCTCTGTACTCTGAAGAATATTGGTACCGTCAAGATGCAGCCTCACCATGGCATGATCAAGACTACTTCCCAGGGAAATCGGACTTTCCTTCGAGGCTGCATTTACATTCTTCAAAGTGATATCCACCAGATCACTTTGTATGGTAATGGAGTGAGAAACAGACTTTGAACTGGAGCTGGTGATCACATAGCTTCCGTCATGAGAAACCAGATTGCCCTCTCCCTGGGTGTAGCCTGCATTGGTAATCACTATATCCCCCTTCGCCAGATCAAGCTCTGCTGAATCTGTATCGGCATAGGAGGGGACGATCCGCAAAGCCGCCAGTAAGACTGCCATAAACAGAGCATTCATTATCCTTCTTCTGTTCCTTATGTTTCCTTTCATGCTGTTCTCCACATCCCGTCTATATATAATTCCGCAATATCCCTGCGATTCCTTCCGGCACTGCAGAGATATTGCGTTTCAAAACTCTGTATCAGTTTACCATAAAACCTGTAAAAGTCAATGTGGGGGATTACAGGCTCATATTTCCGCTTCCTGCCATCCGGTAAGCTGCAAGCTTTTTTTGCAGCTCCTTATGCTCTTCCTTAGACAATACAGGATCCTGCTTCATCAGCTTCGCCGCCTCTTCACTGGCTGCCTTAAGAATTCCGGCATCCGTAAACACATCCCCGATTTTAAACTCCAGAAGTCCGCTCTGGCGGATGCCAAAGAGATCCCCCGGCCCCCGAAGCTTCAGATCCTCGCTTGCAATATAAAAACCGTCATTGGACTTATTCAGAATCTCCAGACGTTTTTTCGTATCCGGGTTGTCATTTCCACTGACAAAGATGCAGTAAGACTGATGCTTCCCTCTGCCCACTCGGCCCCGAAGCTGATGAAGCTGCGCCAATCCGAAGCGCTCCGCATTCTCCACCATCATAACCGTAGCATTGGGCACATTAACTCCTACCTCCACTACCGTAGTTGACACCAACACCTGAATCTCCCCTGCCGCAAAGCGTTCCATAATGGAATTTTTTTCGGAAGCCTTCATTTTTCCATGAAGATATTCAATGGCAATGGACGCATCCATAGCGCCTTTCAGCTTCTCGGTATAATCTACCACATTTTCCAGTTCAAGCTCCGGATTGTCCTCCACCATAGCGCAGATTACATAGACCTGCCGTCCGGCTGCAATCTCCTTTTCCATAAACCGGTAAGCCGTTGCCCGGCAGCTCTCATCCACCACACAATTCTTGATGGGAAGCCTGCCTCCCGGCAGCTCATCCAACACGGAAATGTCCAAGTCTCCATAGAGAATAATAGCCAGGGTCCTTGGAATCGGTGTGGCGCTCATAACAAGCACATGAGGAACGCCGCCCTTCGCTGCCAGTGTCTCTCTCTGACGCACACCAAACCGGTGCTGTTCATCCGTCACCACCAGACCCAGCCGCTTAAAATGCACCTGACTCTGTATCAGAGCATGAGTACCTACCGCAATTCCTGCCTGTCCGCTCTCAATCTGCTCGTATGCCAGCCGTTTTTCCTTTGCAGACATGGACCCTGTCAAAACTACTGTATGAATGGGAAGTCCTGCTGCCTCAAGCATCTCCTGAATGGACTGTCCGTGCTGTCTTGCCAGAACCTCCGTTGGTGCCATCAAAGCCCCCTGATATCCGTTGCCCACAGCACAGACCAGAGCCAGAAGAGCAACTACCGTCTTTCCGGAACCCACGTCCCCCTGAATCAGGCGGCTCATAGCCCGCTCTCCTGCCAGATCTGCCTTAAGCTCCTCCCAAACCTTTTTCTGCGCCCCCGTAAGCTCATAAGGCAGAGACTTCAAAAGCGCCTCCGTCTCCCTGACCGTTGTCATGGGACACTCATTCTTCTGAACCTCCGCCGCCTCCTTCATCTGGCGCAGAGACAGAATGAACAGAAAAAATTCGTCAAACACCAGCCGCCTTCTTGCCAGGAGCAGATCCTCCCATTTCACCGGAAAATGGATGGTACGAAGAGCAAAATTGTACTCCGCCAGCTCCTGATCCATACGAATCTCCTCCGGCAGATATTCCGGATTCAGATCTCTCTCATCCAAAGCCTGCCTCACGGCTTTGGAAACGGTTTTATTGGAAAGTCCGGCAGTCAGTCCATAAATGGGCTGCATGGTATCCAGCTTTTCTCTATAAGCCTCTGGTGTGAAATATTCCGGCTGCTCCATAACGAGCCGTCCCTTTTTCTTTTGGACGCGTCCCCGGAAAATATAAGTACTTCCCGGAGAAATGATATTTTTCAAGAACGGCATGTTGAACCAGGTAAGATGAAGATACTCCCCGAATTCCTCCAAAACCACCGTTGTCACCGCATAGCGTCTCGTCTTCGACACTGCCGGCACCTTCCTGACAAAACCTGTGACAGCCTGTATCTGCTCCTTTTTCAGATTCGCAAAGGTTACCGGTTCTTCATATATATCATAATTTCTGGGATAATATGACAACAGCTCTCCCACCGTGTCAACACCGACACGATGAAAGAGCGCAGCTGTTTTTTCTCCAATTCCCTTAATACTTGTAATTGGTGAATCCATATCTGTATTTCCTTACTCTACTGATACAACATAATAGTAAATGGGCTGGCCTCCGAAATGCACCTCAATATCGCAGTCCGGATAGGCTTCCCCAAGCTTCTCGCCCATAGCCTGCGCCTCATCCTCGCTGACTCCCTCTCCATAGTAAATACTGATAAGCTCGGAATCCTCATCTACCAGCTCCTTAAACATATCAAGGGTTACGCCTGCAATCTCACTGCCTACGGACAAAATGGAATGATCGCCGATTCCCATAATGTCGCCCTCTTTGATCTCCTTGTCATCCAGATGGGTATCCCGGACTGCATAAGTCACCTGCCCGGTCTTTACATTTTGAATCTCCTCTGCCATCCTCTCTTCATTCTCCTTCGGAGACATATCGGGGATATAGTTGATCATGGCCGTGATTCCCTGGGGAACCGTCTTGGTGGGAACTACAATAATGTCCTTATCCTTACACAAGGCCTGTGCCTGATTTGCCGCCAGAATAATGTTCTTATTATTCGGCAGGATAAAAATATGATCTGCATGAACCTGCTCAATGGCATTCAGCATATCCTCGGTGCTGGGATTCATGGTCTGGCCGCCTTCAATCAGGTAATCCACTCCAAGTCCCTTAAAAATCTCTCCGATTCCTTCTCCAATGGACACGGAAATGAAGCCCATCTCTTTTCTGGGCTGTGCAGCCTTCTTCGCAGCTTCCTCCTCTGCCTGCCGGGCAGCAATTCGGGAAGCATCCTTGATTAACTTTTCTTCATGTTCTTCACGCATATTATCAATCTTCAGCCGGGACAGCGAGCCGTAGGTCAAAGCCTTTTCGATGGCCTGCCCGGGATGATTGGTATGTACGTGGATCTTAACAATGTCATCGTCTGCCACGCACACAATGGAATCACCAATCGATTCCAGGAACTGCTTGAATTCATGCTCTGTCTCAGGGGAAAATTCTTTATCCAGCATAATAATAAATTCGGTACAGTATCCGAACTTAATATCTGCTTCCGTCTGGGCGCTGATCTTCACCGGCGCTGCCTTGGGCGCTTCGAAGGTGTAGTCAATCTCCTTGCCGAGAAATGCATCATAAGCGCCTTTTAAAACCTCTACCAGACCTTGTCCGCCGGAATCCACCACGCCGGCTTCCTTTAATACCGGAAGAAGGTCAGGTGTCTTCTGAAGCACTGCCTCTGCTTCTTCGATAATTCCCAAGAAGAATACGTCCAGTTCGTCCTCTGTCAATGCCAGCTCGGATGCCTTGTCTGCCGCACCTCTGGCCACAGTGAGGATCGTTCCCTCCTTAGGCTTCATAACTGCTTTGTAAGCGGTCTCCACTGCTTTTTGAAATGCATTGGCAAACTTCACGGTATCCAGTGTCTCATATCCCCGGATTCCTTTGGTAAATCCTCGAAGGAGCTGAGAAAGGATAACGCCGGAGTTGCCTCTTGCCCCTCTTAAGGAGCCGGAAGATATTGCCTTTGCCACGGCTTCCATGGTGCGCACTGGCAGGTTATTTACCTCGGAAGCGGCTGACATAATGGTCAGGGTCATATTGGTTCCTGTGTCTCCGTCCGGAACGGGAAATACATTCAGCTCATTGATCCATTCCTTTTTTGCCTCCAGGTTCTTGGCACCGGCCAAAAACATCTTTGTCAGTGTTTCTACATCTATGGTTTTCATAACTCTGCTAAACTCCTCCTGCTATTAGTCTATTACCCTTACACCTTCTACAAAGATGTTGATTTTCTCTATGGACATACCAGTGAATTCTTCTACCTTATACTTTACGTTGCTGATCAGATTATCGGATACTGCGGAGATGCTCACTCCGTAGGACACGATAACGTGGAAGGACAATGTGATTCGGTTGTCATTTATCTGTACGTTGACGCCTCTGGTCAGATTGTCTCCCCGAAGCAGCTTTACAATGCCCTCTCGAACATTTACCATAGCCATGCCTACAATGCCGAAGCATTCTACTGCTACCGAGCCGGCGTACTTGGCTATCACTTCCGGGTCGATAATTACTGCACCTAGTTGTGTATTCATAAGTCCCTTCATTATGATTACCTCCATTTATGTTTTTTAACATGCCCGGCCTTTCGTGCCGGTATGTGAAAAGCGAATTACTTGTAAAATACACTATATGGACAGTATACCCTCTTTCCGTTAAAATTCAAAGTAGTTTTTCAAATTTTAACCAGTTTCTCAAAAAGTTGCAATATTTTCAAATTAATACTTGCAAAATATAGTACTTTCTGCTAGAATAACATTTGTTGCGAGCCCATATATAGGGTTCACTAAAGATCAAGGAGGTGCTAAGATGGCTAAATGTGCAATTTGTGAAAAAGGCGCTCACTTCGGAAATGCTGTAAGTCATTCACATAGACGATCCAATAAGATGTGGAAATCCAATGTTAAGTCCGTTCGAGTTAAGGTTGATGGGGGATCCAAGAAGATGTACGTTTGTACTTCTTGTCTGAGATCCGGCAAAGTGGAAAGAGCGTAGAATTTGAGAGTGAATGTTTAAAAGAAGCTGTTGCGGTTGCGACAGCTTCTTTTTTTCTATGAAATACCCTTTTTTGCGCAGCAGAAAGCTGGGTTCAGGGATTCCCAGGCGCCATTACCGACTTTGATTCATGGCGGCACGGCAAGCTTGTTTTTTTAACTTAAACCAACCGCCGCAGAACCGCCATTCCTTCCAGCAGATCCGAAATCTTCCTATAATAAATCAGTTCCTTTGGCTCTTGTTCCTCAGTATCTGCCGGGAAATAAATCGTCCGAAGCTTGTCCTTTCGTGCCTCAAGGACTCCCTGAACCGAAGATGTGAATACTAAAACCTCACGTTTTCCCGCTTTTTCTGTCTCCAAAGCTTTTCGGAACCTCTCTGGCTCCTTACCTGATACAAGCTTAAGCTTCAAGCCCAATTCCTGAACCAGCTCCTGAAATTCCTGTATCCGGCAGCTTTGCAGATCATCTTTTCTAATCTTATTTTCTGTCCCTTCCTCTTTTATTATTTCTCCTTTTATTGGTTTTTCCTGAAATACACTTTCTTCCATCAAAACCACTTTCAGTCTTTTTCTAGGCAGATTTTTTAGGTTTTTGATGGATTTCTGTTCTTTTTGGTACTGTCCATAGAGATCCGGACGCCGCTCTTTGGTCCGCAGAATAGACTGCTCTCTTCGCCAATCCTCAATCCGGTCATGATCTCCGCTAAGAAGAACCCGGGGAACCGGCTTTCCATTCCAAACCTCCGGACGGCTGTACTGGGGATATTCCAGCAGGCTGTCATGAAAGCTCTCAAACTCCGCCGACACCTCATTACTTAAAACTCCCGGAACCAGACGGGAAATGGCATCAATCATCACCATGGCAGGAAGCTCTCCGCCGGTGAGCACATAGTCTCCAATGGATATATAATCCGTGACCACTTCCTCCAGCACACGTTCATCTATGCCCTCATAATGTCCGCAGAGGAAAATCAAATCTTCTTCCTTTGAAAGCTCCTTTGCCATAGCCTGATGAAACACACGGCCCTGAGGGGTTACATAGATCACTCTTGCCCTCTTCCCCACTATCCGACTTTGCACCGCTTCACAGGCCCGAAAGACCGGTTCAGCCTGCATGACCATTCCTGCGCCGCCCCCATAGGGATAATCATCCACCTTTCTGTGCTTATCCTCCGTGTAGTCACGAATGTCCACGGCCTCCAGATGAATCGTGCCTTTTTCTATGGCCCGTCCTAAAATACTGGTGTTCAGCCCATTTATAATCATTTCGGGAAACAGAGTTAATACATGATAGTTCATCACTCCAACAATCCTTCCAGTATGTGTACCGTCATTCGTGCCTCTTCTACATTTACCTCTAAAATACAGGAAGGAATGGCTGGAAGAAGTACTTCTTTCCTTTCGTCTGTCCTGACTACATAAACATCATTTGCTCCCGTCTGCAATACATCTGTTAAGCTTCCCAGACGCTCGCCCTCGTCCGTGTAGACCTCCATGTCTATGAGATCTGTGATAAAATTCTCATTTTCCTCCAAAGGAACTGCCTGATCCCGTGTCACCAGCAGATCCTTTCCCTTATATTGCTCTACTTCATTGATATCATGAAATTCCCGAAACTTCAAAATGACCTGGTTTTTGAAAAATTTCACACCGGCCACATTGAGGGATTTATATTCATTTCCGGTATCCAGAAGCACCTGCTTTAATTCTCGAAAACGCTCCGGATTGTCTGTGGTGGGAAATACCTTAACCTCACCCTTTAAGCCGTGAGTGGATGCGATAACGCCTACCCTTAAATATGACTCCATTTTCATCTCCTCTGATTGAAAAACAGCGGGTGTCTCCACCCGCCTGTCTGTTTTGTGTAAATTCTACTGTAGAATCTCCACTACAACCTTTTTTTCTTCCTTTGATGCTGCTGCTTTTACCACACAGCGGATCGCCTTTGCGATACGGCCCTGCTTGCCGATCACCTTTCCCATGTCGGACGGTGCCACCCGAAGCTCAACGAGAATGGTTTTCTCATTCTCCGTCTCTGTCACAGCAACTTCTTCCGGATGCTCTACCAGTGATTTTGCAATCACCTCTACTAATTCTTTCATATCTTTCCTCCGAATGCGTCGCCGCTGCCCATTCTATGAGCAATAACAACGCTGTTGCCTTTTTTAAAGCTTTGTGGCTTATTTCTCAACACCAGCGGCTTTCAGGATCTTGCCTACTACCTCTGTGGGCTGTGCACCATTGTTCAGCCATTTCTTTGCTGCCTCAACGTCTACGTTGAATGTGCTGGGGTCTGTACTCGGATCGTAGGTGCCAATCTCCTCGATGAATCTGCCGTCTCTCGGGGATCTGGAATCTGCTACGATAATTCTATAGAAAGGAGCTTTCTTCTGACCCATTCTTCTCAATCTAATCTTTACTGCCATCTCTTTCACCTCCAAAATTTGATTTCTTCTTTTGCTTTTATGTTAAAAGGGCATTCGAAAACGTCCCCTTTTACCAAAACCTTTGCCGCCCATCATACCGGGCATCTGCTTCATCATCTTACGCATCTCACTAAACTGCTTTACCAGGCGGTTGACCTCTGCGATGTCTACGCCTGCTCCCTTGGCTATTCGATGCTTTCTGGACGGATTGAGCACCTCCGGGTTGGAGCGTTCCTTTGGGGTCATGGACAGGATAATTGCCTCTATCTGTGCCATTTTCTTTTCGTCAATGGCATCTTCCAGGCCCTTTAGCTGACTTCCCACTCCCGGCATCATGGAAAGGATACTAGTTAAGCCCCCCATCTTTCGCATCTGGTTCATACTTTCCAGATAATCGTCAAAGCCAAACTGGTTCTTCTTTAGCTTCTGGGTCATGGCCTTGGCCTTTTCCTCATCCACCGTCTCCTGGGCTTTCTCAATCAGTGTCAGCACGTCACCCATGCCTAAGATTCTGGAAGCCATGCGGTCGGGATAGAACTGCTCCAGATCGCTGAGCTTCTCCCCCATGCCTACATAAAGGATGGGCTTTCCGGTTACTGCCTTGATGGACAATGCGGCACCGCCTCTGGTATCGCCGTCCAGCTTGGTAAGAATCACTCCGTCAATCCCGATCTTCTCGTCAAAGGTACTTGCCACATTGACTGCATCCTGGCCTGTCATGGCATCTACGGTAAGAAGTGCCTGATCAATCTCAAGATTGGATGCAATCTCCTGAAGCTCCGCCATCATATCCTCATCTACATGAAGACGGCCGGCCGTATCCAGAATCAGAACATTGAAGCCGTTCTTCTTCGCATGCTCATATGCACCCTTGGCTATATTCACCGGCTTTTGATTATCGCCCATGGTGAATACTTCTACGCCCTGCTTTTCTCCGTTTACCTGAAGCTGCTTAATGGCTGCGGGACGGTATACGTCGCAGGCCACAAGCAAAGGCTTTCTTCCCTTGCTTTTCAGCTTTCCGGCAATCTTGGCCGCCGTGGTGGTTTTACCGGCACCCTGAAGTCCCATCATCATGAGAACGGTCACTTCGCTGCCGCCCTTAAGCTTGAGCTCTGTGGTATCACTTCCCATAAGGTGAATCATCTCCTCATGGACAATCTTGATCACCATCTGGCCCGGAGTCAGACTGTTCATCACGTCGGTGCCTACCGCACGTGCTTCCACAGACTTGATGAACTGCTTCACTACCTTAAAGCTTACGTCGGCTTCCAGAAGAGCCATCTTTACTTCCTTTAAGGCTGCCTTTACATCCGCTTCCGTGAGACGTCCCTTGCCTCGCAGGTTCTTGAATACATTCTGCAATTTATCGGATAAACTCTCAAATGCCATCTATAAATTCTCCAATATGTCCTGTAGCTGCCGAATCAGCTGTTCCTTGTCCGGCGCCTGTGTATCTCTCAGGGAATGCTCCATCTGTTCTATCCGGCTCTTGATGGTCAGGAACCGCTCTACCAGGTGCAGCTTTGCCTCGTACTCCTGCAGGATTCGATTGCACCGCTTGATGAGATCATGTACACCCTGCCTGCTGATGCCTCGCTCCTGGGCCACTTCGCTTAAGGTGTAATCGTTGAGAACCACGTCCTCGTATATCTGCTTTTGGTGCTCTGTCAGAAGCTCTCCGTAGAAATCATACAGCAGTGTCTGCTCTAAAAGCTTTTCCATGGTTTCCTCTTTCTGACGCAAAGTCCGCTCTTTTGCATACTTGCTGCGTCATCTGGGTGGATTTGGAAGTTGACTTTCAAACTTATCACCTGCCTGGATTATCATACACAAAAAAGGCGAGGGTGTCAAGTGTTTTTTCTTGACACCCTCCTTTTTTATTACTTTTTGTTCACAGTAACGAATCCGGCCTATTTAAAGTTGCCTTACGGCAAGAGGCCAGATTCCGCCCCCGGTACTGTACTGGTCTGTGACCGTGCCGCGCAGTGCACGGTCTATGAGTGAACAATAACTACTTTTTCCTTATCTCAAGGCTTCATTTCCTCCCCAACCAGAATCTCATCAGATACCGCTTCCTGTATTGCTCTCTATCTGTATTCCCTGACTCACACAGCTTTCCCAACCAACACCTTTTTCCCGCAAAAAGCGAAACCATATTTTCTTATCTTCTCTTTCGGTACTCCCTTTGATATAAGCATAGTCTCATATTCCCGCTCTTCTATCTGCTGCAGCGCCGCTTTCACCGTATCGGTCAGTTCTTTCTCATCCTCCATATCCTGCACCTTGAATTAAAAGACTCCAGATAGAATTTTTCTTTGTATTTAGCTCCCCATATACAATCTGCTCATCAATCTCTACCTGCAGGGACTCTCCCTGCATTAAAGCTTCCAGCTTCTGCTTTATCTCTTTGTTTCCTTCCCGAATTAATTTTCCTACCAGGCTGTTGGAACTGGAATTTGCCCAATATACTCCCAACTTTCGTGAGTCCAGATAATTCAGAATAGACCAGGGATTATAAATGTCTGTCCGGTTTCCAAAGGTAAAACCATCATACCATCTCTTTACCTCCTGCTTTCTATCTGACATTGCAAACTCTATAGCGAACCTTTTCATAGCCATTTTCCTTTACATTCGCAAAAGAAAGGCTGATCACCGGATAAGTCCCCTGTAATGCCCTGTATTTTTCCTCCTCCCAAATAGCAAGCCCCTGAAACAAATCCCGCCGCCCTGCATACTTTACAGAAAAAATTGTTCTGTCATACTCATATTCAGCGTTTTCCCAAAACGCCTGGGGCGAGTAATCAATGTTACACTGTCTCCTCCTTCCCACCACTCTGAAAGAAAAGAAGTTTTATCAATATAGAAATATCCCCTTGTTCGGATTATTTCAAAATTCTGCCCTCCAATACTTATGGTTCTTGCCATGCTCCACACCTCCTATCTGATTTTTATCTTATCATAGTTCCAATATACTATCCAGCATCTTTTCCATTTCTTAATTGGTTTGATATTTAGAATTACAAAAAGGCACCCGTACCCCCACGGATGCCTGTAAAATCAATCCTCTTCTTTTAAATTCTCCCCATTCGCCTCAATCACCCTCTGATACCATTCAAAGGATTTTTTTGGCACACGCACTTTGTGTCTCTTCGGTTCCTGTTCCTTTATGCTCTGCCTCTTTTCGTTCTTCCTTTTTCAGCGCCTCTTCAATCCTGGCTATGGCCCCGGGACCTTCCTTTCCCTCAAGAATCTCCTGAAGCCCCGCTTCTTCCTGCTGGTACATGCCATCAGGAAAAAGCCTGCGCAGACGGCGCAGAACCTTTACGGCTTCCTTCTTCCTATCAGCCTGGACATAGAGCATCGCCAGCCGCAGCATGGCATACTCCTCGTATTCTTCCTCCACTATCTCTGCGATCTGCTCAATCGCCTCTTCCACACTGCTCTCTGAAATAATCTGTTCGATCCGCTCTTTTTCTATGTCCCCATTCTCTCCTTAACTGACTTCCACATCCCGAAGCATTCCTTTCACCTTTTGCAGGGTTTCTTCATCCATATTTGCCCTTCGTTTGATATCATATTCCTTTCGGAAGTTCTGCTCCGGGATCTCCACGCTGACATGAATGAGCTGATAGGCGTTCAGGGTAAGCACAATCCAGATGGGCGCCCGCTCCGGCAGGCCTTTTGGAAGCTCCATCTCAAAGCTTCCAATTGTCGTCACATCCGTCATTTCCTGATATTCGCCCTCTGTGATGGTCAGCTGCAGCATGCTCTGGTTGGCTATGGCTGTGCGAAATCTCTTTTTTTCACTTACCGGAATCTTGGAATTGCGCCGGATCACAATCTCATTTTCCTCTATTCCTTCCTCATTCAGCACCACCACGCCGATGCTGTGGGAGCATACGTCCTCAAAGCAGACTTTTTCCTGATTCTCTGTTTTCAGACTGGCATAGATGGCGGCTCCTGCTGCCACCGCTTCGTCAGGATTCACCTCCCTGGAGGGTTCCTTTCCTGTCAGCTGGCTGATATGTTCGGCAATATAAGGGATTCTGCTGGAACCACCTACCATCAGTACCTTGTCAAGTTCCTCAACGGCAACGCCTGCTTCCTCCAAAACCTCCTTTACCTTGCTCTCTGTGCGCACATACATTTTGTGAATCATGGACTCAAACTGCTCCCGGGTGACGGCAATATTCTGCTTAACTGTGCCGATTTTCATAGCTATGATGGCTCTGCTCTTTTTACTAAGCTGAATCTTGGCATTTTCCGCCTTTAAATAAAGCTCCTGAAGCTCGTCCTTATATTCTTCCTCCTCCAGATCGATGTCATAATGTTCTTCCATATAGGCGCAGACATAGTCCACAATGCTCTGATCAAAGAAGCGTCCGCCGGCGTTTGACAGACCGCCCGTGGCCAGCACTTCGATTTTGTCTGAACCCTCCATATGTAAGACAGTGGCATCAAAGGTTCCTCCCCCTAAGTCGTAGACGAGAATCTTTCCGCTGTCTAATTTCTGCTTTTTGCATAGCTCAGCGCTGCCGCTGTGGGCTCATTGATCATGCCGATAAGCGGCAGGCCCGCTATAGAAGCTGCGTCCTCCGTGGCCTTACGCTTGGCATCGGTAAAGTATGCAGGAACGGTGACTACTACGCCCTCCACCTGCTCTCCCGTTGAAGCGGCAGCATCCTGAGCTACCTTGCGGATAATGAAGCTGGCGATCATTTCCGGCGTGTAGTCCACGCCGTTGAAATTCTTGCGATAAGCTTTGTTGCCCATATTGTTCTTGATCACGGCAACCACATCATCGGGACACATAACCGCATGCTCTTTGGCTACCTCTCCTACAATAATGCCGTCCTCCGCATCAAACATTACTACGGAAGGGGTTTGATTTTTTCCCTCCGAATTGTCTATGATTTCTACCTCTCCGTCCTCTCTTACATATGCTCCTACGGAATAGGTAGTCCCTAAATCACTGCCTAAAACCATGTGATATCGCCTCCTGTATATCATGCGGGTGTGTGCTTCTTTCACAGCAAACCTGCATGCTGTCATATTTTTTTATTATACTGCATGGCTGAAAGGCGTGTCAATTACGGAGGATGGACAGAAGGGTATAAAAATAAGCAGAGGGTGCATGCTTTCTGGGCACTCTCTGCTTATTTCAAAAGAAAATATATGCTTCTCTTTATTTCTTATGTCTGAAACTCTTTTAGCTGCTCCAAAACCCCTCCGAACTCTAGACGCTGTCCTATGTTTGAATTGTGATGATGTGCTGGCAACTGTACAGAAAAGCCATGAAGCAATTTAACATTTATCCAGGCATCTATGTAAATCATTACATATATCTTCCTATCCCGCAGAATAGAGCACAGTCATTTTTTGAATACATGTTTCAAAAAAATGCCTGTGCCAAAAACAGCCTCTCTTCCTCCGGAAAGAACAGGAAAATCAAATAATCCCCATATTCCTCCGACAGCTTTGCCCAAATAAATTCCTTTGTAAAATCCGGCTGGTCCTCATCTCCTATTCCGGCAGACTCTGCCACAAACTGAAACTCTTCTATAACGCTTTCATTTTTCCCTTTTATAAAGGGAATGTGCATACCGGCAATACTGCTTTCGCTGACATTTTCATAAACGCTGTACCAGACGCCGTCTCCCTGAAAGCCGGTATCACTCTTTTTGCGGCAGGACTCTTCCCATTCCGAAGAAAGCTCTATTCCCCAGCTTCTTTCGTACAGTGGCGCAAAATCAGTTCCATTTGTCCACCCTGCCAATTGATATCCGCAAAAAAGCATCAGGGGAAGCCAAAAGGGAAAGGCCGTACATATTAAAATAAAAATCTGAGAACCACAGCTTTTACCGTTCTTATTGGAACCACCGTTCCAAATACTATTCATTCCATTCATATTCTGAAGTAAGCTCTTTCGGAATATCTGTTGCATTGATTTCCCGCAGTATCAATTCCTCCCTGCAAATATCGGAAGAGGTAGTTTCTATTTTATATTGGCAGGTACTGCCTTGCTATCCGATCCTCCGGCTTCTCGTCAAACAGGTACAGCACTATGACAAACAGCCACTCCAAAGGCTTCATAATCAAATAAATGATATCTGCGCTAAGGGGTGTCCTGATATGTCTGGAAACGGGATAGCCATAGGTATCATAAAAATTCCTGAGTGCCCGGTGGAATCTTGGCGTGTGTTCCTCCAAAAGCTGCTCAAAGGCATTTGCCACACAGAGCTGACGGTTCACCATGATCTTATTTCCTCTCCTAATCCCCATACGCTGGGGCCTTACCAGCTCCTTATGGCCCTGCATGGCTACCGTACACAGATAATGGCTGTCATAAACTACCGGCGGGGGCGAAACCTTTGTGGATAAGGTCCAGTCACTTGTCTCTGTAAATGCCCGGATAACGCTGTCGGGCCTCTGTCCGAACAGAAGAAGTACGATCATAATAACACACAGCAAAGGCAGGGTCAAAAGCAGGGCAAATAAGGCCCAATTCTCACTGTCAGCCAGAATGCGGTTGCAGTCATTTAAGAAGCGGCTCTTATATGGCTCTAAATCCGATTCCGGTTCCTCTGTTTGATTCAATCCCCGGCTTGCTCCCAGGACTTCCCCATCATAGCCAAGAAGTTCTTTTCGCTCTTTGATCCTCCTGCTCTGCCCCTTTACTACCTGTATCAAGAGATTCACCGCCAACAGCAGATAATTAAATGGCAGCAACAGCATCAATAGCACATCTCCCGGCATACAGTTTCCAAAGGGCATGTCTGCATTGACACTTCCAAAGAGCTGTATCATTGCCGCCAGATTCACCAGAATTCCAATATAAACACCGGACATGGAAAGTACAACCGCCAGGGGTGCCCCCTTGTCCTTTTTTGTTTTTAGATATGCATAAGAAAGCAATCCCACCGCCATAAGGAATAGTATGGCAGGCAAATATGCTCTGGCAAATGGCTCATGAAGAGAAGCCATATCGTCCGACAGTATAACACTTTCTTCCCAGCTTCTTGGATTCCAGATACCATAGAGCATTAGGCTGTACAAAATTCCCACTGAAAACGCCATTGCTTCGAATTTTCCCGTATGTTCTCTGTTAAGAAGCAGATTCCCAATATTCAAAATGGTAAACAATGGGCCCGGAATCAGAAGCAGTCCCAGAATTATAAAAATCATATCTTTTGCACCTCTTCCTTTTCTTTCTATTTTCTATCATATCTCTGCGAAATTCATTTGTCAATAAATATTTATTGTTTTTCAATAAAATTTTATTCTTTTTCATTTATTCAAGTAAGCATATGGCACTAGTAGTCCGTACCGGAAATCCTTGTGCATATTTCCGGTCTATTTCTCCGATAGCACAGGTCAAAAAGCCTCGCCGTAGCACCACTACGTCTGCGTTTTTTGACCTGCACTCTCGGAAAAGTATCCTCAGAAATATGCACAAGGATTTCCGATACGGACTACTAGAATAAAATAAAAAATTCCCATGGAACAAGAACACAGCTTTTATCATAGTTCCAAAATCCGTTTTTGTAAGTCAAAAGCAAAATAATATACAAACAATAATGAAGAAAGATATGCTCCTATTCTTTTGTCAAGGACTATTATTTTTTTTATTTTCCCCCACATGCGTATAGAAAAAAAACTGCTGGAAATCTTGTTAATAGCAAGAAATCACGCAAGGCAGTCTGAGTGGTTACATACATAGATTGCTTTGCTGCAATTCTTAAGGACAGCAAGGAGGATTTTCGCAGAATGGCTTTAAATAAGGTTGAAATATGCGGAGTAAATACGGCGAAGCTTCCTCTGCTTAAGCAGGAGGAAAAAGATGCGTTGTGGGAACGGATTTCACAGGGAGATAAAGAGGCTAGGGAACTGTACATTAAGGGGAATCTGCGGCTGGTTCTGAGTGTGATTAAGCGTTTTTCTACCAGCAATGAGAATGTGGATGATTTGTTTCAGATTGGCTGTATCGGGCTTATGAAAGCCATTGACAATTTTGATGATCAGTTAGGCGTAAAATTCTCTACCTATGCCGTACCTATGATCGTGGGTGAAATCCGGCGGTATCTGAGGGATAATAACTCCATTCGTGTGAGCCGTTCTCTCAGGGATACGGCTTATAAGGCTATCTATGCCAAGGAAGAGCTGATGCGGAAGAATTCCAAGGAGCCTACGATCAGTGAAATTGCGGCGGAAATCGGGATTCCGGATGAGGATATTATTTTTGCGCTGGATGCGATTCAAAGCCCGGTGAGCCTCTATGAGCCTGTCTATACGGAGGGCGGGGATACGCTGTATGTAATGGATCAGATTAGTGATAAGAAAAATAAAGAGGAGCTCTGGGTGGAAGAGCTTTCTCTCTCAGAGGCCATGAAGAAGCTGCCGGAACGGGAAAATTATATTATTAATCTGCGGTTTTTTCAAGGTAAAACCCAGATGGAGGTGGCGGATGAGATTGGAATCTCCCAGGCGCAGGTGAGCCGGTTGGAAAAGAATGCGCTGAAAAATATGCGGAATTATCTAAAAATTTCTTAAAAAACTCCCGCAGAGACTAAAATACGATTAATTCTCTGCGGGAGCTTTTTGTGACCATTATTTAAGCTCTTCCACTAATGCTCCGGTGGTTCGGTTGTAGGCTTTGGCAGTGCCATTTTCAAAGAGAAGGTAGAAGGTTTCTCCTATGAAGGTTCCCCTGGTTCGGTACCATGTTCTGTCATCGGTTTTGGTTTGAATTTTTAGTTTTTGTGCAAAGGCTCCGTCTTCGTAAGCGTATACCAGGTAATCTTTCCAGTAGGCGCCCCGGTTACTGCCTTCGGCTTCGAAGCCTATCAGGTTCTCCGTAGTGTCTATGAGTACGGCATGGTGATCCCAGAGAGCTTCGCTGTAGTTGTAGTCTTTCAGGTTCAGCTTGGATTGTTCTTTTGGTTCTGCCGGATTGCTGACATCGAACATGGATAATTTCATACCCTCTTCCCTGCCTGTTTCTTCGTCTGCTTCCATTCCAATGCCCAAAAGCTGATTCTCCCCATAGAAATGCAGGTATTCAGAAAATCCGCTGATTTTCAGCTGGCCCAGGACTTTGGGATTCTGAGGATCGGAAAGGTCTATGGCGAACAGCGGATCGGTCTGGCGGAAAGTGACGATGTAACCAATATTTCCCAGGAAACGGGCGGATCTTATCTGTTCGTTTTCTGCCAGTCCCTCTACTTTTCCCACTGTGTCCAGGGAACGGTTCAGAATGTATAAGGCATTGGTTTCCTTGTTTTCTCCGTAATCGTAGCCGATATCCTCTCCGGTGCGGTCGTCGGTTACTTTCCGGCATTGGTATTCCTGCACGGTTGCGGCAATTCGAAGCTTTCCCTGATATTCATCCATGGAAAAACTGCTTTCTATCCGTCCGGGGATCTCTCCCTCTGCCTGAGCGTAAAAATGTCCTTTTAAATAGGAGAAACGCAGAAGCTTGGTGCTGTCATAGATCGTTCCCTCGCTTTCCGGCTCTATTTCATAGACGGACTGGTAATGGGACATGTAGATGTTATTCCGGCTCACATAGTAGGTTCCGGAACCGGCCAGAACAGCCCGGCTGTCCACAAATACGGTCGGATTGGACAGATCGATGGATACCAGAACCAGATAGCCGGGGCCGTCCACATAGCTGGGGCAGTAGATCTTCTCCGCCTGAATCCTGTTTCCGTCTATGGTTGGGATATAGGCGTCGTAGTCTTTTTCTCCCTCTCCCGGCTCTGCGGTGAAACGGCTGATTCCGTAAAAATATCCTTCAGATATTCGAGAGCTTTCGTAAGCCCCCTGGAGTGTAAAGGTCTTCTGCTTCTTGGGACTGCTTTTGTCCGTAATGTCATAGATACTGATTTCATGGTAAACTTTCTCCCTGCCGTCTCCGCAGATTGCCAGGTCTTCCGCGAAGCTTCCTTTTTTGGCTGCCTCTACGGGCAGGAGCGTGTCGTAGTATTTATTTTCTATGGTAATGAGCAGATCTTGCCAGAGATAGAATTCCTCCGGATTCTCGAAGCCGTCCAGGAAAGCGGTCTCTTTTAGGCCGTCCTTTGTATCCAGGATCTGAATTCCCTGCTTTTCCAGAACCGTGCCGTCTTCTTCTGTTGTCTGTTTTTTTGCTATCTGATACAGGTATCTGCCGTCGTTTTTAATGCGGTCGGCCTCGTCCACCTCATCTACCTGGGTGTTTGTCTTGCCATAGGCCGCTTCTGTCTCGGCTTCCTCCGTACGTTCCATCTTCCGGAATGCCGCCGAATCCGCCATTGCCAAATCGGCAGCTTCATAATAAAGCGCTCCATCTTTTTCTGCGCCTTTTGTAATTTCATACTGGAACTGTGAAGTTTCTGACAGACGGGCGTAGATTTCCTCGTAGGTCATTTCCGGCAGGTCCAGTTCTTCCTGTTCTTCCGAGGGGTTTACAGGCGTGATGGTTTCCTCCGGCAGCAGGTCTTCTGTTTCTGTCTGTGCGGGCAATTCCTCCGGGGATAATAATCCCAAAGAATAAATATGCAGCAAAAGTCCCGCTATCAGACAGAAGCTGGCTGCCGCCGCAAGGGCCGGATAGAGACGCCCCTTGCGGAAATATTGTTTCCGCTCGTGCTCTATTAAGGTCTCCTGCATCCATTCCGGCTCTAAGCCTGCCGGAATCTCCAGTTCCTTTCCTTTTTTATGAAGCATATCTAAGATTTCTTCTTTTCCTTTCATTCCTGCATCTCCTTCTTTTTTAGAAGTTTTTCACTGCTTCTGTCAAGATGTCTGCTCTTTCCATTCCTTACTTCTTGAAATACGGAACTATTTTCTTATGTAAGCTCTGATTCCAGTTTTTTTAAGGCCCGACGGTATTTGGAACGAACGGTGCTGTGATTTTTGTTCAGTATCCGGGCGATTTCCTCTCCCTTGTAGCCGCCATACACGGTAAGGGTTACAATCAGCCGTTCCTCGTCATCCAGTTTTCCAAGAAGCTCCAGTACCTCTGCCTGAGAGGAAAGGCTTGGCTCATAGGAGCGTTCCACAGTCTCTTTTGCCAGCTCTCTGCGGCTTCTTTTCTTCAGGCTTTTTTTACAGCGGTTCACCAGGATCTTAAATATCCAGGGGCGAAAGGCGTCCTTGTCCTTCAATCTGCAAAAATGCTCGTAGGCAGCCATAGCCGCTTCCTGCACCGCATCCTCAGCGTCCTCGGCGCTCCCCATGTAATAATATGCCAGACGGTACATGTCCTTATAGACCGTCTGGTACAGCTCCATAAAGCCTTCCATTCCTCCCACCTCGCTCTTGAAATGCATTTCTACTTATATAGAGTCTTTTTCTTGCGGAAATGTTGCAGAAAAAAAGAAATTTATACACATATCATAAAATTTCTAATATGAAGTTAGCATAGATTAGGTTCTTATTCAACCTTGACCTTAATGGAAATCTTATAGATTTTAATTATCAGATACTTGCAAATTTCACAAACCTATGCTATGATCAACACGTTGTAAGATTTAGATATTCATTTAAAGCGCAAAATATATTCAGGAAAAGGAGGGCTTACCATGCAGGAAATTAACACATTCTTTAATCAAATATGGAAACGAATAATCAAAGGTACAACAGGCCTCACCATTTGCAGATAATCACAGGCAATTTGTAAGCTGCACCTTTGAGGTGCTTTTTTTGTGCCCATTTTTATTTAAAAGGAGAATCATCTTATATGAAAATAGTAAAAGGTATCTATACCGAAGCAGTCATCTTTACGGATAATGTGGAGGACTACGCAGAGGCACAGGTAAAGCTGATCTGTGATCAGGAAGCCTCCAAGGGAAGCCGCATCTGCCTGATGCCGGACATTCATCCGGGAAAGGCGGGCCCTATCGGGCTTTCTATGACTGTAACGGATAAAATTATCCCACAGCTTTTAGGCGTGGACATTGGCTGCGGCATAACCTGTGTAAAGCTAAACAAACAGCACGGGGAATTTCAAAAGCTGGATGCCGTAATCCAAAAACAGATTCCCTCCGGCTTTGCCATCCGCAAGGAAGCCCACCCCATGGCAATTGAGTTTCCTTATGAAGCCCTGAACTGCTTCAAGCACATTCATGAGGACAAAGCCCTGCGAAGCCTTGGCACTTTAGGAGGCGGCAATCATTTTATTGAGCTTGACAGGGGAAATGACGGTTCCCTATATCTTACGGTTCATACAGGCAGCAGGCACTTGGGACAGGAGGTTGCGGAGTATTACACAAAGCTTGCCCGGAAGCGGCTGAAGAAAGAGGGGAAAAAGATTTCTTATTTTATGAGCTATCTGGAGGGTGACGATAAGTCTGCCTATATGGAAGATGTACAGCTCATTCAGGACTATGCTGAGTTGAACAGGCAGATTATTGTAAAAGAGATTTTAAAGGGAATGAAATGGAAAGCTGCGGAGCAATTTTCCGCAGCGCACAATTATCTGGATACTTCCGGCGTGCTTCGAAAAGGGGCCATCTCCGCAAAGGAGGGGGAGCGGGTAATTATCCCTGTAAATATGAAAGAGGGCGTCATTCTTGGATTTGGAAAAGGAAATCCTGCCTGGAATGCTTCCGCACCTCATGGCTCCGGCCGCAGGATGAAGCGCACGGAGGTGAAAAGCCGTCATACGGTATCTGAATTCAAGAAAGAAATGAAAGGTATCTATAGTACCTGCGTGGGAAGCAGCACATTGGATGAAGCGCCTTTTGCTTACCGGGCTATGGCGGAAATTTTGGAACAGATAACGGAGACGGCAGAGGTAACGGAGGTCTTGAAGCCTGTCTATAATTTTAAGGCAGGAAGCATGGCCTGAAAAGTAAAGGCAAGTGTTGCGACCTATACTGAATAATTACCGAACTTCCAAGTCTGACAAAATAGCATAACCAATATCCAAAGAAATTAAATCTACATTAAGAAAGAGACAAAAAATATGATAATACAATTAAGTGCCGGCCAGGGGCCATCTGAATGCCAGCTGGCCGTTGGAAAGCTATTTGAAGCATTAAAAAATGAATATGGAGATATTGAACTATTGTCAAGCACCAAGGGCATTGAAAAGGGCTGCTTTGATTCCATTCGTTTCCGCACGGAACGGGATTTAAGCCCTCTGGAGGGCACGGTGATGTGGATCTGCAAAAGTCCTTTTCGGAAGAATCACAGAAGAAAGAACTGGTATGTGGATGTGAGCATCATTCCCGAGCAGGATAAAATTGATACAAATGAGGAATACCGCATAGAGAAATTCCACTGCGGCGGAAAAGGCGGTCAAAATGTCAATAAGGTTGAGACAGGCGTGCGCATCATCCATCTGCCCACGGGACTTGCCGCAGAATCCACGGAGGAACGTAGCCAGTTCCAAAATAAGCAGCGGGCTATGGAAAAGCTTCAGGAAAGGCTGAAACACTTAACACAGGAGCAGGAAAAAAAGCAGATTCATGCGGCATGGCAGGAGCATAACCAAATTGTCCGTGGAAATCCGGTACGCATTTATGAGGGGGAACGGTTTTTGCTGAAATCAGATTCGGCCGGAGGTACCGCACGGCGGCTGCACCTCTAATTTCTCCAGATAAGCTGTCCCCCAGTCGCACATGGCACTGATAACGGGAATAATGCTGTGTCCGAAAACGGTGAGGGAATAGATTGTTTTGGGGGGCTTTTCCGGTATCACGTCCCGGTGAATCAAACCACAGTCTTCCAAATCATGTAGCTGCTGGGAAAGCATTTTAGGGGTCGCCCTGGGAATAAGGCGCTGCAATTCCATATAGTGAAGCGGCCGCATCCTCAAATGCCACAACACAAGCGGTTTGTATTTTCCTCCAATCAAAGACAGGGTGGCTTCTACCGGACAGTTAAATTGGTGATTTTTATTTTTCATATTCGTGTCTCCTTGCTGCTATCCTTTTGGGAAGTATCTACCTGAAAAGTGCCCTCTTGCAGGTTTTGCCTAACATGTTACAATAGAATTGTTGATTGATACGTATTCAATATAACACAAAGTCATCCGAAAGGATACCATTTACGGCCATTGGGCCTGATTGCAAAGAAAGGATTGATTGCCATGGATTTTTTAAGTATTGCAAAGAAACGCTGCTCCGTACGCAGCTATACCGGACAGCCCGTAGAGACTGAAAAGCTGGAAAAGATTCTGGAAGCCGCCCATGTAGCTCCCACCGCCGCTAACCGTCAGCCGGTTCACCTGATTGTGGTTCAAAGTGAAGAAGGACTTTCCAAAATCGGAAAGTCCGCCAATATTTATGGTGCGCCCCTGGCAATTATCGTCTGCGCTGACCACGACAAGGCATGGGTGCGCCCCTATGACCAAAAGCAGTCCGGCGATATTGATGCCTCCATTCTGACGGATCACATGATGCTTCAGGCTGCGGAGCTTGGATTGGGCTCTGTGTGGATCTGCTACTTTAAGCCGGATGTGCTTCGTGAAGAATTTAAACTTCCTGCTAACCTAGAGCCGGTGAACATTCTGGCGGTAGGCTATTCCGCCGAGGGTTTGGGGGATACCAACCGTTTTACTACCCAGCGTATTCCTGTTGAGCAGTTGGTTTCTTATGAAAAGCTGTAGTGAAATACCTGATATAGCCCAGAAGAAAAAACCTGTTCTTATGAAAGACCGTATACCAGGTCCATCCTGGTATACGGTTAATTTACCATTAAAGCATGACCGTTAAGTCTCTGTTGTAATCAATCCGGAATCGACGATATAGTTCTCTTACCATGAAACCTCTGCCCGGAGCCGAGCCTTTCCCAGAATTCGGTACACTTGCTCATACTCGCTTTCCTTTATAAGATAGACCGCTATCTCATAATCATAAATTCCGTCCTGAATTTGAAAATCAAAACTCTTCTTCCCCGATTGTCAATCTTAAATTGCTCCAACACTTCCATCGTCCCCGGTACTCTCATCCCATCCCCAAGTGTCCCATCCATAATCTCCGTACTTTGCCCACATCCTGCCAGCATGAAGACCAACCCCAGCAGTCCCCCCTTAAGCCATGCGATCCCTTTCATGTCCATTTCCTCTTATTACATCATTTCCTGCTGTTTCTATCACTTTAGCCTTATTATAGCCTGTAGTTTTAGGTATAGCAAATGTTTAATATTGATTTGCCGGCTTATTCTTCATAAATTGGTAGAATTACAAACCATTTCTATGGTACAATTCTGTTATCAGCAGATCGCAATAAATGGAGATATGGTATGGAAATAATCAACGAAAATATAGATAACGGAATCCCTTTTGATTGGGGGAAAGCCTCTCTCGATTATGCAAAGTTCCGTGACATTTATCCCAAAGAGTTTTATCAAAAAATTCTTGACCGCAAATTATGTTTAGAGGGGCAATCCATTCTTGATATCGGAACAGGGACAGGCGTTCTTCCAAGAAACATGTATCCATATGGTGCAAAGTGGACGGCAACGGATATATCGGAAAACCAAATTAAGCAAGCCAGAATTCTCTCAAAGGGTATGGATATAGATTACCATATTGTATCAACAGAGGATATCAATTTTGGCGATAATACTTTTGATGTAATTACAGCTTGCCAATGTTTTTGGTATTTCAATCATAAAGTTGTGATGCCTAAGCTCTATGGAATGCTTAAGAAAAAGGGCTGTATTCTTGTTTTATATATGGCATGGCTGCCATTTGAAGATAAGATTGCGGGAGCCAGTGAAAATCTTGTGTTAAAATATAATCCAAATTGGAGTGGTGCCGGCGAAACCATACATCCCATAGACATACCCGACTGCTATAGCGAAAGCTTTGAGCTTGCATACCATGAAGAATTTATGCTAAAAGTGCCATTTACCCGTGATAGCTGGAATGGTAGAATGAAAGCCTGCCGTGGGATTGGGGCTTCCCTTACCGAAAAAGAGGTTTCCATGTGGGAGCAGGAACATAAAAGGCTTCTTGAGGAAATTGCTCCTGATGTATTTGATGTATTGCATTATGGGGCTATTTCTGAGCTAAGGAAGTGTTAAGTTTCAGGGGAAATCCATGAATGAGGAGATTGTAAAATTATAGAGCTGCAACGTACGCATGATAACCTGGATGCACCCATATAGGCAGTTTCATAGTGCTGGCGATATTCTCGGATGCTGGGGACTGCAAAATCTTGAGACAGGGCAAGGATTATTTGAAGATTCCAGATACGATAAATTGGAGGATGGGCGGGTTTATTAAATAAATACGCAGCCTTTTCATACCATTGCCCAGCAGCTTAAAGTTCAGCTAAGAAATGTCAAGTGTTAATGATAAATTTTTAGTACCGTTGCGTAGCAACTTAAAACAGTAATATCCTGCTGGTACACAAATCGATTTACAGACACATGTATCTGCGGCTGGAAATAGATTTAGATAAAGGTGTACCGGCAGGATATTACGGAACTGTAATGAGGAGGAAGAAATATGGGATTATTTAACCGTTTCAAAAAGAAAACACCATCCATACCGGACAAGGCATTCTCTCAGCAGGCGGAATCAGATACGGCTTGCATTCTGATTATGGACAGAGTAATGGAAGACGCCTCACAAGCGGCAAAGATAGTGAAACAGGCTTTTGGTTCCGATGTTGTGAGAGAAGTAGACCAAAGCCATGCTCCATTGACCCATATGATCGTAACATTAGAGGGAACGGAGTTCTGGTGTTCTTATATGCCTTTCCCCGTACCGCCTGAGGAAATGAACCTTCCTGATACGCCTCAATACAGCATGTTCAATCCAGAAGAATATCAGGCCATCTGCAATAGTAAATCATTCTGGCTCATCGTGCAAAAAGGAGACGGTCAATCTCTGGCAGGCAAACGCCAGGTATGCCGCTTGCTCACAAGTCTGGTTGGTGCCTTGCTGGAAGCGGAGGGTTCTCTTGGTGTCTATGTAAGTGCCGCCGAGCTGCTCATCAGCCGCCGAGTATACTTACAAAATGCATATATTTTAAAGAAAAATTCAGAAGATCCCAATTATTTTCCGGCTCCCTTATGGATCGCCATCCGGCAGGGTCAGAAAGGGGACATGCTTCTCATGGGAACATGGGGACTTCGGCAATTTGGCTTTCCGGAGCTGTGGTTTTTAGATCCCAAATCCCATTGGGCTGAGATACATGAAAAACTGTATCTAATGTCCATTTTCCAAATCACAGAAAAAGAATTATATAAGGACGGAGACACAATCGCATTTACAGAGGGAAATATCACTACATTCAAAGAAATGAACGGAGCATTGTTCCTGATTGGAGGTAATGTTTAGGAAAAACAGGCAAAATGAAATAAACCCTGCAGCTTTCAGGAAGCTATCCGGAAAGTTTTGCTGTGTTATTTTTCTCCTGCCTGCTCCAAATGCAGCATCAATATAGAAGCCATTCTGCTTCATTTCTAGCAACAAAGGGGCTATTTTCTCTATTAGCCCTTTCTTTTTTGCTTTTACCAGAACACCTAACGTACCAGTAACCCTAAGCCCAAGATACTTTGCCGTTTTCTTTGCCGCATTGTCATCAATAATAAGCAAATCTGCCTTTTGTTCCTGTGCAAGAATCATCACCTCTACTTCTCCGTCATGCAGCTTTGCTTTATACATTTTCTTTTCCGTATGATCCCCAATCTCTTCTACGTGAATCCAATCTGTCGATGCCTTAATTTGCCAGCAAGCCGAATCCTCCATCACAGTAACCTCTTGGTATACGGCAGTTGGAATCATAATTTCATGATACAATTCTCGTAAAATATCCAATCGCCCAATTCCGCACAATACAATCAGCGGCGTAGAGTTAACAATCACTTTAGGCATTATTTAGTTCCTCCAGAAATTCTTGCTGATTGTCATAATGAAAGATTGACACATGATTCTTTCCAAGATATTTTATAAACTCTTCTTCTGACATATCCGCAATTTGAGCACAATACCCAATAGACACTCCACTTTGGGTATAATATCCAAGAGCTACAGCACATTTTGCAAATTGTCTTGCCTCTTCCTGGCTCATTTTTGTATCAAATAAAACTTCATTGGGTATATTGATTGCCACCTGACACATATAGTTTCCTCCTATCTTAAGTTGCTACGCAACGGTACTAAAGGGTAAAGTCACTTCGGCACACCTGTAATGAGAGAAACTTTCATTCGAAAGGGCACTCATGAAAGTTCCTCTCGTGTGCCTTTGCGACTTTACCGTCCAGCATAAAATATTTCTTAAAACACTTGACATTTCTTAGCTGGACTAGTACTTTTTTAAGTTGCTACGCAACAATACTTGTTACTGTTCACACTCATGGTGTTCACAGTAACGAATCCGGCCTATTTAAAGTTGCCTTACGGCAAGAGGCCGGATTCTGACCCCATAACTGTATTGGCTCCCAGCCAATCAGCGGAGTGATTGGCTGGGGCTGAACAGCAACCAATACTTCTTTGAGGTGCCTGATCTCCTCTATCTAAAAATAGTCTACCATAAGATTCATCTGATAGCTACTAAACTTTAACCAATGGCAAACTTCTGGCCATTTATTGCTGAAGATCATTATTTCCAAATATCCCTCAAGCTCTCCAAGGCCGCTTTCTCCCCAGCCACCCTTTCGCCCTCCAATAATTCGCATCCACCGGATTCCAGCCGCTTTTCTGGGCCAGCCTCATCACATGGAAAAAGCATCTTGTCTTTATGGATGGCTTTATTTTTCCGTGATTTCTCCTGATTTCCTGTGCCAATGCGGTAGTTCTTGCATCAATGCGGTTTTTCAGCCCTGGCTTTACCTTGGCCCAGGATACCGCCGCCACGCCTACGCCATAGCAGTAGGTCTTTGCAACACCCCAGAAAAAGGTGCTGTCCGCCATATCCTTATTGGTGCTCTTCATCCCGCCTCCTGCGGCAGTGGAAATACAGACTGCCTGCTTTCGGAACATCCGCTCTTCCGGCCGGTGTACCATCCAGCGATACCCGTAATGATCCAGAAAACTTTTCATGGCTCCCGTCACATGATATACGTACACCGGACTTGCCAGAATAATCACATCCGCACTATCCAGGGCTTCTGTAATCGGCTTCAATGCCTCGTAATGGGGACACATATTTTCTGCCTTTTCAAAGCAATTGGTACACCCAACGCAAAAAGAGCCAAAATCCCTTGGCAGGAAAAATTCCGTAATATTGCCCCCAAGCTTTTCCGCAAGCATTCTTGCGATGTGATAGGTGGAACCCTTGTGGCTTTGGCCGTGTATAATCGTAATTTGCATTTTTGTCCTCCTTATGTCCCAAGCGAATGTGCCTGCATGTTCATTTATTACAGCTTTCTATACCTTATTGGACGAAGTCCACCCGCCCCGAAGGGGCATGTATTACGGTGTGCCCGTAGGGTATACATTAACGGACGAAGTCCGCCCCACCGCAAAGGGGTATGTTTTCTTAATTTTAAAACATTAACTGTCTAATTGTCTACACCTGTAATCTTATAAATTCAAAATTTCTATTTATAAAATTCAGTTTCTTTATGCAATTCATATAAATAATTCCATACACTGACTAATCCTCAAGCATAGAGCTTACTGCATCTTTTACCTATTATAAAACAGCTTTCTTAAAATTTTATTTGTTAAATATTAACTCACCAATAAAATTAACCAGATCTTTCATTCCCTGTTTATAAGCCAGTTCCTCGCATAAAGCAGCTTTTGAACTCATTGCATTGAAGTATTCATCGAGCTGTACCCGTTGTTTTTCATTAAGATTTTTTTAAGCTGTTCAAAACAAAGGGCTTCTCTTTCTACTGCCTGGTTATATTCCTTGCTATCGACAAATACTTCTCCAAGCCTTTCTATTACAAATGGTTTTAAGAATTTCCACATAGCTTCATTCATACATATGTCCCTTTACCATTTTTGTTTCTATTATAGCCTAATATTCGGCAATATTCAATCAATTCCCATCCCTTTATACTAGAATAAAAGGGGGTTAAAAATGTTTAATTATGATCCACTATGGAAAACGTTGGAAGCCAAGGAAATTTCCCAATATCAGCTCATCAAAGATTATAATTTTTCAACCGGAACATTAGATGCTTTAAGGAAGAATAGAAGCATTACGGTAAACACCATTGAAAGACTATGTCAAATTTTGCATTGTACTCCAAACGACATTGTTGAAATTATTTTAGATAATCATTAATTAAATTTTTACCGGAATCCAGAAAATATGTTTTCAAAAAGGACAGTTCATCTGCAATATACACCCTCTTAAAATCTGTATAAAATATAACTCCCTATATCTTCATAATCTTCAAATCATACTCCAAGCCCTGGATATACTATAAAACAGCTTTAAAGACGGATTATGCCCTTTATTCTCGATACATGAAATACTTAATTTTCGTTGTACAAGAAACAGTTTCATCGCTCGGAGCTCAATATGGTGCGGAAGGAATCTATCTATTTGGTTCCTTCGCTCGTGGAGATGCCGATGAAAATAGCGACATTGATCTGAGAATTATTCGAGGAACTATTCGTGGCTGGGCTCTTGGTGGACTTTTGGAGGATCTGGAAGACTCTCTAAATAAAAAGGTGGATTTATTAACTACAGGAAGTCTTAGCCCTGATTTTTTGGCTGATATTAAAAACGAGGAGGTACTATTATATGAACAAAAATAGCGATAAGCATATCCTTCTCCATATCATCCAATATTGTGAGCAAATTAGAAAAACCCCAGAGTGCCTTCCGGGGTTTTTCATTTTCGTCCGCCTTCTCCCTTACACCTCCTCCCCATTCGTCTCAATCACTCGCTGATACCAATAAAAAGACTTCTTCCTGGTACGCTTCAGCGTCCCATTTCCCTTATCATCCATATCCACATAAATCATCCCATACCGCTTTGCCATCTCACCAGTTCCCGCTGACACAATATCAATACACCCCCAGGGCGTATATCCCATAACCGGCACCCGATCAATCTCCACCGCTTTCTTAATTGCCAGAACATGCCCCTTTAGATAATCAATCCGATAATCATCCTCAATGCTTCCATCCTCATTCACTACATCCTGATTTCCCATGCCATTCTCTACAATAAACAACGGCTTCTGATATCGATCATAAAGCTCATTTAACACAAATCGAAGACCATCCGGGTCAATAGGCCATCCCCACGGTGTAGTTTTCAAATAAGGATTCGGTGCCCCCTGCTGCCCGCCCGTAGTCGTGGTGTGAGGGGAAAACCGGTCATAAACCGTTGTCCGATAATAAGAAAATGCCAGAAAATCCGATGGATATTGGCTCAATATCTCCTCATCTCCCCGCTCCATCTTAAGCTCAAACCCATACTCATCAAAAATACTCTTGGCATAATTGGGATAATGCCCCCGGAACAGCACATCCGAGAAAATCAGTGCCTTTCTCCGAAATTCATATGCCCCGAACACATCATCCGGGTGGCAGGTAGCCGGATAAATCCCTGATAAAGCCAGCATTGCTCCCATTTGAAAATCAGGATTAATATCCCTGGCAATGCGATTTGCAAGAGAGGACGCCACCATCAGGTGATGGAGGGACTGAAACTTAATCCCAGCATCTGCCGCCGGCGTCTCCCCCTGATTGGAGGATTCCTCTTCCTTTCTATTGTCAGAGGAAAGCCCCAGCGTCCAGTAACCTCCCAGCACGTTCACCTCATTGACCGTCACCCAGTACTTCACCTTATCCTTGTAACGGGTAAATACCGTTTTCGCATAACGAAGATAAAAATCAATCAGCTCTCGGTTTATCCATCCGCCATATTTATTAGCCAGATTTACCGGCATATCAAAATGCAGGATTGTCACTAATGGCTCAATGTTGTGCCTGCGAAGCTCGTCAAACACATCATCATAGAACTTAAGTCCCTCCTCATTGGGCTCCTCATCGTCCCCATTTGGGAAAATTCTCGTCCAGGAAATCGAAAGCCGCAGGACACGAAAGCCCATTTCCGCAAAAAGTGCAATATCCTCTTTGTAATGATGATAAAAGTCCGTAGCCACATGGCTGGGATAGTAATAACCCTCTTTCAAAATGCCCTCTGCACCAATGGGAATACTCTCTCCCTGACCAATAGTTCCCTCTCTCCCGTCGGGAAATCTGTAAAATATCTTCCTTGGACTGTCTTTCGTTCCATCCGTCAGCAAATCCGCCACTGCCAGGCCCTTGCCACCCTCCCGATAACCGCCCTCATACTGGTTCGCTGCCGTAGCACCTCCCCACAAAAAATCCTTTGGAAATCCCATATTATCTGCCCCTCCTTTTCTACTTTTCGCACCTAAACCATTTGCGGGACTGTCTGATTCTTGCAAACAGCAGCCCCGCAAAAAACCTTATTTTGCTGTTTCTTTCTCCGCCATACGGTTAGACATGAGAACAAACGGAATCCAGATCAACGTTCCAACCACCAGAATAACCAGCTGTACAATCGCTCCCCTCCATCCATAGGATAGAGCCGCATTGATAAACAAAGGTAATCCAAAGGGTGCATCCACCGTACTACAGCTTATAAATCCAATTTTAATAGCCCCCAAAGCAATAGCAGCCGCAATTCCCGAATTCAGAATAAAGGGAACCGCAAATACCGGATTCAGCACAAGGGGAAGACCAAACACCATTGGCTCTCCGATTCCGCAAATCCCCGGAAGCAAGGAAAGCTTGGCAATAGCCCGGTGCTCCTCTCTCTTGGAAAACATCAGAATCGCAAAAATCAGGGACAAGGTAAGTCCTGCACCGCCCACTACAATAAATACCGTCCAAAGTCCTCTTGTAAGGGGCTGGGTTGCCGCCTGTCCTGCCTCAACGGCTGCGATATTTGCCGCAAGAGCCGCTGCAGAAAGAGGGCTTCTGATAGGCTCCACCACCAGACCGCCGTGAATGCCTAAAAACCAGAAAAGCTGGCAGGCAATGGCCATAATGATAATTCCCGGTGTGGTCTGCACAATGGCGGACAGAGGCGCCTGAATAATATTATAAATAAACTCATTGATATAGGAGCCCGTAGCCAGATGAAACAGTTCTCCAAAGATAGAAGTACAGGTAATAATCACAAATACTGGAATCAAAATGTTAAAGGATACGGCAATTCCCTGAGGAACGGAATCCGGCATTTTGATCTTCAGCTTTTCAATGTTGCTAAGCTTCTGGAACAGGTTGGTGATCAGTACAGCCGTCAGCATACCGATAAAAAGCCCTTGTGCTCCCAGCACACCGCCGCCCAAGCCTGATGCCGTTCCGCTAGCTTCCTCAATAACAACCGTTACCACATTGGGAACCATGGAAAAATAAGCAATCACACAGAGAATAGCCGTCAAAAACTCCGGCATCTTCTTTGCCCTTGCCAAGTGCAGAGCAATCAGAAATATAACTGGTATGGTCATACAGGATACCGCCGCAAAGCTCATGGCCGAGAATGCCGGAGCCAGATTCTTAAGGGCTGGAATCCACTGTGCCAGTCCCGTTCTTTCATTGGAAATCACGGAGCCCAATAGGGTTCCAAAGGAGCCTACGATAATAAACGGCACATAATCGGTAAATGCGTTTTTAATACTGCTTAAATAGATATTATTGTCTACAAAGTCCGCTATGTCCATTAAGCGGTCTTCCATTTTATCCTTAAATCCCATAGTTACTTTCTCCCCTCGTAAAGTGTTTCCGCCTGTCTAAGCACTGCCGCTCCATCGCAGCGACCGTAAGCCGGCCCGTCAATCACGTCCACAGCCGCCTGATCCCCTACCAGCTTTGTTACACGTCTCAAAATATGGCGCACCTGGGGTCCTAAAAGAAGCACGTCAAAGTTGCCTAGTTCCTCCTGAATCTCTCCCTGCTCCACTGCCCAGATCTTGTACTCTTTTCCCTCTGCCTTTGCGGCCTCCTGCATTTTGGATACTACCAGACTGGTTGACATACCTGCGTTACAAGCTAACATAATTCTCATTTATTTTCCCTCCTTAAGTTCTTTGATTACTCGATATAAATTGATAAATTCCTCTGCATTGTCTCTGGCCATCATAGCCATGGTTAAATGATCCTGGGCGTGAACCAGTATGATATTGACCTCCACCGGGCTGCCGTTCGCCTCTTCCTGAATCATGTCAAACTGCGACTGATGAGCCTTTCGCATATCCTCTTCCGCTTCCTTAAGATACCCCTCGGCCTCCTCAAACTGAAACTCTCTGGCAGCCTCCACCGCCATCAATGCCTTGGATTTGGCATTGCCTGCATTCATAATCAGCTCAAATGCCGCTGCATATTTGTCATCCATTGTTATTTACTCCTTTCTGCCTGTTCCAAAAGTATTGCTAAGGTCTCATAGCTCTTCTCTCTGATTAACCGTTCCATGCTTTCCCTGTCCAGCAAAAGTCTTGCCGTGGCCGAATAAAAGTTTTGAATTTTCTTTTTCTTCTTTTTCGAAACGGATACCAAAAATACCACCTGTACATCCTGATTCTCATCCCATTTTACCGGCCTTTCCAGAATAGATACACTGACAAAGGTTTCCTCTGTCATCACTTTGCATGGATGGGGCATTGCCACCCCATTTCCCATACAAGTTCGGGCTAAAGCCTCTCTTTTTTGCACTGCTTCTTCAAAGCCCTTGGGAAGCTCTCTAACATCTTCTATCCTGCCAATAATCTCATGGAGAACTTCTTCCTTTGTCTCTCCCGGTATGTTAATAAAAAACAAGCTTTTGGGATAGTATCCCAGTACCGGACCCTCCTGTGCTCCGGAAAGGAATCTTCGAATTCCCGGAAAATCATCCTCCTCTAAAAAGCCTTTTATCTCACAGATTGGAATGGAAACATGCTCTTGTATAGGTACTGTGGTAAATATGTAATCAACCTGAGAAAAATCCTGTTTTCCAATTCCTCTGTGATCGCAGATAGTGATCTCATCAATATAATCCCGAAATGATTCCTGCATCCGATAAGCCATAAGCCTTGCAGTTCCCACACCGGAAGCACAGACCAGCAATACACGCTTTTTTTCAATCTGCTTTCGGTTTCGTTCCAGCGATAAGGCCAATGCCAGTGCAATATAGGAAACCTCATTATCATCCAGTATGGAACCGAACTTCCTCTCCAGAACACCGCAGGACTGGACCGCCATAGCGTATGCCAGGCTATACCGCTTTTTTACCTCCTGCAAAAGAGGATTCGTCAGCCGCATACCATATTTCATACGGATCACCAGCGGAACCAAATGCCGGCCCAATGCCATAATCAGCTCCAGATCATCCCGAACATCAAACTGAAATACCTCATAGATTTCCTGAAGCATCTCCTTGACTGCTCTCTGGATATCACTGTTTATCACCAGATTCCGGCCGGATTCCTTTCCTGCAAAATGGATGGCCAGGTAGCGGAGCTCCTCTTTTGGGAACTGAATATCCATACTTCGGCTGATTCTCCGGGCACAATTCTCTGCCAGACGGTAATCCTCCTCCTGGATCAGATCCTCAACCTCTTCCTCCGGGATAGACACATACTGCCCCTCCCGAACTCTTTTTATGGAAACTGCTATGTGAAGAACCAGGCTGTTTAACCCTACGTCCGAGATACGGTATTCCTCGTCCTCAAGCATTTCCAAAAGAAGCTCCGCAATCTGACGTTCATCCGGGGTTATGGCAAGCCTGCTGCCTGGTGTCTTCTCATTTTTCATCTGCTGATACCTTGTAATACACTGACGCATCTGAAATTCTTCTCCCCGAAGCCGCATGCCATAATGGGGCTTCCGCTCCATGGAAAGATGAAACTCTTCAAAAAATTCCTCTGCCTTTTTCATGTCGGCCGCCAGCGTCTTTCTGCTCACAAAGACGGCATCGCAGATTTCTTCAATCTTAATATAATCACTGCTTTTCAGGAACTGTTCAATAATAAACTGAACTCTTTGGGCTGCATCCGTGGGCGGCTTCTGCCGCTGTTCCGCTGAGAGGAACATGGCCTGAAAAGTATTCGGCTCCGTCACCTCCAGCATGTAGCCCACACCCCTTTTGGAGAGTATCTGTGCTCCATTGCTCCTAAGCTTCTCATCAAGCTCCTTTAACAGCTTTCTCAGGGTCTTGGAACTTAGATTCATTTTGCTTGCAAGCTCTTCCAGGCTCTTAAATTCATCCTGTGCCAAGAGACTTAAAAGATTCGTCAATCTTTCGCCTAACATAGTTTCCCTCCGCTGTTTTTGATGTGGATTCCTGATAAAATTATCATAGCATCTTGAACTGCAAAGTTCTATCACCGGATTTTCCATCTGATTTTGGAAAATAGTACATGAAAAATGTTGGGTGGTTCTTCTTTGTAGTAGATCAAAAAAGAACAGCGGCCGCCCCTTGTGGGATACTCTGCTGTTCTCCGTTTTTTATTTTTCATAATTCTGTCTCTTCATCCCGCCTCCTGCGGCAGTGGAAATACAGACGGCCTGCTTTCGGAACATCCGTTTCTCCGAACAATGCATCATCCAGCAATATCCATAATGATCCGGAAAATTCTTCTTATTTTCAATTTTATCTCCCCTTGCCTATCTCTTTCATGTCCTAAGTCGCCTGCGATGGCTCTGATGTTAAATATTCTCCATCATCTATTCCGCAAATCTTTATACGCCTCTGCCGCCATAGATTCCATAACAGAATTATAATTTTCCACAAAACCTTTTTAATACTATTAATTTCTATAAATCATCCAAAGTCATACAAGGCAGTTCCTTTTCCTGCCTTAACTGCTTGTCATTTGTAAAAAGCATATCACACTCACTAACCTTTGCGGCTGTAATCTGCAAAGAATCCATGCCTTTGAAATGTTTGAATTGTCCACGGATTTTTGCCGCCTGTTCCGCTATCTCACTGTCTATATTAACAACTTCAATATTCATGTAGTCCATAAAACGTTTAAAATTATCAATCAATTCCATCTTTCCATTTGCATATGGAAACACTAAATATTCTTCAACAGTAATTACAGAAGTAACAATCTGTATATTCCTGCTAAGACACATTTCAAAAAATTTTTTCATCTTATCTACATACAATGCACTATGTTCCAAATAATATATGATTGGTGAAGTATCAATATATACCCTCTTAAAATCTGTCATTATCTCTAAGCTCCCTTACATAAGCATCTGCACTCTGCCCTCTTTCTGTAGGCGGCATAATAAACTGCTCCAGATCCCATCCTCTTTCCTTTGTTTCATTCTCTTTCATTAAGTTATTTATAAATTGTATAATTGCGGCTAACTTATCTTCCGGTACTCTCTCTAGTTCTGCAATAGCACTTTGTCTTAATGCTGTCATATATCTACCTCCTTGTTACATCTATGTCTCATAACATGGCTACAATTTTTTATATTTTTCTTTAAATTCTATTTCCATCTCTCTGCCTCTGAAAATTGTATTAATATCACTATATCTTCACAATCTTCAAATCATACCCCAAAGCCCTCACAATACTGTAAAACAGCTTTAATGATGGACTATGCTCCTTATTCTCAATACGTGAAATTGCCTGCTGCTTATTTCCTGTAAGCTTTGCTAATTGGCTTTGGGACATTTTTTGTTCTTTCCTCAGATTAATGATTTCATCAATCAATTCTTTTTCTTTGTCAGAAGCAGTAAATGTTGGAGCCGGCATATCTTCTCTTTGTACCAAAGGTATATTCCATTTTTCAGTCTCGACTGCCTCTAACATCCCCTGCATCGTATCATCAAAAAAATTCCCCACTGCTATCCCTCCTTTAAAATTTTTATAGTAAACCCACATGCACCCCATTGGCACACCACCATAAATGAAAGTCGGCAGTGGCGCATGGGGTATCCCTGAACTTAGTTTTCTGTTGCGCAGAAAAGGGTACTTTCATAGTAACTTTAAACGCTTTTTCCCCTTCTCTGTCAAATCATCTTTTTCATTCTTAGCATATACATTGATAAAATAAATCTAGTAAATAGAGGCACTTCAATAAAGCTCCTGTTCATACTCCTTATTCCTATCTTATTATACAGAATACAACATTTATGTTGTATTGTCAATAAGGTTTCATATCGTCCTAGTTCTTAGTTCATTAAACATAAGTAACATGCATATTATGGGAAAACACTCGAAAACAAATGATAGATAAACGCATAATTCTAAAAAAGAAATTCTCTGAAATAAAAGCAATCAAACAAATCCCATATCTCACTTCTCACCTACGGACTACTAGTAGCTTCTTTTGGATACATGGCAAAAAAAGAGCGCAAAAAGGATACCCCATCTTCAGGGTATCCTCTTTCGCATCACTTAAATCTTACAACCGATTCCCTGTTTCAGATTAGATCTCCAAATAAGAATCCGCATAAAGATTATTATTCTTAATAATATCACAAGACTTAATGGTCTCCATCAACCGCAAGTCATTGGGGTTAACAATCGCAGATGTCAAACCATTCATCATAGCCATAGCAACCATAGCAGAATCCATAATCGGACGGATGTGCTTAGGCATACCATTGGAATTGTTGGACAGACCGCCGGTGCTCTGCATGCCCATGTCGGAGATCATCTTAATGAACTCCAGAACCTGCATCTGCTTATCCTGCATTCCCTTGATAACCAGGAATAACGGGTCAAACCACATATCCTCTTCTACAGCCATGCCGTGCTCCATACCACGCTCCATCATTGTCTGCATGTACATCATACGCTCGTCATTATCCTTAGCGATACCCTCGCCATTGCAGAGAGCAATAACAATTGCATCATTGGCCGCTGCCAGATCAATGTACTCAATTCTTCCGGCTGCATCCGCAGAGTTTACGATGGGCTTGCCCTTGTCACGCTTGTATACGGAAATACCAGCCTCAATAGCTGCCACATTGGAGGTATCCAGTGCCAGCGGAACATTGTCAAAGTTGCTCTGCAGAAGCTCAACTGCCCACTTCATCAGCTCCGGTCCGTCATTCTCAGCCGGTCCAATGTTCACATCCAGATAAGTAGCGCCTGCATCTAACTGCTGCTTTGCACGCTTTAAGATAGGCTCCGGATCTCTCTCTGTAAAAGCCTTATTTACAGCCGGCGCTGTGGTGGAAAGTCTCTCACCAATGGTAATAAATTTTGCCATAGTTCTTCTCCTTTTTTCGGACTGCCGGCTATCCCAAGGCAAATCGGAACAGCCGCAATCCCATTATATTTTCATTAAATTCAGATGATAACCCTAAGGTCCGGAAGCCTCCTTCCAAACCTGACTATAACAGTTACTTTCAATATACGCTCAGCCACACCGCATGTAAAACCTCACCCACGATGTCCTAAACAATGATCTTAAATCTCCCCGTTTGCCTGCATGTCCTTTAAGAACTTCACAAGCTGAACTGCCTCGTTGGGAGCAACGATTACTTCCCATCCCGGAAGCTTTGCCTCAATGTCTCCTTTCAGAACAGCTACCTTACCGGGAATAATCAGCTTTCTGGACTTCACCTTGGGCTCCACGTTCTCAATAATGAACTTGGATACGGAGGTAGAAGAAAGCTTACCAGCCGCCCAAGCAGTCAGTACGGAAAGTCCGCCTGCATCACTGATAATCAGATTACAGGGAACGCCGGAACGCTCCAGCTCGCCGGATACTACAAAGTAGGTCAGAGCAAAGTCAACAGTAGTCAGACATACGGAATTCTCATCTCCGCCATTCAGAGCATAGATGCCCGGCTCTACCTTCATGGGCTTCTGCGGATCGGTAAATACATTCTGACGCAGACCGTAAAGCGGAAGTGCCTGTGCATAGTTCATGCTCTCCATTACAATGATGGAGCCGTATTTTACAGTAAACAGGGAAGCCAGTGCTGCCTGCAAAGCGGAATCTCCAGGAGCCAGTGCACCTACGTTTACGATAGACGGATAACCAAAGGTACGATCCGTATTCTTCAGAGCCGCCCGGCGAACCTGTACGGTAGTTGCAAATGCATCCTTAATAGAAGCCGTTCCCACATTCAGAACCAAATTCTTGTTGCCAAGCTTCTCAATGGCGGCAACGGTATCATACAGCTCGTTGATGTCCGCACCGCGAACACCCAGAACCACGCCTGCCTCAGTGGCAAGCTTGCTCATTGCCTCGTAGTTGGAAGCGTCGGCACCGTCTAAGATAGGCTTGCTGTCCTTGCATACATCCAGAGCAGCCTTTGCCACATCTACGTTGGTGCAGTTCAGAACAAGCGTCTTTCCACTCTCCGCAGCCTTCTTTACGAACTCTGCATAGCCTTCCGGTGTGCAGTCGCCGCAGTAATCCAGATACAGCATTTCCACGTGCATACGCTCGCCGATACGATCATAATCTACCACCTTTGCAGCCTCAAGCTTGGCGTCCATGTTTTCCTCACAGCAGGAAATGGAAACCGCATAGCGGGATTTGCTTACATATGTTTTCTCATGACGGAACAATACGGTCTCGCCGCCCAGTGTGTACTCTGCGTCGCCGGTTCCAACCTTGATGGTTTTCATTGGCGGTGCGGTAGCCTCGGACAGCGTTGCCAGTGCGTCGTCGGACATGTGGGGACACTTGGTAATGTCAACTGCACCCTGTGCCACCTTCATAGCAAATGCCATACAGGTAGGGCTTCCACACTCCTTACAGTTTGTCTTTGGTGTTAATTTAAAAATGTCTAAGCCTTTTAATGCCATGGTAATTTTTCCTCCTTCCCTCGATTTAAACCAGTTCTTTGATTAATTTCGAAATCGTTGCAACTGATGTGGGATGTTTCAAAATTACCGCATTGGAACCAGATGCCAATACTGCTGCAGCCGTTTCTACTTCCATATCAATGCCACGCTCTTCCTGGGACCCCCACTCCGGCATGTCAGCCTCGGAAGCCATTGCCTCTTTCACGCTCCATGCTTCCTCAGCAACAGGAGTGATGATAGGCATCTGAAGCTGTGCGTCATTCTGGGACAGGGCCGCCGCCTTGATACGATCCATTGTGGATACCACATACTCAAAGCCGTAGCCTGCTGCTGCGGAACCTACGTTCATTACAACATTGCCCTGGTCCACGCCAAGCTGTCCGATAAGTACATTAAGCTGCTTTGCAAGGTTGATGTCTACGGCAGACTCCGCACCTACCTTCTGGTTGTAAGCCAGCCCTGCAGCGGCGGCTACACCCTTGTAGTTCTCTTCCCTTGCAGACATAATAAGTACGTTCTTTCCCTGAAGAGCCTCTGCAACCTTTGCAAACAGATCCGCATCTTTCTCCACGTTCTTGCATCCCTCGATAACAAGGGGTACTGAGATTGCGTCTCCTACTTCCTTTGCAATGGCAACACAGTCCTCCACGGACTTGTTCTCGCCGTTGGGATCTGCTCCCTCAAAACGAAGTACAACAAAATCTGCCCCTGGCATCTCTTCCGCTTTCTTTGCGATCTCTGCAAAGCTTGTGCATCCGTTGTAGTAGTCCTTGATCCCTGCCACTTCATTTTCCAGACCCATATCTGTAATCATGACTCCAATCTTGGGTGCATTCTCGATTGGCGCATCAAATGTATAGAAAGGTAATACATTCTCTCCGCCAAGCTTTACTGCCTTATCTCCGATACCGAGCTCTACGGTACGGATAGCAGCGTTGAACTTTCCTGATTTTCCATTAAACGGCATTTCTTAGTTACCTCCTTTATCTTTTACACGGTTTTAAGCATAGGGATTTACCTCCCTATGCTTAAAACCTAAATGCTAACACATATTATACTACATCATCGGGTCCATGCCAAGTGCCGGATGTCCTTTTTCTGTTAAGAACTCCAGTAAAGTTTCCGGATCTTCCGCAATGGTCTCGTCACCGATCATATCGGTGAAGTTCTCGATGCCGTAAAGCTCCTTGGCGGACTCGTTGAGACGCTCCGCAACCGTATCCTTCAGCTCCTTGGGCATCCATACGATACGCTCGATGCCGCCCTCGGCTTTCATAAACTTCTTGGAAGCGATGAAGTGCTTTCCGTGTCCCATAAAACCCGGGGTCTGCACTCCGCCGCCCGTCATGGAAGCCAGTTCCGGGAATGTCATTCCAAGAGGAGTCATTCCTGCATACTCACGGTTGGCAATGATAACGCCGTTGGAGAATGGCTCGATACCGCAGATACACTCGAAGCATCCGCAGGAGGTCATGGGATTCTCCATAATGGAGTACAGAGATACGTTCTCCAGTGCTCCCTGGGAGTACATCTTCACAGCTTCATTGACATCCTCGTACTCGCCGGTACGCTCGTCGATGACACGCTCCTTGGTGATAACCTGGCAGGGTCCCTGGGGATCCAGCTCGTTGGTTGCCTTTGCGTCAAGCCATGAAACGGCACCGCACAGGCCCAGACGCTCCGGAGTTACCACGCATACGTGGGATGGGGAGAATGCCTGGCAGAGAATACAGCTGTAGTATACCTCTACGGACTCGTCTGTCAGGGTGCGAAGTCTGTCATCACGCTTGTCAAAGGAGGGAATCGCCAGATTGTGGCGAAGCTCCGTACACTTCTCCGGATCCGTGATCACTTTTACCTGACATTTATCAACAACTGCGTCAAACTCGTTTTTAATCTTAGCGTAGAGCACTTCTCCGATATGTTTTGCACGGAAGCCCGCTTCAAATGCAGCCTTGCCTATACGCACACGAATCATATCACGCTGTCCGGTATGCATTACGCCCTCGATGCAGTTTAAGTAGCTGTGGAACTTACGCTCAAATACCGGCTCAAAGTCGGACTGCATGTTCCGTCCGGCAACCTCTACGATGTAACCGATGCTGTGCTTGCTGCCCACCTCAAACTCATCCAGATCCGGCCCGATAATCTCGATCTTGTGATCCTCAACTTCGGAAGCCTCCTTGGTCTGTACCAGCTCGAAGCAGTCCACACGGGAACCGTCAAACTCAACCTGCATATCTCCCCGGCGGATAATCTCGCCCTCGAATGCAGAAGCAAATGCAACGGGAATATCAATATCCGTAACCTTAATCTTCACATCTCTTGCCTCAATAGAGGTGGGATTGAATTTCTCAGTGTCCGGCTGAAGAATCAGGCTCTTAGGTACGTTCATGCCTTTCAGGCTCTCCATATCATTGGAGATAACCGGGAAACCGAATGCGATTGCTCCGGCACCGCAGCCTACGGTCAGATCGTCAACGGGAGCAAATGCATTGACAAATGCAAATACACGCTCAAAGGTATATTTCATCAAATTCGGCAGATCGCCCGGTGTAATATTGCCGAAGATCAGAGCCGCACGAAGTGCGATAGAAACTACATGAGCCGCTGTTGTGATATCATTGCCCATCAGGGTTACACGTACATTAAAGCCCGTGTTGTAGCCGGCTTCAATCAGCTGATCGCAGATGCCGCCTACACAGGTAACGAAGTTACCCTGTGCCTGGTAGCTCTTCACCAAAGCTACGGCTTCCTCTACGGAGGGAGCTGCATTGATGATAACCGGTACGCCGGGGATGTCACCTGTTACCAGGGGAACGCCCAGCTCACGGATCATGGCGTCTGTGAAATGTCCTACGTATGGCTCTTCGTAGGGCTGTGCACCATCCATGTATTTCATGGTCTCGATGATCTCTGCAGCCAGAGCTGTTGCGATACCGGACTGGAACACATTATGTAAACGTTCTTTTCTTGTCATCATTTCCTTGATTCTTCCCTCAAGAGCAGCTTTCACCTCTCCTAAGGTGGTCAGCTTCTCTCCTGTTACCGCATAGTAGCAGGGAAGGCTGTATGCGGTGCTTGGCAGGGATACTGCCGCATCGGCACCATACTTTTCCAATGCTTCTGCAACCGATTTCTCGGCCCAGGCATACATCTCGCCTGAACCACTGAATACTCTGTCAAATAATGTCACGGTATAAACCTCCTAATTATAAGTTCCGCTTCAGCCCTCCAGTACACCCTCTTATAGAACAATTTCCGACCGCAAGTACATGCGTTCGTAAATCGTTCTGTGCACTGTTCGGGCTTCGCTGTTTTTTATTAGCTACAAGCAGTGCGTGGCGGAAAATTTGAAAACGGAATGGGGTGCTGGCACACCAGGCCGTTTTTAAATTTTTTGACACATACGGCGACAGCCGTAAAGCGAGGAAAACCGAATGGTTTTTCGAGCTTAGCACTGCGGAAACTTTTTAATTTTCTAATAATTCCTTTATTTTCCGAATCTCCTCCGTCGCCTCCCGGCTGATGTCGTAGGGGGATTTCCCCTGCCGGTCTGCGTCGATGACATCCGTATTGTAATGGATAAAGCCCAGTAAATCCTCCGCCGGTATCTTGGATCGGACAAAATCCTCGTCCTCGGGTCCCCGGACCTTGTTGGCAACCACACGAACCCTCTTCACGCCCAGATCCATCGCCAGACGCTTCACGTTCTTATAGGTCTGTACGCTTCTCGCTCCCGGCTCAATGACTACCACAAACTGATCCACACCCTCGCAGGTGCCCCGCCCCAGGTGTTCCAGGCCGGCCTCCATGTCCATGATGACCACGTCCTTGCTCCGCAGGCTTAAGTAATTGAGAATCCGTTTCAGCATCACATGCTCGGGACAGACACAACCGCCCCCGCCGGTTTCCACGGTTCCCAGGGTCAGAAGTTTGACACCATTGTAGGTTTTGCTGTAGGTATCCGGTATGTCATCCACCTTGGGATTTAAGGTGTAAAAGGTATTGTCGGCCCCTGCTCCGGTACGCTCCTCGATGAGCTTCCGCATCCGGGAAATGGGGATAATGGAATCCAGAATCTCCTCCGGAAATCCCAGTGCCAGGCCCAGATTTGCATCCGGATCCACATCCGCCGCCAGTACGGTCCTGCCCTCTGCCGCACAGAGCCTTGCAAGGGTTGCCGCAAATGTGGTCTTTCCCACGCCGCCCTTACCGGTTATTGCAATCTTCATACGTCTACACTCCTAACTGCTGCTTATCCATGTTTTAAAGATTCAACTAACTCAAACGTTCAGCTGAACTTTTTTCCACTCACTCCAGATTACGTTTCGTAACCTGTCGTTAATGCTCGAAAAATGCCCTTGCAAGCAAGCATTTTTCTTCACATTAGATTCCAAGAGCCGTCCTCTTCTCTTCAATCCGGTCAATCATTGCGTCAACCAGTTTGTCGATATCTTTCTCTACGGTGTAGGAAGCCTCTACCCAATCCTTAATGCCGTGTTTCAGAAGATTATCTACCTCCGTAGAACCGCATACATAGGGATCTACGCCCAGGAACGTGTCAATACCGGTAGCAACAACGTAGTTACCGATGGAAACGGCTTTCTCGGACATCCACTCGGGAGCACAACCCACAACGGGAACCTGGGAAATGTTCCAACCGGAATCCTTGGCAATGTCGGCTGCCAGAATCATCATACGGCTGATATCCACGCAGGAGCCCATATGCAGTACGGGAGGAATGTTTGCCAGCTCGCAAACTCTCTTTAAGCCTGCACCGCAGAGATCCTTTGCATCCTTATTCATCAGACCTGCCTTTGCGGCTGCCTGTGCAGAGCATCCGGAAGCAATGATAATAATATCATTTGCAATCAGCTTCTTCATCAGCTCGATATGAGCAACGTCCGGACGAATCTTCGGGTTGTTGCAGCCTACCATAGCAACGGCACCTCTGAGAACACCGGACTTCACGCACTCTACGAGGGGCTTGGTGGTTCCTGTCTCATCCACATAGGAGTTGGTAACCGTATCCAGAGTTTTCTTGATAGCCTCTACGGAATAGCCAACCGTTGCTTTCTGCTTCATATCCGGAATATAAACCAATTCGGGTTTCCGGTTCTTGAAGTTGTCAATGGCCATCTTTACGATTGCCTTGGCGTTCTCGCCTGCTGTCTCCGCTGTGAAATGCATAAACTCGGAATCGGGCATCTGTGCAATCTTAGAAGTAGTTACGAATTTTGTATGGAAGCACTTGCTTAAGGGTCCCAATGCCGGGAAAATACACTGTACGTCTACGACAATGGCCTCGCAGGCACCTGTCAGTACGACATTTTCCTGCTGCAAGAAGTTACCGGCCATGGGGATTCCCCGACGCATGGCAACCTCGTTGGAGGTACAGCATACACCGGAAATGGTGATGCCCTTTGCACCTACGCTCTTGGCATATGCGATCATCTCAGGATCATCTGCATACTCGCAGATCATCTCAGAAAGTGACGGGTCATGTCCGTGAACCACGATATTTACATTCTCTGCCACCATAACGCCCAGGTTTGCCTCGGTGTCAATGGGCTTCGGTGTTCCGAACAGTACGTCTGAGAACTCCGTACCCATCATGGAGCCGCCCCATCCGTCGCAAAGACCGGTACGTAAGGACTGACGAATCAATGCTTCCGGCTTGGAGGAACATCCCATATGGGTCATATGTAAGGAGCTTGCAACCTCACGGTCAATGGCACGAGGAGCAATCTCTTCTCTCTCCCACAGCTCCTGGGTGTGCTGAGGTGCTCTCTTCAAGAAACGCTGATGTCCAAAGGGCTTTCCATACTCCATAAGGCCCTCTACGGCTACCTCATGAGCCAGATCATAGATATCCTTGCCCTCTGTCTCAATGCCCCACTCCTTGGCAATGCGGATCAGCTTCTCCGGATCTTTTACCTTGTAGTTTCCGTCCGGTGCAGTACAGTGCAGGGTGTGGCAGATCTCACGGCCGTGGTCAGAGTGGGTTGCAGCTCCGCCGGCTGTGAACTTCAGATAGTTACGTCCTACGATGCCGTGTACGTCGCATCCGCAGATACCTCTCGGTGCCTTGGGTGTGATACGGCAGGGTCCCATAGAACAGATTCGGCAGCAGACACCCTGCTCACCGAACTTACAGTGGGGGGTCTGGTTCTTCACACGAAGCTGCCAGGAATCGGCACCAACCTTCGCCCCTGTTTCCAACAGTCTGGCTGTTGCGGCTTCAAATTCTTCCACCGTTGTCAATTTAAAGTCTCCCATTATAAACCTCCTAAAAAATTTATGATAAAAATCTGCAAGCTCTTATTCTGCCGTCAGGCAACGGGCCTGCTCTTATCATGTTCCGCATTTGCAGGAATATCTGCTCATTTTTCCGGAGATATTCCTCTGTTCCGATAAACCGGAATTAGATTTCTTCTATGACAAATCTAATTTGCCGATGATGTCATACAGTGCCTTACGCACCGGGGAATCCTCCGGCAGCTTGACGGTAGGCACTCCGTCGCAGTCAAATTCAAAGACCTGCTCATCCTGGGGAACGACACCCAGAAGTGTTAAGCCCTGCTTTTCAATTTCTTCCTTCGTTCCGTCGTTCAGAACACCGCCCGGAGCACGGTTTACGATAAGGCCCACCGTGTTCGGCTTTAATCCGCACTCGGGTATCAGCTTGGCGATACGGCCTACCGCCTGGACGCCTCTTCTGGAGCAGTCGCTGACCAGAATGATGGTGTCAACCTTAGGAAGAATCCCCCGGCTGATATGCTCCATTCCGGCTTCATTGTCCACGACTACGTATTTGTAATTCTGGGCGTACTTGGAAATCTGGGCAGTTAAAAGTCCGTTTACAAAGCAGTAACAGCCTTTGCCCTGGGTATGGCCCATGACCAGAAGATCGTAGTCGTCCTCCTCTACCAGTGCGGAACTGAACTTCATTTCCGCATAATCCTGCTTGGACATCCCCAGAGGAATGGGATTGGTACTGGAGATCTCCGCCTGGGCTATTTCCTCACGAATCTCGCCCAAGGTGGCATCCACCTCTACGCCAAGCACTTCATTTAAGTTGGAATTTGCATCCGCATCTACCGCCAGTACGGGGCCCTGCTTTTTCTGGCACAGGTACTCGATTAAAAGACCTGTCAGGGTTGTCTTACCTACGCCGCCCTTACCGGCTACCGCTATTGTGTGTGCCATGTTTTTTCTCCTATTTTAAGTCCCGTAATATTCCATCCAGTACACGGGTATAAAATCAATTTCCAGTCACAAATGCATGTGCCTGTAAATTGATTTGTGCACTGTATGGAATATTACTGTTTTCCAGTTCCGTAATATCCCTTCCAATACATCTGTATGAAATCAATTCCCAGTCACAAATGCATGTGCCTGTAAATTGATTTGTGCACTGTATGGAATATTACTGTTTTCCAGTTCCGCAATATCCCATCCAGTACGCAGGTATCGGAGATGAATTTCCGGCCGCAAAAATATGTGTCCGTAAATCCATCCGGGTACCGAACGGGACATTGCCGATTTATATGACCGGTCTTAGGCCGGACAGTTCAGCTTTACTACGGAACCGGTCAGATCCACAAAAGAAATGCTTCCCTCTACTATCGTCTCGGCTCCCATGATATCCACCAGGCGAACCTGGCTTCCCTCTACATAAATCTTACTCACATTCTTTAATACAACTTCTTCCGTATCCTTGGTGGTTTTATAAACCGTTGCCAGACACATAAGTACACCTCCTTTCCGGTTTTGCAGCTTTATCTGCTTAACAGTTTTACAAACCGTAAGTCAATTTTCAGCTTGGCTGTGATCCACTTTTACTTGTTGAACTGATAAACAAGAAAAATGCAATCAGGAACAAAACCAGTGCAAAAATTGCTGTGTAATGGGTTCCGTGTGTTCCATTTGACCATGGAGATAATCCCAAACCTGTCAGGATATTATCTCCAAAGCAGAAACCTTGCTTACTCCATGTAAATCCAAACATGAAAGCAAACAACATCAACACAGCCGAAAAAATGCGTACTATCTTTACACTTAAATTGTACCTCAACACAGATTGATTTCCTTTCCAAATCCCAATTTACAGGCTGCGTATAAAAAGTACTTGACTTATTCACCCTTTACGCCACATCCCCGTAAACGGAATCCAACAGCTCTGCAATGCTGCAGAGAAATAAAATGTTCTATTGCGGAGCTTTCACACTGGAAAGAGCCACGCTCAGATACAGATTGCCTTTCTCAAAATTCTCAACTGCCTTTTCAATCTGTGACGCCGCCTCTTCCTTTCCGTCCTTGCGGAACTGCTTCGCAATCTCTGCCAGTTCTGCCGCATGATGCTTGTTGTGATCCAACATATATGCTAAAATTGCTTCCTGCTCATTGGCCGGACGCTCCCCGCCGCATCCTCCGCAACCCTCACAGTTTTCATGGCTATGAGTGTGATCATGCTCCTCCTCATGACCGTGGGCATGCTCGTGTGCATGGGTATGGGTGCAGCCGTCCTTGTGAGTATGTTCATGTGTATGACCATGCGTATGTCCATGATCGCCGTCTACGATATGCATTATTGCTCCTCCTATTTAAAGTTCCGTAATATTCAGTTCATGCACCCTTATCTAAATCAATTTCCATCCGCAAGTGCATGCGTCTGTAAATCGATTTGTGCATAAACTGAATGTTACTGTTTCAAGTTCCGTAATATTCACTATATTGTGTTAAATTCATCACAAACTTAGGGTTATTATACCCTATATGGGGGATTTAATCAAGTTCATTTCCCCTGAGGAATTGCTTTTTTTTCAATACATCTTTGCATTTGTATATTTATTTTTGTTATATTTCTTTTGGATTTTCTTACAGGGCTCTTTTCTATTGTATTTAAAAAGTAAAACATTCACATTTTCCTGATTTTTCGTATCAGGAAGTATTTCAGCGGACTATGACCTCACCTCAAGCATCAGACCTATCTTTATGTCAACCATATCATAACGGATGATTGGAAGAAAATCCAGAAGTAACTTTTGAAAGATTTGTAAAATTTTGTCTTTCAGAAACTCCGTGAATATTTGCTTCCTCTCAAATACCACGAAAAAACCATACGTTTTGCCATCGTTGCGATTCCTCACAAAATACCGCAAAACCAATGCTTTTTCTATTCTTATCGCCAAAAATAATATAGGTGCCAGCTCCAATGAACCAACACCTATACTCATCATTTATAACTATTTTTTTACGCTGCCCTGTGCTTTTCTCACTTCATCTATCAAAATATTTAAAAGTGCCGCCGTTTCCGTCTCCGTATGCTTTTCCAATACGGACAATATTGATTGTTCCACCCATATACCTAATTGTAAAAACAGCACCCGCCTAAACCTATGTCCGCTTTCCTGTCACGCTATCGCCCTGCAAGGCTTTGATTTGTCATTGCAGTCCGGCGAAGTCCCCCGCTTATGGACACAGGTGATAATTTCACCCTTTGACGCTGCGTCATCACGGATAATCTCGCCCACGGACGGCACATAGATTCTCCCGGAAAGGGGATTCTTAATGCTGTCAACCGGTGTTATAATGCACGCCTCCACCTGGGATTTTTCAAAGCACAGATCCGTGTCGTACATCTCACAGTTTATAAGCTTTAAATTTTTGCAGTAGCAGAAAGGCTGTGTTCCGATAATCTTACAGTTTTCCAGAGTCAGCCCATCCGAATACCATGCAAGATATTCCCCTTTGACGGTACTATTCCGGACGGTTATATGTTCACCATGCCAGAATGCGTCCTTGGTGTCAAAGGTACAGTTTTCAAATACCGCATTTTTGATATACTGAAAGGAATACTTCCCCTGGAACGTCACCTCCCGGAACTTAAGATCTTCGGAACGCATCATAAAATATTCACTGACCGCCCTGGTATGCTCCATACGGATGCCCCGGACAGACCAGCCAAATTCCGGGGAAATAATGTCGCAGCCCCGTATGACCACATTGCCGCACTCCCGGAGTGCCTTAATTCCATGCAACTTTGTATCCACAATCTCTATGTCATCGGAATACCAGAGAGAAGCACGGCAAAGCTCTGTCATCTCGGAACCGGAAATTTTAAGCCCGTGATTATGCCAGAACGGATAGCGAAGATTGAAGAAGCAGCTCTCCGCCACAATGCAGGAGCTTTCTTTAAAGGCACTTTCTCCGTCTGCCGGGCCGTCAAAGGCACAGTCTTTCACAAATACATTCTTGCTCCCATAAAGAGCCCTTTCCATGTCAAATGTCTGATTTTCAATGATTCTCATTTCTGACTACCTCCTATTTTTCCAACTTCCTGTTTCTTTCTGTTTTGAATCTGGTAAACCAGATAGTCCAGGCAGACAATCTGTCGCTCCTCCTCATGTACCCTGCCAAGAATCGTCTCCCTTTGCTCCTCCAGCAAGCTTAGCTGGTCTTTCCAGTCGCCTTGGTCAAAATACCTCATAAAACACCGAATCGTATCCGGATTGCACCCTGCATCTCTCAGATTCCGGATCACGGCCTCTTTCGACTCATACCCTATTGCTTGTTCCGGTCTCATTTTTCCTCATTCCTTTAAATCTGCTTATTTCCCGTCACGAATCACAACTGACTTTTTCCCTTTTCTGTGATTTCATTATATTCTCCATTTACAAGAATAGCAAATATTTATATTTAATTGATTCCAATAGAAAAAATCTATTATTTTAAAAAATGCGGGGATTATAAACAGATGACAGAAATGCTCTCCCTTTTCTGGTATTATGTATTTATCAGGCAGGTATATAAAGGAGGGCTTTTTATACAGGAAAACTATAAGACTTTTATGGGGCTGTCGCAAAATAAGACAGAAGACTTTTCCAATATCCAGTGTCCGGCTGTTCACGAACATTTTGCCTGATATGGATGGATATTGCTTTGGCAATGTCCAGACAGAGCAGACAAAGTGTACGTGGACCGTCCGAACACAGGATATGGAAATGGCTGATGTCTTATTTTGCGACAGCCCCTTGGAAACGTATTATTTTGCGTTCAGGCATAAGTCTGCGTCTAAAGCGTCTGGCTCTTTGATGATATATTTGTTCTCCCCTGTAAATGGGAATTTGAATTATTCTTTAACATAATTTTGATACGGCCTATCATTCAGTGATCCTTTACAGCCTAATTTTTTCGCAAATACATTAAAAAGCAATTTATTTAACGGACTGAATACATTGCTGAAAAAGATTTCTTTTTTCGAAAAATATTCCGGTTTCGCAAAGTCATTTACCACTTCTTTGCGAAAGTAATTGTTTTGAGCATAATATTTCCCCATGTTGTAAAAAGGCTCTGTCAGTTGTTTTCTCATTTTACTGCCTATAAAGCTGACTGCAAACATATTCCCTTTTAATAGAGTTCCGTTGTACTCACATCCTAAGAAAGCTGGTAATGTTTCTAAATAGGATTCACAGCACCTTAATTGGGAGGCCTCCGCAAACCCGCCTTGTAATAAAAATCCGATTTTGGTATTGCTATCTTGCTTTGGTTTTAATGTTTCTAAAAATTCTGCCATAATTCCGGGAATACACTCTACATATAATGGTAAAGCAAACAAAATATTATCATTTTCATAGAATTTAGTTCGAATCATTTCCCATTCATTTCTTTTGTATAAATAGAATGTCTCCGTTGTATTTCCGCAGGATTCGTATCCTTTTTTAAATTCCTCTAATATTTTATCCGTATTGCTTTTTTCTTTTATTCTGGGAGTACAGCTAACAATGAATAAGTGCATTTAAAATTTCCTCCTCATTCTCAATATGATATGTGCCAATGGATGTTCCATCCAGATTTATCATGACTCTTTCAAACCATTTTTCTAAAAATTCCGGGTTCCCGTTTCCTTTGTAGATTAATCCCATTTTAAGATGTTTTTTATATCTGGGGTAATGCCGCATTTGTCCATTTTTAAATCGTAAATTCATTGTCGCAAGAGGTAAGATTCTATCAATTATATTTTTTAACTGATACGACACAAAGCCTAATTTTAAATCTGTTATAAAAATAACTTGTTTTGATTGTAAATATTTTATAAGCAATTTTTCATAATCATCTTTTATGGTGCACACTCCCGGTGTTACAAGCCAACAGCGATTACAGCCGATGCAGCCTTTTATACTCATATCTTCCGCATAAATAATTTCAACCTGATTGATGTTTTTTTGTATAGTTTCAATTATTTTTTGATTATGTAAATCCTCTTTCTTAAGCACTGAAATAATTAAATTCATAAACTCATCTCCTTTCTGGTTCATCGCTTTGTTCATCCGCTTTGCATGTTTGCTTCAAGCCTTTTCATCACTGTTACCTGTATATTCTTTGCGTCAGTCAAATACCCCGCGGCAAGCTGCGGGGTATTTGACCCTCGCGGCAGTCGCCAAATGGACATGCCAGCATGTCCGCTTGGCTCGTTGCCCGCGGAAATCAAAGGTTCCCGTCTGCATTTTGGCCAGTTTTTATCAGATACATGATTCCAAAATAGGCATCAGACAATGTGTTGATACAATATGCTTCATCATAAACCATTGCATTATCAGCGAGCAGACTGGCTATTCCGTGTGTTACTAAAAGAATTTGAGAAAATATGCTGTATGCCTGCCGCCGGTCTACCTTTGCCTGTCTCTTCAAAATAGGAAATAAAGAATCAAAAATTTCCCCTGTAAACCAGTCAGAAAGGGAAATGCCTGTATAATAGTTTGAATGAAATAAAAAGCAAAAAAGATTCTTTTCTTCTACGGCAAACTGAATATGTCTCATACCCACTTCCAGCATAGGGCGTTCGTATTTGCCGTTTAAATTTGTTACATAGTTCATATGAAATTCGCTTGCTTTTTTATGTGCTGCAATTCGGACATCTTCAATCGTTTTAAAATGATATAAAACGGGCTGCGTTGAACAGCCGAGTTTTTGCGAAACGGTCCGGGCGGTTATGTTTTCCGCACCCATTTCTTTTGCAATTTCAAAAGCTGCGTCTATAATCATTTCTTTTGTAACTTTCGCAATTGCCGGCATATTTGCACCTCCATTTATAATTTACATTATATATAACTATTATTATGCATAACACAAATTATAAATCAAGGCAATCTTTCTGTCAATACCCGGCTTCCGTATAAGGCGGGAAAGAATAAATAGTAAATATTTATATTAAATACATTTTCATAGTTGAAACCTATAGAATTTTATGCTAACCTGGGATCTATAAAAGAAAATACGGAAACTGAAACAGGAGAAAACCTTATGGAATTACGCGTACTTCAATATTTTCTCGCAATTGCAAGGGAACAAAGCATTGTTCGTGCGGCGGAATCTCTCCATCTTTCTCAGCCCACTCTCTCGATACAGATAAAGGCGATGGAGGAAGAACTGGGCAAGCAGCTTCTGATTCGAGGCACCAAAGGCTCCCGAAAGGTCACATTGACGGAAGAGGGCATGATCCTGCGTAAGCGGGCAGAGGAAATCTTAAACCTGGTACACAAAACAGAGCGTGAAATCTCACTTTCCGACGAGGTTGTTGTGGGGGACGTTTATATTGGGACAGGCGAAACCGATGCGGTCCGTCTGATTGCAAAGACTGCAAGGAAGCTCTACCGGACCTATCCGGGAATCCATTACCATATCGCAAGCGGAAATGCCGCATTTGTAATGGAACAGTTAGAAAAGGGGCTGATTGATTTCGGCCTTGTATTCGGAGACGTGGATCAGACAAAATATCATTCCATGAAACTTCCGCTTACCGACGTCTGGGGCGTGCTGATGCGAAAAGACTCCCCTCTCGCTGAAAAAACAGCCATCTCCCCGGAGGATTTATGGGACAAGCCCCTCATCCTGTCAAGACAGGAAAATACATCCGATACACTGACGTCCTGGATTGGGCGTGAACCATCGGAATTGGAAGTTGTGGCAACCTACAACCTGCTTTTCAACGCCTCCTTAATGGTGGAAGAGAGCCTGGGATATGCAATCGGATTTGACAAAATCATCAATACCTCCGGCAGCAGCAAGCTTTGTTTTCGTCCCCTGGAACCCCGCAGAGAGGACGGCATGAGCATCATATGGAAAAAGTATCAGGTGTTTTCCAAGGCTTCCGACAAGTTTATGGAGCAATTGAAAGAGATACAGGGAGTGTGAAATAGAGGACAGCAGTAAATCTGTCTTTATTATAAAGGATTTCCCTGTCTGATAGATACAATATCTTTCTTTCCTTTGGTTTTCCACGATAAAAGACAGGACCAAACCAACTATACAAATGCGATATTTGTCCACAAAAAGCCAGTAGTCCATATCGGAAATCTGCACGAGAATTTTCGATACGGACTACTAATTTGCTCCTGTCTAAACCTATTGATTCATTTTTTATAACAACAATTTTAGATCCCGGCTTTCGCAAGAAGATCCGGCACCTTGGACTCCCAACCCATAGCCATAATATGTACGCCCTGGCAGTAAGGACGGCACTCCTTAATCACACGGGCCGCAATCTCCACGCCGGTAACGCCTGCCTTTGTCTTTTCCTTATCCGCTTTCAGTTCCTCGATCATTTCCTCCGGAACATGAATACCGGCAACGTTCGCATTCATGTATCTGCACATGCCCACGGACTTCGGGATTACGATTCCAAGCTGAACCGGCTTCCCAAACTGCTTCGCTTTCTCCATAAACTGAATGAATTTCTCCGGCTCATAAACCGCCTGGGTCTGGAAATACTCGGCACCTGCGGCAACCTTTCGCTCCATTTTCGCAAGCTGAACGTCCACGGAATCGCTGCAGGGCGACACAACGGCCCCTTTTGCAAACTTCGGCGGCTCCCCAACCAGTTCATTTCCGCCCAGATCAACGCCCGACTCCAGCTGCTTTACCGCATGAATGAGGGACACGGAATCCAGGTCAAACACCGGCTTCGCCTGGGGATGATCTCCAAGCTTTGTGTGATCCCCCGTCAGCAACAGCAGATTTTCGATTCCGAACAGGGCGGCACTTAAGAGATCCGACTCCAGTGCAATCCGGTTCCTGTCACGGCAGGTCATCTGGAAAATGGGGGTCAGCCCCTCATCCTTTAAAGCCTTACAGGTTGCCAGAGAGCCAAGACGCATAACAGAAGACTGATTATCCGTTACATTCACCGCCGTAATATCGCTTAAGTATGTTTTCGCCTCTTCCAGCATATGCTCAATATGAAATCCTTTTGGCGGTCCTACCTCCGCCGTAACTACAAATTCACCACGCTCAAATGCTTCCGTAATTTTCATAATTTCCCCTCCTTATTCAGCTGATTCTTTATCCGTTGCGAAATTACGCACCTGTGTGGGACATTTTAACAGGTCAAGACGGCCAAGCTGTGCCAGACGGCGGTAAATACGCTCCCAGCCGCATTCCATCTCGCTGTCCACCTCGCATTTTCCATTCTTGGAACCGCCGCACTGTCCGTTCACAAGGCTCTTGGAACAGGCCGTAATGGGACAGATTCCGCCGGTAATATTCAGATAGCACTCCCCACACTGATCACAATCATATTCCAGGGGCGTCACGCCCTGAAAGCCCGGCTGAGGATAAGTATCGCAGGCCGCATAGACCGGTTTTTCTTCCAGATACTCGGAGATGGTCTGCACGCCCACGCCGCAGGAAAATACCAGCACCGCATCCGCAGCTTCTATCTCAGCCCTGTGCTTCTCAAGACGCAGCTTCATATTTTCCGGGTTGCAAACGTAGTCCGTTGTGATGATCCCGGTTACATTTCCGGCGGACTCCATTTCTTTCTGAAGTGCCTCCGCTTCTTCTAGCGGGAAATGAACCTCCCTGCATCCATGACAGTTGATGATAAATACCTTTTTACCATCCGCCAGTGACAGAATTGCTTCTTTGTCTTTTAACTGAGTAATCAACATATCACTTCATCCCCCTTACTGCATTTTTGCCCGCCTTGATCTTGGTGACAAGGGGGATCTTGGAGGAACAGATGTACTCGCAGCATCTGCATTCGAGACAATCCATCACGTTCATCTCTTTCATGCCCTGCCAGTTCTCCTCATCTGCGTATTTTGCATAGTACAGCGGAGACAGCTCCATGGGACAGACATCCACACAGCGTCCGCATTTGATACAGGGCTGCTCGGCCGTATGGTCAGTGTCCACGGCAATGATTCCGTTGGAGCCTTTCATAATCGGCACATTCGTGTCGGCCAGGACAAAGCCCATCATGGGACCGCCCGCCTTAACGGTAACATCCTCTCCCGTAATGCCGCCGCAGTAGTCAATGAGATCCTTTGTATTCGTACCAATCTTCACAATGTAGTTGCCCGGATTCTTCACATGCTCGCCGGTAACCGACACCACACGCTCTATGAGGGGCATACCTTTCTGAATCGCATCGGAGATTGCCTTTGTGGTGCTGATATTGCTTACCACACAGCCCACGTCCGCCGGAAGTCCGCCGCTTGGAACCTGCCGCTTCATCACCCGCTTAATAAGCATCTTCTCAGCACCCTGAGGGTATTTTGTCTTAGCCGTAACCACCTCAAGCTCCGGAATATCCGCTGTCCTGGCTTCCAAAAGTTCAATGGCATCGGGCTTATTGTCCTCTATAACGATAATGCCTTTTTCTGCACCTACGGTCTTGACAATGGCCTTAAGGCCGTAAATCACGTCGTCCGCAAATTCTAAAAGCACCCTGTGGTCTGCAGTCAGATACGGCTCACATTCGCAGCCGTTTAAGAGAACGGTGTCAATGGGCTTGGGCGGCTTTAACTTTACGGATGTGGGGAAGCCGGCACCTCCCATGCCTACGATTCCCGCTTCCCTGACAATCTCCACGATCTCCTCCGGCGTCAGGCTGTCCAGGTCCTTATGGGGATTCACGGACTCATCCAATGTATTTTTCCCGTCGGAACGGATCACAACGGACAGACATTCGCCCCTTGTGGCATGCTTATGTACCTCAATGGCCGTTACGGTTCCGCTGACACTGGAATGAACCGGGCTGCTGATAAATCCGGCCGATTCCCCGATCTTCTGTCCCACCTTAACGGTATCGCCCACCTCCACGATTGGGTTGGCCGGTGCACCTGCGTGCATGGACAGAGGAATCACTACAACCTCCGGCTCCGGAAATCTCTTAAGAGCAAGATGCTCCGTATATTCCTTGTGCTCCAGGGGATGTACGCCGCCGTAATAGCCGGCAAGCCGGTTCTCCCGGATGGACGTTACATAATCCTGAATGGCTTTGTGATTGATCCTGGAGAAATCACGCATCTGTACAGGCTGTGCCAAAAACTCGGCAAGCCGTCCCTGTTTCTCAAGACGCTCGTAGATCTTCTCCCATGCACAGTCCTTGTTTTCATCCACTTCGCACTTGCCGTTCTTCGCACCTCCGCACTGTCCGTTTAACAGGCTCTTGGAACAGTCAACTACGGGACAGATACCGCCAGTGACATTCAAGTAGCACTGTGCACATGCACCGCAGGCTTTCTTCGTCAGGGCCATGCCGTGATGTCCTCGGTAATTCAAAGAATTGGCCGCTGCGTAGACGGGCTTGTCCGCCATCCCGGCAAGGGTCTGAACGCCCAGTCCGCAGGAAATAACAATCACGTTCTCGGTTCCCTCCGGAATCAGGCCCTTAAGCTTCCGTTCTGTCTGTACCTTGTTGCACAAAAAGTCAACCTTTACGCTGCCTGTGACCGTTTTTCCCTGCTCCCGAGCCAGCTTCTCAAACTCCTCACAATCCGGCTCGTCCACGGTCTCAAATTCCTTGAAGCACTTGTTACATGCAATAAGGAACAGCTGATCTTTTCCGTCCAGTAATGACGACAGCTCTTCATTACTTTTCAACTTATACTTCGTATAGTTTTCCAATTGATCACCTTCCTGTCAAATTGATTCGCAAAGCTTATATAAATATACCATATATCGCCTGCTCTTTCCAGTCCAAAAATTTTCTTGTTGTTTCTTTTTTTATTTTTATTTAACTTTACTTTCCACATCCATGTCTGCCATATGCCGTTATTCCAAAAATGCCAAACCACAGGTTTTCATTCCTGGCTTTGCACTATATTTAAAACGATTGTTTTTTCTGTTCTCCTTGACTTTTTGTGAAAATTTCTATAGCATAGACCAAAAGACTTTCCCTTTGGAGGTATTTTCCATGAGAGATATGATTACCGGAAAAACCAAACTGACCGGACTGCTTGGAAGCCCTGTGGAGCACAGCATTTCCCCGGCCATGCACAATGAAGCCTTTCGGCTTCTTGGACTTGACTATGCTTACCTGGCCTTTGACGTGACAGAGGATACTTTTTTAAAGGTTATTGACGGCCTTACAGCCATGGGCGCTGCCGGCTGGAACTGTACCATGCCCCTGAAGCGGCTGATGCATCAGCGGGTGGATATTCTTTCTGACACGGCTCTTCTCACCGGCTCCGTGAACACGGTGGTAAATCGTGACGGTGTTCTCTATGGAGACAACACCGACGGCTACGGCTTTATGCAGTCCATGTCCGACGCCGGACTTCGCCCGGCCGGAAAGCGCCTTGCCATTCTCGGCTCCGGAGGGGCTGCCGCCGCCATCATTGCCCAGGCTGCTCTGGACGGGGTGTATTCCATTGATATTTTTTCCCGGCCGGAGAGCACTTCCACAAAGCTCATTGAACAGGAAGCAGAGCTGGTCCGCAGCAAGACTGCCTGTCTTTTGAATGTGTATGATTTAAAAGACCATGCACAGCTTTCCAAAAGTCTGGAGCAGAGCTATTGCTTAATCAACGCTTCTTCCGTGGGCATGGCGCCGGACACGGACGCCTGTCTGATCCCGGATTCCTCCATGCTTCATCCCGATTTGGCTGTGGGGGATGTCATTTACAATCCGAGAGAAACGAAGCTGCTACATATGGCCAGGGAGCGGGGCTGCATGACTTTTAACGGCCTTTATATGCTGCTCTATCAGGGCGCCATGGCGTTTCAGCGCTGGACCGGCCGGGACATGCCGGTGGCCAAGATTCGTGAGAAGTTTTTTCAGTAAACCTCATCATTCCTTGAAAGGATTTGAAGCTTAACATCATGACATTGTTGGTGAACGGTAACGAAGCATTAAGGTAATAGAGATTCCTTAAATTTACGGATTGACAGCCGTCAAACACATTGTTATAATGAGTTTGACATTTGAATACGGAAAGTCTTCGGGGCAGGGTGAAATTCCCGATCGGCGGTATAGTCCGCGAGCGTGTATGCGCAGGATTTGACAGGAAAAGCCTGGAATGAGATTGCATTTTCCAAACAAGCTTCAGGTTCAAATCAGGATTTGGTGAGATTCCAAAACCGACAGTATAGTCTGGATGAGAGAAGATGTGTAATAGAAGTCAGAATTGTTTTGGCATAGTTTTTGTCATATAGTTCTTTGTTCTGATGAGAATGACACCTGGAAGACGAACGTTTTTTAGGTGTCTTTTGTATTACAGTAGAATGGAGGATTATAACTATGAACCAGAAAACTCAAAGAATCGCTTTAATCGGCATGTTCTGCGCCATTGCCTATGCCCTGATGGTGATAGGCCGCATACCGGTGGTCCTGTTCCTTAAGTACGATCCCAAGGATGTGATGATTGCCATCGGCGGCTTTCTTTTAGGGCCATTTGCCTCTCTTATCATCTCTGTGGTGGTTTCCTTTATCGAGATGCTTTCAGCCAGTGACACCGGCCCCATTGGTTTTGTAATGAATGTGCTGTCAAGCTGCAGCTTTGCCTGCACAGCCGCCTTTATCTACAAGAAAAAGCATACAAAATCCGGCGCCATGCTTGGTCTGTTTGCCGGCTGCGGCGTGATGGTTGTGGTAATGCTGCTGTGGAATTACTTCCTTGTGCCCATTTATATGGGATATCCGAGGGAGGCTGTGGCCGAGATGCTGCTTCCCGCATTCCTGCCTTTCAATCTGTTAAAGGGCGGACTGAATATGGCCATTACACTTCTCTTTTATAAGCCTGTGGTGACGGCTCTTCGGAAAGCGAAGCTGGCCCTGCCCTCTACCTCGGAGCAGCCGGGAGATTCCAAGGGTGTGATTGTTTTCTCCCTGTTTCTCTTTGTTACCTGTGCGGTTTCGGTGCTGGTGATGAAGGGCGTTATCTAGACCTCTGAAAACAGCCCTATATTTATTCTAAAGCCTGCATGCGTCTCATTGCCGCATGGCTAAGTAAGAATCAGAAAAACATTATCAAATAAGCCATTCACAACTTTCATATCTGTGTTCCATGTTTCTCCCACAGTAGATATGAAAATAGCGAATGGCTTATTCAGATAAAAAGTACCGCTTTACCCTTTCAGCATCAAAAACGCCCCCAGATTGCCGCGCTTCCCCTTCGAAGCACGATGACTGAACAAAAGCTCCGAATTACAGCAGGTGCAGAGATCCGTTGTCACGATCTGTTCAGGGTTCAGTCCGGCTTCCTGGAAAATGAATTCATTGGCACGCCAGAGATTCAACTGGTATTTCCCGTCCGGCTTTTTATAAAAAATCTCCTTCCAGGATTCCTCGTTAAAAGCTGTCCGAAACTGCTCTATGACATCCTCACTGACCTCATAGCAATCCTGACAGATGGACGGGCCGATGGCCACTGTCAGATCCTCCGGCCTGGTTCCATACTGCCGTCCCATTACCTCCACGGTACGTTTCCCAATCTTCCCCACTGTCCCCTTCCATCCGGAATGGGACAAGCCGATGGCTCTATGGATGGGATCTAGCAAAAATAACGGAACGCAGTCTGCATAAAAGGTTGCCAGCACCAACCCCGGAACATTGGTCACCAATCCGTCCACATCCGTGTAATCTTTCTGTTTGGTGAATCCTTTTCCCCGATCTGCCTCTGTTACCACCCGGATATTGGCAGTATGGGTCTGATCTGAAAACACCAAATCCTCACATGAAAAACCCATAGCCCTTCCCAGACGGACAAAATTCTCCCGTACCCCTGCCTCTTCATCTCCTCTGGCAAAGCTCAGATTCATGGAAGAAAACATCCCCCGGCTCACACCGCCAAAACGGGTAGAAAATCCATGCATCACTGTTTCTATTTCGCTTAATCTTGGAAATACAAGAAAAGGAACGCCTTCACGTTCCACTGCTTCCATTGCCGCCATTCCCTTTTTTCTCACAAAATTCATTGGATTCTCCTATTCTGCTTTTCATGTTCCATATAAAGTACCATTTATACATTTCCCCCGATTCTATTACCTGTAAGGAAATGCATCCCTGTACACCTGTATCTGCTCCCCCAAAACGGATACCACATCAAACCGACAGCTTTGGCTCTCTAAAACATGCCGGGACATCCGATAGAAATCTGCTACTTGGCAGATCTTTCTCTGCTTTGCAGGCGTCACTGCCTCAGCCGGAATACCGTACTGACTGCTTTTTCTATATTTGACCTCCAGAAAAACCAAAGCTCCGGCTTCCTCTGCAATCAGATCTATCTCACCCAGCTTACAGCGAAAATTTCGTTCCAGAATTCGGTATCCCAGGCTGCGCAGATATTCTGCCGCTTTCTCCTCATGTATGGCTCCGATTTTTCGGCGGTTTTCCATTCCGGTTCCTTTCTCCTGCTCACTCTTTTATCCCAAAGGGAACATTCTAATGCCCAATGGCAATTACCCTGTTTTTTTACAAATCCTTCTCTGATACATAATTTTTAATAAAGGTCCTGCGATGGATTTTGCATGGGCCCAGCTCCTTCAGAGCCGCAATGTGTTTTGCCGACCCATACCCTTTGTTTGAGGCAAATCCATATCCCGGATACAGATTTTCATACTCCGCCATCATCCGATCCCTGGTCACCTTGGCAATAACACTGGCCGCCGCAATGGACACGCTCTTGGCGTCTCCTTTTACAATCGGCACCTGGGGAATCTCTACCCGGGGAATGGTTACTGCATCGTTCAAAAGCAGATCCGGACATACCTTCAGATTGGCAATGGCCTTCCGCATAGCCTCATAAGTCGCCTGAAGAATATTGATTGCATCGATCTGATCTTGCCCTACCACTCCGAGCCCTACGGCAACTGCCTTTTCCATAATCTCATCATAGAGAAGCTCCCGTCTTTTCTCGGAAAGCTTCTTGGAATCATTCAGATAGAGAATCTCACAATCCTTTGGCAGAATCACGGCTCCGGCCACAACAGGGCCGGCCAGCGGGCCTCTTCCCGCCTCATCAATGCCGCAGAGCATGCCCCGATCCCCATATTGGCGCTCATACTCCCTCATGGCCTCCAAGCGTTCCCGCTCCGCCTTTAATTTTTCCTGCCGTTTCTGCTCACGCAAAATCTCTGCCTTTGTCATATGTTTTTCTCCGCCAATCCATTAATGCTTGTAACTATTCACTACAGGTTGAAGCAGGGTCTGACCCAGCAAAGCGAGGTCACTTGCTGCTGAGACTGTAAGAATATGATTCAGGAGTGCAAAATCCTATCGCCACAGGCGATTTTAAATGGATTTTGCATCGTAACTGTGAAGGTACTGAACAGTTACTGATGCTTTAAGATTCCTGCCTTGTTCAAAGGCCAAATCCGAATCCATGCGCGCCCGACAATGTCTTCTCCGCAGATGACACCCACACTGGGTTCCCGGCTGTCGGAGCTGGCATTCCGATTATCTCCAAGGACAAAGTATTCATCCTCGCCAAGCTCTATCGGTTCTGCCGCCATTCCCGGATCCTGGATCACCTCGCGGCCGTAAGATTCCTTGAGCACCTCGCCGTTGATATAGATCTCCCCGTCCGCAATCTGAACCGTCTCTCCGGGCAGGCCAATAATCCGCTTAATATAATAGGTGTTCTCTTCATATTTATAAGGAAATACAATAATGTCAAAGCGCACCGGATCCCGGAAACGGTAAGTAATCTTATCCACAATCAACTGATCCCCGTGATTCAGGGTATTCTTCATAGAATCACCGCTCACATGAGTTCTCTGGCCCACAAAAGTAATGATCAGAAACGTAATAACAAGTACTATTCCTATGTAAAGAATCATTCCCAAAAGCTCTCGAAGGGGCCCCTTTTCCCGTTCCTCATCCCCTTCGCCTATGAAATCATCTTCCACTTCTTTCCCTTTTCTCCCCATATCCAATCCTCACAATCAGCTTTAGAATTATTTTAATTCTCTTCCTTTGGAACTTCAAGGGTAAATCTTCCCAGCTTTCCGCTGCGGAACTCCTCCAACAGGATCCCCACAGCTTTTCCCAGATTCAGCTCGCCGCCCTTTAGAAGACATCCCCTGTTCTCTGCTATCTGAGACAGCATGGAAAATGTATCCTCTGTCTCCCGAATTCCATACCGCCCTGCCAGAACCCCCGGATAATCCGTTCTCAGAAACTCCAACAGTCCCAGAGACAATTCCTCTGTATTCAGTACCTCATCCTTTACGGATCCAATCATGGCAAGGCGAAGCCCTGCCTTCGGATCCTCAAATCTGGGCCACAAAAGCCCCGGCGTATCCAGAAGCTCCACCTGCTTATTCAGCCGCACCCACTGGGCCCCTCTGGTCACGCCCGGCTTGTTGCCCGTCTTGGCACAGGCCCTTCCTGCAAAGCTGTTGATAAAGGTAGACTTTCCCACATTGGGAATACCTGCCACCATAGCCCGGATGGGACGGTTTAAAATGCCGCGCCTTCTGTCTCTTTCAATCTTTTCCTTACACGCCTCCTGAACTGCACCGTGGATCGCTTTCAGTCCTAGGCCGCTTCTGGAATTTACCTGGACCGCCTGAAAACCCTGTTTTTTAAAATAGGCACTCCAGAGAGCTGTCTTATCTTCATCTGCCAAATCGCATTTATTTAATAAAATGATACGAGCCTTTTGTCTGCCCAGTTCATCAATATCCGGATTTCGACTGCTAAAGGGAATTCTTGCATCTACAAGCTCTAAAATCAGATCCACCAGCTTGATATTTTCCTGCATCATCCGCTTTGCCTTGGTCATATGCCCCGGATACCACTGAATATTCATAGCTATCTCCTATTCCAGTTCCGCAGAACCTTATCCATACACGCTGTTTCATTCCAGTTTTGCAGAACCTCACGGAAGCCATCCGAAGCGTTCTCCCGGCGTGATATTGAACCATGCCATTCCCATGATATCCTCCCGCCGCACATTGCCGATATCTGCGCTTCTGCTGTCCTCGCTGTTATTCCGGTTATCTCCCAGAACAAAATATTCGTCCTCGCCCAGCTTCACCGGGCTCTCTGCCACGCCTGCATCCTGCATACTTTCCGTGAGAATCTCCTCATTCAAAAGCTCCCCGTCAATAAATACCCGGCCGCTCTCAATCGTCACTGTATCTCCCGGCAATCCCACCACACGCTTTATATGGTAGTGGGCATTCTCATTTCCATTTGGCTTAAATACGACCAAATCTCCATAATCAGGAGCTTTAATCCGATAAATCATCCGATTAACCAGCACCTGATCTCCGCTGTAAATAGCTGGCTCCATAGACTGTCCCACATTGCTCAGGGACGCACCAAAGAAATAGACCAGCACGCAGGCAAAGCCAAAGGCCAGTACCGCCTCGCCTATCCAAATAATGGCCTCCCGAAGTATCGCCACGTTTATCCGCTTTTTCCGTTGCCGAAAGGTCAAACCTGCCATTGGTCTCTCCTTATATAATCAAATCCCCAGGAAGCCTGTTGACCGCAGCTATCCAAGGTTCTGCACCTTAAAACATCCGTCGAATATACAAAACTCTGTATCCGGCTCACTGCCTTAAAGAATGAAAAAGGGACTGACGCAAAATCCGAATGCCTTATTTTGCGACTGCCCCCCAGCTTTCATCAATCCATTACTTTACTAATTCTTTTACCTTCGCACGCTTACCAACACGTCCTCTTAAATAGGTCAGCTTCGCACGTCTTACTTTTCCGCGGCGTACCACTTCCACCCTCTCTACATTGGGGGAGTGCAAGGGCCATGTCTTCTCAACGCCCACACCATTGGAATTCTTTCTTACGGTAAAGGTTTCTCTGGCTCCGCCGCCCTGCTTTTTAAGGACAACGCCTTCAAAAACCTGAATTCTCTCACGATTACCCTCTTTGATCTTACCGTACACCTTAACCGTATCGCCTACGCGAAACTCAGATACTTCTGCCTTAAGCTGAGCATCCTCAATGCTCTTAATAATATCGTTCATTCGTTGCTTCCTCCTTCTTATCTCGGATGTTCTTACCGTAATTCCGAAGCCCTCAAAGCCGCACCGGAGGCCGGCGCGTATCTACTTCCAGCCATGTCTGGCTTCGCTCCCTCTGTGCCTGTAAAGCATCTCACTCCATAGTCTTCACAGGACAGCGTGCTTCGGCCCTTAGGCGTACAGCAGAGGAACATCTCTTTTTATCACAACGCAAGCTATTATACCATGGAAATATACAAAATGCAAGAAAAATTTCCGTTCTCAGAGTTCTCAGCGGCCCCTTAATATTTCATTTATCATATGGGCCACGCCCTCCTGCTCATTGCTTAAGGCAATCCGATCTGCAGCCTCCTTCGCCTCCAAACAGGCATTTTCCATGGCAAAACCGGTTCCTGCCTCCAAAAGCATAGTAATATCGTTGCTTCCGTCCCCAAAGGCCGCAGTCGCCTCCCGCTCTATATTCAGGTACTCCCTAAGGAATCTTAAGGCAGCTCCCTTATTGGCCTCCTTTGCATTCACCTCAATATTATTGATTGCGGAGCTGGATAAGGACAGCTCCAAAAGTGATGCCTTCATCTCCTCCAAAACCTGCCTGCGTTCCTCAAGATCCGCAAAAAAGAGCATCAGCTTCTGCACGGTCTCCCCCGATTCAAGAAGATACGTCTTTAGATCCTCAACCGGAAGATAAATCCTGCGCATCATGCGAAAAAGCACCTGTCCGGGAGAATACGCTTCCATCTTCTCCATATCTTCCCTTCCCATATACGCTTTTCCGCCCTTATAGCAGCCGACAATAGCGGATGCATGCTCGGCAGCATGAAAAAACTGAAGGATCTCGTCCCGGTTCATTTCCGCCCGCCGGATGGTCTTTTTCTCCCAGGCATCATAAACCTGCGCTCCGTTTGCCCCGATCACATAGCGGATAAAGGGAAGCGTGCGTATCTCCTCCGGCACACCGTCATACAGGCGCCCTGTGGTTGGAACCAGATAAATCCCGGCCTTTGATGCTTTTTTTAAAGCATCCAGCGTCCGTGGTGTCAGCTCCTTATTGTCTTTTAGCAATGTGCCATCCAGATCGAAGGCAATCAGTCTAATTTGATTCATTTCTCCACTCCTTTGTTCCCTAACAAAACCTGGAAAGAGGCTGTCACAAAATCCTTTGCAACAGCCCTCTCTTATTTTACAATATCCTGTTCAATCTGCATCGATGCCCTTTTCCTCTTCCTTAATCTCCCAGTGGATCAGGAAGGTCAAAGCCGCTCGAAGGGCAATAATCCCGGCTACGGTGGCAATCTCCGTCCACTCCCGGACTACTACGGTACGCAAGATCTCGCTTCCCAGCTTAAACTCCAACCCCATGGCCAAACCCTTTGCCAGCGTCAGCTTCGTATCCGGCTTTCTGCAAACATAGCTGTAAAAGCCCCGAATACCGGAAGCTATGATGATTCCCACACCAATCAGCTCAAATACAGGAATCGTAGCCTCCACCAGATAATGAAGAATCAGTTCCAGTATCTCAATCATTGTCATCTTCCGCCTTCCTTACACGGCAGCCATAGCATTTATTAAACTGCCTTATATCGCTTTATCATAGCACAGGACTTTAGAAAATGCAATGTCTCTGCAAAGCTTGAAAATAACATTAAAGCAAACCGGTTAAAAATGTGCCGCCAAGATAAGAGCAGCGGTTAATCCTCCTCAATATGCTCCCGCCCCTGATCAATAATCGTGCGCACATGATTATCCGCCAGAGAATAAAAGATAGACTTCCCTTCCCGCCTGCTTTTTACCAGCTTATTCTGCTTTAGAATACGAAGCTGATGGGAAATGGCAGACTGGGTCATTTGAAGAGCTTCCGCCAAATCACAGACGCAGACCTCCGCCTCAAAAAGCACAAACAGGATTCGGATTCGGGTGGAATCTCCAAAAACCTTGAACAGCTCCGCCAAATCATAAGCTTCCGTCTCCTCCGGCATCTTTTCCTGAACAATTTTCACTAAATTCTCATGAACCTCAAAGGTATCACAGCAGCCCTCTATTTTTTCTGCCATCTCTCACACTTCCTTTCTCAAATACGCTTTCCATTCATCTATACCTTATCAGACAAAGTCTGCCAGTCCCGAAAGGACATGTACTAATGGGGTACCCGTAGGGCATACCCTACGGTACCACTCACCGGATTAGCCAACTGCCGCTAATCAGCATAATAGAGCTGCCATAAAATAAGACAGCTCCAGCAAAAACTAATTAACCTTTTTCACAAACAAGGCCCGAATAGCATTGAGCACCGCAATCACCATCACGCCCACATCTGCAAAAATAGCCACCCACATATTGGCAATGCCGACGGCCCCAAGTACCAGACAAATCACCTTGATCCCAATGGCAAAATAAATGTTCTCATAGACAATCCGAATACACTTTCTGGCAATGCGGATAGCTGTGGCAATCTTAAGGGGATCGTCATCCATCAGCACAATGTCCGCCGCTTCAATGGCTGCATCAGAGCCCAAAGCTCCCATGGCAATTCCGATATCCGCCCGGGACAGCACTGGTGCATCGTTAATCCCGTCTCCTACAAAAACCAGCTTCTCCTTGGGACCCTTCCGTTCAAGAAGCTCCTCAACCTTGGCTACCTTATCTGCCGGAAGCAGCTCACTGTGCACCTCATGAATACCAAGCTCCCCTGCAGCCTGCCTTGCAGCCTCCTTCCGATCTCCGGTCAGCATCACCGTATTCTTAACTCCGGCCTTAGAAAGCTGTCTTACAGCCTCCTTCGCTCCCGGCTTCAGCATATCGGAAATCAAAATGTGCCCTGCATAGGTCCCATCCAAAGCCACATGAACCACCGTTCCCGGATGATGGCAGGGAACAAAATCAATTCCAAGCCGCTCCATCAGCCGATCACTGCCTGCTGCCACAGCCACATCATCCACCCTGGCCGTCACGCCATTTCCGCCAATCTCTTCAATCTCTGTTACCCGGCTTCGATCCAGAGGCTTTCCATATGCCTTTTGCAGGCTTTTACTGATGGGATGAGAGGATGCACACTCCGCAAGAGCCGCATACTCCAGCAGCCGTTCTGTCTCAATGGTATTGTGGTGAACACCTTTCACCTCAAACACGCCCTGCGTCATAGTTCCAGTCTTATCAAAGACTACCCATCCTGTCTGCGCCAATGCCTCCAGATAATTAGATCCCTTTACCAAAACGCCTGCCTTGCTGGCTCCCCCGATACCTGCAAAAAAGCTTAGGGGAATGCTGATTACAAGGGCACAGGGACAGCTGATAACCAGGAACGTAAGAGCTCTGTAAATCCAAGTTCCCCACTCAGGAGCACTACTAAAAGCAAGCAGCCTTATAAGGGGCGGACATATGGCCAATAACAACGCTCCATAGCACACAGCCGGCGTATAATATCTTGCAAATTTTGAAATAAAGTTCTCGGATCTGGACTTCTTGGCACTGGAATTCTCCACCAGATCCAGAATCTTCGACACCGTAGATTCTCCGAATTCCTTTGTGGTTTGAATCTTCAAAAGCCCGTTCATATTGATGCAGCCGCTGATAACCGCTTCCCCTTCCGTAACTTTCCTCGGAAGGCTTTCCCCGGTAAGTGCGCTGGTATTCAGGGTAGAAGCTCCCTCCACAATCACGCCGTCAATCGGAATCTTCTCTCCCGGCTGTACCACAATCAGGGTTCCGACCTCCACCTCATCCGGATCCACCTGCTCTAAAGTGCCGTCCTTCTCTACATTGGCATAATCCGGCCGGATATCCATCAGTTCGCTGATATTTCGCCTGCTTTTGCCCACGGCATAGCTCTGAAACAGCTCCCCTATTTGATAGAACAGCATAACCGCCGTTCCCTCCTGATAATCTCCCAACGCAATGGCGCCTACCGTAGCCACTGCCATAAGAAAATTCTCATCAAACACCTGCCGGTTCCGAATCCCCTTAAAGGCTTTCTTCAAAATATCATAGCCAATCACAAGATAAGGAACCATATAAAGCCCAAACTGCAGATATCCTGTCACCGGAAGCAGGCTTAAAACAACCAAAAGCAGGAACGCTGCAATAATTCGAGCCAGCATCTTTTTCTGTTTCTTATTCATCTTGCTGCCTCCTATTTAAATCACTGCGTGATAGCACTAAAGAGTAAAGTCGCTTCGACACACCTGTAATAAGCGTAACTTTCATTCGAAAGGGCGCTCATGAAAGTTCCTCTTGTGCGCCTTTGCGTCTTTACTATTTAAATCACTGCGTGATAGCACTAAAGAGTAATGTCGCTTTAGCTTTACTATAAAAAGATCTCGCAGTCGTCCTCCACCTTCTTGCAGTTCTTAAGCACTTCCTGCATCACGGACTTCGGCTCCGCACCTTCCTCAAATTCCACAACCATCTTCAAAGTCATAAAGCTTACGGCGGCATCCTTCACACCTGCCGTCTTCCTGGCGGCTTCCTCCATCTTATTGGCACAGTTTGCACAATCCACATCAATTTTATAAGTCTTCTTCATGGTTATTATCCTCCAAAATATAATATTCGTTCATATGAATAATTGTTCATATATTGATTTCATTATAGCACAGGCTTTTGAAATGTCAAGGTATGTTCTAAAATTTTATTACATTTTAAGAGGGTAAAGACAGAAAAAAACAGCCGCCCCAGTCTCACAAACCAAGCGGCCATTTTGCTATACCCTACGGGTACCCCATCAATGCATGTCCCTTCGGGACTGGCGGACTTCGTCCGGTAAGGCATATATTTGTCGGATTAACCGCCTATAGGCAGTTCGCGAAACATCTGTTCATGCAGATGTCTTTAATATGTCCGACTCTCCATAATCCTCTCCAAATCCATTGAAGCATCAAAATACTGCTCCTCCACATACTGAACCCGTTCCACTTCCTCTCCCCGCTCCAGCCTCTGAATAATCTCCTCCACCATAGGCCCCAAAAGAGGATTGCACTCCATCACCATATGGATCTCCCCCTCCGCCATGGCATCCAGCGCTGCCCTGGTTCCGTCAATAGATATCATAATGATCTCCCCAGAGGGGCCGCAGGTCTTCCCTGCCGCTCGGATAGCTTCGATGGCGCCAAATGCCATATTGTCATTTTCGCAGACCACTACGTCAATATCATCATACAGATCCAGAAAGCTCTCCATCACTTCCCGGCCCTTGGTAAGGGTAAAATCCCCGGAGCCCCGATCCAGCATAGTCCAGTTCTCCTGCTGCCTGAGAATCTTATCAAATCCCACCGTCCGGCCAATCTGTGCGGAAGAATCCAATGTTCCCTGGAGAGTCACAATCCGAATCTCCTCATCTGCCCGGCCCTCTTCCTCCAGATAAGCCTTAAGCCAGCGGCCGGCAATCCGGCCCTCCTCCTCAAAATCACTTCCAACCCAGCAGGTATAGAGGCTGCTATCCTCCACCTCCACCAGGCGGTCTGAGAGAATCACCGGGATTCCGGCCACCTTTGCTTCCTGCAGCACCGCATCCCAGCCGGTCTCCACGATTGGGTCCAGGATAATATAATCCACCTCCTGGAGAATAAAATTCCGAATCGCCTTAATCTGGTTCTCCTGCTTCTGCTGTCCGTCCTCAAAAAGCAGGTAATACCCCTTATCCTCCCGGAACGTATCACGAAAAGACTGGGTATTGGCCAGCCGCCAATCAGACTCCGAGCCCACCTGGGCAAAGCCCACTACAATATAATTATCACTGTCTTCGATTTCATCCTCATACAGCAGGGTACTTTCCGGCTCCTCCTGCTGCTTTTTACAGCCCTGGCAGGCAATCACAGCCAGCAAAAGACACCCTATGATCCATGCCCTCTTCATCCTCATGGCAGCCCTCATTAAACTTTTCCTCTATTACGGATAACCATTTCGTACTTTCACAGCCTCATTCACAAATCGCTGCCGTGATAGTGCGAACAATCTCTCATCCGCAGCATATCTGTCTGCAGATGAGAGACTTTCGTTACTGTTCGTTCTTGGGTCATGCACTGTGCTGCACAGACACAGGCCAATACAGTAATGGACTTTCTTCCATTATATTATTTCTTCGTATCTTTCATTTTGGCAAATACGCTCTGCAGTACAATAAAGAAGCACAGAAGCGCTGCCACAGCGATATTAGACCAGGAGCTTAAAAGCTTGCCGTTGGTCTTGACCAGTGTGGAAATAGTGCCGTTAATCAGCACCCCAAAGAAAGATCCAATCACATTTCCCACGCCGCCTGTCAAAAGCGTTCCGCCGATAACCGCCGAAGCAATGGCATCCATCTCAAGCCCAAGAGCCTGCCGCACACTTCCCGACATGGTATTCATACAAAAGCAGATGCCTCCTACGGAACACAGGAAAGAAGACAGCATGTAAGCCTTAAGCTTCGTCAGCTTCACATTCAGACCCATCATCGTAGCCGACTGCTCATTGCCGCCTACCGCATACAGGCTACGCCCGAACTTGGTATAACGAAGCATCAGGAACACCAGGACCAGCACCACCAGGGCAATAATAACCGGAAGCCGGACAAACGGAACCTGAAGCACGCCCTTACTGTTGGTATAAGCCCCAAAGGGAATCTCAAACTTCATATTTGCCAGCCCTACAAAAAATGCATTCTGGCTGATGGACACCTGATCCGTACAAATCACCGCCGTCATGCCACGGGCAAAGAACATGCCCGCCATGGTTACAATAAAGGGCTGAATCTCCAGATAGCCCACGCAGAAGCCCTGCACAAGACCAAACACCAGGCCAATCAGCAAAACCAACACACACAAAAGCCCTGCGTTCAGCCCCCACTGCTCCATGCCCACCGCCAGGAACATACAGTCCATGGCAACCAGAGAGCCTACGGAAATGTCAATGCCTCCTGTCAGCATAACACAGGTCATGCCGCAGGCAATACAGAGAAGCCCCGCATTGTTAATAAGAATATTCAAAAAGGTCTGCAGGTGCGTAAATCCCTTGGATGAGTAAATCACGCATCCCACCGCATACATCACTACAAACAGTGCAATGGTAATCAGAAGCAGCAGGGTATTGCTGTTTATCTTTTTCCCTTTCATGCCGCAGCGCCTCCTTTCGCCAGTGCTCTTTTGGCAGACATCCGCTTCATATATGCCTTAAAGGGCGGAGCCTGAATCGTTACAATAATCAGTACAATGACTGCCTTGTATACGGGAGCCACATCCGAAGATACGCCCAATGCATACAAAGTTGTGGTAATCGCCTGAATGGTATAGGCACCGATAATGGAGCCTGCCAGGTTAAACTTACCGCCGCCTAAGCTGTTTCCCCCAAGGGCTACAGCCAGAATCGCATCCAGCTCGTAATTAAGACCGATATTGTTGGAATCCGCCGAACTGATACGGGAAGCACCCACAATACCGGCAATACCGGCTGCAAGGCCGCACACCACATAACACACAAATATAATCTTTGAGGAATTAAGTCCCGCAATCCGGGAAGCCTTTTTATTGATACCCACACTCTGAATGTAAAGGCCCAAAGCCGTTTTCTTAAGAAGCACCATCATAACAGCCACACAGATGGCAGCAATAATAATAGGGGTCGGCATAAACCCGGTATATCCTCCAAAAAACTTAAAGGAGTCATTCCGCACATACACAATCAGATTGTTACAGAGCAAAAGCCCGATAGCTCTTGCCGCAGAAAATAAAATCAGTGTAGCCACCATAGGCTGAACATTCAGGTAAGCCACCAGAAATCCGTTAAAAGCGCCGCAGAGGCAGCCCATAAGAACACCGCCCAGCACGCCCACCAAAAGGGGAACCGCCAGATCATTGGCAGAGGATACCCCATAGCCTGCCAGCAGCATACAGCAGAAAGAAGCCGCCAGAGACATAACGGAACCCACGGAAATATCCGTTCCGGCCGAAGCGGATACCACCAAAGTCATTCCTACCGCAAGAATTGCAATCTCGCTGCCACGGTTTAAAATATCAATCAAACGCCCGTAAAGCACGCCATTTCGAATGGAAATGGTAAAAAAGTTAAATGCAAAATTTCCGGAAGCAACATCATAGATGATGTTAACCGCCATCACCAGCACCATACAGAAGATGGGAAGAAATAAAGCCATCCCTGTGAGCTTTTTCACTTTATTCATTGGTTCCACCTCCTGCAATTGCTTTCATTACAGTCTCCTGAGTCAGACTCTCGGTGATCTCTCCAACCTTTGCGCCGTCCCGCAAAACTGCCATCTTCGTACAGGTACGGAGCATCTCCTCGATCTCGGAGGAAATGAAGATAATACCCTTTCCCTCCTTGGCCAGTTTCAGCACCAATTTCTGAATCTCCGTCTTGGTACCAATGTCAATTCCGCGGGTAGGCTCATCCAGAATCAGGAAATCCGGATCTGTCGCAAGCCAGCGGCCCAGAATTACTTTCTGCTGATTACCGCCGGATAACTGCCGAATCAGGGTCTCACGGCTTGCCGTCTTAATCTGAAGCATATCTATGTATTTATCCGCCAGTTCAATCTGCTCTTTCATAGGCAGAAGACGGAACATGCCCCGTTTTGCCTGCAAGGCCAGAATGATATTTTCACGGACGGACAAGTCTCCGATGATACCCTCCGCCTTTCTGTCATCCGGCAGAAGTCCCATGCCAAGGTTCATGGCATCAATGGGAGAATTAATCTTTACTTCCTTTCCGTTTACCTTTAAGGTCCCTGTCTGACTCTTGTCGGCACCGTAGATTACACGGGCCAGTTCGCTTCGTCCGGAGCCCAAAAGCCCCGTAAGGCCCACAACCTCGCCCTTATGAATCCTGAGATCGAAAGGCTTAATGGTTCCCTTATGACTTAAGCCCTGGGCGTCAATGAGAATGTCCTCATCGCTGAATACGGGGGATTCGTCCGACTTAATGGATGCCAGATCGTCAAAATCCTTACCCATCATAGCTGCTACCAACTTCACACGGGGCAGATCCTCAATGGGATATTCCCCTACCAGCTGGCCGTTCCGAAGAACCGTAATCCGATCACAGACCGCATATACCTGCTCCAGGAAATGAGTTACAAAGACGATTCCAACGCCCTTTTCCTTTAGCTGGTTCATCAGGCGGAACAGCTTCTCTACCTCGTTGTCATCCAGAGATGAGGTTGGCTCATCCAGAATCAGAACCTTGCACTCCATATCTACCGCACGGGCAATGGCAATCATCTGCTGGAGCGCCAGAGAATATTCCTCCAGGTTCTGGGTCACATCAATATTCATTTCCAAGTCCGCTATGATAGCTTCCGCCCTCTTTACCATGGTTTTCCAGTCAATGGTTCCAAGCTTTGTCTTCGGCTCACGGCCGATAAACAGATTTTCGGCCACGCTTAAGTTCGGACAGAGATTAACCTCCTGATACACCGTTGAAATACCTTTTTTCTGAGCATCCAGCGTGGAATGATTTACAACAGGGCCCTCAATGCCCTCCACATGAATTTCACCGGCCTCAAATGCATTGATACCAGTCAGACACTTAATAAGCGTTGATTTACCTGCGCCGTTCTCCCCCATCAGCGCATGAATCTCACCTTTTCGCAAAGTAAAATCCACATTGTCAAGAGCTTTCACTCCAGGGAAAGTCATGGATATGCCACGCATGGTCAATACTACCTGATTGTCCATAATTTCTTTCCTTTCCTTAATTCGCACATATTTTTGTGCATAAAGGGATACCTGTAAGGTGTTTCCTTAATTCGCACATGTTTTTTGTGCATAAAGGGATACCTGTAAGGTGTTTCCTTAATTCGCACATGTTTTTTGTGCATAAAGAGATACCTGTAAGGTATTTCCTTAATTTGCACATGTTTTTGTGCATAATCTCTTTCCATCACAGCACCCGCCTGCTTTCGCAATGTCATTAAGTTAAGCACCTAAAAGCTTGTGAAGGCTTCGGGCAAGAACCGCCACCCCTGGCCGGGGCGGCCCTCCTCCCCTACGCCGAACATTTGTTGAAGCTTAACTTAATGACATTGCCTGCTTTGGAGGGTATCTCATAATACAGAAAACAGCTCATGCGTTTCCTGTATTATGAGAAAGGGGGAGGCTTATCTTTCATCAACCTCCCCGATTATAGCTGCTAACTATGCTCCGCTTTTGGAATCACTTCCATCGGCAGGAAACATATTAGTACTGTGCGGCAATAATGTCATCTGTTACTACAGTTAAGTTGTGAGTCTCACCGTTTACTTCGATCGTAGAAAGGATATCCTCATTTACGAACCAGTGCTCTTCCATGTATACTTCTTTCTCCGGTGTTCCGCCGCTTGCAAGAGTCTTGATAACCTCTTCTACAAAAGGAGCTGCCAGCGGGTTGCACTCGAAGTCAGCGTTGATATCGCCGGATTTTACAAACTCAAGGCCTGCGGTACAAGCGTCAAAGGAAATCAGAATCACGTCGCCCTCAACACCGTAGGAAATGCCTGCCTGCTTCATAGCATCCATAGCGCCGAATGCCTCATTATCGTTCTGGCATACAACTACGTTGAATTTTCCTTCATAGGACTTGCAGTAGGACTCCATAACCTCTGCGCCGCCGTCCTGTGTGAAGTCGCCGCTCTGAGAATCTACGATGGTCCATCCCTCTCTGTCAGCAATCTCCTTGAAGCCCTCAGTACGTCCGATGGTTGCGGATGCGCCGGTGGAACCCTCGATTACAAGAGCATTGATCTCGTTAATGCCTTTCTCTGCCGCATAAGCTTTCAGCCACTCGCCTGCTGCAAGACCCTCTGTCTTGAAGTTGGAGCCTACCCAGGATACATACTTGTCAGAATCATCAATGGTACGGTCAATAACGATAACCGGGATTCCTGCATCCTCACACTCGGTAAGTACGGTGTCCCAACCGGTGGAAACGATGGGGTCAATGATAATGTAATCCACATCCTGCTCAATGAATCCACGAACAGCCTCAAGCTGTACGGCAGAGTCATTGTCACAGTCTACAAACTGCAGGTCGTAGCCGTTTTCTGCAGAAAATACATCCTGGCAGGACTTGGTGGAAGCAGTACGCCAGTCAGACTCATGTCCAACCTGTGCAAATCCGATGGTGATTACATCACCGGATGCTGCCGGAGCATCTGCCTCTGCGTCGTCGCCGCTCTCTGCTGGTGCTTCTGCCGGTGCATCAGCCGCAGGAGCGTCTGCAGGTGCATCTCCTCCCTTGGATCCGCAACCAGCCAGCATAGTCGCTGTCATAGCTACACACAACAGTAAGCCGATAAGTTTTCTTTTCATGGTCAAAAACCCTCCCTGTGTTTTATTTGCCAATTCCTCTTGGCTATGAAAATATTTTACGACAGAGGGATTTTTTTTGATACGGACATCCTTTTGAAATAAGTATAATTATTTACTAATTTTTGAACAAAATATGAACAAAGTTTGTTTTTTTACGGAAAAAGTTTATTTTTTTACGGGTGATTTTTCCCCTTATTGGGAATCATGTCCGGGTATGGTGTCATTCTTCTCCGCCGGAATCGTAACGACAGCCTCCGTCCAGGAACCACAGATGCTGTTCATAGTCAAACCATAGCCGGCGCCATAGTTCAGGCGTATTCTCTGATCCACATTGAAAAGCCCAAATCCGGAAGGATCGTTCGGATCCTGTTCTCCACTGATAATCCGGCGTACTTTCTCTAATTTTTCCGGCTCCATACCCTGGCCATTGTCCCACACCCGGAACACCAAGGTATCTCCCTCTTGCTCACCCGATACCCGAATCCGCCCTTTCCCTCGTTTGTTCTTAATTCCGTGGTACAGGGCATTTTCTACCAGAGGCTGCAGGGTCAATTTCAAAATCTGATATTGATACAGCTCTCCGGAGATCCGGATTTCATAGTCCAGGATATCCTGATAGCGGACTTTCTGAATCTTAAGATAGCTTCGGATATGAGCCTCCTCCTCCTGAACAGAAATGTAGTCTCTCCCTTTGCTTAAGGTGGTTCGGAAGAAATCGGACAGAGCGGATACCATCACCACCACCTGCTCCTTTTCCTCCGCTTCCGCCAACCAGATAATCGTATCCAAAGTATTATAAAGGAAATGAGGATTAATCTGAGCCTGGAGAAGCTTAAGCTCCGTTGCCCGCAGATTTAACTGCTCAATGCGGATATCCTCTACCAGATTTCCAATCTTCTCCACCATCTGGTTAAAGCTGGTATTTAATACTGCCAATTCATCCGTACTTTCCTCCTGTGCACGAACGGCAAAATCTCCGCTTCCCGCCAGGGTGGTCACCTCACAGAGATTTCGAATGGGCTTTGTAATTCCCGTCATAATCTTCCGGCTGATTACAAGCGCCCCGGCAAGAATCACCGCAAAAATCAGGCTGCTCATTCGTATGGCGGCATCCACATCCGATCGTATTCCCTCCCTGAGAGCCTCCAGGTTGGTCGTCTCATAGTAGATATACTGCTGAATCTGCTCCTGAATCAGCTCTGTCAAAATGCGGATATTTAAGTCCAGACGCTCCATATTGGTGTCATAGGAACCTCCATCCATCATGTCCGTCTCAATCTCCTCCACCCGGTTTTCCAGGGTGTTAAGGCTCTTTAAGATTCTGCCAAGGCGGTTTCTGGCATAGTCTGCGTCCGCTGTCTCATAGAGTCCCTCAAAAACCTCCCTTGCTTCCTCGATCATCTGGTGGGGCCGTTCCAAGTCCACCAGCTCCGAGGCTCTCTGGGCATTGGCTACAATGATATACATGATGTAATCCATATCCTCTTTAAAAGCGATATTATAGGCATTTGCCTTGGAAATATTTTCTACAACCGCATCATAGCGCTCTGAAAACTGCCGTATGATGAACAACAGGTAGACAATCATCACCGTTAAAGGAATCAGGCAGACAAAAAGAAGCATATTCAAACGTTTTTTAATAGAAGAATCTTTTTTCCACATAATTATTCCAATTCCACACCGCCTCTGTTTATGCTCCGGCCCGGAACTCTCTCGGTGTACACTCCTGTGTTTTCTTAAAGAGATAGCTGAAATAATGGGGATCCTTGTAGCCCACGGCAAAGGCAATCTCCGCCGTCTTCATAGAGGTCCCCCGAAGAAGCTCCCTTGCCTTTTCCATCCGCACGGACGTCAGGTATTCAATAAAGGTCTGGCCTGTCTCCTGACTGAATATGGTACTGAAATGATTGGGACTTAAGTTCACGCTTGCTGCCGTCATATTCAGGGAAATTTCCTCATTATCATAATTTTCCCTGATAAATGCCTTGGCATCCTTTAAGAGAGAGCTGTACTTTCTTCTGGATACGGCCTCCCTAAGCTCAAGGGCCGCCTCCAGAACTTTTGTCAGATAATCCTTAGTCTGCTCCACCGTGGAAAATACGGAGTTCATATTCTGGAAATCCCCGCAGCGCTCTACCAAATCGCCCGATTCATAGCCAAGCTGCTGAATCTGCCCTACTGCGGCAAAGTAAAGATCTATGGTTACATACTGGCGAAAAAGCATGGATTGTATATTTTTCTCCCCAAGGCTTTGCAGGTACTCATCCAGAAAATGAGGAATCTGGCTCTTTAACCCGGTTTTCAAAAAGCTTTCCGCCGCACGCCGATCCAATTGTCTGACATCCAGAGCATCCAGATGAATGTCTTCTTCCTTTGCTTCCGGTTCCGTCTCCCGGCTGCTGTCTATTATCTGATTCCTCTTTTTCAGATACCGGTAGGCAAAGGCCCGGTTGGCTTCCTCAAAGCAGCGGCCAAGCTCGGAAAGCCTGCCTGCTTCCCGCCCCAGACCTCCAAAATATTCCACCGTCTCATAAGACCCAAGGGTTTCCAAAAGCTTTTTAAGGAAATCATTCTGTACTTCTAAGAGTTCCTTTTCTCCGGTCTCTTTTAAGATAAATGCCCAGCCCTCCAGTCCCAGTTCGATCATCAGAACTCCCGGAATCCGTTCCGTCATCTCTTCTATTGCCTTTGTAACCCGGTTTTCTTCCTCATCATAGCCTTCGCCGCCATCGCCGGCGAAAATCTGAAAGAGCAGAATGTTATAGCGGTTGGCAGCAAGCTCCATGCCAATCTCCCGTCCCTCCTTCAAAAGGGAAGATACGGGCTTGGTGCCGGACACCAGGCTTCGAAAGAACCTCTGTCTGGCAAGCTGGGTGTTTTCCAGGCGCTCCCGCTCAAAGGTTTCCAGAAACTTCCGCTGCTCCCCTTCCTCCTCCACCAGCTTCCCCACCTTTTTTACCGCCTCCAGAAGCTGACTTCCGGAAATGGGCTTTACCAGATAGTCCGTAATTCCGATACTGATTCCCTCTTTTGCATATTCAAACTCATCGTAGCCGCTTAAGACAATGATCTTCACATCCGGCATCTCCTGCTTCACCAGGCGGCTCAGCTCCAATCCGTCCATAAAGGGCATTTTAATATCTGTAATGAGAATATCCGGCCGGGTCTTCTGGATCAGAGGATAAGCCAGCTCTCCGTCACTGGCTTCCCCTACAAATATAAAGCCCTCTTTCTCCCAGTGGATATTGTTTTTCATTCCCTCACGCACTACCACTTCGTCTTCTACCAGAAATACTTTCAGCATCCCACACCTCTATTCCAGTTTTGCTACATGTTCCCTGTACATTCTATCCCAGAACTCTGACCTGACCTTAAAAAGAGGATGGCGCACTGAAAGCTTCTGCCATTGCGTCATCCTCCTTTGAGGTTTCTGTTTTTATAACCGTCATCCTATCGGATATCTCACCTTTTAGCGCAGATGCTCCACTGCCGCACGCTCAATGGCAAGGCCCTGGGTGTAGCGCTCAATAAAGATATCATAGCCCTCCACATCCTTTGCGTCCGGCTCCATGCGCTCTCCCTTTTCACCTGCAAATACTTTATCAGCAAGGTAAGCTCCCAGGCTTTCTCCCTGGCTTTTATTCTTCATATAAGAGGCCAGCAGGGCAATTCCCCAGGCGCCGCCCTCTCCGGCCGTCTCCATCACGACTACGGGAACGTTCATAACAGCCGCCACAAACCGCTGTCCTACGCCCTTTGTCTTAAAGAGGCCGCCATGTCCTACGATCTCGTCTACCTTTACGCCCTCTTCTTTGATGAGGATATCCATTCCTGCTCTCATGGCTCCAAGGGAGGTCATCAAATGTACCCGCATAAAGTTGGCCAGATTGAACTTGCTGTCCGGCTTTCTCACGAACAGCGGACGTCCCTCTTCAAAGCCGGTCACATGCTCCCCTGAGAAATAGTTGTAAGCCAGAAGTCCGCCGCACTCCGGATCTCCCTCCAGGGCTTTCCGGTACAAGGTGCCAAAGAGCTCGTTCATATCCACTTTCATGCCGAAGCTTTCTGCAAATTCCTTAAATAAACCTACCCAGGCATTCAGATCCGAGGTACAGTTGTTGGTATGGGCCATTCCCACCAGACTTCCGTCCGGAGTAGTTACCAGATCGATCTCCGTATGTACTTTCTTAAGCTCATGTTCCAGAACAATCATGGCGAATCCGGATGTTCCTGCGGAAATATTGCCGGTACGCTGTGCCACGCTGTTGGTGGCAACCATGCCGGTGCCTGCGTCACCCTCCGGCGGACATAAGGGAATGCCTGCTTTCAAGGTGCCGGACGGATCCAGAAGCTTTGCTCCCTCTTCCGTCAGTTCCCCTGCCGCTTCGCCCGCACTGAGAACCTCCGGCAAAATCTCTTCAAGCTTCCAGGAATAACTTTTATCCGCCACCAAATCATCAAACTGGTCAAGCATACGGCCGTAGAACTGCCCCGTCTTTGTGTCAACGGGGAACATGCCGGAGGCCTCGCCTACGCCCATAGCCCTGCGTCCCGTAAGCTTCCAGTGAATATAGCCTGCAAGAGTGGTCATATAATCAATCTTCGGAAGATGCTCTTCTCCATTTAATACGGCCTGGTACAAGTGGGCAATGCTCCATCTCTGGGGGATGTTATACTGAAACAGCTCTGTCAGCTCCCCTGCTGCCTGGCCGGTGATGGTGTTTCTCCAGGTACGGAACGGCACCAGCTGATTTCCCTCTTTGTCAAATACCAGATAGCCGTGCATCATGGCACTGATTCCGAGAGCTCCCACAGTGGTGATTTCTGCGCCGTACTGATTCTTCACATCTTCCTTCAATGCCTGATAGCTGCCCCGAAGACCTTTCCACACTTCATCCAGGGCATAGGTCCAGATGCCGTTCTCCAACTGGTTCTCCCAGTCATAGCTTCCGGATGCAATGGGCTTGTGGGACTCGTCAATAAGTACTGCTTTGATTCGGGTGGAGCCAAGCTCAATTCCCAGAGATGTCTTTCCGCTTTCAATGGCTTCTTTTAAATTGCTCATGGTAAAACCCTCCTATTTAAAGTTCCGCAGCACCCGGACAGTACACGGGACATATAGATCCATTTCCGGCCACAAAAGCATGCGTCCGTAAACGGATCTGTGCACTGTCCGGGTGCTGCTGATTTGAGTTCCGTAATATCCTTTCCGTACACCTTTGTATAAATCAATTTCCAGCCGCAGAAAAATGCGTCTGTAAATCGATTTGTGCACTGTCCGGGATATTACTGTTTTAAGTTCTTTTTATCTAACGGAAAGCAACGGAATTCCAGAGCATTTCATTCTTAAGGCTGCGGATGGTGGTATCCTTGTCTATGTATACAACCTCGATTCCCATAGCTGCCGCCCAGTCGCCCATCTGCTCTGCGGTCAGGTCATAGGTAAAGGCCGTATGATGGGCTCCGCCTGCCAGAATCCAGGCTTCCGCACCAGTTGCAAGGCTGGGCTCCGGTGTCCAGAATGCGGTTGCCACCGGAAGCTTCGGCATGGGTTTTTCCACCTTTTTGCAGCCCACCGTATTAATAATAAGGCGGAAGCGGTTTCCCAGATCAACCAGGGATGCGGCAATGCCTTTGCCTGTTTTGGAGGTAAATACCAGACGGGCCGGATCCTCTCTGTCTCCCATGGATAATGGCGTTACTTTAATGCCAATGGGACCCTCGGAAATGGTGGGGCATACCTCCAGCATATGGGCCTGAAGAATCCCCTCCCTGCCGGGTACCAGATTGTAGGTATAATCTTCCATAAAGGAGGTTCCCTTGGCATCCTCCATGCCCTCGGTCATAATCTTCATCAGGCGCACCATGGCTGCCGTCTTCCAGTCGCCCTCTCCGCCGAAGCCATAGCCCTTTTCCATCAGGCGCTGAATCGCCAGTCCGGGAAGCTGCTTAAGAGCTCCCAAATCACCGAAATGAGTTACGATAGCCTGATAATTTTTCTCCTTTAAGAAACGCTCAAAGCCAAGCTCTATCTGGGCCTGCACCGCCACATGCTTTTTGAACTCCTCCGGATCTCTGCCTTCCAATAAGATCTCATATTTATCATAATATTCTTCCACCAAAGTGTCAACATCGCCTTTTGCTGTGGCTTCCACATATTCTGCGATTTCATTTACAGGATAAGCGTCAATTTCCCAGCCAAACTTAATCTGAGCTTCTACCTTATCTCCCTCAGTCACGGCCACGTTGCGCATATTGTCCGCCACACGCATCACACGGATATGGCTGCTCTCCATAATGCCGATGGCGGTACGCATCCAGGAAGCAATCCGCTTAATAACGCTCTCATCCGCCCAATGTCCCACAACAACTTTCCGTTCAATCCCCATGCGGCTTACAATATGGCCGTACTCCCGATCTCCGTGTGCGGACTGATTCTCGTTCATAAAGTCCATGTCAATGGTATCGTATGGAATTTCTTCATTAAACTGTGTATGTAAATGCATCAGAGGCTTGCGGTACTCCTGCAGTCCCAGGATCCAGGACTTTGCCGGGGAAAAGGTGTGCATCCAAGTGATAACGCCTGCACATTCCCCGTCTGCGTTGGCCTCGTTGAAAGTCCTGCGGATCAGCTCGTTGGTGATTAAGGTCGGCTTCCATACAATCTCATAGGGGAGCAGGCCGGACTGATTCAGATGCTCCACAATCTTTTTGGAGTGCTCCGCCACATGAGCCAGACACTCATCTCCGTATAAGTCCTGAGAACCGGTTGCAAACCAAAACTTGTACTGTTTCATTTCTTTTTACCTCCTGAAATAAGTTGGATTATATTGTTTTATCCCCATATCCATGGACTGGATGCGGGCGCTTACGCACATACCGAACTAATTATACCTTACATATACTGCAATTCATACCTTTCAAGATAAACAAACAAGTAAAACATAATTTTTCACAATAATGGTTTTACAATTTTTTTACCGAATCCCGTTCCACCAGATAAGGTTCAAATTCATAGGACATCCCCGGCATATTGCCCCGAATCATGGAAATAAGCTGCTTAGCCGCTTTTTCCCCTAGCTTTTCTTTTGGATGGTGCACGGAGGTCAATCCCACCTCACCCAGCATAGCCAAATCCGTGTCATCCACGCTTACCACCGATATATCCTCCGGAACAGATATTCCGTGACGCTTCAGTATCTCTATTACCTCAAAAGCCGTGCTGTCGTTATAACACAGGATTCCGGTACAGGCGCCCAGGCGCTTTACAATGCGCTCCGCCATGCAGCCAAAGTCCAGGGCATCTTCCGTGTCAAACCAGAGTATATTTTCTTCTAAGGGCCGGATTCCCCCGTCCCGCAGCGCCTCCACAAAGCCCTGGTAGCGGCGGATTCCCTGTCCGTCATCCAGCTTGAAAAAGCCGCCGATCTTTTCATGTCCGTATTCCAGAAGACACTGTGCCGCCAGCCTGCCTGCCGCTTCATCATGAAGCGAAACCGCCGGGCAGTCAAGCTCCGGATAGCGGCTGTTGATAAAGAGAACGGGAACCCCCTTTTCCTGTAAGCGGCGGTAAAGGGGCAGGTTGGGATTCGGCAGGGCGCTCTTCGTTGTCTCTATGATGATTCCCCTCAAGTCCTGCTCCAAAAGATCCTTTAAAACTGCCTCTTCCCTCCAGATATGATTTCCCGTAAATGCAATCTGTACCTGAAAACCCTCTTTTGCCAAAACGCTTTCGATTCCCTGTATGATCTTTGGAAATATGTAATTGTCCACATAGGTGGTCACTACGGCAATGCGCCTGCTTTTTTTGCGTTCCTCCGCTTCCCGATCCAGCACATAGGTGCCGCTGCCCTGACGGCCTCTTACAAAGCCCTGCTTTTCCAGCACCTCCAAGGCGTTGCGCACCGTCTGACGGCTTACCTGAAACTCCTTTTGAAGCTCGTACTCCGAGGGAAGCTTATTTCCCGGAGATAGGATGCCCTCTATAATTTTCTGCCGCAAGGCTTCTGCCAATACCTGATATTTTGCCATTTGATTTGGATTCCTTTTTATTTCTTTTCGGACTGTTTCCGGGTTATTTCCGGATTGTTTTCTAAATTGCTGTCTGGGTTTTGCTCTTGCCGAAGCCGGCCTGGCATCGGTTATCGTTATTTGATATTAAGAAGTGATCTCTTTTTCTTTTGATAACTTGTATTTTAATTATTTAACTTGTATTTATTTTATAGAATTTCACTAATACAGAATAGATTCTCTCAATATTATTGCTGATTTCATAATTTTTCTTCTTTCTTTTTATTTATTTATAACTCTTTTCCATCAATATGTCAATATATTTTCATTGATTTGTATTTTTCTTTCTTTATTTTTATGGCCGAATTTTAAATTTGTATTTATTTTATAACAAATACAAGATTATCGTTATGAAAGTTCTCTTTTCTGGGTAACGGAAAACCGAGTTCAAGGATGCCCCTTGCGCCACTTTGATTTGTGGTGATGCGAAATGGAGCGCATGCAGAATTATTAATTTTGTATACATAGTTTTACGTCTCACAAATCAGACCCTTTGCTGGCTGCCGCAAAGATAAACAGCCAGCAAGTGCTGATTCGCAGGCACCTGACTGGCTGTCTCATACTATGTCACTAATTTTTTGTTGCTTGAATTCATTTCATATTTTCTAATTTTGCAATGACAGCAGCTCATAACTGACCTCTTCTTGGTGGGATTCAAAAAGAGGATGTTATAACTGCCAGCATATTTTCCCTGGGCAAATAAGAAAATGAAGCTATACAGATAGCTAAAATGCCATTCCTACAACTTTTTTATAAATTTTGAGTTAATTTACGCATAGGCTTTACCTTTTATCTTTAAAACCCAGGGGGCTATCTATGTTCCGACAGCTCCTTCAACTGTTTTTTTAGTGCTTCATTTTCTGCATTTATTCTTTCTATGGCAGAATTTTGTTCATATATTAACATATTCTTCTTATCTATCACGGAATCCTTCTCTTCTACCTTCTTTTGCAGTTCCTCTATCATAAATTTTACCGTATTCTCATCCAGCATCCGCAACGCTTCTGAAAACATCCCCAGCACCTCCTCCGGCCGTTGTCGCAGCATGGCTATCTCTTCATAGACTTCCTCTAACCAGGGATATTCTCTGACCAAGGTTTCCGCATCCACAAGATTTTCGGTAGACAGCAGAGACAGCCAAGCGGTCTGTTCGCTTCTGATTTTAGGATACGAGATTTTCCGAAATACGTCAAGGGATACCCAGGAAGCATTCCTGCAATAATTCCAACTTAAGGCCCGTATCAAAAACAGTCTTTCCGTGATGAATATAACACTCTCCGATTTCATGAAATATTTCCATGACTGTAATGAAAAAATATGATAAACTGTATGTGATTATACCTTACGGAACGAATTCCGCCATTCTAAAAGGGACATGCATTAACGGGGTACCTGCAGGGTATACCTTAACGAACAAAGTCCTCCCCTCCGAAAGAGTATGGCGAAAACAGGTACTGCAGTATTGATTCTGAGGACAGAAAGGAATCCGGAAAATGAGAATTGTCTTATATTATTCAGAAGTAGAGTCCTTTAATTTTTTTACCGATCAGCTATCCCGCCAGCTTAAAGCAAGAGGGCACGAAACCTTTATCCTGGATCTGGCAAATCCTCCGGCATCGTCGCCGCACTCTTACGTATCTTTTGCCCAGTTTGCATCCCAAAAGGTGGATGCTGTCATTTGCTTTGACGGCTTGGGGATTCGTGAGGATTCCTTTATTGAGCTGTGGAATTCCTATCAGGCGGCAGTAATTGATATTATTCTGGATCCGCCCCTGCGTTTTCATCCTACTCTTATAAATCATCCCCGCAATTACCTTGCCCTTTGCTGTGATCGGGATCATGTGTCTTATATCCAAACGTATTTTGGACAGACTGCTCCCCATGCGGCTTTTATGCCTCATGCAGGCGTCCTTCCCGAAGAAAATGCTGCCGTCATTCCATTTGGCGCAAGAAAATACGATATCCTGTTTTCCGGAACCTATTACCACTGGGAATCTATGCTTAACAATCTAAAGGAGCTCTTTCCCGACAATAAGGAAATCTCTCATTTTTATGAGGTCATGTTCCGCAATCTGACAGAAAATTGCCATCTGACAACGGAACAGGCTGTCCTTTACACCCTCCGTCAGCTTGGCTGGGATGTTTCCAGCGAGACTTTGAAAACACTTCTGCGCTGTTCCGAATCAGTAGACTGGGCCGTGCGCCACTATTACAGGGAAAAGGTGGTCACAGTCCTTGCTGAGGCCGGCTTTGAGTTTTATCTTTTGGGACGAGGGTGGGAAAACCTTTCCTGTGTCCGCCGCTCCAATGTACATCACCTTAAGGATCGGGTGGCCTTTAAGGAAACACTTCCTTTTATGGCTGATGCCAAAATCAACCTGAATGTGTTCCCTTGGTTTAAATCCGGAACCCATGAACGGATATTTAACGCATTGCTGCAACATTCGGTTCCTTTGACAGATTCCAGCAGGTGGGTGGATGAGAATTTCACGGATGGGGTGGATATTGCCCTGTATGATTTGGAGCATTTAGACAAACTTCCGGGTATCGCAGAGCATCTGCTGACAGATCAGTCATTTTCGGAGAGGCTCATTCAGAAAGGCTATGAAAAAGCCGCTCAGAACTTCACCTGGTCACACTGTACGGATCAGATTCTGGCGGCTATTGCACATATGGCTTTTGGATAGATATTATTTTATTTTCTGCCTTTAAGCCGGAAATGCCACGCCCGCCCGGAGTATAATATTGGGATAAGGTGTAAACTCCCCTGTCCGGATAGCGAATCTTGCGTTTGCCGACATCTTCTTAAGCTCTGTGTGAGGAATAAACTCATGTCCCACGTCCGGCAGCTTCTCCTGAATATAAGCAAGAAGCTTCGGATTCTTTTCATGAATTTCCTCGGCAAGAGTGTAGAACTCCACCTCCGCCTCCTCCAGAACCGCATCCATGGTCTGAATAAAGGTGGGAACGCCGCCGCAAAGGGCCAGCTCTACCACCGGTATGCTGAAATACAACATCCTCAGAGTAAGGCCTTTTGCAGAAGTAGTTTTGTATTTGACTGCTTTCACTATGAAAACAGCCAGGATTACGGACTTTCGTCCGGAAACCTCATACCTTATTTCTGCGGGCAACGAGCCAAGCGGACATGCTGGCATGTCCATTTGGCGACTGCCGCAAGGGTCAAATACCCCGAAGCTTGCTGCGTTACAAGCTTGATGCCCCGTTAGCTTGCTATGGGGTATTTGACTTTGTGAGAGCCTTGGAAACGGCTTTCTTCCAGCCCTCATATCTTTTATCCCTCTCTTCCGCTTTCATGGAGGGGGTAAAGCTTTTTCTCTCTTCACTGCCAAAGATCGCATCCTGTTGATAGAGTCCTGCAGCAAGACCCGCAGCATAGGCGGCTCCGATTCCGGACAGCTCTTCCGCCGGGGGAATGCGCACAGGAATTCCCGCCATATCACTTTGGAACTGCATCAGGTATGTATTCTTCGTAGGTCCTCCGTCCACCCGAAGCTCCTCAATGGCAATTCCCGATTCCTCTTCCATTGCCCTTACCACATCCGTAATCTGATAGGCAATGCTCTCCAGTCCGGCCTTTACAAGCTCCATACGTCCGGTTGTTCGGGACATTCCATAGAAGATTCCCCTTGCCTCGCTGTCCCAGTAGGGGGCTCCAAGACCGGAAAATGCCGGAACCAGATAGGTTTCATCCTGATGATTGGCCTGCTCCGCCAGAGTTCCCGTCTCCGCCGGAGAGGAAATAAGCTTCAAATCATCTTTCATCCAGGTAATGACGGCTCCTGTGTAATTGATATTTCCCTCCAGCACATAGCTGACGGCTCCGTCCATTCCCCATGCAAGGGAGGTGACAACCTTGCTGCTGAATACCGGCTGTTCCCCAATATTCATCATAACGGAAGAACCTGTTCCGTAAGTGGTCTTTGTCATTCCTTTTGTAAGGCATCCCTGTCCGAACAAAGCTCCGTGGGAATCGCCCATCACGCCCCTGATGGGAATGGGTTTTTCAAGGAATCCCTCAAAGTCCGTCTCTCCGTAGCATCCGTTGGAATCTGTAACTTTAGCAAGGCAGGATACCGGAATTCCAAACAGCCCGCACACCTCCTCATCCCATGCCAGTGTTCTGATGTTGAACATCTGGGTCCGGGAGGCGTTGGAATAGTCCGTCCGGAACTCTTTTCCTTTGGTAAGCTTATATACAAGCCAGCTGTCTATGGTTCCGCAGCACAGCTCTTTTTTCTCTGCCTTTTCTTTGGCTCCCTCTGCGTTTTCCAGCACCCAGGCTATCTTGGCTGCGGAAAAATAGGGGGATAAGGGAAGTCCTGTACGGGAGCGCACCAGCTCTGCCTGACCCTGATTTTCCAGACGTTCACAAATCTTTGCTCCTCTTGCGCACTGCCATACCACGGCGTTGTAGATGGGAAGTCCACTGTCTCGCTCCCACACCATGGCGGTCTCTCGCTGGTTGCTGATCCCCAGCGTCCGGATTTCATTTTTGTCAATTCCGGCTTTTTCTATCAGAAGCTTTACTACTTCTATGGTATTGTGATATATCTCCATGGGATCATGCTCTACCCAGCCTTTGTCATCCACCATCTGCCGGTGGGACAAGTCCGCCCGTTCCAGAAGACGGCCTGTTCCGTCAAACAGCAGGGCTTTTGTTCCCTGGGTACTCTGATCAATCCCCAATACATAATCAGCCATATTTATATATTCTCCTGTTTCAAGTTCCGCAACATCCAGCCCAGTACCAATTATCTCGATAAATTTCCAGCCACAAACTACGTGTCTGTAAATTCATCTGGCACTGGTATGGAAATTGCTGTTTTATCCCGGCTCCATAACACCTATCCGCTGCTTTTCACTTACAAATTTTCTTTTACGGTTTTTGCGATTCCCTCTCCGGTCAGTCCATAATGCTCAAATACCTCTTTTGAAGTTCCCGTAATAACCGGGGCATCCGGCAGCGCCAGGTTGATAACCTTTTTGGGGCATTCCGAAGCCACTACCTGGCTTACCATGGAGCCAAGTCCTCCGAAGGGCGCATGTTCTTCTACGGTAATTACAAGTCTGGCATTTTCCGCTGCCTTTCGGATTGCTTCTTTATCAAGAGGCTTTACACAGTACATATCTACTACTGTTGCGCTGATGCCCTGTTCTTTCAAAAGCTCCGCTGCTTTTACGGCCGGATTTACCATTTCGCCGCAGGCGATTATCGCTGCATCGGTTCCCTCGGTGATTACGGTTGCCTTATCCATCTCAAAGGGGCAGTTTTCTTCTGTGTATACGTCCTCTACGGGATTTCTGCCCACACGGATGTAGGCCGGCTTCTCGTCCTTAAGGAGAGCTTCAATCAGCTTTGCCGTCTGGAAACGGTCGCTGGGAAGATACACACGCATGTTGGGGATGGCTGACATGGCCGCAATGTCCTGTGCGGAATGGTGGCTCATGCCCAGTGCTCCGTAGCTGATGCCGCCGCTGATGCCGATTAAGGTTACATTGGTGTTGGAGTAGGCACAGTCTACCTTTGCCTGCTCGTAGCTTCTTGTGGACAGGAAGCAGGCCGGGGATGCTGCAAATGGCTTTTTGCCGCATTTTGCAAGACCGGCGGCGATGCTCACCAGGTTCTGCTCTGCGATTCCTACCTCCACAAACTGCTTGGGGTACTCATTTGCAAAGGGAGCTAAGGATGCGCTTCCTCTGGAATCACTGCACAGCACTACAATGTCTTTGTCCTCTTTTGCCTTTTCCATTAATACTTCGCAGATGGCCTGCCTGTTTGGTATCTTATTCATGAAGAGCCGCCTCCTTTCCTTCCTCCAGATCTTTCATAATCTGCGCATATTCCTCTGCATTGGGCACCTTATGATGCCAGCCTGCTTTATTTTCCATAATGGAAGAACCATAGCCCTTGGTGGTGTTGGCGATAATGACGGTGGGGGATCCCTTTACGGTCTTTGCCTCGTCAAAGGCGGCTTTCAGCTCTTTGTAATCGTTGCCGTTTATGGAGATTACGTGCCATCCAAAGGAGCCCCAGCGCTCTTCCTGGCTGTCGTGAGCCATAACGTCCTCGGTGCAGCCGGAGATCTGAAGACGGTTCCGGTCTACGATGGCGCAGAGATTGTCAAGCTTGTACTGGTGGGCGGCCATTACGCCCTCCCACACGGAACCCTCTGCCAGCTCGCCGTCACCCATGATGGTGTAAACCCGGTAGTCTCTCCCGTCCATTTTTCCTGCCAGGGCCATGCCTACGCAGACGGGAAGTCCGTGTCCCAGGGAGCCGGAGTTCATCTCGATTCCCGGAAGCTTGTTGTTGGGATGGCCGATAAATTTGCTGCCGAATTTGGAAAATTCCTTGATTACCTGCTCAATAGGGAAGAAGCCCTTGGCTGCCAGCACTGCGTACAGGGCTTCCACGGAATGGCCCTTGCTCATTACAAAGCGGTCCCTGTCCGGATCGTCCATATTTTCCGGACTGATATTCATCTGTTCAAAATACAATTCTACCAAAATGTCCATTACGCTCATGTCACCGCCGATGTGGCCGCCTTTTCCCTCCACAATCATGTTGATGACGTTTTTTCTGAGATCGTAGGACAATGCTTTTAAATTCTGCATATTATGTAAACATCTCCTTTTTTAAGTTGCTACGCAACAGTACTAAAGGGTAAAGTCGCTTCAGCACACATCTATGAGAGAAACTTTCATTCGAAAGTGCACTCATGAAAGTTCCTCTCGTGCGCTTTCGCAACTTTACCGTCCAGCAGAAAAATATTTCTGTTAAACACTTCTATTTTTGTTTACTTCGGTTCCGCAGTCACTCGCCCCGAAGATAAGCCTTTACATCCTCTTCAATGGGATCGTACAGATCTGCCTTGATTCCCAGATACTTGCATGCCTCATACAGCACCGGCACTACGTTTTCGTGGATTCCTACGCAGTGGTGAATGTAGGGACCCTCCACAATCTTTGCCTCCAGGCGCTTGATGTTCTCCACCTCTACCCACAGGTAGGTGCCCATGCCTTTCGGTCCGTCCACGCCCTTTGCATTTCCAAGGAGCAGGGAATACTCGCCGTTGTCGCCGTCAAATCTTGCCAGTGTCACCTGTCCGTGCTTTGCCTCGGCGGTAATGCTGCCCGGATGGTCAAAGGCCAGGGGATATGTAAGCTTCGGTGTCTCCTTTGCCACGGAAATGGGCCAGGGACCGCAGTGCTGCAAAAGCTCGCCGTTTGCAATATCCGGATGACGGATGGTCCAGTCAGCGAAGAAGCTGCGCTTCTCTCCCATTCCTGCCGCCTCCACAAGAAGTGCGGTAATGGCTCCGTGAATATCCGTCTCACAGACAACGGGGATTCCCTCCTCATTCATCAGCGCATTGGCGGCACAGGGCATAATTCCAATCTCGGACTGAAGCTGGTTCCAGCACTGGATAGCCGCTGCCTTGCAGCCGTATTTCTTTACCAGATGCATCATGGCTACCTTGAGGGCGGCCACATTTTCCAGCTCATTTTCTTTGATTTGGATCTCCATGTGCTCCTTGCAGCAGCGGATTACCTCAGCTACCTCCGTTCCCTCTTCCTTTGCCTTTTTCATCTCGTCTGTCAGCTCCGGCATGGGAATGGGGGAAAGCTGAACGTTGAACTTCTCCAGAAGCTCGCCCTCGTTGCACATGGTGGACCAGAACTCAAAGGGTCTGGTGGATATCTGAAGAATCCGGATGTTCCGGAATGTCTTTACCACATTGCATACGGCCAAAAAGTCTCTTAAGCCGCGCTCAAATACGGGATCGCTCAAGCGGCAGTTGGTCATGTAGGTGAAAGGAATGCGGAAGCGGCGAAGCACCTTGCCGGTGGCGAAAAGACCGCACTGGGTATCACGAAGCCTGGTTCCGTCCGGCTCCGGCCTCTCGTCTAAGGGGCCCCACAGAAGCACCGGAACACCCAGCTCCTTTGCCAGTCTTGCGCATTCAAATTCCGTTCCGAAGTTGCAGTGGGGCAGAAACAGGCCGTCCACTTTCTCTTTCTTAAATTTCTCCGCAATTTTATACATATCTTCATCATTGTAGAGAAGTCCCTCTTCGTTGATGTCGGTAATATCCACAAAGTCAATTCCAAGCTCTTCTAAGCGCTTTGCCGTCAGTCCACGGTACTTGATGGCATCCGGTGCGCTGAAAATGCTTCTTCTTGTGGGCGCATAACCGATTTTAATCTTTTCCATTTTCTTCCTCCTATTTTAGTTCTGTAATATCCAGCAGGATATTACTGTTTTTAGTTCCGTAATATCCGGTTTTTATATCCCACCCCTGCATGAATCAAAGGCCTCATGCAGTGATGTACTGTCTGTAATATAGCTTTATCAAAGCTTTATAGCAATAAATAATAAAGTGATTTTCACTTTATTTTTACTTTACATACTTGTTTTTTTCTTAATACTGATCATAATAGATGGAAATAAGGTTTACAGAACCATTAGAGAATAGAATACACAGCAATTACCGCAAAGGAACTGGCTAAAAATCAAATCTAAATGAACATTTAACCTCAGATACACTGGAATTTATAAGCGATTTTAAATAATAACCGCATTAAAAAGCTGCTGCACCGAAATGCAACAGCTAAGATATGCCGGAAATAAATACGGCTAGTAATAAACAGATGATAAACCATTCCATGCCAATTCCCATTTTTCCCTTAATAGAATATTTTACAGGGGAAATATTTGTAGAATAATTTCCGCATCCTGCATTTGATAACAGCTGTTTAACAGAATCAGATACATATGCAAAATCATTTTTCCCTGATACAATCAAACCGCTTGTCTTGTTCGCATAATGAATACGAAGTCCCTCTATGTTTTCAGGTGATTCTAATACATGGAAACTGGGCATCATGATATACTTGTCCAAATATATCATTTCAATCGGATTATAAATCTTTGAATCTTTTTCCAAAATTCCCACAACTTCAAATGTGTACTCGTCATATAAATAGGTGGCAGAAAACCGAGTTCCTAACGAATACAAATTTCCATATTCATATCCAAGTATTACCGGAACCGTGCCGCCATTAAACAGATAATCTTCGTCATTGAAAAGTCTTCCGATATTACATTCAAAATGATTGCTTTTTTGTAAATTCTCGCTGATTTGAATACATAAAGCCGCTTGACAATTATCAGATAAAGCCTCCGTTTCGTAATCAAAACCTCAGAATGTTCAGGTTGCTTGCATTTTTCCTGCAATGCGAGAGTGTGTTTTACACATATGGTGGTGCAGTAAATTCAAAATGTATTCGGCCATAATATCTTTCTGCTGTTAGGTCTGTTGGTGGTGCATGGAGGCCACTTGACACTCCGGGCACACTTCCACATAGCAGTTGCCCTCCATAAAGTCCAGCATCTCCCAGGAAAGCTTTGCCACAAACTTCATGGGCTTGCCGCAGTCAGGACAGATGGTGTACTCCCAGTCCTGAATCCAGAAAGGGAAACCGCCAATGGTGCTGACTTCGTTCCAATCCGCCCCATAGAAAAGGGGAGACGATTCTTTTGCCAGTACATAGGAGTTGTCCCCCATCTGCTCCACATCCTCGTCCTCCATGGCATCCACACAACCGCCCTCATAAGGGAAAATGGGTGTGCTGCCTCCATCCAGTGTGAAACGAGAGTAGGACGGGCTGGCCCAAGGAATGCAGCCAAGGCAGGCAGTGGCGGTGAAGATGCCGTTTATCCCCAGAAAGCGCAGGCGCTCGTCCCGACCATCCAGTATCAGAAAGTCCGACAGCCTGCCACCGCACTCCGGGCACCGATCCTTCCGGGGACGGAAAATACGGGCGGCGTCATTTTGGGCCCGGTTCCCTTTGATAAGGGAATAGCAGGTATCGAAATTCAACTGCCGCCGCTTCCCGGCCTTGTCAAAGGTCCATCCGCCGCACTGGGCATACACTGAGGGGTCCACATACAGCTTTTGCCGCCAGGGACGGGGGTGCTGCTCCAGCTCATGGAGGGTTTCCAGCGCCTTATCATCCCCCTGCATGGCCAGACAACACATCAAAGTTCCTGCTGTCCGGGGGTCCTCTGTCTCCAGCAGCTTGGCAATTAAGCCGTTGCGCACGTCCTCCGGGGCGTGGTAATAGATCTCGAAGGGGCGATACACTTCTTTTTCCAGGGCAGTCCTAGCCAGCTCTGGAGAGAAAACGCCATGGATATTAATGAGTCCTTTCAAATCTTCGTCCCACCAGTCGTCATTCAAACGCTCCACATGAGCGATGAGATCTTGTAGTTTTGCCTGAACCTGTTCCGGTGTCCAGTCCTGGGGCGGGATATACGGGGATTTGGCCATCACTATTAGCTCCTTTTCATTTATATGTATATAATCTTCCTTTGTTGCAGTCTTCAGAAATGCGGATCCCATTGTTAAAATCTTTTTTCACGCTTGTTAATCATTGTAACAGTTGCTGTATGACTGTAAAAACCGCTCTATAAACTTCTTCGCTGTCGGATAATGTACCATACTGTATCGCCCGCAGGAAATCAGTTATCAACTGGGAGAAAAATCCGCATGAACATAATAATTCACAGTTTGGGGCAGACCATTGAAGCCATTAAAAAATACTTATCACTAAAAACGGCTTTTCAGGAGCTTATGCGCAAATGCGATAAAGCCCTTATTTAGCAAACATCAAATATATTATGTAGCAATTATTTTTTATTTCAATATTTAGAATTAAAATATATTTATATGGAAAAATTAAGAATCTTTTTGTGAAAAAATAAACTAAATATTTTACCCATGACAAATTATTATATTGCGGAAATACAGAGCAAATCCATTCTGAACTATAAATTTTAATAATCATATCTCAAAATACAACAATTTTTGCTATTTTTATTAACTCATGCCATATTTTAATACCTGAAACCAAAGATATGTAATATAGCTTTATCAAAGCTTTATAGCAATAAATAATAAAGTGATTTTTACTTTATTTTTACTTTACATACTTGTTTTTTTCCTAAATTCATTTATAATTTAAGGAGAAAATAAGATTGATTCTCTGCACATTGCGCCTCTTTTGGATTTCACTTACTTATCCATTGCTTACGGACAGTGCATTTTTATAGAACAGGAACTTTTACCAGGAGGTTGGAAAAGATGGCAATTACCGCAAAGGAACTGGCAAAAAAATTAAATCTCTCGGCCACGGCCGTTTCCATGGCTCTTAACAATAAACCCGGCGTGAGCACTGCCACCCGGGACCAGGTGATTAAGGCTGCTGAAAAATACGGATATGATTTTACACGCCTTTCCCTAAAAAACGGACATTCGGGGGATATCTACTGCATTATCTACCGGGCTCACAATGCGATTTTGAATTACCTGCCCATATTTTCAGAGCTGACGGACGGAATCGAACAGGAATGCCGGAACCAGGGGTATCAGTTAAAGCTTGTTCAGATTAATGAAAAAAGGGATGATGTTCAGAAATGGATTGAGGACCTGCGGATTGCCAACTGTGCCGGAATTATTCTTCTGGGAACGGAGACCAGCATCCATGTGTGCAAGCTGTTTCTTCAGCTTTCCGTACCGGTTCTGCTTCTGGATTCTCATTTTGATTCTCTGGGGTGCAGCAGCGTGCTTATTAATAACCGGCAGGGCGCATATCTTGCTACAAGTCTGCTTATTAATCAGTGCGGCTGTCAGCCGGGGTATATGCGCTCCTCCTACCGGATCGGGAATTTTGAGGAACGGCGGATCGGCTTTGACACGGCTCTTCGGGAGCATGGAATGTCTCCCTCCAATTCGGTGATCCATGAGCTGCCGCCCTCCATTGAGGGAGCCCTCTCGGATATGCTGGAAATCATTGACCGGGAAGCTTCCCTAGCCAAATGCTATTTTGCGGATAATGATCTGATCGCCATTGGAGCTATGAAAGCCCTGAAATTACGGGGATATCGGATTCCGGAGGATGTGGCTATTGTGGGCTTTGACAATATCTCCGAGAGCCGGATTGTGGAGCCCTCTCTTACTACCATTGATATTCCAAGGACCTTTATGGGACAGACGGCGGCAAGACAGTTGATTCATCAGATCACCACGCCGGTGCCCCATACGGTGAAGATTGAGATCTCCACGAAGCTGGTGCGGCGGTTCTCGGTTCAGAGCGCTGCCAGGGTGACGGTTTAAGGGTTGTCATTTATTAAACATCGGATTAAAACTCCTGTACTTGCAGGCAGACGACCCTTTCGCCGGTACAGGAGCAAGAAAAGGAGGCCCTTTCCTCCTCCAAAGGAAAGATTATGGTTCTAAGCTATATCAAAAACGGTACTATCATGGAGCATACGGAACGCCGGCAGAAAATGGCACCTGACAGGCAGGGCTGGCTGTATCGGGAAATGGCCTCCCTTTCCGCAAGGCAGGGTTACGAAATGATACTTCGGAATTTCCGGGAGAATACGCAAAGCCTGGAACAGCTTCTGAGAGAATGTCAAAAGCTTAGCATCAAAGGCATCTATATAATGGCCGCCGAAATGCAGCACTCGGATATCTACCCCTTTCAGCAATTAAAAATTCCGATTGTCGCAGGGAACAATCTGTTCTATGAAGAAGGAATAGACAGTTATCTCATTGATAATCGGGAGGGAATCACCAGAGGGGTAAGCTATCTGGCGGACAAGGGTCACAGCCACATTGTCTACCTTGCGGAAACCATAGATATTTTTAACTTCAGAGAGCGCAGAGAGGCATTTTTAAGTGAAATGGCAAGAAAGGAGCTTGGAGATGCCAGCAAACGCATCTGGCACCTGGGCGCCCGGATTGATGAGATCTATAACTCCATGAAGCTCCGGCTGAATGCAGGAATCCGGGGGACCACTGCATTTGTACTGGAAAGCTCCATTGTTTCTATGGGCGTGTACAAGGCATTAAAGGAGCGTCAATTTCGAATTCCCAGAGACATTTCCCTCCTGGGCTTTGATTCCCTGCCTCCCTATAATCTCCTGGGGACGGAGCTTACCTTAATAAAGGGCACCCATACCAAGCGGCATCTGGCCGGTGTACAGCATTTAATCCGGCACATAGAGGATGAGAATGAAGAAATTTTAAAAATCTATTATCGGACCAGGCTCCAGGAGGGCGACAGCGTTTTCGACAAAACAAAATACATTTACCGGTAATGCACTTATGCAAACAGCTTCCCATAGCACCCGACTGTGCAGGCATGTTTTTAAAGAAAATTTAAAAGCATGTCTTTTTTGTACAAAAATTTCTCCCAAAAACCGGAATAAAAAAGAAAAATTCTCTCAAAACATAGAAAAATCCGCAGGGGATTGAAAGGGAAAAACGATCCGGATACACTGATTACATAAAAAGCAGGTAACCTTTCATTGCATGCATGAACCCGGGGAAACGTTACAGGCCCAAAACAATTCAAGCAAAGGAGCAAAAACAAATGGCAGGAAAATATGACGGCCTGGCACGGATTATTATCCAAAACGTGGGCGGCAAACAAAATATCAACAGCATCACCCACTGTGTTACCCGGCTTCGCTTTAAGCTGAAAGATGAATCCAAGGCGAACACAGACATTCTGAATGAAACAGACGGTGTTATATCCGTAATCCAGGCAAACGGACAGTACCAGGTAGTAATCGGAAACACTGTCACTGAGGTTTATGACGCAGTTCTGGCCGTAGGGCACTTTAGCGGCGGCGGAACCGTAGACGAAGACGGGAATCAAGTGGAGGACAGCGACGGCTCCGGCAAAAAGAAAGGCGGTGCATCCCTGCTGATTGATATTATTTCCGGCATTATGGCTCCCACCGTTATGGTTATGGGTGCATCCGGTATTATCAAGGGTCTTTTAACCCTATTTACTTTCTGCGGACTGATGAATCCGGCCAGCGGCGAATACATGATCCTTTATACAACGGCAGACGGATTCTTCTACTTTCTGCCCATTATACTCGGTTACACGGCAGCAAAAAAATTCAATATGAATGAATTTACCGGAATAGCACTTGGAATCACCCTCTGCTATCCCACTATGGTAAGCCTTACCAGCGGAGAAATTCTCGGAACACTTTTTGCCGGCTCCGCCTTTGAGATGAGTTATTACACCACCTTTTTCAGCATTCCCGTTATTATGCCGAAGTCTGGCTACACCTCGTCGGTGATCCCCATCGTGCTCTGCTGCTTCGTTGCCGCAAAGCTGGAAAAATGGCTGAACAAGCGGATATCCGACATGGTCAAGGCATTTTTAACTCCTGTATGCGTACTGGTGATTATGGTATCCCTCACTTACCTGGTGATCGGACCTATTGCAAACATCATTTGCTGTATTCTGACTATCGGCTTTGAAGCCCTGTTTAAGATTCCGATCATAGGTGCAACTCTTGGCTGTGCTATTGTCGGAGGCTTCTGGCAAGTACTGGTTATCTTCGGCTTCCATTGGTCTGTCATTCCTCTGGCTTATATTAACATCGCCGCCCTGGGCTATGACTTTATTATGCCGGGCACCTTTGCCACTGTATTTGCTCAGGCAGGAGCACTTCTGGCTGTGATTTTAAAAACAAAGGACGCCAAAATAAAGAAACTCGGAATTCCGGCTTTCATCTCCTGTATGTTCGGAATCACAGAGCCTACCCTGTACGGTATCAATCTTCCCAAGAAAAAGCCCTTTATAATCGGCTGTATCACCTCTGCCATTGCAGGTGCTTTCGTAGGTGCCATGGGTGCAAAGCGCTACATTCCGGGAGGTCTTGGACTTTTCGGCCTGCCCGGGTATATTGATGCAGGCGGAACCGGCCTCTACAGTGCAATTGTCGTATTTGCGGCATCTGTGATCGCATTTGCATTGGCCCTCATCGCATGTATGGCTGTTTACTCCGACGGACCGTCAAAATCCAGTCAAAAGAGTGCTCCGGTTCCCAGCCCCCAGGCTGGCAAAAGCACCGCAGCCTGCGAGATTGGAAGCCCGGTAGACGGAATTGCAGTACATATTACAGAGACAAAAGACCTTGTATTTTCCACTGAGTCCATGGGGAAAGGTGTGGGCATAACTCCTAAGGGAAATGTGATCGTTTCTCCCGTATCCGGTGAAATTGTAACGTTCTTCCCCACCGGTCATGCAGTGGGGCTTGTAACGGAGGATGGTGTGGAAGTTCTGGTTCATGTAGGTATTGACACGGTAGAACTTAACGGAAAGCACTTTACTGCAAAGAAACAGCAGGGGGATAAGGTACAAAAGGGTGAACCTCTCATTGAAGTGGATTTTCAAGGAATTAAAAATGAGGGATATGATATTACCACCATGGTAATTGTAACAAATTCCACGGACTACCCCAACATGGAACTAGTAACCGGTGAAAAGAAAGCACAGGATACGGTGATCCGTATCGGATAATATTTCCTGAAAGGGGGACTGTAGAAAATGAACAAAAACTTTTTATGGGGCGGTGCCACAGCCGCCAACCAGTGTGAGGGCGGATACTTAGAAGGAGGGAAGGGACTTGGAAGTGTAAATGTTATTCCGGCAGGTCCGAACCGCTTCCCGGTAATGAAAGGGGAGATGGATTATCATACACTCCCAGCAGATTCTTTCTATCCCTCCCATGAAGCCATAGATATGTACCACACCTACAAGGAGGACATTGCTCTGTTTGCGGAAATGGGCTTTCAATGCTACCGCTTCTCCTTTTCCTGGTCCCGTATCTTTCCCACGGGCGAGGAAGAAACGCCCAACGAAGAGGGCCTTAGCTTTTATGAAGCTTTTATTGACGAGTTATTAAAATACGGCATTGAACCGGTTGTAACCATCTGCCATTTTGATGTTCCCCTGGCTCTGGAAGAAAAGTACGGCTCCTGGAAAAGCCGGAGCATGATAGACTGTTATCTCCGCTACTGTGATACCATTTTCCGCCGGTTCAAGGGAAAGGTACATTGGCCCGAATCAAAAAAGACAGCTTCTACTGGTATAAAAAAGTGATCGCTTCCAATGGAAAGGATCTGGATTAAAATATTTGACCCCTGCGGCAGTCGCCAAATGGACGTGCAAGCACGTCCGCTTGGCTCGTTGCCCACAGGAATAAAATTTAGGAGGTATCATTGATGGGCGTTTTACAAATATCCCAGGATAAAACGCATCTCTTGCTGGATGGCCGTCCTTTTTTCTGGCTGGCCGACACTTGCTGGAGTGCATTTACCAATATAACTGAAACAGAATGGGAAGAGTATCTGAATTTCCGTCAAAAGCAGGGTTTTAATGTACTTCAAATCAACACCCTGCCCCAATGGGATCGGTGTGGCTCCAAGCTGAACTACTTTCCATTTCCAACAGAGGACGGAATACGCTTTGATTTTGAACGGATTCTTCCTGAATACTTTAGCAGAGCCAGACGGATGTGCCAGTGTGCCGCAGATAAAGGCTTTACTCTGATGCTGGTGGTTATGTGGTGCAATTATGTGCCGGGCACATGGGCTGCAAAAGTCTATGACAGGAATGTCATACCAGAAACCTATGTAGAACCAATCATCCAAAAAATCTGTCAATCTTTCAACGAATTTCATCCGGTGTATGCCATAAGCGGAGACACTGGCTTTGAAGGTGACGGAACCATTGATCGCTACCGTCTGGCAGCGGACTGTGTGGAAAAATATGCACCAGATGCTTTAAGAGCCTGGCATATCAAGGGACGCTATGACGGGCTCCCCCAAGAATTTGCTGATCGCTCAGACATCTATCTGTACCAGTCCGGCCACAATCCGGCAGCCCAGCACATGGCCCATGAGCTGGCTGAAAGCTTTGCTTCCAGAACACCGAAGCATCCGGTTATCAACAGTGAGCCCTGCTATGAGCAGATGGGCTATAGCCATCACGAATACGGACGCTTCCGCCAGAAAGATATACGCTGCGCCCTCTGGAACAGCCTGCTCTCCGGAGCTTGTGCCGGAATCAGCTACGGGGCCCACGGAATCTGGAACTGGCAGAAGCCAGAGATGCCGGAAAATCCCATCGCCGGAGAGGGCTTTCTCCGGGCCATGTCCGTAGGGCAGGCTCTGAGGTTTCCCAGGGCAGAGGATTTTGCCTTTGCAAAGAGCTTTCTGGAAGAAAAGGGCATCTCATCACTTACTCCCTGTCAGGAGATTCTCATAGATTATCCGGAGGATATCCGGGCTGCCAGGACGGAACAGGAAATCCTCTTGTATGTACCTGTGAATGCTCCCTTTGCTCTCAAGGGGGATTATCGCAAATATGGGGTATCGGCTGTGGATTTGAGTACAAGAAAGGCAATTCCCTTTGAACTGGCCTGCGGCGAACAGACGGCACATGCCGGAATGCATGCCGGATACGAAGATGTGATCGTTATTTTGGAAAAATTATAAAGAGGCTCTAATTCTTCAGCGTCACATGTTTTTCATAAATTCCGATAATCCGCCCCAAAAAGAGTGCCGATACAACGGTGCCGATTCCGATTCCAAAAATCGGCCTCCCTAATGCCAGACATAGACATATGGTCAGCAGAAGCATGGAAAAATCAAAGCAATTCTTCACCAATGAGAATCTTAGGCTCCACCGGTCCGCAATGGTCTGAACGGTCCCCTCCACCGGCGTCATAACCAGGCGGCAATTGGTGTACAGATAGACCCCTATGGAGGTCAGCCAGATGGCAAGGGCAAGGAGAAGCACTTTTCCTCCAAGGGAAAGGGGTGTTTCGGGAATGAGACAGTCATAAAAGTCCGTAAGCACCCCAAATACAAAGGAAAAGGGAATCTGAAGCAGCACCGGAAGACTTATCCTCCCAAGCAATATGGTCTGGAGCACAATCAGCGTCAGATAAAGAAGGATGGATGAGGCTCCAAGAGAAATACCCGTAATTTTTGACAGGGCATAAAAAAAGCTGGTAAATGCCGCCACTCCTAAGTCGCTCCGTGTATTCAGGATAATTCCTATAGCTAAAATATTGATACCAATAAAAAAACAGATCAGCCGTATACTCATTTTTTTCATCCTTACGCCCTCCAAAAAATGCCTGTGCTTAAACGCTTTTTTCCTGTGTTCCCTGCTTTTGCTTAGAATAGCATCTTTTTCCCCGGCTTTCCAATGAAAAAAGGTTGTAATACCATCACTTTAAGTTATACCCTTATCCAAAGGGAAGAAAGCTCAAAGTATTCATAGAAGTTGTACCGAAGTATGGAGAGAATGCCATGAAAATCCGACAGATCGAATATTTTCTTGAGGTTGAAAAAACCTTGAACATCACCAAAGCCGCACAGAATATGTATGTTTCTCAAACGGCTGTCACAAAACAGCTTCAGCTTTTGGAAGAGGAACTGGGATTTGCTCTTTTTTCCAGGGAATCCATGCGTCTGCGTCTTACGGAAGGAGGCACCTTTTTCAAAAAAGAGGCCTTTGGATTCATGCACCAATATCATTTGATGCAGCAGAATATATCTGCCTACCGTTATGGAAAAGCCGGGTGTATCAACATTGGTTTTGTAAAAAATCTGGATGCAAAGCTCCTGCTGTCGTGTATATCCCACTTTCGAAATCAGTACCCGGAAATCGAAGCCAACCTTTACGGACAATCAAACCGGCGTCTCCACCAGAATATTCAAAACGGCTCTCTGGATATTGGCTTTGGCTTTGCCGCAGAGAACAGCCGATTTCATTACCGGCCTCTAAAGTCCTATCCTCTTGTAGTGCTTACTTCCACAAAAAACAGACTGGCAAAAAAGGAAGAAATCACCGAGCAGGATTTGACGCATGTGATTTTTGACATCAGAAATGACCCTCAAAATGGCCCTATTGACTTTGAGGGACTGCTTGTAAAACTCGCCTGCGGATATGGAACAGCCATTGTTCATCAATTTGCCGAGGGAAACCGCTTCCGGGATTCTCTCGTATCAATTCCTCTGGCTCCCTGTCAGGAGAAATCCGTCTGTCTCATCTATGATGACCGCCATAGCAGGGCCAGGGAACTTTTTATGGACGTCTGCATGAGCGTAATCTCCCCGGCAGAACGGGAGGTATGAACTTTTAAAATCATATCCTTTGTCTGTTCTTTTTTTGAAAATTCGGCTTGTCATTTGGAAAAATTTGTTATATAATGTTCCTATCTAAGGATTCTAAATATGTTCGGACGTTTCCGTCAGAAAAATCCATGAGATGATAACTATTTTCACACCCAAAGAAAGATATTGTATCAGGCAGAGAAATCCCTTATAATGAAATCATATTTACTGTGTTCATATCTTTCTTTCGGGAAATACCCTGCGGGCAAGATGAATTTGTCCTACGGACAAAGAGAATGTGCCCTGGGGCATATACCTTTATGCACAAAAAACATGTGCAGGTCAGGGAAACACCCTACTGGTATACCTTTATGCACAAAAAACATGTGCAGGTCAAGGAAACACCCTACTGGTATACCTTTATGCACAAAAAGCATGTGCAGGTCAAGGAAACACCCTACTGGTATACCTTTATGCACAAAAAGCATGTGCAGGTCAAGGAAAGGAGAGCACAGTATTGAGTAATACGCAAACATTTTTAATGAAACCAAAGGTAGACTTCTGCTTCAAGGAATTGATGGCGGATGCAGAGGTTCGTAAGGGATTTATATCCGCATTGTTAGACATAAGGCCGGAAGAAATTGTGTGGACAAAGCTTCTGCCTACACATTTAAGAACAGAGCATCCGGAGGATAAGCTGGGAATCCTGGATATCCGGGTTTCCATTTTAGAACAGGCAGAGGATGAGGATGGCCCCTCTGAGCAGGAAAGTCAGATGGATCTGGAGATTCAGCTTGCCCCCTTTCCCCTGTGGCCGGAACGTTCCCTATTTTATCTGGCTAAAATGTTCGCAGGAGAGATTCATAAGGGAGAAAATTATGAGGTGCTTCAAAAATGCATCCATGTAGGGATTCTGGATTTTAAGCTTTTTGAAGAAGATGAGGAATTTTACTCCCGTTTTCACCTTTGGGAGGATTACAGACGCCGGATGTATACGGATAAACTGGAAATCCACATCCTGGAGCTTCCCAAGCTTAAGGATGGAAACTATCCGGATACCGAGCTTTTGAATTGGGCCCGTTTTTTCAATGCGGAGCAAAAGGAGGAATTTGAGATGGCAGCGGAAGCAAGTTCACATGTAGAAAGAGCCTATGAACGGTTAACGGATATCAGTGCGGATGAGGAAAAACGACTGGAATATGAAGCACGGGAAAAAGCCATCCGAGATCATAATTATCTAATGGATTATAATCTAAAGCGTGGCTTAAAGGAGGGCCGAGAGCAAAGCACAAAAGCTTTCATCGAAATGTGCCAGAATGATTCCCACTCAAGAGAGGAAACCGCCTCCAGGCTGATTCACTGGCTATCCCTTTCCCCAAAAGCAGCAGAGAAATATCTTGAAAAATATTGGAAGCCATGATAACATCTGTCAAATATCCCACAGGAATAAACCAATATTTCCTCTAAATATATGCCATTTATACCGAGCCATAAAGGGCCGGAACAAAATTTGTTCCGGCCCCATTTTCATGCTTAATCCGCCCGTTTTCTCACAAGCCTTTTGAGATTCTACAGGCTCTCCCCATTGCTGGCAATCACATCCTTATACCAGTAAAAGGATTTTTTCTTATACCGGTTCAGGGTACCCGTTCCGTCATCATTCCGATCCACATAGATATACCCATACCGTTTTTTCAGCTCCGCCGTGGACGCACTGACCACATCAATGCAGCCCCAAGAAGTATAACCCATAACCTCCACTCCGTCCAAAAGGGCCTCTCCTACCTGTACCAGATGATCATGGAGATACTGAATCCGGTAATCATCCTCTACGGTAAGCTTCCCCTCTTCATTCTCCGTGAGCACATCTACGGCCCCAAGTCCGTTCTCCACAATAAACAGCGGCTTCTGCCAGCGATCCCAGAACATGTTCAGCACATAGCGCAGCCCCTTGGGATCGATCTGCCACCCCCATTCGCTTGCTTTCAAAGTGGGATTGGGCACTCCTCCCAGAAGATTTCCCTCTCCTTTTTGGGCACGCTCCGGATCCGCCGTTGCACAGCAGCTCATATAATAGCTGAAAGATACAAAATCCACCGTATTTTTCAGGATCTCCTTATCTTCCGGCTCCATTGCTATCTCAATTCCATTTTCCCGGAAATACCGCTTCATATAGCCCGGATACCGGCCTCTGGCATGGACATCCCCAAAGAAATAATTCTTATGTTCATCCTCCATGACCTGAATCACGTCATCCGGGGACGGTGTCAAGGGATAAGTGGGCATGCTTAAGATCATACAGCCAATCTTCGCCTCCGGCATCACCTCATGCCCGATTTTCACAGCCAGCGCACTTGCCACCAGCTCATGGTGAGCTGCCTGATACAAATCCTGCCGGCTCAGCTTCTCCTTGGGCGTTCCGATTCCGCCGCTCATAAAGGGCGCATGGAGAATGGAATTAATCTCATTAAATGTCAGCCAATATTTCACCTTGCCCTTGTAGCGGTCAAACAGCACTCGCACATAGCGTTCATAGAAGCCAATCAGCTTCCGGTTGGTCCAGCCGTTGTAATGCTCTGCCAGATAAAGGGGCGTCTCATAGTGGGAAATGGTTACAAGAGGCTCCATGCCGTATTTAAGGCATTCGTCAAAGAGACGATCATAAAAGGCCAGCCCCGCCTCATTGGGCTCCTCCTCATCTCCCTTTGGGAAAATCCTGCTCCATGCAATGGAAGTCCGGAATACCCGAAATCCCATCTCCGCAAACAGCCGGATATCCTCCTGATAGCGATGGTAAAAGTCAATCCCTATCAGCTTCATATTATCTTCTGTAGGCTTTTCGGTGCGATCCCCACGGACTCCATAAGGCATCACATCCTGGACACTTAAGCCCTTTCCGTCCTCCAAATACGCTCCCTCACACTGGTTAGCCGCAACAGCGCCTCCCCACAAAAAATTCTCCGGAAATACTCCCATATCTTATTCCTCCTAATTTTAGTTCCGCAGAACACAGACGGTACATCTCTACTTAGAAGAATTTCCGGCCACAAGTACATGTGTCCGTAAATTCTTCTATGCACCATCTGTATTCTGCTGTTTAAGTTGCTGCCGGGCAGCACGAAAGGGTAAAGTCACTTTCTTCTTCCACCACCACCGGCCCAAGCAGTCCGAAAGGCTCTATGGGCGTATAGTGGGACATAAATTCTTTATTTTCATTTCCAAGGGTATTCGTCACCTCAATAATCAGATCATTCCTGCCCTCCGCAAGCTGATCCGTTATCTCTATCCTGTAAGGCGGGCAAATGCACACTCCCATGCTCTCCCCGTTCAGAAAAACCTCCGCAATTTCGTAAACCTCACCCAGATTGATAAATACCCTGCTTCTCGGTTCTCTCTGCCAGGAAAAGGATTTTTCATACCGAAGGGTGCCTGTCTTATCCATAAACTCCGGCTCGCAGGATAAAGGAATCAGTTTCTCCCTCTCCCCAAGGCTTTGAAAGCCCGACGTATCCGGAACCCGTACATAGCTTCCGGCATCCCCGAAGGAAAGCTTCCATGGACCTTGAAGCTCTGCACTTTTTTGTATCGTCCCCCTCCACGCTTCCTCTACCGGATACCCGTTCCAGGTATCTTTGGCCAAAATCACCATAGATTCATAGGGATTCAGGCATAAGGACACCTGCGTCTTTCCCTCTTCCTGGCAGACCGAAAGGGCTTTCAACCGGTTTGAAAAGGCATCATAAGCCGCCAGTGCCTTATGACAGGAAAGAGAAAGGGTGGTCTTAAGGCTCTTTGCCGGATTTTCGTTAAACAGCAGGAAGATTTCTCCGTCCGGCTGCACGTAATGATAAGAAATCAAATCCTCCTGATATTCTGAAGTTTCCAATGTTTTCCATCTTCCGCATGTGTCTGCAAGCTCGCTTAGAGGAACAGTCCTTGACCCCGGAAAGCCGTGAGATTTAGCGCCCCGGAGAGTATCCAAGGAAGTCTCTCTCCTGCACATCCCCTCTGTCCAGACCGGGTTCGTCTCACAAGGTACAATTTCTTCCGGATATCCCTCTGTAAAAATCACCGGAACATGATATTCACACAGCATAAGCAGCTTCTCTGCCATTCTCTCCGGAATCTTTTTCATATAAGGCACAACCAGGCACTCATACCGGTTCCGGTTTACCCGAAAGGCTTTTTCCTCCATATACGGACGTTCCAGATCATCCAGGGACACAATGGTTGTCTCTACCTGATTTCTGTCCAGCTCCCGAAGCACCTGTTCCACAGGCTTTGCATCCCCGGTCCATTCTCCCTCCGCCGGATAGAGCACCGCCACCCTTGCATCATGAATGCCACCCTGCAAGAGATGGCACATTCTCTGCATATACTTCATCAGTATAGAAAAATAGCGGAACTGGGGATTGTTTCCGTGAGCATAAAAATGGGGCGCACAGTCCCAATCCGGGTACTCCTTTGGGTTAAAAGCATGAGGGACAAAATAGTTGATTCCCCGTGCAAGCAGGTGATCGGTAATCCATTTCATCCATTTAAGGCCCTCATTCCAGCCGTATGCTCCAAACGCCTCACACATGGCAATTCCATTCTTCCCCGGATCGTTATGAGCAATGGACGCCCCAAAATGGGCCAGGGCATAATGGTAAAACACACCGTCATTGCCGCCGGTGGCAAAGGCGTCATGATGAAATCCATACCCCGGCGCAATCTGGTTGCTGATTACATCAATTCCGGAAAAATCCTGTCCTTTCTGGGCCCGGAACAGATGTCCGGCTCCATACCCGAGACGTGCATGGGCTCCGTTATCCTCAATATGATGCCCCACATATTTCACACCATGATTTCTGCACCATTCCCCCAGCACCTGGGTAAAATTCTCGGAATATAACCGGGAAACACAATCCATATAGGCAAAGCGAACCTGATTCATGGTACTGTCCGAAGAATCCGCAAACAAAAAAGGTAAAAATTCCTTTCCAAAGGGCAGCTTCCCGTCAAGGCCTTCGCACCAAGGCAGCACCATTTCCGCCTTTCCTACCCATTTATCCGTTCCTTTGGCATTTCCGAACCGGGGCTCATCGGAAAAGAAAGCGGTGATCGTGGTTCCGAAGAATTCTTTCAAATGCTCATAATGGGGCTCATAGACGGCTTCAATGAGAACCTCCGCAGCCTCCCTTATCAGCGGATTCAGATAATCCTTTGTAGCCTCTTCTCCCCCTGCCCGGGTTTCGAAAACAACAAACACGCTCCAGCTTCCCTCCGGAATGTCCCAGTAGAGAATGCCGTCCTTTGCCTGATCCGTCATATCCACCAGTGTATCCGGAACAACCGGATCTCTGCCCTCTGCTCCCTCTTCCGCCCGTTTTGCCCCATAGATTCCAATGATTCTATCCTTTTCTCTGCCTTTTTGCTCCCAGGGTCTTCCCTTTAAAAAACGCAGATTTAATCTGGCATATTTAAGAGGTCCCACCACGTCCAAACGCCTGCAGTCCAGATAGGTTTTCAGGTATTGGGGATACTTTTTGGCCACCAGACCGTTGGCATATCCGGTGGGAAAATGAGCGTCATCCAGAATCCACACTTCCATGCTTTCTTTCCGTGCCTTTTCCGCAATCAGCCTTACATCCTCCCACCATTTTTCGTTTCCAAAGTCCGGGTGGGGGCGTGCCTCCACGCAGAAGCCCCCGCAGCCGCATTCATGAATCTTGTCCACGTATTCAAGCAAAATTTCCGGCGTTTCCCCATGCTGCCAGAAGAAAGGCATGATGGAATTTTCCTCCTGCCCCTTAAGTACCTCTTTTAATCGTTCCACTTCGCACCTCCGTCCTATTTAAAGTTCCGTAATATCCTGCCGGTGCGCCTTAGTCTAAATCCTCTCCATTGGAAGCGATAACCTTTTTGTACCAGCCAAAGGATTTTTTCTTATACCGTGCAAGGGTTCCCTCTCCGGCATCGTCCAGATCCACATAGATAAATCCGTATCTCTTGCTCATTTCCCCGGTAGATGCGCTTACCAGATCAATGCATCCCCAGGGCGTGTATCCCAGAAGTTCCACGCCGTCCTCATCAACAGCCGCTTTCATGGCCTGAATGTGGGCTCTTAGATATTCAATCCGGTAATCGTCATTTACCGTAAATGAGCCTGCCCCGTCCGCAATCAGCTCATCCTTGGCTCCCAATCCGTTTTCCACAATAAACAGGGGCTTCTGATAGCGGTCATACAGGGAATTCATGGTGATTCTAAGGCCCAGGGCATCAATCTGCCAGCCCCATTCACTGGCTTTCAGATATGGATTCTTTGTCCCCCTAAACGCATTGCCTGTAGTCTCTTTCACATCCTCCCGTGTTGTTACGCACCGGGAAGAATAATAGGAAAATGCAATAAAATCAACCGTATTTTCCCTCATGATTCTTTCGTCCGCATCCGTCAAAGGCAATATGAGATTCATTCTCTCAAACATCTTTTTCGCATAATTGGGATAATAGCCCCTTGCCTGAACATCAATAAACATCATGTTGGCCCGATCCTGCTTCTTGGCCTCCCACACATCCTCCGGCATACAGCAATAGGGATAATAATCTCCGGCCGCCATCATGCAGCCCACCTTATTTTCCGGATCAATCTCATGGGCAAGCTTCACCGCCCATGCGGAGGCAATCAGCTCATGATGCACGCTTTGATACTTGGCCTTTTCCTGATCCTCTCCCTCTTCAAAAACAAGTCCGGCTCCCATAAAGGGAAGATGCAGAATCATATTGATCTCATTAAAGGTCAGCCAGTAATGCACAAGACCCTTGTAACGGGTAAACAGGGTTGTTACAAGCCGCTTATAGAGCTCCACCAGCTCGTAGCTCTTCCAGCCGCCGTACTCCCTGATCAAATGAATCGGACAGTCAAAATGGGTAATCGTAACAAGGGGCTCAATTCCGTATTTCCTGCACTCCAGAAATACATCTTCATAGAACCGAAGCCCATCCTCATTGGGCTCTTTTTCATCCCCATTTGGAAAAATCCTGCTCCATGCAATGGATAACCGAAAAGTCTTAAAGCCCATTTCCGCAAATAAGGCAATGTCCTCTTTATAATGATGATAAAAATCAATTCCCTTTAAAGCCGGATAGTAACAGCCATCCTCCAGCTTCAACATTTTTCTCGTTCCCAGCATCACCGGAAAGCGCTCCTTGCCGTGAGGCGTCACGTCCACATTGGCAAGGCCTCTGCCGCCCTCCTGATATCCGCCCTCACACTGGTTGGCAGCCGTAGCGCCGCCCCACAAAAAATTCTCCGGAAATCCCATACCTTTCACCTGTCCTTTCTTTTTTGCCACGTTTATACGATTGATTCATGAGCTTTCTTCGCCGTTCATTAAACATGCAGGCATACTCCGCTCACTAAGGCTCATTATATCATAAATCTTTGATTCATGAGCATCATTCTCCGTTTATGGAGCATGCCGTAATGCTTCACTTATGAATCCTCATATATCATCCCTGATAAATATGTTAATGTAAATCTGCCCTGCGTGCCACAATCAGGGCATCCTGGCTAAACGGATGCATCTCTATGATTGTCTTATCTTCCTTTACTTCAAAACCAACATGAGCCGCAAAACGCTCTTCCAAGTCAATTGCCCGCACATCCCAGCCAGTCAGATCCCCCTGCAGGCGAACCTTTGTATTACACGGCACATAGATAAGCAGAAGATCCGACCCACTGCCCGCTACCCGGATATCCGTAGTAGAATTCACCAGAAGCTCCTGCCTTGGCATTAGATCCTCTGCCCGAAGCTCCGCAAGCAGCATTTTCAGATAGCTATAATCCCACGCTCCCGGAAAATTAACCGCCTCCTCCCAGGATTTCGGCATATCAAAGCCCTCTCCCAGAAGACTTGCAAAGCCCTTTTTCACCTTATGCCAGCTATAGATGCCTGCCGCCCCATAGGTAATCCCTGCGGACGCTCCGGACAAAACGCTTACATAGGCCGCCCTGCGGACATCATAACGCCTCCAGCGGCCGTACATATTTCCGGAATAGCCCATTTCCTCATAGCAGGGTTCCGAATTAATCAGGGGCTTTCCCGGATACTTCTTCTGCATTTCCTCACTTAAGGAATAAGGCATAGTCAGATCCTTTGCATTGTGTCCGCTCTGGTAAAAGCACAGGTCAAGAAGCTCATACAGCTCCTCCGGAATATAAGAATATCTCCCCTTAATATGCGTAGTAAACAGACAATCCGGAGCCAGCTTCTTAAGCAGCCTCCCCACATGCACATAATATTTTACAGTTTCCTCCTCCGGAAAATCCGTGTCGCCGCTGATAATATACATAGGCTCCAGCTCCGTAAAAACAGCATGAACCTTATTAACATAATTCTCCAGGCATCCAAAGGGAAGAATCCCCTCCGGAAGCATCTTCGATGCCCAGGTCCCCGGCACATAATTACACCACAAAACCACCAACGCCAGCTCAAAGCCTTCTTTCTTAGCCTTGACGCACATCTCTTTGGCGTGTTCAAAATAAGCTTCATCCAACTGATAAGGATCTTCATTCACAAAGGGATGAAACGCAAGATCCGTTGCCGAAGCATCCCATTGGGGCAGAATATTAATCTGAATCGTATTAAAGCCCTGCACCTTTCTTTTATACAAATAATAATCCCATTCATCATCCGTAATATTAGTAAAAGCCGACCAGCAAGTATCCGCCAGATAAAAAAACGGCTTCCCATCTCTTACAAAAGACCTTTTATTCTCTGAAATCTGAAGCATTTCTCCATTCCTCCTATTAAAATCACTGCGTGATGGCACTAAAGGGTAAAGTCACTTCGGCACACCCATAATGAGAGAAACTTTCATTCGAAAGGGCACTCATGAAAGTTCCTCTCGTGTGCCTTTGCGACTTTACCGTCCCGCTAAAATGTTTCTGTTAAACACTTGACATTTCTTAGCTAAACTATTCAAAATCACTGCGTGATGGCACTAAAGGGCAAAAATATTTCTTAGCCGATCTTTTGTTTTTCTTTCACAACCAAACACCAGTCATTCAAATCCGGCTTTGCAGGAATCCTCCAGGTGCTGCCTGCAATCTCAAACTCGCAAGTTTCCCCATACGCACCCTTTCTCGGATCAAACCACCGCATCGTATACGCCCCAGGGTGAAATCCCTCTATCTCGCCGCTTTTTCTCGTTGCCTCCGGATAATAAAATACCCAGCGCTTTTTATCCCTTGTCACCGTAATCAGCGGCATTTTTTTCCCAAAGGGATCACCCACCGAATCTCGTCCCGTCTGGTAGGGGTAAAGCTCCCAAAACCTCTGTTCCTCATAAAATCTCCGCATAAATCCCATCTGCTCTCCCCCCGGCCCGTCAATGGCCTCTGTCCAGGTCACATCAAAGCGGTTAAACAAAGACATGGGATTTTCCTGTCCCTTTTCCCAGACCACGTCCCAGATTCCCTGAGCCCCGTAGGTGTAGCCGCAGCCTCCCACCTGCATAGTCAGATAAGCAACACGCCTTACCATGGCGTCCGTACACAGGCGGGTCCCGTTTTCCTCCAGGGTAGAGCAAAACTCATAGAAAGCTTCCCCCTCCACAAAGGGCTTATTTCCATACTCCTGCAAAAACGCCTTATAATCGTCAATGCTTACCACATAATCTCCATGACCTGCCTGGTTCAAAGTAAAATCCATCCATTCCTCATCCTGATAATAGGATGCAAAGGGCCGTTCATTGGTATAATGAGCCGTCATGGGATGATGATAGGTATTCAGGCTTTGCACATATAAGGCCACCTTTCTCCACTCATCCACATAGAAAGACTGACGGGCCTTGTCGTAGCCCCCCACCTCCCCGGCCAGTGTCCACACCATAGGCAAAGCACCGTAACGCGCCACCATATAACGGGCCAGATTCTGATAGGTCTCCACATTGTTTTCAATAGACATAAACCAGGCAAAGCCCAGCGCATTGACCATTCCCCGGTCTGCCAGATAATACATCCGCAGGTCCAGTTCCTCCTGATAAAAGCTTACATTGGGCAAGCCGGGGCTTTTCCAGTAATAGGCGTCCCCGCCTATAAAGGTATCGCTTCTAAGATTCGTCTGATAAACCGTGTAGCCCTGCTTCACCCGGCGATCAACCATGCCCTTAAACATGCTGTCAAAAGCCGGATGATTGGATTCGTCCCATTTCTCCCGGTAGGAAAATTCCCAATGGGTATCTCCCAGCCAGAAAAAGGGGGTCCCGTCTCCATAAGTAAAATACCGCTTATCCTCACTGATTTTCAAAAATCCGTGCCGGTAGATCTCCAAAGCCCCCGTATAAGGAACGCATTCCACCTGCCCCCTTGCTCCGTGAAAGCCCGTCTCTGCCGGGGCATTTACTACATAAGTCCATAAGCCCGTTTCCACAGGCGCAAAGCTTATCCGGTAAATATTTCCTCCGTCCCAGTAGGCTTCCCGGACAATCTTCTGCCCCGAGGGTCCCGTAAATTCCGCCCGGACAATACAGTCCAAAAACGGATTGTCAAATACCTTTTCACTCTCAAAGGTCAAAATAGTTACCCGATATCGTTCCGCCGTATACATCACAAAAGCCCCCTTTTCTTCGCAAGAGCAACCGCCATCCGAACCAGCGCTTCCCCATCTTCTCTACACAGAAAACCCTTGGATATCTGCTCTTTGGTATCCTCCCTGCATAGCCTTTCATAATTTTCCAGGCTTCCGTATAATTCCTTTAAAAAAGAGGGCGAAAATGCTTCCTGATACCCAAACAAGGGATCTTCCGCAGCTTCCGGATCAAGAAAGCTCTGCCCAGGCTCTATGGCGCTTGCGGCATGGTAGCGTCCGGTGGGATAATTTAAGAGACATGTGCGCAGACCGCCCCTTGTATTTCCAAACACATCCTTTCGGTTCTTTCCAAACTCATCAACGGGAATGCGTTCACAGGAATTGGGCCCTGCCCCCTCTCTCACCCACCGGAACAGATTCCGGAAAGCTCCGGCAAATAAAAACTGAGACGGATAATCATTCCCCTCTTCATGCTTTCCCACATAAGCAGGCAGATGGTCAATGCGTTTCAAATCCTCGTCATTCCCATAATAATTCACATAGCTAAACATGGTATCATGGCTGGCCCCCGTAACCTCATACTCCCGATAAAGAAAATGGGGATAATCGCTGTCCCCTCGCTTTGTCCGAAAAGCGTCCCACTGACCGTTTTCACTCTCTGTCTGTACGGAGATATAAGGCTCTTCCACATGCTCAATCCGCTTCAAGCGGAAATCATAGTCCATAACCGCCTCATACTGATTCACGGGAACGATCAGATTCCGCACGCCGCCCCCAGCCAGATAACCGTCAAATACTCTTTTGTCTCTTTTCACCTCATCCCGGTAGGCAAAGCTGTTCACATAGCGGAAGAGATAGCAGGCGGACTGGGACCAGCCGGTTAAGTAAATATAGCGGTGGTCAAAAGAACGGATGGGATTTTCCTCCCCCTCCCCCCGCAGCATCCAGGCCAGATCCGTCAGCATATCCCAGAACAAGCCCGTCTCATAGTGAATATCAAGGTCCGGCAATAGTCCTTTCTTTCTGGTTTCTTCCATGGTAAAGGGAAAGGGCTCATCCCCTCTGGGATTGGGCCAGGAGAGACAGCCGTACCGTTCTCTGTCAAATTCCACCATTTTCGCAATGGTGTTCGGCTTGCTTGTAATGCCTACATAGATATCTCCGTCCCTCATAAACTTTTCATAGCCTAAGATCCACATGCGTTCAATTTCCATAAAGGAAGTAGGATTGATAATCTCCACAACAACATTGCCGCTGGCTTTCCCCGGTTCCTTTGGGGTTCTGATAATCAGCCGGTTCCGATAGGACACGTCCTGATGCTTCACCTCAACCGCTCCCGCATTTCCAACACTCTGGTATACATTGGCAGTTCCGTCCATATAATATTCCTTTTCCTCATATCCGTATTGTTCAAAGTCCAGATAGCGTGGGGCACTAGTAAAAGGATAACTTGAAGCACTCACCGGTATTTCCTGTATTCTTTTTATCATAAATGGAATCCTCCCCTCTGACCCTAATCCTATATAAACATTATAGAAAAGCAGGGGGTGTCACAGAATAAGACACCCCCCTTTTTTAGTTATGTCAGGCTTTCTTAAGAGCCTTTTTTCCCTTATAATTTTTCAAACCGTCGCCATCGCCAAAGCCAATGACAATTCCCACTGCCAGAGCTGCCACAAATGCAACCACACAGGCAATTCCTGCATAGATAAGATTGGAGCCCGGACCTCCTGCATACTGCAGAATCGTGAGGAAGTTAGATGCGCCCATGGTATACACAGCCACACCAAAGATGCCGCCTACCAGACCACCGATAAATCCGCCGATAATCTGGCATATCATAGCACGTTTATTCCGCAGCAGAATACCAAACAAGGTTGGCTCGGAAATACCGCCCACAATCAATGTAACCACGTTGGCGCTGGCCATCTGCTTTTCTTCTCCCTTTGTGCGCAGGAAGTAGGCAAGGGTCATGCCCATCAGTGCATAGTTAGCAATGTTTGCACCTGCCAGTACAATGGGATCAAAGCCCAGAGTTGTAATGTTAATCAGCGCAATCTGAACAATAGCTACATGCATTCCTGTTGCAACAAAGAAAGGCCAGAATGCGCCAAGAAGAGCGATTGCCAGCGGACCGGCTACGTTGTACAGGCCCTCGAAGAATGCGCTTAAAAGCATACCAATCCAGTTTCCGATAGGCGCCAGTACGCAGAACATCAGCGGAACCATTACAATCAGAGTGCAGAAAGGAACTCCGATAATTTTGATTACCTTCGGAACATGCTTGTCAAAGAATTTAAATACATAGGACAGGGCAAATACCATCAGCAGAGACGGCAGTACCGATTGCGTATAGTTATTAAGCTGCATGGGAATGATTCCATAGACGCTGAATGGCTCACCTGCCGTTACGATATTTAAAATATTGGGATCGATAAGCAGACAGCTCAGCAGCATAGCCAGAGCCACACTGGTATTCAGCTTTTTCGCAGCTCCCCATGCCACAAAGATGGGCATAAAATAAAATCCGGCATTACCTACAATATAAAGTGTCTGCATCAAAGGCGCTTCATTTGCCATGAGATTTAACAAATCCGGCCCCAGGATAGCATAAAACATCTTAAAGAATCCGGCACCCATCATAATAGTAAGTGTCGGTGCGATAGAACCGGAAACATAATCCAGCACCTTTGCAGGTACCTTTTTAATATCAAACGGCTCCTTATTGTCCAGATTTTCGTCAATAGCCGCAGCCTGCCCTAAGCCTGCCAGCTCGCAGAATTCCGGATAAACCTCCGACACATGCTGTCCGATAATAATCTGGAACTGCTCTCCGGAAAACTGAGCGCCAAGGACTCCCTTAATTCCCTTTACCGCATCCATATCCACCTGTGATCTGTCCTTCAGATTCAAACGCAGCCGGGTCATACAGTGAACCGCCTGGGAAATATTGTCCTTTCCTCCCACTTTTTCGAGAATCTGATTACATAAATCCGTATACTTTGCCATACACTACTCTCCTCTTTCTCGTTCTTATTTATTATAAGGGAAAAAACGCATTCCCCTATGCTGTCAGGACAGGCCGTGCACTCACCTATCCTGCTTAAGCCGATTCCAATTCCGTACCACTTCGCATATACGCCTTATACAGCATGATACGGATGAAATAAAAAACCCGACACTGCCCCTGACCGCCAGATATCTGCCGGACGAGACAAAGTGCCAGGTAAAGCCCCTTTCGGGTTACAATCCATCTTCCCTTGCGCAAAGCCGGTTAATATGAATCATCAGATACAGAAGCTCTTCTTTTGCCGGCTCCACCTGCAAGGTTGCAACAATATATTCTTTTATTTTTTCTCCGACTGCTTTTAGCTTCGGAAACTCTTCACAGACGCTCTCATAAAGCTTTTCATTCTCGGATTCCGGCATATGGAGCTTCCCGGAACGCTTCAGCAGATACTTTAAATGGGTCACAAACCGTGAATAGCTGAAGCTGTCCCGATCAATGATAACATTCATCCCGCTTTCTATAATATCCGTGATATCATCCACAAAATGCTCAATATCATTCCGTTCCGCCGCCTGCTTTACCTGCTGCCTTGCATTGATAAAATGCATGGCAATGTTTCCCACCTCGCTCTGGGGAAGCCTGACGGACAGCCGTTTGCTGATGTGCTTAATGGCCCACTCCCCAAGCTTCATTTCCCTCTCATAAAAATGCCGAATCTCATTCGTCATCGGGTTACTTAAAACAAGCCCCTTTTTCGTATTTTCAATAGCAAAATTAATATGATCACAGAGGGAAAACCAAAATACCGTATTAAATTCCGTTTTCAGGTAAGAGCTTCCTTTTTGTACAATTTCAAAAGTCACATCCATAACGTCCGCAGGAAGTTCATCCAGCAAGGCAATGTAATGAGGTTCCAAGTTATAGTAAGTTCGGTCAATTTGCGACAGCGCAATCTCATAGGGCGCTTTCTTGAAGCCAATACCTTTTCCAAATGCAATCACTTCATGATTGTTATTATCCAGACAGACTGCTACGTTGTTATTGATATTCCGAATAACTTTCATCTCTCCCTCTCGGTCTCCTATGCTGCCATCCGTCTTATGCTTCCATAGCACAAACAACTTTGGAGGTATTATCAGTAAAACAACTTTGCAGCATCAGCTTAAACTAATGTAAAACTCTTAAATAACAGTGTACCTTTCCCATGATAAACAAAATACAAGGCTGCCGTGCCGTCTTTTGCATGTGCCGCTGCCGTATACTCTCTGAAGTCCTCTAGACCAGCCTCTCTCCCGAGGTCACTTTTTTCTTTCCCAAATCAAACTGGTGATCATAGCCTGAGGGGAATACTACCATAGTGGTAAGCTTATAGCCCTTTTGCTCCAGGGCTTCTTTTTCAAACCGTACCATGGGTTCTCCTACTTTCACCTTGTCTCCCTGTTTAATCAGGGGGTGGAAGCCCTCTCCGTCCAGTTCCACCGTGTCTAAGCCGATATGTACGATGCATTCAATGCCGTCCCTTGTCTTAATACCTACCGCATGCCCTGTTGGAAAAACAGTTTCCGCCGTGCCGCTTAAGGGAGCGCAAACCTCACCGTTGGCCGGAATCACCGCAAAGCCGTCACCCATGATCTTTTCTGAGAACACTCCGTCCGCAACCTCTGCCAGGGGAATCAGTTCTCCCTCAACCGGAGCCACAATCATAAATTCCTCTTTTTTAAACAAGCCAAACATCTTTCTTCCTCCATTTTAAGTTCCGTAATGCTTCTAACAGTACCCATTATTTAGAAGAATTTCCAGTCTCAAAAGCATGTGCCTGTAAATTCTTCTGGCACACCCTGCCTCATTTGCAGGGTATAAAAAAACTTCTTCTGTGCATACCGAAAAAACAAGAAAATTTTCGGGAAAGCCTTCGAAGAAGTTACAAACCTAATTATTTCTTTTACTGGATTAATAATAACCGTAAAACTGGGTGTTGTCAATACCTTTTTTGTAGAAAATTTATTGAAAATTGTATTAAAAATTAAGCTGTTGGGAGATGTGCTCTTTTCGAACCGCATCTCCCAATCAATTATCGGATTACTCTTATAAGATATCTAACTTTTTCTATTCCGTTATCTTTCCAGTCTCCAGTTTCTTCCTATTTGCACCCCGGATTTCCTCCGTTGGTATCAAAGGCCGGGTTGAACGCATAGAAGTTTCTCTCATCCAGATGATCCTGGACAATGCGGAGGGCTTCACCGAAACGCTGGAAGTGAACCACCTCTCTGGCCCGCAGGAAGCGGATGGCGTCGGTTACATCCGGGGAATCTACGGAGAGACGCAGAATGTTGTCGTAGGTGGTGCGTGCCTTTTCCTCTGCTGCCATATCCTCCGTCAAATCCGTAATGGGATCTCCCACCGACTGGAACATTGCCGCCGAAAAAGGCGTTCCGGAAGCGGCCTGAGGCCACAGTCCCAATGTATGGTCCACATAATAAGCATCGAAACCGGAGGCTTTCAGTTCCTCCATGGTCATATTTCTGGTAAGTTGGTGCACAATTGTGGCGATCATCTCAAAATGTCCCAATTCCTCCGTGCCGATGTCCGTTAGCAACGCCATGCACTCCTTATAAGGCATGGTATACCGCTGAGACAGATAGCGCATGGATGCTCCAAGCTCGCCGTTAGGTCCGCCATATTGTGTGATTATAGCCTTGGCCAGCTTTGGATTTGTCTCCTTAATATGAATTGGATATTCCAAACGTTTTTCATAATTAAACATACCTGAACTTTTCCCTCCTTTCTATTGCCACGGCCACGGTTGATTTACCCAATCCCAGTAGGTGTCACAGTGATGAGCATGAGCAAGGGTGAGCGGGCCGTAGGTTTTCGAATATTCCGTCAATGCCTCATTGTAAAGCTTCACATGCTCTTTAAAATACGCAACGGCCTCCGTGTCACAGGGATGTGTATCCAGATAAAGTGCACTGTCAACACAGGCAAATTTTGTGAAGGAAATCCATTGAAGAAGCTGTTCCCGGTTCATCTCCTTGCAAGGACAGGAGGGACCCACAGGCCGGCGTGGCGGTCGTCCCTGAGACTGATTACAGGGTGGTGGTGTAGGCCGGGGCTGCGGCTGGTTACAGGACGGCACAGGCCGGGGCTGCGGCTGGTTACAGGACGGTGTAGGCCGGGGTTGCGGTTGGTTACAGGGTGGTGGACAAGATCGGGGCTGCGGCTGAACACAGGAATTCTGACCTCTTCCCTGGTTACAGGAATTTCCTCTCTGAAACTGTCCAAAAGATCCATTATTCATCATCTGCATGCACCTCGCTTTCCAAGGAATGGTTTATCAAGCTCCGGAAAAATCGTTCCAGCCTGCATTGCTTTATCCAAATGATAGGTCTCATTCCAATGTTGCCATGGCACGTAGGCAATTGCCAGAGGCATTCCAAAGAGTTGATCCTTGGAGCATCCGACGGGTCTCGGTCTTTGCATGGTTTGCATATTGCAGTCTGCCATAGATGGCTCCTTTCATATTTTATCTCCATTTATCTTATGTAAAGAGAAAAAATGGGTGAACACATCACCCATTTTGACTTTCCCTTATATTCAAATCTCTCATGCACTTTGCTGAAACTTCTCCAGCTCCTTGCGATGGGGAAGCCCCTCGTTATCGCTGATATTCATCACCTGAATAGCCCCGATGGCATTACCCCGCCGCACACACTCTCTGATATCCAGCCCCTCCAGAATACCGCTGATGACACCTGCGGCAAAGCCGTCGCCTGCCCCTACCGTGTCTACCACATTCTTTACTTTATATCCGGGTACTCTCCAGGAGACATCACCGTCTTTCACAAAGGCCCCCTCTGCCCCCTCTTTGATTATTACCGTATGCACTCCCATCCCCTGATAAAAGTCCGCAATCTCTTCTTTCTTCTCGGAGCCCACAAGAATTCTGCACTCCTCAATTCCCGGAAGCACCACATCCGCTTTTGCTGCCAATTGGTTAAGAACCTCCCGCATGGTTTTCTTATTCTCCCACAAAGCCGGACGCAGATTCGGGTCAAAGGTAATAAAAATTCCTTTCCTTTTGCACCTTTCCATCAGGCAAAAGGCTGCCTCTCTGGAAGTCTTCGAAAGGGCAGGCGGTATCCCCGTCATATGAAGCAGGCTCACATCCGACAGTTCAAGTTCCTCGATCTCCTTTACGGAAATGCAGGATGCTGCCGAACCTTTCCGATAATAAGGTGCATGGGGATCGCTGCCGTCCTCCACCCGGTCTTTCAGCTGGATCCCGGTTCTGTATACACAATCGTAAGTGATCAGTTCCGTACCGATTCCATTCTTTTTCAATGTTGCTTCAATATAATGTCCGAAAGGATCGTCCCCCAGCCTGGTCAGATACTCCACCTTGTGCCCCAGTCTGGACAGACCGATGGCCACATTTACCTCCGCCCCGGATAAGGCCCTTGTAAAATGCTCCACCTCCTCCAAAGGACCTGTTGTATCCGCAATCAGAAGTGCCATCGGTTCCCCGAATAAAATAACTTTTCCCATTTCTGCCTCCATGTATATGCTAAAAACATTTTTATTTTCTCACAAGATGTACTGCAAATCCGCCAATCTCTTTTTCCAGATAAATGGCCTGAAGCCTGCCGTCCTCCCGATAAACAGCACTGTCCTCCCGAAATGCCGTTCCCTTTCTCGCAAGATATGCCTTTGCCCGTTCAGGGGAATTGGTCCGGATTGCAATGTGCCCGTTTGTTCCAAGATAAGGTGCTTTCAGCGTTTCAATATAGCTTGCGGAGAAAATAGATGCAGAGTTTTCCCTTTCCTCAAAACCGAACAGTGTCTCAAAGCTCTGAGCCGTCTTTTTGGCTGCCTCCCCGTTCTCACAGTTGATTCCCACATGGGCCAGTTCAAATCCAAGCATCACGTGCACCGCCTCTCTGGTCAATCTTAAGATCTCCCCAAAATCCCCCTGTTCCAGTGCACCGGACGGAACCATCCAGGTTCCTCCGCAGGCCAGAATCCGATCCCAGGCCAGATAATTACAGATATTCTGAGCATTGATGCCTCCGGTAGGCATGAATCGCATCTGCCCATAGGGTGCCCCCATGGCTTGCACCGCCTTTAAACCGCCGGATGCTTCTGCCGGAAAAAACTTAACGACCTTAAGGCCCAGCCGGATTGCCTGCTCCACTTCCGTGGGCGTTGCACACCCTGGAAATACCGGAACTCCTTTCTCCTGACAATACTTTACCACCTCCGGATTCAAGCCCGGACTGACAATGAATCTTGCCCCAGCTTCCACAGCCTGATCTACCTGCTCACAGTTCAGAACGGTTCCTGCTCCCACCAGCATATCCGGACAGGTCTCTGACATAATCTGAATCCCATCTCTTGCCGCTGCCGTGCGGAACGTCACCTCTGCACAGGGCAATCCCCCCTCACACAATGCTTTTGCCAGTCCTGCCGCTTTCCCCGCATCCTCCAGCTTAATCACCGGAACAATGCCCATTTCTTCTATCTGCTCTGTTAATCCTGTCATTTTTACCTCCATGCTCATTTGACCCTCAGCTTACCTTATTTATGGGATAATGGATGGGTTCGCCCTTTGCAAAACGCACCGACTCCTCAGCCACTTTCCGCTTCAACTCCTTTGCCGCTTCTTCCGAATACCATGCCATGTGGGGCGTTACGATCACATTTTTGTGCTTGAACAGGGGGGAATCCGTTCCCACAGGCTCTCCCACCATACAGTCTAAAGCGGCCCCTCCAATCTCTCCCTTTGTCAACGCCTGTTCCAAATCATTCTCGTTGATAATTCCACCCCGGGCCACGTTGATCAGCACAGCCGTATTCTTCATTTTCTTAAATGTCTCCTCATTGAAGAGATCCTTGTTTCCGTCTGCCGGGCAATGGAGGGAGATAATGTCGGACTGCTCGATCACCTCATCCATGGATACTGCCGTCAGATACTCCTCTGTCTCCCGGGTTGCGTGGAAATAGGGATCCGTCCCAATCACCCGAAATCCCAGACCGTTCATCTTTTTCGCAAAGTTCCGTCCGATTCTTCCAAGCCCTACAACGCCCACGGTCTGCTCGCTAAAACGGTGAACCGGTATGGACTCTATGTAATCCCACTTCTCGTCCTTGGTAAATGCATCCATTTTTACAATCTTTCTTGACAGAGCAAGGGCCAGGGCAATGGCATGGTCCGCCACCTCGTTCATTCCATAATCCGGAACATTTCCTACCTGAATGCCCCGGCTGGTGGCTGCGGGAACATCCACCGTATCCACGCCGACCCCATAACGGACAACGTACTTTAGTTTGGGACAGTGATCCATTACTTTCTCCGTAATGTTGGCATATTGTACAATAAAGATATCTCCGTCCTGACACTGTTCGATTACTTCATCCTCCGAAAAGGCCTGCTTTAGTTCCATCTCGATCCCTGCATCTGCAAATATCTTTTCCTCAATATCCATGCTTTCATGATCGCAGTCTGTAATAATTACTTTCATTTTCCATGTTCTCCTATTATAAGTTCCGCAATATTCAAAAGATACACCTTCATATAGAAGAATTTCCGGTCACAAAAATACTGTGCCCATAAATTCTTCTGTGCATCTTTTGACTATTGCTGTTTTGCAGTTCCGCAATATTTTTCAGTTACCGCACAAGGTATCCCCCGTCAACCGGGATGACCGCACCGTTTATGTAGTCCGAAGCATCGGATGCAAGCCATACCACCGGACCTTTCATGTCATCCGGCATTCCCCATTTCTTATTGGGAATCCGGCTGGTAATCTCCTCATATCTGGAACTCTCCGGATCCAAAAGGGCTGTATTCATCTCCGTTGCCATGTAGCCCGGTGCAAGGGCGTTTACGTTAATCCCTTTCTTGGCCCACTCATTGCACAGAGCTTTTGTAATCTGTGCGACACCGCCCTTGCTTGCCGCATAGGCCGGCACCGTGTAGCCCCCGAAAAAGGCAAGCATGGATGCAATATTAATAATTTTTCCACGACTGTTCTGCTTCATAAAGGTTCTTCCTGCAAGCTGGCACATGGCAAATACGCTCCGCAGGTTTACATTCATTACAAAATCCCACTCCTTTAAGGGGAATTCCTCGCTCGGATACCGTCTCTGAACCCCTGCACCATTCACCAGAATATCCAGATGCCCTCCAAGGCTCTCCACCGCTTCCGCAAATTTATCCTCTCTAGTCTCATCATTTCCCAGATCCGCAATTACCGCCGTGCACGCATAGCCTTTCTCCTGAAAACCCTTTGCCGTCTCCAATGCCTTGGGATTGATGTCCATAATGCACACTTTCGCCCCGGCTTCCATCAATCCCTCTGCCATGCCGCAGCTAAGCCCCTGGGCCGCACCTGTTACAATCGCCGTTTTTCCTGTTAAGTCATTTAAGTTCATTCTTTTACCTCCTGAATGAAAAGTCATTTTATTCTGTTTTCTTTTGTTTCATATAACTTTCTTATATAAAATACAAGAGATTTTGATTCTATTAAGAAATAATATGGTAACGGTTTCATATTTCGCACAAAGGAACGCCGGGGTGAGGTCTAATCCTGTCAGAATTTCTCTCCCTGTGCACTGTCCCCGTTTTCATTCACTGCCGAGCAGGAATGACGGTAAATCATCACACAGTTCAACTCCTCTTTTTTATCCGGAAGCCGATCCTCCTCTAACGCATCAATCAAAATATTCAAAGCTTTCTCGCCCTTTTCATAGCTGGGCTGCCAGATGGTTGTAAGGGGCGGCGTGACAAACTTCCCCACTCTGTCATCATCAAAACCTACGATGGACAGATCCTTTCCGATTCTTACCCCCAGTTCCTTTGCCGCTTTATAAGAAGCTACCGCTATCTGATCGTTGAACATCATCAGTGCCGTAATCCGTTCCTTTTGGTACAAAAGCTTTTTGGCAAGATTCTCCACCACCACATCCGTAAGATTCTCACAGATCTCGATAAACTCATTGCGGATGGGAATCCCCGCATCCGTCAAGGCTTCTTTGTAGCCCTCCAGCCGGTTAAAGGAGGAAGAATACTTCAAAGCTCCCGTAATAATCCCGATTTTCCGATGGCCCAGACCGATGAGATAGTTCATGGCATCGTAAACTGCCCTTTTGTCATTTACCTCCACCTGGCTGACCTGCTCCTCTCCCTCATAGTTTCCAATCAGCACAAAAGGAATCTTGGCCTCCACCATGGCAGGTATAATCTCACTGTTTCGATTGCAGCCCATGACAATCAGTCCGTCTACTTTTCTTGTAAAATACAGATTTTTAATCTCTTCCTCATCATCCATCAGTTCCAGCAGCAGCTTATATCTTCTCTTCTTTGCCGCCAGTGCAATTGCCCTCAGCTCATTGATAAAGGTAGAATTCATGAAGAAATAGTCCGCATCGTGATTGATCACAATTCCGATTGTCTTTGATTTCTGCATCTTCATCTCCCGTGCAACTGCAACGGGCCTGTAGTTCTCCGCAGCTTTCTCAATCCTCTTTCGTGTGTCCTCGCTCACATATCCCGTTCCGTTCATGGCTCTTGATACGGTTGTAATACTGACACCAGCCTCCTGGGCAACATCATAAATGGTTTTTCTCTTCATCGAATCATTCCGTCCTTTCTGATGCCAGTTTACACCATAAGCAAATCTATTTCAATAAGAAAACTTCTCCTCTACATAAACCCAAGCATATGGGGAATCGCCGTGGTAATGGGCGGGCAGATAATCAGCAGGATAAGGATTGCGGCATCAATCACCAGGAATGGCGTCAAAGCCTTTACCACCTTATCAAAGGGACGTTTTCCAACGCTGACCGCTGAGAACAGAACCAGTCCGACCGGAGGTGTCAGCACTCCCATGGTCAGGTTTGTAATGGTCAGAACCGCAAAATGAATGGGATCCACCCCTACCTTTGTCATAACCGGAGCCAGAATGGGAGCAAAGAGGATAATTGCCGCCCCAACATCCATAACCATACCGGCCATAATATAAAAGATATTTACAATAAACAGCAGGATAATGGGATTACTTGAAATATGAAGCAGCATATCCGCCAGCTTATCCGGTATCTGTTCCATTCCTGCCGCCCAGGAAAAGGCATTGGAAAATGCCACAATCAGAAAGATATTTCCCACTGTCCTGCCTGTGGTCCACAATACATTTCCAAAGGATTTCAGATTCATGGACTTATAGACAAAGAACGCAAGGATCAGGGCATACAGGGCTGCAACGGCCGCCGCCTCGGTTGCCGTGAAGAATCCACCCAGGATTCCGCCCAGGATAATCAGCGGAAGAATCAAAGCAATGATGCCGTCCTTTACAATCGCCCTTTTCTCACCAGGAGCATATTCCCTTGTATCTTTCGGAAAGTTCCGTTTTTTCCGAATAAACAGAATATAGACAATCTGGGAAAGGCCAATCAAAAGTCCCGGCCCAAGTCCGCCCATGAGCAAGGCTCCCGTGGAGATCGTTACGCAGCCTGCGTACACCATAACCGTTGTACTCGGCGGAATCAGCGGTGACTGGAGGGAGGAAGCGGCGGAAAGGGCAATGGAAAAATCCTTGTCATAGCCCTCCTTTTCCATCTCGTCAATCTCGATCTTGCCAAGGCCTGTCATATCGCCGATGGCAGATCCGGAGATACTTCCGAAAATCGTACTGGCAATGACATTTACAAAGGCAAGTCCCCCCCGGAAACGCCCCACCAGAAGTCTTGCAAAAGCAAAAAGCTTCCTGGAGATATCTGCCTGTACCATAATCTCCGCCGTCAGCATGAAGAAAGGAATGGACATCAGGATAAAGGAGTTTACTCCGATCATGGAACGCACCGGAAGAATCTTCAAAAAGGACGGATTCACCATAACAATATACAGGATAGCCGTCGCTCCCATGGAATAGGCAACGGGAACACCCAAAAGTATCAGCACAATCAATAGAAATATCACAAACAAAAATGTATTCATATGTTTTCTTCCTCCTCTTCATTGGGGAGCAGGGTCAGCCCGCCTGCGGCAAGAGCCTGCAGGAAAATCAGGATAAACCCGATTACCAGAGAGAATCTGGGAATCTGCATGGAAATCTGCATAGCCGGCGACACTTCATTGACGGAAGTGGTTGTAAATACATCCAGACAGTTCCAGGAAAAATACCCTGCCGTGACAAGAATAATCAATTTGGTAATTACCAACAGAATTTTTCTCACTCCCTCCGGCATTTTATCAACAAGAAAGGTTACCTTAATGTAGGAAGACGCTTTCGCAATATGGCTTGCCGCAAGGAAAATCAGCCACAGCATCATATACCGTGCAAGCTCCTCCGTCCAGGAAAGAGGATGGGGAAATACGTGTCTTGTTATAACCTGCAGCATGGCAGTAAAAAGCATGCCCCCCAATAAGATAATGCAGATCCATTTTACAATATTGTCTATAAAATCCATAAATTCCTGGTAAAGATTACGTTTTTTTATATTTTTTTCATTCATAGCTTCTTTCCTTTCATTTACCAGATCAGAACTGCTCTTCTCTCTTTTTTCCTCTTACCAGCGTAAAGATTGCAAATAAGACTGAAAATCCGGCAACAATGCACGCTGCCGCAAGTCTTGTGTCAAGGGCATTCCCGGCAGAAGCCCTTTCGGAAACCGTAACGGATGCCGCACCTGCGGCCGCAATGCCTTTGCCCGCTTTCGCTTCTTCTACCGCCGTCATAAAGCCGTCCACATATTCATCGCCGATCTCACCCTTAAGCCATTTCAGCACAGGCTCCTGAGAAGCATCCTGGAACGTTGCCTTTTCCTCCTCCGAGGGTATGTAAATAGCCATTCCGGACTCCTTTAAGCCCTGGAGGGCCAGTTCTTCATTGGCACAGTTTGCACCCCGCATAGACTCCTGAGCCACGATTCCGCCCATGGTCACAACCTGCTGAAGATCCTCCGGCAGCGACTGATAAAAGCTGTCATTGAGCATCAGGACCAAAGAGGAAATGGAATGCTGATCTAAGGTATAGTATTTCTGCACCTCCTGAAGGGAACCGTTCAGGACGTTGGCCGGAGGATTCTCCTGTCCGTCCACAACTCCTGTCTGAAGCGAGGTATAAAGCTCTGCCCATGCAATGGGGGTTGCCGTGGCACCCATAGATTCCAGCATGGTTGTATAAGCAGGAATCTCCATGGAACGAATCTTAAGCCCCTTTAAGTCTGCCGCCGTCTTAATCTCTCTGGTATTATTGGAAATGCTCCGGAAACCTCCGTTGTCCGAGGATGCCATCAGGCGAATGCCAAGCTCCATACGCATATCTTCAAACAGGCTTGCCATCCATACAGAATCCAGCGTGTTGTAAAATTCAATTCTGTTGTTAAACAGATAGGGAACGCACAGCACCTGAAGCTTCGGATACAGCGTGGACAACTCGCCGTCGCCTGTAACACAGGCCTGGACCACGTTCTGCATACACTGGCTAAGTCCCTCGGAGCTTCCTCCAAGAACTCCGGAATCATAGATCTCCACGGTGATTCTGCCGCCGGAATTCTGCTCCACATAATTCTTAAAGCTGTAACAACCTGCATTGACCGCATCCAGCACATCCTGCCCGTTGATATTAGTAAATGGCGTATTGCTGTTGGCAATCTTAATCACATAGGTTTCATCACTTTTGTTATCTTCTGCCTTTACGGTTATTCCTGTGTTTGAAACCAGCAAAAGACCGATTGCCATTCCAAGGCTGAGCATTCTCTTTACGATGTTCTTTTTCATATCATTTTTCTCCATTTCGTATGAAATCACTATTTTAACAGTTCTCGGATTAATTCAGCCATTCTTTCATCCCTGCAGTTTTCATAGAACTGTTCCTCAAATCCCTCTACCATCAAGGTTGCCTTAAGGAATTCTCTGTCAATTCTTTGCAGGATATCTTCCATGGGATTGCAGGTAATCTTTTTCACATCCTGAAGTATCTCTCTGTTGGTCTGCTCTGCCGCCGCCCACTCTTTGGGATATCCGCCGCCGGGCTGCTCTGCAAAAACACGCTCAAAGGTGTATCGAAGCTTTACCTCGCTTCCCCATCCAAAGGCTTTTGCAAAGGGAAGTGAAATAGCATTCCCCGCATTTACCTGGGTGAAAAGGTATCCGTCCAGGGGTTCGTCAATCAATCCGCAGAATACGTTAGGAAAGGAATTGCATGCCAGCATGGCTCCCATGCCTGTTCCGCAGCCTGTAATGACAAAATCTGCGGCTCCCGAATTCAGAAGTATTCCTGCAAGCAGGCCTGCCTGTACATACGTCCGCTGATATCCGTCCTCTTCACTGTACCGTCCGTAATTATATACCGTATGTCCCATGGGCTCTGCCACATCTTTCAGTGTCCGGAAGATCAGCCCGTTTTTTCCCGCCTGGCTGTTCTCGTTAATAAGTGCAACTTTCATATGTCTAACCTCCGTAAGTTTGTATAAGAAAACGCTTTCATATATTTCCATTATACATATGTGTGCTTTTTAGTCAATAAAATGTTTTAAACTTTATCTTTTTTGTGTATTCAGTATAATTTTAATTCCGGTTTTTAGCAAATTCGAATAATGCTTTCATATTTCTTTCATGTTTCTTTCATATGTTTTCATCTTTTTCGAAAATAAGACAGCAGACTTTTCCATATCCTGTGTTCGGAAAAATCTGCTGTCTTATTTGGCGGCACTCTGCCTATTGTGGCAATTTCTATCTATTGTAATGATTGATTGCAGGGAATTGGTACATGGCCTCTCAAGCCCAGGCCGTCACCTGTGATTCTTCTTCCTCTTTCACTGGTTTCCCGTCGCTTGTATATCCGATGGGCTTTGCTTCTTCCCCCTGTTCTTCGGATGATTTCTCTGTCTTTTCCTCTTTCGCTTTCTCCGGATCGCTCTTGGCCTTTGCCGCATCCGACAAATCCTGATTGGTCTTTCCCAAGATCTGCATCTGTGTGGAGCGTGCATTCTCCGCCCCCTGTTCGGCCCTGGCAAGCTCGTCTGTTTTACTTTTGATGGTTCCCATGTTTCGTCCCGTGTCCAGTTCCATCTCACTTTTCAGCACAGATACTCTCCCCTCCATCCGGGCAGCCGTACTCTCCTGCACCCTGGCATTCTTCACGGCAGCATCTGAGGAAATCACAGTCTGCATTCCCGTCTCATCGTAAGACTTCTGCTCTGCCGCTTTTGTTCTCTCCTCTCTCTGCTCCTGACGCTGCTTGGCCAGATGCTGTTGAAGCTGATCCTGAAGCTCCATAATCTTATCCTGCAGTTCCTGCTTCTTCTTCAGCTTTTCCTCCATTGTCAGGCTCTCGTCGGCAATCACATTCTGTATCTGTCTCTGAACCTCCTCTATCTGACTTTGAAGCCCTCTGGTTACCGCATCCCCCATGGGCGATATTCGCATTTGTCCGGTCTGAATCCCTGACATGCTGATACTGTTGATTCCCTGCATTTCGTCTCCTCCCTTTTTCCATAGGTCTATATTTTATTATCGGTCAAATAAAGAGTTTTCTAACAGCATTACTGTTTTTTTATCATCTTCTTTTAAATTGTTAAATATAATTTGAAAATCATCATTGTAGCCAAGCTGTTTTAAAGCATAAATAGCAAAATGTCCTAATTTGCAAGGCCCCAATATTTTAAAACTGTCATCCATAAATTCAGTATACTCTAAAAGTTTTGAATAAACTTTACTATTTTTTATGTTCTTTTCAATAATTTTTAAAATCGTTTGCTTTATAACAGTAATATTAGGAATGCTTAAGTAATTTTCCAGTTCTTCTACGGAAACATCTTCCACCTCTATTTTCTTAACTAAGCCTAAATAACTCAAATCAGTCCCCCCGCAAAATATATTCGCCAATTTCATACTATCATCTAATATACTTTTAATTCTATTAATCAATTGCAGTTTTCTCTTTATGTACTAATTCAGTAATTTCTATTTCCTCAACAATTATATTTAACCCTAATAATTTTGCCTCGTTTGCGAGATCAACTGCATTCCCCCATCCCATCTTTGCAAATTGCCATTCTTGCATCAACTGTACCGTATTCCGGTCCAGTTCCCGCAGTTCCTTTGAAAAAAGTCCCATGCTCTCCTCCGGCTCCTCCCCACTGAAAAACATAAGCCATGCATTCAATTTCCCTGTTATATTTTTATTGTGCTGTGTTTTCTTAAAAATGCCAATAGGGATGAATACATATTTCTGGGGCGGCACTGTGAATAGCACCGCCCCAGCTTTGGGACATTTTATCCCAAAAGTATTAAATCTGTATATCCACGCCCTGCCGGTAGTTATCCAAAATGCTGGTATCAAAGGGTTTTCCCCAATCCCAACTTGGATCTTGCTGATGAACAAACTCGCCCAGCCGAGCAGCCTCGCTATAGAATATCTCATTCAGCGTCCATGATGCGCTCAATCGTTTTTCTGGTGAAAGGGACATAGTGTAGTCACGAATGACTGCGCTGATGTCCTCGCCATCACTAACTCCGCAGCCGTTCTTCATGTGGTCGAAAGCGATTTGTTTGACTCGCTGTGCTATACCCTCGTCTACAGGAACAATTTTCCGATAATCGCCTGCATCGTTCAAACTCATGCCAGGTGTACCATAGGGATTGACATGGGGCTTGCTCTGTATCCTTTGAGAAATCTCGCTAGTCCGCTGTTGCTGTTGATTTTGTACCATTTGCGTAATTGTCATAGAATAACCTCCAGTCCGCCTACTTGCTAATAGCGAGAAACATGGTGCTTGTCGGTTCCTTTGGGGTAATTTTATCCCTTATTTTTACATCGGCATTTTACAGCAGAAGTTAAGACTTTCAGGGAAACCGCAAATGGCAAGCAATTCGAGTGTGACCACACTCCGAAATTTTTGCTGGGCTGGGGAGTTCGCAAAAATATAAGAGTTAATCACATGGCAATCGGATTATGCGTCGGTAACAAAAGTAATTTTTCGACAAACCAGGATGGCGTTCATTGACCGGATTGCGGTAAAAGGCAGTATAACAAGGCAGGACATATATTGCCCCATCGCCGCCGCAAAGGGAACATCCGCCATCCCCGCCTTTTGTATAGGATGTATTGTCAATGATTTCATTTTTATATGAATCATATGCCATAAACAGCCCCATCATATTCGGCTGATCCAATATTGCGTTTTCCTCGGTACTTCCGACAGCGCCCACATTATAAATCTCTCTCAGCACATCACGCAATGTGTCGCCCCACCAGAACAATGTGCGTGTGCCGCCGTTACAAAGATATTCCCATTCATCTTCTGTCGGCAACGTAAAAGGGCCTTCTTTCAGAGAGAGGACAGCCTGTTCCAGAGATGGCGCATCCTCGTCCAACTGGCGACTGTCCACCTCTACAATCATATCTCCAATATCGGCAGTACGCAGCGGCGACAGGCAGCTGGACAGATGTTCGTTCCATTTTGCCAGGAATCCCTCCCAGCTTGCGTAACCCTTTTCTTCTATGTCTTTGCTCATCTGCTCTAATTCTTCTGCCAGTTCCGCCCGCAATTCGTCGGCTTTCACAGAATCGCCGTTTTCTTCTGCCTCGTCAATTTGTCCCTGATAGTCACCTTTTAAATTTTCCATTTCTTCCTCATAGTAATACTCGTGACCAGAAGAAAATTCTTTCTGCAGGCCCTCTAATACGCCATCTCCCAGAGGACACCTGCCCGTATCCCATCCCAACGTGACATTTTTCCTACCGGGTACAAAGATAAACTGGGAACCCTCATATTCCAGAAGCCATGTTTCCCGCTCTGCTCCATCCGTACTGGTTTTGATTGTTTTTACAAATTGAAAACCTATCCCCAATGATTCAATACGTGAACGAATACTGTTTAATAATTCCGACATAGCAAATCTCCTCTTTTTTGAAAATATAAGTATGTTAAGATGTTTGTGTGCTTTTAGTAAATCACTTTTCCCATGGGAAACCATACTTGGGCCGGGGGAGGTCCAGGTGGCTGTAATCCATCAGAACAGTCTGCATCAGTTCCCTGGGACAGTCTATGGTGTCAATGGTCACTTCCAGGTCCCGCCGTACTGCCATCTTCGCCAGAAAGATAGCATAATTGGCAAGAAGATCTGGGGCTTCATACTGGATTGGCTCCCCTGTGCCTCTCAGACAGCTTACATAGTTGTATAGGGCTGTGTTTACTCCTTCTGCGTCTCTGTCCAAAACCGCCATAAGTCCCCTGGCATAATGGAGCCAGGTTTTCGGACGTTTTTTCGCCTTCTCCTCCAAAGTCAACAGCTGCTTCGCATGGCGGCGGGCTTCCTTGTCGTCTCCATATGCAAGAAAGATTGTTGCCTTGCCTATGGGGTTTATATATCTCTGCTTTTCAATATTATGCTCCGGCAGCATCAGGATGTCTCCCAATGTATGCACAAAGCTATCCTCTGCATCGGCAATTACTGCCATGATAAATTTTTCAATGGCCTTTAAAGAAACGGCATACATTGTGGTCAGATATTTGTCCTCCTGCGGCCAGTGACACAGCTTCTCCTCGCAGTAAGCCGCAAGATAGAAGTATTCCTTGCAGCGTACAGTGTCTTTCCATTTGACAAAGGTGTACGCCCCGCAAAAGGAATAAAAAGAGATCAAAAGTTGGAATGTTTTGAATCCTATCAGCAACTCGTTATCCGGAATTTTATATCGAGTTTCCATTTTCAATACGCCATCCTTTCGGACAGGAAAGGGATAAGGGAATTGCTTGCCGCTGGCGATAAGTGCCGCCAAATCCCAGCTGGCTTCTGGAGACTCCAACTCCTTCTTCCATTTCTCAATCAACTGTAAATGATTACGGAATGGATTTGAGTATTTTTTGCTTTCTTCTCTGTCCATCAGGTATTGTTCCTGGGCCTTGGTGATGTATGGCAACTTTTCACCAAAGCTATTCTCATTGCCCATACTTTCTATCTCCTTATACTTTTCTATTCATCCGCTGTTTGATGTTCATTTTCATAAAACTTTATTAGATTCCTCTGCTGTTATTTAATTACTTTTCCATCTAAAAAGTCATTCATCCAATCCAGAAAATCCATTCCATCACCGTATGGGATAATACCATTCTCCGCCACACTCCATACCTCTCCTTTAGCTCCCCCACAGACGATTAGACGATAAGACTCACCACAGCCGCAATCTACCAATTCAAGCTGGCCGTTTCGAGTCGCAGAAAGAATTTTTTGTTCCGTGGCCGTTTCGTCGTCTTCCCAAATCCACATTTCCCTATGGCAAAACCTTTTCCTAATACATTCCGAATCGTAAGAAACCTTTTGTAAAGGCGGAAGCACATAATGAAACGTGTTAAATCGTATTTCAAAGCCATCTCCAATTTTCGTCAGAAAAGCTACATATTCCTTTGGCCATTTCACGCCAATGTTTTCTTGAAAAGCGGTGATGTCAGCCCGTTTCAGTGACGGACCAGTGATAATACCCAGCCTATCTAATTTTTCCTTTATTTCTACAATAGATGCCTTTATTTCCTCTGGGGATTTCCCCACTTTTTTAACGCCTAACTTTTTTCGTTCAATATTTATAATATTCTCTCGGCTCTGGAACGCAGATAAGTCTGTTACCTGCGTTTTATACAGATTTAGGCTGTTAAGGCGAGGCAAAACTGCAAGGCAGGACACATCCGTTACGGCTGTTCCATACAACCAGACAACCTCTAAAGTGGGAATTGTACACAATGGAGAAACGTCCTTTACCTTTGTATGGTTTACATTGATTGATTTTAGGTTTGGGTGGTTTGTCAAGGGCGTAAGGTCATGAATTTTGGTTCGGTATGCCTCTAGTTGCTCCAAGGCTGGGCAGGAAGCCAGTGGAGACAAATCACTCAAATCTGGATTTTCCTCTATATGAATTTCTTTTACAGATTGCTGATTTTCCAATCCCTCCAAGCTGTTTATCCCATGCAGTTATAAAGTCTTACTGATGTCAGGTCTGCCATTTGAGCCAGCGGGGAGATATCTACTAATGGCGGTCTATGATTATCAGCACAGTAATGAAATTCACCAGTTGTTTTTCCGGTTCTGAAAATCATATCTGGTGTAGTTCCAGGATTCAGGCGTGCCATTTCCTCAGCAATTTTCTCTTTTAGTAAGACCAGTTCACATTTTTCCATACAAGCCCTCCTTTAATCGTGGTCTGGTTCTATCCGGTCTTTATTATTCAGCCATTGCCAAAATTGCATAAAACTCTTGGGTTCTTTGCAACATAGCGTAAAAGTAATCGGGAGTGTTATCCATTGGTTCTTTTACTTTCAAAATGACACCATCAAATTCGGCTGTCATTAGTACCTCAAGCCCATTTTGCTCACAAAATGCTTCCAAAGAAGTGTTAGCATTTGAAAATCCTCGCAAAATTTTCTGATACTCATATTCAGTAAAAAAGGTAGCCCAATCTAATCTTCTTTTTCGTATGATACCCTTATCTCCACTAACAACAGCAAAGAGCCGCTCATGCACATTGGTTTTAAATTCAATATCCGATACCAATGTAACCGAGGCATTTTCAACTGTCCTATATGAAAGCAGATGAAGAAATACCTGGAAAAGTGTATCAAAGGTATAGTTGCCATTAGTGTTAATACTGTCAAAGGAAATGTTTATTCCAATAGATGATGCCGATATTTGCCAGCCCAAATAATTGGAATCAGTAATTCTTTTCATATCAGGATGCTCAAAGAGAAAATGCACCTCAGCTCGATTACGTTTTAGAGAAGTCTTTAACATCAGTGATTTATGTTTGTTCGGCTTATCCTTTTCCGAAAAGGTCAAAGTTTCTTGTAACAATCCTCTTGTAATGTTAGTAATCGGCGTAGTACCTTTATATAGTTTAAGCGGCTCATAATCTGCTGTATTCCACATATCACAAAAGTCCATCACAAAATCCACTGGTTTTGTGATTTGCTGCTCTTTATAAAATACAAGAAAAGATAGAATAGGACTTTTCATTGTCTCCTCCAATAGCATTTAAAGTAACGTTTTAGCAAGCTATTCCCAAACGCCCACAAAACCACCTGTAGCACCTCAGCCGCAGCTACAATGATGTCAATGATATAAAGGCATTGTGCAAAGCGCCATATCCTACCAAAAAAGAATTATCCAGACTTTTCTCCTCTGTTCTTCCATTGAATTCATAGGTGAATTTCTTTCCGCTTGCCTGAAGTTCTGGCAAACTCCAACTCGCTTCTGGTAATTGAAGCCTTTCCAAAGCATCTTTTTCCCGTTTGCGTTGAGTTTCAAAGAGATCAGTTTTTGTGTATGCCAAAAGATACTCCTTTTGTCTTTTGGTCTGATATGGTATCTTTTTTCTTGATGCTCCATTACCCATTTTTGTTATTTTCCAATAATTCTTTCATCCGTTTTTTTGTTCAATCTCCTATAAATGCCCACAAGAAATGCTTTTATTTATCCAATTAACACCAAACTGTTCCTAATTTTTTAAGCTGCTCCAAAGCATCATCAAAAAAAGGGAGTTTTGTTTCTGATGTATCAATTTTACAGACTGCATCATCAAAAAACATTTTCGGAACTTCTATCACATCAAGCTCGCAGGCCATATGGTTTAGACGAGCCAGTTTAAGGTACGCAATCGAATACGCGTCAACAAAAACGGAATAACCCACAGGCCATTTGCGCTCATTTTTTATATGTTGGACAAGCCGATTGTTGAGTGCCTTTTCATCCTTTTCCGCCATAGCCTGAACGGTCAGACACGCTTCATCGCTCATCAATACCGCATATGGATATGCCGCATCATATTCAGTAACAGTAGAGGGAAGTAATTCTACCGCCTTTTCAAAATTTCCCAACAGCATCTGAACATAGGGATGTTCAAGAGAACTCAAACATTGAGGGATATTATTCTGTACTGAAAAAAGTTGTAAAAGGCCATAGGAAAAGTCCCTTACCATATTTACCTGGTCGGTCTTATCACGATTTACTGCTGGACGCGCAATGTCAAACAGATAAGCAAATATAGCCGCCATACCGGAGAGGTATGTGTAGCGAATCACTTGGCTATCCGAGTTATTTCTCAAATAAGTCCTTCCTGCAAGTATCTTATAACTTAAAGAAAATGACGAATAATAGCTTGCATAATCACGGCAATCCGCAGGTTTGGCAAGTCCTCGCTTTATCACACCCTCCATGTTAGTTTGGGCTGCAAATTTTCCTTTATTTGCTATATATCGCTTTTCGTTGTTCTGCCGTTCTTTTTCCCATTTAGAGGATTGATATGCTAATTTAGTTGCCATGGTCAAAATCCTTTCAAAACAGTTCCATTTGTGGAATTATCCCATGCCGGAACATTTTTTCCTATTGGCTCTAATCTTTATAGCTCGCACTCCGCATGAAGTTTCTTCAAAACCTCCTTATGTGTCAGACGGCAGGAGCGGAGATCAACATACTTCAACTTAGGCAGTTTCAGCAGCAACCGGCAATTCGTAAAATTCGTATTATAAAGAGACAGCGACCGCAGATTTTTACATTCTGTCAGGAAAGAAAAATCCTCCACACATATCTCACAGATCCGAAGTTCCCGCAAATTCTCCATACACCTGATAGCAGACCATCCCTGAAGATCATAATAGTAAGGTTCCGGGGGAAAATGTTCCTCCGGCGCACGAAGATACGCATAGCGCCTTTCATCATCCCAACTCTGAACTGTTTTTTCGGACAGGACAAGCTGCAACTTTTTCATTTGCTTTAACTTCCGCCCCCAGTCCCAGGCTGTGGACGGTAGCCGTCCGCCCGATTCCTGCCGGATTGCCAAAGCAATCAGCGGATGCAGCAAAATCCCGTCTGCCGGGGGCGTCCGGTACATGCCAAGGTCAGCCATCGCATTTCCCGGCATCTCCAAACGGTACGGGCGGGGGAAACGGGCATCCTCCGGATTGATGCTTTCATAAAACAGATTCTTCAAAACCGTGCCGGCCGCTTTGTAGACGGTGCATTCATCATGTCGGCGGAAAGAACGCTCCAATGCGTCCTTGTCCTTATAATCATCCACATGGATCTGTTCCAGTGCAAACGGAAATGCCTCCTGCACCGCAAGCAATGCTTCCCGTAACCGGGGATCGCTTACGCGGGGAACGGACAGCAAAGCATAGTGGAGCAGCTCCAGATCCTCTCGTTCTCGCAAAAAGTCCAGCCATATCTCCAGGTGTTCCTTTGCGTCCGGGAAACGCCCCAGATCATAGAGCAGATCCCTTTTTTCCCTGCCTTCGGCTTTGTCCAGAAGAAACGCCGCCTGTTCCAGTTTTACCCCGCCGCCTATCTGTAAAAGGGGAATCGCAATACAATAGGTTTCCGGCGAAAGTTTTGATAACTGCTCTAAAATACGTTCATGCCAGCGCACTGCCAGTTCTTCCCTGTCTGCAGGCGTGTTGTACAGCTCATAGACAACCCGGTCAAACAGACCTGTTTCCCAGCGTTTTTCCAAAAACTGTTCATATAACGCAGGGTCTGTACGGTACACCAGGTTTGGCAGACTGCCCACATCTTCTTTTGCGTCCCATTCACCCAAAATCTCCCGGATGAACGCACAGGAAGCGTCGGACAAAACCGGAAATTTGTCCATACTGTCGATTGCAAGAAGCCGTTCATCCTCCGTGTCAGCCTGGATGTAATGTTTCCGCAGCGTTTCTTCATCACCATCCAAAAAAATGCCGAACCACCCCATATCATAACCGGCTGCTACTTCCCGCAGCCAGCGGGTATACCAGGATAGAAAGTCCGGCTCCCTGGGGAAAAATATCCAGGAGCGCTCATATTCTATATAAACGACCCTGCCCCGGTCTGGTCCTGCCACCAGCAGATAAGTAAAATAAGTATCTCCCTGAGATTCAATGGGAATACAGCCCCGCCGCCAGTCGTGATCCCTGTCGCCTAAATCTTTTAATGAATCCGGATCGGTTTCCGGAGCAAGATACGGTGTTTCCCCCGGCTCCACCTGCCAGCTCAGCCAGCCCTTCACCTGCTCCAGTGAAAACAGGCCATAAAAAGGTCCGGCTCCGCCGTCCCCCGCCTGCAGCAAAAAGTTACGGTAGCCGTCTGGAAGTGAGATCCCCGTTTCCTGCTCAAATTCTTCAATCTCTTTGAGGGATGCCGGAGGGTTCCATTGATATTTATGATGTTCTGCGCCAAATTGTTTCAGTTCGGCGTCTGCGGTCCTTGCCTTTTCTAACAATGAGCGCAGTTCTTCTATCGGAAATGTGTTTGACATAGGCTTTTACTTCCTTTAATACATTGCTTATTTTCTTCTATCTGTCCACTGCCCCAAATCCGTTCTGCTGTTTCCATTCCTTCCATCTGCCCTCGTCCATCAGAAGCTGAAAGCCACCTGGATAATCCAGACCAAAATAATCAAACTGCCGCATCAGATTGCTTGTGAGCTGTCCCTCCGATCTGCCGGCTCCCAGACAGGCGCCGCCTCTTAAGACTGTCTGACTGCCTTTATAGTCAAATTTCGTATTTTCATGGGTTCTGTACTTGTCCATCAGCCGTACATAGAGCTCCTGCAGTTTCCGGTTCTTCACACCCTCCGTGCACCAAACGGCATAAATCAGCAAAGTGGGATCTTCCTCTGTGGACAGATAATCCAGGAAATAATCCAGCACTTCTTCTTTTCCCTTCAGCTCCTGGATACAGTGGAACAGCGAAATCCTGTCATTCCTGTCCAGATCGTTCCAGTTCAAGGCTTCTCTCAGCCTTCCCGCATGGACATTGGGATAATCCTTCACGGCGCTGATGGTATGGCAGGCATCCCGGAAGCCCTCCCCCCGGAGCCTGGGCAGTATCTCAAATACCCTTTCATACCAAGCCTCCTTTACCTCCCAGGTTCCTTCATAGGTGATGATGGAGACCGCCTCCGCATATGCTCCGTATTCCCACAACTTTTCAAGCTCCTTCGCCATCCCCGGCACATGGAAACGGACCAGCATCTTAATCAGCTTCATCCGTACTTCCATGTTGGATTCCTGGTTGCAGGCTTTTTTGAAATACGTTTTCTGTTTTCCCGGCAAAGTCTCAAATTTATAGAAGCTGTCGATGATCTCTATTTTTTCCTCCGGATCTTCGGTTTGTTCATACAGATCCATCAGCTGACTGGGGGTTCCATCTATATTTAACCCAAATCCAACCTCTTCGTCACTATAGCCTGCGATCACTTCCCGGAGCCACCGTTCATACCACTTAAGGAATCCCTGTTCCCGCACAAAAAACGGCTGGCCGCAGAAATCTTCGTCATAATAGACCACCTGCCCCCGATACGGCCCCGCAAGCATGATCCCCGTCATAAGGGTACAGCCCTGGCTCCCGACAGGCAGGACTCCCACATAGGGATGTACCTCCTCCCCTTTTCGCCTGCCCTCCGGATCGGCCACCCTGTTCCAGTCCTCATCACTCATCTTCGGATAGATCACCGGCTCTTCCTGAACGCGGTAGAGGCGGGAACCATGGGAATCGTGAAGCTCCTTTTCCTGTGTCTTCACCCCATAAAGCCCATAATACGGGCCAGCGCCGCCGTTTCCCACAAAAAGCAGGAAATCCCGGTATTCTTCCGGCAGCCGTATTCCCTCCTGCTCCTCAAATTTTTGTATCGTCTCCTCACTGGCAGGTGGTGACAGCTTATACTTGTGGCTGTATGCTCCAAATCTCACAAAATCCGGATCTTTTGCCTTTGCCTGCTCCAGCAGTTTTAAAATGCGCTTTGCCCATGGGGGCTGTCCTGTTTTTCCCATTATCCCTGTTTTTCCCATTTTCCTCCTCCTGTAAGCCAGTCAAACTCTGCGTTCTGCCCATGCATCCCAATCCTGCAGGGAATCCATTCCACTGGTTCCCCTTTTCCCTGTATCTGACGCATAAATCCCTCTACTTCTGAAAATACATTGCTGAGCAGTCCCACATCATTGAATCTTACATCCGGCAATTCTTTCTGCAGAGAATTGCACAGAAAAGAATGAAAGCCTCCAATATCCCAACCTAAAATATCATTTCCCAGGCATGGGCTGTTATCGTTTTCACCATTCATCAGGGCATGGCTGTTGCTGCCCTTCAACTCATCCAGCAGGATTTTATAATACTCCATGGTTGTAGAAATACTTACCACACAGCATGGGAGCGCCTGACAAAATTTCTCATAAAAATCTCTTGCATCTGATAATTTCAAAAACCTGCAATCCACATCCAGCCTTTGGGCATCGAAAAGACAGTTTGCCGTTTCTGAAAACTCTCTGTACTGTTCTCCATTAAGCCGCAGCTTCTCCTGGTATTCCCGCGCCTCCCCTTTAAGCCATCCACCCATAAAACATTCCCACCTGGGATGCTGCTCTCCTATACAGCCACTGACAGACAGGATCTGCCTGCTGATCCCCTGCAGCCACCCAGGAGTATCGTTTATTTCGCATATATAATATCCGATTACTTTAAAATGGTCTTTCATTCTTTCTTTTTCCCTTTTCCGATGATAGCTTGGAAAGCTGCCATTGCAGTAGACACAAAACGTGCCGGCAGTTCCTCTGGGGCGCAGACCAGACTTTCGGGTACATGATCCCAGAGCAGGAAATGATGAAACCGATAAAAGATTACTTTGTCTATCGTGATGATCTCCGGTCCATATTCCGGCCCTCTCCAGATACCGTCAAAGGTAAGTTGAGCGCCATATCCGTGGAGAAGGTCTGCCATATGATATGACATGTACTGGTTCCTGCCGCTCCCTTGGTACAGGCCCCACTTGCCTGCCGCCGTGATCATGAAAAGCTGTGTTACCTGAATGCCGGTAAATGCCGCCAGGTCATACTGCCCCTGACACACAGGTATCTTAAGCTGGGGAAGGGGTTGTTTCCATTTTTTCTTCCTTGCATATTTCTTCCAGATATCCCGCTCCATCTCTGTCAGTTCCTCCGGATGTACAAGCCCAATCTGCTTCTGCCCGGAGAAAGTCCTACTAGAAAGCACCTCCCCATTCTCATCTGTTATCTGTCCGTCTTCTTCCAGAGCAAAGGCATTTTGAAGCGCTCCATTCTCATAACATCCCCAAAGCAGGTTTTGTATCATTGTACGGCTGGCCGGATGAGCCTTTATTTCCATCCAGTCGGGATAACTCCATTGATAATTGCAGATAAACGCATTTAGCAGGGCTGCTTTCTGCTTTTTCTCAAATTTCTTATCCGGAATGGCTGTCATTTCCTCCTTTGATGGCAGCAAGGCACAGGCTCGCAATGCTTTTTCCAGTTCCAGCTGCTCATAATTCGGATTGGCAAGCTTCTCACAGATGGCCTGGCACTGTTGCTTCAGCTTTTTCGTCTTGTGCTCCATATGCAGAAATGTCTGATCCTCAAATCCGCAGAACAGGTACAAAAATTCCATCCACAGCTTCTGCCATTCCATTTGATAGGAGAAGTGATGATGAACGATGGCCTCTCCCAGCACTTTTTTATCCAGAAGGCGGATAGACGCCTCCCGGTCCAGTCTGACAGCTTCTCGAACAGCATCAGGAGACAGGCTGTACATGCGGTTTGTAGCCATGCTCAGCAGATAAGCGCACATGGTATCCACAGGCTTCCATCCCATCCCATACAAAAGTTGTACGCTGCTTTCATGGGAAATTCCCATATACCTTTCCCGCATATCCGCAAATCCTAAAAGTGTTTGGTATCTGCCATTGGGATTGATGTAATTGTCATATCGATCTTCCCAAAAGGTTCTTACGGAAGGGCTTAGTTCAACCAGCAGGCTCCTCCAGTCATTCTGTTTCTCGCTCCCCTCATCCAGGCTCTGCAGCTCTTCTGTAGCAAATTTGCGGGGCTCACAGTATTTTGGCATGACCTGTTCCATTTTTGACAGGGTATCTTCGATGTCTTCACCCTGTTCAAGTATTGTCAACAGGTATCTGGGAATCCAGCCTCGCAGGTTTGGATTCCGGAATGCCCTGCGTACTTTGTCAAGCTGTACTTTTTTCTCTTCCATCATTACAGTTCCCTCTATTCCAGGTTTTTTTCCGTCTTTTTTGCCAGGCCGTGGTAATACCGCATAAACCGGCATACCTCCTCATAAGTCTCCCGAATCCTGTCCCGCCGTTTCTCTGCCTCCGGGATCTCCTTTGTTCTAAGAAACAGCTGTGCGTTTCGGTACATCACCGCCATGGCGTCTCTTGGATCGTTGCAGGCACCTGGAAACTCCTTCAGGCGTTCTTTCATATAATCGGAATTGTGTCTCACACACTCTTCCAGGTGTGCGTACCCTTCCGTTTCCTTTCCATTCAGCAAATCCCACACGCCAAACAGATAGTGGTCCGCACGCCAGGGATCTTCCTTTCCTCCTTGATCCAGGTTCCACATGGGCCTGCCGGTCCTTGGATCTTTCGGGCCTGTTTCACTGGCTTTCAGGTAATCCCGGCGTTCCTTGGCAAAATATGTCTCCAGGCTGTCGATCTTCTGCCACTCCGGCAGCACGCCATCCGCCAGAAATATCAGGATATCATCAAATTTTCTGTTGATACGCTCCACCATGGCAGCGTCCACAGCTTCCATGCCATACTGGATCACTCCCCAGTCCTTCTGCATCCTTTGGAAATTCTCTCCCTGGCAGATGTGCCCGGGCAGACCTAAGATCCCGTACTGTATGGCATATAGAGGGCAAAAGTAACAGAACATTGCCTCGTATCCGCCGCCCCTGAAATAGCCAATAAACTGGATGCGGGATACCAGGCCGTTCTTCTCCCTCACAAAGGTCTTGGGGCCTGCTTTTTTCATGCCGTATGCTTTTGCCACAGGAGCGATCTTTGCCTGCAGGTTCTCTTTCAGGCGGAGCTTTAGTTCTTCCCCGCACTCTTTCCACTGTTCCGTTGTCCTTGCATTTTTATAGGGAAAATCCCTTGCTGTTTTCTGTCCGGCCGGTGTCCCCAGCAAGTTTTTCCAGTCAAAAACGATTGTGTCTGTGGGATGGCCTCCCAGGTATGCCTCCCACCGCTGTCTGGCAGGTGCGGTATCCTTATGATAGCCTTCCAGGGCTTTCTGTCTTTCGCGCTCTTCCTCTTCCTGCATCTTTTTCTCATAATAATCGGAAACCTTTACCGGACGTCCCTGGGCATGAAAATAGTAAGCAACACCGCTTTGTGTCTTTGCCATCCAATAATAGTTGGCGTCCCATAGGGCAGGCATCATCCGTCCTCTGTCTCCCCGGTTGAGGGATTCTTCCAGCTTAAGGCTATTGCTGTTCCACCATGCTTCCCATTCTTCCGGTTCCACTTCCCCTGCAGCAACACGTAAAAATATCTGTTTCATCTCATCCTGAAAGCTCATCTTCATACCTCTCATGCTCATCCTGATACGGATTCAGATCAATGCCCATACAAAATGGATGCCTTCTTTTTCTTCATATCTCTGCCCTACTTCTGCTGTCCCTCATATCGCTTCTCCAAGCCCTTCCATGACCTCCATCAGCTTCTTATATCCTGTCTCGCTGGCGGCTCCATAAAGCATTTCCAGGTCGCCACAGTCCATAATGACAACCATATTGTCAAAGGCATTGCTGTAAAAGCTCATGTCCATCCCCAGCCAGCCATAAAGCCCAAAAGGTTGTTTTTCAAGATCGGACCTGACGGTTTCCAGTTCCGCTTCCGTAAGCCAGTACATAAAATCCTTCCCCTGGAAAGGAAACGCAAATACGGCTTCATAGGCAAGCGCTGCCTGCAGAAATCCACTGAGTGTCCCAGTGCACAAGGTCCATTTGCAATCATCTATCTCATCTGCAGCCACATAGACCGGCGGATCTGTTTTTCCCAAATCTTTTCTTCGGATTCCTGCCCGGCAGCATCCCTGATTTTCAATCAGAATCACCAGGTAATCGCTATTTCTTAACCAGTCCCATTGATCGAAATCTCCCGGCTTAATCCACTTATCCTGTACCTTATGGATTGCCTCTGTGCGTGCCGCCCTTTTCCAGAACTCTTCCAACACCGAAGGAAGCGGATCAAAATATTGTTTCACAATCGCAATTTCTTCCTCTGTATAGCCCTGCAGCTCTTCCACACCATACAACTGCCGGATCGTTTCCATATAATCTCTTCTGTTCTGCCCCTGCGCTCCGGTTTCATCTTGCTCTGCTTCTGACGCTTCCGTAAACAAATAGGGAACTTTGGGCCATGTAAGCTCAGGCATTTCCTCCAGCTTATTAAAATAGAGGCAAATAATCTGGTCGTCTCCCCAGTATCCGGATTCCGGCCTTTTCGTGCAGGCTGTTATATGATAGTATCCGTCCGGCAGAGACAATATCTGATCCTGGGGAAAATCCGTATTCCAGTTACTCAGCCAAAACAAGTCACAGAATTGCAGGGAGCCGCCCCTTACTTCCAATGCCAGCCGAATCATTACCGGGAATTCCTTTTCCGCATTGGAGTCCGGATAGCCAGAGCGGAACCAGAGCGTGAAATCGCCTCCCGTACCTGTACAGAAAGCCGTAATATCCCCTTTTCTGATGTGTGCTCCAACCTGTTCCGGTACCGTAAATTCTTGTGCCAGAAAATCACTTCCCGGAATAACAGATTTCATAACCTCTGCTGAAAACAGGACGATCCCCATGCCATCAATGCTCAAATGCGCTGTATCTCCCAGGCGCAGCGGCCCGCATGATGCCGGGCTCCCCACAGAAGACTTTTTCTCCAGGCAAGCCTGCTCTGTCTCCCCGGATCTTTCTGCTTTTTCTTCTTTTATCTCTTTGAGGCAGGATAGCTGTTCCAACACTTCCGTATATTTCAGCTGGCTATAAGCAGGTAAGAGGACCTTTTTCAAAGCCGGAAGCTCTGCCAGCAGACGGCAGTCTGAAAAGCTGGTATCCTGTAGATCCAGGGTACTTAAGCACCTGCATCTGGTCAGAAAGGAATAATCATCAATTGCAATATCATGGAGAGACAGCTGCTTGAGCTTCGTCATTTCCCCAATCAAAGAAAAATCATCCTCCTTTACCACAAGCCAGGAGGGGAGACGCACATCTTCTATATTCTTTACGGCGGAAAAATTTCTTTTTCTGCTGTCCAGGCATTTGATCTTTGCCAGATCGCTGAACGTCTGCAGGTCATGTCCTGTATTCTTTTGTATCCAGAGCACAAGCCTTGGATCGATTCCATACTGCTTCATCATACTGAAAACTCCTTTTGAATTTGACAAAATACTGCATCGTAGAGCATCCCCTGGGGTGCTGGCACATTTTGCCGGATACTTCGTAATAAAAATAGTTCATCCCCGAATTTAATTTGTTTTATCTGTTACTCTTTTCTATATATCATTATTCTACGGTTTCTGCTGTCAGCCTTATCAATTTTAGCAGCAATTAACAAATGTTTTTCCTCATCATACGCACATCCGCATACGGCATCTGCACCATACTCAGATCTTTGTTTTAATAAAGCGTTCATATCAAGAGTGGGAAAATCCTCTTGATATGCTTCATCCACGATCCAGCCCATTTTTTCTAAAACACGGGCAGCTGTATCATACTCCCCACAACATAAAACATCACAAATGGAGCGCATCAAAAAATCAGACAAATGATCGTCAAGTATATTCCACTCCGTTATAGTATCACCCTCAATAAGTATATAAACAGGTGGATTGTCTTGTCCAATTTCATTAAGACGAATCCCTAATTTTGATATTCCCGCACCAAAGTCGCTACCAATCTGCAAATAATTCTCAACACGGCTTCCCCATTTTTCTCTGGGAAGTTTATAAAACTGGTAATACTCATTGTCAGCATATTTCTGGGGTTCCTTTTCCCAATATTCTTTGTCGCTGTCAATCCATTCCTGAATACTGTCATAAGAAAACCAAAAGAAGTCTCGCTTTTTCGTCCAGATGTCGGCTGTCTTAAATAAGGGGCTGTCTGCTGCCAAACTCCAAAATTCAAACAAAATGGGAGGAAGTTTTAGATTCTTTTCACATTCCGTTTTCAAAAGGGCATCCCTCCCCACTGGCTCCGTATAGCCCAATAGCTTTAATATATCAATAGCAGTTAGATCATACCTAAAACTCATGACTTTTTCCTCCTTTAATAAGACTGAAAATGTGAGAATTTATTTTACACAACGTATTCTATAGTGATATTGGAAAGCTGATATTTATGTTGATTCAAATTTTCCGTTTTCGCTATGATGGCATAATCTTTTATATCATCATAACCCGATGGCGTTTTTCCTTTGATGATTTCTTTTTTGGTTATATAGGTACAATCTTTTAATTGCATGATTAGATTGACAACTAAATGGGGAAGAGATTCAATATCAAGATTACCTTCAAATACAATTTCTCCATAAGTGTCAGATGAAACCAAACCATTTCGTTGTTTATTAAAAATAAAACATTCATTACACCAATACAAATGTACGCAATCTATCCCATATAATGAAAAATAGAAATCTTCCTGTGATCCGTCTAATATGACTACTACCCAATTTTTATCTTCATCGCTATCATCAATGCGAAGTAGTTCACCAAAAACTGGATATAGTAAATTCTCATATGTTGCTTTGAGTTTGTGTATATCCATAATGCCTCCAGAAATTGATTAGGGATGCTGCTCCTTTTGCGTCAGTTCCGCCAGCATACGCCGGGCATCTTCTACAACATACAAAGTCCCACCCTCCTGGATTGCATATTCCAGATGGGTTTTGGCATTCTTTAGTTCTCCACAGGCAATATCAACATCCGCAAGACATACGACAGAAACCACCTTTTGAATCTTTGCTGTATATCTGGCGCTTCGAGCCTCTTCCATACGGCGATATGTCTCATGATCCCCCCGCCATAGGGCCAGGCTGGCATCCATAACGTTCAGCAGCTCCTGCCCTGTTTTCTGTTTGGACGCCTTTGTGAGCGAGGAAACAAGAACCTCCGCCTCATGTTTTACTTGCATTGCCCTTTCCAGATCTTCCATTTTTTTATAACAGTTAAAACGAATGTTCAAAAGAGAAATCTGATAATTAACACTTAATTTGTACTTACGCAAAGACTCCGCCAAAGCTAAGGCATCAGAAAACTTTCCGGACCACATAAGGCCGGATGCCTCATTGATACGGATAGCCACGGCGCTCCGCTTTCTTTTATGTACCTTTTCAAGCAAGCGCATCACCTGAACATAGGTTACCGGATCGCAGTTCTGGTTCAGAATCAGATTCAGGGACATAAAATCCCAGGAAATCCAGACGTTGATTGGAAAAGTGATTACAATAAGAATCAACAGTTCGAGCAAAACATCTGCAATGCCGTCATCGCCCCACCAGATTCCCCTAATGCCCACAATAACATATAGCAGCAAGATCAGGATAAGAAGCCCCTGCTTAGCCCGAAGTCTCTTTTTGTATTGACGAACAATCTCTTCCGGAGTTTTATTTTGATATTGCATAGCAGCTTTCATGTTTGCTTTCATCCTCTTTTCTTTCATGTTATGTTGGAACATTCCGTTTAACCGTTACGAAACCTCCACAAATTGAATATTACTTTATATAGTTTTTATAAATGCCTGTTCCATAAATTCTTTTACTGCATATATGTCCGCAAATTTTTCATACTTAGGGAACCCCTCTAAATTCTGCTTTGAATAAGTCAGATGAAAAATATAATAAGTATCTCCACCCTGTTCTCCACCAGTAACATATAAAACATCATCATTAGATTCACATTTTGCTACTGCCCAGACTTTTTTATGATATAAAAAATGTCTTTCTCCAATCTCTTTTTTTAATTCTTCAACAAATATGCCATTTGATTGTGATAAAGGCACCATATACCAGTTAAAATCCTCACCATATTTATCGAACAAATCACAAAAAATTTCTTCTGCTGTCATTTATACCCTCCCTAAAAATTTTAATTTTATAGGCTATATGATTCTTTGCTTACTGAATGCAATTCTAATTCCCAATCCTCAAATGGCTTGTCAAGACTATAATCCGAATCAAAGTATTTTCGGATATATTCTGCGGCCCTTCTTTCACAATATTTATAATTTAATACATTTCCCTCATTATCTAACTCAATGTTATTCATAAATATCGAAAATGCCTGTTCCATACAGCTGCTGTCTTCATCTAATTCATTCAAATAATCAATTCCCTCTAAAATAGGATATCCTAATGTCCCATGCACAAACCAATACGAAAATTGTCTTACTGCACCAGATAAATAATTACTCACTTTCATGTAACGCACTCCCTTGCAAACTTGAAGTTATGATTGTTTCTCTTCAAACCGCCTTAGACGCTTCTCCCAATCCTCTTTTTTCATAAACATAGGTCGTTCAGGCGACACAAGAATTGGTTTCAGCAACCAATACAGTTTTTGATACCTGGTTTCTATCTGCTCCAATGTCGGCTCAAGCATTTTCCCGGATTTACGATCAAGTATGTCAAGAAACAGATTGGCATTTACTAATTTTCCATGTAACTCATTGGGGATTTCGGATTCTATTTTTTGCGTTAATTCCGGCCATAGGATTTGTATAAAATTCGGGCATGGAACACCAAAACGTGTACTTAAGCAAAGTTCTCTCCATTCTGTATATTCGCTGTTTACATAATTTAACTGTTTCAAGGCTCTCACACCGTACCCTGCACTCTTAGGACAGAGATCATTGAACGCCATCTCATATCCCGCGCTGGCGTAATGGATCGTCAGCTTGCTGTTTACATACTCCATAAATTGATAGATAGTTGACCATTCTATATCAGGCGGGCACTGAAAATAGAGATAACTGTACACAAAATAATCTATGGACGGAGCCTTATAATTACTCGGCTTCACGCAGGCGTAAACTGTCTGCAAATTTTGTGAAGTACAGTTGTCTAATATCAAAATGTTTGAGCTGTCAAAACTCTTGTTGTCAAATTCCCGATGAAAAATCTTTTTCCATCCGCCACGAATATTTCTCCGATTGACATAAGCACTGTTTTCTCCATTGTATTTCTTTGTAAATTGCGCCTGCGTCAGGGAAAGAAACTGCTCTATTATCTCCTCCAATATGGAAATGATTTTTTCATCAATCCAATCGTTAAAATAAAAAACGACACCTTTTCTGAGACCCATCTTTTCTGTTTCTTCAAAACCAAAAATATTACCCATGTTTATTTACCGCCTCCAGTCACGATTTTTCCAGTTCTAAAAATAGGATTTGTTAATCTTGATTCATAACCATAATATGTTCAACAACACCATTGCTGTCATAATAAACAATGAGGTAATATGTGTTATTGGTTTCCCAAATGTCGCCCCACATTCCCGACAGGCAGCTGTCTGGTTCTCCCCACACTTCCATTAACTGCGTGTTCTTGTAACCTTGCAATTGTCCCGTTGCATAATCTGCACCTTTGTTTTGGTAATAAGAAACCATCAATTCCTTTGACGGAATGTTATCATTGCTTTTTCGGTTGTAATATCCGTAGAGCCAGGCAGATGCACATAATGCAGCAACCAGGATTATTACAAAAACAAATAATACCTTCTTTTTCATACAATCAAACTCCATGTAAATTGAAAGTTATCTTACCAAAACTATTTACAATGTATGCAGATCATCAAGTGAAACAATATATCCGTCTCCTTTTTTCAAAAATTCAACCTGAAGTGTTAAATCGTTCATCTCGCCATCTGTTGTTAAATCATAATCCATACAGTATCCGCTTCCGTCACGAAGAGCAACTAAATATATTTCTTGATTTTGGCTTTTTACCTGTTTCGGGTCATCAATTTTCAGCACAGGCCGGGTTTCATCCAAATATTGAAGCGCTGAGATTAAATCTTCTTCTGTCAATATTCTACAGTTGTCAAACACAGCTAAAAAATCACGGTACTTTTCCTGAGCCAATATTCCTAAAGCCTTTTCTACAAAATCAATAAAACATTCCTGTTCTTTTCCCTTTTCTGCATATATCATAAAATAGGTCCTCTTGTATCTTAGATTTCTCTTCCTGATCAATTTTTCCTTGCATTTTGTAAATCATCATCCATTTCAAAAAACTTATACCTGCACTCCGGGCAGACTGACGGAATAATCAGTGGACAAAATTTCAGCTTCACATATTTGATATGCCGCCCCTCTATGTTTCGTAAACATTCCTTTTCTTTCATATTATTCCTTCGTATCGGAACATAATAGGGAAATGGATGCCCGCAGCAAGGACACCGCCAAAAAAGTTTCGGGGTAAATCCAAACGGAACAGCCGCAAAAAAAATCAGAAGTGATATGACAGCCACCACAATGAAAAACGCCAAAAACGGTCTGTTCTCTATCACGGCGCTCATTCTCATGTTCCTGCCCCAAATAACCACAGGAATGAACAGCACCATACTGCAAACACAACAAGCGGCAAAGCATCCCCATTGTATCAGAAATACTGCTTTCGCAAAGGCACAGCATCGCCGGAAACGGGGCGGCATCTGCGGAAAAACATATGGGAATGGTTTTGATGTATTCTCCTGCTGTAATCGCCAGTTCGCAATATCATCCGTGGGTTTTCTTATCATCCTGTCCTCCGGAGGTTCCTTAAATTTTATATATTGCATTAGAGCTGTTCTGCCCAGTCAATGCCTGGATAAAGTTTTCCTGTCCGTATGAAATATTCAACCGCCTTTACGCCAACTTCCATATTGGTAAGCGCAAGGTATTTTTCAATAGGCGACTGACCGCCGCTTTGCACATGGGCAAATTCCTCTACACCGGCATACTCCGGATTATAGGAATAATAATTCTTTTCCTCTTTGGTTCCGCCATGCGAGCTAAAGCTGATTGCCAGCCATTCCCCATCACAGTTTACTTCAAACATCTCAACTTCCCCATAGGGATCTAAGTACAAATATATATTAAGCCCCTGCGGTATTTCTTCCAGAATTTTGGAAATTACTTCTTCTGTAATTTCATCAGCCTCATACGAAGAATACGGCGGATCATAATAGTCAATATGTTTTATCTGGATTGCTTTGGCATCAAAATCAGGGATATTCTCCTGCTTAGGTATAATTTTAACTTCCATACCGCATAGCGTTTTGATTATTTTAGGTTCCATAAGATTGCCTCCTTTATTGGTTCACTTTATTTTTTTCAAAAGGTAACTACTTCTTCATAAATAAATTTCAAAATTTTCGCTGCTCCATAAGGAAAGCATCTTATCAGCAAGTGTTTTGTCCAGCTTCAAAACAGTATACTCACAATCACAGTAAACAAAATCTTCCAAAACGACTAACCTTATCCCATGTGTATCTAATTCCTGATTTATTTCAGTCATGGATTTTTTGAAATTGTCATAATCGCTGCAATCCGTATATATCTTTTCTTTGCAGACAATCTCTGAAATTTCCGGATATTCCATTCTCTGTGTATGGAAAAACTCTGTTAAAGTATGTGTCAGGTCATCCTCATAGCCGCCGATCTGGATACCATAACCGTGAGCGCAGAGAAAAGCAGCGCAATAACATTCTTTATCAAGACTGTTTTCTTTTGAAAAGCCCAGAAACTCCTCAAGTGTTTCAAGAAATAAAATGCTTTTAATAATATTCTGATTGCTTTCATAAAACGCAGAATAATTTGACTTCTCTAACAGTTCCATTGAAGTTTGCAGCTCCTTCTTTTCATCAGGAGATAAGAGCAGGTCAGCTAAATCCAGGATATTCATAGTTTTCACTCCTACAAAATCATTTTCTAATATCATTCGTTGCTTTTTTATAATTCATTTTTCCGTTGATATTTATTTCCATATCTCTTTATGTTTCAGTATAGCAGGATAATTTGCTTCCTGGCTGTCATGGAAAAGGTACAGCAGAGTTTTTATGGCAAAGGATCGGGCATAATCTATATCTATGCCTTTTACAACCTTCTTTGACAGCATCATCTCACTTAGTTCGTCTACCCAATGATTGATCTTAGGTGGAAACTTGCCATAGCAAAAATCATTGAAGCCTGAAAGTGAAGCACTATACCCCAGGGAATTCTTTCGGTTTTTCATATCCGACTTCTCATACTCACCTGCAAGACGGTCAACTGTCCGATACAGTTCAAAAATTTCCGGCTCCGTCAATTCGGATAAATGTTCATCCAAATAAGCCCTGGTTATTTTGGCATCACGGTAGTCCTTGTCCAGCCACGTCTGCTGTTTTTCATAGGAGAGGTTTATCTCCGGCAAATGTTCGACATACCATGCCCCTAATTCAACAAGACCCTTTTGCAGACTGTCCTTGTCATTCTCCGTATCAAACCATGGGGAACAGACCGTATATTTTTCGGGGATACTGGAAAGCCTGCCATAACCGGAATAGTTCGACACCCCGTAAGCACACATGGCTGCACTCCAATCGTATTTGAGATAACTAACATAGACACTGTTGAGCCGCAGATGGATCTGTTCATTCCAGAATCCACGCTCAATGCGCAGATGCCGGAAACTGCCTGTCTCACTTCTCTGTGCAAATGGGTAATACGGGCCGCTGCTCCCGTCTCCCAGGATGAAGTAGCAGGCTTTGTCAAATTCTTTCGGGGGAAAGATAGACTGAAAACCAGTAAAGTGTTTTTCGCCAAATTCGATAATCTCTTTTTTGCAAATGATACAACGTTTCATCATGCACCTCCATTTTTTATATATACCAGATCATTTCATGCTGCCTCTATTTAAAAATCATACATCTTTTGCCCTGCTTTTCTGCTAAAATGCTATATCTTTGTAACCAATCTCGGCAATTTCTTCATCCAGCAGGCAGACGCCAATTCCATTATCATCAAGATCCTCGCCTCCCCAAGTCCTTGAAAAAAGCAAATACAGGCATCGGTTATCTTCCTGCATAAAATCGCTGGCAATAACGATTGTTTCCAATGTTACTGCATGCAAAAGCGCTTTCTTTGTATCAATTTCAGGCCACCATTCTGCGGCTTCGGCTTCATCGTCTGGCCCGTAGCTGAATCGTTCTTCCTCATTATAGTAGTTGATCAAAGCTTCTATTAAATCCTCCTGCAATACCGGCCATTTTTTCAGAAAACATTCATATGTTTTTTTCTGTTCCTGAGATATTTTCTTTTCTCTGTCATCCTGTATCAATACGTCTACCGTATACCGGTTCCCACCAAACTCCAGCGTCTGCTTCCCCCACCAGCCATAATCATCCTCATATCTTAATTCGCCGAACATCTGATCAATCATAACTTTTACCTACCTTCATCTTTTCTAATCCTAAATTGTTGTATCAGCTTAATTCTTGTATAACACTCCACAATCCAATTTTTCTCTTTATTCAGCTGTCAGTTAGGCCAAACATGTAAAATCTCAATATTTTAAGAGATAAAACCCCCAAACACAATTGCTGAACTCTCCGGCGACAAATTCCTGCTCCTGCCCGTTAATGACAACTGTATAGACAGAAAATTTATATTCCCGGTCATGTAATGGATGGCGGACTTTCACAGACTTATGAGTGTCTTTCCATTCGTAATCAAATATATTGACACCAAATAAAATGACATTTTTATCGCTGCCAGTTATTTCATGCTGCCATGTTTTGCTTTTTAACATCTTCATAGCGCATCCTCCATATATATTGATTGGTCTGCTTAATTGATTATCCCATCTACAAAGCCACGGTAGCCGCTTGCTTTGTTTCGCAAGCAGTAGTGCTCACATAGATATGTTTCCTGCCGTCCATCACAATCTTTCCCTTCAAGAAAAGAGAAGAAGTCGTCTTTACTGTTCACCTTTAAGCAATCATCTTTGTGACGGCAAAAACAGAGCATAAGGCCATAATCATCACTGCCATAGGGCGAATAATCAGAATATTGACAGGTAAAACAGCACTTTATGTAATAATCACTTCTAATCTGCCTACAAATATCTCCTAATGCAGCTTCAAACCACAAAGTTTTTTCTGTGCTTTTATAACGTATCCCATCTACTGAAAGCGAAAATTCCCGCACAATTACATCATCGCGATATACTCTTGTATCATCACACATTCTAATGCTATGTGGTTTTGACATATCTGGTTTGGTAAATTTGAATGAGAGAAAAAGGACTCCAACAATGAGTTGCCCATCCTTTTTCCTGAAAACATTTATTGGTATCTCAATTTCCAATTCATATCCCTGCAAATCATACAGGTATGGAGAAGTAAATTTTGAATTATGGCCTCCCCATTTCAGCAGGGAAAATTTTTTGCCTGCTTCTTCACATTGCGTTTTGTCCTTGAGATGGAAGTCATTAAGGCTTGTGCCACAAAAAGTTATACTGTCCAAAGTAAACGAAAGCGGTTCCGTGTTATAATCTTCCTCCGTATTTATAATTTCTATGGCTGTATCATGTAGCGTATCTCTATAATGAGCTTTCCAATACTGCATTCAACCTATCTCCCTCTATTATCAAAGTTTTTATCCTATATATTTGCAAATGCAATTATGGATACTTACCACCAATCAAAAAGGGCAAAACAAAATTGTACGTCATACCTTGTGCCACCTCGTCTGTGCTTTTAGCTCACTCGCCCAAGTGGGAGAATCCATGTTCCGCTCCTACAACTCTATTTAGGTGCGCCCATGCTTAAAAATGTTTCAATTTCCTGTTTCAAACCTTCCACGGAATAGCGGCTGGCATCAAAGCCATCCAGGATATCGAGTTCCTCATGGAAAATATAAACTTTATTTGCCTTCGCCTGCAGGAGCAGATTACATTCTAACTGATCTACGCTGTTCAGAAAATCATAAAGATATTCTGCATAAGTTTCCATATCTAAATCATCCGTAAAGCGCAGAACTAATTTTACATATGCGCCGCTTTCCGAAAGAAACTGCTTCAGCTTGTCCTCGGCTGTCCATAGTTTTTCCGTTTCCGGCATTTCCAAAGAAATACGCTGGTCAATTACATAGTCCTTAGTTCCACATAATGTTAAAATCGGAGCCACAGCATCCTCTTCAAAATAATAGATCGCATAATCATCTCGGACATCCTGATAGTCTGTTTGTGAAACAACTGCTGTTGCGATTTGTTCCGGGGCATCTACCGGGGAAACTTCGCAGAAATAAGTTGCCCCGTGGAATGGTCCGTAGTTTTTCAGCTCTTCCCTCCCTGCAACAGAAAATTCTATCCCATATTTCTCCTGCATCTGTGTCAGCAGGTACTCCCGTGCTGATTCCAGTTCATTTTCAAATGGGCCGTCTTGATACTCTGCATTTTGCAGATCATCAATCGCCTGCATGATGTCATCTCCGTATTCGTCACTAAAATTGCCCAGCGCATCACTGGCCTTATCCATCATCCCACATCCTGTCAGCATAAGCAACAGTAAGGAAAGCATAAATAGTTTTTTCTGTTTCACCACACCTGCAAACCTCTCCTTTTTTGCAAATATCAAAATACATGCTCCAGCATCCCAGCCAACATTTATATGCAGTTGACTTTGGTGTCTAGGGAACGTATAGGATTGTGAGCCTTACTTTCTACCCAATAAACGGAAACTGCTATTTTAAATTAGTTGTTTCGGTTTTCGTCCATGGATAAACAACATATTCAAATAGTTTTCTATACAATCACCTGATAAGAAAATACTGTCATCAAATAGGGTGTAAATGTTTCCACTTTCAGCGGCACAGGTTATTCCATCCGGTTCAACAGTGCCTATGGGAAACAGTTTTTCACCGACCACCCGTTCTGCCGTTTTTAAATCCATTACGATTTCAAAGTCTAAAAAAGCAGTCCACGCATCAAAGGTAAACGTTGCTCCATTATAGGTATTAATAGATTTCTTTTCGCTTAAATTATTCAACCGCTCCAAGGCACGCAAATACCCTTTCTCTAAACGGTTGACATCACCACCACATTTCTCCCAAAAATATTGTCCGGTTTTCGGTGAGAACTCCCTAAATTTTATGCCGCCGAACAGGTGTAAAATTTTCCTTGCATACTCAAAACATTGCATATCACTTTTTCGTTCTATTTTCTCTATCCAGTTATCTGCTAAAAGAAAATCCCTTTTTTCTGCCCAGCCATTATCGACCAAAACTAAATACACATATTCGTCTATTAAGGAGATATTCATATAACCCAGACCTCCATATTCCCTTTTGTCGTTCTGTTTGTTTATAATGCCGAACAATCCCAAACAAACCTGTCACTGAAAAGCATTTTCGGCAAGTGGGATTTCATAAGCCTTTTTCTCCAGGTACTCCCAATCGCCATTCCCGACCGATTCATAAGATGTCCATGCCACTTTAAGCTGATTTTCAGATATATAAAATTTGATACGTGTTAAAACTCCGTCGCTTGTATCAATATCAGGCTCTGCCACATAATCAAAAGTGTAAACCGTGTGTTTCTGCGTCCAGTCCGAAGTATCCCGGTAATAAATCACCGCATTTTCCGCAGGTATCTTTATCAGGCCAAACAGCTTCTCGCTTTCTTCTTTTCCAGGAAGATAGAAATAGCATCGTGTTCCATTTGATGTGATGTAAAATTCATTTTCTCCTGCCTTGTCCTGAAACAGAATCTCGCCGCCACTCAGATCAATCAAGAGCAGATCGCTTTCTTTCAGCCAGCCTTCCACATAGCCATTGTGGTGTGGAGCTGTCCAATGCTCCGCACAAACCCAGGTTTTTCCATCTTCCCACACGCTCCCACGCATGGCTTTGCTCCCCATATCGGGATATTCATATAATACAGAACCATTTTCATCCAAAATATGTATATCATAATTATAGGTTTTCTTGTAGTCATCCGCTTCCTCCCACTGAAGATAACAAGAGCTTCCCTCAATGGGTGATTTTTTATCATAAGCATGAGAATCTCTGCTGTAACCGGACGGATATATGACTTCATATTCTGTTGCGCCTGCTGTTGGATTACAGCTAGTCAATAATAGAGCAACTGTTGCTCCCCCACACAAAGAAACAACATGGCGCATAATCTTTCCTTTCATATCTGCCCCATTCTCCTTTTCATGCTTCCTATCACACACCACACTATCACATATAGCAAAACATAGGCTCCCGCCAGCATAAGGGCAATCATGTACTTTTGCCGAAGTCCGTCGCTGTAACTTTCTGCTGTCTGGCCCGGCTCTACGGTAATATAGGAGCCATCAGTGGGGATGGACAGTACCCGCCGCTCCACAGCAACCCCTGCGTCTACGATCTCCTGGCCCAACTCATGAGTGATGGCTTGTTGGCTCCACTGATAGCCGCTCTCGCTGGTGTCCTGATAATAGACCATGTAGACGGTTTTCGTAGGATTCATACGACGGTCACGTCCGCTGGCTCCTGTATTCTGCATCTGGACGGGCAGGACTTGATAAGGCAAAAAGGTATAAACGCCTTTGTCCTCGTAGCTGTCAGCAGGGAGAATAGCAGCCAGATGCTTTATGGAAAGATAGCCCACCACCACCGCTAAAATTATCAGCATCACCCCTGCCACAAAGACGATTGATTTTAGTTTTGTCATACACACCTCCGGAAGCTGTCTGCCGCCCACTTCAGGACATTTTGTTCCAAAGCCTAATCTATTTTAATTTTCTTGTACGAATGTTTTATATGATTTCCAAAAAATACATGGAATTTTTTTCTAATTTACGCTTGGCTTTTTATAGCTGGTCTCATCTAATAGCAGGAACTACAATCAAGGTTTCCTCAATTCCATTCAAACCTTCTTTTTCATCGTTATTCCATTGAAAAAATAGCAGTACTTATCCTCCGCATCTCCATCGTCCAGAACTTTGAAAGAATCCAAATCTGCCTCTACCAACCGATTTCCCCAGAAAATGTGTTTATCATCACGGGCATAGCCATAACTTAACAGGGTAAATGTTTGCGGTGTGGTATCCAGAAGCTCTCCTTCCCAAAATACCCGCACACCATCGCTAGCATAGGAATATTCCAACAGAGTAAAATCTGCGCTGTTTGCGTCAAGCTGTGTGCCATGATAAAACACCTGCCTACCGTCACTAGCATAACCGTCCCCCAATATCACAAAATCCTGCACCCTGGTTTTTAATAATTGATCTCTCCAAAAGATGTGCTTATTGTCGCTGGCATAGCCATCATGCAATACGGTAAAGGACTGTGGGATCGCCCTTTTTACTGTTACCCGGCAATAATATACACGCTCATCGTCTTTTTCATATCCACTGGGCAAGATAGTAAAGGCAGCCGGATTTTTACACGTCTTTAGGCGGACAGCATAGCTGGTTTCAGTAGTGTAAGTAAAAAAATACACAAACTCAACATCTCTGCCATAACCCTCCGGGCCATACGCTCCGCCATACATTGCGACACCATCATCCAGTGTTTCAAAAGTTTCCGGATGTGCAATCTTTGCGTCACCGTATGGGGTATAAATAACCTGATGGTTCCCGATATAGGCCGGATTAAAAACGTGGAAGCCCTCCGGCGTAATACCGCGCAGCAACACACCTCTTCGGTAAACACGCTGCTTATCTTTTATAAAATCATGGTTAAGGACTTCCATTGTATCAACATCAATTTTGATACGGCGGAAAATATTTTCATACGATTGCTGCTTCGGCATAAAAGCCACTTCGCCGTCACATTCACGGTAACCGGATGGTTTTCCATCGTTATCTTTCAAAATACGCGCATATCCCATTGTATCAATCCCTCTGTTTTTAATTTTTTGAAGACAGCATAGATTGCAGATAATTATCTATACCATCGAAATTCATATCATACACAGCCACGTCTGAATAATTCAATCCCTTTTTTGTATTGTACTTAATAGATTTCTCCCATCCCAAACAAAGCTGTCCGTCATAGCCCACACCACCGATTACTTTATATTTTCTGGACGCCCATTTGCTTCAGCCAGCCTTGCAGTTTTTTCACAGGGAAGCCGGTAACTGTAAACTTTTCTTTGGCTTTGCTATGTATCGTTACTTTGGTAGCAAATAGATGTTTTCCAACTGTAAAGCCTCTGATTTCTGAAAGTTTAAGCTCAAATTCCATATGGCTTGTCCAGGAAATGCGAAAGCAAACTCTCTTATTTGTAACAAAGATTGTACCACGCCACACATCACATGAACCTCCCAGCACTGGCTCCCAGTAGGCCATCATGCCCTGTCCAATCAATGACTCGCCCGGTTCAAGTTGTATATCTGCCATAATTGTTTCCTCCACATTCCTAACTGTAATTATCTTTCACCGCCTACTTTGGAATAATTTGCCCCAAAGCTCTAATTTACAATAGAGCCATACGGAGGTAATTGTTTTCGCTCCAATTCTCCAGATAAATGCTCTCGTCAGCGTGGGAACCAAGTCCCTCACATGCTCCCACATATAAAGGCTTTCCATTTCTCACAACCCACTGTAATCCATGTTCCGGCTCCCACGCACATTCTAAAAAAACAGATATTGAGTAACATCCTGCAATCTCTTTGTCAATATACATTTCAACTGGTATGATATAAGGCAAGATATTCATGGGTGCATCTAACTCTTTTGGATATTCCATATCCTCAAACTCAAACATAAATGTGAGTGGTTCTCCATGACATCTTTCCGCATCATAAAAAAAGCGGATACTTGCCTTTAGGAGCTGCTCAATGCTGGATTGATCTAAATTCAATAATTGTGAAACACATTTTTCTGCATACTCAGTTGAAATTTCCTGCAATTTTTCATTGTTTCTTATACATTATCAAGTTTGGGACATTTTGTCCCAAAGAGCCAAACAATCCCAAACAAAACTGTCCGCCATAGTCTGCGCTTTTGACTCACTCGCCATGGGTGGGAAGCTTGCATTTTGAAAAAGCCTTTTTGATACCCCACACAATCACAGCTGCAGCCACGCACACGGCGATCCGAACCAGAACATCCAACATCCAGCTTACTTTCCCATGCCGGTACATATCCAGTATATAAACCGGATCAACATCATAGTCCTTCGCCATCTGTTTCAGCATCCGGCGCTCCTCGGTGGTGGTATAGCGGACATAGCCAGTCGGATAATTGTCCGCTCCCGTCAATACCAGATAATTGTCAAAATATACACAAAGCCAGGAACCATCCTCCAGTTCTGCCAGATAATAGCGGTTATAGTACCCGCCCACAAAGCCCTGGATAAACCGCTGTAAAGGCGGGAGAGGATAGTCGGCATAAATGTATTCAGAAACGCTTACTGACCTTTTCACGCCGCTGTTATGGTGGGTATGTATGCCCGCCTGCCCCACATCCCGCAGACGAGCCAGTGGGCAGGCTACCAGAGTGCCGCCATTCACAGTGGACGGGGTACTGCTCAAAAAGCAGGTTTCTATATCCTCCTGTCTCTGAAGCCGCTGGACATCCGCGCCGGGCCGCTGGCCTTGCCCCATTCCCTCCCCAGCCCAAAGATCGTACAGCCAGCCGGTAGGAGCAGATAACATCACCAGGAGAGCAAGTATGACACATACGATATTCCGCAGGATTATGAGTAAGGGGAATGATTCTTTTTTCATAGTTAAAATCCTTTTCTTTCATCTTGAAAAATCCGTCTATCATAAATTCCCGGTTTGCAGATAATGGTTTAGAGCTGCCAGCAATTCTTCATTCGCAGCTTTCGGCTTTTTCTGCAATACCCCGGTTATCACTTTCATAAAATCAGCTCCGCTGCATAGAACGTATAACGGTTCTTTCTTTGCAGTAACAGGGCAAATACTTTCCCCATTTTCTCCTTTCTGGGGAGACTTATCCGCCTGGCAGTAATCGGACAGGCTAACCTTTGTTTTAGGAGTTTTTGTATAAAGATGATATTGACTTATTTCATCATCCCTTTCCTTGTCCTTTATGCACAGCCTGGCTTCTTCAAGCAGATATTCCAAACTGTCAAGGTCTAAAAAGATATGCTCTGCCTCACTGCAGTTGATCGCAGACAGGGACATTTCCCCTTCGGCTGTGGAACCAACAAAAAAGGCGTTTCTGTTCTCATCATAGCAGCAAAAGGCCTTTCCGCTGCTGGCTTTGTATTTTTTGATGGCAGAATAATCAATTGACTATACTTCACACCGTAACTCATGCTCTTTTTACTGTTGTCACAAAAGACTCCCTACCCAAAAATATTAACAAGTGCTTCCAACCGTTCCTGTGTTGCTTCATCCTTTGTCACAAACCAAAACGTACCTTCCTCACTGTCATACAGCCCAACGGCCTGCCCGTCCATGGCCTGATAAAGCCGCCGGGTATTGCCTGTAGCAATCTGATCTGTAATTCCTGCAATGGAAGACAGGTATGGACTCAACTTCCCGCCTTCAGACAACATCGATGGCTCAAAATCCGGAAGCTCCCAAAGGATCAGATTCAATTTTTCATCACAAGCCAGCGCCCACAAAAATTCCGCCGCAAGAAAACCGTCTAAAATACCATATACGTTCCATTCGCCAACGCCGTCATTGGCACGGCGGTATAGAAACGGGCTGTTCAATCCCGCCGCCCAGTGATACATCGCCTGATTTTCTGTGAGAAAGTTCATTTTGCCATCCTTTGCCTGCTTCAATCCGGAAAGAGGACGGACCACGTTATAACTGCAATAAAATTTGCCTGGCAGATAGTGGTAAAACTCTTCCAATGGAAGTGGAAGTGAAGCTCCCAGGCGGGCGCCTGCCCGTTCAATACTTTCCTCCTTCGCTCCCTTTCCCTCAATCCCGGCAAATTTGCAGAGAAACTGTAATACCGGGGCAATGGATTTCAGTTCCCGCTCCTGTGGCGGCTGGGGTAGAGCCGAATTAAAAACAGGATGTCCGTCTTGGCTTTTCATCCAGACATATTTGAATCCCATCTGTTTCATAAGCTGTTCCAGTTCCTCATCAGTCCTGCCGCCAAAATAAGCCATCTCTGAATAGAGAACACTTCCGCATAAAATCCTGGATGGTTCCTTCGCAAAGTTTACGCTAAAATTTGTTCTGTGACTGGAAAGCTGCTCCGGCGGAACATGGTAAAATGTATCCGGAAGATGCTCCCGCATTTTTTTCCAATAACTTTCTGCCTTATCCTTGTTGATGGCCGCCACGCTGGGCTGGGCCAAGGTCTGCTGGTATCCTAGCCATTCCATGATCCACTGAGAGAGTTTTGACTGATTGCACGGCACTTCACGGCCTTCCAGATGCTTTTCTTCCCTGCGTGTTTCCGGCAGCACATAAAGCCCCCACATCTGCGGATCTTCCGGAACATTGCTGCTCATGGTATCCTTGCTTTTGCGATACCGGCTTACTTCAAATCCATAGCCGTATCTTTCATGCCGGCAAAAAGGCAGGATAGTAATTATGGTATCAGTCCAATAGACACGTTTGTAAATTTTTAATTCCTCAAGCGGAATCAGATTCCCCTTATCCGTAAAAGCAGGATCATCCGGATGAAAGGTAAGATATAATTCCTGCAAAGCTTGGGGCAGCATAAACCCCAGTTCTTTTTCCTTGCTCGCAATATCCTCCGGTGTCACGGAGCTTTCCATACTGCTGCCAAAAGATTTGATTTTTTTCAGTTCTTCTGATATCATGATGCCGCCTTCCTATTCTTTATAATAAATCACCGGGACTCCTTCAAACGCCAGTCCTTCTTTCCTGCACAATTCGTAAAAATCGCCGTTCCTGTTATTGTTCTGCCATTCAAAATAAATCTGATACAGTTTCACATAATACTCAAACTCTTCCACAAGCGGCGGATCTACTGTTTTTTCTAAAAGGATTTTCTTTGCCGCACCCACAATAGTTTCAAATTCCTCTTTTGTAATGCGGATGCTCTCCGGAAAATGATGCTGCCCCCACCATAAGGAATCAAGTTGTTCTCTGAAATAGAGCTGAACCGTCTGAGGATCACATTTTTCATGCATGTATGCACGTTCCAGGATGGGATAAAAATCATGTTCCAGCTTTGGATCATGGGGGTTGTAAATGTTTCCAAAAATCTGGTACGTCCACCGCATCTGCGGCATCTGATCCTTCTCACATTCACGGCTTAAATAATCGTCAAGCAGCTTTGTTAATTGAAATGGCAGATGGCGCCTGGGCAACGCATCCCCCGGAAATTTCATCTCGTCCAGGTATTCCCTGCAAAACCGAAACAAAATAGCGTCTGCATCCGCATCCGGCACATTTTCTTTAAAAGATTTTGTAAATGAGAACAGAAAGCTGTTTGCCTGTTTTTCAGTCCCTTTTTACGCAGATCCCAGTATTTCTGTATCTCTGTGATAAACTGCTCATAATCCATGTCCTAACTCCTCTGGAAGATTCTTTCCGAACAATTCTCTGATCGGAAATTTTGGAACCAGTTTTGAATGATCAGTGGCATGCCGAAGTTCTCCAATCTGTTAACAGGAATAATCCTGCTCCAATTCCTCCTGCGTTGGGAATCTCGCTTCATCCTCGTCAAGAAAGTCGCCAGTACAAGCAAAACGGAGAAAGTCATTAAAGTCCTTACAGATATAAAGTTCCCGTGTTTCCATATACTTCCTTACTTCTGATCTGCTGTTCCATTCTACCCCGGTGCCCATCATGTCATATACGCCCTCCTCATGTATCGTGACGATGCCGCCGCTTACCAAATCCAGATATACCAAATACCCATATACATTTCCGACCCTGATAAACCCTGCCTCCAAAAAGCAGGGGCAGTAATCCTGTGTTTTCTGTTCCTGCTGGAGGTTCTTCAAAAATTCTGCCCCACTGTTTCCCTGGATATTATGCCACTCAAATTCAACCGTTGGGCCAATGTCAAATTCAGGCCGGGGAATATAGCCATTTTTCTCCCGTGAGAACGTTTTACTCCATGAACAGGCAAAGGAATCGCCGCAAAAGGAAACAAGTACAATAATATCCTTCGGCATTTCATAACTTAACAAAAATTCACGGTATGGCACCGGCAGCTTATATCCAAGCCCTTTTTCAATATCTGATAAATCTTTCTCTGTAAAGCCGGATTCTTTGAATGGCTCTTTCCATAACTGCGGTTCACATTCTCTCAATATCCCCAAATACTTTTTTGCTGCTGTCATAAAAGCCTCCCTTATTTTCTTCGCCACACCCCAAACAGGCTTTTCTTGTAATGTTTCAATGCCTCGATTGCCGGCCCGTAATTTCCCGCCGCTTTCAGATACTCCACGCCTTTTTCTATATCCTCCCGTACGCCGATCCCCTCGGCATACATCATCCCCAGACCATAGCTTTTATAGGGCGAATCCTGACTTTTCTCCAAAAACGCTTTTCCCCGCGCCGGGTTCTGCTGGCAGCCGCGCCCCAGCAGATAGCAGATCCCCAGCAGATCATATTTGATACCTTCCGGCTCCTTATCTCTCTCCAGCCATTGAATCGCCTGCGCATAGTCCACAGCCGTACCCCAGCCGTTGAAATACAAACGTCCCAACTGTCGGCAGGCATAGCTGTCGTTACCATAGCTGGCAGTCTTTTTGTAGCACTCTAAGGCATAGGGCAGATTGCGCTCCACTGCCCTGCCGTTCCAATAAATATCCCCTATGATATGCCAGCTCCAGAGATGTCCTGCCTCTGCCGCTTTCAGCGCCCAGGGAAGAGCTTCTTTATCGTTATCCTCTGTATAGGCCAGATAATGGGCATAGGCATACATCCACTCCGGGTAGCCCCGTTCTGCGCCCTGGCGCATAATGGGCACTTCCTTTCCCGGCTCCGGCGGAATGTATTCTCCCCGTCCATACTGGTAATAATGACCATAATTCCGCCCCGCCAGAATCATTCCTCCGGAAAATGACTTTTCAAACCAGGGTAGGCACTTCTCGATCTGCTCCCGCTTCCAATCATTCCATGCTTTCTTATTTGCAAATTCCCTTTCCTTACGGTCTTCGATCTCTATGATGTCCAGAAAATAATAGGTGTTCCCAATCATGTACTGGCAGAAAGCGCAGCCGTTTTCGGCTTTTTCATAGATCACATCCCATGCTTCTTTTATGCTCTCAAAAGGCATGATCTCCTTAAGCTCCGGTGTCAGCAAATCCATACGCAGCGCCCCCAGAACCGCGGCAGCGCTGCCCAGGGAGATTGCCTGATGGAGCATGGCATAGGCCGCCGCCTCGTTTTCTTCAAAGGGGTGGTATTCCCAGCTGTAGCAGGAGCCGGAAAAGCAGCGGGAGAGGATATAGCAGGCATCCCCATCGTCTTCCTTTGCCGCAAGCAATAATGCGTCCGCAGCCGTTTTTGCCTTGTCGTTATCACAACAATAATAGAGGTCCTCAATGGCCTGATCCACTACATCGCTAAAATACTTACCCATGCTTCTTTTTGTCCTTTCTCTTTTCCTTTTCCATCCTGGCAGTGAGCTTTTCTATTTGGACGGTAATATCAGACCAACTGTCCATTTCTTCAAAAGAGCCCCGATCCAGATAATGGACCAGCCAAAATTTCACCTGTGTCACTGTTCCTTCTTTCGCCAGAAACCTGGTATTCCCTTTTCCTGTGTTATTCGTACACCAGATCACCATCAGGTCATTTTGAACGCCGGGGAAGAAATCAAGCGCCTGCGTTCCCCATTCCAGGACTACCTTTGTGTATTTTCCCTCATGGATGCCGTCAATGGCCAGTTCCACATCCCTGGCGGAGAAAAATGTGTGTTCATCATGCCAGCTCTCTCCAAAAATCACCAGAAGCTGGCGCCAGTTCCGCATTTGGCCTTTCTGTTCCCTTTGAAGCTGCTGCCAGAAAGATTTTATGTTTTCCTCAGTCTGCCGGGTATCGGCTTCGCTTTTCCTCGCCCCAATCTCTTCTGTATTTCTCAAAGAGTCCGGTTTGTTAAAATCAGCAACCGGTTCTGCTGCCTCATCTGTATCTTCCAGGCTGTCCTCCGTTTCGCCTGGACAGATGCTGTTTTCCTCCCATTCGGCGTCATCTTCCCCGCTGCTTTCCTCTTCATCGTCATATCCATTCTCATTTTTTTTCCACCCCGAAAGATCAGCGCTGCCAGTCAGGAGTTTTTCAAACCAGTCCTTCGCCTCGTCAAACTCTGCGCTTTTATGGTATGATTCATATCCGCCCTTAGATTCATCTAAAAATACTGTTAATCGAAAGAGTTCGTGATATATGCAGAAAATCTGACTTATGTTCCCTATCTCCTGTACAGCAAAAGGCGGCAGGATCTGAAGTTTGAAAACGCCCCCTTTATCACTTCCCATCAGGCTTTCCATCTGTTTTTGTAAAGCCTCCGCCGTAACATTGGAGGTCCTGTTTCCAGATACGTCCGTAAGGATAAACTGGCTGGCCTGCGCCTGTTTCGGTTTTTTATCCGGCCTCACCAGATCACGCACCCCGTCCCATATTCCCAGCAAGCCAAAGCCCGCCATGCCAATCCCGATCAGGAGCCGGACAATGCCAATCCCTTCCTTCATTTCAGCAAGCCCGATCACTGCCAGACCAAAACCCAGAAATGCAGCATAGCCTCCCAATATAAGAGGTATCAGCCGCAGCCGTTTTCCTGTTCTGTTATTTTTCCTCATCATCTGCTCCCTGCAAGCTTTCTCATTTTCTTGTCCTGCCGACTTGTTCCTAAAATCCCACATGAAAAGCCAGACCAGTCTGTTCCTGAACCCTTTCAAGCAAGCCGCTCCCTGCAGCCGTCTTTGTCAGCAGCATAAAGCAGACCGGTTCCTGCCCCAGAATCAGCAAGGCTTCCTGATTTTTGTGGACATATGCCATCTGCAAAGGAAAATCGCCCAGACTGGTCAGTTCCGGATGGTCTGAAAGGGGCTTAAAATCATCCCTGATCCGATCTGCTATGTTTTGAAAATATTCCTTTGAAAACTTTGCAGGAAAAAAATCACTGAACAGGCAGGTTCGATCATTGGCATGTTCACGCCATGTCATTTCTTCCCATTCACGGATGGCATGAATCACCAGGAACAGCCCATATGCGTCCAGGGCATGGTTAAACCTGGGTTCATGTTCCAGCTTATGAATGTTCAGGGGAGCGTGGAGCAAAGGGATATTCCGCTTTTTCCAGTATTTCTGGTAAGCTGCCACAGCCTTTCGCTTTCCGTCCTCGTCCCCCGCCTTACAGGCATCTGCCAGTTCATCCTCATATTCCCAGGCTATGTCTTTTGGATCATTTTCTTCCCATGCGTATAAACCACCAGAAGTTTTGCCCTTTCGTATCCCGATGATATCTCCTTCTCCGGGGGCAAGAAAAAGTCCCAGATATTTTCCCTCCCAATGAAGAAGCTCCAATGGACGCAGATAACCGCTGGTGACTAACAGGTCTGCCATGTGGCGGTAAATATCCCGGATGGGAATGGGGAGTTTTACATGGAGCCGCTTCTCTGCCGTAGAGATTTCATCCTCCGAATAGCATTTCCATTTTTTCAAGCCGTCCATATGCTTCAGGCTGATGAACTGCCGGAGTATCTTTAATTCCTTTTCAATCGTGTACATAGTTTCACCTTTTAAACAGGCCCGCCGCCTGCATTTCCTTTTCTTTTTCCTCCATCCGTTCCCGGCCCTGCCCATTCCAGGACCAGAACAGCATCCCGGTCTTTTCTTCCACCTGTTCGGCAAAGGAATAGTGGACCGGCTCCTTAGTGATCATCCCATACTTTTGCTGGGCGCTAAAAGATAGGATCAGCAGAGTTTTCTCCGGGTCCGTATAAGCATAGACCATATAATCCTCCGGATCTGTACTTTTTATGGATAATTCCACCCGTATAAGCTCTGCCTTTGTTGAGATGGGAAGCAGCCATTTCTCCATTCTCTGACGGACTTCCCGCATTTCGTCCAATTTTTTTGGCAGGGAACAGCCAATGTAAAAAGGAGACATTTCCTCTGTCATCCGGGATTGGTGCAAATTCCACCAATCCTGCAAGACCTTATCCAGCACATGATGGATAATAAAAATATCCCAATAAAAGCAGGATTTCGAGAAATACTGATTGTACGCACTTTTTCTTACCACCTCTGATTTCGGCTTTTCATCCTTCTCCTCGCCATAACTGTTGACCCCGCTTCGCTGCCAGTTATACACCGAGAGATAAGGGTCTTTTCTGTAGATTCCCCAGCCCTGATTGGTTCTCTCCATAGCTGTCACCAACAGATACTTACCGCTCCAATGAAGTTCCTCCGGGCGGCAGAACCAGGTATCTTTCTTATCGCACATATAGTCGCCCAGCACCAGATAAAGTTCCCGGAGAGGCTGCGGCAGTTTAAAGTTCAACCGTTTTTCTACAGCGTCTATTTCTTCCTCTGTGTAGATTTTGCCTGCCTCCAGTTTGGGCTGCCAGCAAAACTCCCTGATCAGTTCCAGTTCCTCACGGATGGAGTACAGCGGGCGTACTTCAAATTTGGGTTTTTCTTTTTTTAAAAACATAAACCAGTTCTCCTTCACCTGCTTTTGAGACCACGAATCAAATTTCTAACAGCTTTGCAGCATATTCTTCCGGAAAAATCGTATACCGGCGGTATTCTTCCCGCAGAGCCGGATACTGCTCCGGCACAGCAGACAATGCGGCTTTCAGCCCGTTTTGAATATGCTCTATAACCTACCGGAACAGCGGTGTCTGGGAAACCTGTTCCCATGCGCTCATCACGTCTGCTGCTTTAGTTAGATGAGAGTGGCATACCGGTAAGCTCAATGCCGGCATCCGCCAACATATTCAGCATTTCATCCATTTCAGAAAAATCTATTTCCTGTTCATAATCCTCAAATTCTTCAAAATCCAGCCGCCCTCCACAGGTGGCGACCACTTCCATCAAAAGAGTAGAAAGCCATGTGAGTATCTGCCATTCACAGGTTTTTCCCCAGGGTATATCTACGAAGTTTCTGGAAAATTCTGCCTGTGCATCCGCTATTTCTTCCCCCACATTATAATCAAGGGCAGCGGCATAAAGGTTATTGGCAAAGTCCTGAAAATCAGAGACTGCTTTCTTTCCCTCCAGATAGTCCCAAAGAGGGTCAATCGCCTTCTGAAGAATAACCGGAACCATCCTGCCCTGTTCCGCCAGGCCCTGGCGAAGTGTGTGCATATATGATTTCAGAATTAAAAGGTTCCCTAAAAGCCGTGAATGGCTGCCGCTGTCTGCAAAAGCATCGTGGGCTATATCCTGAAAGCCCATCATCCAGTTAGCCGCCTTTGGCCCGTTCAGTGATGAAAAATCTGTATCAAGAGTGTATTTCATAAATTCCCTTTATTTTTCTAAACCAGAGGTTGTGTTCCCTCTGAAACCAGATGTCCTTCCTGACGCATTTCCTCTGGGGATAGGAGATCACTTTTTCGCCAGTAGCTTCCTGTTTCAACATAACATTGGTTTTGATCATTTATATACTATTTCTCCGGCCATGTAACGGATATAATAATTATTCTCCCTTTCAGTGCAGTTTCCCGGCCAGTTCTTCCAGCTCCGCTTTTGTCATTGGCGGGATCAGGATATGGTCCGCATCAAACTGCCGGATACCATCATGCCTTCTCATTTCCTCAATAAAACGCTCGTAAGGGAACATCCCCTCCAGCACACGATTCTCACTGTAAAGTACAAACTGGACGAACCCTTCTGTTATTTTCAGTTTACTCAGATTCAGGAACCCGTCAGCACGGACAGGAAAAACACTCTCACATTCTTCTGTCAAGGCATAAAAGGCTCCTATCTCCTTTGTATCGTTTTTCTGCAGAAGCCTCGGCTTTGCGTAATAGACATCCAATGCCTGAATATCATGCAGCGTCTGCTCGAAGTCTGAAAGATCTGTACATGCCTCCCATGCAGCTGCCTTGTCCTCCGTCAGCGTATAAGGCCACCTTGCCAGCGTAAGGATATAGCTCACAAATTCTTTATTGCCGCAAAACTGGTTCAGCGACTTCCGATTGAACATGGCAAAATTCTCAATCCCCTGCTCCAGTTCCCTGATGCTGAAAGCCCTCTCTTCCTCCACACAGTACATTTCCACTCTGCCCAGGCGCCTTTCCATTTCACCTGCAAGCCTGGTAAAATCCGCAATCTCTGCCTTGGTGGTAGGGATATTATAGCTTATCTCATAATATCCTTCCCTGGCTTTGCCGCCATTAAAAAAGATCCCCCGCCCTATACGCTCAGGATTATAAAAAACAGCGGTTCCCTGGCTCTGCTCATTTTCCTGAAGTATATAAAAATCATTATTAGAACCATAGCAAAAGCCGCAGGCGTGAGCCAGGGACGGGATATCAAGTACCGTCTTTCCAAATAGTTTCTTCTGTCTGATCTGCAAAGTAAAGGCCATAATAAAATCTCCCTGTAAATTTATATAAATGAATGTGTTTTCAGCTTTTCGTATCTCCTTTTTCGGAAAAGTGCAAACTGAAATTTTTTGTGATGTATGATGTCTTTTGGGAGACAACTAAAACTGTTACTCCAGCTTCCTTAATTTTCCGAAACCACGTTCAAGGAAAGCACGCATCTCCTTTTCATCATTGCACATCTTTCTGAACCACTTGGCAAACAAGGCAATATCATCTATGTACTGAGAATATACACAAAAAATTTCCTCATCGGAATCGAAGTGGAACATATCTACACCACTATTGTTTTCCTCCCATTCTTCGATAAAGCCCATTGCAAGTGTTTCCCAATCTTTGCTACTTCCATGAAGCCCTACTTTACGGAAAGTATCCGCCTGAAATCCATCATCGATTTTTAATAAAACAGACAAGGCATAAGGGTGGTGTTCCACAAAAAAGAATGGTGCAATATCTTCTGGCTTGGTGTGCAGTTTGAATGGTGGGCGGGTCTCCGGCGGCCACCATGGAAGCCAAGGGAACCAATCCCACTCGTCATCTTTCAGTTGTCCATATTGTTCAATTTTTTTCATTTGCACCTCCACAACTTTCGATTTATATTTAACTATATGTATTGGTTCTCATTCTTGCTGATTTCCCAAAATCCTGTCCAAATACCTCATTGAAAATATCCTTAGCGGCATTTTTATCAAAATTGAGAGCACCAGGGCTTTGGGCAGGAAATCCTCTTTTCTTAAGCATGTCTACAAATTCACTGCTGCCTGCTATGCGGGGCGTAACAGCAATCTTCCTTGTTTTCTTTTCATCCTGAAAGTAAAAATACCATGCGGCAGGAGCGGAGGGATAAAATATGTTCGTCTTTACGTTTTGAAGTTCTTCCCACAGAAATTCTTGCTGATCTTTATGGGATAGGACAAAAATGATTTTTTCATCGCCAAATACTCCTTGTGGTGCTCTTGATGGTTATGCTTGTTTCCGGCCCTTTCGTGTTATTGAAACATAATCGGCCTGTTTTCTTGAATTGCCAAATCGCATAATCCAATACATATTTATATTCATTCAAAAAGTCTTTTAACTCCGGACTTAATTTGCATTTCCGAGGAATACTCAGCCGAAGAATAGCTTTTTGCCGTTCTGCCTCCTCGGCAAGATTATATATTTGATATGTTAAGTGCAGTGTTAAACATGACTTTCCAAGTATCCAGCCATTCCCACTTTTCTTTTGTTCGGGAAGACTTCTCCTTCTTGTTTGCCAGCGAGTATATTGATTTTTCATTCTTCCTATATTCCTTCTAATCGAGATTTATATTCTGATTATTCTCGTTTACATTACGCCATGAGATAAAACTTCAAACTCAAACTCATCCTCCAGAGAAGCAATTTCCGTAACCAGGTCAAGGCTCATATAATCTTCTTCCTGTCCGCTTTCCATTCCGGTCAGCCCAACCTGGATAAAAATGTTATAATACTTGTTGATTTCATTGCTATCCAAAGGGAGATAGTTTTCCTGCCGTTCATTTCCTTTATAACTTACATTTCTATATTGTCCGTTTTTAATGCGGTAAGGACGGTGATGATTGTCCCGGTAAGTGAAACTGTAACTCTCGTACACAACATAGTAATTCCCCGTAAAATAACGGATGTCGGGGAAACTTCCAACCTCTGATGAGAGGTCTTCACTGGTTTCATCAAGATAATTCCTGAAAATTAACTCTTCAATCTGCTCCAGCATTTCCTTATGCCTCCCTGCAAGGAGCTGATATGCCTCTTGCGGAAATCCCTTATCAATAGAAATCCGGGGCTTTATCTTCAATTCAAAATTCGCATAATCATTATCAGCATTTTCTTTTTCAAAAACAATCAAGTTTGGTTTTTTTAATTCCTTTTTCTTTTTGAGCTTATCAAAAATTCCCATTATTCAATCTCCCTGGTTTTAATATGATGATTATTGAGGCAGATAGCCTGAGCCGCCGCAGGTCTTACAGACCTTCCCCACATCCACCTTCAGCAGCGGAAGTTTTTTCAGGTGCAGCCCTTTTCCCTGGCACTCCGGACAGATCGTACAATTTCCTTCCAACTTTGGCGGTATGGAACCTGGATGGGCTTCACGGTATTTTCCTGTCATCAGGTCTGTTGATGATGCATCGAGGCCACCTGGCACTCCGGACATACCTCCACATAACAATTGCCCTCCATAAAGTCCAGCATCTCCCATGAAAGCTTGGCCACAAACTTCATGGGCTTGCCGCAGTCAGGGCAGGGGGTGTATTCCCAGTCTTGAATCCAGAATGGAAAGCCGCCGATGGTGCTGACCTCGTCCCAGTCCGCCCCATACTGTATTGCCTTCAGTTTTTCACTGATTTCTGGTCTTGGGGAAAATCTGTTAATCATGTTCTGTCCCTCCTCTGACTATTGTTCAGTGAAATATTTTACTTCATCACAGACGCAAGCCATATCTTCACGGCCAGGATTTTAAGATACAGATCAGTCATTATCCCAGGACGCACTAAATCCGGTAATTTCAAAAAACGGCATATAAAAATGGAAGTGTCCGTTATGAGTGTCAATGTTCCAGCCTCCTTTGAGTCCAATCACCGGTCCCCGATACATCCAGTCGGTTTCGTCCTCCACTCCAACAGGGTAGCCGTCCCGAAGATGATACCATACCGGCAGGGTGATAGTCTCGTTATTGGCCCAGTCCATCTCCTTTTCCTCCCAAAAGCTGTAGGAAAATTCGTAGGAATGCCCATCTGCGCCGATGACGGTAAAATGCTCCGCCGTACCTTTCACATCAAAATCCAGACGGACCAGCAGCGTATAAAGGCCGCCATAGCTAATAACACCGCTTTCCATGCCGATGCCGGCCAGCAGCTCCGGCGGCAAAGCTTCCTCTCCTTGCCGGACTCTGGGCTTCGGAGCCCAGGGCCAGGCGTTCACTGCGTATTCTTCCAGCTCTGTCTGAGAAAATTCATCACAGGGCAGCCGGTAAAAAGCGTAATATTTCTTTACGGAATCCTCCAGGGCTTCCTGAACCGCTTCCGGTTCGTCCTGCGGCCCATGGACAACCATCTCTTTAAAGTTGTGGAACTGTGGGGAGTAGGTCCGCCAAGGCAGTTCCGGCTGGAACTTATACTGTCCCTTTGGTATGAGCTGGGCCAGAGGCTTGCCCTCTATCCAATCGTAAAAGGCGGACAGCTGTTCTAAAGCTGGAGTAACATCGGCGATAGAAGTATACCTGGTATCCAAAATTTCGTCATACAATTCCCAGGCGTCTAAGCTGCCTCCCTCTTTCTGATATTGCTCCAGATAATATGCCGGGATCACCTCTGCTTCATCAGAAACCATCCGGGAGTAGAGCATTGGAACCGGATCGCCTCCGCCCTGGCCTACCCAAACCTGAAAAACCGCATCCGGCAGTTCGTCAAACCAACATTCCCATGTCTGAAGTCCTTCTTGCCGGATATGGATCGTTTCATCTGGGTATCTTCCTGTCAGGTATTCCTCTACATCAGCTCTGGTATAGGGACCCCGGTATTCATAGCAGCCCACGAGCGACAAAGCCAGCAGGCAGGCCATCCCAGCAGCAAATATTTTCTTACCCATTTGCGAATACTTTTGTTACCTCCTGACTGATTAAAATATAAGTGTTCTCTTTCCGAATAAGTGGATAAAATACCTCCAATATTTAAAACAAAAAGGCGCTCTTTGCCACACAGTTATCTGCAGGCATAAGAACGCCACTCTTGACGATATAAAATTGAACAAAACAACACTGCAGGGCTATATACTATAACTCTGCTTGCTTGAGAATGGCACAGGTTATTATGTTTGTCAAGCTCTCTTTTCAAAAAATATATATTTTAGTTATAGCAGAAATTTGCCTGTTTTGCAAGGGGTGGGAGACTTACCGATTCATGCCCCTTAAAGATTTAGCAATATAACTGAGATTTCCAATCTTACATATAAAGATTTGTATCTCGTTTAACTCATCATTTTGAAAATTTTGTTTAAATAGCAAATGTTTCACTATATGATACACTTATCATTCTGGAACCAGTCAAACATTTTTTAATGTTATTTTTTCTTCTGTATATTCATCTAATAATCTTTTTTGTAAAATATCTCCATTCCGCCGCCAAGCCAGCAACACAAATAGTAATGAAAGTCTTCCAACTCTTCACATTACTACTAAATACTTTTACTACAAAACACGGGAAAAATTGCAAATTGGGTTTCCGTCATACTCATACCGGAAGGACAGAAGGATCTCATCCCCGTGCCTTGTTGTTATTCACTCCACACGTGGACGGTTGGCTAGATAATCCACATAGTTTTCTTTTGCGGCCACTATATTTAGCTTCTGCTCCAATGCTTGGGTAATAAATTCGGAGGCGTTCCAATGGCAGCATGTTGATGATAAACTTCATACTCCAACAAATTTTTTGCATCCGGAATGTCTTTCAGGAGCTGTTTTATCAGCTTCTTCTGTGCCATCGTGACCGGAAGATTCTTTTTGCTCTCATCTACCTTCTCTGCTCCTTCACGAGTACTGATGTATTGTGTATAATTCTGTAGATGGGATGAGGTGTATCTCGAACGTGGCGGCTGGTGAAGATTAATTTTGCCATATCCTTCTCCCTCCATTAAAAAAACGCTACTAAGAAATTTCCTTATAACGACCTTATTGCATCTTCTGTTATAAATCATGTTTGTCTCGCCTTTTTGCTGCTTCCTTATATACCTGCTCATCGGTTCTGGCAGAAATTACAATAATCTTCATTACTCCGTCTACACGCTCCACCTTATAAACAACTCTGATTCCCAAATCCCTGAACTTTATTTTCATAAGATTCGTAAGATTTGTCCCACTCTTGTTACCCAAAGGTTTTCCATATCCACCCTCCTCTGCGGATAATGGATTTCGACTAACTTTTCGGATACCCTTTAAGACTTGAATCTGAACTGAATGATCGAGTTTCTTCATGTCCTTTTCCGCTTCATCTAAAAACTCAATATTCCATGTCATTCGATATCTACGTCCTCCATATCCAAAAGTTCGTCTTCGCTGATTCCTAAATCGCTCATTACGGAATCAAATGAAATTGTTTTATTATTTCCATTGTCCCCCATGCGTTTATTTGCCTCTAACAAGAGAAAATAATCTTCCTCAATTTCCATTAGCCTTATATATTCTTCCGGTGACAAAATAACTGCTGAAGGTTGATTATTCTTTAAAACAATTAATTCCCTTTCAGAATGAAGTCTGTCAAATATCTTCGCTGCTTGACCTTTATTGAATTGTGAAATAGGAACAAGGCTCTGTAAAAGATCTGCTGTAATTGCCATAACAAACCCCTCCATTGCTTTATTTTACTTTTATTATATGCAAAAATCAGCGAAAAATCAATAATATAGATTGATAATTTATTATTAAATTTTCATTATAATTTATTGCTATTTATAATCTTTGTTTTGTAAAGTATTTGAAATCCCGTCTTTAGCAGTTAACACCATATTCTTTCGAAGCAAACTGTATATCCAAGCATCCTCAAACGCATTGAAATAAGGCTTTTTTATTTCTCATAACTCTTGCATTTTTATTTTTTCTGTGCTATAATTTCATTTTTAACAGTTGAGAAAAAATAGAATCGCTACAATGCTTGAAAATATGGGCAGTGTAGCGATTTTTAGCGTTGTTTTAGACTATGGTATTTTATTTTCTTCCTTTACTTTTTTTCTGAATTGTTTTCATATGACTTTTGGTGATGAATTTAAAGTCGGTATCAAATTCACAAATCTCGTGCAAGGCATCGGTTAACATGAGGAAATGTGCCTTTATACGTACATCATCATGAAGAAATACGGGTCTCGCTTCAAAGAAGCTTATATTGCAATTTATTTTTCTCTGCATTTCGTTATAAATCGACAAGCAATTTTACATATCGAACTCTTATCAGAGGAACTTAATTTCCCATAGACACAGAATTTTTTACGCCCTCTTATAAAATAAAGAAATACACTTCAATTTTTCACAATAATTATATAACACGATATATCCCCTATTAATTGATACATTCTGAACAAGATATTCTCCTTCAAATTTTACATTTACTTTATCTTCTTCTTTTATAAGAGATACTTTTAAATGTTCTTCATGTCCTATTGAATACAATGATTCTTCGAAACATTCTTCAATAATAGCCCACGCTTTCTTCTCCTCACCGGCCTCCATATAATCTCTAATCCTTATAACGTTTATATTATTGATTGGATCATCATACTTGCTTTTATAAGCAATCACTGTATAAATAGCTACTTCTGCATCTTTTACCTCTGCTATTACTTTTTCCTATCTCAATGTATTTCATATATAATATATTTATTATTTTGTGGTTCATTGACTAATGAAATACAATCTTCAGGGTAAACTCCTTGATACAACAATATGCTCCCATCAGAATCCTTTTCTAATTTGCACTTGCTATCATCTAATATACTTTTAATTTTATTAATCAATTACAATTTCCCCTTTATCTATCAAATCTAAATTTAATTATATTTACTTTTGACCATCAGGTTCCCAATCTCTTTTGCACCTGCCCATTGGGCAGATGCAAGGACAATCGTAATTCTATACCATAAACTTCTTCTATATTATGTAACAAAGTATTTTCTTTATCATATACATTTACAATATCCCCTGTTAATTCTTGAGCATATTCTTCTCTTATCAAATTATCCCATCTAAGCATAACCTCTTTTACTTCATTTTAGATTCTTTCATTGCAAACTACAACCAGTGGAAAAATCCAATCATTATCATTACAATCAACACATATGAACTGTCCTTTTTCTTCTAAGAAAAATAAATTATTCTGACTACTTTTATCTTTCTCCAACACTGCTTTTTCAATACTTGTTTCTTCTATATGCAAGCTCATTACTTCTGCCAAATCATATAATATTTCTTTCGTATATTCATTTGTAAAATACATTTCATATTGAACCATTAAAATAACTCCTTAAAATTTATTCTATCCTAATTGGTGTGCAATATCTTCTAACATTTTTATATCATACTTCTCCCATCAGGCTCAAATATTGCCCCATATTATCAATATCTCCTTTAAAAAATACTTCTATATACTGTTCACAATCTTTTATGTTTTTATAATTGACCATACCTATAGATTCAACGGAAAAAATATTTCCCATTTCATCTTTTAAATTCAGCCCATTTTTCAACAGCATTGCATCCCCCTCTAAAGAAACACAACATTTACTTCCTACCTGAAACTTTTGCAATACCTTGTAAACCATTATGACATTCCTCTTCACATTCTATAAAGATATTTTTCCCCTCTGGCTCTCGCAGTTCCTGCTCTACAGCCACCAAATGGTGACTTCATCACAGAACAAATCATTTTTCCCCTATATAATAGAAAAAAACAAAAGGAGTTTTACCATGGCAAAAAAGAAAGCGGCTGTCAGTATCCGGGAATGTGTTGCCTGCGGATGCTGCATAAAGGTCTGTCCAAAAAATGCAATCTCCATTCCCAATGGCATCCATGCAATCATTGATGGGGAATTGTGTGTGGGATGCGGAAAATGCGTAAAGGAATGTCCCGCAAGCATCATCGCATTGGAGGTGGCGGAAAAATGAAACAAAAAAAGAAATGGTATGATTACCTGTGGATCTTCTCTCTTACCTACCTGATCCTTGGTTTTTTCAATATCCTCTTTGCATGGCTGGGGCTTCTCTGCTTCTTTATCCCCCTTGCCATAGCGATTATCAAGGGCAATAAGGCTTACTGCAATAAGTACTGCGGCAGAGGTCAGCTTTTTTCCCTGATCGGAGGGAGGTTCGGGCTGTCACGAAAAAAGGATATCCCCAGGTGGATGAAATCCGGCTATTTCCGATACGGATTTTTGATCTTTTTCTTTGCAATGTTCTTCCTTATGCTGTGGAACACCTGGCTGGTATTCGCCGGAACCAAAAGTCTTGGCACAGCGGTAACGCTGCTGTGGACATTCAAGCTCCCGTGGCATTGGGCTTACCACGGAACGCTGTTCTCTGACGGCGTCGCTCAGTTTGCTTTCGGCTTCTACAGCGTAATGCTCACCTCCACCGTACTGGGCTTTCTTACCATGATTTTATTCAAGCCCCGTTCCTGGTGCGTGTACTGTCCAATGGGAACCATGACACAGCTTATATGCAAAGCCAAAAATGTGACCTCATCACAGAAACAGTGAGCAGAAAATGATACACTGTGAGCAGATAAAACAAAAAGAAAGGAAAATAAAATTATGTCCATACTTCATGTAAACAAAAATAACTTCGATTCCGTAAAAACCAGTGAAAAGCCCGTGCTTCTGGATTTCTATGCCGACTGGTGCGGTCCCTGCCGCATGGTGTCTCCCATAGTGGAAGAGATCGCAGAGGAAAATCCGCAATACCTGATAGCCAAAATCAACGTAGACCAGGAACCGGAGCTGGCACAGAGATTCGGTGTCTTTAGCATCCCCACGCTGACTGTGATCAAAAACGGCAATATTCTAAGTCAGTCAGCAGGCTTAAAGTCGAAAGCGGAGATCCTCTCCATGCTGGCATAGCGTCTCGAAAATAACCGGACTAAATGTTAGGACATCATTGCACTTCAGGCACTATTTACTTCAAAATGAATGCAGCGATGTCCTAAAAAGTCAGTTCCCGCAGACGTTTCTTATCAAGGATTGTAACGCCGCCCCTTGTAACCTCCACAAGCCCCTCGCCGGCAAAATATTTCAGCATCCTGGATACCACTTCACGGGCAGAACCCATATACCGGGCAATCTGCCCGTGGGTTAATGGAATGGTATCCAAACCCGTTCGGGCGGATTCGTCAGAAAGAAAAATTGCCAGCCGTTTATCCATGCTCATAAACAGGATCTGCTGCATCACCCACATCACGTCCGAAAAGCGGCTGACTGCGGTTTCCAACGCAAATATGCGGATGTCCGGATTCCGTTTTGACACTGCCGCAAAAGCAGGCCCGCTTACCACGCAGCACTGACTGTCCTGCTCCGCATCTACAAACACCTCAAACGTGATGGCATCCAGCACACAGGAAGCGGACAGCATACACAAATCTCCTTTATGGAGACGGTAAAGCGTAATCTCCTTTCCCTCGTCCGACATCATGTAAAGACGCAGGCATCCCGAACGGACAAGAATCACGCCGGAACATTCACTGCCGTCATGAATATTCTTGCCCTTAGGATAAGTAACATCGTATGAATTCCGGCAGATGTACTCCCTCTCTGCGTCCGGAAGCCTCTCCCAAAAGGGAAATATCTCCCTGTAAATAGATTCAAATACGATTTCAGACATATCGTCTCCTCCTTTTCTCCCACACAACACATTTTCTGAACCATCCTACATTCCCCTTACTTTGCGGGCAAGCAGTCCAATCACACATACCATAATACCTGAAATTCCCAGCCTGATAAGGCAATTTTATAAAGCATTCCAACAGTGCCGTAATGAAAAAGCACAGGACACTTGCATACATGACAGGCTTCAAGTCAACCGCTGCATACAGAATCCCCCCAGCAAAAGGAGCGTAAAATTCCTCGAAAATAATCTCTGCTCCATCCGTCATCCTTTCCTTTCTTCCCGGCAGCTTCCCAATATCCCCTCTGCCCTCTCACACATCTCATTCTCGATGATTGGAAGCCCCATTGCCGAAAGAACCTCCGCAACAAATCCGCACTTGTGAAGTATCTCCTCTGCATCCGCCGGAAATACGGAGGGCAGCAGCCAGAAATTCACAAGCGGCAGCAGTTCGGAAAGCTCCTTTGCGTATTCCGTCCGGATTGAGCCGTCACGCCAGCCCTCCTCAATCAATTCAAACCATAAAGGAGTCAGCACCCGCCGGTTCGCCGCTACCGCAGCCGCCAGAATATGCGGGTCTTTCAGGATGGAGACTGCCTGAATATTGATCTCTTCCCGTTCCGTGTCGGCCCTGTCAAGGGCAAGCACCTCCCGTATCTTCTGCAGTCCGTTCAGATCAGAACGCTTCCTGACCTCCTCAAAAGGATTATTGGCGAAAAACATCTGATCCGCCAGGGAATTCATGACCTCTTCCTTACTCTGAAAGAAACGGTAAAACATCCCCTTTGCACCCCCCGCTGCTTCCATAATATCCGTAATGGCAGTTTCTTCATAGCCTTTTGATAAAAATAATTCCTTTGCCGCAGCTAAAATCTCTCTCTTCCATTGTTCCGGCTGTTTTTTCACTGGCCTGGCCAATTTGCACCGCCCCCTTTTTCATAGTTATTGACTTATGGTCAATAACTATTGTACAAAAAATCAGCTGCAATGTCAACCGCTTTTACAGAATTACTTTTACGGGTATTACTTTTGCGGATATCATGATGCCGTCTTCCCATGCCCGAAGAGGAAACATACCGTCAGGGTCAATGTGAGTGCTTCCGCAAGGGGAACCGCAAGCCATACGCCTGTCACCCCGAAAAATTTCGGCAATATCAAAAGAAAAGCCATAATAAATCCAAATGTCCGCAAAAATGAGATCATTGCCGAAACTTTTCCATTTGACAGTGCCGTAAACAATGCCGAGGAAAAAATATTGCATCCGGAAAAGAGAAAACCAAAGGCAAAAATAGTAAATCCTGCTTTTGTAATTTGGAATACATTCTTATTATCCCCTGCGAATATCCGTGCAATATTTTCTCCTGCAAAAAAGGAAAACAAAAATACGCAAAGAGAAACAGCCAGGATAAAGGAAAAACCGATGCGGACGATTTTCTTGAGCTGCTTTGTATTTTTGCTGCCGTAATTATAGCTTATGACAGGAGCGATGCCCATAGAAAATCCAATATAAAGAGCTGTCAATAAAAACTGTGAATATATCATAACGGTAATGGCCGCCACACCGTCCTCGCCTGACAGCTTCATCATTGTCCCGTTGAACAAAAAGGTAGTCACGGCAGCCGCAAGCTGACTTACCATTTCAGAAGCACCATTGGAACAGCTTTTTGCCAAAACCGCAGCATCCATCCTGGTCTTGCAAAAATGCAGCTCGCTTCTTCCGGTGAAAAAAAATATTGTTCCTGCAATCGTTGGTATCATATACCCCATGGCCGTTCCAAGTGCCGCCCCTTTGATCCCCATCTGCATCACGGGGATAAAGATATAATCAAAAACGATATTGGCAAGCCCCGCCAGCACAGAGAGTACAAGTCCCAAATCCGGCTTTCCCGCCGTCACGAAAAGATTCTGATACAGAACCTGCATCATATTGCCCGCAGCAAACAAAAGCTGTATCATCAGATAATCCTTGCAATAAGGGAACAGTATTTCACTGGCCCCCAGACTCCAGATGATTCTGTCAATAAAAATAAGGCCTGCCACCGTGATAACAAGACCCGTTACAATACCCGTTACAATAATGAGCGTAAAGCTGCTTCGGGCCTCCCCGGGCTTTCCGCTTCCCATTTTTTTTGCAACAATGGCACTTCCGCCCGTTCCCAGCATGGTTCCCAGTCCAACAATCAGGTTTATGACCGGACACACGATATTGATGGAGGACAGGGCATTTGTGTTTACAAACCGGGCAATAAAGATCGTGTCTACAATGGTATACAACCCCATAAAAAGCATCATAACCATACTGGGAAATGCAAACCTGATAAGTGACACGGCGTTAAAATTATCTGACAGGGGATTTCTCTGTGTTTCTGTCATAACAAGCTTCCTCCTATTACAAGTTCCGTAATATCCTGTCAGTACACCCTTATCTAGTAGTCCGTACCGGAAATATGCACAAGGATTTCCGGTACGGACTACTAGATCAATTTCCAGCCACAAAAAGATGTGTCTGTAAATCGATCTGTGCACTGACAGGATATTACTGTTTAAATTGCTACGCAACGATACGAAAGGGTAAAGTCAGCAGAATATTGCTTTTTTTTGAGGAAGAAGCACAAAACGCTGTACAGGATACCCGTACTCCACAAGCAGTTCTTTTTCCGCAAACCCAAGGCGGCTGTATTCTTCACGATAACCTGTATCCGCCCTGTCGCCCGCACGGTAGGTCGTCAGGGTGATTTCTCTCCCGCAAAGCAGTTCATCCATGAGCTTATGGAGAAACAGCTTTGTGATGCCAAGGTGCCGGTATTGCGGATGAACGGCCAGGAAATCCACGCTACCCCTATGGGATGAAAATCCCATCACGCCAATCGCCATATCTTCATCCCGCAAAATCAATGCTCTTTTATCATCCATATACTGCTGCAGCTTTTGGATATATTCATCTTTATCAAGACACGGGTATCCGTCAATCGTCAGGTTCACCAGCTCCATCCAATCCTCTGCATCGGAAGATGCGGCAAACCTTATATCCTCTTTTGTAAAATCCGTCCTGACCGTCTCCTCTTTTAAATGGATCTCAAGCTGTAAAGGGTAAAATTCCTTTACCTCCCGAAATTTTGCAGGCGTAGTTTTATACATGGCCTTAAAGACACCCGTGAATGCCTGCTGACTCTCATATCCACTGACAAGGGCAATCTCGAGAATCGGTTTTTGGGAAAATGTCAAAAGCTTTGCCGCTTCTGTCAGCTGCCGTCTTTGAATATACTCATGGACCGTCAGCCCAACTGTCTTTGTAAAAATACGGTGCAGGTGAAATTGGGAATAGTGCAGTGCCGCCGCAACCTTGTCAAGCTCCAGCTTATTGTTGAGATTGTGTTCTATATACCGGATAGCCTGCGAAACAATGCGAACCGTCTGATCCTGCATCAGGATCCCTCCTTTCTGAATAAAATGGGTTTGCCCGGAAATAAGACAAACCCATTGTAACATAAAGAAATTTTTGTTTTTTCATTATTCTTGCTGCATTTTCATAAATATCATCCCAAATACTGAAAACCAACCATCACAACTCCAAGTACCGTAAGCACCACGCCGGCAGCCCGGTTGAGCACTGCCGGCTCCGCCTTATTGGCAAAGCGTGCCGCCACTCTTGCCCAAAGAAGCGTACTGAGCACACAGAGCACAAGACAGGTCATATCGCCGATTCCTCCAATGGCAAAATGGCTCACAGAACCGGTAAAGGCCGTAAAGGTCATAATAAACACACTGGTACCCACCGCCGTCTTCAAATCATATCCCAGAAGACTTGTAAGAACCAGAAGCATCATCATGCCGCCGCCCGCACCTACAAATCCGCAGATAAATCCCACCAGCATTCCGCTTAAAATCGACCGGATAAGGCGTTGTTTCCGATCACACTGCTCACTGCTTTCCTTTGTAGTCATGACCGGGCGGACAATAAATTTGATTCCCATCATCAGGGTCATGAACATAGAGAATCCGCCCATAGTACGGTTGGGCACAAAGCTGGACACATAGCTTCCTGCCAAAGTGAATAAAAGCACTGCGGCCATCATCACAGCTCCGTTTTTAATATCCAGATTTTTATTCTTTCCATAAGTCCAGGCGGACACGGCACTGGCAAGAACATCACTGGCAAGGGCAATTCCCACCGCCTGGTAAGCTTCCATTCCAAGAAATGTAATCAACATAGGGCTGATGGCCGCTGCAGCACTCATTCCCGCAAAGCCTGTGCCAAGTCCTGCTCCCATGCCTGCAAAAAAGCAGACGAAAATTTTCGCCAACATATGTATACCTCCTATCCAAGTTCTTTTAATGCCGCCACCACATTCTCATCAATCCTCCTGAGACTTTGATTCAAAATCTCCCACTCTTCCTCCGAAAATCCCTGCAACATTCTTTTAAAGCACTGACTCTGAACCTTTTTTAGTTCCAATGCAAGGTTCTCCCCCTCTGGCTCCAGAAAAATCCTCTGGATTCTCCGGCTCTTTGGATCCTTCTCCAGTCTTACCAGCTTCCGCTCCCGCAGTTTTTCCAGGGCATTGGAAACATTTGACTTGGACAGACCTCTGCTGTAAACAATATCCCTGGCCGTGTTCAGAGCAGGATTGTTCTTTACGAATAAAAGGATGTGAACATCAATCATTTGGAGATCATATTCTTTCGCTATTTCTTTGAAAGAAAGATCATAAAACTTCTTAAAATGGTTCGCATGGGAAATGTAAGTGCCTGTATCCATTTCCGGTTTCCTCCTATTATAGTCACTGTGCGACGACACTAAAGGGCAAAGTCACTTCTTGCTCACTGAAGATAATGATAAGGCAACAGTGTTATAAATATAACTGTTATATTTATAACACTGTTGCCTGTAAAATGCAATACAAATTTTTCAACACCCTACATCACAGATTAACGTTCACTATATCATCCAAATGGGAATCATCAAATCATTACTGTTGAAAGCAGACAAATCCGCCCTTAAGCAGAGCACTCCTCCCCTCTCCCGTGGAAGAGATGCCTTATCCAGAATCGAGAATACACGGATGCCTTTCTGTTCCGGATTGGCTGACCGTTTCACCTCCAGGGGACACAGCCACCCGTCACGCTCCAATATCAGATCAATCTCTTTGCCCTCCTTGTCACGGTAATACCAGAACCGGCAGCCGTTCCTGTCAGCGGCATAAGATTTCATAATCTCGGCCACCGCATAATTTTCCAGAATTCCGCCGCTTAGGGCACCGTTCATCAAAATATCCGGGGAAGCATATCTGGTCAGATAAGCAGCCAGACCCGTATCAAAGAAAAAGAGCTTTGGTGCCTTAATCACACGCCTTAACTTCGGATCCTGATATGGGTAAAGGCAGAACACCAGATGCGTCCGTTCCAATACCTGCAGCCATCTTCTGGCCGTATCGTCAGAGATCAGAACCTCCTGTGCTATCTGATGCAGGTTCAGCATCTGTCCCACACGGCAGGCAGCGGCACGTATAAAATCACCAAACTGCATTTTGTCCGCCAAAGACACCAGCTCCCCTGCATCCCGTTCTATATAGGACTGTAAATAACCGTTGTAAAAGGCATTCCAATCCCCTGGCTTACCACTCTTCGCTGCTCCACAGATATATTCCGGCATGGCTCCTTTCCAGATTCGTTCATACAGATCTTTCAAATCAGCCGGGCTGTGGGTACGCTTTCTCTGAACCAATGCATTCAAATGCACGGAAAACGGTGCCTGCTTTCCGCTTCCGTACATCTCATGCTGAGACAAAAATGACAGAGAACAGGCCGCCACGCCCTCCATGGAGGATTCGCAGAGGGAGGTAAGCTCCGGAAATATCTGAGAGGAAGCCAGCCAGAATGTTCCCGGCTCCGCCCCATTGTCCACCGCAATCTTTATGTAAACCAAAAGCTCCGGTGCATACTGAACCTCATCAATAAAAATGGGCAGGGGATGCATCTGCAAAAACAACACCGGCTCTTTCTTAGCCATCCTCCGTTCCTCAAAATCCTCCAGATTTACATAAGTTCTTTTTTCATCCATAAGTCCCTTTAACAACGTAGTCTTTCCCGCCTGCCGGGGACCCGTCACTACAACACAGGGATATTTCTCTGATAAAACAGGGATTTGCTCCTCCAAATCACGTTTGATATAGTCCATATGCCCTCTCCTTTTTCCGACTATAATTCGATATATTCCAATTATAGTCCAGTTTATCAATTATGTCAACGCATGATTAAATCGTATTTTAGCCATATTCCGCCGTAATGCAAGGTACATTGCTCCATCTACATTAATTGAAATCTTCACTCTGTAAATCAGCCGTTTCCGTAAATCGTTTTCCACCACAGCATATAGATGCCGATTTTATCTGTACATGCAAAAATCCCGACCTAAGACAATTGCATATCTTACATCGGGATTTTACCATCTCTCTTATCACGTTTTGTCCTTACCGCTTTTTCCAGTAAAGTTCCACTTTAGCTTGTGCTTCCTCCTTGTCCAATGAAAAAACATCTTCCAGAGCTTCTTTCACTTTCTCTTGATTCCTGCCCTCATTTTCCAGCCTTTGAATCAGTTTTTTGATTCCGATTTCCAGCTTCTGTTCTTTGCTTTGAAGCTGTTTTTCCTTGTCCTGTAGCTGCCTATTGCTGTCTTTTAATTGTTTGCTGCTATTTCGTAATTGTCTGCTCAACTCTTTTTTATCATCTTGCAGTTCTTTTATAATTTCTCGATTTAACTTGATTGCTGGTTCCATACTTTCATACACCTCCTCAAGCAATTCCGGTTCTTCTTATAACAGATGCCCGCACGCTTTATAAAGGTACTCCAGAATATCATTCCGTGCATGCTCTGTCAAAAAGCCTTCTTCTTTCCCACGATTTAATATCATGATACATTCTGTCGGGAATTCTGTCAAATCCTCTTTCAGCTTTTTTCTGCCTGTTACCTTGCCGCTCTTTATTCTTCTTGCAAAACGAATCGGCAGAAACGGAATCAGTATGTTCAGGTGTTTTTCTTCTATCTTATGCAGGGAATACTTCTGCACTTTCATCACCGGCACTTGATACAGATGTCTGGAACCATCCTGAAAGTGAAGCGTACAGCTCTCATAATCCGGTGTATTTTTAGAGTGATTCAAATACAACACCACGGATTTTGGAAACGAAAGCTGATTTTCGTTGGAGCTATGTCTAAGGGCTATGTGAGTATCATACTCCAGCATTCGAAATACCATACTTTTATTTGATTTCATCTGGCATTCAAAATGATATAACTCTCCCCCGATACGCAGCAACAAATCTGCACGGATGGAATGCAGCAGCCTTTCTCCCTTTTCGTGAATGCGGCTTATGGTGTATTCGGTAGAAAGCAGCTGAATCTTTATATTTCTCTGGTATTTTTTATGGAAGTTTTCTTCTATCAACGGCAGTGTAAGCCAGGGATAAAGTTCTACTTCCCTCTTTAGAATCTCATCCCAAAGGAAATACTGTCTTCGAATTTCCGGTGTCAGTTCCTTAAGAATTTCTTCCGGAAGCTCGTCTGTGAACAAGGTTTCTTCTTTCAACAGCCCATCTTCTCTCTGTTTCTTATCCTGGTTCTTATCCTGGTTCTTATTTTTACTCGCATATCCTCCTTTTCCGGATTTGTGAATATCAGCAGCCCTGCGGAAGCATATAGACATCAAGAGGTAAGCACCATTTCTCCATACTATCTTCTATTCACAATCCTGTTATTATGATTTGAATGAAAACTATGGCGACCGGCCATAACGGTTGAATAAAACGTATCCAAAGCCTTTAAGAATAACCAGATATGTTACAACGTCATCATAATAACAGATCCATGAATTATATGCAAGCTTTTTCCATCCCTAAAGATATCTATCTAAAATGCACGCTCTAAACAGCCCTCTCTAAGACTTATAATTCGTAATGTAAATATAAGCATCCTCCAACGAAGCCTCACAAGGCTCACATTCTATCTTCGGCCTCTCTTTCGAAATCAGCCGCATCCGAAGCCCTCCATCCATATATTGCTTGGAAGATATCGGATAGCTTCTCTCAAGCTCTCTTGCCTTTACATCATTCTCCACATAACAATTCCACACATGCCCTCTGGCCTTTTCCAAAAGCTTTCGCATTTTACCGGAATAAAGAATTTCTCCCTGCTTCATGACAGCCAGATATTCGCAGGCGGCCGCCAGATCCTCCACCACATGCGTAGAAAACAGTACCGTTCGGTTTTCCGAGAAATCTACCAGAAAATTCCGTATTCGTATGCGCTCCTCCGGGTCAAGCCCCGTGGTTGGCTCATCAATAATCAAAAGCTCCGGCTCATGAAGAAGAGCCTGCACAAGCCCAACTCTGCGCTTCATGCCTCCGGAAAGCTGCCTCATCTTCTTCCTGCGGTGCTTTGCCAGATCGACTTTCTCTAAATAATATGCAATGCGTTTCCTGCACTTCTTTCTCGAAACTCCCGACAAATCTCCCATATATTCCAGGCATTCCTGCACAGTCAGATTGGGATACAAATCAATCTCCTGAGGCAGATACCCGATTTTTCTCTGAAGCTTCTCATAGTTGCTTTCCGTATACGAAATCCCGTCCATCGCCACAGTTCCCTCCGAGGGCGCAAGCACCGTGGTCAGCACCCTCATCAGGGTAGTCTTTCCGGCGCCGTTTTCCCCAAGAAGTCCGAAAATCCCCTTTGGAATCTCCAAATTCCCATGCCTTACTGCAGTTACACCGTTTTTAAAGGTTACTGTCAGATCCTTTATTATAATACTCATCCTTTTTCTCCTTTTCATCCAATCGTCCATACTTGAGGTTCCCATACATATTTCAGGAATATATTTCCATTTTCACAGAAAGGATCTACCCTAGCTTCTTCAATAATTTCGGCATCATCACTGCCATGAAAGCACTCAAACCAATACAAAGAAGCTTCCCGCACATCCAGTCAAAATCTCCCCCGTCCTCAATATTCCGAAACGTATAGGAAAACAGATTCCATTTTCCCAAAAGTCTCTCTCCAAAGGTGGAAGCTCATAAACGGCCCGTAGCCTTTGAAACAGATGAAACATTCCATAGCCCGCCATAGAGAGAAGCTGCAAAAACAATATTTGTATCACCATCCGCTTTCCCACTGCCGCAGCACGCTTATTTATGGGGCAAAGTCTTTGTATCTCTGACCTTTTGCTCGTTATCTCCTGTACATAGGCATCCCCGCAAAAAACCGCAGCAAGCAGCGCCATAGGCGTCTCCAGAGCAATTCCAATCTCGTAAGCGTATGTGACGCCCCTGACAAAGCTTAAAATCATCACAAAAAATACGGCATAGCCAATCTTATAGAGGGGCAGACAGATTTTCAGCTCCTTTTCCATCACATCCTCCTCTTTCTCCACAACCGGATAGATGCTCCTATCAGCGCCAGGGACACAAGCAGCAGCATACTCTGGTTAAACAAAGCCATTGGCGGAGCCTCCGTATCAAAAAACCGCCCCGGAAACCGGACCATAATCGCCAAGGGGCCTCCCATAATACCCGAATACGCCCTCTGCATTCCTGCTTCCCATATTGGAATACACCATATGGAGAATCAGAAGCGGCAATGCCGGCAGAGGATTTTTAAACCAAATGGAAATCAGGCTGTAAATACACACAATCATCAGCATGTTCGGCAAAATATAGAGACAGTCCGCCGCAAGAAAATCCCGGAAGTGTACCTCAAATCCATTTCCCCTGGTACAGATGCGGCAGGCGGCATAAAACACCACATTTAAAATCCCCAGTGCAATCAGACAAACCGTAAATCCTCCTGCAAGCTTTCCTATCACATAAGCTCCGGCACTGACAGGCTTCCAAAATATCCATTCCCATTCCCGCATGCTTGAGACTGTCCTTTACATTCCTTTGATAAAATGCTTTCGTAACCTGATCCATTTCCTCCAAAAATCCGTTTCCGTCATCCCTGACACAAAGCGCCAGCTTCTCCTGTGTCACAAGGGCCCTTATCTCAACCTGCTCCTTTGCATACCGCAGCCCATTGGATAAAAGATTTTCCATAACCTCAAGAATGATTTCCCGATCTCCCGAAAAAACCGCATCCGTTTCCGGAACCTGCAAAATAATCCGCTTCTTCTCTCCCTGTCCCAGGATATCCAGTTCCGCCTGAATCTCTTCCTGGAGGCTCCCTGCCGTGACCGGACCCGGCAGCAGTGTTCTCTGCTCCAGACTGTTGAGCTTCTGCATGGTTTCCACAAATACATCCATGCGCTCTATCTGCTTCCTGCTTTCTGCCAGCATTTCCAAAGCCTTTGCGGGATCAATGGTTCCGTCCGGAAGATAGGCGGTCAGCATTTCCAAGTATCCCTTTAAAACGGCCAGGGGCGAACGAACATCATGTGCAATGGCTGCCCGAAGCTCTCTCTCATCCTCAAGCATCCTCCACATTTCCCGATTATTGCCTGCCAGCTCTCCCCGCATCCGTTCAAACTCCCGGCACAGGCTCCCCATCTCATCCTGATTATCATAGGTAATCACAAAGTCCAGCTCATTCTTCGCAATCCGCTTGGAAGCCTGCCTAAGCTCCTCCATGGGAATTCTAAGCTTATGGCGGTAAAAGAGAAATACGGCAAGGCAGGTTCCCGCTATAGACAAAATCAAAACCGTATAAGTATCCAGAAAGTCACAGACTTCATTGAGCGTCCGATCCCATGGGATCATTTCCAGGGAATCCGGTCTTCAAATCTCTGCCAGATAACCGCCCTCTTCCTTTTCGATTGCTTCAAAATAACGCTCCTGATCCGTATACTTCCACCAGATCCGCTGCCGGGTTTTATAAGCAAGCCTTGTAATGGCGGCGGACAGCAAAAAGCTGCAGACCAGACTTATTGCCAAATACAAGATAATTGTTTTTCGCACGGAAAGATTTCGTATTCTATCCCTCACGATACGGATTCCTTTTTCCATCGATATCCCATCCCCACACAGTATCAATATATTCCTCTTTTGCATGCCCCTTAAGCATCTTTCGAATCCGGCGGACCAACTCTGTCATCTCCGGCCGTATCCGCTTATTCTACTGACTATTTTAGTCCTGTAAAAATGCTTATGTCCAGCAAAAATTCAGTTCTATGACTGGAGAGCTTTCTTTGCACTAAAAAATAAACTGGTAATTTTTGTACCGGCATGCTATAATGGAAAATCATAAACGCCGTAATAAAGGAGGTTTTCACGTGGTACATTATATGGAGTTTACAGATGATCTGGTGACAGGAAACACCTTGATTGACGGGCAGCATCAGGAACTGATCGGAAAAATCAACGATTTGCTGAGAGCCTGCGAAACGGGGGACGGCAAGGTAAAAGCCTTAAAAACCCTGGATTATCTGGAGGAGTACACGAATTTTCACTTTTCCCAGGAGGAAGCACTCCAGGAGGAAATCGGATATCCGGGTCTTAAGGAGCATCAGGCAAAGCATCAGGAGTTTGTACAGAGCATAAAGGAACTGTATGAGATGCTGGAAGATCAGGAAGGTCCCACAGATGCCTTTGTTCAGCAGGTGAATAAAAACGTGGTGGATTGGTTTGTCAATCATATCCAAGGCTTTGACCGTTTGGTAGCGGAGTATAAGAAATCTGCAAAATAATCGGGATTTCTGCAAAAAATTGAAATGGCTGAAAAAGAGGGCTGTCGGGAAATAAGACAGAAGACTTTTCTGATACCCAGTGTCCGGCTGTTTGTGTACAGACTGTCCGAACGTTGTAATAAGGAGGGACCCACAAGGTGGGAGGATTCCTTATTGCTAAGGGTATAGAAATGGCTGATGTCTTATTTCACGCCAGCCCCTTTTTATTCCTTTCCCCAGCAATATCCCGTCCCCCACACAGTCTCAATATATTCCGCCTTTGTATGCTCCTTAAGCTTCTTTCGAATCCGGCGGACCAGCTCTGTCACCACCCGGCTGTCCCCCTCGCCGTCGTATCCGCAGATTCGCTCATAGATCCGCTCTCTGTCAAAAACCTGTCCGGGATGCATGGAAAGAAACTCTATGATGTCATATTCCAATTTGGTCAATACCAGACAATTTTCTCCCACCTGCACGGTCCGTGCGGTATAATCAATGGACAATTCCCCCAAAAATCGGTATTTGGACTTTGTTCTATGCCGTTCCTCCCGCTTTAAACGGGCAATAATCCTGGCTTCCAGCTCCTTTAGGCTAAAGGGCTTTAAGATATAATCATCCCCGCCGGAAAGCAGGCCGTTTACCCGATCCTGCTCATCCTCAGCCCTCTTTAACGCCTCGTGACCGTCCTCTGCCGTAAGTACGGAATATTTTCGAATCTCCAGATAGCTTTTCAACATTTTCAAAAGTGCTTTATCATCATCCACAATGAGAATGGTGTAGCTCATGTGTTCTTAACTCTTTTCTCCTATCCTCACTATACCAGCCACTCCCTTGGAATCTTAAGCATCTGCCCGGGAATCAGCAATTCCGGATTCTCAATCTCATTGACAGCCATAAGCTCCGGATAGCGGTTCCCGTCTCCCGTATATTCCTCCGCCAGTGTATACAGACAATCCCCTCTCTCCACTCTGCGTTCACAGGGCATCCAGGTAAAATCCGTTAAAAATTCATCCACCTCAAAGAGGGAGGGCCGATAATTATCTCCCTTATTTGTAAATACCATCAGCCATTCCGCTTTATAGCCTGTCTCTTCTGAATACTGAATAGGCAGTGCCACTACGTTATCAATCATTCCATATCTGTCCCCAACCGCCGCACGAGCCAGCATATCATCCCGATAGTGTACCAGCCAGGTCCCTGGCTACCTGCTCTTTTTGGAGATCATGGTTCTCACATGAACATCATCCTTGTAGCTCTGTCCCGGGTGGAGCCAGTGAGCCCCTTCGATTCCAAGCCATACCTCATGTCCCGTATCCTTTACAAAGTTTCCATGCTCATCCAGATAATCCTCAATATCCGTAAGATCCCCCGGAACCCGCAAAAGCCATACCTGTAATTTTGAAAGCTCCCCCTCCGGCTCTTCTTTGGTCTCCTGCTCCATGCAGAGGGCATAGGGCGACACCTGACGAATGGAATATCCGGGCTCTCCCTTAAGAAAGAACTCCTCACACAGATACGCATCCTCCCGTCCCGCCGTAAGCTCAGATTCCGTCACTCCAAGAGGAATCAGCGGCAGCTTCTCTTTCGCTTCCTCCAAATCAAACTCCCAATTATTCCCAACACCGGAAACACTCTCATGATCCGCCATCCAGCGTTCCAGTTCCTCCGGATTAAGCTCCGTCACACTCTCATGACGCATGGAGCCTTTTGCCGTACCCTCTAAGGTGACACAGCCGCTGACCGTATGAATCCAGAAAAGGGTATCTCCGGCAATGGCATAGGTATCCTCCACACCCTCCTCCAGAATGGAAATATTCCCTTTATTATAGCAGTTTTCCAGGTTATTCCACCCCATATGGCCACAGATTCCCCCTGCCCTGGCTCTCTCATACCAGTCCGGTTCCTCCGGATAAATATACCCTTTCTGGTATTGAACCGACACCTCTCCCTCATTTCCGCACTCATAGATATTGGCACAGTCATTGTAGGCACAGATGCCCCCGGCCTCCCATGTTCCACGCACATTTCCATAATTCACACAATTTCGAATCTCCGGAACAATGGGGTCCTCCTCACTCTCTCCCTCCAGAACCTTGCATTTGCTAAGGCCTGCAATGCCTCCGGCGCCATAGTCCCCAAGGCTCTCCACCACAACCTCCGCCCGGTTCACACAATTCTCAATAAGGCCGCGGTTGATCCCGGCCATGCCTCCCACATAGCAGTCCGTTCCCTCTACCCGCCCCCTTGTCTCACAGTTTCGGATGGTTCCATAATTTATCATACAGAGCATGCCTACGCCATACTCATCCATTTCCCACACAAGGGACGGTGCCTCAAAGGTAAGGTTTCTCACCTCCCCCTGCCGTTCGATGCAGACAAACATTCCATTGCCGGCCTCCATAGCCCAGGTGATTGTATGACCGTTCCCCTCAAAGGTTCCGTTGTAATTCAAAATCGCCTGGCGGATATAGGGGTGCCCCTTTAAGCGATACCTCTCATCCTCCTGCATATTCAGATCCGCCATCAGCCTGGCATCCACCGCCGCAGCCGCCTCATAGTCCTCTTCTTCCTTTGAGGCCCGATTCATATAGCCTGCAAAGCGAAGATAATCCTTGGCATTATAGATCTCAAATACCCCATCCGCATAGCAGGGATCTTCCTCTATGGATGCACATAGGGGATCTTCTGCAGTCTCCCGAAATCCCAGCGGTACGGGAAGAAAAAAGGCAGCTATTGACAGCAACAGTACGGCTCCCAAAATAACTTTCCAGCGTAATGTCATGTTCTGCCCTCCGTTTCTGGTATTTGGCATTTTATTTTTTCCTGGTTTTACATTCCAGTTATTTTCCCTTTGCCATCTTTATTATGACACTTGTTTTTCTTAATGCCAATAGATATTTCTAATATTTTATCGTCTTATTTCGTAATGCAGGCAATGAAAAAGCACTATCCAAATCCATGAATAATGCTTCCTTTCATCCCTATTTCATAACTGTCAAAAAATCCTCCGGCGAAATTGCCGGAACCTCCGAATTACTAAAATCAGCCGCATTTCTTGTAACAATATATTTTGCTCCGATATTTTTTGCACACCGATCCTGCAGGCAGTCTTCAAAATCCTTGAACTTCGTCATTCGGATTGCCCTTAGCACCTCATCATGATTTACTCCTGCCACTGTCAGAAATTCACATATATCAATAAGCCATTTTCTTCTCATATCCTCCGGAATCTTCCGTAGAATATACCACAAATTCGGAATCGAATGAAATGCAATATATCCTGTTAATTCTCCACTGGCACATTTTTCAATCACCTTTGAAGACGCCTCAAAGAATGGCTCTCTGGTAGTAAGAAAATCTATGATTACATTTGTATCAATTAATATTACCATATCTCTCAGCTCTCGCCTCCTCCAACTCCCGTTCCGGATCAAAATCCTCCGGCAGATATTTCTTTATTTCAGTTCTGGCATCCTCCAGCCGCATAAAAGCCCGCATCTTAGCATTTTCATTCATGGGCCTGACAGATGCCGCATAGGATTGCTGGGGCATCAGTCTTTGGATAATCTCTATGAGAAAGCGTATATTATCATCTGACAATCCACTTATCATCTGTACTGCCTGCTTCTGTAAATCCGACATAACAACTCACTCCTTTCCTTAGATCTGCACATGTTTTTTGTGCATAAAGGGATACCCGTAGGGTGTTTCCTTAGATCTGCACATGCTTTTTGTGCATAGAGATACTCGCAGGGTGTTTCCTTGCCTTTCATTATAGCTGATCCAATTAAAAATGCAACCGCCATCCCTATCCCCACCCACAAAAACGGAGCTGCCGCTCCAATAGCTTAACAGCTATTTTCACAACAGCTCCCCTATTCTTCTATCTCCTGCTGCCTGTACAACTCCATCTTCTCGCCACGATCATAATTTTCCGTAGTAGGTGAAATTACCTCCATAACAAAGCGGGGCGCATCAATAAAGGTATTTCCACGCCTTGATTTTATACGGCAATTTATGGATGCATCTGGAATAACGGCTTTTTCTTCTTCGTCATCTGTTTTGAACCTATATTGTACATTATCTGAAAAAACGTAGCAGGTACTATTTTTCATCTGTTTTCATTACTAGTAGTCCGTATCGGAAATATGCACAAGGATTTCCGGTACGGACTACTAGGATTTCCAGAAGTACCAGGGTCAAAGCCCGCAGGAAATCCGTTATCAGCTGGGAGAAAAGATTTGCATGAACATAATAATTCACAGTTTGGGGCAGACCATCGAAACCATTAAAAAATACTCATCATTAAAAACGGCTTTTCAGGAGCTTATGCACAATTGCGGCTATCTATAAAAAGTTGTAAAGTGCTGCGTATAAAATCAAAAAAGGATATTTAAAGGAAAACGAGAGGTGCACTTTCAACCTCCCGTTTTGCTTTTCTCATTATACGGATACAATCTCTTTCCCTGAAAGAACGGCTTCTACTTCCGCTTCTTCCTTATCCAATATGTTCGCTATCTCTTTCGGAGTGAAGCCCTTTTGTCTCATTTGCAAAATCATGTTCGCCAAGGCTTTTGCCTCTCCCTCTGCTTTGCCTTCCAATAAAGCCGCTTCCCAGATACCTTCGCTTAAATTGCACATATTGTCTATATCCCTCCTTATCTCATCTTCCACCGGGATCTCAAACTCCCTTTCCATGATTCCAAGCTTCTCCTCTGCATCCAGCTCGGCGGAAAACAACACGCCCAGAAGCCGATGAAGCTCCTGCTCCTCCTCTGGCTCTTTCAATTCCTTCGACAATCCAATTAATATGACGTTGAACATGTTCATATTCCCATCCGGTTCGTAAGAGCCCAGAAGCTTATCCTGAGTAAGATGCACATGGGTCAGTGAATTATCCTCCATGTTCATCAAAAGCCAGATGGAATATACGGGCAGAATGTCATTGAAATTTGATTTTTCAAAATCCCTTCCCTTTTGTGAGGATATGAGCCGGCTCACATAAAAGCCCGCACGGTTTAAAATGGAATACTGCAAAGGCTTTTTCTGCTGTGCTTCACAATTAATAATGATCTGTGAAAGGCCGTCTTTCGTCCTCACATAGAATACAATATCGAACCTTACCAGCCCTTCATTGACTTCCCCATTCTCCGTATTAAAGCCAACCAGTCTCTCATTGCCTTCCTTGTTCCTTCCGTTTTTTCCATTAGTAAGCCCCGGCTCCACCGGGACACTGCCAATCATTGGCGTCCCCTCAATCAAAGGAACAACCTCCTTCGGGGACATGCCCTTAAATTCAGGGACCGTTTTTATCAGGATATGCGCCAGTATGATTTTCTGTCCCAGCAGCCGTTTTGCCGTCTCGTCATACTGCGCCTTCTGCCCTGCCGAAACAACGGCATTTTTGATCTCTGTCATAAAATATCTCCTTTTATGCCTTTTATTATACAGTACATGCCGGTTTTATTCAATCCTTATCTAATGCTCACTCAGGGTTGTTTCATGAAGGATTCCAAATGACAACTTTTATTATGAACCTGCTGTCAGTCGGTTCGGAATCCGTTTTCAGCACATGGAAAGGTCCACCCCCGTTTTTTTCAGCAGCCGTTCCTGTTCCGGCCTCAGTTTCCTTTCTTTTGTAAGGTAAGTTTCCGGTGACCCCTTCCGGCGTAATGATACCGATATAGGTATCTACCGGCTGGGGGTATTTCTTTCCGGGGACACGTCTGGATGTCCGCTTATAGAGATAATAGGTATCACATACCTATACTATATAGATATTATACCTATACGAGACAAAAAAATCGAGGGATATGGAAAATATGTATAGCTTCCATATCCCTCATAAAAATGCCGTATCTATTAGTTTCGATTATTCTTCGTGAAACAACCCTGCCTCTATGAAAACATCCCCTGCCACTCCCACATATCCTCACACAAGCCAAATTGCCCAAGTATCCGCTCCGCCACATACCCGGTACATTCTTCCAAAGTAACGGGTCTGCGGTAATAGGTCAGCATGGGCGGCATAATCATTATCCCCATCTGGCTAAGTTCATACAGATTCTTAAGATGAATCGTACTTAAGGGCGATTCCCTTGCTACCAATACCATCTTCCTGCCCTCTTTTATCGTCACATCCGCAGCCCGAAGCAGCAGATTGTCACTGTATCCGGAGGCAATTCCCGCCACGGTTTTCATGGAGCAGGGAACAATCACCATCCCCTCAAACCGGAAGCTTCCGGATGCCGGCGCAGCCCCTATGTCTTCATTTCCATAACAGACATCCACAAGGTCCGCCAGCTCCTTTGGCGTAAGGTCCGTCTCCTGCTCCAGTGTAAGCCTTGCTCCCCGTGTCACAATCAAATGGCTCTCTACCGTATCTATTTTCCGCAATTTCTTCAGCAGCTCTACAGTAATCGGCGCTCCTGAAGCTCCGCTCATGCCGATCAGCAGTCTCTTTTTCCTCACAGCCATTTGTTTGGGTCCACCTCCATAAATTCCGCACGCTTAAAATGATCTTTCAGATGAAACGGCACCGTACAGTCAAAAATCGTCTTACAGCTAATCCCAACATCCGTAATCGAGGGATCATACTCCGGACTGGCGCTGGGGTCCAAAGGATGACAGCGCACGCCGGGAATCGTGATAATGTCCCGATCTCCCTGAAATCTGGTATTCATAGCCCACAAAACATCCCTGGAATCAAAGATATCCACATCCTCATCCACCAAAATCACATGCTTTAATTCCGGAAATGCGGAAAATGCAAGAAGCGCCGCCTGACGCTGCTTTCCCTCGTCTGTGTGAACAGTCTTTCTGCATTGCAGCACCGCCATATATTTTCCGCCGCCGGATGCATGGGCATATACATTGGTGACCTTGCCGGGAAGCGCCTTTTCAATCATCTGGAAAATGCTTGCCTCCGTAGGAATCCCTGCCAGATTCACATGCTCCTCGGAGGGACCGATAACCGTCTGCATAATGGGATGCTTTCTTGTAGTCACTGCCTTTACCTTAATGAGCCAGCATTCCCTGGAAGCATGGCCGTTATACCCCGGAAATTCCGGCATGGCAAAGCCTGTGTGAGAATTCTGATCCTCCACCACCTTTACTCCGGGCACAATCTCCCCCTCAATCACATACTCCGCATTGGCAATGGCATACTCATTTACGGAAACACATTTCACCATCTGAACCGGCTGCTGGCGCAGAGCGCCTGCAATGGACAGCTCATTAAAACCAAGGGGCGTGGTAGGCGGCTCGAAGCAGGAGCCAATCTCAATAGCCGGATCTACACCAATGGAAACAGAGATGGGCAGCGGCTGATTTAACTCCGTGGCCCGCTCCGCCATAGCCCCGATATGGCGGCTTCCCGGCTGCAGGAAAATGGATAATTCGTCTCTGGACTGAATGCACATCCTATGAATGGTCACATCGGAAAGTCCCGTATCCGGATGGGTGGCATAACACATACCCATGGTAATATAGGGGCCCGCATCCACAGGCGTATTGGTAGGGGCAGGAATCAGCCGGAACAAATCAAAATCCGGGTCCTCCGCCCGATACACCATTTCCTGGCAGGGAGCTTTCGCTTCACTTTTCACAGGCGGGACAGGATTTGCGGCACATTCACACAGAAGCTTCCCCAATTCCTCCTTTTTGCATCCGAGCAGCAGTCCCACCCGCTCCCTGCTGGCCAGCACGCCGATGGCTACACTGGCATCGGGATGGCCCTTTACATTGTGAAACACCATGGCAGGCCCGTCCACCTTAGTAGGCCGCATTACCGTTCCGCCTGCCCCCACATAGCGGTACACGCCGGACAATTCCGCCGCCGGATCTACCTCAACCTCCGTCTCCGCCAACTGCCCCGGAACCCCTTTCAGCACCTGAAGCGCATCCCGAAGTGACAAAATATCCGTTCTGTTGTTCATGCTCTCACTCCATTTCTAATCTGTTCTTGTCATCCGCAAATAGCTGCTATCGAATCTTTTCGGGCAGATATAGAATATTGCCCTCTTTTCCGTCTACACGCTTCCGGCTCTTAGGATCTGTCTCCATGGCACGAATACATTTTACATCCTCAAAGCTTGCAGGAACAGCGTCATCCGTTCCCGTAAGAATTTTCTCACACACCTCAATGTTGTCATCCAGCACGCTGCAGGGAGATTCACAGGTTCCGTGATTCCGAAGCACCCGATCATACTGATCGGCAAAGGAACGAAGCCGCTTTAAGCTCTTTTGGTACATTTCAATGGTAGTCGTCTCCTGGGCCAGCATAAGCACCTGCACCCCGCAGGCATCTCCAAAAAATGCAATCCGTTCCTCCACGTCAAGAACCACCATAATTCCCTGTGTATGTCCCGGGGTATGAATCATCCGGAGGGTAATTCCTCCCAGGTCAAATTCCTGCCCGTCAGAGAGAGGAAGATAGGGCCTTGTGCGTACCGGAATAAAATCCTCTTCCTCGAATTCCGGCATGGTGCCGGGAAACATTTCCCTCCAGTAGGAAAATGAACTTTTCCGGTGTTCCACCGTACAGTGGCTTAAGCTTAATTCATAATCCAATTCACTCATATACACACGGTCAAACTGATCCGCACCGGAAGCGTGATCCACATGCCCGTGGGTCACAATCACGTCATAAGGCTTTCCCATCAGCAGTTCTTCCACATAGCCCTTAAGATCGCCCACGCCGTTGCCCGTATCAATAAGAGCCGCCCGTTCATTTCCCTCCACCAGATACATGCACACATCCGGCGTACTGCGAATGCGGCTCACTGCAGGCGTAATCTTTTCCCTCTTAAATAATACCATGTTACCTAACGCTCCTTTTTTGCACTTTACAAAATGTCACAGTACCGGCAAAGCTCCACTTTCTGCTCCTCAAGCCAAGTTCTCACTGCGGGATCACAGAGCATTGCCGTCTCCTTTGTTCTGTTTATGGTCAGGCTTGAGTTATTTAACAAAAACCAGTCCAGATATCCGGGATGGCAGACAAACACATTGGGCATATCCTCCCGCATGGAATTTACCGCACGCTTCAAGCTCTGCCAGGGATCATAGTCCTCTTTCATACTTTCCATGGGACAATGGGTGATGGGCTTTCCTGCAAAAAGCCCCGTCTCATCCATGGGAGATACATTGCTGTACCTAAGCCCATACTTTGCGGCAACCATTTCCAGGCCCTGATACAAATGATCCGAAACTACCGCATGGGCCTCAAAGTATCCCGGCTGTTTTCCTGTCAGTTCCGCAAACCGCCGATACTGAGCCTCTATCTCCATAATCATCTCATCCAAACGGGTAAAGCTTTCGCCCCGCTTATAAGCCTTCCAGTATTCCCTGCTGCTCTTTAATCTTCCCTCCGGGTCCAGCAGGCTTGGAATTCTCTCCTGCGGAGCGCAGGGTGTGCCCAGACATATGTTCACATGCAGGCCCAGACACACATCCGTATCCGCAAGAAGCTTCAATCCGTGGGTGACTGCCGGCATATTCGGCATAATTCCCACACTTCCAACCAAACCATCTTTCACCGCCTTGGCGATTCCATAATTTACCGCCTCCGAATACCCTAAGTCATCTCCACGAATAATCAGCTTTCTCATTATGCTTTCCCAGTCTCCTTTTGCTCCTTAGTAAATGCGAACAGATAAGTAAGCACTGCCGTAACGACTACGGAAATCACAACTCCGATAATGCCGTTTACCATGTTTGCCGTACCGCCGCCGGCATACTGGAGCAGTGACAAAAAGTTTGTAGCGCCCATTACATAGGTTCCCAAATGAGTAATGCCCGCATACAGTCCGCCGCAGAAACCGCCGATTGCCATAGCCAGCAGGGGCTTCTTATACTTAAATCCAACGCCGTAAAGGGCCGGCTCTCCAATTCCTCCAAAGAAATTGGAAATCATATATCCAAAGAACAAAGATTTCTCATCCTTATGCTTCATTGCCAGGAATGCTCCCAGCGCCATGCCAAAGCCTGCCCAGGTAGCATAGCTTCCGCCCGTAAGTACCAGAGTATCCACTCCGTTCTGTGCAATCATGCTGATACCAAATACAATCAGCACATGATGCATGCCTGTCATAACAAGGAAGCTCCATGTTGCCCCAATAATGGCAACCGCAATAAATCCAACACTTGATCCCAGCGCAAGAATGCCATTTCCAACATAATCCCCAAGCACGCCGCCGATAGGAGCCAGCAGGCAGTATTCAAAGGGCAGAACTATGAGCATAGACAAAAACGGCACAAACAGCGTTGACAGTGTGTCCGGAAGATGCTTCTGGAAAAATTTATAAAGCACTGCAAATACCGGCATAATCAGCACAATCGGAAGAACCGTCTGGCTGTAGTCCGCCACCCTTGCCGGAATCCCATACACGGAGAATGCCGCTCCGTCCACAGCTAACTGCATAAAATCCGGCACCAGCAGGGACGCTCCCACGAAAATACCCATAACCGGATTGATATCCAGCTTTTTTGCCGTAGTAAATCCAAGGAAGATGGGCAGAAAATAGAAAAAGGTGTCATACATGAAATCACACATAACATAGAAATTTCCTGTATTCAAGATAAGGCCCATGGTATCTCCAAGCAATACATATAAGGTCTTAAACATAGCCGCCGTTATCATGGCCGGAATCATAGGCGTCATGGAACCGGACAGGTAATTCAAAATAATCGAGCCAAGACGTTTTGCGGTCATCTTCTCCTTTGGCCCGTCTTCCGGCTTCTCGGAAGCCGCCTGATTCTCAAATCCTCCCTCCGAACAGAGCGCCGCATACACCTTGGGAACATTCTGTCCAATCACTACCTGATACTGTCCGCCGGAGCGAATCACTTTCAAAACACCATCAATATTCTGTACTTCCTCATCCTTTGGAATACTTTCACCCTTTAAGCTCATCCGAAGCCTTGTGGCACAGTGGGTAACAGATATAATATTCTCTGCGCCGCCCACAGCCGCCATAACATCCTTTGCAATCTGCTGATTTTTATCTGCCATTTCACGTTCTCCTTTTTGTAACAATAAACATTTACAGTTTCATTCCCTCGAGGTTTGTGCTTTTATTATGGCAATTACAAAATCAGATGTAAATACTTTGAAAGAGCTCTGGTACAAAATGCCGGAATTTCCTTCTGTGTGATTTTAAATTCCGAAATATTATGCCAATTTCACTTCTCTTTTTTTCAAATTCCTTTATAATAATAGTATATTTTTCTAAAAAACCAGATGAAAAATTCATCAAAAAGCATATTATGCATGCTCTTTCAGGGCGGGGACTTCGTCCAATAAGGTACAGAGGGAGGATTTATCATGAATATACTGGAGAAAATGTCACAGAAACGCTTTTTTTCCAATTCCGAACAGGCAGTTATCGATCATATGGCCGCTGACCCGAATTGTGTGGTGAACGCCTCCGTAAAGGAGCTTGCCGCAGCCGCCTACACTTCACCGTCTACCATTGTTCGGTTATTTAAAAAACTGGACTGCAACAGCTATGCCGAATTCAAGGTGCAGTTTATAAGCGCCATACAGCAGCAGAAAAGCCGACCCTCCATAGACGCCAATGTCCCTTTCAGGGAACAGGACACCCTGCCCCAGATCAGCAAAAATCTGGAAGCTCTGTGCTCCGATGCACTGCAGGAAACCCTGTCCCTTTTTGACGAGAAAAGCTATCAGAAAGCCATAAAGAAGCTGAACCTTGCCCAGGTTATTGACATTTATGCTCTGGGAGCCAACCTGTATTTTGCCAGAGACTTTCAGTTAAACCTTATGCGTATTCATAAAAACGTAATCGTTCATGACAATCTTGTAGCCATGGAGCTGAATGCTTTCAGCTCCGACAGAACCCATGTTGCCCTGGTCATTTCCTATTCCGGCGAGAGTAAAACACTCATCGATTACTGCCAGATTCTCCGCAAACGGGGAACCTTTATCATCTGCATCACCAGCATGGGCAGTAACTCCATCTCGGATCTGAGCCATCTGTCTCTGGACATTGTTTCCAGAGAAAAGGTCTTTTCCAAAATCGGCCTTTTTTCTTCCAAATACTCTATCCTGATGGTGCTGGATCTCCTTTATTCCGGAATCTATCGGGAAAACTATGAGGAAAACCAACGGCTTACCAATATGGAAAGCAGCTTCCTGCAAACCGGCCCCGGCAAGTCCCGTCCCCTCTAAAGACTTTCGGCTATGTCGGCGGCCGCTCTTTGTACCTCCTTTATCTGTTTCCCGGTGATGCCGTCCTTATGAAAACCGCCCGTACACACCGTCACCCGGTTGGAGCTCATGCATTTCTTCTCTGCCAAAAGGCGCAGAAGCTCCTCGTCCTTGTGTCCGCTTACATTGATTACGGAAGAAGTACAGCTCATCCCCTCCCCGGTCAGCGATGGGCGGGGAACCGCCAGCACGCTGCCGCCTATATGGGGGCTGTCTCCCCCCTCAAGGACGATGAGATAGTCTTCTCCAACGGAAAGCACACGAACCGCAATTTTCGAAAACGAAAGCTCCCGTTCTATTATACATTCTATTCCTTTCACCATAGTCAGCCTCCTAACCTTATTTTCATTGCGAATCATTCCCAGTATACCAAGAACTGCACCGCCCGGGCAACCCAAAGCTGAAATGCCTGATTCAGACCTTTAAGTTCCCCGGACAGTTCGGAACCCACATTGATTTCCCTGGACATTTTGAAAAGGGAAGATTTGCACCTTTTTATGCCATTTTACCGTTCATTATCTTACGCATCACATAATTCACTCTCCCGGCCTCCCTTAATACCCATACTTTCTTCTATACCTCAAAAACATAACCCCCGCCAGCCCAAGGGCCATCAGCTCTGCCGCAGGTGTTGCCAGCCAAATCCCGTTCACGCCAAAAAATGCCGGAAGCACAAGCATTGTAATCAACATAAACACAAAAGACCTGGAAAACGCAAGAACAGCCGAAGCAATCCCGTTAGATAACGCCGTGAACATTCCGCTGGCAAAAATATTAAAACCAATAAAAAACAAAGCCATTGTACAAACCCGATTCCCCCTTACCGCCAGAGCATAAACCGGATTATCCGGGCGGGCAAAGACAGACACCAGCGGCCTGGTCAGCCCCAAAGAAGCAGCAGCCGTTATCACAGAAATAAATCCAATCACTTTCAAGCTAATCCTCACCAGCCTCTTAAGCTTCTCATCATTCCGTTCCCCATGATAAAAGCTCAGCATGGGTGCCACCCCATAGGAATACCCGGTATAAAGAGAGCTTGCAAACATCAGCACATACATAATGATCGTCACAGCCGCAACCCCATCCTCCCCCACATAATAAAGCATCGTCCAGTTGAACATCATCGTAATAATCCCGGTAACAAGAGCAGTTGCCATCTCAGAGCATCCGTTTCCGGCGGCATTTGCAAGGACATCAAGCCGGAACACAGGCTTTTTAAAATGAAGCAGGCTCTTTTTCCCTCCAAAAACCGCCAGACCCACAACTGCCGTCACGGAATATCCCAGTCCCGTTGCAACCGCCGCACCGCTGATCCCCATGTGAAATCCTGCAATAAGCACATAATCCAGAACCATATTCACCAGACCGCCTGTCACTGAGCAAACAAGAGACAGGGCTGCCTTTTCACTTGCTATCATATACAAGGTAAAATTATTCATCAGCAAAATAGGGATTGTAAACAACAGATAGCAGCTTAAATAATCCCTACAATACCCCTCCACATCTGCCGAAAGCTTCATTCCCCCAAAGATATGCTCCATTGTCCCATAGCCAAGAACACACATGACAGCCCCCGCCAGTACATTCACCAAAATCAGGACCGTAAAATCTTCTTTTGCCTCCTCACTTTTCCCCTCCCCCATTTTTTTCATAATAACCGCACTCCCCCCTGTAGCGAGCATAGTGGAAACGGCAGTGACAAACTGGATCACCGGCGCCGTCAGGTTGATGGCCGAAAGGGCATTGGTGCCAATCAGATTTGATACAAACAGGCCGTCAACCATTGTATAAAAAGACATAAACAACGTCATAGCAATGGTAGGCACTGCAAATTTCAAAATATTTATTACAGTTACAGGCTTTAAATATACATTCTGGTTTTCCATTTTTATATCATTCCTTTCACTTCGCTCAGGCACAAAACACGGAAAAATAACTTCTCTTTTTCAATCATATTTTTCTTTTGGATTTCTGCCTTGTAATTTTCTCCTGCATACGGTATCATAAACCATACAGTAACAGTACAGTCAACAGCAAACGAGAAAAATTTTTACTCAAAAAATATTTCAACCTTGATTTGAGGGTCATTTGGATATGCGAACATGTCCGTTTCGGCCCATGGAGACAAAAACATGGAAGAAAATGAAAAATTACTTACCATCGGACAATTCGCCGCACTTCACGGCATCAATAAAAAAACACTGATGTGGTACGATGAGATCGGCCTTTTTGGCCCTGCCGCAGTCAATCCTGAAAACGGATACCGCTGTTATAACTACCGCCAAAGCCCCATGCTGGAAACCATCCTCCTGCTGCGGGAGCTGGACGTATCCATTCCGGAAATCAAAAGCTTTATGAAAAACCGCTCCGCCGAAAGTCTGAAATATCTTCTTGATGAAAAGATAACGGAACTGGACTTACAGCTTATGCATCTGCAGGCAGTCCGAAAAACCCTGGTCAATCACCAACAGAACATGTCCACCCTCCTGACCATGGATTTATCGGAAATCAGCATTATAGAAAAAGAAGAACGCTGTCTGGTAACAGTAGACATAGAACGGGATATCTCCTTTGAAAAAGAAGTGGAGTTAATCACCGCCGAAACAGCCAGATACCGGCTTGGCCGCCTCCATGACGCTTCCTACGGTTCCATGATACCCGTCGCCAGTCTCCTAAGGGGCAATTTTGATAACTACACAAAACTGTTTATTGAAATCCCCTTTCTTGGTCACAAAAACGGTCTGCATATACAGCCCAAAGGCAGCTATCTGAGGGCTTTCCACAAAGGGGACTTAAAGGGGCTGCCCCTGCGGTATGAGAAAATTTTAAGCTGCGCCCACGATCAGGGCATGATACTGTCCGGCTATTCCTATGAAAAAGGAATCAACGAAGCAGTCATTGATCGGGTGGAAGATTATATTGTGCAGATTGAAATCCCCATTATCCGAAAGAGAATTATATGATGCAAATTGAAATCCCCTTTATCTGGAAGAAAATTTCCATCTCTAATTCCATAACAGAATGGGAGCAGAACTTTTAGACACATCCACAATCCGAATTTGCAAAAAAAATAATGTTTTCTGTCACACAAACAAAGAAACCTTGTCTAATAAAACAGGAGGTAAAAAACTATGAAGAAAAAAACAAATGAAGAATTACAGACTTTGGTCGAAAAAGCCACAGCAGGGGATAAAAATGCCCTGGAAGCCCTTGCCGCAGATATGCAGAACATAGTATTCAATCTATCCCTGCGGATGCTGGGAACATTCCAGGATGCGGAGGATGCCACACAGGACATTTTGCTGAAAATGATTACTCACCTGTCCTCTTTTCGAGGTGAAAGCTCCTTTACGACATGGGTATTCCGCATTGCCGTCAATCATCTGAAAAATTACAAAAAGCATATGTTCGCCCACCATCCATTGAGCTTTGAGTTTTATGGCGCTGACATAGAAAACGGAAACATACGGGATGTGCCGGATCTGACCCAGAATGTGGAAAAAGAGCTTTTAGCGGAAGAGCTGAAAATGTCCTGCACCAACGTGATGCTCCAATGCCTTGATCCGGAGAGCAGGTGCATTTTCATATTGGGAACCATGTTTCAGCTTGACAGCCGCCTTGCAGGGGACATTCTGGAAATCACCCCGGAAAACTATCGCCAGCGTCTTTCCAGAACACGCAAAAAAATGGCGGACTTTCTGGGACAGTACTGCGGAGAATACGGTAGCGGCAAATGCAGATGCAAGGACAGAGTAAATTACGCAATCCAAAACCACAGGATAAACCCCTTGCAGCCGGATTATACATCCGCCGCAGAAATCCCCGTGGAAACCATGCTTGACGTAAAAAACGCCATGGAAGCCATTGACGACTTATCACAGGATTTTTCTTTCTGTAAGCCGTACGAATCCCCCGAACGGACAAAGCATCTCATACAGGAATTTTTAGCTTCCACACAGCTTTCTACTGTCCGAAACTCATAAAGTTTCGTGACTTTACTCTTTCATACCGTTGCGCAGCAACTTAAAAAAGGAGACAATCACTTATGAACACACAGTTAATCATAGATTACTTACAGGCACTGAATCAAAACAACAACCGTGAATGGTATCATGCCAACAAGGAGGATTACAAAAGAGCAAATGCTCAGTTTGAAGAACTGCTGCAGGCTTTGATACTGGAAATCGGAAAGTTTGACAGCAGCATTCTCCACAACAATCCCAAAGACCTTACCTTTAAGCTTGTAAGGGATACCCGTTTCAGCCGCAACAAATCCCCCTATAATCCTGCCTTCCGTGCCCATATTTCCTCCAAGGGAAAGCTGCCTGTTCCCGTGGGATATTACCTGATGATAAAGCCCGGCGGCCAGTCCTTTTTAGGCGGCGGCCTATTTGCGGATATGTTCAAGGATGCTACAAGAATGATACGGGATTATATTACGGAAAACGGCGAAGAATGGGAGCAGATCATCCATGAGCCGGAGTTTGAAGCACATTTCACCCCACAGGGAAATGCACTTAAAAATGTTCCTGCCGGTTACGAAAAAGAGCATCCCCAGGCAGAGTATCTAAAATTTAAAAGCTGGTATCTGGAATATCCTCTGAAAGATGACGAACTGAAAGACGGAGAAGCATTTCTTGCAAAAGCAGCCCGGCTTTTCCGAATTATGAAACCATTTAATGACTATCTCAATAAGACTCTTGCGGGCTTTCAGATGCCTGCAAGGTAATGAGGGATTATCTGCACTGTGCCAATCCAATCACTTATCTCTTTATTTTACTCCGAAATCTCGTCATGCCTATCGCTCCGATTGATTTGAGGTTATGCGATGTTCGAATCAGGATCTTACATTTGAAGCAGCACAAAAAGAATTTGTGCTGCTTCAAATGTAGACACTGTTGATTTTCTCTAAAAAGTCAATGGAAATAAAAGAAAATAATTGTGTTTATCATTACTCCTCAGTCCAGAGTATTCTATGGAAATGACAAATGGCTTATTTTGCTGCATCCACCTCTACTCGAATCCCCGTCTCCTCCAAAAGCCCCATCACCCGCTCCCGAATCCCTGCATCAAAAAATCCAAACGCCTCATCCGGAAGATCCTTCTCCGTCAGATTCCTCTGAAACCGATCCTTCCGATAAAATCCAATGGTGTACAGGGTAAACCAATATACTCTCTTGGTATTTCCCGATCTCTGTGCAGCAGTCTTCTTTTCCTCTCCCCGGCTAATCTTGGCAATATCCGACAGCCGGACCAAAATAGCGTAAGGCGTACTTCCCTCCAAAAACGCAAAATGCGGCGTCAGCACAAACCGCCCCGGCGTTCCCTTAGATCCCGGCCCTGTAATCGTATAAGAAATCTTATGCCTTTCGTCCGCTCCCAGCATCTCCTGCGCCAGCAGCTCTTTCTCCGTCTCACTTAAAGAAAGACCTTTTACACTCTTTTCAATCTTCTTAGCATACCGCTTTGGGTTCAAACCCGGAAGCAGAACCAGCAGATAAATGGCGCAGATCATCACCCCGGCCATAAAACCGCCAAAAGCTCCATATCCAAAGTCCTCCATGCTTCCGCCGCCAAGAGCTGACATACCACCTATAATAACAGCCGTTCCCACCAGAATTCCCGGCGTTGTAATGAAAAGAGCCTGCCTGCGGATCTTGCTGCAATAAGTTCCAATCCACGCCTTTTCTTCCTGAAGCCATTTCTGATAAGTTTCCATAATTCCTCTTTACTCCTTATGTATTTCTTTATTATGTCTCCTGAACTTAAACCGACGATTGTTCATGCCATTCATAGTAAACCCACATGCACCCCATTGGCGCACCACCATAAATGAAAGTCGGCAGTGGGGCATGGGGCATCCCTGAACTTAGTTTTCTGCTACGCAGAAAAGGATCTTTCATAGCAATACAAAACAGTAAAATTTAAACAATAAATTACACTTTTTCCCAACCGCCCATCTCATTGCGCACAGGGAAAATTCGCACCTGCCCTCTGCGGCGGTGCGAATTTTCCATCACTGTAACGCTCCAATATCTTCTCAATTATCAGCAAAATCAATTTCATATCACCTGCGCCGATAGGATTCTAAGCACCAGCGGTGCTTGTTCAGAACCTGCCCAAGCGAAACATAGACCTCTGCACTCCTGAATCATGCCCTTAGATCTTACCGGCAAATGCTTCGACCTATATTGAATAATTACCAATCATCCTATACAGCATATGATTAATAATTCTCCGCTTTCACCTGGAAATAAGCCTGAGGATGAGCGCATACCGGACAAACCTCCGGCGCTTTCTTTCCAACGCAGATATGTCCGCAGTTCGCACACTGCCAGATCACATCCCCGTCTCTGGAAAATACCACATCTCCCTGAACACGTTCCAGAAGCTTCCTGTATCTCTCCTCATGCTCTTTCTCAATAGCCGCAACCCCCTCAAAAAGTGCGGCAATATGGTCAAAGCCCTCTTCCCTGGCCTCCTTGGCAAAGCCTGCATACATATCCGTCCACTCAAAGTTCTCGCCCTCAGCCGCTGCCTTCAAGTTGGAAATGGTATCCTTGACGCTGCCGCCCTCTAAGAGCTTAAACCACAGCTTCGCATGCTCTTTCTCATTGTCGGCAGTCTCCTCAAATATCTTCGCAATCTGCACATAGCCGTCTTTCTTGGCTTTGGAAGCATAATAGGTATACTTGTTCCTTGCCTGAGACTCTCCTGCAAATGCAGTCATCAAATTCTGTTCCGTTTTCGTTCCCTTTAAATCTTTCATTTCTTTTCTCTCCTTTAACTTTTATCTATCTCACCCTCGCAACATTGCCCCATAAACCGGAGCGGCCTTGCCAAATAGATGCCAAAAACATCCTGCGGCCCATGCTCACGAGAATCAGCCCTGCAATAGCATTACACAGCTTTTACACCGTCTTTTCTACTTAAGAATTCTTCGCCCAGCCAAAAGCGCAGCCTACGGCTTTCTTCCATCCCTGCACCTTTTCTGTCCGCTCCTTTTCCTCCATCTGCGGTTCAAAACAGCGATCCATCTGCCAGTTCTTACGTATATCCTCCTGATCTTTCCAATAACCTGCCGTCAGCCCCGCAAGATAAGCGGCGCCCAACGCCGTAGTCTCCACACAGGCCGGACGCTTCACGGGAGATCCGGTAATATCAGCCTGAAACTGCATAATAAAGTTATTAGCGGAAGCCCCGCCATCCACTTTCAGATCTCTCAATGGAATTCCGGAATCCGCCTCCATAGCTCCAATCACATCATTGGTCTGATAGGCCAGCGACTCTAAGGCCGCCCGGATAATATGTTCCCGATTCACACCCCTGGTCAGTCCCACAATGATCCCTCTTGCATACTGATCCCAGTAAGGCGCTCCAAGACCGGTAAATGCCGGAACTACATAGCAGCCTGCCGTATCCTTTACACGCAGAGCCGCTTCCTCAGAGGCAGGCGCACTGTCAATAAGCCGCAGTTCATCCCGAAGCCACTGAATCACCGCTCCCGCCACAAAAACCGACCCCTCCAGGGCATAAGTAATCTTCCCGTCAAGTCCCCAGGCAATCGTAGTTACCAATCCATTCTTGGAGGATACCGGCTTTTCTCCCGTATTCATCAGCAGGAAACAGCCCGTCCCATAGGTATTTTTCGCTTCTCCCGCACCAAAGCAGGTCTGCCCGAAAAGCGCCGCCTGCTGATCCCCTGCTGCGCCTGCAATGGGTACGGAACCACCGAAAAACGCCGGGTCCGTCATCCCGTAGAGACATCCCGAGGGCTTTACCTCCGGCAGCATACAGGACGGAATGGAAAGCTCCCTTAGAATCTCTTCATCCCACGTTAGGGTATGTATGTTAAACAGCATGGTCCGGGAAGCATTGGAGTAGTCCGTCACATGGACGGCCCCCTTTGTCAGCTTCCAGATGAGCCAGGTTTCCACGGTTCCGAAAAGAAGCCCGCCTTTTTCCGCCCGCTCTCTGGCGCCCTCCACATGATCCAGAATCCATTTAAGCTTCGTTCCGGAAAAATAAGCGTCAATCTCAAGCCCCGTCTTCTCCCGGTACACTTCGGTAAGTCCCTTTGCACGAAGCTCGTCACAGTAGGCGGAGGTTCTGCGGCACTGCCACACAATGGCCGGACAGACAGGCTCTCCCGTAGCCTTGTCCCATACAACGGTCGTCTCTCTCTGATTGGTAATGCCGATAGCCGCCAGATCGGAAGCAGATGCGCCAATCTTAGACATAGCCTCCACCGCCACGCCAAGCTGTGTAGACCAGATCTCCCTGGCATCATGCTCCACCCAGCCCGGCTTGGGAAAATACTGGGTAAACTCCTTTTGCGCCACACTGCACATTTCTCCCTTTTCATTAAAAAGAATACAGCGATTGCTGGTAGTTCCCGCATCCAGCGCCATGATATACTTTGCCATGGTTCCCTCCATTCCAGTTCCGCAGCATCTCAGGCAGCGCCACCTATATAGAACAAATTCCGGTCACTTAATACCTGTGCCCGTAATTCCTTCTGGCACTTCTTCCGATGCTGCTGTTTCCAGTTCCGCAGCATCTCAAGCAGCGCCACCTATATAGAACAAATTCCGGTCACTTAATACCTGTGCCCGTAATTTCTTCCGGCACTTCTTCCCATGCTGCTTCCAATTTTAATTTTCTTACTCTACTGTAAATTTATACCCGGTCATGCTGCAGTACTTATCACCAGCCCGGAATACGGGACTTTTGAAATTCTCATGATGAACCGCATCCGGAAAATACTGAGATTCAAAGCACACAGCACTCCGTTTCCCATATACCCGTCCGTTCTTGCCGCCGGCTTCCTCATCAAGAAAATTCGCACAATAAAGCTGCATTCCCGGAAGATCCGTATATACCTCCATCACAATCCCGGTTTTCAGGGACTTCAGCTTACAGCAGAGAGCATAAGCCCCCTCATTATTCAGAACATAATTGTGATCATATCCCCCGGCCTGCTTTAAAGGCTCGTAATCCTCCTCAATCCGCTCTCCCAGTGCATGGAAGCTCCTGAAATCCATAGGCGTCCCCTCAACGCTGCGAATCTCCCCGGTGGGGATCAGACCGTCATCGGTGGGCGTAAAAGCATCCGCATCCATCCACACCTGATGCTCCAAAACATTGTCAGACTCCTGGCCCTCCAGATTAAAATAACTGTGATTGGTCAGATTAAAAATCGTATCCTGGTCCGCCGAAGCCTCATATCCAATCCGCAGCTCATTGTCATCTGTCAGAGTATAGGAAATCTTCACCTTTGCATTCCCCGGGAATCCCTGATCCCCGTCCGGACTCTCAATAGAGAATTCCACCTTATTGTCATCCGCAATAAGGCCTTTCCACATACGGCGGTTATAACCGGGATTTCCGCCGTGAAGATTATTTTCCCCATTATTTTTCTGAAGCTCATACACTTTGCTGTTAATGGTAATCTGTGCTTTGCCGATTCGGTTGGCATTCCGGCCGATGGCGGAACCAAGTCCCGGCGTGTTCACCTCATAGCCGGCAATGCTGTCATAGCCCCAGACCACATCCGCAAACCCATCCTTTCCATCCGGCACATGAAGCTCCGTAATCACGGCGCCATAATTGAGCAGTATCGCTTTCATTCCCTGCTTGTTCACCAAAACATATTGCTTTACCTGCTGTCCGTCCGACGTCACGCCATAGTCCTTTACCTCAATACTCATATTCCTTTCCCACCTTTCTTATCCGTACATCAAAAAACCTCTACAACCATGATAGGTCATAGAGGTGTGATAGTCAAGAAACGAATTCCGTTATACCGCATATTCTATCAAATATTTTTATACGCAGCTATATATGGTCTGAAAGTCACAGCTTCGGGGTGCGTCCTCCTGTACAAAGTCTGTATGCTTTCGGCGCAAATCTTATTAACAGCCAGCCCATCATTTCGGATAAAAGAGTTATAATTAAAAAACACACCAAACGCCAGACGGTCACAAACACGTTTGTGGTTATCACACAGGAGTAAATCCTGCAAAGCATCGGAACAATCGCAAGAATCAAAAAATAGTGGACTGCATAAATAAAGAAATTATTCTCCATCCACCATCTGAGCCGGAAAGTAAGCCAGCTCTTATCTATGATAACCCATGCATACAGCGGTCGAAGCATAGTCAGACAATAGGCAGAAAAACTGCCAGGGAGCGCATAGGATGCCGCCCACAAAAGAACGGCTGCCAGTTTTACCTGCCATCGATTGTATTTTTCAGAAATAATCCCTTCGGAAAACCGAACTCCAAGGTAAGCCCCCAGCAAGTACATAGGTACATAGGACAAAAACCGATAGATCTCAAAATCAATATACTGATGAAGAATATTCTTTTCCAGAAACCCCCACTCCAAATAACCACAGACAAAGAACCCAAACAGCACAAGCTCTCCTATAACTTTTTTCCTCATAACCCACAAAATCACCGGAATAAACAGCAGAAAAAAGAGCAGCGCTTCCGAAAACCACATGACTGCACAGTATCGGGACATTACAAACTGAAAAGGAATATAGGAAAAAATAATGTCAAAGCCCTCTGTATTCCACCAATACACAGCACAAAAAATCATCCCAATTCCATTCCATATAAGAAAAGGAATCAAGAGGGAAGAAATCCGCCGCCGGAATTTTTCCAGCATATTCTCTTTTGACAGATTATAGTAGAGAAGAAATGCTGAACATATCATAAAAAAGGAAAGACTCACAGTGCCCCCGTCAAAGCATAGCTTAGATATCCACTGGCAAAGATAATCCGAAAATGTTTCTGATGTACCAAGTTCAAAAAAATGATCCGTATCCATATGTACCATCACAATCCCCAGCTGCATCAAAAAAGAAACAACCGTTACTTTCTTACTAAAACTGCCAAACTCACTTTCCATAATCTTCCTCCGACAAAAGCGTACCCTACAAGCCTCTCTTTTTCCTCCTCAGATAACAATATAAAACCGGCTTCTCCAGATACCGCTTCACTACAATCTGAATCTCCTCCTTCGGATTCATAGGCTTCACCAATATGGAATACATTCCTGCCCGATTGGCCCCCCACACGTCCGTAAAGAGCTGATCCCCCACAAACAGCGTATGAGCCTCATCCGTTCCCATACGCCCCATTCCTTCCAGATAACCTCTGCGCTTCGGTTTTCCGGCCTTATACACATAGGGAGTATCAAGAGCCTTTGCAAACGGCGTCACTCTCGGCTCTTTGTTATTGGAAATAAGGCAGGTGGCAAACCCCATCTCATGAAGCCGCTTAAACAGGCCAATACTCCGCTCATCCGCCGGAGCGTCATGGCACACCAGCGTATTATCAATATCAAAGAGAATTCCCCGATATCCCTCTTTATATAAGCTTTCAAAATCAATCACATAGGCAGATTCCAAATATTCTTTAGGATACAGATTTCTAAAAAAAGAAAAACCTTTTGGCATTTCCGACACAATAATTCCTCCTACAATAGACATATTCCAGGTAATATAACAGGCTGAGCTTCCCAAAACTCCCAGAAACAGCAGACAGAATAATGCTTACATTGGCTGACAGGGTATAAATAAGGGCCGTATTTTCAAAATAATACTAGAAGGTAATTCCCGAAAGGGAAAGGGCAAAAATCCCAAGCTCATCCCTGACTCTCTTCGGCTTTTCGATTTTCCGGGTAAGCATAGATAAAACTACCCATGCGATAAAGAAGCGCATCAGCATAACCTGAAGCGCATCATAATGATTCAACAGAGTCTTTGTCGCTGCAAAAGCAGTCCCCCATACGGTAATAGTAAACAGGACAGGTAATGCCATGCTGCCCTTTTTTTGTCTGTTGCCATTTTAATATCTCTTTTTATACTTCATAATTCTAAAATAAAACCTTTATTTATCATCTAGCATTTTCTTCAATTCACTCAGGAAAGTATTCACGTCCTTAAACTCCCGATATACGGAAGCAAAGCGCACATAAGCCACAGAATCCAAATCTTTCAGCTTATCCATCACCATCTCGCCAATCACACTGCTGTCAATCTCCCGTTCCTCCCGATTAAAGATATCGCTCTCAATGGCATCAATCACACTGCTGATATCTTTCAGGGGCACCGGACGCTTATGGCAGGCCCGCAAGATGCCGTCCTCAATCTTGCTTCTGTCGTAAGGCTCCCTGTTGTTATCTTTCTTAATCACAATAATCGGAATCGTCTCAATTTTCTCATAGGTAGTAAAACGCTTCCCACAGGAATCGCAGAGACGGCGGCGGCGAATGGAGCTGTTATCCTCCGCCGGTCTGGAATCAATGACCCGGGTATTCTCCTGGCTGCAAAATGGACACTTCATAGCGAACCTCCCTTTTTTCTCTCGGATTTGCCGTAAAATCTCCATCTTCGGCACTCCTTTTGTAGTACCTCTCAAGTATATTACATTTCTTTCTTTTCTGTCAAATATTATGCAAAACAAAACTCCAGGCTTTTCACCCTTTTTTTTGCACTGCATAAGATAAAGAAAGACCTCCAATGGAGCTTCCCATGACCTTCTGTGAATTGAGAGAAAAAGATGTTATCAATATCTGTGACTGTAAGCGCTTAGGCTGTGTAACGGATCTGGTGTTTGATCCCAAAAACGGATGTATCCAGGCCCTTGTAACCTCCAGCAACGAAAAACTCTGGGGGCTTCTGGGAAAAGACTGTGAATACGAGATTCCCTGGTGCAAAATCAAGCAGATTGGACCGGATATTATTTTGGTGGAGCTGGAAAAAGAGAAAGGGCATTGACTATATCACGTCCACAAACATCACGCCATCAGTCTCTGACAGCTTCCTCAAATACTCTTGTTTATCTACTCTGTAAGGAATATAAATGGTCATCCGTATGGTAAAAGAATCCCCTCCAACCTTTGGCTTATCCACGTCATACATATCAACCTTACAGCCATCCTCCTTAAGCTTATGCAAAAGAACGGAAGCGGTCCGGTTCTCCGACGCTTCCACATACAAGCGTGCGTATCTTGAATAGAGATAAACCTTCTCCTCAATAAAAGGCAGAATATGAAGCCCCACAAGAAGAACTATTGTCACCAAAACAGCTCCGTCCACAAAGCCAATCCCCGCTGCCAGACCCACACAGGCACAGATCCAGATACTGGCCGCTGAGGTAAGTCCTTTCACCTGCCGGCCGGATACAATGATAGAGCCTGCCCCCAGAAATCCCACACCGCTCACCACCTGAGCGGCCATTCGTGAAATGTCCGTTGCTCCCGGAAATTGAAGATCCATATATTGAGCCGTCATCATCACCATAGCGGCTCCCATGCAGACTGCCGCATCCGTCTTTGCACCTCCGCCTCTTTTTTTGGCTCCACGGTCAATGCCGATAAGTCCGCCCAAAACCAAGGCAGTTATCATCCGCATCAGCACATTATGAAAGGTCCATTCTGTCAATGAAGCAAAAAACATTCCCTATTCCCCCATTTCTCTCTTAAGTATCCATATATCTTGAAAAATAACCGTCAGCTTATCCTAACCAATAAAAACCTATTTCCCCTCAAAGACAAAAAAGCAGCCCGTCTGTTATTTTAGTATAACAAGTTTGGACTGCTGATTCAACAAGTGATATGCTCTTCTTCCAGCAATTCCTCCAAAAAACGTGACCGTTCCGCCCTCCGGTTAAAAAGCTTTTTCACTGAAAAAATATACAAAAGCTCTTTCGCCCTTGTCATAGCCACATAAAAGAGCCGCCGCTCTTCTTCAATATCTGCTTCCAAAAAAGCCCTTTTATGAGGTGTCACCTTCTCATTGGCATCCGGAATAAATACAATTCGATACTCCAGCCCCTTGCTGCTGTGCATGGTAGCCAGCGACACGCTGTTGCTCTCCTTCTCCTGCTCTTTTGACTGGCGCTCCTGCTCCTTTCTATAATCTTCAATATGCCCAAACCATTCCTCAAAGGTCTTAAATCCCTTGGAAAGAGCCTGCAGCTCATCCAAAACCTCCAAAAGATCTTCCGGTTTTCGGTTACGATATTCCGCATATTCTTTAAGATACTCCTCATAGCCCACAATATTCCGAATATAATGAAGAGCGCCAAAAGGACTCAACCGCTCAATCATTTTCAAGTCCGACTGAAATTTCTCAATCCGTTCACAGACCCAGGGCTTGTCCTCGTAACAGCACAAAAGCACCTCCCAGGCAATCTCTTCCTCCTCCAGACACTCCCGTCCGATGTAACGCTTGGGCCGGTTCATAATCTGCAGAAAATCACTGCGCTTCCTGCTGCCAAAAGCCATACGCACATATGTAAAAACATCTTTCGCAATCCAATGATCATATATATTCGGCAGCCGATCACGCATCCGGAACGGAATCCCTGCGGACATCAGTTCCTCCACCAGATGCCTTGGCTGGGTATTGGTGCGGAAAAGCACCGCAATATCCGAGTAAGCACCGCCCTTATCCGCATAAGTGCGGATCTTATCCACAATACAGGCATTTTCTTCCTCCTGGGTAGGAAAATCATGCGTGAGGATCTGAAAGCCCGTATCTTTCGCCGCATGAATCTCCTTGGGAAATCGCTCCTGATTGTGGCCTATCACCTTTCCTGCACCCTTAACAATCTCCGGCGTAGAGCGGTAATTGGTATCCAGCACCACACGTTCTGCTTTCGGGTAATCTTTCTCAAAATTCAGCATAATCCGGGGCTTTGCTCCCCGAAAACGGTAAATAGACTGATCATCATCCCCCACAATAAAGAGATTATCCTCCGGCGCCGCAAGGAGCCGCACAATATCATATTGAAGCTGATTGATATCCTGAAATTCATCCACCAGAATATACTGATATTTCCTCTGCCATGCCCCAAGAATATCCGGCCGTTCCTTTAATAATTCATAGCAGTACACCAGCATATCATCATAGTCAATGAGATTGCTCCGGCGCAGGCGGTTATCATAATCATTGTAAATCCCCTTGAAAACAGCCGAATTGCAGGTAGATGCCTGATAGGTATTCAGATCGCTCCTCTCATTTTTCACCCGGCTGATTTCTGCCGCCACATCAGAAAGAAATTCCGCCTCGTCATCCAGTTCCAGCTTCGCTTTGCGAATACTGTCCCGAAGAAACTGGTACTTCTGCTCCTCCTTAAGAATATTTTCTGCCCCATAGCCATAAGCCAGCTTCAGGATCTGAAAAAAGACCGCATGAAAGGTTCCAAAGGACACAGCCGTTCCATCATTTTTTGTCTGGCGCAGAAAACGCTCACGCATCTCTCTTGCTGCCGCTCTTGTAAAAGTTATTACCAGGATTTGGGAGGGCTTTATCTTACAGTCCTCAATAAGATACCGGGTTCTCCGGGTAATTACGGTAGTCTTTCCGCTTCCCGGCCCGGCCAGAACCAGCAAGGGGCCGTCCACATGGGTGACAGCCCGCCGCTGTGCATTTGATAATTGATTCATAGAATGTCCTTTTCCAGCATCTCAATGGCCTTGCGGATTCTTTTTAAGGATTCTTCCTTCCCTACAATCTCCATCATCTCCGTAGCGCCGCAGGGCGTCATCTGCTTGCCGGACACGGCCGTACGCACCGGCCAGAGCACATACCCATTCTTGCACCCCTTCTTTCCCACATAGTCAAGAAGCAATGCATACAGAGCATCGTTGCTGTAATCCTCCTGCTCCTCCAAAACAGGCAAAAGCTCACGCAGCACCTCAAGAGAGGTCTCCGGTGTCGTCTTCATCTTCTTATGAGCATACATAGCCGTATCATACTCCGGAAGCTCCTCAAAGAAATCAATCAGAGACGGAATATCCGGGAACACCTCAATCCTTGTCTTTACCATCTCCGCAATCTTTTTCAGATCATAGTCTTTGGTAAGCGCCTCCTTCAAATAAGGCAGCGCCATCTCATAAAAGGCATCAAAATCCATAGCCTTAATGTACTCACCGTTCATCCATTTCAGCTTGGTAAAGTCAAATACCGAGGGCGCCTTGCTCATATGATGGTAATCAAAAATCTCTATCAGCTCCTGTAAGCTGTAGATCTCCCGGTCCTCCTCCGGGCTCCACCCAAGGAGGGCAACAAAATTAATAATCGCCTCCGGCAGAAATCCCTGCTCCAAAAGATCCTCAAAGGAGGAATGGCCGCAGCGCTTGGACAGCTTCTTATGCTCCTCATCCGTAATCAGCGGACAATGAACATAAGTAGGAACCTCCCAGCCAAATGCCTCATAAAGCCGGTTATACTTCGGGGATGAGGACAGATACTCATTTCCCCGCACTACATGCGTGATCCCCATAAGATGATCGTCCACCACATTGGCAAAATTGTAGGTGGGATATCCGTCAGACTTAATAAGAATCATATCGTCCAGCTCTGCATTATCCACGCTGATTTCACCATAGATGTCATCCTGAAATACAGTCTTACCCTCCGTAGGATTATTCTGACGGATCACATAGGGAATGCCCGCTGCCAGCTTTTCCTCCACTTCCTCTTTGCTTAAAGACAGACAGTGCTTGTCATAAATGACAATCTCCTTGCCTGCCACTTCCGTCTTCAGGGACTCCAGACGCTCCTTGTCACAGAAGCAATAGTAAGCTTCTCCCTTGTCAATCAGCTTCTTGGCGTATTCCAAATAAATTCCGGAAGCCTGCCGCTCACTCTGGACATAGGGACCCACGCCCCCATCCTTGTCCGGGCCTTCGTCATGCTTAAGTCCTGCCTTTTCCAAAGTGCGGTAAATGATATCCACCGCTCCTTCTACCAGACGCTCCTGATCCGTATCCTCAATGCGGAGAAGAAAATCTCCTCCCTCATGCTTTGCAATCAAATATGCGTACAGCGCCGTTCTTAAATTTCCCACATGCATTCTTCCTGTGGGGCTTGGCGCAAATCTTGTTCGAACCTTTCCCATTCTCTTTCACTCCCTTGTTTTTCATTTCTGCAAACATGCCCTTCTCGCTAACGCTTATTACAGCACAGACGTAAAACGGCCTTGCCCGCCGTTCGCTGCTTACTAAATCTGCAAGCATGTTTTTCTCGTTAACGCTCATTATATAATAAAGCCTTCCTGTTTACAAGACGTTTTTTATGCCAGAGCTTTTAGTTGTCTTTTTCGAAAAAATCTGTATACTATGATATAGAAGAATTTTTAAAGGACAAACAGGCTTATGAACACAGAATTAAAACAAAATGAAGAAATTGAGCAGTCAAATAATCCTATTGAACCGGAAGAAGCTATTGAATCGGTTCTTGAAGAACCCAAAAAACGTTCGCTCACTTTACCACTGCTTATATGCATACCGGCCCTTTGCATATTGGCAGCTTATATGGCCGGTGTCTTCTACTATCAAAACCATTTTGTTAACGGGATGGTAATTGACGAGATAGACGTATCAAAAATGTCTGTTTCGGATCTGGAATCACAGATACAGGAATATACTCTTCAAGTCGTGCAGCGCCAAGCTGACGGAACTTATCTGGAAGAAGAAATACCCGGAAAAGATATAGGACTTTCCTACTCTTCTACGGAACCATTTCAGAAAATCCTTCAGGCCCAGAACAACTGGCTGTGGTTTCTGAATCAGGGGCAGATCCATGAGATCGAGAATCTCATAACCTATGATGAAGCTTCCCTTAAAGCGGAGATTCAGAATCTAAGCGGATTTGACAAGGACTTTGTCACTGCACCGGAAGATGCCTACATAACAGACTACGATCCCGAAAACGGATTCCAAATGGTAGATGAGATTCAGGGAAATCAGTTGAATCTAAGAAAAACACAGGAAGCAATTCAGGCCGCTGTAGATGAACTGGCCAAGGAAGTTAATCTGGATGAATCCGGCTGTTATGAAGAGCCAAGTGTTACCGTGGAAAATGAAGAACTGCAGGCAACCTTTGCCAAGCTTCAAAGCTACGCAGAAACCACCATTACTTACACGTTCGGAGAACAGACAGAGGTACTGGACGGCAGCACAATCAGCGGCTGGCTTGACATAGACGGCTCCCAGATAACCCTCGATGAAACCAAGGTGGAGGAATATGTCTCCTCCCTCCGTAAAAAATACGATACGATTTTCCATCCCCGAACCTTCAAAACCAGCTATGGAACGGAAATTACAATTAAAAACGGCGACTATGGCTGGTGGATGGACACGGAACAGGAAAACATCGAATTAACCGAGATGATTAAAAAAGGAGAAAGCGGAGAGCGGACTCCTGTTTATCGGCAGACTGCAGCCTCCTACGATACTCCGGATTACGGTGATACCTATGTAGAGATTAACCTTACCGCCCAACACCTGTTTCTCTATAAGGATGGGCAGAAGATTCTGGAATCTGATTTTGTATCCGGAAGCGTCATCCGGGGCTACAGTACGCCAGGCGGAATCTACGGGCTGACCTATAAGCAGCGAGACGCAACTCTCACAGGTGAAACCTATCGGACACCAGTCTCTTTCTGGATGCCCTTTAACAATAATATCGGCATGCATGACGCCACCTGGCGGAAACAATTCGGCGGAAACATTTATATCACCAACGGCTCTCATGGCTGTATCAACCTGCCCTATTCCGCCGCAAAAGAAATTTATGGATATATAGAAAAGGGTACGCCTGTTATTTGCTACTATCTTCCGGGGACAGAATCCGTTCCGGAGGTAATGCTGCCGGAAGATCCCAACAATCAGGAGGCCGCCGCTCCGGAAGAAGCCGTACCGGAACCGGCACCTGAGGAAGTGATACCAGAACCTGTGCCGCAAGAAGCGGTTCCGGATGAGAACCCCCAGGAGCCCGTACCTCAGGAGTAGCGCCTAACCACAGCAAATCCCACGGGTTACTACTTGTAGAAATACATATAAAGAACACATTTTAACAAACGAAGTCCATCTCGAAGATGGTGTGATTTCTTTCATTGCATTGAACCACATAGTGAAAAATAACGATTAATTTTAAACAGCGTGTCCTGTTTTTTACTAAACATGACACGCTGTTTTTAAAGCAAATCCACATGGGCTTCATTGGCCAACCATCACAAATAAAGCTATTCCTGCGCTTCCATTGCTACTGCAAATTTCGGCTCCGTCTCCAAAATCTCCATAAACTCTTCCCCGGTAATGGTCTCTTTCTCATAAAGGAACTTTGCAATCTCATGGAGCTTGGAGAGATTCTCAGTCAGAAGCTTCCCTGCCTTTTCATGCTGCTCCTTAACAATCTCCACCACTTTCTTATCAATCAGCGCAGCCGTCTCGTTGGAGCAGGCCAGAGAGGTATCCCCTCCCAGATATTGATTGTTCACTGTCTCCATGGCCACCATGTCAAATTCCTCTGTCATGCCAAACCGTGCAACCATGGCTCTTGCAAGCTTGGTGGCCTGCTCGATATCATTGGAGGCTCCCGTGGTAATAGAATGGAAAATCAGCTCTTCTGCTACCCGTCCGCCTGTGTAGGTGGCAATCTTATTCTCCAGCTCTTCCCTTGTCATCAGGTTATGTTCCCCCTCTTCCACCTGCATGGTATAGCCCAGGGCACCAGAAGTTCGGGGAATAATGGTAATCTTGTGCACGGGAGCAGAATGATTCTGCAAAGCCGCCACAAGAGCATGTCCCACTTCATGATAGGACACAATCAGCTTCTCCTTGTCAGAGAGCACCTTATTTTTCTTCTGGTAGCCTGCAATAACCACCTCAACGCTCTCCTCCAAATCACTCTGAATCACATACTTTCTTCCCTGGCGCACAGCCCGAAGAGCCCCCTCATTGATCATATTGGCAAGCTCCGCACCGGAGGCTCCTGCTGCGGCACGGGCAATGGCATTGAAATCCACATCCTCCGCAAGCTTAATTTTCTTAGCATGCACCTTTAAGATATCCTCCCGTCCTTTCAGATCCGGAAGCTCCACAGGCACTCTCCGGTCAAACCGCCCCGGACGAAGGAGCGCCGGATCCAAGGATTCCGGACGGTTGGTAGCTGCCAGGATAATAACACCTTTGCGCCCGTCAAAACCGTCCATCTCCGTCAGAAGCTGATTTAAGGTCTGCTCCCTCTCGTCATTGCCTCCCATTCCGCCGCCGTCACGCTTCTTTCCGATGGTATCAATCTCATCAATAAACACAATACAGGGCGCTTTCTCATTGGCCTGCTTAAACAGATCCCGAACCTTAGCCGCACCCATACCCACGAACATTTCCACAAATTCCGAACCGGAGATAGAGAAGAAAGGAACCTCTGCCTCTCCTGCCACCGCCTTTGCAAGTAAAGTCTTACCCGTACCTGGAGGGCCTGCCAACAAGGCTCCCTTGGGCATAGAAGCGCCGATCTCCGCATATTTTTCCGGATTATGCAGAAAATCCACGATCTCCGTAAGAATCTCCTTGGCCTCATCCTCCCCGGCTACATCCGTAAATTTGATTCCGGTAGTGGATTCCACATAAATCTTGGCATTGCTCTTCCCAAAGGTCATGGCATTGCCCATAGGACCGCCCATACGCTTTGTGAAACTGCGCATCAAAAGCTGTCCGATGACAATCATGATGATAAAGGGAAGCAGGGAAACCAAAAAAGACATCAAGGGAGAAGGCCCCTCCACAATCTCTGTTCCAAATACCGCTCCGGCCTCATGAAGACGGTCTACCAGATTGGGATCATTAAAAATACCCGTTTTATAATAGTTGGTAGATTCTGCCGTATCTGAAAAGATAATCTGATTATCCTCCACCTGAACCTCTTTGATCTGCTTTGCATCAATCATATTCAGGAAAGTATCATAGCCTACCTGAGTTACCTTGGGGGACAGCGCCTTTGGAATAAACAGTGTATTCAGCAGAATCATTACCAACAAGACAATCACATAGTAATACAGAAATGGTTTTTTGGGATTTTTTACTTCCTTCACGGATTTTCTCCTTTTTGTAAACAGAAATTAATATCTTCTCATTTATTTTTGCAAACAACGGGCTAAATATGCATATTTGACTAAAAGGCAGTGTATCACTTAGAAACCTGCGAATCAATGAAAGAAGTGTAAAACAATTCTTAAATTTTTATAATACACGCTCTTGCCTTCAATATAAAATATATGCAGAGGCATCTTCTTTTAACTTTCTGCAAATATCCAGAAATCAGCCCTATGAAAATGGTGATTTTTCACAAGGCTGATTCCTTAAATTTAAACTCAATCTTGTAATTGTTTATCTATACTTCCTTCTGTACCCGGCAGCACACAGATACCCAAACATACCCGCAGACAAAAACATCAGCAGCAGATATGCTAAAACAGGGCTTGCATCGGCTGTCTTGGGGCTATTGACGCCTGTACCCGTGCTTGCCGTATTCAGTTTTCCTGTCTCTGCCCATCCAACTGAAACCGGGGACAGACCGTTAACCTTAAACTGCAGTCCGTCTGCGGTCTTTGTCACCGAAGGGTATTCAATCTCTCCTGGCTTATGTCCGTTCATCTCTTCCGTAAACATATGGCTCACAATAAAATCATGTTTATTTCGGTCTGTCCCGCTGGGATAAGGAATGGTCACAGTTAAGCCATCCTTTGGGAAATTATCCTTATCCGCCGTCTTCCATCCGGCATTATTGATGTTTACCATAAGAGTAACATCATAAACCGCAATCCGTTCCTGAGTAACGCCTGCCGCTTTCTTCTGGAGCTCCTGCTTTATCTGGGCTTCAATTTTTGCTGCTGTATTCAGACTTTCAATATCACTGAACGTCTGGGGTACCTGAGCGATTCCTGTTTCCATTGACAGGCTGTACTGTACATTATCTGAACCGTTTGCACTTCCCCCGGAGCCTGAAGATGAATTATTATTGTTATTATTATTGTTATTATTATTGCTGCTGTTGCTGTTATTGCTGTTGTTGCTTCCTGAACCTGAATTCTGATCCGCCGACAATGCCGTTATTGTAACTGTCACATCAAAAGCCTGATAATCTGTTGATTCTGTTATTGGTATGGTGATTACCGCTGTCTTTCCCGCTTTTGCATTGTCATTCACCATGCTGTAGGATATATTAGCGCCGCTCAGCGTTGGCGTACTTGTAAAGATCTGATCCCGATCCTCTACACGGATGGTTCCAAGCTTATAGCCGGCCGGAAACAGGGATGATACACTAAAGGAGGCAGATGAACCGCATTTTGCCGATACAGACATGTTTTTTGTTCCTGCATAGCTTCCTTTATCAATAACAAAAGAAGCCTCCACAGCAGGGCTCCATGTGTAGTTGCCCCCGTTTTTCGGCTTAACAGACACCTTCGCTGTTCCGACGCCTCTGTTATTGCTGAGCACCATGTCATAATCTGACTGTGCCAGAACGTCCGAACCGTCCGCCACGGTCAATGCAGGGGTGACAGCGCTGCCTGTATAACTGTAGCTTCCGGAAACACTCACCGTTGGAGTAATGGCTTTCGGCGTTATCTCACCCGGAATCTCCAGGCTATTGCTGCCCAGCTCATAATTCTTAGCTCCTAAACCATCCAGTTCAAGCGTTGCCGTTACTTTATCCTGACCGCTTACATTGGGATCCCCATAGGCCGCAGGGGTTACTGTAATGTCCAAAGTTCCTTCGTCACCCACCACGATATTCCGGAGCGCAAGATCACCTACTGCTGTTCCCGGAGCCCGCGTCTTATCATAAACCTTACTGATCTTACAGCTTCCGGCCTCCACGATAACGGTGCGCTTTTTCACATCCACGCTGCCGGAACAGACAATCTCATTCGCATACTCTTTTCCGTCTATTGTGCCATTGTAAAGAACCTGAAAGCTCTGTCCCATCCCAGCCTCAGGCATGCCGCTCTTACTCAGTGTAAAATGTCCCGGGGTACTATCCGTACTGCTGCCCACTTTTGTAGTAATATTTCCAATCTTTACAATATCCGCCCAGGAGTCGCCATAAACCGCATCATTTTTGATAGTCACTGCATTATCGATTGCGGCCGGAGCGCTGCCCACCAAAAACTCAATCAACTTCACCGTGAACTCGATTGTACCATTCTTTGCATTGTAATCGCTGTTCTTTGGCTGAAAGGCATAGGAAATTGTTCCGCTTCTGTCCTCCGGCAGCTTTGCAAGCTCTGTCTTCAACGCTTCATAAGTAGTATATGTTCTGTTATTATAGGTGTAAGTGAGCGTTCCCTCAACACTGTTTCCCTCCGCATCCGTAAACTTCGGTTCAATAAAGTCTCCCGTTCCCGGACGAATATTCTGCTTTTCATTTACAGCCACAATGCAGTCCCCGGCAGAAATCTCCAGTGTATTACCTGTAAATGCAATGGTATAATTGGGATTTTCCTGCTCTGTAAGTCCTCCCTGCAGGATGCTGTAGCTTCCGACGCTCTCACCGTTCTGACGCTCCAGAGCGCCCGCTAACGGACAGCCCTCAACAACTCCCTGCGCTGTATAGGTTAATTCCGGATCCGGCTGACCATAAGCTTTACTCTGAGGATCTGCTTTGACTGTGATCGATTTCTTTTTTACCGTTACCTCCACCAAAACATTTACAGCATTATATTGAGAGTCATCCGGGATAAATACTGCTTTTAATGAATTTTTTCCGACAGTTCCGTAAGAAGTCACTTCATCTGACCACTTAAATTTACCCTGCACTCTCTGATTGCCTGCATTTTCCGCAGAGCCGCCCCGAAGGATGTTTTCGCTTACCGCATCGCCAAAGGTCACATCTCCTGCTGTGGGCGCTTGAATCTTCAATTCCTGAGACGGGTCCTCCTCATACGGCTTTTCGGCCAGCTTAAGTACATCTCCCAGCAGTCCCTGCTGATCCCCACTGTATTTGTAGCTGATTTTCCTATTATTGATAGAAAATGTATATCCATTCTCTATGGAGCCATCTGTACCGGTCAAAAACAATTTATCGGATGCTCCGATTGTCCCCGTATCACAGTTCGTCACATCTACCAGATAACTTTTGCCGTTCAGTGTCACAATATTCCACATATGGCTGCCGGCGCCTTTGCCGCCGTCCATTGTTCCGGTAACTGTATAGCAGGCTGCATTGCTGAAAAAGGACAGATCACACAGATACTGAAATGCCTTGGAATAGCCCTCGCATACCACATTGGTATTTGAATTGTCGTCAAATACCCATATTAACTGCCAAGGATTGCCATAGGGGGTGGCGCTTACCGTTGCATTTGTATTGTAAGCAGCCCTGTCGCAGATTTCTTTCAGGTAAGCCTTCAGCTTATTATAATCTGACTGATTCTCATATTTCTTGACAATACTCTGTGCCGTATTTACTGCTTTATCCACAGCCCCTGTCTTTGAACGATCTACCGTATAGCTGTCAGCTCCTTGATAGTCCATAGCAACCTTTAAGGAAAAGGTTATATATTCAGCTAGGGCATCGTTATTCTTCGGCCCCCATGTGATTTTATATCCGGCCGTTTTGTCATACCAGTACAAATCATAGGGACAGTCCATTAATAGATATGATATAACCTTTCTTACCGCTTCTTCCACCTGTGAGCTTTTAAGTGATGCAAAACCGCTCACTGTAACTTCCGAGGAAATCTTCCTCCCTGCCGCAATCTCTTCTGCATGGACTTTCAGCGCCTCATAAATAGCCTTTTCATCCCCCGTCAGCCTTGCTGCACCCAGGTTCCCATAGAACGCCGTTTCCTGGTCCAGCTCCTCATAAGCCCTCTGATACAGATACCCTTCCAGCAGTTCATCCTGATCCGGCAGTTCTTCTTCCAATAGAATTGTTTCAGCAAAGTCCTCATCCGCTGCCAAACCGCCATTCTGTGCTCCGGCCCACGCATGCAGCGTCCCTGTCTCTGTACTGCTTTCAATCACCGCTGCCAAAAGTATCAACGCCAGTCCTTTTTTTAATCTATACTTCCATTTTTTCATTGCATTCCCTTCTCTCAATAACATTCAGCATATATATTTCCTGCACAATTTCTGTATATTGCTATTATACTACTCTTTTCTTTAACTGTAAAATAAAATACAGCAACGAACCACTAGAATTCTATCCCATAATCTGATATAATTCTAATAATATAAACGCAAAAAGGATTTTACCTTAATAATACTGATGATTTATTTATATTTGCCTAAAAGCAAGCCGATCAGAAAGGGAAAAGATTCACATGGATATGAAAAGCAAGAAAAAGAACCTCACAACATATTTTTTAATCGGGAGTTTTGTCCTGCTTCTGGTAATCAGCATAACGGCATTTACATATCTTGGACACTACATGAGCAGAATAAGCGAGGAATCCATCAATCAAGTGGGTGACCTCTATATGGCGGGTATCAATGATCATATAATCGCACATTTCCGAACGCTAATCGACTTAAAGCTGGAACAGGTGGAAGCCGTAACGGAAGTAGTTCCCGCTGAGACGGATGATCTGTATGAAGAGCTAATCTACCGAATCCGTATCAGGGGCTTTAATTATCTGGCTCTCTGTTCGGAGGACGGCTCCCTGCAGATGCTTTCCGGTGATCCCATCGAGCTTGTGGATCCGGAGCCCTTCTTTGAATCCTTAATGCTTGGTGAAAAAAAGGTTGCCGTGGGCATGGACAGCATGGGCAATGGTGTGGTTATATTCGGTGTCAAAGCAAATTATCCCATGGCAGACGGAGGAACAAGTATGGCTATGGTGACGGCTGTTCCCATAGAGTACATCAGTACCATGCTGGGCACAGACGAAGAAAATGCCATTGTATATTCCCATATTATCCGAAAAGACGGCAGCTTTATCGTAAGCGATATGGCAGATGAATATACGGATTATTTCAGCAGTATGTATGAGCGGTATTCAAGTAATGACCGCCAGCAAATAAGCACTTATATTCAAAATCTTACTTCTGCCATGGAAAAAAGGGAAATTTTTTCTGCCATATTAAGCCTTAGCGGAAGCAGCCAGCAGATCTATTGTACCCCGCTGCCCTACTCAGAATGGCATCTGGTGACTATACTTCCTTTCGGTGTCCTGAATGAAACGGTAGAGTCACTGGATCGGCAGCGAACAGCTGCCACATTGCTTGTAACAGCATTTATTATTATCGTACTTATTGCTATATTTTATGTCTATTTTCGTATGACCCGCCAGCAGCTTAAAGATCTGGAGGAAGCCCGTCAGGACGCCCTGGCTGCCACAAAAGCAAAAAGCACCTTTCTTTCCAATATGAGTCATGACATTCGTACGCCTATGAATGCAATCGTAGGTATGACGGCAATTGCCACGGCACATATTGACGATATGGATCAGGTGCAAAACTGTCTGAAAAAAATTGCTCTCTCCGGCAAGCATCTTCTTGGACTTATTAATGATGTGCTGGATATGTCAAAAATCGAGAGCGGAAAAATGACTCTGACAGAGGAACAGATCTCCCTGCGGGAAGTGGTGGAGGGAATTGTCAGCATTGTACAGACACAGGTCAAAGCCAAAAACCAGAATTTTAATGTCCATATTGATAATATTGTGGCAGAGGATGTGTACTGCGACAGTGTCCGCTTAAATCAAGTCCTGCTGAACATGCTGTCCAACGCAGTGAAATATACACAGGAAGGCGGCACAATACAACTGTCCTTATTCCAGGAAGATGCCCCGGATCCCAAAGGCAGTGAATATATCCGTACTCATATTAAGGTAAAAGACAATGGAATCGGCATGGCGCCGGATTTTCTCGAACATATTTTCGATTCTTATTCAAGGGCCGACAGCAAGCGGGTACAGAAGACAGAAGGCGCAGGCCTTGGCATGGCAATCACAAAATATATCATAGATACCATGGACGGAACCATAACTGTAGAGAGCGAACCAAATAAGGGAACCGAAATTCATGTAATTCTGGATCTGGAAAAGGCTGATATACAGGATATTGACATGGTTCTTCCCCCATGGATGATGCTTGTGGTTGATGACGATGAAACCCTGTGCCGTACGGCAGTGGATGCCCTAAAATCTATCGGCATTCAAGCCGACTGGACTCTGAGCGGAGAAACGGCCCTGGAGATGGTTCGCAAGCATCATCAGACAAGGACTGATTATCAGATTATTCTGCTGGATTGGAAGCTTCCGGGTATGGACGGCCTTATGGTTGCCCGGCAGATTCGAAAAATCGTCGGTGAAGATATGCCGATTATCCTGATCTCCGCCTATGACTGGGATGACTTTGAAGGAGAAGCGAGAGACGCCGGAATCAATGGTTTTATTGCAAAGCCCCTGTTCAAATCCACGCTATTCCACGGATTAAAGAAATATATGAATTTGGAAACCGATGAGGATGAGGAAGACAAAGATATAGATTTAGCAGGATATCATCTGCTGGCTGCAGAGGATAATGAATTAAACTGGGAGATTCTGGATGAATTATTGTCTGACGCCGGTTTGCAGTTAGACTGGGCCGAGAACGGACAACTCTGTCTGGAAAAATTCCAGGCATCCGAACCGGGATATTACAGCGCAATTCTTATGGATGTGCGGATGCCTGTTATGAATGGCTACGAAGCCACGGAAGCAATTCGCAGTCTGGATCGTCCGGACGCCAAAACCATTCCAATTATTGCTATGACGGCAGATGCCTTCTCAGAAGATGTCCAGCACTGTCTGGCCTGCGGAATGAACGCACATACCGCCAAGCCGATTAATCTTGATGAAGTTATTTCGCTGTTGAAAAAACATATTCTGTGAGATTCGCCTTGCAAACTGGGCTTCTGTCTGTACTGAATGGTTACAAAGCGTACCATAATATATGAAAAAGGGGGCTGTCGGGAAATAAGACAGAAGACTTTTCTGATACCCAGTGTCCGGCTGTTTGTGTACAGGCTGTCTGCTCTGTACGGATATTGCTTTTTAATGTCCGTACATATCAGACAGAATGTACACAAACCGTCCGAACACAGGGTATAGAAATGGCTGATGTCTTATTTCCCGACAGCCCCTTTTTCTGTTGTCAGGCTGTCAAGTAAACTATTTCTCCCCTCTTCTTGGCTCACTGCCCACCAGAGAAGGAATCTCCCTACAAACTCTCTTGCCTGATACTGTCAATAATATTCTCCCCCTTAATCCGATTCCTGGCATACATCATGGTAGCAAACACCACCAGAAACACACTGCAAACCGCAATCAGAATACTAGTCACCGGAACATAAAACCCCGTATCCATACTTCTCTCCACCACCCTGTAAATCTGCCAGGTAACAAAGATCGACACCGGAAGCCCATAGAGAAGCGCCTTGCACCCATACAGGACACATTCATAATTCAGCATTCGCCGAAGTCCCCCGGGCGTCATACCCACGGAGCTTAGAACCGCAAACTCCTTTCTCCGAAGCAGCACGCCCGTAGAAATGGTATTAAACACATTGGCCACCGCAATCAGGGAAATCAAAGTAATAAACCCATAGCTAAACACATCCATAGTCATCATCAGATTCTTCCGTGTCTGGCGGCCCTCCGCCTCATTCATCACAAAGAAATAGCTGTCAAAGCTGCCATCGAGAGAAAGCTCCTCCAGACGCTCCGCCACTTGCTGGTGATTCTCCGCCTGAATATAAAGCTGTATGCTTCTCAGATCAAGCGCATTCGATCCAACCAGGCTGTCAAACATACTCTCTGAAAGAATAACGGAAAAGCCTCCGCCCCATTCCCCATAGAGATTCATAGGCGCTCTCTCGGCAAATACTCCTACGGTCACATTCACGGGAATCTGGAAGTCCTCCCGCTTCTGGTCCATCCCCGTTCTCTCCTGAGCTTTTGTAAGCGCCTCGTAATCCGTGAGCATCATCTCAATCTCCTGTCCCGGAGCCTTTAAGATGTCAAAAAGCCGGTAACGCTGCTGCTCTGAAATATATCCCTGGAGCTGATTCAGCGCAATCACCTTGGAGTCCCCTAAAACCGGATATTCCTCCTTTGAAAGCCCCAGCTCCTTCACATACTCCTCATAATCTCCATCCGTCAAAACCAGAATCCGGGAATCATAAAGCACAAGCCTGCCATCCTCCTGACGGTGCCCTTCCATATTTCCGTATCCTGCCATATCATCATTCAAAATTTCCCGGTAGTCCTCTGTCACCTGTTCGGGATCAAGATATACGTCCATATTGCTGCCCCCTACATAGAGCACCCTGTCGACACCGCTTATATTCCCCGTCTCCTCCAGGAGCCTTTTCGCCTCCCCTTTATTTTCACCTTCCTCAATATACACGGAAATATCATATTCCGGCGTACTCTGTACCGTACCGACACTGCTTTTCAAATAAGTTGAAAAAGAGCTTGCGGAAATAAACAGCACAATGCTGATAAACAGGGAAAAAATCGTAGTTCGATACTGCCTTTTACTCCTGGAAAAATGCTTCCCCGCAATCATTCCCTCCAATCCGAAGAAACGGTAAGCAAGCTTTCCCTTCCTTGCAACTTTCTTCGGCACCCGAATATCCCCTGACTGGCGAATAGCCTCCATAGGCGACACCTTAGCCGCACGCCTGGAGGGAATCCATGCGGAAATCAGTACCGTCATAAGAGCCGTAGCCCCGGCGATGACCACTGCCGGCCAGGACACATGAAGATGCATCTTCCCTGCCGAAGCATAGATATAATAAAAGGCATTTCCCGTAAAATGCAGGGTAACTCCAATCCCGCCAATGCCGCTTACAATTCCAACCGGAATCCCCACAGCGCTCACCAGAAGAGCCTCCCTTAACACCATGCCCCGAAGCTGCTTAGGCGTTGCGCCGGCAGAAGCCAGAATCCCAAACTGCCTGGTACGGTCACTGACAGAGATCGCAAAGGAATTATAAACCAGGGAAATCCCCCCTGTCATAATAAGAAGAATCAAAATCGCCGCCAATCCATAAAGCATCTGCATAAAAGGCCGGTTGGAAGAAGTCCCCTGATAGCGAAGCAGCTCCGAATTGTAGGTAGCATAGGAGCTCCCCGCCATATGCTCATCCGTAAACCGATAAATATCCGAAGACTTGTGCAACCTGTAATAGCAGGCAAAACGGCTGCCCTCCAAAGGATTTTTATCCCTAATGGTAATGGCATAATAAGCTGAACTGTTGGAATCCAAAAATCCCGGACTCTCCACAATCCCCACCACCGTATAAGTGCGTGTCATCTCCGGAACCAGTTCCTCCGCCAACATGGGGGCCTCAAGGCTCCCTTCCTCCACTTCCTCTCGGATGATGGGATTATACAGAGTAAGCTCGCCGTGCTCCTCATCTGTGGTAAAACGTCTGCCAATCTCCAAAGTCAGAGTATCCCCCAGAGCAATATCCGCCTTTCCGATACTCATAGCCGTAGAACTTACCACAAGCTCACTGCCATTCTCCGGCATACGCCCCGTCCGGAGCCGGAGGGGCAAAAGACTTTGATCCGCTTCCATCCCCAGAACAAAAAGATAAGGAGCACGCCTTGTACTCATCTCCTCCTCTTTCACACCAGGAAGCACGGCATAACCGATCTCCTGAAACGTCTCCGACTCCTCCACCTCATCCGACTTTCGGATCTCCCCAGCCTGCTGCCCGGAAAGCTCATAGACAGCCCCATGCCAGTTCCCTGCCTGCAAAATAACCGATTCAATCATATAATGCTGCAAACTTGAAATAAAAGTTGTAACGGCCGTCAGCATAGCCGCAGCCAGAATAATCCCGATAATCGTCACCAAAGTACGCATTTTATTTTTCTTCAAGGTCTTAATGGTGGTCCGTGTAAACACATTCATCTGCGGATCACCTCATCTCTTGCAATCTTTCCATCCTCAATGGAAATAATCCGATCCGCCTGCAAAGCCAGGTTCTCATCATGGGTAATCACCACAAGGGTCTGCCCATACTTCTGATTCGACAGCTTTAAAAGCTCCATAATCTCCTGACTGTTCTTGGAATCCAGATTCCCTGTAGGCTCATCCGCCAGCACAATGGCCGGAGCATTCATAAGGGCCCGCCCAATGGATACCCTCTGCTGCTGTCCCCCGGAAAGCTGATTGGGAAGATGCCTCTTCCTCCCCTCCAGGTTCAGCGTATGAAGAAGCTCCTTAAGCCTCTTCTCATTCACCTCCCGGCCATCCATCAGCACCGGAAGCGTCATATTCTCCTCCACATCCAGAACCGGAATCAAATTATAAAACTGATAAATCAGCCCAATCTCCCTCCGCCTAAAAATCGCAAGCTGCTCCTCATTCTGACTGTAAACATCCTTCCCATCCAGATACACATGCCCCGAGGTAGGCCGATCCACCCCGCCCAAAATATGAAGCAGCGTAGACTTCCCGGACCCCGACGGCCCAATAATCGCCACAAACTCCCCCTGCTGAATCAAAAAAGAAACGTCATCCAACGCCCGTACCTCATTCTCACCCTTGCCATACACCTTCGAAAGATGCTCCACCTTCAACAACTCCATGATATTCCTCCTAAAATCCATCCTTTGAGTATTCTCCAAAATTCTTTATATAAAAGCTTTCAAGAATACCTCCTTACACCACAGGAGTATAGCGCCCCACAATGACATTCCAGTGACACCAAAATAACAAAATTGTCACATAAGAATAAATTTATAACCCCCTCCTCCCAAAAGCTTACAAAACCTCCCTCTATCCTATTAAAATTCCCGCCGCTGTTCACAGCAGCCAATTCCCCTCACATCCATAAAGCAGCCTTACACCACACCTTTATAAAAACGCATGGTAAACCGCGCGCCGCCCTCCGTCCGATTCTCCGCCTTCAAAGTCCCATTTTGAGCACACACGATCATACGCGCCAAAGCAAGGCCAATCCCCACATTGGAATCCAAAGCATCCTTTCCCTTATAAAAACGCTCAAAAAGATGAGGTAAATCCTCCGGATCAATCCCCGGACCATTATCCTCAATAACAATTTCTGTATACAAATGATTTTCTTCCACACGAATCCACAGAGTTCCCCCCTGGCCCATATGCTCCATGCAATTCTTGAAAATATTCCCAAGAGCCTCAACACTCCAGGCAGCATCTCCCACAAACCCCGCCCGGTCATCTATCTCTTTCACAACCGTCTGCTCACGCAATTCCATGGGAATCCCAAGAGGGCCAATGGCATTTTCCACCAGATTGGATGCATCCACCCGCTCTCTGGCAAATACGGCAGTCCCCGCATCAATCTTCGAGATCTTAAGCAGGGCATTCACCAGCCAGTCCACCCTGTCTAAAAGCCGGCCTCCCTCATAAGCCAAACGCCGTCTCCCACTCTCATCCGTCTCCTCCAAAAGCCTGGTCAGAAGCAAATGCAGAGAGGTAAGGGGCGTCCGAAGCTGATGGGAAATATCTGCCAGAGAATCACTTAAGTAGCGTTTCTCCTTAAGCAGCGTATCCGACTGCTCCGTCAAGCGCAGCAGCAGCTTTTCCACCTCATTGGCCAGAATCGCCAGTTCCCCTTCCTGATAACTGGTGAAATTCAGATTTCGTTCCCCATGAAGCATCCGATCCGCATCCGCCGCAAGATTTTTCAGCCTGTCATACCGTTTTTTTGTGAAAAAGAGCCAGATAAAAATGATTCCCATACTGCCGAATTCCCCATAAACAACACAGGATAAATTCTCAGGAAAAAGAAATCCTCCTAGGCATCCAACAGAAACAAGGAATGCCAGGGATATCCATATTTGCCTATTTATTTCCTTATTTCGCAAAAAACCCATAGCCCTTTCTCCATTCTAAGCTCTGTCGTACTGCTTTCATATCCTATCCTGCACAATTTTTAGAATCCTTTACACAAAATGCAGAAACATTCTATCATTCTCCCAGCTTATACCCCATTCCCCGAATTGTTCGAATAATCTGCGGATTCTGGGGATCCGTCTCAATCTTTTCCCGCAGGCGCTTAATGTAAACTGTCAAAGTATTGTCATTGACAAACTCCCCTGCGGCATCCCAAATCTCCTCCAACAACTGATTTCTGGAAAGGATCATGCCCTTGTGATTCAGGAAAAACAGAAGAAGCCGGTATTCCAGTGCAGACAGAAAGCATTCCTGTCCGCCCTTTGTCACCAACGCCCGTACCGTATCCACCCGCAGATCCTCAATCTCCAGTATTGCCTGCGTCTTCCCGCAGCGGCGCAGGACACTTCGTATCCGGGATACCAGCTCCCTTGGACGAAAAGGCTTACTGACATAATCCTCCGCTCCCAGTTCCAGCCCCGTCACCACGCTGTATTCATCTCCGGATGCTGTGAGAAAAATCACCGGAAGCTCCTTACTCCCCTTTACCGCCGAGCAAACCGCAAAGCCATTGCCATCCTTTAAGGACACATCCAGAAGCATCAAATCAAAGCTCTCCTGCTCTACCGCTTCCAAAGCCTCTTTCTGTCCGGATGCAGAGCGAACCTGAAAGCCTTCGCCGCCCAATACGGCGCTTAAGTTTTCTACTATATTTTTGTCATCCTCTACAAGGAGTATCTTTGCCATCTATCTATTCCTTTTCTTTTCTTATTTGCATTCCCTATACTTTCATTCTATCAAAACATAAGATTCATTTTCCTGCCAAAAGGCTTTCTGGAACACAATTTTCTTATTATAATTGTCAACCGCTACAATGTTCAGATCCCCAATGACAGGCTCCTCCCACTCCCATGCATTTGAAGGCTCCATCCATACCGTAAGTCCATTTTCCAACTGACAGACTTCCCGTTCCCCCTTCCGGTTATTCAGCCCCGAAATGGAATATACCTGTGAACCGTTATGTAAAAAGAGCGTATAGTCTCTCCCCAAAATCCATTCTGCAAGCTGCTCCCCTTTCTTTACATGGAGCATAGAATCGTCAATGGCCTCTGCCTGACTTGGGGACAATGGTTCGCTGCCAAAGTCTTTCGGATAGAGCTTCTTTATTTCACTGCTGAAGCGTAAAGCTCCATAACTGTTCAGGTGATTTGCATCAATAAAGCATTGTCTGTCATAGGCAGCAATCCAATCCACAGTTATCCCTGGAAAATCCTTTTTCAAGTTCTCATAAAATTCGTAAACCTGCGCCTTGTACTCATCTGTAAAGCTTATGTTATCCGAATGGGGCAGCTTCACAATCCTTACCTGAATGTTATTTTCCACGCACAATCCAATAAGCCTTCTGTAATAATCCTCAAACAGCGGATTTAAGTAAAATTCCTCCAGAACTCCTTTTTTGCCTCCCTCAAATCCTTCCGCTTCTCTGGCTATATAACGGCCTCTGTGCAGCTCATCCTTCCTCTGTGTCTCCAGATTTTCCTCATACCGCTGGTTAAAGCCGGAATTCATAATGGCCGCTATATACTTATTGGGCAGGCGAAACTCATAGGAAATGAAATCAGACTTATAGCTGTCGGTAATAATCGTAGGCTCATGGAAAATCTTTGCAAGTCTCACCATTTCCAGATTTTGCTCTGGCCGGAACCTATGGGAATACATGGTTCTCGTCCAGAAACAATCCTCCATGAGCAGGTGCGCATCCTGAAAGCTAATGTAACAAACTTTGGGAGCCGAATGGGTCGTAAGCCAGTCCTGGAGCACATAATAATTTTCTACAGGCGTCATTCCGCCCAGAGAAAGATTGATGACCGTGTCAGACAGTATCTCTGGCATATAGGCGGCATTTGCCATGGAATCTCCCAAAATAACGGTGTCGTAATACCAATCCTCCGGCGAATTTACCTTTTCCTTATTCCACAGATAATGAGGTGTCTCTCCATCCATAAATCCCATAGGATTCATCCATGTATATGCATAAATAACAATCATAGGCAGCATAACGCAGATGCTCTTTATCATTAGTCTAACAATATTTTTCATAGCTCTCCTTTTATTCTGACATACTGGCTGCATTTCCAAAGCGGCTCCCTGCCAAGGGTACACTTTAGAACTGGAAGTATAAAAATTCCTGTCCGGTAATATCCAGTGAAAATGTAATCAAGAGTACGGCTCCCCAGTAAACTGCATAGCGGAAGACGGCATTCTGCCTGGACAGCCGTTCCAGAATGTTAATGCCCAGCTCCTTCATAACGCTGTGAACGGCCAATGCCGCAAGAGCCACCAGCAGAATGGACATATTTCTTTCATTCAGCCCAAGCTCATAAAGGCCGTTGTTCAGCAGAAGTCCGGTATTACTCCAATCCAGAGATTGTTTCAAAATCCGGAAAGCTCCTGTCAGTGTATCAGAGCGGAAGAAAACCCAGGCAATATCCACCAGAACAAACGTTTTTAGAGTCCGCAGACATTTCCAGGAAAAATTCTCTGTATTCACATGAAGCCATCTATAACATTTGGATAATGCCGGCTCTATAAACTCCCCGATGATTTGGTATAAGCCATGGAGGGCCCCCCAAAAGACAAAGGTAATATCAGCCCCATGCCATAAGCCGCTGGCAAGAAATGTAATCAGGAGATTTCTGTATTTGATCCCCTTGCCTCTTCTGCTTCCCCCAAGAGGAATGTAAAGGTAATCCCGCAGCCAGGAGCTTAAGGAAATGTGCCACCTTCTCCAAAAATCCTTAATGGTACAGGCCAGATACGGCTGGGAAAAATTTTCCATCAACTCATAGCCCAAAACCTTTGCGGCACCTCTGGCAATCACAGAATACCCCATGAAATCTCCATAGATTTGAAACGCAAAAAGCACATTTGCCAGGACAAGCTGAAAGCCATGATAAGAAACATAATCCCCATAGACCGTATTTACCAGAACGGCACACCGATCCGCAACCACAAGCTTCAGAAAATATCCCCACAGCATCAAAAGAAGTCCCTCTCTTACTCTGTCATATTCAAATCGCCTGGGCTGTGCCAACTGCTTTAACAGGTTCTTGGAACGTTCAATGGGTCCTGCTACAAGCTGGGGAAAGAAGGACACGAACAGCGCATAACGGAAGAAATTTTTTTCCGCATAAATCTCTCCCCGATATACATCCATGGTATAACTCAGAGCCTGAAAAATATAAAAGGAAATTCCCACCGGCAGCAAAATGTCAAAAGCCGGAACCTGCAGTTCAATGTGAATTGCTCTGAAAATCTGCCCCAGCAGCTCTAACATAAAATTGATATATTTGAAATAAAACAGGATGCCCAGATTCAAGAAAAAACTCCCTGCAGCTATCCATTTTTTATAAGAGAGCCTTCCCTTTGCCCGTTCCAGCAAAATTCCGCTCATATAGGTAATTGCTGTAGATGTCAGAAGCAAAAGAGCATATTTTGCATTCCAGCACATATAAAAATAATAGCTTGCAATAAGCAGCCACATATTTTTGATTTTCCGTGGGATAATGAAATAAATCAGTACTACAATCGGAAAAAAGATCAAAAACCCCATTGAATTAAACAGCATAAGTACCTCCCGAATCGTCCGTTGTCGTATGATCACTTGTTTTTTATTCTACTATTCCTCCCTGAATGATTCAAGTGAACCTGATAATTTTTTTATTTTAAAACGTGCGTATACGCCATAAAGCAGGGGAAAGCTACCGCTTTCCCCTGCTTTGCACTGCGGACTTCCGCTTCCAGCATCCCCTGCACTGCAGACTTAACGCCCCTCTCCACCTATTTTGCACGCCGCTTTCCCGTCATCTGCTCCACCCGGAGCTTCAGCACCCTGGTCTTCGACACCGTTGCCTCATTATACCGAAAGCCGGCCGGAACCGGATAATGCTCCATCAGAATATCCAGAGCCGGTATTTTCTCTTCCTCCAAAACCTCTTCCACCACGCCAAAGCCTATTACGCTCTCATAGCACATGGTACAGTTTCCCCGCTCCATATCCGTATACAATGTATGACCGCAGTCCATCTCGAAGCAAACCTTGGGGTTCCTTTCAAGCAGCTCATACTTCATTCCCTCCAGGGCGCCATGAAAATACAGGGTCACCTGTGTTTCTTCCACTTCCATGCCAAAGTTCAGCGGAATTACATAGGGATATTCCCCTCCCTGCATAGCAATCCGGCAGACATCACATTTCCTCATTACTTCTACTATCTCATCAAAATCCTGAATCTCTCTGTCTCTTCTCCGCACAGCGGTTTCCCTCCCGTTCTTTCACTTCTCTTTCCCTTTACATAGCGGCAGGGCGGAAACAACTCCCACCCTGCAATTAATTCTACTATGCCTTTTTACCGCCTGCTTGTCAAGCATTTCAAAAAAATTTAACAATATTTAACAACTTCGCAAAAATCTTTGGAATACGTGCTGCCAAAAAAACAGATTGTGAAAGTTCCCGGTTACAGCGAGATTTTCTCAAGGCTGTCTGCTGCCTACTGGGCTGCTGCCGCTGATTTGCTCTTTTGGACTAACCTGATAATACAATAGTAGAACAATACCGATACGGCCACCTTTGAAAATACCTCTCCAATATGGAAAGAAAATACATAGGTTAATACCATCTGCACCATGATAATAACTGCCATTGCGATTGTTGCTATTACTGCTCCTTTTAATATCTCTTTCATTTTGAATACCCCTTTTCTTTATTTTCTGATATTAGAATATCAGATTTCATTTTCCCGTTCCATTGATTTACCTTACAATTTTGATTCTTAGCTTACATTTTTGTAAGTTAGCAAAAGCATGGTACTTGGCTCATTGCCTGCGGGAATAAAGTTCTGAGGTTTCCGTTAATTCTTACGCTCCTGTTTCTCTTCTTTATGAGACAGCTTCCCCATCACACTCACTGCCAAAGTCAAAAGCCCAATTACTACAAAGATTCCAAGCATTCCTTTTCCCATAATTTCCAATGAGATCAAAAAATTCTGCCACATGCATTTTACCTCCTATTTAAGTCCCGTAGTACCTCTAACAGCACCACTATTATAGAACAATTTCCGGCCGCAAATAACTTGCGTCCATAAATTGTTCTGGCACTGCACGAGGTACTACTGATTTAAGTCCCGTAGTACCTCTAACAGCACCACTATTATAGAACAATTTCCGGCCGCAAATAACTTGCGTCCATAAATTGTTCTGGCGCTCCACGAGGTACTACTGATTTAAGTCCCGTAGTACCTACAAATACGCCGACACCAGCCCAATAATCAGGCCGCCTGCAATCACCGACGCAATCTGCCCGGATACATTGGCTCCGATTGCATGCATCAGTATTATATTTCCCGGGTCCTCCTCCAGGGCCATCTTCTGGACTACCCGCGCCGACATGGGAAATGCGGAGATTCCTGCCGCCCCAATCATGGGATTCACTTTCCTTTTCCGGAAAAGATTCAGGAATTTTGCCAACAGCACGCCGCCGATGCTGTCAAAAACAAATGCAATCAAACCAATCCCCATAATCAAAAGCGTATCCACATTCACAAAAGCTTCCCCACGCATACTAAAAGAAATGGTCAGTCCCAAAAGCAGCGTAATCAAATTGGCCAGCACATTCTGCGCCGTATCTGACAGCGTCCCCAGCACACCGCATTCCCGAATCAGATTGCCGAACATAAGAAATCCGACCAAGGCTACCGACTGGGGAGCCACCAGCCCCACCAAAAAAGTAGTCAGTATGGGAAAAGCAATCCGCATCCCCTTGGACACCGTCCCCGGCATATACTCCATCCGAATGCTCCGTTCTTTCTTTGTGGTCACCAACCGAATGGCAAAGGGCTGCACAATGGGCACCAGCGCCATATAGGAATAGGCCGCCACCGCAATGGCCCCCACATATCTTGAATGAAGAATCTGCGACACCAGAATCGAAGTAGGCCCGTCAGCTGCCCCGATAATCCCGATGGAAGCAGCATCCTTTAAATCAAAGCCCAAAAGCACCGCTGTGCTCAGGGCAAAGAAAATTCCAAACTGTGCCCCCGCCCCAAACAGGAACATGGAGGGCATAGACAACAGCGGTCCGAAATCTATCATGGCGCCAATTCCAATAAAGAGCAGAATCGGCAAAGCCTCCGATGCCTCGATCCCCACCTGGAACAGCCATTCAATGATTCCGTTTACCACTCCGATTCCCTCTACATTCTGATTGAGCACACCGGACAAAGGCAGATTCACCAGAATCGCCCCAAAGCCCATGGGCAGAAGCAATGCCGGCTCATAGCCCTTTTTCACCGCCAGATAAATGAGCAAAATGCCGATTCCATACATAACAGCCTGTTGCCAGGTGATTTGCAGTAACCCCTCCCATAAAAATTCCATTGAATGCTCCTCCTTTGTTATTTTTGGCAGACAATTCATCTTTTAGAGACTTGATAGAATACTGATAAAAAAAGAGACCTCTGGCATCCTCTGCCAAAAGTCTCGTTCTTTCTTATGTGAGAAAGTGTGCAACCATGACACATAGGTCAGGGTATGTTGATTGCACCTTTTAACTACTCCCTTTTGTCTTTTTTACCTTAGCACAATCCAAAAGTACTGTCAACAAATAAGCCGCATTTTTACCATTCAAAAGCCTAAATACAGTATCTAATTATTTGCTGAATACTATACTTATTTGCTGTCAGAATTTCAATAATTAATTCCGCTTACTGCCAGCTTCCCATTTTGCACTCCAAAGGTAATGCTTGGGGCTCCGTCCTTGTCGTACATGGTAAAGCCGGCCATGCTGGGGCTTAAGCTGCTTTCGTCAGCTCCTGCTATGGAGCGAATCATTTCGTCCGTGAAAAGCTGATCTATGTTTAGGGAGGTAAACTCTTCTCTGCTTTCTACAATCTGTCCCTCCGGTTCAAAGCCTACATAAACAGGGAATCCTGTCAGATCTGCCAGCTTTTCTATATCCTTTTTGGCAACGGCTTCTTTTATCATGCCTGCAAATTGGATTATGGCTTCCTGGGGTACTTCAAAGCTGTCTACGTAGTTATATCCATTCTCTTCATAGTTATCCCCGGACTGCGGTTCTTCTTCCCATTCTGAAATCCTGAATTCCTGCTGTCCCGCTGCCCCCGGAGCTATCTCATATTGATCCAGTACAATTACCGGCACTCCGTCAGAGTCCATATAAAAGGCTGTATCTGCATCTATGCCTTTCCACTCGTCCATCCAATATTCGATTCCTGTCTCTTCCTCTCGCTTTGCTGCCTGACGGCGGATGCTCTGTTTTGCAATCTCCGCATACTGATCGCCCAAAACGTCTTCTAGGGTTATCCATTTGCCTGCTTTCAGATCAAAATTGTAATATTTTGTCTCGCTGTATGCATTGGTCCAATTTTCGGTTCCTATTACTGCCAGGGAGAGATATTGATCCGTCTGTGCTTTTACCTCATACCAGACTTTAATGGTTATGTTGTGCTCTATCCATTCTTCTTTTGTACCGCCGGTTTCCAGGAATGCCTGCTTGTATTCTTCCGCCCTCTCTTCCGCTTCCCTGGCATATTGTTCACAGAAGCCGTGGATTTCTTCATTTACTTCTTTCTCCAGGCCCTTTAAATCTTCTGAAATCATCTCAATGCTTGGGATTTCCACGGAGATTTTTAAGTCCTCTGTGTTTGTCTCATAAGACCGGAATGTTACAACTTCTGCCAATGCTCCAAGCACCGGGATATGGCTGACTCCCTTTGCGAAAGCTTCGCTGGTATTAATGCCTGCCGTAAACAGGACTGCTATCGCTGCCGCTGCTGCAGCAGCCTTTTTTATATAGGAGTTTCTTTTTATTTTTATCAGGTTTTTATGATGCTGTTTCTCTGCTTTTTCTACTTCCAGCATAATCCGTTCTGAGAGTTCTTCGGGAATGGGATTACTGTCATATTTTTGCTTTGTCTCTTTCATGCGTTTCATATAGCTTCCTCCTCTCCTATCTTAACTTTTAGCGTCTTCAGGCCCCTGTATAGCTTTGCTTTTACTGTGTTCAAGTTCATTTTTAAAACCCGGGCAATTTCATTTAGCGACAATTCTTCATAAAATCTCAGCTTAATGATATTTTGAACATCTTTCTCCAATTGGTTGATTTCATCGTACAGGTCGTCATGGATTTGAAATCCTGCCTCTTCATAAGGAATTTCCCAGTGCTGATCATCATCTGCTAATACCAGCCGTTTTTTTGCATTTAAAAGAGCAATGCTTTCATTGATTACGATTCTGTAGAACCATGTTTTTATGGCGTTCTCGTTTCTCAGGCTTTCGTAATGCTCCAATGCTTTGCAGACGGAATTTTGCACCGCATCCAGGGCATCTTCCTGGTTTTTTACATAGCTGAAAGCCAGACGGTAAAACTTGTCCTGATTTTCAATGATGTAGGCCGCCAGTTTCTCATATAGTTCCTGTTTCAAAGGAATTTCGCCTCCTTTCTTTTTACAATGTATAGATAATTGAATGTCCGAAAAAGTTGCAATTCTTTTATTAAAATGTTCAAAAAGAAAGGGGCCGCCGGCGCAGCCCTCTTTTTTACTATTCAAATTATTTTTTTACCTTTGCTTTCACCAGCATCATCATGGGTCTTCGAAGCTCATCTTTCTTTCCCGAAAGCTTTGGAATTAGTGGCTTTTTGTCTCTATTCTTTCAGATTTCCTTTTTTGATGTGCTTCTTTATGATGCTGTCCGTTACTTCATACAGCTTTTCCGAACCCAGCTTTGTTCTTGACTGCCGCCCGTAGACCTGCTTTGCCGTCACACCATGCTCTTTCCAGTCGTTTCCGTCATTGCTGTCGTTTAAAATCAGGGGCTGCAGGTTGTCCATGGCATGAGCATACTTGGATTCTGCTGTCTCGCCTGCCTCAAATTCATCAAACAATGCAATCAATTCCTGCTTTTGGTCCTGAGGAAGCATGGAATACAGCTTTTCCTTTGCCGCATCTTCTCTTGCTTTTTGGGTTTTGAGATTTTCCGCATCATAGGCATAGGTATCTCCGGCTTCTATCTCTACAATGTCATGGATTAGGCACATGAGCATTACCTTTGTTATGTCCACCTCTTCATTGGCGTATTCCCGCAAGAGGTATGCCATAATTGCCATATGCCAGGCATGCTCCGCATCATTTTCATTTCTTCCGTGACCGGATAAATGGGTCTGTCGGAAAATGTTCTTTTCTTTGTCAATCTCCATGGAAAAATCCAGTTGCTTTTTTAATCTCTCGTCCATATGGATGTCCTCCTGTTAACGCTTATTTATCTAGCAATCTGTCCGTAGGAGGCAACCTTTCCCTCTGGTATTTCTTCTACGGCAGATCGTATCTCGTATATCAAATCTTCTGTGAGAACTGCAGACATTTTATTTTCTTCCGATCTATATAGGCTAAAGCAAAGTTTTATCATTTAGTACATAAATTATTTATGGTATGACTTTGGATTGTTCAGGCACCTGCAATATCCTGTAAGTGCCTGCATATGGTACTCTGCTTTTAAAACGCTCGGATCTCTTTTGCCAAACTAATCAGCCGCTTTTTCCTTTGAAAACTCCAAAAGAGCCTTGCCATAGCCGTTCCGTGCAGCCGGGCCGATAAACATTCCAGAACGCTTCCCTTGTCAAATTCTCCACTTTACGGTAATCGGCAGGTGTCTCCAACCGGATCCGACAGCTGCTCCATGCCAATCAACGAAGAGATTCGTGCCGATGTAAAATGTAACTCCTTCAACAAACAAAACGTTTTCTATTTTATATTTTTATCAATATAGGCTCTGACTATATCCCAAAATCCATTATAATCATTTTTTAAGGCAAGCTGCCGGTACAAATTATCATATTCTTTATCATAACTATCCTCGTCTGATTCATACAATTCTTTTGCTCTTTTTAATATATCAGCTTCATCTTCTGCTCCGCAACGCTCAAGAGCCTCTATTATCTCTGTACATCTGCCGCATAAATTGCCATTTATTACATCATCTAATCCGTCCATCTGTATACCAGTATCATAATCAATAATTGAAATCACATCAGACACAAAAACCGGATATTGATTCAGAATTTCATAAACCTCCGGCTCAGAATAAATACTTGCCATAGCCTGTAAAAAATCATCACCTGTTAAATTCTGACTAAATGCCTTATCAATAAAATTCATGCCCTTATCACCCTCCCAAATTCCAACTGATGTATTTCATCCAATTCAATTATCCGCTATAAAAATGCACTTTCGTCCGTCCCCTTCCATTGAACAGATACAATTCAAAAAAATATTATAAAATCAAAACTTCCCCATCAAAAAAGAGTTCTTTGAAAAAACAATCAAAAAACACAATGAAAAAACTCCTGACTATCTATCTGTCCACCCATCAAACCTTTCAGATATCTGCGGATCATATAACGGGCAGCCGAAATCAATTAAAATATCCACAAGCAGGTTCATATCCTTCTCCTGCATACCATAGCAGTCAAACCGCACAATCTGAGGTGTTGTAAAAATCTCAAAAGACCCCCGCCCTTCCTTCTCATACTGACTGTCACTCAAAGCCGTCCAGTCAAAAAAGACAGAAGCAACCTTTTTCAAAATTTCCTTTATGGGAAGCCCCTCTAGTTCCTCCATCCTTTCGCCATCGCAGCAGGCCCGTTCATATACCCTGCCATCATCATGAACGGCACCCTCTTTGTATTTCCAAAAATTCAAATCCATACTCATAACAAACCCTTCTTTCCTTTTTAAATTTTAATTGATGCCCTGCTTAACAAGCTCTGAAATATATTGATATGCAAAAGCAATCCCCTTGCAGGTCAGTGCTTCACACATATGCGGCGGATCGCTTTTGGAAAAGCCTGTGGGTCGCAGTTCCAGGCATCGCAGAGAACCAAAGGCTTTCTCAAATGCAGAAGCAAACCCATAACAAGCAGAGACAATCTCCGCTTCCTCTCTTCCCAGCTCATGCAGATAAATTCCTATAAACATAAGTGTGCCTTCCACCAATCCGCACTGTGCCCGATAGCCGCCGGCTCCATGCAGTCCGACTGCGGACCAAAGGGTCTGCGGCCGGATAGGCGTTTCAAATAATTCGCTTAAGCAAATGATTGTCGTCCTCGCACAATTGACATCATCCTTCCAGTACAATTCATGTACCCGGTTCCTTATATATTCCTTCATGCATCACCATCTCCATAGTCTCCGAATATGCAGGACGCCATATTGTCCGTCCCTTTCAAAAACCGTCGGTCGTCTATTGAACATTTTTATACAGCAGGTAATAATCCGTTTCAATATTTTCCGCCTGTCCTTTTAGCCAATGCATCGCATCATCCAACGCCTTGTTGTAGACAATGGGTGCCAAATGCTCGCAAAACAGTTCGAGCAGCTGCTGTTCCTCTATGATTCCAATTTCCTCTCCCCGGACATCCAGGTAAAATGCTTTAATTTCACCAGAGAGCTGCTTTTTTCCCTGTCGCTTAATCGTATCACTTTATTCAGGCTTCTTCTCACTGATCCCGATTCGCTCTGCAAAGTCGTCAAGCGGTACGGAGCCTGCGGGAACCAGGCGATCCCCGGAACGAAAATCGGATTTGTCACGGCCCGGAATCATCAAAGCATAATGTCCGCCGCAAGGCCCGTCGGCTCTTGCCTCCTTCGGATGAAGAAATTGCCCCTGATGCCTGGGATCCGGCTGCTCCATACGCTCAATTGCACAGAGAAAGGAAGTGCCTGCTCCCGGTACGCAGACCGCCCGTTCCCCCTGACGGATAACTCCCTCCGTGACCCGTCCTGTAACGACCACGCCGTCCCCCTTCAGGGCAAATACATCGTCAATCTGGAAAACAAAACCCTCCTGCTTCTTTTCCTTTCCGAAAGAGAACAACTTCATATCCATAACCTCCCGTTATCTGCTTCACACAATAAATACGCATACCTTTATCCATGTTTAAAGCTCTGTCTTTATTTTTGATTCTTTTCAAGTTATTCTGAATTTTAATCTTATTCTTACAATTTTTGTATTTCTCTCAATGCTTTCTGAATGTCCTTATAAACCAATGGCCGCATACTATCGTCATAAGCCGAGATATCCGCCTTTTGAAGTGCCGAAACAATCTCATTCTTCAAATCCGGCTTATATTCCGCAATCATCTGTAGCAGTTAGATGCATTGTCTTGCCGTAACGGGCTTAGTATCCGTTATGTGCTTTAGATATCTATCAATGATCTCATCTATCTTATAATCCTTATCCCATTTTGTATTCCAGGCAAGCAGGGTAAGTCCTCTTGTCCGAATATAAGAATTATCACTGTCAAGCATCTGGCTTAATCTGTCCATATAAGGATAAACGCAATCCGTCCGTTCACTTTCTTTTTGCAATTCCTGTAATGCCTTGTATGCGGTATTATTATTTTTATCGAACAATAATTCAAATGTTTCTGCTATATTCCGTGTCAAGACTTTCATACTGTGGGGGCTACATCAGGGGTTTTTCCGCTACTTTGTGCGGCATTTCTTTCATTTGTCAGAAAATCCATATCAAATAGTTTTATCTTCTCCACTCAACTATTTCATCAAGCTTCTTGCGTGGTCGCTCTTTGGGAAATTCATCTGGATAGCCAAATGCAATAGCTGCAATAAGCTGTCCGTCACTATTTAACCATTTACATAATTCTGAATATGCAAAATATATGTCACAGATCCAAAGGCTGCCGATTCCTTTTTCAGTAGCAGCAAGAAGCATATTTTGTATGGAAGCACTTATGGATTGAATATTACAGATTTCATTAATACGTTCTTCTGGCGTCAGTTCTGACAGAATATCTTTCCCCTTGCTTTCCTTACATAAATTTTAACCCCTCTGCCTTTCCAATTCCGCAATCCGACGTAAAGCCTGCTCAAGCTGCTCCGACTTTTGGCGTTCGCTTTCTTCCAATCTGTCTGCCCGCAGTCTCTCAGTCTCCGCCACATTCGCCAGGCTCCCATCCTTAAGCTTCACCACAATATCCGTAATCAGCAGAGAGCTTTCATCCGCCAAGCGGGTAGAATCATTGGGAAGCACCGCATGGATTCTCACCGGGGTTTCCAGAACCAGCGATAAAAATTCATTCAGCCGTTCCGGTGCACTTTCCGGATTCATAACCTCTTTAAAAAATGCGTCATAGAGCATCCTCGGTCCCCTTACTCCCGTACAAAAATCCTGACAGAATAAGGGTCCACCCAGGGCTTGAGACCGTACATCCCTGTTTCCACCAGTTCCTCACAGACGTGTGTAACATACTGGCTGCCCGTGACGGACTCAAATTCCTCTATGGATGCAATCCGGGGAATATCCGCCCTCGGAAGCTTTCCGGCATAGGAAACGGACGGGTTTTCCCGAATCGTATCCAGGGACACCGGCTCACTTTCATATTTGAGAAAGAGCTCCGGGTTAAAACGCCGGAAAAAAAGGAACGCCGCTGCAAGGCTTAGAATAACGGCCACTGTGGGGATTGCCTTTTCTTTTAATATTTTTCCATTCATATATCCCGTCTCCTAATCATTTTTATCCCCTACTGCTCTGCTCAAGAATTTCAAAATCCTCTTCTTCGTAAAACAAACCGTCTTTCCACTGGAAATAGTCTCTTATAATAATAGGATAGTTTTCGCCTTTCTGATCTCCTGTAAAATACGTGGTAATCTCTATATCCTTACGCCCGTCATTATTCATATCTTTTACCGCAATATCTTGTATTTCCGTTCCAACCTGGGAAAAGAACAGAAGTTTGTACAAAACATTTTGAGCGTTATCCGTGAAAAACACGATAGGATATGTTCGATCCCCTGTGTCAAACAATCCGGGTGTAACCAGGATTTCTCCCCAATTATCAAGTTCAACCGGAAACTGTAGCTGCTCGTTTATTCTAAATTCGGTTCCCTCGACCTCTATATCAGCAATCCGATAGGGTCTGTAGATGGAAACGTCGCTCATTTGCTCCTTTTTGAAATAGACAGTGTCATTCGCATATTCTACCTCTGCCTCTATTCTCTCGTCACCCATTAGGACAATTTTAAGATTCCCTGTATTTCCGTCTGCGTCAACGAAAAAACATTCTGCCATATTGCCATTTCTATGTCCGCTGAACATTCCCTCCCTCCTATCAAAATCCGGATTGTTCCGAACGGAAAAGATACCCTCAATCTCACGATTTCCTATTTTTTGAATCACAAAAGAAACCTTTTCATAATTACCGCCCTCCCTCATCACTTCCCTCGTATTTTCTCCGGCTGCAACTCTCAAAAGCTTCCCCTTACAACCTCCCCCGTAATATCCAAAATCTCCTCAATCCCGATCTGCGTCCCATCCCCCATAACAACCATCTTTCCATATGGGTCCAATTTTTTCACATACCCAATAACCTCCACATACATTCCCCCCTCTTTTTTATCATCCGGTTGGAAATACGTGATTGTGATCTCCGGCCGTTCCGGCATCCGTTCCATGAGCAGCCGCAATTTTTCATCCAAAATGGCTTTGCTGTTCTCATCCAGTTCTATCCTCTCCCCCGTGTACCTCCCCGTCTCCTGAATGGCGGCATCATATCCGCCAAGAGCCGCAAAGGGCGAGAACTGTGCCGCCCTGTCTGCCACAGCCATTCTGGGCCTTTTTGAAGAAGTATGATGGGGAAGCTCCATCATGTCGCTGTACCTTGACGTACAAAGTACGTCCGCCCCAGAGGGGCATGTATTACGGGGTACCCGTAGGGTATACTTTTGCATATCGTCTGCGTGATTCATCCCTTAATTCCCTGCCAATCCAGTGTCCGTACCGAAAATCCTTATGCACATTTCCGGTCTGTTTCTTTAATCTCAGGCTTTATGCCCGCCTATCTGATTGTTCCTGTCCGCCGTAGTGGCACCCTCCCTGAGATTCATGCCTTTTAAGACAGCGTTCTTGCCGTATTTCTTCTTTATGGACAAGATCGTCTGCTGCATCCTTTTTTCTTTTTCCAGGGCCGCTTTCTCTTCTGCCCGCTTCTTCTCCCTTGCCCCATAATCCGTAAACAAATCCAACTGCTCAAAGGCGTCTTCCCTATCCCCGACCCCCTCGCTCACTACCCGGTTTGCCGTAAGATACACCCGCCTTACAAGCAGCCTTGGATCAACTATTTTATCATATAAGGCAAGCACCGCATCCGTAATCGGCCTTGCCAGTGAAGTCTTATGCTCCAGATTGCCTGTGCCGTGGGCATGCTTTGGAACCCGCCGTCCATAGCGGTCCACCGCAACCGGGCCTTTATAGGACTTATTTCTTACCGGGTCCGTAAGATTTTCCCTGTCATATCCTACCGTAAGCACGATCTGGTCCGTCACCAGACCCTTATCCATCAAATCCAGGGCAAGAAGATCCGCCATTTCCATCACGATCAGGCGGGCCTGTTCAAAGGTATAGGGATAATGGAGCACCTGCCCGGAGCCCACGCTGTTGGAGTTTGGCTTATACGCTTTGATATCCGCAATGGTGCACGGCTCCCAGCCCCAGGCATGATCGATCAAAAGCTCCGCATTTATCCCGAAAAGCCGATACAGAAGATCCTCGTTATGATATTCTCCCGGCTTTCCAATGGAACATCTGGCTATATCCCCCATCGTAAACATGCCGTTTGCTTCCAACTTCTTTGCGTAGCCCCCTCCCACACGCCAAAAGTCCGTGAGGGGACGGTACGCCCAGAGCAGTCTGCGGTATGACATCTCGTCCAGTTCTGCAATCCGAACGCCGTCCTCGTCCGGCTCTACATGCTTGGCCACGATATCCAGGGCCACCTTGCACAAGTATAGATTCGTTCCAATCCCTGCCGTTGCGGTGATTCCGGTTGTCTCAAACACATCATGTATAATCCTCCGGGCAAAGTCCCGAACGGACAGATTGTTTGCTTTCAGATAGGGAGCCGCATCCATAAAAACCTCGTCTATGGAATATACATGAATGTCCTCCGGTGCCACGTATTTCAAATAGATCTGATATATTTTTGTGCTCCATTCCATATAATGTGCCATCTGGGGCGGAGCCGCAATATAATCAACTGCAAGCTCCGGATGCTCCTTTAATTCCTCCGCATCCTGGGACGCTCCCGTGAACCTCCTCCCCGGTGCACACATGCTCCGCTGTGCGTTTATCTCCCTTACTCTCTGCACCACCTCGAACAGTCTGGCTCTCCCGGAGATTCCATACGCTTTCAGGGACGGGGATACGGCCAGGCAGATCGTTTTTTCCGTCCTGCTCACATCCGCCACCACCAGATTGGTAGTCATCGGGTCCAACTTACGTTCCACACATTCTACGGAAGCGTAAAAAGATTTCAAATCAATTGCGATATAAATAGAATGATTCATCATTTCTCTCCCGCATTATAATTCCCGAACCCCCGCTTGCTTCAACCAACCTTTCAGCTTCTTTATGGGAAATCCGGTAAATGTATACGCATCTTCTTCCAGTCCATGCTGCCCGATTACCGTTTCCTCCGCCTGACCATATATGGTTACGGACGGGAAAAAGAGAAGTATTCTGCCAAAGGTAAAGCCCCTGATATTCGATAATTTAAGCTCAATATCCGTATAAGTACTCAGGAAAACTCTTTGGCTGGTCACATAGATTGTGGCATGCCAGCATTGATAAGTATGCTTTTCTAAATCCCTGTAAGATATTAGTGGCCTGTATCAGAAACTCTTGTGCATATTTCTGAGGATATTTTTCCGAGAGTGCAGGTCAAAAAACGCAGACGTAGTGGTGCTACGGCGAGGCTTTTTGACCTGTGCTATCGGAGAAATAGACCGGAAATATGTACAAGAGTTTCTGATACAGACCACTAACCCCTGTCCAATCAGCGACTCGCCCGAATAAAGCCTTATGCCCGCCATAACAATTCCCCCATACTCCTATCCCTCATCCTCCCGGCTTGAGATGGATATATCAATCCTCTTCAAACCTCCCATTTTAGTAATTATACCATAAACTCCTATACCATCATAGCCCAACTGCTCTTTCCCAAAACCTACCGCAGAAAAGTCTGCTGTCTTATTTCCCGGCAGTTCCTTTTCTGGCACCACCTACCCATCCATCCCGCAATCATACGCCCTTTCAATCAACGCCCGGTCATTCACCACCGCATCATAAAACCGAAATCCCCCAGAAAAGTTATAAGCTTCATACCCATTCCCCTCCAAAATCCGGCAGGCAATATAACTCCGCAATCCACTCTGGCAGATCACATAGATCGGCTTACTGCAGGCAACCTCCCCAAGCCGTTCTCTCAGCTCATCCACCGGAATATTCACAAATCCCTCCATATGACCGGCCGCAAATTCCCCTGCCGTTCGTACATCCAACAGCGTAACGCTGCCGTCCCTTGGCACCTTATGGACATCCGCCAAATGCCACTGCTTCAGCGTACCATTGGCAATATTGTCAATCAGAAATCCCGCCATATTTACCGGATCCTTTGCGGAAGAATAAGGCGGTGCATAGGCAAGATCCAGATCCTTTAGCCGGGTCGCTTTCAATCCGGCATGGATGGCTGTAGCCAATACGTCAATCCGCTTGTCCACGCCCTCATATCCCACAATCTGAGCCCCCAGCAAACGGTAAGTCTCTTTCTCAAAGACCACTTTCATCGTCATCACCCTGCCACCGGGATAGTAACCGGCGTGGCTCATAGGCGAGAGAATAACGCTATCCACATCCAGTCCCTCTTTCCCTGCATTCGTCTCATTTATACCGGTGGCAGCGGCCGTCATGCGAAATACCTTGATCACGGAGCTGCCCTGGCTTCCCAAGTAACGGCTGTCGCCGCCGCAGATATTATCAGCAATGATACGGCCCTGCTTGTTGGCGGGACCTGCCAGGGAAATCAGAGCATCCCTGCCGGTAACATAGTGCTTCACCTGCACCGCATCCCCTGCGGCATAAATATCGGGCACAGAAGTCTCCATCCGGTCATTGACCACGATGCTGCCCTTTATGCCAAGCTCCAGACCGGCTTCCTTTGCCAGAGCCGTATCCGGAACAACGCCGATGGCCAGTACCACCATGTCGGCATGGAGAGGTGCTTCATCTTTCAGCAGCACATCCACGCCGCCGTCCTTTTCCTCAAATCCCTCCACGGTACGGCCCAGAGCAAGCTTCACGCCATGCTTACGCATTTCGCCGTGGATCATAGACGCCATATCTGCATCAAAGGGATTCATAAGCTGCTTCGGACGCTGAACGATAGTCACCTCCATACCAAGCTCCCGAAGATTCTCCGCCAATTCCAAGCCGATAAAGCCGCCGCCTGCCAAAACAGCAGATTTCGGATGGTGTTCATTGATGTACTCCTTGATCCGGAACGTATCCTCCACCGTCCGCAGGGTAAACACCTTGTCCATATCCACACCGGCAAGTCTGGGTCGGGCCGGCTTTGCACCGGGAGACAAAATCAACTTATCGTAGGTCTCTTCAAATTCCTCTCCGGTCTCCAGATTTTTGACAGAAACAGTTTTCCTGTCGGGATGGATGCGAGTAACCTCATGGTGCACTTTCATTTTCACCCGGAACCGGGAGAAAAAACTCTCCGGGGTCTGCAGGGTCAGCTCTTCGGAGTCCGTAATCTGATCTCCGATGTAATAAGGCAGGCCGCAGTTCGCATAGGAAATATACCCCGAACGCTCAAAAACGAGGATCTCGGCCTGTTCATCCAGTCTTCTGATTCTTGCTGCGGCAGTCGCACCGCCGGCTACTCCTCCTACAATCACTACTTTCATCTTATTGTTCCACCTTTCCTGCGTAAGCGGCAATCCCACCGATGTTGTTCACTTTGGTGTATCCCATACGTTTCAGTATCCCGGCTGCCTGACGGCTGCGGGAGCCGGAGTAGCAGTATACAAACAAAGGGGTATCTTTATCCCCGGCCACGGCGGCCGCTTTTTCAAGCTGCTGCAAGGGTACATTTTTGCTGCCGGGAATATGGCCCTCCCGGTATTCCGAAATGGTACGCACATCCAACAGGACGGCACCGGGAGTGGCCTTGTATTCCTCCACGCCCTGATTGATATTCCCTTGTCCGAAAAAATTAAAAAAGCCCATGACTACACCTCCTTACAGCATCCCGGTATGTTCCTCCGGAAGTGATTCTGATTGATATTGACAGCAGACATTTTGTCGTCCTCCTTTTTCTTATGTAGTTTTACTCTTTATGTACAAGAATATTATAACCGGAAGCTTCGAGATTTTCTGTGATGACATCACCAAATTTAGCAGAAATTGAAAACCCAGCAGCTATAAATAATAGAACAAGCTTTCATAAGTCATCATAACTACCTTACTGCATTATTTATTACTTTTCTCACTTTCCAACATTGCTCGGACTATCTCTGTTTTATCGCCATAAAAATAATTTGGTTTAAATCTACAATAATTGTAATATCTTATGTCTACCCAATTATATATGTACTTTACTAAATCTTGCTTTATTGCATCAAATAAACCCCAGAAATCATTTTTATCATAATCTCTTCCTAAAGTTAATTTTGCTGCATAAAATTCAAAGCTATAATCTGCAAGGATGCTTCTTAGGTTTTCATCATATATTCCATTAATATTTAGAACATATTGCTGGCTGTTTATTTGTTTAAGGGCTTTTTCAATCCCATCTATACTAACCATCAGCTGCTCATTAAAGTTTTCATTTTTTCTTTTATATTTCCGACTTCAATTAGTAAAGCAACAAGTGTAGATGCCACACATACAAATGACAAATTCTTGACTATATTCCTCCCATATCTTTTGTATCCTTCTTCTGCAGAAGCCTCGGCTTTGCAAAATACACATCCATTGCCTCAAGCGAAATCTTATGCTTTTCCTTGTTTCTAAGATTCTTATTTTCATCCCATTAAAATTTATTTTTTAACCATTCCTCTTAGATTATCTATACGAATAATATATCAGCAAATAACAAGTCCATCAATTGCATTTTTATATGCGTTCTATTTCCTGTCTATCCACCCATCTCTTTAAGACGAGAACCAAAACGGCGGACAAGATCCTTGCCCATACGGTACTCCACCAAAAAAACAGGCATAATCTTTGCACACTCTCTATTCACACCCAACCTGCGGTTCCGTCCAAAAAAATGTGTGACAACTCCGCTTAGAATTGTCACACATTTTCTTTCTTAAATTCGCTATGCTCCCTGAAATCCATTCTGCTGTTTCCACGCTTTCCATCTGCCCCCATCCATCAAAAGCTTAAAGCCGCCCCGGTAATCCAGGCCGAAATAGTCAAACTGCCGCATCAGATTGCTCACAAGCTGTCCCTCCGGCCTGCTTGCTCCCATGCAGCCGCCGCCCCTTAAGACCATCTGGCTGCCTTTATAATCAAACACCGCATTTTCATGGGTCCTGTACTTGTCCATAAGCCGTACATACAGTTCCTGCAACTGCCGATCATCCACGCCCTCCGTACACCAGACGGCGTAGATCAGCAGCGTGGGATTTTCCTCTTTGGACAGATAATGCAGAAAATAATCCAGCACCTCTTCTTTTCCTTTCAGCTTCTGGATACAGTGGAAAAGTGCTATTCTTCCATTATTATCCAGATCCTCTCGGGCCAGGGCATCCTTTAGTCTTCCCGCATGGACATTGGGGTAATCTTTCATAATAGCGATGGTATGACAGGCATCCCGGAATCCCTCTCCCCGGAGCCTGGGCAGTATCTCAAATACCCTCTCATACCATACTTCTTTCACCTCCCAGGTTCCCTCATAGTTGATAATGGAAACCGCTTCCGCATACGCTCCCCATTCCCACAGCTTTTCAAGCTCTTTCGTCATCCCCGGCACATGGAAATGAGCCAGCAGCTTAATGAGCTTCATCCGCACTTGCACGTCGGTTTCCTGTGCACAAGCTTTCTTAAAAAATGTCTTCTGTTTTCCGGGCAGGGATACGAATTTATAGCAGCTCTCTATGATCTCCGTCTTTTCCTCCGGATCTTCGGTCTGCTCGTACAGCTCCATCAACTGGCCGGGATTTCCGTCCAAATACAGCCCAAATCCCATTTCCTCGTCGCTGTAGCCTGCAATCACCTCCCGCAGCCACCGTTCATACCATTTAAGGAACCCCTTTTCCCGCACAAAAAACGGCTGACCGCAGTAATCCTCATCATAATAAACCACCTGTCCCCGGTAGTCTCCTGTAAGTACCAGCCCTGTCATAAGCGTGCAGCCCTGGCTGCCGATAGGGAGGACTCCGGCGTACGGATGCACCTCTTTCCCCTCTCGCCTGCCCTGTGGATCGGCCGCCCTGTCCCAGTCCTCATCACTCATCTTCGGATAGATCACCGGCTCTTCCCGGACTGGATAAAGACGAGAGCCACGGGAATCGCAAAGCTCCTTTTTGAGCGTCTCCACCCCATAAAGTCCATAATAAGGGCCTGCACCGCCATTTCCCACCAGCATCAGAAAATCCCGATATTCTTCCGGCAGACGGATGCCCTGCTGCTGTTCAAATTCCCGTATGGTCTCCTCACTGGCAGGCGGTGACAGCTTATACTTGTGGCTGTACGCCCCAAATCTTGCAAAATCCGGGTCTTTCGCCCTTGCCTGCTCCAGTAATTTTAAGATACGCTTTGCCCATGAGGGCTGTCCTGTCTTTCGCATTTTTCTCTCCTGTAAAACCATTCAAAATCTCCCCTCAGTGAGCAGGGGGACGATAACAAACCGAAACTTATTCCTGCGGGCAGCGAGCCAAGCGGACATGTCCATTTGACTTTATTCCCCAAAAACCAACCTGCATATTGGAAAGCCATAATATTTCAACAGCTTTAAATCCACTGTTCTTCATTAGCTTTAAATGCTCTTTCCATATCGATCTATATGCTTCCTGATCTCATCCGGGCTTTTTCCCTGCTTCATCTGATATCTTTTCCATTTTTCCAAATAAATTGATTTTCCCGCATCCGTAAGCGGGGCAAAATTTTCAAAGCTAATGAATAAGCCATTCTCTTTTAGTGCTTCATAACACTTCTTTAATAACTCCACATTCGGGCGGCTGAAACGCTCTTTTGCAATTCTTATCATTTCATCGGAAGCATCGCAAAAGACAAACTTTTCAAGCTCTATCGTTTCAAAAGCAATGCTCCCCATCTTTCCCGTTCCGCAGCCAATGTCAAGCCATGTTACTGGGGAGTGATGCAGAGTTTTTACCAGCTCTATGACTTCTTTATAAAACACGTCATAATAGGGAAGTGTCTGTTTGATTTTTCTGTCATATTCGCCTGAATCAAATGCAGATTTATTGTCCATAGTCGATTTCCTCTATAGTTTCCGGTTTTACGCTTCCCGTAATTCCTTTACAGTGATATTCTTTCTCCGTATACACGGCACAAACATTTGGCGTGAGGTCTTTTCTGTCATGAAGATTATAATTGCTGTCAATGAAAGCAGCCAATTGGTCCTCGTTTTTGAAAACCAATTGGCTATCTTGATCGGATGTATGGTCCTCCCTGCTCACTGAGATTTGGCCATGTTTTTTTATCCTCTCACCAATCTCCTCGATCACAGCCGCTTCGGTCTCCAGCTCTTCGGCAATCACAGGGATGCTTTTTCCTCGCTCAAGCTTTTGGCGGACCAGCTTGACCAACAGATCGGACTTCCCTTTCCGATATCCGTCCCGTTCGCCTTTTGCGTAGCCGTCCTCTTCTCCTTTGCTGTAACCCTCCAACTTTCCTTTTTGATACCCGGCTTCCTCTCCCTCTTTATAGATCCCCCTCATATGGGCCTTTTCATCGTATTCCGTCAACAGCATATGCAGTACCTCCGCTTGATTTTTCCTCAGAAGCTCTTCCAGGATTCCCTTTTGAATACAGCTATCCACAGCTTTCATTATGGCGGCTTTGAGAGACATATTCCGGTCCAGGTTCTCGCTCACATCTGAGATAAATTCGGAGTATTCCCATAGCCGTCTGCATTTTTCCAATAGCTCTTGGTTGTGGCCCCGGTTGATATTGAAAAGGACTGCTTTACATTCCAGGCAGCCGGAACCCCGCCCTGTCTCAAAGGCGTCCGAAAGAAACAGCTCTTCCCGATCCGCCTGCTCCTGTTTTCCATTGTAGAAAATGACGTACTCCGGCGTGGGCAGCTTTATAAGCTTAGAGCTGTATAGCTGATCCTTGTGCTGTGCCACAATCCCCTCGTACTGCCGGGAAAAGTACAAGAGCCCCCGCAAGGGCATGTTCGGCGAGTAAGTACTTTGATGCTCGTAAAGATTGAGCTGATTCGCAATGATAAAGGACAGATCATTCTTCATCTTCATAAAGATTGCATCCTCCAGGGTCACAATCTCCAATTCGTCCGCATTGCTGTAAGCACTCCCGTTTACCGCATTGTACAATTCCAGCAGATCCTTTTTATCCCGGAACAGGAAGCGAAACAGGCGATCCTTATATTTCCTGTTAATACGCAGTCTCCTCCACAGAAAATGCTTCTGATACCATTTTAAATTATTTGCCATAAACTATCCTCCATTATACTTGATTGTTTTCTTTTTCTCAATCACCTGTGCCTGAAAATTTTCGGGATTCCCGTTGAAATTAATAAAGATACTATTGAAAAAAAATGATATTTTGATTATACTATAATATTTGGGATTTTCAACCTATTTTTGTAAAATTTTTATATTTTGTAATCCGTTTGCAATTCTTTCGCAACAGCCTTAAAGACAGTGTCCTCCGGAATATTCACCTTAAAATCATTCCGGAGGGGGAGCTAATCACAAACCTCTGATAATATTTAAATAATCTTGTTTTTATGACGACAATGGCATGAATCATGACTGCTTTGTTTCCTTGCCAAAACAGATGCCGCTGCATCCGCCATCACAGCCACACTCCAATCAATTCTTTTACACGCTTTTGCATACGCCATAAGATTCGGTATATTTTTTTCAGGTCTTTCACATACCCTTGTATTGCCTTATTAAAAATCTCTTTGTCCATTTTGGTTATATTCCGCAGTACATCACAAATGGTACGGTCACGGTCATAGATACGGACATCCACATGGTTAATGCTGCCTTTTGTTTCGCCAAGGGGTACCAAAACAGGCTCAACACGATATGCCTTTATAAAAGGATAGTCAATATTTGTACGACCTCTGGAGACATTTTTATCAATCGTAATATTCCACTGGGCCGAATTACGGTCACTGTATTGATAATAAAAGAGGGCATTTTCCATGCAAAGCACCCATCGGGGAAAAGACGATTGATAACAGCGTTTATTGATTTTTCATCAAGCATTGTCTCACCTCTATTAAACCACACGCAAATTTCTCAACAATTGTGTACTTTACTAAGTGTATCCGATTTTTTCCAAAGGTCAACTTAGCAAAGTACACACGATTGAAGTTGACGATAGTGTAGTTTCCTATAGAAAAATGAGTTTGTCCGCATAGGGCTTAATCTGGAACATTTCTGAGCACAATGTAGGGGGTCTCTTCAAAAGCAATGATTTGATGTTCTATCTCCTCTAGTTTTTCAAATTCTATATTTTCAAAAGCAATGCTCCCCGCAGCTTTCCGGCAAACAAAAAACCTTATCATTCGATTGCTCTAAGGTCCGTTCTTTCATAGCGGTTATGCCCCTGTAATTGCTTTTTGTATTTCCAACATGTAATTGCTTCCGCTAGGGATTTTCCTCGATTGTCTGCAAAAAAATCTCGAATATAAGTGTTGTACTCAAACTGCTTGTCAATTTTTGTTTTCCTTTTTTTCTTATCCTCAAGAATCTGATAATAAGCGGCAATCGCTTCTTTATAAGTTTTGCCCGTATTATTTTTTAACCATTTTTGAAAATCCACATGAAATGAAAAACCATTTCCAATGTGTTCTCTAAAAAATGCTCTGTGTTTTTCCGAACAGACAAAGTTTGCTTCAATTTTTGAATCTTCACGAATCGTATCAATTGCCGCTGCTCTTTTTCTTCCCGTTGAAGCAGGCACTATGTTTCCTGTTTCAAGAAAATATGCTATCCGATCTGTGAGTTCTATTTTTCCACCCGAAACGGGCAGACCATTTTCTCGGCAAAAGCTTACCAATTCCTCTTTCAAATAATAGTAATCACGAAATGTTTTGCTGTCTAAACCTCTGTCTAAAGCAGGTCTGTCATTCATAGATACTCCTTTTTTGCTACGCATCAAACACCGGTTTTACGCTCCCTGCAATTCCTCGATAGATGGGAATCTGCTAAATAATAAAATTACCATTCATGATGCCCCTATAATAGAATGTCCAGCTTGCAACTTATCATAAACAACTACTCATTACGGTTTATCCTCTCAGCAATTTTCTCGATCACAGCCACTTCGGTCTCCAGCTCTTCGGCAATCACTGGGATGCTTTTTCCTCGCTCCAACTTTTGGCGGACCTGTTTGAGCAGCAGTTCGGACTCCCCTTTCCGATAGCCGTCCTCTTCCCCTTTGCTGTAACCTTTTTGATACCCGGCTTCCTCTCCCTCTTTATAGATCCCCCTCATATGGGCCTTTTCATCGTATTCCGTCAACAGCATATGCAGCACCTCCGCTTGATTTTTCCTCAGAAGCTCTTCCAGGATTCCTTTTTGAATACAGCAGTCCACAGCTTTCATTATGGCAGCTTTGAGAGACATATTCCGGTCCAGGTTCTCATTCACCTCTGCGATAAATTCCGAGTATTCCCATAGCCGTCTGCATTTTTCCAATAGTTCCTGGTTGTGACCCCGGTTGATATTGAAAAAGACTGCTTTGCATTCCAGGCAGCCGGAACCCCGCCCTGTCTCAAAGGCATCCGAAAGAAATAATTCTCCCCGATCCGCCTGCTCCTGCTTCCCATTGTAGAAAATGACGTACTCCGGCGTGGGCAGCTTTATAAGCTTAGAGCTGTATAGCTGATCCTTGTGCTGTGCCACAATCCCCTCGTACTGCCGGGAAAAGTACAAGAGCCCCCGCAAAGGCATGTTCGGCGAGTAAGTACTCTGATGCTCGTAGAGATTCAGCTGATTCGCAATGATAAAGGACAGATCGTTCTTCATCTTCATAAAGATCGCATCCTCCAGGGTCACAATCTCCAGATCATCCGCATTGCTGTAAGCACTCCCGTTTACCGCATTGTACAATTCCAGCAGATCCTTTTTATCCCGGAACAGGAAGCGAAACAGGCGATCCTTATATTTCCTGTTAATACGCAGTCTCCTCCACAGAAAATGCTTCTGATACCATTTTAAATTATTTGCCATAAACTATCCTCCATTATACTTGATTGTTTTCTTTTTCTCAATCACCTGTGCCTGAAAATTTTCGGGATTCCCGTTGAAATTAATAAAGATACTATTGAAAAAAGATGATATCTTGATTATACAATAAAATTTGGAATTTTCAACCTGTTTTTGTAAAATTTTTATATTTTTTATGTTCTATTTCCAGTCCCTTTCACAATAGCCGTAAAGTGAATCTTTAACCAAACTTTTCATAATCTCCGTTCTGCTATTCCAAGAAAAAATCGTAAGACAGGAATCCTCTTTACGACTTCATATATTAAAAATGTTGCAACAAACGAAATCAACACAATCAACAAAAATTGTCCTGCCACACCGATGGGCAATCTCAATACGAAAAATCCTGCCACAACCAGAATTGGCATATGGAGAATGTAAACAGGAAAAGACGCACGTGTCAGATAACCGCTGAGACGACTGTGAAAATTCAGCTTTGACCGTCCTACGCCAATCAGGGCAATAATTCCCGTCCATCCGTAAAATATGTAAAGCCCGACCATCCCTATGTTTCGGATGTTTTCCAGGCAGTACAAATAAGTGTACAGGCCGCCTGACATTGCGAAGAGGAAAAGGCTTGCAAACCGGTACCTCTGCAATTTTTTCAGAATACTTTCCTCCGAAAATATATAATACCCGAACAAAAACAGTATGAGAAACTGCCCCAGACTTTTCCCGCCTATATTCAAAATATACTGACCTATCCATTCCGGAACAAACAAAAGAATCATGCAGAAATAAGGTAAATGGTCAGCTTTCCATTCAGGCAAATACTTTTTTTGCAAAAGAAAGATTAAAATTGCTGTCAATGAAACAAGAAACAAATACAGCAAGAACCAAAGATGTGCGGGCGTAAAACCCCCACGATATCCCGTCAAATCAGTTTCCTTTGTGAAAAACAGACCATACTGCTGAAAATAGGTACCTGTATATCCATTAAAAAACACTTCTGCCACATAGGTCATCACCGGAACAAGCACAAGCAATCCAAACAAAAACGGAACAAGTAATTTTTTTACTCGTTCCCCTATAAACTGCCTGTTTGTTCTTATTTGGAGCGAGTACTTACAGCTTATGCCTGCAATCACAAACAAAAGAGCCATGTACCAGGGATATACGGCAGTAGAGAATACATAGAGTGCGGTATTTGTATGTGACCAAATATAAAATCCGCTGTACTCTCCTCCACTCCAAATTTGCGAAGCATGGAATGGAAACAGCAGCAGAATTGCCATCCATCTTAAATTATCTATGAAATATTTTCTCTCCATATAAGGCCACACCTTGTTATTCCAATTTCACCTCTATATTAATTCGTCAACTGGAAGTTGACAGCATCAAAGTGCCACAATTTCATCCGCTATCTCACGAACAGTTCTATTGCTCGTATCTATTTTCACGGTATCCAGTGCTTGATACATCGAAATTCTCTGAACACTTCTGTCAATCATATCAGCAGAACGTATCCCTAATGTTACATCTGCGGTCAATCTATCACGCAGGCTGCTTTCATCAGCAATGAGCGAAATTTTTTTCACATTGCAGTTTTCCATATCAAGCTCCTTTATTATATTGTCAATAATAGATTGCTCATGCATTACCCAACAAAAAATGACATTTTCATAAGCAGAACAGTGTAAGAAACTATTCAGCAAATAGCAAATATTGCGAACTACCATTTCCTTTGTTTCCCCGGTCACCTGAAACGGGCTGGCATCCCAACACCAATCTCCGTCAAGGAAAACGCTGTTACTCAAATCTTTTTTTAACTGCTGACTTACTGTTGTTTTGCCAACTCCCATCGTCCCGCCGATGATATATAATGTTTTCATAGCTTTCTTCGTCAAATTGCGATTATTCCGTTCTATAGACTTAAAGTTGTCCATTGCTTTCATCTACGGCAGTACCGCATAAAAATCCTCTCCTGAAACCCTTTTTGTTTCCCATGCTTTTCCGGAATACGCTTAAATTCCTCAAACCAGATACTCGTATAACATTTTATTGCATTCTTATTTATATCCGTAACATCAAGCACAAACTCCTGATAATTTGTAAGCTACATACTTTCCCGAAGCATAGCTGCGGCAATGCCTTGTCTGCGGTATTCTTTTCGTACGGCTACAAATTCTATGTATCCGGTTGTGACCGGATATGCAAGCTGCTTTTCAAATTCTTCTTTCAAAACGAAAGCAGCAATCACTCCTTGAAAGAACCCAAACTGTTTCTTCAAAGATACTTTTTCTACTCCTGCGGCTCTGCCATTGCAATCCGAAATCGCCAGCACTCCCGCAATATCTCCCTCAACATCCGCCACATAAAATCTTTCCATATGCAATCCCGCTGCGATAGCATCCGCCACTTTTTGATTATCCTTGCATAATATTGAAAAATCCTTTTCAAATCCCTCCGCAATACAGAAAGCCACATGATTGCGGTCTGTTTCTTCTGCTTTCCTTATATGCACCATTTTCATATACCCTCTGTCATTGTTTTAAATGATTCATCAAATCCCGCTTTTACGCTTTTTGCAGTTTTCCGTTAAATGGGAATCTACCGCAAAACAGCCTGTCATCTGCCTTTCAAACACTTCAAGACCCAAAAGGTAATCGGCTTAAAAATAACATAAAGGCCATAGCCCAGCACTCCGCCAATCACATTCGTGATCAGATCCGTGATATCCGAGTTTCGGTCGAAAAACGGCTGTAACAGCTCAATGCCCAGGCTCATCAAAAAGCAAAAAAACACCGTTATACCGAATTTGGCCCTTTTGCCCCGGGTCAGTGGAAACAGGAAGCCGAAAGGCAGAGTCATGATAATGTTCAAGAACACCTGCCTGAAAAAGTCCCCTCTCCCTAAAGAGACGTCAATAAACGGCACCAGATTCATGGGTTCATGGGGGTGGTTCAGCATGAACGGGATGGATGCAATCACCGGCATCATAGTAAAATAGAGTACCAGAGAGAGGTATGCATACATGAGGGTGTTGACAAGCAGTCTGTCTCTGCCCTGAGCTCTCCATTTCCTGAAAAAGACGAAAGCATACAGGCAAACCAACACTATAAAATCTATGAAATATTTTATCAGGTACTTCATTATATCTCCTTTCTTCTTACCGCCCTATCCAAAATCCGATTTTCCAGTATGTCAAACTGGCTTATGCGTTCCTCTCATAACAAATTCTGAAATAACGGTCTCGCCGCCCTCAAATTGGCGGATAATTTCCATCTTGTAGTCGGGACATGTTTTTCTGGCAGCCGCAAGGGTTGTCTTCTGAACTCATTTCTGATAACTTTTTTTCATTTTTCCCCGCTAGCTTTCCATTTATGCTCTTCGCAATTCCCTCATAACCGGGAAGTTATCATTCCATCTTTTTTATATATGCATTTTGCGATTTGACCATGTTGAGGATGGTCTATTCCCAACACATACTGCATCAATATTCCATGACACACAACAATAACCGAACTGTAATTTCTATATCGTTCCAACACCGACATAACACGTTTTTCCATTTGACCGGCAGATTCCCATACACACACTTTCCCCGTCGGATGGCACCCCTTATTTTCTGTCAGGCATTTATAATTTTGCTCGGCCTCTTCATCAGATAAATATTCATACGTGACGCCATCTGCCAACCATTCATGCAAATCTGGTTCTACTCACATCTCAACGCCTAAATCTTTCGACAAGATGGCCGCACTATGTATTGCTCTGCCAAATGGAGATGTGATGATCAATTCAATATTTGCCAGCCTTGTATCCTTTGCTGTTTCTTGAATTTGAGCGATCCCTTTTTCGGATAATGTCATCATGTTATGGCCAAAGTCTTTGTAAAATTTTCTGCCCGCCATAGTGGTATCCATTTCTCCGTGACGTATAAAATAAAAAGTTGCCATCTTGCCACTCTCCATTCAATTTTTCAAACTTTGTTTTATACTCTTCGCAATTTCCTGACAAATAGGATGCTGAAGTCTAAAATTCATACTTTGTGCCATAGGAAAGCAGCAGTCCGTCTGTTAATTCTACACATAAAATTATGGTGTTTTTATCATCGAAATTATTATGTCCGTTATCCATCCATTCCGCAAAGACATTTTTTAATTTCTCGGCAATCAAATGATTTCATTTGCTCATGCGTTACCTCCATAAGCTTGAATTTGTTATTCTAATGCTTTCTTTAAATCAAAAACAAATCGCATTTGCTGCTTTTTTAAATAGGATTTTACAAAAGGTTTCATAAACCACTTTTTAGGTATCACATTTTCCGTAAAGTCGATTTGAGTTTCATTTTCTTTGGAGGTAAAAACTCCAGTCCAATGGCCTTTCATATTGCTATTCTCCATATCAAACTCCCATCGCTTATATGGTTCTACCATAGTAACAGTGAACGTAGTCGCATACCCCTCTTTTGTATACTCAACAAATTGTTTGTCATTTACCGTTTCTGTCTTACTTAAATCACTTCGCCATGTGCCATATTTATCAACAGCTAACATAATGCCCCAAACTTTATAAATATCCCTACCGATAATTGCATTTATTTTTGAAGTTGCCATTTTTCCATATCCTTTCAAATCTAAGTTAATCGTATAAAGCTTCCCACGTTTCTGAATTCATTGCCTTAAAACACATTTCTATTTGTTCTCTGTTATTTTTTTCTTCTGCAAGACAAGGTAATTCATCAACATTAAAATAATCATAACCTGTAGTTTCAATATTGGAAATGAACTCGCCGCCTATCACTTCACATTGCATAAATATTTTACATACCTTATAGGCATAAATGGGCAGATTGTGCTTTTCTCTGTCTTGAACTGCGATTATCCGTTTAACTCTAATATCAAGTCCCGCTTCTTCTTTCACTTCCTTTATCGCATTTTCCTCAACAGAAACATTTACGTCTACCCAACCGCCTGGCAATGCCCATGTACCATTTGCTTCATGTACAAGCAATATTTTTCCCTCTTTAAATATAGCTGCACGTGTATCTATTTTAGGTGTTTGGTATCCCACATCACTACAGAATAAATCTTTTACCTTTTCAAGTGGTATCTCTGACTGATAACTGATTATTTCTGCCGATATTTCTCTAATACGTCCATATCTTTCAAGTTCATATTTATCTTTACAATAAAATAAACCTGCCTGTGCTAAGCCTTGAAGTTCAACCGCCCATTGTAGCCATTTTTCGTTTTTTTCCATATGATAATGAATCCTTTCAAATTCTAATTTTACGCTCTTCACAGCTTCCCGTTAAACCGGAATTTTTAACCAAACATTTTTAATAAATAATCATCTATATCGGCTCTTGCGTGAAAGATATAAATGCTTTTTTCGCTTTTGTATCTGTCAAGCAATTTATATACAATTGGCAATTCATTTTTAGGGAAATCAATTATCCATTGTCTAAATTCTTCATCAAATTCTGTTTCTATCCACGGCATATCTACACGTTGTTTGCCTATGCGTGAATCTACTCCGGTCAAACATTCCGCCACCGGAAAATCCAGTAAAAATACAGCTTCACACGCTTGAATACGCATTTCAAGTGTTCTTCCGTAATTTCCGTCAATAATCCATTTATCCTTTAAAACAATTTCTTTTAATTTCTTGTCAAATATCTTTCTGTCAACAGTTGTCCTGTCAGGCTTGTGCCATAACATATCAAGATAATATAACGGTAAGTGAGTTTTATCACTTAATATTCTTGCAAATGTGCTTTTTCCCGCACCTGGACAACCGATTATGATTGCCTTTTGAAACATAAAAAGGCCACCTCCAAAACAAACTATCTGATTGATACGCTTCGCAATTCCCTGATAAATGGGAACCTACCACTCATTCAAGAACCTTTGCAATTGTTCCACAAACTGCCCGATATGCAGGCCATCTACAAAAGAATGATGTGCCTGTACAGAAACCGGAATCAAAACCTGTCCATCTACAAAACGGTAACGAAACGCTTCGATGCCATTTGCACATCGCATATACCATAGACATTGTAAAGGATAGTCCCTCTTCCTTAACCATTCGCTTAAAATTTGTAATATCTGCCGTAAATGTCACGCAAAAAGCAGGCTCAACGCTGTTTCGAAAAACCGCACAGTGCATTGCTCTTTCCCATATTTTTTCATCGATTATCTGATATGAATTGGCCATCTATTTGTTCCTCCATACTCTTTTTCTCAGAAACTATTCGATCCTATTTCTCAAAAATGACAAAGCCACACTCATAAGGATGATCGCAATACACACGCTCTTGCTTATCCGTGTAGTATAACATACTTTTCAGTATAATCAAAAAATCCCCGCCGCCTGATAGAATCATGTATTCTGCCAGAAAAAATAGCAGTAATTGATTTGTCATCACCGCAACCGCCATAACCCCGCCGCCTAAAACGAACGTAGGCATAGCAATTCCCAACAGATATTGCCACTTTCTTAACGGCTCGGAGCAAGTGCAGTATGGAGTAATACTGCTCCAAATGATTCCAAAATCAATGGATTGAAAATGATTTTTTGCAAAAAGCCCCCAGGTAATTCCATGTATAAGCTCATGCAGAACGATTAGAAATACAATAAGTAGAGGGGCCGCTACAGCAAATCCCCAGGAAATACGGTCCAAATCAAAACCATTCACATTATTATATATCCAAAATACAAAAGCCATAAATGGCAGCATGAGGATAGGACCTGAATACTTCGCCTGCTGGGTATCGATAATTATATTCTTCCTTTTATATCCTTTTTGCTGCATTTTGGAACTTAATTTTTCAAAGCAATCTTTACGTTTTATTTCTTTTTCTGTTAATTTTCTTTTATCTTTCTCCATACTTCATTCCTCCAAAATTTCATTGATACGCTTCTCAGCTTCCCCACAAACCGGATTTCATTCATGTCATTGTGTGCTCATAAAATCATCTTTTGTCAAAAAATGTATCAATATCTATCTCGTACCTATCATTAATTAATACAATATTCGCATTGTGCTTTTTTGCCAGAACCAAAAATCGTGCATTATCTTCTAAAACGCTTTCCATTGTACACCATGCATCATCGAAACGCTTCTCTATGGTGCTTGCATATTTTTTTATATCGCAAAAATGATTTTTAATATAATGCTCACTCATCACAAGACAATAGTATTGAATGTTATGGAGGTATTCCTCTGTGAAGTCCTTTTCCCAGTCAAACGGAATATAGACGCCCTCAACAATAAGATTTTGTCCATTTTCTATGGCGGTTTTGATCATTTCACGAATCATGGGCCACATATAGTCTGTAAGCTCGTTATCATCTTCTGCCGTAAGCGTGGTATATCCGCTGCGAATCAAACCCATTTTCAAATGGTCTATGGATAAATACGGGTATTTATATTTTTCAAGCAATTTTTGAGCAAGTGCCGTCTTGCCTGTGTGTGATGCACCTGTAATTAAAACAATCATCTATTTTCCCTTTCTAAAATTCATATAACGTTTAAATTTATCTTATCAAAATATAAAAAGCAAGAAATCCCATCCAAAATGCAGGAAAACGGCAGTCCAAATACTTTTCGTCTTAATGAAAGCAAAGCTGAAAATACAGCTTAATAGTAAAACAGTGATAAATCCCCCACTTGTAAATGCAGAAATGAAAGTACCACTTTGAATCCACACTGGAAAATGAATAGCCAAAAACAGTAAGGAATTGATAAATACAGAAAGATATTTTTTCTTATCTCTTAAAATAGCACTCAGAAAAAGCCCCCTAAAAACCATTTCTTCTCCAGCAGCTATAGAAAGCACCTCTACTACGGTGTTGATTCCAAAGGATTCATTTATCTCAAGCTTACCATTGACTAAATACTCATTTATTATGATGTAAATCGCAAGCAACAGCATCATAGGAACAGCTATCCAACATTTTTTGTTTAATAAATACATCTCTTCTTTTTTGATGAACATATCGTCGCTAAAGTTAAAATGAATCAATATTGCCGGTACAAGCCAGACTACGCACTTGATATACACTTCTTTTGTAAATTCGTCTATTCCAATTTTTGTTTTCAAATATAGCTCTAACAAGCTCCAAAAACTATAGAGTATAATTGTATACATTACAAGTACAGTGCCTGGCTTTGAATTTGCCCTCAATCAATTATCCTCCTTAAATCTTGCTTTCCCTTTATATGTGATTTTCCGACAAACCGAAATCAGTCAGTCAGATACAAAAATCCTCAGACTTAAAATTGCTGTAATATCTGCCTTTGCTTGCGGTAAATTTTAATACGCAATAATCCGGGTCTGTCACGCCGCCCTTGTAATACATTTCATCCCCCGTTCGCCAAATTTTTTCCTTGGCTTCCGCAGTTTCCAATACTTCAACCGTTCCTACTAAGCTAACACCTCTGAAAAACCTTTTGTCAATGAAGTAAACGCTCGCTTTACTGTTTTCTCGAAAACACGACACTTTATTGGATGACGTATTCGTTGAAAACCATATCTCCCTGATGCCATTTCTTGCTCTTGGTTTCAGCATAGCCTTTGTAATCGGAAAGCCCTCATTATCCACATAAGCGATAAAGCTTGTACTTGCTTTGTCTATCATTTTTCCAATTGTTTCTTCTGGATTTCTCATTCTGTTTCCTCCCATTTATAAATCCTGATTTTATGCTCTTTGCAGTTTCCCGTTAAATGTGATTTGCACTTATGAATGTATCTTGTTTTTTATACGCAAACTTGCTTCTACGTGCATAATCCAATGTCTTGAAAATGGCATTTGTATAAGCCCTCGAATATCTTTCCCGCACCAATAATCAATAAGCCAAATTGCATTTTCATCATTACTTACAACATTTAATAATTTTAAGTGTTCTTTTCGTTCTTCTGACACTTTCTTTTTCAATTGGTCATAGGTTAAGCGATTGATTATCCGTTCGGTGCTGTCCTTTACCTCAAAAATATATGAATAAAGTTCTTTTAAATTAAGTTGTTTTGAAAAATCTGCAATCTGCTCTTTTACAAGTTCATTTCCCGTTGTAATGATAGGAGAATTGATACGTTCCTGATAATTCCCCGAGAAAAACACTTGCTCGTTTTCACTGATCAATGTGTGTGCAACGATATCTTCGATACGGAAAATATGCCAAATTGAATATGCAATCGTTTTACAATGATAACCGTCTGCGTTTATAAATGGAATTGCATTAAAATCTTCTCTGCTTAATTCCTCATTAAATGATGATAAAGTTTTCATTAACTGATTTCGCAAATCAAATAATGTGTCAATACCTGCTTCATAGGTATCTTTCTTTTTTAGTTGCGTTTGCATTGTTTTATTTCGTTCGGACCATAATTTATTCATAATCAATTACCCTCCGGCAATCCCATTTTACACGCTTCGCAGCTTTCCGACAAACCAGAATTCTGATAAAACAATTTTTATAGCATTTATTAACTGTTATATCTTATCTTCAAAAAGCCCGCAAACCCTTAAAAATACTAAATTTATAGCAAGTGAGTTTGCCCTTATGCTTTCCCTTGTGTTATATCCTTTTCCCTCATGTTACGAACTCTCATAAGGGAAAAAATAAGGGAAACAAAAACCTGTAACAAATTATAACACAGAATAAATTAGGCAGGAAGAACTGATTGAAATGCTTTCTAAAATTTTTCCCAAAATTCAATTAGTAAAGGAAGGGCTGATAAGATATGAAGTTCATATATGCAGAATATAATATGTACCACAACAGCATTGATATAACCACCTTTGATGAGTATCTTCTGCGGATTGACTGCAACAAGGCAGAAGATGGATTAAAGACTACTCCCTGCTCCCAATGTGCCTTAGATACCTTAGCAATAGATGAGCCGCTCGAATATGCCCGCTTAGCACTCGATGGCAACTTGCAAATGTGGATTGATGCAGAAGACAGCCTTGAACTATGGTAAAAAGAAAAATTTTAATTCCCCCGAATTCGGGGGAATTAAATCACTTTAGGACTTTTGTGGTCTGTTCTTCCAAAATAGACATCTGATGTATTGCAATTTTATTAAGCTTTATTAAGCGTTCCTTTTGATTCAGCCCATCTTCAATCAGCACTGCATTGATGTTTTCCATGTTTGACAGGCATATCAATTCATTTATACTCGCATAATCCCGGATATTGCCCTTTTTGTCCTGATTCTTATCTCGCCATTGTTTCGCTGTCATGCCAAATAATGCCATATTCAGCACATCAGCTTCCGATGCGTAAATGATAGAAGTTTGTTGTGGTGTAAGTTCCGGCGGAATGAGATTAACTTTGATTGCATCGGTGTGTATCCGATAATTGATTTTTGCCAATTCCCTTTTGGCACTCCAGCCAAGCAGAGCCTGTTCTTCTTTCTTTAACCGTTCAAATTCCTTGATAAGATATAATTTGAATTGCGGAGATACCCAGCTTGCAAATTCAAACGCAATATCTTTATATGCGTATGTACCGCCATACCTTCCTGCCTTTGCTACAATGCCCTTTGAATTTGTGCGGGTTACCCATTGTTTAACCGACATAATAAAGCGGTTTAATCCCGCCTCCAGCATGATTTCTTCATAGGCGGCAGTATTAAAGTCTGCATTGTACATTTCTTCCCATATACCAAGAAATTCTATTGTATTCTTGTTTCGTAACCATTTTTCTATCAGAGCAGGTCCATTGTCAATTTTCCTTACCATATCGGTTAAAGAGATATAATCATCTTCTTCAATCTGTAAGACCTGTATCTCTGTTCCGTCAACATTTAGTTTTCCCATATAATATCCTTTCATCTATGCGATCTATAATTGTATTAACTTTCCGTTATCAAAATAATAGATATCTTCTCTTTTATATCCATATTTGGAATCAGGAAGACTGATGTGCGGTTCAAAGGTAAACATTTTAACATCTGATAATCTTTGATGGTTTCTCTTTTCGGTATATATTCTATCATTTTTGTTTTTCACAATGGAATGTCCAAGGTTGCCAAGAAAATCCAAGTTAAGAAATCCTTTTTTTACAATAACATCATTCATGAGATAATATAATTCTTCAAATGTCATGTCCGGCGTTGCGACATCAATTAGAGTTTTATGCAGATATTCTTCCATCTGCAATCCGCTGCGCCACTCGTTATTTCTTATTTTGTCAGTTTTATCACATAAAATGCCATTTTCAAATGCAAGCGTTCTTGCATAATCTCCCCAAATGTTATTCTTTTAAGGACTTAAATCAATCGTAATAATATCATTTTCCTGTATGATTCTATTTGTCACTTTATAATCTTTGCCTGATACGGAAACAGCAGTTTCATCTCCCGCAAAAACAAACGCACCAACATCCCAATACCAAAAGGAATCCGCGCCATGTTCCAACAAATAATTTTCGCACAATGCTTTCATATCCGCCAGATTCATCCCGACTTTAATTATGCCAGCAACATACTTTATTGCTGCCCGATTTAGGTTTTGCATTTCCAAATATAAGTCAAGCGTTTCCTTTGCCACGCTATATCCATTGAATAAATGCTGTTTTGTTATCACTGTTGTACCCTGCCTTTCTGTAAAAGTCCAATGTACTTATTTCCTTAGAACCTGTGAGAAGCATCATTTTATAGCAGTTTTCTTTTATGGCAATCTCTTTTGCATAGTTTAGGCATTGCGTTGCCAGTCCTCTTTTTCTAAACTTTTCATCCGTTATCACATTTTCAATAAAAGCATACGGCTGCTGGTTGTGCGTCAGGTTAGGAATGATAACACAGACACAGGAAGATACGATTTTTCCATTTTCCTCTGCAACAATCACATGATGATTTTTATCCTGAAAAATGGTATCCCAAATCTGCAATAGTTCTGCGGTCTTTTCCGGCATGGGATTATTATGTAGCTGCATATACAATCTTAATAAACCCTCTAAATCATTTTTTTCTATTTCTCTAACCATACGGGGCATCCTTTCCTATTCCATAAATACCAATTGCAATTTAATATTATTTATACAATTTCCCATAGAAAAACTGCTCTTGAAATGAAATGTCACCTAATATTTTCTCTTCTGCAATATCTTCTCCATTCAAAGACACAATCCACTTATCCTCCACATCGTCAAAACGATGCCATACTGCGACTACTTTGCCACGAAAACTCTTTAGCGGTTTATTTGTTCCAAATATATAAACATCTTGTTCTGCTCCATCACCGGCAAGTACATTATTTACATATCCATAATTGATTGGATAAATCATCTCCGAATGACGAGGATGAGCGGTGCCTAATGGTCTGTCAACAGTTCCGTCTACCATTTTCCCAATAATATGGCTGTAATCCGGTTCATCTGCTTCCATAACACAAAAAAAATAGTCCAATGTCTGCACAAGCTTCTTGTTTTCATATAACTTTCTAATCTCAGAAACTGTCATCCATTTACAGTCAGCAACTTCATCCGTTGTTGCATCTTCCAAATGCAGGTCTCCATCGTATTCAAAAAGCCATACATCCATAATATCATTAAATTCTTTGCATTCATATTTAACATCAGTGCCTCGGATTTTAGTAAAAAGGAGTTTTCCGGCTTCGGGTTGTAAATCCAGTCCCACTTCTTCCTTTACTTCTCTAAGTGCTCCGTCAATACTGCTTTCCCCCATCAAAACAGAACCTCCAACGCACTCCCACATAAGCGGAAATGTTGGTCTGCTAACTGAACGTTGGGAAATGAGATATTCCCCTTTGCAATTTCGTATCCATACATGCACTACCAAATGGTAGAAACCGTTTGGAATCTTTTCTCCTCGAATCTGCTCTTTTCCTGACTTTTCTCTATATTTTGTATACAAGTCCCATTTTTCCATATTTTTATATATTCCTCCAAAATCTATAAGCTATCTGCTACAAACCTATCATAACATATTTTTCAATATTCATCATTAAAAAACTGTTATGTAAGAGCAAGGATTGAAATATTATCTTGCACTTCGGTCCTTGCTCTTAACCGTCATTTGTTGCTGGCAATCTGTCGTTCTCTTTGGCGGATTTTTCAACCGCTCAAGCACACTTTGCCTATCCTGTTTTTGATTGTCCTTTCCGTAAATTTTTTCCCATTCAGCCTCTTGTTCCCTATAAGCAATATAAGCACTATGAGATTTATGGTAAATCCGATAAAAATTCTGCACATTCTGATAACCATATCTTCTAACAATGCCGGACAAGCCGATTTTTAAGATGTCAATCTCCTCATTTTTACGGTGAATTTTGCTTTGCAGTTCACCTTTCTTGGTAAATTTCGCAAGTCCTTTTAGGGCATCACGCTCAAGTTCCAAAGCATTGCGTTCTTTTTCTGCCTCAAAAATAATCTTATTCTGTCGTTTCAGTTCCTTGTAAATCTTAAACAGCTTTGGATAGGCGGTTGCTTCGGCAGACATAATAGGTTTGGGCGGTATCTTCGGTTTGGTCTGTGCTTCCTTTTCGGATGGTTGGCGGACAGGTTCTTGCACAGGCATCTGCGGTTGTATCTGCTCTGTATCAAAGAGTTTTGCAGACAGTTCCCTTGCTTTTTGCAGCACCTTTGAAATCAGCATTGCCAATACTGCAACTGCACTCATGAGGATTGTTCCAAACCGTTCCGGCTGACTGCCGAATAAATCAATAGATTCTTTGATGCGGTCAGAGATGTACTCTTTTTTTATCTGTTGTATCTCTGTTTCTGCCACGCCGCTTACAATCGCCCTGTCAACTTCACGATTCCAACGCATACGGTATTCGTTGTCCGTCTGTAACTGTTCCGCTTTCGGATTATTTTTCCCTATCTTCTTAGTGGCAAGATACAGACCGTTTTCGTTAAAAACGTGCAGTTTCTCTTTGTCGTTCTTTACCAAAGTATTGATAAGGTCTGTATAAAAATGCTTTACCTCGTCCACAAACTCGTTCTGCTTGAACAGCTTATTCTTGGCGGTAAAAAGATTCCGCTCATATATCTCACCTTTCTTCACAATCTTACAGCCTTTGCGGACATTTCCGTTTTCGTCAAGTATCTCTTTTTTGGTGCGGACATGTTTTCCCTGCTCATCATAGAACATATTCCTTGTTGCAGTCTTTTCTATGGGTTCAGGCAATCTCTCCCTCTCTGAAAAAATAAGGTGGATATGGTAGTTTGTTTTTCGTTTGTTATGGTGCAGAGCCGATACGCACTCCACACCGTACTTTTCCTTAAAGCGGTCTGTGAACAACTGTAAAAGTTTGTCTGGCTCATAGAGATTCGGGAAAGATTCCGGCAGGGCAATGATAAATTCCCTCGCCTCGATACATTCCCCCTCTGTGCCGCTTTTTTGAAATTCCTGCTGATTGAATCTTGCAAGCTCCGTCCAATAATAGCGGTCTGTCGTTTCATAGACTGCATACAGGTTTTCCTGTTTTGCATGGTTGGATATATAAGTGATTCTGCCCCTGACATCAAGCAGCTTGCTCATGCGGATAAATGAATGCCTTTGTATTGTGCTTTGTCCTCCCTCCTGCAAATGGCAGTAGCGGATGCGCGAAAGCGGAGAGGGCGGCGGTTCTCACAAATGCAGTAGCATTTGTAATTCACGCTTGCGTGAATTTGCTCCCTGCAAGGGCGAAATCCCCATTGCATAAACGAAGTTTGTGCAATGGGTGTATTTCGCTCTCAAACGCCGAGGGCTTTAAGAGAAGGTAATATTCTCTTGAAACTGTTCGGATTATGCCGGTAAAATCAGCCGCCATGATAGCAAAAAGTGCTGCCACTTATGATAGTAAAAAGTGCAACCTTGATAGCAAAAAAGTAATATCTAAAATGTCAGTTAAATTTTTGCAGCAATCTTACATCACATTGAAAATGACGCCCGAAACATCTGTTGAATTTTTTAACTGAATATACCAAAACAAGTTGATTTTTTCAGTTGGCTGTTCCAAAATTAACTTATTTTTTCAACTCACTTTTTCCGCTTTCCCCAAATTTCCGCTTGTACCAAAAGGAAGCACATGATATAATTTATTTGCGTGTAGGTATATCATGGCTTCGGTCTGATACATACCATTGGGCGGTTTCCTTAGAAGCCGCCTTTTATACTGCTGATTTTCTTGTAACAGACTTTACATCATTCTTATCCCGCAGGTTCTTCCCCTCGTTCACTTCCATGAACTTCTCCAGTATATCAATTTTGATAAGTACCTTTCTCCCGACTTTGAGGACGGGTAGTTTTCCCCACTCTACAAGGTTTCGCAGGGTATTCCTCCCGATACCCGTATAATCGGCAGCTTCTTCAATGGATAATGCAATTTTCGTTTTGGTCATTAACTCACCTCCCTTTTAATTGCATAATGCAATTTCGATAGTACGCTTACTATAACGCTTTTATAATCTCCTGTCAAGCATTATGGCAATTCAAAAATCATTTTTAAGTTGCATATTGCATTATTGCTTTTTCTATGCTATACTTTGTCCATACCGAAAAAGGAGGCGTATCAGTATGAAAGATAAAGAGTTACGCAAGCTGATCGGTAGCAGGGCAAAACAGCGGAGGGTTGAGTTGGGATTAAACCAGCCTTATGTCGCAGAGAAGATGGGGGTAGCCACTTCCACAATCGTGCGTTATGAGGCGGGAACAATCGACAACACAAAGAAGCTGGTCTTGGAAGGTCTTTCAGAAGCACTCCATGTGTCTGTGAAGTGGCTGAAAGGGGAAACGGAGGAATACCAAACGGACATTACGGATAATAGGGAATTATTTATTCGTGATGTGATGAATTCCATCGTAAACAAACTCCCCTATGATATGAAGCCTGATGAGGCGGATTTTTCCAAAGATTTACTGCTGCTGATGTTGAAGGAATATGAATTGTTCGTGGATTCTTTTCAGTTTGCCTGCAAGAATTTCAAGGACAATGCGGAAAATGCCGCACTCGCTCAGACAATGGGGTTTGAATCGAATAAGGAATATAACGAGATTATGTTTCTCAGGGAAATCACCCACACCGTAAATATGTTTAACGATATGGGCGATATTGTGAGGCTCTATTCCAAAAATCCCGAAACAGCCACCATAAGGCTTGCAAATCTTCTTTCTATGGTATCGGGGGAAGAATCCGAATCGGTATAGCTTGGCGGCCGGAGTTATGATATACTTACACGCAGAAAGCATTTCATCAGTTCCGATTGCCATACGCAATAAAGGTTGCGTTTATCGAAAGGAGAAACGATTATGGCAAAAGGATCAGTTCGGAAGAAAGGAAAAAAATGGTACTACCGCTTCTATGTGGAGGACGCAAGTGGAAATCTGGTACAGAAAGAATATGCAGGAACAGAAAGCAAAAGCGAAACGGAAAAGCTGTTAAGGCAGGCAATGGAAGATTACGAAAGCAAGAAATTCATTGCAAAGGCGGACAATATCACCCTTGGACAGTTGCTTGACACATGGGCAGAGGAAGAATTAAAGACAGGAACATTGAGCAATGGAACTGTCGGTACTTATCTTCAGGCGATCAACCGCATTAAACAGCACCCTGTAAGCAGACGAAAGCTAAAAACGGTTACTTCGGGGCATTTGCAGCAGTTCATGGATATCATGTCTTTTGGAGGCACGATTGAAGATTTTGTTTCCAAAGGATATTCCAAAGACTACGTAAAGTCATTTTCCGCAGTATTACAACAGTCATTCCGCTTTGCGGTGTTCCCGAAACAGTACATTACGTTCAATCCCATGCAGTATGTAGTCATGAGGCATAAAAAGGACGATATGGACTTGTTTGCGGAAGAAACGGACACCGACAATGGCAAAGTCAATCCACTGTCATTTGAGCAGTACCAAAAGCTGATTGCACAGCTTGGCAAGCGGAGCAAAGACGCAATCCTACCTGTACAGATAGCCTATTTCACAGGTCTCAGGCTTGGGGAAGTGGCAGGACTGACTTGGCAGGATATCAACTTTGAGGAACAATGCCTGACAGTCCGCAGAAGCGTCCGCTACAATGGCGCTACCCATAAGCACGAAATCGGCTCGACAAAAAGGAAGAAAGTGCGGATCGTTGATTTTGGGAACGCCCTCGCTGACATCCTGAAGAAAGCAAGGAAACAGCAGCTTAAAAACCGTATGCAGTATGGCGGACTCTACCACAGGAATTTCTACAGGGAAGTTACAGAGAAAAATCGGGTACATTATGAGTATTACAACTTGGGAATGGCAGAGGATGTGCCGGAGGATTATACGGAAATCTCCTTTGTATGTCTGAGGGAAGATGGCTGTCTGGAACTTCCAGCCACCGTAGAAACAGCCTGCCGGACAGCGGCAAGGAAAGTACCGGAGTTAGAGGGGTTCCACTTCCACACATTAAGGCACACCTACACAACGAACCTGTTATCAAACGGGGCGCAGCCAAAAGACGTGCAGGAACTTTTAGGACATTCGGACGTAAGCACTACCATGAATGTCTATGCACACGCTACAAGAGAGGCAAAGCGGGAATCTGCAAAGCTCTTGGATAAGGTTGTGGGAATGAATTAAAACTGAATAAGAAAAACTTTCCCTTGTAACTTGCCCATAAGGGCAAAAACAAGGGAAAAGGATACATATACTAAGGTTAAACATATCGCAAAGCTTTGAAAATCAAGGAAAGTTAAAGCAGTTAGTAGATAAACTGGAATTTATTGAAATGTAATTCTCAAAAGGCAAAAATCAAATCCTTGCCGTATGCTTTGCACAATTTCTACATAAACATGTTTTTCAAAAACAATCTCAAATAATTTTTTGTTATATCCAGCAGTGCAATGACACCATGTTAATGAATTTGAATTTTTTGCTTTTTCTAACATAGGACATTCACAAGAAAACATTTTTGTATATAATTGATTATCTTTAATAAACCAACCGGCACCATTTTCATTCAGAGCATTGACAAATCTATGCAAATCCTTATCCAAAGAGAGATAAAGTTGTTTCAAGTTATTTGCGGTATCTTCTAACCTACCATTTTCGTTACAATAGCACTCTTGGCGAATGTTTTTTACTGTTTTTTTATCAAATCTATTTTCAAGAATAGCAGATAGATTTTCTACCCACTCGGCTCGAATGTCTGGTGTTGAATTTATAGATAATGGAATTTCCTTTATTATGCTTTCTGCAACTTCCCTTGATACATTCTTTTCCAAACTATGTTTCAACCTCATTAACTCATCTATTTCTAATGTTGGAGAAACTTGTTTTGGCATAGAAAAATTTTTCATATTCTTTCTTAAACCCCGATTGTGAAATCACATAAAGGGTAATTACCCGTTTATGAACCAACGCCAAATCTCTACAATCTCACAATATGCATGAGATTCCTCCGGATATTTTTCATGCAAATCCAACTGCGTATTTACGGCTTCTCTGTAAGATGAAATTAATCCATACGGATTCAGTGCCCCATAATCAATGGAATTAAATTTGGCCCCGCAATTCGTTATGGCACTAATGCATGTGGAGATCTCCACCAAATCATAGCCGCAAAATTCAAACCGCTGCCCCTGCTCTAATCTATAATCAGGCTCAATTTCGGGACGCACAATGACTGCAAGGAGCTGTTCACCCTTTGGGGGCAAATTTATTTCGGATTCTTCTATTTCCCTTAACTCCATCAGGCCGCAATCAAATGTAACTAATTCATCCGCCTTTATCTTTCCCTGGTTAAACTTCCGCAGATTTGCATGATTGATACACCTGTCAGATTGAAAATAGCGAACTACTCCAAGGGACATATAATCTTTTTTTATCGTAGTTATTGACATATTGAAACACGCTCCGATCACGAATTTACTTAACAATATGTGCGGTAATAATTGTATAACTATATGAGTTGATCGTAATTTTGATGTTTTCTACCTCACAATACCAATTTTTACCTTGTCTGTATATTTTACAATTTTCTAATAGAACCTTATTTTTGCAATACTCAACAACATCTGCTACATCTATTTTTAGGTTTCTTTTAATTCTAGCAATTCCCATTTCAGTTGTGTGAATTTTATGGATATTGTCAAGTAATATTTTTTTATCTTCCATTCTTTGCTATAACCTCCGATTTTACGCTCTTGGCACTTTCCTGATAAACTGGAAGTGGTTTTACACCCCCTTTATTAATGAACGCAGCTTATCAGAAACATTATCTGTTCCTTTTAATCCGATCATTGGGATAGATATGTTTTTTTCAGCAAGCCGAGCAGAAATTTTCTCTATGAACAGCCCGTTCCCTTTGACTTCAGCATTATTATCCGATGTTGTATCCACCCCGCAATTTGGTGAACGATTTGCCCCGATAATCCCTGCCACTTCAAATCCATACTTCCTATATTCTAAGATTTGATAAATTACGGAATCAACCAATTGCTCTAATTGAGCGTTGGGAATCTCTTTTTTCATCTCCGTACGGATACGTGTATTCTCTGCCACCACCGGCATATCTGCTCCATAAATATTTCCTCTGTCAAGACCCAGGCAGCAAAGCTCCGGACAGGGCATTTGGACAATACCAATGTCAGCATTCAAAAGAATTTCACTCATTTCCTTAAATGCCGCCGGATAAACAGCAGTTCCGTCAGAAATAGAATTTTGATTCAGAAAACAATGAGCAATAAAAACCACTCTTTTACTTCTTCCATCTTCAAACATCATATCCCTCTCCCCGATTCTGATTTTACATTCCTCGCATTTTCCATCTTGTATAGTTTAAAATCCGTCTGCATTGATATATTTACCTATTGCTCCGTAACTACCGTAAACCTGACACTTCCTTTCGCTTTTTCACCCGTTACGGAAACCGTATACGTTCCGCTTTCCTCAATCTCAACATCAAATTCATCAGAAAAGGAAACATCCTCACTTTCATAGACAGGCACTTCATCGTCTTTCTGAATCTTCAATGACAAGCTGCCACCCTCAACAATAATTTCCGCATGGATCGTGTCTCCTTTTTCAGCCATTAGGTCTTGAGCGTCCGTTTTATTCAATACCTTATAGTCCATCACAAACTCATCACTATTTCCTGTCCGGCTGCCGTCAAAATCTGCTCCACACGCTGTTAATGATAAAGCCAATATGCAAGAACACAAAATAACCAGCTGTTTTTTCATAATCTCTCCTCTCTCAAATACCGATTAGAACTTTCTTAACCTTATTTTTTCATTATAAAGTTCATAAATCCGTTAATCGTATGAATGATAAAAAACAAAGCTGCCGTTCCAACTAATAGATAATTCCTTTTCCATAATCCAAAGCATAAATAGTACAGCGGAACAACGGCAAATTGACCAATTACGATCAGCCATCCATATTGATATCCCCAATAGTAAAATGTCCAACCAACAAAATTTATCAATATCATAAAAACAGTTAATGCAAAGAATGCTTTATCCTTTGTTGTTGTAATTGGAAATAACTTGACATCATCCCTGACAATCAGCATCAGCAAAATCATAGACAGCATACCCAATATACCTTCTATTGTCTCAATCCATTTCATTTCATTTTGCATATTCATAATTGGATTTGACGCTGGCTTAATAAAAGGCATAATGATATACGGAATTTCCTGTATTACAAATGCCGCAATTCCCATAAAAGAAATTCCCAAATAATAGTTTTTGAATAAATGAACGAATTTTAGCATATCATTTACCTGTCAATCACGATTTTACATGCTTTACAGCTTTCCGTAAAACTGTATTTCATATTACTGTTAATAAGCATATATTTCTATATTCCTCCAATTTGAAGAAAACGATATATAATCTCCTTTTTTCTTTTTACTGGCTATTGCTTTAATATCAAGCATATCCAACCAATCAATATCAAAACGCAGGTAATATACTTCATTATCTATATCTTCACATACCCCCACGAATATAACGTTCTCATTATCAAGAACTACCAAAGAAGATAAATCTTCTTTTCGTACTTTTCGCTCGATAGGCATATCTATACTTAACTCAACAAAATATTTTTCTCCAATTGTAGGCTCTTTTTCATTCTTCCATATCCCTTTAATCATACCGATTGAAGTTTTTCCAGTAACAATTAAAATCTTTTCCTGATACTCAAATTTCTCTATAACTAATTGCATATTTCTTCTCCAACCTAGATCCCGATCAGTCAATTCCGATTTTATGCTCTTCCATATTGATCACAAAAATGAGCTGACAGTTGACTGCATCCACAGGACCAAAGCCGCAATAAAAAGCGGGTACATAACACTTGTCTGATTAAAAATTCCCGTACTGAACGGAATTGGATTGATTCCGAATGCAAAACAATATGAAAAGTGGGAAATTACAGCAAAAATCCCCATTCGCAGCATATACCTTTTTACATTATGCGTGTAATAATACCCCTCACACACGAAAAACCACATAATCGGGGCTGTTAAACGCCCGACAATATGTAACGCCATTGCTCCCGGTTCCGTTGGAAAACCGAGATAAATCAAATCACATACATGGTCTATCGTCATGGCAATAATTGCAATCAGTTTTAAATGATTTGCATCCAATCGCAGCTGCAGTTTCATATTGCCCCCCTGCCAATCTCTCGCAGTATTCTTTCAAATCATCCAACATTGGAACTTTTATTACTTTGAACAAGCCCGTATCCTTATTTACATAGCCATTGTAAAGGATAGTCCCTCTTCCTTAACCATTCGCTTAAAATTTGTAATATCTGCCGTAAATGTCACGCAAAAAGCAGTGGGAAGCAAGTCCTAAAAGTAGTATTGTTAAGTCACCACAACAAAACAATCAAACAGGATCGGCCTTCCCACTGCCTATGTAAAGAATACCATCCTTCCGCTTAATTGGCAAGCGGTTTTATGACCCAAATGCACCTATTTCAAACCAATATTGTTCTTTATCTATTTTTAATAACAAATACTTTATGTAACTGCACTCCCATTATCAATTGCCTACATTTCCAGTATCAACAATTCTGTTCGTCAAGTCTAACGGAATATCATTTAGAATTACAAAATAACTCAGGAAGCCCCCTGCACTGTGCTCCATCCAATAATTAAAATAGGCAACCGGCATCATACTCACAGAGACAAGTATAAAATAGACTCCCGTCTGCTTCACAAGATTCCATTCCTCCGCTTCCCATATGACAGACCCCGCCCCGAAGCCCGCACCCAGGATTCCACAGAGCACTGCCTGAAAAATAACGGCTTTGATTTCATTTCCCATGATGTTGACAAGCTTTGGCTCGGTATACGCACTGTCTATCTTAATTTCAACCTGCATGGGAGCTCCCTCCTTTGTGGTCTCATTATCGGAAAAATAAATGCTGCTTTCAACCGATTTCCAATAGTCGGTTGATTTTTAAATACAGGTGGCGATTCACGCTCATGCCAATCACTCTGCCGGCTCATACATCGTTTCATGGCTCCCAATCATTTTCTCCATCCAAATCATGTCATACCACCGGCCAAACTTATAACCGCACTTATGAAATTCTCCTACTTTGGCATAACCCATATGAGCATGAAACTCGGCACTGTTTTTTGTCAGGTACTCATCCGGCATTTCCGGATACCCGATACATGCATAGAGATTTAAGATTCCCATCCTGGCAAGCTTTTTCTCCAGCACCTCATACAGTCTTCTGCCAAGTCCCTGCTTTCTTTTATCCGCCGCCAGATAAATCGTCACCTCCGCCGACCAGTCATAAGCCGCCCGCCCCACAAACGGCCCTGCATAGGCATAGCCCAGAATCTCCCCATCACAAGCTGCCACAAGATAAGGATATCTCTGTAAAGTCCTTACAATTCTTCCCCTGAACTCATCCACCTTTGGCACCTCATATTCAAAGGAAATAGCCGTATGGATTACATAGTATCCGTAGATACTTAAAAGATCTTCTGCGTCATCCGGTGTTGCTGTTCTGATTTCAATGTTGGTCATAATCATCCCTCTTTCATTTATGGCAACAGACAGGCAGCGGCGGAGTGGGCGGACAGGCTTTTCCAATATCAGGTGTCCGGCTGTTCACGAACATCGATATGGAAAAGCCTGTCCGCCCACTCTGCCGCTGCCCGTCTGAACTGTTATCATCTGTCATTTTTTGATCAAAGTATACCAAAAAAAGACTTTCTTATCAATTTCCCACATTTTTTTCACACCCACTATCTTTTTCCCCTCCGGCACAGTTATAGTATATAGAAAGCGCTTTTCAAATGCACAAACCGGAAAGGAGGCATCCATGGGAATTACTGCTGACCCGGATTTTCTGCTTGTGGAGAAAATGCGTATGGGAAACGAAGAAGCCTTTGAAGCTTTTGTAACAAAATATTATCCCAAAATCCTGAAATACTGTCAGTCCCATACAGGCGACAGAGGCTATGCCGAGGATCTGACCCAGGAGACCTTTGTGCGTTTTTTCCGAACCCTGAACCGCTACCGGCATTACGGAAAGGCGGCCAATTACCTGTATACCATCGCTTCCCATGTGTGCCGGGATTATTACAGGCAGGTAAAAGAAATTCCCTTTGAGACATTGCCCGATGCTTCTGTCCGGCCCACGGAATCGCCGGAAGAACAAATCGCCGTAAAATATGCCTTAAGCAGTCTGCCCCCGGAATTAAAGGAAACCGCCATTCTCTATTTTGTACTAGAGCTTAAGCAGCGGGACATTGCCAGGATTCTGGGTATCGGCCTGCCATTGGTAAAATACCGGATTAAAAGAGCAAGGGAGCTGTTATCCGATTCTTTTAAAGACGATTTTTAAAGTCGTCCATGATGAGGGGCAGACCCTTTGGCCCCATAACTTCATTGGTTAGGGCTGCAAAAATTTCCCGCAATTCATAAAAAACATTCGAAATTATGTTCGAAAAGGAGGCAGCTATATGAAACGATCCAAGCATAAAATCCAAACACATTTGGGTGCAAAAGGCACCGTTTCCTATGACAGGGAAAAACTTCAGGAAACCATAAAGGCGGCAAAACGGGCATTCTTAGAAAACGAAGCGGAAAGCTCTCTCTCCCGCCTGGAATTTCTCTGCCGGCAGAGCCGCTACATCCGCAAGCACTGGTGGGTGCTTCAGGGATGCATCCTGATCCTTTTATGGCTTCTTCTGAATCTTTCGGGAAGCAGCATTTTCTTTCAAAAATGCATGGGGGCTTTTGCTCCTCTCTTTGCCGTACTGGTTCTGCCGGAGCTTTGGAAGAACCGCAATGCAAATGCAATGGAGATCGAATGCACCGCCTGTTTCTCCCTACGGCAAATCTATGGGGCAAGAATCTTTCTGTTTGCCCTGGTAGATCTGCTGCTCCTTGGCAGCTTTGCCCTGGCCGCCATTCTGGCAGGCAAGCTGTCGGCAGAAGAACTGATCATCCAGTTCTTTCTTCCCTATCTGGTAACCTGCTGTATCTGCTTTCGCACCTTGTACAGCCCCAGGATCACCTCGGAAGCCCTGGCCATCCTTTTATGCGTGGCCTTTAGTTTTCTGTGGATACAGTTCGTATTGACGGAAAACATCTACAGCATCATTTCCCTGCCCCTTTGGCTGACCATGACGGCAATCGCCGCATGCTACCTTGGATATTGCATCGGAAACGGACAAAAGAACTGTGTTACAATCTGGGAGGTAAAAGCACAATGGAATTAACATTAACCAATCTCACAAAAGAATTTAAGGACATCACCGCTGTCCATCACGTATCCTGTACCATGACCAGCGGTGTCTATGGACTTTTGGGTGTAAACGGTGCCGGTAAAACTACGCTGATGCGTATGATCTGCACCCTTTTAAAACCTACCGGAGGAACCATCACCTGGGACGGCCGGGACATCTTCCAAATGGATCGTGAATACCGGCGGATCTTAGGTTATCTCCCCCAGGATTTCGGTTATTACCCGGACTTTACGGTATATGACTACCTGATGTATGTGGCATCTATCAAGGGTCTGCGGCCCATTGCCGCCAGGCATCGGACCAAAGTCCTGTTAAAAGAAGTAGGGATGGAGAAAAAGGCTCACACAAAAATGAAAAAGCTCTCCGGCGGTATGAAACGCCGGGTTGGAATCGCCCAGGCCATGCTTGGAGATCCGAAAATACTGATCTTAGATGAGCCAACTGCCGGATTGGACCCCAACGAGCGTATCCGCTTTCGCAATCTCATCAGCACTCTTTCGGAGGATCGCCTGGTACTCCTCTCCACCCACATCGTGCCGGATATTACATACATTGCAAATGAAATTCTTCTGATGAAAGACGGAGCCATCAAGGACTTTGGCACCTCGGAGGAGCTTCTTTCCAAAATGCCGGAACAGGTCTGGACCCTGACAGTCCCGAAAAAGGCCATGGATTCTTATCTTAGAGATTATAAAGTAGCCAATGTAAAAACCGTGCCCGAGGGGGCCGAGCTTCGAATCCTGTCCTCCAAAAGACCCTCAAAAGATGCTGTTTTGGAAGCTGCGACTTTGGAGGATTTATTTCTGGCTTATTTTGGAGAATCGCCCTATGGACATACGAGGGTCGAGGAAAGTGCAGGTGAGCAGGATGATTAAATATGAACTGAAAAAGGTATTTCTAAGAACAGGCAGCAGGATTGCCCTACTTGTGCTCCTGCTTGTGACAGGCATTACCTGCTTTTTCGCCGCAAACATTTCTTATGTAAACGAAAACGGTGAATCAACATCGGGACCGGCTGCCATAGCCGCCCTGAAAAATGCACAAAAGGAATGGTCCGGCTTTCTGGATGAGGAAACCCTCCGGCAGGTCATTGCCGAAAACCGAAGAATCCGTACATCACCGGAAGCAATATCAGACAACGTAAGAGAAAGCAATATTGCCTACAGTTGGGGACAGGGCATTGGTGAAATCCGAAGCCTGCTGAACTGCTCTTTTTGTGCCTTTCGGGAATACGATTACTATCGTGCGGATTCTTTGACAGAGGATGAAGCTTCCTCTTTTTATGCAAATCGAATTTCATCTCTTAAGGATTGGCTGTCAGATGAGGCAAAGGATCAGTTCTCAGAAAAGGAAAAGGAATACTTAATCAGCCAATACGAAAGTCTTGAGACACCATTTTTCTGGGACTATATGGCCGGATGGCGGCAATTATTTGAATACGCACCTACTGTTGTAATGATTACCATGCTGGTTCTGGGATACCTGGTTGCCGGAATCTTTTCCAGCGAATTTTCCTGGAAGTCAGATGCCATCTTCTTTACTTCCTTTTACGGGCGGGATCGGGCAGTTTTTGCCAAAGTAAAAGCCGGTTTTCTTCTGGTAACTGCCGTGTATTTTACTGCCTTTCTTCTCTATACCGGAATGGTCTTGACGTATCTGGGAGCAGACGGCTTCAACTGTGCCATTCAGAGCAGCTGGGGTTCCTGGAAAAGCTTTTACAATATCACCAACTGGCAGGAATTTCTCCTGATTGCCCTGGGCGGATATATCGGATGCCTGTTCATCTCCTCCTTAAGTATGCTGGTGTCCGCAAAGACAAAATCTGCCGTGATTGCCGTCATGGTTCCCGTTGTATTGATTTTCATTCCCTCCTTTATCGGGAATATCAACAGTCCTCTTATTAATAAAATATTAGGGCTGCTACCGGATCAATTACTGCAGGCGGGAGTGGCGTTAGATTATTTTAATCTGTACACAGTCGGAGGGCATGTGATTGGGGCGGTTCCCGTCATTCTGGTTCTTTATGCCGTTCTCACTGTGGTTCTTATGCCTGTGCTGTATCAGGAATACCGGCGTAAACAAATAAGCTAAAGCAAATGGTGTTATTCTTTTTTGCTTCCCTATTTTTAGCAATTCAGACGGCATCTTCTTGCATGACCTATTGTCATACAAAAAAATGCCGTCTAATGCGCTACTTTAATTTACATATATTTTCATAATTTTACAAAAAATAGTTGCCATAAAGATGGCATTATGTTAATCTTTAGTAGTGATGCTACCTGATATCGGTAGGCGGTTGCCCTTGCTTCTTTTGGGGGCCATGCCCTCCAATCGAAAGAAAGGGGGGATAGCATGGTTACATATGACGGGCTGTTTCAGTTTGGATTATTGATTGTTGCTATTGTTGGTCTTGTTTATAAGATCGCACATAAAAAATAACCGCCTGGCCTAACAAACTGAGCGGTTATTTTTACCAATCATTTTAGAGGGCAACCGTCTATTGTGGCAGCATCACCTCTGTCATTATAATAGCATTTTCTTTTTCTTGCGTCAATCATGAAAGAGGGTTTTCTCTAACTTTATGATTCCAGTTACAATTCACACCCAATGTCATTAAGTTAAACAAGGCTTGTCAGAGGAACCCTGCCATAAATCAGCCATATATTGTGATGATATGAGGATTCTGTTAGCTGTCAGAAGTTCTATAAGCTGATCTGCAGTATAATGGGAA
>CAJTAK010000003.1:0-202500 GCA_910574255.1 Clostridia bacterium
TTCACTAACCTGCAAGTCAGTAATCTTATTTTACTCTGAGGTATTTTTTTCTCAACCTTCTTTCTTGGAATTCCCTATACTTGAATTATACAGGAAGCTCCTTTATTCATTTACTATTTTGTGTATTCTGCTATATTCTCGCTGGTCAGCAGAATCGGATCGATATTATAAACATCATCTACTGCTTCACCCTTAGCCATCATCAGCGCAACATCAATGGTTTTCTTTGCAATACTCTCTACATCCTGCAGAACGGTTGCATCCATCTCACCTGCTGCAACAGATGTCTTAGCAGCATCAATCGCATCAATGCCAATTACGAAGATTTCGCCCGCCTTGCCTGCATCAGCAATCGCATCATATGCGCCAAGAGCCATCTCATCATTATGTGCTACGACAGCATTAATCTGCTCACCCTCAGGCGTCTGCAGCCAGGTCTCCATCAAATTCATTCCCTCATCACGATTCCAGTTTGCTGGCTGCGTATAAATCACTTTGATATCCGGATAGTTTTTCAGCACATCATTGATTCCGTCATTTCTCTTAAGTGCAGCGGAAATTCCTGTAGGTCCTTCAAGGATTACAATATTGCCTTTTCCCTCAAGCTTCTCTGCCATCCATTCCATTTCCATCTGGCCTGCAATAAAGTCATCTTGTCCAACAAACGGGCAAACGCTCTGATCTGCTATCTCACCCTTTGTAACCAGAACCGGAACTCCTGCCTCAATGGCAGACTCTGCTGCCACCTGGCAAGCCGCCGCATCATAGGGCTGAATAATAATACAATCTACCCCCTGAGTAACCAGTGTCTCACATTGGGAAACCTGATTTTCTCCAACGCCCTCACCATCTAAAAGCAGGAAATTAATGCCAAGAGATTCTGCATAATCTTTTGCTGCTGTGGTGCATACCGCATTGGATTCATTCGCCAAGTTGCCGTCTACCCAGGCAATCGTATAGCTTCCATCATCTCCTTCATCTGCTGCCGGCTCCTGGGCTTCCGGCGTTTCTCCCTCCGCTGCCGGTGCATCTGCCGCAGGCGCCTCTTTACTTCCACACCCCGTTAACAAGGCTGCAGCCATAGCTGTGCTTATCAATGCCGCCAAAACTTTCTTTTTCATGTAAAATCCTCCTTTAGAATTTTAAAATATTTTATAATATCTGCCTCCAGGCAGTTATTACTCTTTCTTTCTATCTGCCAGTACTGCCAATAAAATTATTGCTCCCTTGATAATCTGCTGATAATAGGAAGATACATTTAGTAAATCCAAACCATTTGTCAAAATACCCACAACCAGAATGCCGATAAAGGAACCAAATACACTTCCTTTTCCGCCCGATAAGCTTGCACCTCCAATAACAGCAGCCGTGATGGCATCCAGCTCATATCCGTCACCGCCTGCCGGCTGTCCGGTCTGAATTCTGGAAGAAAGAAGAAGACCTGCAAAGGCTGCACAAAAACCACTGATCACGTAAACTAAAAATTCTACTCTTTTTACATTAATTCCAGATACTGTTGCCGCCTGCTTATTTCCTCCGATAGCAAATACATGCCTCCCATACTTCGTGTATTTCAACAAAAAGGTTCCTGCAAGCAGAAAAGCTGCGTAAAGAACAACCGCTACCGGAACAACTCCCCAGGATGCACGGCCAATATATTTATAGGCATTAGAAACCCCGGTAACAGGACGGCCATCTGTAAATACATATACAATACCTCTGACAATGGTACAGGTAGCCAATGTGGCAATAAATGCCGGAATATTCGCAAATGCAATAAAAAATCCACTGAAAGCTCCACAGGCAACACCTATAAGCAGTCCTACTAAAATTGCTGCCAGAATCGGTGTCGTTGTTCCATCCTGAGCCAGGCTTGCTGCAAAGCAGGCTGACATAGCTACAATTGCTCCTACAGATAAATCAATTCCGCCTGTAACTATAACAAAGGTCATACCAACTGCCAGAATTCCATATACAGAATTTTGTTTAAGAATATTAAACAAATTTGTTACTGTGAGAAAGGAACTAGATGCAATGGAAAGTGTGACAAACAAAACCAGCAGTGCAATGTATACGCCATATTTTCCCAAAATAGTTTCTATTCTTACACGATTACCAGTATCTCTCCCAATATCTTTATTCATTAATCCTAATCCTTTCCGACTTTGTTCAGCCCACTGCTTTTTGATAATTTCCGCCCTCACCGATTGCATATGCCATCAGTTCGTCTTGATTTAATTCATCCCGATTAAATTCACCGGTTATTCGCCCCTCATGCATAACAATCACTCGGTCGCTCATACCCAGGAGCTCCGGAGTCTCAGAAGAAATCATAATAATGCTTTTTCCCGATTTTACCAGCATATCCATCAGCTTATAGATCTCTGCTTTTGCCCCAATATCAATTCCTCTGGTTGGCTCATCCATAATAATCAGATCGGGATCACCCATAAACCACTTTGCAATCACTATCTTCTGCTGATTTCCACCGGAAAGAGTACCTGCAAGTGTATTTTGTGAAGCGCACTTAATACTAAGCTTTTCAATCAGATCCCCGGCAACTTCTTTTTCCTTTTTAAAGTCCAGTAAAAAATGCGCCTTCAATATCAAATCCATGTATGTCATAGAAATATTGTCTTTGACAGAAGCAATCAAATTCAAACCAGATATTTTGCGGTCCTCTGTTATATATGCCATTCCATTTGCAATCGCTCTTTTTACAGAATTGATAGGTTTCTTTTTCATCATAACAGTCCCTGTATCCGGCTTATGCAAACCAAAGACGGTGTCCATAACCTCTGTCCTTCCAGCTCCCATCAGACCAAAGAATCCAAGGATCTCGCCCCGCTTTACCTCAAAATCAACCTGATGGAATTCATGTTCTCTGGACAAATTCCTTACCTCAAGAAGTACCTCTGATTTATCAAATTCTGCCGTCTGTTCTGCATCTTTAATAAAAACATTTTTCAGTTCGCGTCCTACCATCATATTGATAAGTTTTTCATGAGTTACCTCCGATGTGGCCAGGCTTCCAATCCATTTTCCATCTCGAAGTACGGTAATCTGATCTGTCAGCTCATAAATCTCATCCATTTTGTGGGAGATATATACAATTGATTTGTCCTGCGCTTTGAGCTTACGAATGATTTTGAAAAGCTGCTCTACCTCCCTGTCTGTAATAGCAGAAGTAGGCTCATCCATAATAATAATATCTGCATCGAAAGCAAGAGCTCTTGTAATTGCTACCATCTGCTGCTGCGCTGTACTTAGATTCTTTATCTTTTCTTTCGGAGAAATACTTATCTCCAATTCTGACATCAGTTCTGCAGTGCGCTTCTGCATCCCCTTCTTATCAACAATAATTCCTTTTGTCCTCTCCCGTCCTGCAAATACATTTTCTTCCACAGTCATCTCCGGTACAAGATCCAATTCTTGGTGTACCATGGCAATCCCTTTTTCCAGAGCGTCTACCGGATGTTTCGCCAAAAAAGGCTTTCCATCAAAAAGAATTTCTCCCCTATCCGATGTATAGATCCCTGCAAGAATTTTCATTAATGTGGATTTACCCGCACCATTTTCGCCTACCAGCGCATGAACCTCTCCCCGCTTTAAAAAGAGCGACACATCATCCAACGCTACAACACCCGGAAATTCTTTTCTGATATTTTTTATCTCCAATACATATTCGTTCGCCATATCCTACTCCTTATTGTTCTTTGGATGCCCCCGAATCATGTGTTAGCTGATCTTAATCACTGCTTTCACAATATCAGCTTTATTATTTACACTGCTGTCCATGGCATTCTGAACATCATCCAATTCAAAGGTATTGGTCACGATCCCCTTTAAATTTACCTTTCCTTCCGCAACTGCTTGAATAGCTAACGGATAGATGTGTCGATAGCGGAATACAGACTTAATTGTAATCTCTTTGTCAAGAACCATTCCCATAGGCAGATTCATGTCACCGGAAGCACTATAGCCTACCTGAACTATTGTGCCTCCTTTTACCAGCATCTCAATTCCCTGGCGGGCACAAATCTCTGTTCCAGAGGTTTCAATTACTAAATCACAACCTCTTCCGTTCGTTAAATCCATAATCTTGCTTACTGCGTCTGTCTCTTTTCCATTTATAATTCCGGATGCTCCCAATTCCATAGCTTTTTCTAATCGTTTCTGCATAATGTCAACCACATAAACAGTTGTTACACCCAGCGCTTTTAAAGCCAGCAAAGAAGAAAGTCCGATGCACCCCGCTCCTGTCACCACGGCAGTCTGTCCCATATGTGCATCTCCCTGACGCGCTGCATGAAAACCAATTGACAAAGGTTCAATTAAAGCCCCCTCCATAGTGCTTACATTGTCCGGCAGCTTAAAGCACAGCCCTGCCTCATGAGCTACATATTCCTGAAATACACCATCTACCGGAGGTGTGGCAAAAAAGATTACATCCGGGCAAAGATTATAGCGTCCGGTACGGCAAAATTCGCAATGACCGCAGGTTTTACCCGGCTCCAAAGCAACTCTGTCTCCCGCCTTTAAATGTGTTACATTCTTTCCCGCCTCTACAACAGTACCGCCAGACTCATGTCCTAGTACAAAGGGTGGTTCCACAATATAATTTCCGATTCTTCCATGCTCATAGTAATGAAGATCAGAACCGCAGATTCCTACATATTCAATCTTTACCAATACCTCATCTTCCTTCGGAACCGGAATAGCTCTTTCTTCAAATCCCATCTTTCCAATATCCAGCATAACTGCTGTTTTCATTTTTCCTTCCATATTATCCTCCAACCTTTTACTATTTTTAAAGTAATTTTAAAATTAATTTTTAAATCAAACTTATTAAGTTTGATTTATTATCTCACTATTTTAACTATATGTCAACAATTATTTTTTGTTTTTTTATTCAATTCAACCATGATGTAGTTCATCGCTGGAAATATATATTTATGCAGCTCTCAAGAACCAATCTTACAGGTTTACCACATGCAAGCTTTTCTGTACAAAAAAGAGCCATTCATTTGAATGGCTCAAATACCTTTATTATTTTATTTAACAGCTCAATAATCTCAGCGCACTTCTCTCGCTGTCACAACGGGAGACTCGGCCTTTTTCTCCTCTGCTGTATCTTCTGCATCATCCGGCTTCTCAACTGGCTCTTTCGGATCCGCATCCTCCGGATTATCAACTGCCGGCTCTTCGGATGTTTTGTCCAGCCTTTCTTCGGATCCCGTATTCTCCTCAGATCCCTCCTCGGCCTTCTTCTCTGCGTCCCCTTCCTCCGGTTCCGGAATCCCTTTGGCTTCCCGGAAAATCTTCATAAATTCCTTGCCTGTAATGGTTTCCTTCCGAATCAGGAATTCTGCAATCTTATCCATGACCTCCCGGTTTTCACTCAGAAGCCGCTTGGCCTCCTCGTAAGATGCCTTCAGGATCTTCATAACCTCCTGATCCACCTCGGCCGCCGTAGCATCTCCGCAGTTCATGATCGTACGCCCGGTTAAGTATTCATTCTCCTTGGTCTCCAATCCCATCAGACCGAACTTTTCGGACATACCATACTGTGTCACCATAGCCCTGGCAAGACGGGTTGCCTTCTCAATATCATTGGCCGCTCCCGTCGTCACTGTATCAAAGACAATCTCCTCTGCCGCGCGGCCGGCCAGAAAGCCTATCAGCATGGCATCGATCTCTTTTTTCGTATTCAAATACTTCTCTTCCTCCGGTACCTGCATCACATAGCCCAGAGCCCCCATCGTGCGGGGCACAATGGTAATCTTCTGTACGGGTTCCGCATCCTTTTGCAAAGCGCTCACCAACGCATGGCCTACCTCATGATAAGACACAATGCGGCGTTCTTCCTTGCTCATGATGCGATCCTTTTTCTCTTTTCCTACCAGCACTACTTCCACTGCTTCAAACAGATCCTTTTGAGATACGGCCTTCCTCTTATTCTTCACCGCAAGAATGGCCGCCTCATTGATCATATTCGCCAGATCCGAGCCAACGGCTCCGCTGGTTGCCAGAGCGATTTCTTCCAGATCTACCGTCTCGTCAATATTCACATTCTTGGCATGAACCTTTAAAATATCCACACGGCCTTTCAGATCCGGTCGGTCCACAATAATACGGCGGTCAAAACGGCCCGGACGAAGAAGTGCCGGATCAAGCACTTCCGGACGGTTGGTGGCACCCAGAACCAGGCAAGCCGTATGGCTGTCAAAACCGTCCATCTCAGCCAGAAGCTGATTCAGCGTCTGCTCCCGCTCATCATTTCCTCCGCCGTAGCGGGAATCACGGCTTTTACCAATGGCATCAATCTCATCTATAAAAATGATACAGGGGGAATGCTTCTTTGCCTCTGCAAACAGATCCCTTACACGGGAAGCACCCACGCCCACGAACATTTCCACAAAGTCGGAACCGGACAACGAGAAAAAGGGAACATGAGCCTCTCCGGCTACTGCTTTAGCAAGGAGCGTCTTTCCTGTTCCCGGAGGCCCTACAAGAAGTGCTCCTTTGGGAAGCTTTGCTCCAATTTCCGCATATTTTCCCGGGTTGTGCAGGAAATCCACTACTTCCTGAAGAGATTCCTTGGCCTCTTCCTCACCTGCCACATCCTTGAAGGTAACTCCCGTTTCCTTTTCAATATATACCTTGGCTTTGCTTTTGCCGACGCCCATGCCCATCATGCCGCCGCCACCCATTTTACGCATTACGATACCAAAAATGAGCCATATAAGGGCAACGGGAAGCAGAAAATTGATAATTACTGAGAGAACCATCTCCCGCATATCGCTGATAGGCGCACCGTGCGTCACTCCTGCTTCAAGCAGCTTCTCCTCCAATTGATAATCCGGCATGATGCCCGTGGTATAAATCACGTCACCGCCTCTGGCATTCTTCTCCTTGGCTACGATCTTAATCTGATTGGAAGTCATCTCGACACTTTCTATCTCGCCATTTTCCAGCATTTCTATAAACTCATCATAAGTAATGACCGTACTGCTGGAACCCATTCCGGTGAGATAACTCCAGGCAAGCATAGCAACCATGGCGGCAATGAGAATCATTAAAATGTTTTGCCGGTTTTTGGGATTTTTATTGTTGTCCCCACCGCCGTTGTTATTACCCGGGCGGTTGGAATTGTTGTTTTCTTCCATCTTTCTCCTCCTTGTATCTGTCACCGGATCACAGGGCAGCCTTTGCTCTTATATGACAGTACTGCACAGAAAACATACCTTTTGTGACGGTAACACTTCTATTATAGTGTGTGTTTTGCAAGAAAGCAATACGAAAGGTATGAAAATTCCGTCACAGTTTAAAGGACAAAACAACGGCTGATGAAATCAAGTTCCAATCAGCCGTATTTCAAGAATTTGTATGTTCACCTGTCCGCTTTCTTATCTGGGCTCCGAAGTAAGCATAATCCCCAGCCTCTGGAAGGTCTTCTCATCCGCTGCACTCAGCATCCGGGAGGTATGTACCTGACTTCCCCGCAGGCGCGGAAGCTGCCGCAGGGCCAGATCTGCCAATTCATTGCTTTCCGAACTGGCAGAGAGAGCAATCAGAACCTCCTCCATATGAAGGCGGGGATTCTTGCTTCCCAGATAATCTACCTTCAGCTTCTGTATGGGGCGAATGACATTAGGCGTAATCAGCAATACCTCGTGGCCAATCCCTGCCAGCTCCTTCAATGCATTTACCAGCAATGCAGAGCAGGCTCCCAGCAGCTCGCTGGTCTTGCCTGTAATCACACGCCCGTCTGTCAGTTCCATGGCCGCTGCCGTGTGCCCTGTCTCTTCTGCCCGTCTCATGGCAGCCGGAACCGCCTGCCTGTCCTGTGCAGTAATCCCCATCTTGTTCATAAGAAGCTCTATTTTATAAGCCTCTTCCTCCGTTGCCTTTCCTCTGGCAATGCTGACCAGAGTGTGGTAATACCGGCGGATAATCTCCTGTCCGGAGGCTTCCCGGCAGGCTTCATCATCTACAATACATTTTCCTGCCATATTTACACCCATATCCGTAGGGGACTGATAAGGGCATTCCCCGTAGATCCTCTCAAAAATGGCCCGCAGCACAGGAAAGATCTCCACATCCCGATTGTAGTTTACCGTAGTCTCTCCATAGGCGTCCAAATGGTAGGGATCGATCATATTTACATCATTCAAATCCGCAGTGGCTGCCTCATAAGCCAGATTCACCGGATGGCTCAAAGGCAGGTTCCAGATGGGAAATGTCTCAAACTTAGCATAGCCCGCCCGGACTCCCCTTCGATGCTCATGATAAAGCTGAGAAAGGCAGGTCGCCATCTTGCCGCTCCCCGGGCCCGGAGCCGTAACTACCACCAGGGGACGGGAAGTCTCTATATACTCATTATGTCCATAGCCCTCCTCGCTGACAATCAGAGGTATATTGTTGGGATAGCCGGGAATCATGTAATGACGGTATACTTTGACACCCATTTTCTCCAGACGGCTTTGGAACATCTGGGCACTGTACTGCCCTGCAAAATGTGTAATGCACACACTTCCCACATAAAGCTCCTTTGACTCAAAGATCCCTTTCAGCCGCAAAAGATCCGAATCATAGGTGATTCCCAGATCCCCCCGAATCTTATTTTTTTCAATATCCTCGGCGCTGATTACAATGACAATCTCTACCTGCTCCTTAAGCTGCATCAGCATGCGGAGCTTACTGTCCGGTTCAAAGCCCGGAAGTACTCTTGAAGCATGATGATCGTCGTACAGCTTTCCCCCGAATTCCAGATAAAGCTTATTGTCAAACTGTCCGATCCGCTCCCTGATATGCTCTGACTGCATTTTCAAATATTTTTCGTTATCAAATCCTTTTCTCATTATTTCCTCTTTCTGACGCATATGCTGCGTTATTCCGGCAGTTCTGGAAGCTTTTCTCCCAATCCTGCTCCCCCTCATTACATCAAAATTTAAACATATTAGAAAACATATACATCCCTGCTGCTGTCAGGAAAAGTATAGCTGCAATCCCGATTCCTGCAAATATCCGCCGAAATACCGTAGGCTGCTCCAGACATTTCTCCATATAAATCCCCAGATAAATGGCTCCCAGCATGGCTGTCGGCACAATATACCGAAAGTCCATGGTGCATCCATAAGGCAGGCGGATATTTAAAATCAGGTGATTTAGATAAATCCAGAGCCAAAGCCCGGGAAGCCCCAGGAACAGAAACTGTGCCCTTATGGATTTCCCCACTGTCTTCTCCTTCCATCCCTGAACGCAGACTGCAACAGCAGAAAACACAGCCTGTACCACCAGAATCAGATTGCAGACAATCAATACTGCCGCCGGCCATTCCTCTACGTGATGGTATTCAAATTCCCCTACTACTGCCGACTTTATCAGGTAAAAGTTCAAATTGTATTCTTCAAAGGGATTCAGATAAACAGGCGACAATAACCTGGAAACAGGGAAGAGCAGAAAACGTTCCGCAAATCCATGATCCCCACAGTAAACATTATCTCCCGGCTGCAGCACAAAGTTCAGCCCCTGCCCAAACAGCAGATAATTCCGAATGGGATAATACAGGCCAATGGGCATAGAAATACAGGCAAATACCACAAATTGAAGGATCAATGGCTTCCATGTATTATCCTTAATAGCTCTTATAAGCTTCACAAGCATAAACATCCCCGTAAAGGCTGCAAAAAGGGCACAGGAGATCTTCGTAAAGATTCCAAATCCAAACCCCAGGGCCAAAAAGATAATGTTTCCATAGCTGGGATTTTTAAACCATCGAATCGTGTACAGAATGATCCATGTCATGAAAAATGTCACCAGAGCATCATTGTTGACCCATCCGCCAAGCATATAATGAACCGGCAAAAAGGCACAGACAGAGAGGGCAATCACTGCTGCTGTCCTTCCCAGATTCAGCTCCTTTAAAATCTTTCTGGCTGTCAGCAGAGTAAAGCAGGCAGCCGTGCAGGAAATGATTTTAGCGCTTTCAAAGAGGTAAACCTCATCTGTAATATGGAGCACCTTCCCAGTCACCTTCATAGCACACGCTGCCAGAATATGAAACAAAGGCGGATGATAATATTGTCCCTTGTTCTCCAGCGGAAGCGCCCCTGTCTCAAATATTTTCAGAACATAGGAGGCATGTCCATAGTATCCTACTGTGGTAATCTCCCCCAGATCGTGGTAGGCCGTATAGGAAGGTTTGTAGAGCACAAATCCAATCCGCATCACAAGACCTGCCAAAAGAATAACAGAAACCAGCCCTTTGTAAGTCAAGCGCTTACAAAAGGCCAGAATCATAACACCTATTCCTATTAATATCATCAGATGCCATAAAATGGGCTGGATTAGATCTCTGTCATTTAAAATCCCCTTTTTCATAAAGGTCCAGAATAACAGAACAATAGCCGCAAGCGTGATCCCTTCCAGCGCAAACTCCTGCCCAAAAGCTATAAGCCTCTTTTTCATTTCTGTTATTCTCTCTATTCCTCATACCCATTTGGATTCATAGACTGCCACTTCCAGGAATCGGCACACATCTCTTCAATTCCATTCTCTGCTTCCCAGCCGAGCTCTGCCTTAGCCTTGGCCGGATCCGCATAGCAGGCAGCAATGTCACCCGGGCGACGGGGCTTCACTGCATAGGGAATCTTCTTACCGCAGGCTTTTTCAAAGGCATGTACTACGTCCAGTACGCTATAGCCCTTGCCGGTACCCAGGTTATAGATGAGAACGCCTTGTTTCTCTTCCAGCTTCTTAATAGCCGCCACATGGCCTTTCGCCAGATCCACTACATGAATGTAGTCACGCACGCCTGTTCCGTCGGGTGTGTCGTAATCGTCTCCGAATACGCCCAGACACTCCAGCTTGCCGATAGCCACTTGTGCCACATAAGGAACCAGATTGTTGGGAATTCCCTTGGGATCTTCACCAATGAGGCCGCTCTTGTGTGCTCCGATGGGGTTGAAATAGCGGAGAAGAATCACATTCCACTCCGGATCGGATACATGGATATCCTCCAATACCTGCTCCAGCATACCCTTTGTCTGTCCGTAGGGATTGGTGATCTTTCCTTTGGGGCATTCCTCGGTAATGGGAATAAAGGCCGGATCTCCATATACGGTAGCGGAGGAGCTGAATACGATATTCTTTACATTGTGGTTGCGCATCACATCACAGAGCACTAGGGTTCCTGCGATGTTATTGTAGTAGTACTCAATAGGCTTTGCCACGGACTCGCCTACTGCCTTCAGTCCTGCAAAATGAATAACAGAATCAATCTGCTCTTTCTCAAAAATCTTGTTGAGCGCTTCCCGATCCAAAATATCCGCCTCATAGAATACGGGCTTCTTTCCTGTGATCTGCTCGATCCGATCCATGGACTTTCTGCTGGCATTATACAGATTATCCACCACTACTACCTCATAGCCTGCCTCCAAAAGCTCCACGCAGGTGTGGCTTCCGATAAAGCCTGCGCCGCCTGTCACTAGAATTGCCATAAACTTTTTCCTCCTTATACGCTGTCCGGATTTTGTTCGCTTTGTGTTGAAACTCCTGCAGCTGCTTTGTACCCTCGCAGTTACAAATTCCTTTCTAAATATAGCATGGTTTTGAAACAGGTGCAAGAGAGTTACATCCCGATTTTCTATGAAAATGAAATTTTAGATTCTTTACTGATTTCATCAAAAAGCGGCATCCGCTTTATGCAAATGCCGCTTTTTCTATTCTGGCTACTAATGCAGATATTCTTCCTTTAGAAGCCCCATGTGGCAGAGTTTCAACAAAGCATATTTTATAAAGAGAATCTTTCTAAGTATTCCATTCATCAGTCAATCCGAACGAATGCCATTCTTATATAAAAGTCCATGGCAAAAAAGGTTCTCTGCTCCTCTTGTTAAAGTAATCCATTGAAAGCTCTGTACATATCTGATTTCTGCCGTGCCCCTTCCATGTATGTTCTGTCTTAAAGATATATATCTTTTCTTTGTTCGTCGTTTTCATCGAAAATCTGTCAATTGCAAATTATCTCTTTACCTGATCCACAATTTTCAAAAGCTTATCACATGCATTATATGCTTTTTGATATTGCGGCAACAATCTGGCTGCAACTTCGGGTGCCTGATATGCCGCCTGCTGAATGCCTTTTATTTCCAGTCCAAAGTTATGCTTGCATATTGCCGCATCCATCAAAATGTGACTGTTAGGTTTACCATTTGTATATGCTTCACAGTTGATTGGAATTCCGGACTGCATCATCGCTTCCATTTCTTCAGTGATTCCATCCATATTTTCTTTCAATGTCTGCTCTGCTTGAAGATCTTCCGGAGAAGAAACTTCTTTCCTGTCTTCTGAGCCAAAAGCCTCCAATAAGATATCGTCCGTATATCCTTTAATTCTGGCCTTTATCAATTCCGGATCTTCCTCTTCTTCTTCCTGAACCCGAAGTTTCGATTCCACCAAAATAACATTGCCGTTTTCATCAAGCATCCATCCCCATTTTCCCTCGCCGCTTATCGTCAGCTTGTTCATATCTTCCGGAAGTATCGTAATACCTCCAATCAATGCGGCTGCCCAATCTTCGGAAGAAAATACATTCATCTCCGTCAAATCACACAAAAAGTAGTATGTATCTTCCTCCGTCATATGCCGTACATCGTACTTATTTCTTAAATATGCAATTTGCTGCTCTGTAAGAGTATCGCTCCCGTCCCCATCCAAACATATCTGTTTGTTGTCGAACATTCTTTTCTTATCGGCTTCTGTCAATTCCAAAGCCAAAAGTTTCTGCACATATTCCCATTTTCTTTCTCTGAGTGCTTTTTCCTCTGCTGATTCTTCCGATGTCTGGCCCTGAATTCGTTCCAAAAAAAGGGCATACTCCTGTTTGCTTTTTTGAACGGAAGCCTCTGCCTTTGGTATAATCTCCTGTTCAGCTTTGACAACTCCTGAACCAACTATTTTTTTCTCATCAGATTCCCTCTTCCCTGTTCCCGAATTCAGGAATCCTATTGTTGATTGGGACATTTTGTTTTCATTTTGTACCATTGTCTGTAATAAACCAATACTTCCCATTTTATATGGAGAATTCTTTAAGCCGCCAATAGTATTCATTTTTTATGTTCCTTTCCTGATATTTATGCATTGCCATCCGCCGGAAAAAAATATATAATTTCTTTCTGTCAGCAGATGGCAATTTAAATTTACTTACCTGTGATTATCTTCACTAAAATTTCTTATGCTTCATCTGGCAATCGTTTCACATGAATGCCATTCTTTATTAAAGTCCATGACAAAAAAACTCTTTACATAGCAATTTACAAGTCTACATCTGAAAGGGAATTTATATCTTAACTTTTTCATTGAAGTGACAAAACTATTGTGCACGAAGATATCCCCATAATGGAATACCCGTAGTATCTGCTGCACTGTAACATACAAGCCGCCAGCTACCCGGGTTATCATTTTTTACCATAATATCCGTAGAAAACATGCTTGAGCTAGGTAAACTTCCGGATTTAACATATTCTCCGTTTACGTACAGCTTATAGTTGGTATACGATCCACGATCTATATAAACTTTAACATAAAAAGCATCATAATTTCCAGTCCTATATTCCGTTGCCGCTTTTCCTGACAAAGCTCCGTTTGCCCACTGGCTATTTCCTTTTATTGTTGTGTAATAGGTACCATGTTTTCCCGTTATACTGTCGCCTGGATAAACTTCAGTCTCAACAAGCACCGGAGATCTTCCATTAGCCGCTGATGTTGAAAAGCCCATTGTCAGCATCAAAACCATTATCATCACTAAACTTAATAAACGTTTCCTCATTAAAAATTCCTCTCTTTCCTTTTGTATTTTAAAAGCTATCCCCTCTCACCATGTATTATTTACATTACCCCCTTTTTGAATTGTATTTAATGTACTACTTATTTATAATACATTTTCACATTTTTGTAATCCCCTATAATATAAAGCATCTTAACCAACTCATTTATTAAATCAACTTCCTCAATTCCTCTGCCTCTTCTTCCGTCAGCTTTTCTCCTCCGGTAAAAGCGACGACAAAGCTATAAAGAGATCCCTCAAAGGTCTCCCTTACCAGCTTTCTTGTCCAGTTCTGAATGTGCTCTTCTTTTGTACACATTGGAAAATAGACTTGATACACCTTTCCTCTCTCCGAGCCAATCAAGCCTGCTTTTTGCATGTTGAGCAAATACGTATTCAAAGTCTGCTTCTTCCAGTTTTTCTTCCATACTTCATTTGCATGATCTAGAATCTCCCGGAAAGAAAGCGGTTCCTCTGATTGCCACAATAATTCCATAATTTCTTTTTCTGTATGTGATAATCCAAAATTTTTATCCACTCTAATTACTCCTACTTTTGAAGTATCTGATAGAGGTTTAAAACCTTTACCAGATACCTCAAATCAAAATTTAATATTATTAATGTATGCACTTCTGACAAGTAATCACATTAATCACATCACCAATTTTAAACGAACCACACTTTGTACATTTCTTTGCATCCCAGTAAGTAATTGTACATCCTCCACTGCTATTTTTTTTATGCTCTGAATATTTGCCATCCTTATATACGTGAGAGCAGGCTCCTTTTACTTCTAACTCATAATCTCTTATCTCTTCAATTGTTCCGTCTGAATTCACCCAAAAACAATCATATAAAAGAGGTTCTGCATTAATATCTTCCGTTTCAAAACAACGTTCCACCTCAATATCCGGATTATATTCTGAAAATTCCATAGTCTGCGGCGGCACATAAGCCAACGCCGTCAAACTGCCTGTTAAAAATACAACAGCCGAAGCCAAAACTGCCAAACATGTTTTTTGTTTTCTCTTTTCTTTCATCTCTAAGATTCTCCTCCTTAAAACTTTTTCATTCCGCCCCAGAAAACTTACTGCCAACCTCTCCTCTTTCTTTACTTTTCGTGCTGCCACATCAATCAGCAGAGAGCTGTACTTCTTCCTCAATTCTTCATCCCATTCCCCAACAAGACTCCTGTCACAGCAAAGCTCTCTCATTACGGAAAGCTCATGGTACAGGATATAACTTAAGGGATTAAACCAGTGCAATGCAATAACAAGCTGTCCAAGCAGTTCCACAATCAAATCCCGATGCTGAATGTGAATCAATTCATGAAGCAGCATTAACTGACAAGACTGGTCTCCGGAATCCGCCTCCCACATAGCCGGAAATATAATTGTCGGCTTAAAAATTCCAATTGTCATAGGTGTTTCACATTCCCGAGAGCACACCAATTGTACCTTTGCAGAAATATCACGTTCCCTTTTCACTTGGTCAAACTGAGCCTGCAGCTTCGACGGCACCGGTTCCTTTCCGCAAGACAGGAGAAGCTTTCTTGCCTTTTTATACCGCAGCAGACTTCTGACCATAAGGATCAGAAAAATGACAGCCATACATAACATACAGAGCCGCAGCAATTGAATCCTTATTCCCACATAAGTTTGTTGTCCTCTCATAATAATTATGCTATTTGGATCCAATACCTGTCCCAAATCTTTTTCCGGAAAAGAAATCATCCGTTCTGCAAATTCTAAAATACAGTACTTGAATCTGAAAAGCGGAACCAAAAAGAAGAACACAGCCAGCTTTAAAATGAAATATCTGCATCCGGAGGAAATATGTCTCTTCAGTGTCAGGCACATAAGCCCATATAATAAAACAACAACGCTTCCGGATAGAGACATTACAAGCAGCGGGTTGCTTCGTATCAGGTCGATCTTTTACGCCTCCTTCTATTCGTATTTTATACTTATAATACATTTTCTCCCGTCAATCGTCAAGCCCATTTGAGAAGATATACCCTGCTGGGCAGGCAGACTTCGTCCGGTAAGGTATGGATTTTTCCCTCTACTTGTGCTATGCTTACCCACAGTAAACCAAAAACCACCGTCACCATGAATGGTTCCCCCATCCGGCTCCCTTTATCGGGTGACGCTCAAGAATATTAAGATACGATGAATAGGAATCCTAGACTATGCGATACTTAAAACCCATTTTAAAACCCTTTTCTTTCCTGCCGGCTCTGTTTATGCTGTACGTGATCTTCCAGTTCTCCGCACAGCCCGGTGAGGTTTCCGGGAACTTAAGCTGGAGGGCTACCCATAAGCTTCTGGAGATTACCTGTGAATCCTTTGAGACCGGATGGAATTCGGCGGAACTTAATCTCTATACGGAAATGCTGCATCCCTATGTACGCAAGCTCGCCCATGTGACGGAATATTTTCTGCTGGCAGTCTGTGTGTCTTTTCCCCTGTATGTCTACGGACTGCGGGGAATTGCTTTGACCATATTGGCCGGCGGTTTCTGTGTGGCCTGCGCCTGTCTGGATGAATACCACCAGTCCTTTGTGGCCGGGCGGGGACCCTCCAAGCGGGATGTTATGATCGACAGTATCGGGATCTTAATTGGTATCATTCTTGTTCGAATTGTCTGCTTTATCGGACGGATTACGGTATTTCGGGAACGAAAACCCAAAAGGAAACGGGTACGGAGGTGAAGCTATGAGCGTAACGGTTGCAGATTTGTTAAAGCTGCCCTCTCTGCGGCAGGCAAAGGTCATTGCCGGACACAATGGCCTGTCCAGGATTGTCTCTTCTATCTCAGTCCTGGAATCCACGGATCCCGGCGTTCTGGTAGATGAAGTGTTTCCCCAGGGAGAATATTTTGGCAGTGAGATCGTCATTACGGGATTTTTAAATATGACGGAGGATGTGGAACGCCAGTATGTAAATTTGAAACGTCTGGCAGAAGGCGGCGAGGTAGGCTTAATCCTCTACTATGTAGGCGTTTACCTGAAAAAAGTGGATCAGCGGCTCATTGACTTTGCCGATGTAATGGATTTTGTTCTGATTGTTATGCCGGAGGGGGATGTAACTCTGCGCTATGGAGAGGCTATTTCTGATGTAATGGATCGCATCTATCGGGATCGGACTCATAATACGTCTCTGGTATCGGAGATTTTGGAGCGTGTCTCCAGGCTTCCTTCCCATCAGCGCTCCGTAAGCACCATTTTGAAAATGCTCAGTGATCGGATTTCCGCTTCTCTGATCCTCTGTGACTGTTCTTTAAAGATTCAATATCTCATTGCGTGGCCCCGTAATCAGGAAGCTGCTATTAAGAAAGGGATCGAATCATTAAATGGGCTTCCGGCAGATCAGCAGTCTATGGCCTGTGATATTTTTCCTGACAGCCGCCTCTACCGCTTCTCCATTTCCTCAGACCCGGGTTCCGCACAGGAGCTCCTTGTTCTTCGAGAGGGCATACAGCCGGACAGCGAGATTCTTACTCAGCTAACGGATGTGGTGCGTTTGGGTGTCAATATCTGGGGCCGGAAATCCGAAGAGGCGGCCACACACGAATTGATTCGTGCCATTCTTCAGGACGATCCCATTAAAATGCGTCAGCTGGCAAATATCTTCCATATTAATGTAGCTGATATTTATGAAATGTGGATTCTGCGCTGCGAAGAAAATCAATTGGAACGCTTCCGCCGAGAGGGCCTTCCTCTGATTCAAGAGCATCTTGCCCATTATTGCCATACGGTAGTTGCCGATTTGTATGAGGGCCACGCCGCAGCATTTATGGACTGGATCGAGCGCTCCCCCGAACGGGTGTCTGTCTCCCAGGATCTTTTGAAACGTTTGAAAGCTTTGGATTTTTCCTTATCCCTGACCCGGTGCTATCCCTTAAACAGCACCTCAGATGTGCGCCGTACCTTTCTGCTCCATCAGGAAGTTATCGAAACTGCTCTGCAGATCTGGCCAAGCCTTGGCTGTTATACCCTGCAGGAATTGGAATTTGCGGCTGAATGTCAGAAGATTCTGGCCGAAAGCGAAGCTGCCCTGTCCAATGCCCTGTCACCTCTTACAGCCCTAAAGCATGTGCATGAGGACAATATTCTTCTCCAAACCCTGGAGGTCTATCTATTGGACAGCAAAAGCAGCGTCTCTTCCTGTGCGGAGCTTCTATTCCTCCACAAAAATACGGTAAAATACCGCCTGAACCGTATCCGGGAGCTTCTTGGCTACCCTCTTGACAAGGCGCCGGAGCTGTTCACTCTTTATCGAGCCGCAGCTTTAAATCGTCTGGCTGCTTCCAAATAATTTGATTTTCCCGGCTGTCTTTGTCCTTTTGGACAAAGATAAGCCGGTTTTTTTGTCCCTTTTTCACTTTATAGTGGTAACGTATCAGAAGTATAATTTTTAAAGTGTGTGTTTTATAAAACTACAATCAGCAGAATATGTGCCGTGCATAGAAGAATGCACCATGTATATTTTGTGGAATTACTAATAGTCCAGCTAAGAAATGTCAAGTGTTTTAAGAAATATTTTATGCTGGACGGTAAAGTCGCAAAGGCACACGAGAGGAACTTTCATGAGTGCCCTTTCGAATGAAAGTTTCTCTCATTACAGGTGTGCCGAAGTGACTTTACCCTTTAGTACCGTTGCGTAGCAACTTAAAACAGCAATATCCTGACAGTGCCAGAACGATTTATGGACACATGCTTTTGTGGCCGGAAATTGTTCTATATGAGTGGCACTGGAAAGGATATTGCGGAACCAGTATAGGAGGAGTTTTTATGAATGAAAAAAATACCGGCTTTGAAATAAAAGCTGAGCAGCGACAAAGTTGGATCTCCATTGCCATGGTATGGGCCGGAGGTATGATCTGTGTTCCCTGTCTGATGGTAGGCGGCGTTCTGTCAGGAGGCGGCCTTTCCCTGCCGCAAATTATTATATCCATTCTCATTGGTTACGGCATGATCTGTGCTTATATGATTTTCATCGGCATGCAGGCCTGTGATACGGGACTTCCTGTAGCTGTTATGGCCGAAGGCGCTCTCGGAAAACAGGGAGCACGATACATCATCAGCCTGCTTCTTGTTATTGCCTGCATCGGCTGGTTTGGAATCCAGTCCGCCACCTGCGGAACCGCTTTCGCATCCATGCTGGCTTCTATACTGGGAATGTCCGCTCCCAGCGGAGCAATGACCGCAGCCTGCTCCATTGTCTGGGGCGCTATTATGTTGATTACAGCCTGTGCCGGTTTCAAGGGTCTGAAATGGCTTAACTATGTGGCCGTCCCTCTTCTGGTGATTGTATGTCTCTATGGTATCATTGCCGGAATCATTTCCCATAACGGAGGAGCTGCCATTGCCGCCTATGCGCCGGAGCAGTCCGCAGGTCTTGTCTTTGGGATTTCTATGACCGTGGCTTCCTTTGCTCTTGGCGGTGTTATATCCGCCGATTACTGCCGCTTCGCCAAAAGCCGCAGTGACGTGGTCAAGTCTTCCATCGCAGGCGTCATTCCGGCAGGACTTTTTATGCTCCTTACCGGTGCTGTTATGAGCATTGTTACCGGACAGTATGATATCTCCGCCATCCTTGCAAGTCTGGGTGTGCCTGTCATTGGACTGATTGCCCTGGTCCTTGCCACCTGGACCACCAATGTTACAAATGCTTACTCCGGAGGCCTCGCCCTCTCCAATCTGTTGGGCTTTGACGAGAGCAAATTCACGATTACTACCGGAATCGCCGGTGCCATAGGAACACTTCTGGCTGCCTTTGGCCTTTTGAATGCCTTTCAGGGATTTCTTTCATTAATGTCCGCCCTGATACCGCCTCTGGCCGGTGTTGTCATTGCCGATTATTGGGTTGTATGTAAAGGAAATAAGGAAAACTTTAAACAGAATTCCGGTTTCTCCTTTCCTGGTGTGGCAGCATTTACCATTGGAGCCCTTGCAGCCTGCATTACCGGAGGGACCTTTGCTTCTTTCCCGGGCTTAGTGGAAACTGTGCCGTTTCTGAATCTGCCATTCTTCGTAGGACCGGTAAATGGCATTGTTCTTTCTCTGGCTGTTTACATAATTTTAAAAAAATCAAATAAAAATCAATGAAACTAGGAGGTTCTATTTTGCGAAAACTTGGAATTGCTGAAATTGAAGACATTGCTTTGGGCGCTGCGCTCCTTGGAGCCGGCGGAGGGGGCGACCCCTATGTGGGCAAGCTGGTTGCCATAGGAGCCGTCAAAGAATGCGGCCCTGTTACGCTTTTGGATCCGGATGAGGTGCCGGATGATGCCCTGGTGGTTCCCATCGCTATGATGGGTGCTCCTACGGTTCTGTCGGAAAAAGCCATCGGCGGAACGGAATACCAGACACTCTATGATACGGTTTCTACCTTTTACGGAAAACCCATTTACGCCTTTATGCCCATTGAGGCCGGCGGCGTAAACTCCATGCTTCCCATTGCGGCGGCAGCCCGTCTGGGACTGCCACTTGTGGACTGTGACGGCATGGGCCGGGCATTTCCGGAGCTCCAGATGGTGACCTTTACCATCGGCGGCGGCTCTGCCACCCCTATGGCTCTGGTGGATGAAAAGGGGAATTCCTGCATTTTCCGTACAATTACCAATAAATGGACGGAGGAGCTTGCCCGGGCAGTCACCATGTCCTGCGGCGGTTCCGTGTCTGTCTCCCTCTATTCTATGGAGGGTGCTTTTATGAAGCAGTATGCCGTGAAAGGCATTGTCACCCGCAGCCAGACTCTGGGTTCTGCCATCCGCCGGGTAAAGGAGGTTTCCGACTGCACGCCGGAGGAGGAATTCCTGCGTATTACCGAGGGGATTCGGCTTTTCAAGGGTAAAATCAGTGATGTGCTCCGTGAGGTCCGTGGAGGCTTTAATTTCGGCAAGGTTCTTCTCACCGGCATTGGCGATTACAAAGGAAAGTCTGCTTATGTAGAGTTTCAAAACGAAAATCTCACTGCCGCAGTGGAGGGGACATTGCTTGCCACGACACCGGATCTTATCTGCCTGGTGGATACGGAAACCTTTCAGCCGGTTCCCACCGATGCCCTCAAATACGGTAAGCGTGTGATGGTGGTAGGGCTTCCCTGCTTTCCTCTTTGGCGTACCAAGGAGGGGCTTGATCTTGTGGGGCCCAGGTATTTTGGCATTGATACGGATTATATTCCATTGGAAGAGCGTTGTAAAGGAGGTGTCCTATAATGTATAAGCTTGGAATTGATGTAGGCGGCACAAATACGGATGCCGTTTTAATAGACGAACAGCTCCATGTAGTCGCCAGTGTAAAGCAGCATACTACAAAGGATGTGTACAGCGGAATTCTTGCGGCGGTCCGTGCTATTCTTGATGAATCCGGTGTGGATCGCTCTGAGATTCGGCAGGCTATGCTGGGAACTACTCAGTGTACCAATGCCATTGTGGAGCGGAAAGGGCTTGCACCTATCGGAATTCTGCGGATTGGCGCCCCTGCTGCCCTTGGTATTCCCCCTATGGTGGATTGGGCGGAGGATCTGAAAGCAATTGCTGTTGATACGGCCATGATTGGCGGCGGTTTTGAGTATGACGGCAAGGAGCTTGCGTCTTTTGATGTGGAAGCAGCAAGGAGCTTTTTTCTGCGGTTAAAGGAAAAAGGCGTTAAGTCTGTTGCTATTTCCTGTGTATTTTCCACTGTCCGCAATGAGCATGAGTTGGAAGCCGCAAGGCTGTGCCGGGAGGTTATGGGGGAAGATGTTCATGTATCCATTTCCAGTGAGATTGGTTCTATGGGGCTGATTGAACGGGAGAATGCCACCATTTTAAATGCGGCTCTCTATCATGTGGCCGAATCCTTTACGGAGGGCTTTGCCCGCAGTCTTGAGGATGAGGGGATTACCAATGTAGATATTTATCTCTCCCAGAATGACGGTACGCTTATGACTATGGAGTATGCAAGACGGTATCCGATTCTGACCATTGCCTGCGGGCCTACCAATTCTATTCGGGGGGCTTGCTATCTAAGCAGCCTTAAAGATGCGATTGTGGTGGACGTGGGCGGCACCACTACAGATCTGGGTGTGATTCAAAATGGATTTCCCCGGGAATCCGGTGTGGCTGTTACCATCGGCGGTGTCCGCACGAATTTCCGGATGCCGGATGTGATTTCGATTGGCCTTGGGGGAGGTTCGATTGTTCGGGAGCAGCCTGACGGAACGGTTACGGTAGGGCCGGATTCGGTTGGTTATCAGATTACCAAGAAAGCTTTGATCTTTGGCGGCGATGTGTGTACGGCTACGGATATTGCGGTGCGGCTTGGGTTGACGGATTTGGGGGATAAGTCGAAAGTTGCTCATTTGAGTGAGGATTTTGCAGGGAAAGCTTTGGCGGCTGTTACGGAGCTTGTGGAGGATAGTCTTGATGCTATGAAAGTGTCCAGTGAGGATGTGGATCTTATCCTGGTAGGGGGCGGATCAATTATTCTTCCGGAAGCGCTGGCCGGGGCCAGGATGGTTGCCAAGCCGGAGGCCGGCGGTGTGGCGAATGCGATCGGATCTGCTATTTCTAAGGTTTCGGGGAATTATGAGAAGCTGGTGGATTATCTGGTTACGCCACGGGAACAGGCCCTTGAAGAGGCCAAGGCTGATGCAATAGAGCTGGCTGTGGAGGCCGGGGCTGTTCGGGAGACAGTTGAGATTATTGATGTGGAGGATGTTCCGCTGCAGTATTATCCGGGGAATACGAACCGGGTGAAGGTGAAGGCGGCTGGGGATCTGAGGTAGTTGGATGTTGTAGTGCTGTGTGTTTAACCGGAGGGAACTCCAGGGGGCGGAGACATTTCCATATCCTTAAGCAATAAGGAATCCTCCCACCTTGTGGGTCCCTCCTTATTACAACGTTCGCAATTTCTCGTTACAGATGTTAGCCCCCTGGATCTCCTGTTTTGTTGGATGGATTCAAGTATGTGTATGGCTTTGTTTTTTATTTTTCCATTGTGATTTCTCCTGAGATTCGCCACCATGTCCCTCCGAAATCTAAGGGAACTTTTTTCATGGGGACGTGGAGGTAATCAAGGGAATCGCTTCCGTCACGACGGATGGTTACATAAGCTTCTGTCTCATCGCCGTCCAAATCTTCCTTGGTGACGGAGATGGATAATATGGTGATTTCCTCATTTGTTTCACCAAAATATGGTAATTTTATACCAGGAACCGTATAGTATTCATTGACTTGTTCTGTCTGACCAGTAAGGTACAACGGAATGGCATTTTCAATTACTTCTGTGATTCCTGCGTCTGTATAATTTACATTTGTAAATTCCCATTTTCCCTCTCCTATGTAATTTAAGGAGGCTTCTAATTCATGGCCTGGATAGTTGCCTGTATGATTTATATGGGAATAACCGGCCAGCTCTGCACGGAGTATTATTTTTTCTTCTACAAATCGGAAGTCTATCTGAGATCCGACATAGTAGGCATATTCGTTGTCTAATTCTTCCTGATCTACTTTTTCTATGACACCGGTAGGTTCTCCGTCAAAAATAAGCCTCACGCCTTCTTCTGTGTACTGGGTGTCAAAATGTGATGTTAATTCTTCCGTATAATCATCTTCTAAGTAGTGATAGATGTTCCAGGAGCTGTCCGGAGCCTTATCTACCATAAATAGGGAACGGATGGAGATCCCTGTCCCATGAAGAACATATGTGATAATAGCAAGCTCCTCTTTACCATCATTGTCAAAATCCTGCTCCTGAATCAAGGGTTCTGTTTGGTAATTGGATATGAGTGGAACTTCAGCATATACAAGACAATCTGGTGTCCGAACTACCATTGCTTCTCCCTCATGCATACTGTAAAGGGAAAAGTCCTCTGTCTCGCTCATTAAACTCATCTCTGACTCATCAAAGCCCGGTTCCATTCCTGCATGTCCGGTTCCTACTATTATTTTATCTGTCCAGAATTCTTCCTCGCTGCCGTCAGTCTCCCCGCTGTTTTCATCCGGCTTTACCGATTCTTCAGGTAAGGTCCCGGCCAAAAGAGCTTCTTTGTGCGTGTCTGCAAGTGCTTTTCCCCCTTCTTCTCCTGCGGTTAGAAAGGAAACGCCGCAGCCGCTGATCAGCAGCAGAAGCAGAAAGCTTATGAGCATATGGGGGCGTTTTGTATTCAATACATGGCAGATTCTTCTTTTTGTGCTGCTTTCGCCAAAATAGAGTACTGGTGAAAATCCTCTGCTTTTGCAGGCGAAGTCCAATAGTGTCTGGGCGTAATGCTTTTTTTGTACCGTGCTCTTTCTACGGAGAACACATTCATCGCAGTACATTTCCATATCACGGTTCATGGTTCGAAAAGCAAGCCACACCAGAGGATTGAACCAGTGGATAATCAGTGCCAAAACCGCTATACATTTGATCCAGGGATCCTGGTTGCGGATATGCCTGCGCTCATGGTCCAGGATATCCTTAAGCTGCTCTTTTTCGCCTTCCAATTCCTGTGGAATGTAGATTCTTGAAGGGAAGCCGGGCATTACAAACGGTGTGTCAATCTGCGTTGTGCTCCATACGTCATGATCCCTTTGAATGGCTGAGGCAGCTCGTTTCTTTAATCTTCTCCACCCAGCCAGATTGACTGCCGTAAGCCCTGCGGCCCCTAATATCCATAAGGCAAACAGGACCTCTGTTACTCCTAATGCAGTTTCTTTTGCGGCTCCTGACTTTTGTCCCTGTATTTTAGAGCCCGTTCCTGCCGCCACACCGGATGAAAGATTATTTCCGGGGGAACCTGCAATGCCATCGGGCATTTCTATTTCTATTCCTGTTTCTTTTTGGCTCTCCGTCTCCCTAACGCCAGTTACCTGCTTCTTGGAAAATGCTTGTCCTGTTTCCGGCATCAGGTTCCTTACCGTATGGAGAGAGCCCAAATTCGCCGGCGGCAGCAGAAGTACCAGAAGCAAGACCAGCCAGAGAATCCGGACATACAATTTGGATAAGTCCCCTGTAATTTTGCGAAAGAGGAGAATTCCCAAGATTAATACGGTTCCTGACAAACTATTTTGTAATAATTGATTTAAAAATGCTGTCATTCCTCACCCTCCTCCGATGCCTGATTAATCAGCTCCTGAAGCTCCCGAGCTTCTTTCTTTGTCAGCTTTTCCTCCTGAAGAAATGCGGCGATAAAGGCAGGCAGGCTTCCCCGGAATTTTTTCTCCAGAAATTCTCTGCTTTCCTGCCGCTGTATCTGTCCCCTGGATACCAGGGTGCGAACTATGGCATTTTCATTTCTGACAATCTGTTTTTCTCCCAGGCTGCGTAAGATGGTGTAAGTAGTAGACTTTTTCCATCCCAGCCCTTCTCTGCACAGACCTACCAATTCCATGGAATTGACAGGCTCCACATCCCATAGGATATCCATGAGGCGGTATTCGCTTTCATTGATGTGGTAGTCCATATGTATTCCTCCTGTTTTCGAATACAAGAAACCTTAGTCCTGCTCATATAGCTTTGGCAGGAGCATGCTCCGTATGATTGAATGTCATGATTTATGTCTTTCGTTTTTTGTTTGGTTTATAAGTATAAACCTTTTTCTTATTAGTCTATACTTATAAACCTGATTTGTCAAGAGATTTCTGATCCTTTGTGTCTATTATTTTATATTATTTTTGCATTATTTTTGCAAAAGAAGCTGTTCACCAATAAGTATTTCAAAATAATGGCGGGAAGATAGGATATTTTAAGAAACCATATCTTCCCGCCATTTTATAAATGAGCCGAATTATTTCTGTTTGCAAACAGCTTACCTACAGGTACATACCTGCCTCTTTTGATGTAAGTGCATAGTTTTTCATAAGTATTTCCCTGATTTTCTCATTATCCGCACCCAGATCCCGAAAACTCCTTACAGCTTTCTGAATAGCTTCCTGAACCTTTGATTCAACAATTTTATTTATCTCCGGCTCCATTAGTTCCAATAATGCGTTACACACGCTATCACCTCCTCGCAATTCATTGGCAATGTGGCAATTGGCTTTGATACTTACCTCCAATACACTATCCGCAAGCTCCTTTTCCTGTTTCTTTGAAAGAGCATTAACATGTTCTAATAATTCCTTTAAATCTTGTTTTTCCATTTTATCGGACAAGGCTTTCAGCCAAATATGGTTTCTTTTATCTAATTCTCCGGTAACAATGATCTGTGTTGGAAAAAGAACATTGTCCAATATGTAATATATCCCTTGATATGGATTTGTCATCCTCACACCATGTTTTTCAAAATAGTTAAATAAACCAACCGGCTTTGCTTCCCTGACTATGGAAACAGTTATGTCCTCCACCGTCCTATCATCTACACATTCCCCATATGCCTTATACAAACTGGCATATGCTCCTGATTTATAAAACACGTCAATATCCAGATGATCCTGCGGCGATTTATACTCCATAATATTATGCCCTCGAAATAATTTACCTATTTCATTTTCAATCTGAACATGAGCATTCTTTTTAATTACCAAAAGGTCTATGGCCAATGGTTTCATATTTAAATTATATTCTTTTTCATAAATCAAATCAGCCCGGTTGCCGGCCAATTCAAGATTCATGGCTGCCACGAATCCCGGATGCCATTGAACCTCAATATCTTTCATATTCGTTTCCTTTCTTAAATTATAACAGATTCTAACATTTTTACAACGATAGCGTTTTTCTTTTTTACCTCCCCTCAGCCCAGTTTATTATGTTTTGAGAAATGCGGCCGAACCGACCTGAACAAAATAATCCTCTTTTGAAAGAGTTATTGATAGATTAAATAATATCTAATTTGCATCAAAAATTCAATCAGCTTTTTCAGACAAAAAACGACTGCCCCATACCTCGTGGTAAGAAGCAGCCGCACTGATTTATTCTGTATTCTTATTATTTATGTATGAATTCCACGCTTTCCATGTACCCGGACAGAAACTTTTCCATTGAGATTTTTCCCTGAATCCACCATCATATTCAGCTCATATTCCGCTGGAAGAATAGCTCTAACATTCTGTCATAATCCGAATAATTTCTTTATCCGTTTCTTTCATCCCAATTTTTCCAAGCCTCCCGACATTGTGAATGGTGTTCTCCACACCTTTGGAGACAATCCCATCTCCTCCCTCAAACTCCTGGCCTTCACAGTACATCTGATAGCCAAAAATTCCGGCATCCACAGCTGCGGCAATTTTCCCGGCACAGGAAGCTTTGGCGCCATCACACACAATGCCGGATACAATGGCTAACGCATTGACGAGTGTATGGGAAATTACTTTCAGATCCCCACCCTGCAAATAAGCAATGCCACAGCCTGCGCCGCAGCCTGCACTAACAGCGCCGCAGTAAGCAGATAATCGTCCGATACCCGTCTTTTGATGAATTGTAATTAAATTTGACAGCACCAATGCCCGATACAGTTTCTCCTTCGGAAGTCCAAGCTCCCCGGCATAGACAATCACCGGCACAGAAGCAGTCATTCCCTGGTTGCCGCTTCCGGAATTGATAATCACAGGCATCTCACAGCCGTTCATTCGGGCATCTGTACCTGCTGCCGCATAAGCCCGGGCTTTTGTTTTCAAAGTATTCCCTTCTGTTTTTAGCAATACTTTACCGATATTGGCCCCATAAGGATGACGCAGCCCTTCCTCAGCTATCGCCCAATTGCATTCAATCTGCCTGTCCAGCAATTCCTGCACTTTAGAAATCTCCACCTGTTCGGCAAAAGCATAAATATCCTCAACCTTTAAAAGGCTCCGATCTGTCAGCTTCACCTCCGTAGCAGCCACTACACCAGCTTCGTAAAGCGTCTCCCCATTCTTTATTACCTGCACAATATTTGTATGGAATCCGCTGATTCGCACACTGGCCTGTTCCTTTTCGGCATGCAGGGTCACTAAAATATCCAGCTGTTCTTCCGTATCCAGAGGTTGTATCTTTATGGGAACCTGGGCCAAAAACTCTCTCATCTGCTGTTTTTGTTCCGATGTTACCTCTGCAATAACCTCCAACACCTTTTCCGGTCGTCCTCCCACAATTCCGGCCGCAGCCGAAGCAGCAATCCCCTTTAACCCGTCCGTGTTGGGCACAATCACACTTTTCACATTTTTTACAATATTCCCGCTCACTCCTATCTGCACCTGATCCGGCAAAGTCCCCAGCACCTCCCGTGCCTTGGCCGCACAGTAAGCAATGGCAATCGGCTCCGTGCATCCCATAGCCGGCATTAGCTCTTCCTTTAAAATTGCAAGATATATATCAGCCAGCTTCTCCTGCTTCATTTCGCCCATAAATGTATTCCTCCCTTTTAATCCTTTTAAAACCAATTTTAATACATTAAGCTTCCTTTAAAAAACTCCGATAGCACTTCACAGCTTCGTATACATCTGCCTTGCTCACAATCTCCCACGGTGCGTGCATGCAAAGTACAGCCACGCCGCTGTCAATTACTTCCATTCCATAGTTTGCCAAAATCAGCGCAATGGTTCCTCCGCCGCCAGCATCGATCTTCCCCAGCTCCGCTGTCTGAAATGCCACATCATTTCGTTCCATAATTGCACGCAGAACTGCCATATACTCTGCATTCGCATCGTTGGATCTGCTCTTTCCTTTGCTTCCTGTATATTTGTTAAATACAATGCCATTTGCAAAATATGCTGCATTTCGCTTTTCAAATACGTCTCCAAACATGGGATCATAAGCCGCACTCACATCCGAAGATAACATCCGGGAACGGGACATAGCCCGGCGGAGCTTCAATTCCGAATAGCCCTCTCTCAGCTCCATCACCTCTGCCAGAGAGTTTTCAAAAAATCGTGACTCCATACTGGTAGCTCCGGCACTCCCGATCTCTTCTTTATCTATCAAAATACAGCAGGCTGTTTTCTCCACCTGCTCCAGCTCCAGCATAGCCATCAAGGAGGTAAAGGCACACACTCTGTCATCATGCCCATAGCCCATAATCATACTGCCATCGATTCCGCAATCTCTGGCCTTGCCCGCCGGTACAATTTCCAATTCAGCAGACAGAAAGTCTTCCTCCTCCATATCATAGGATTCTTTTAAGAGGCGCAGTATGTTGCTCTTCACCGCCTCCTTTTTTTCTCCTTTAAGGGGACGATTCCCAAAAAGCAGATCCAGCTGCTCTCCCTCAATAATTTTTTCACCTGTTTTCTCCATTTGCTTAGCCGATAAATGAATCAACAAATCCGTAAATGCAAACACAGGATCATCTTCCTTTTCTCCAATAACAATGTCCACCTTGCTTCCATCCTTTTTCGCCACAACCCCATGAATCGCCAATGGGATCGCCACCCACTGATATTTTTTTATGCCGCCGTAATAATGTCCATCCAGATAAGCGAATTCCGTATCCTCATAAAGCGGCACCTGCTTTACATCTACCCGTGGAGAGTCAATATGTGCTCCAAGTATATTCATCCCCTCCTCTAAGGAACGCTCTCCCAAATGATACAGTACTACCGATTTTTCCATTTGGCAGACGTAAACCTTATCCTGAGGTTTTAATGTCTCTCCCCTTTGAATCAAATCCTGCAGATTTCTATACCCCGCCTCTTCTGCCATCTTTACCGCTGTTTTCACACATTCTCTCTCCGTCTTGCCTTCATCCAGGCAAGTCTTATAGCGGATGCATACTTCTTCCAATTCTTTTAACTGCTCTTCCTTATAGGTAAGCCATACATTTTTTCTTTCCATAAGTAGTACCCTTCCCTTTTCATTTTATAATTTAATGAATTTCATTATATTCTTTCCATTTTGTTTTTTCAATTCCGTTTTTATTATTTTTATTTCCGAAGCTAACATCCATTCTTAATCTACGTATGAAAAGAGTAAATTACTTTAGCATGAAACATAAAGAAATCGCTGCACCTCAGTGAATACATAAGATACAGCGATTTTATTTTATTACAAAAAAACAAAGTAAATTCTTAACTCTAAATGGCAACTACTTCAAGAACCCCTCCTGCACCAAGTCCTGTACAACCTCCGTAGGAATCTCGAATTCTACGCTTCCCATATATCCGGGGGCCACCTCGTACTCGTCAAAAACGATCATCAGCTTTCCGGCTTCGTTCACATAGAATGTGGTATCCTCTTTTACAGATTCAAAATCCCACTCCGGCGTATCGCTGTCTACCCAATAGGTGATCATCTCATCCGCCGCCATCTGTTCTTTCATCTGCTGTTTGATATTCTCGGAAATGGGCCCTGCAAAGTCAACGCCCTCCTTAAACAGTCCGGACAGATTGATCATCTCTCCTGTCTGCTTGTCAATGTGATAAATTTTCACCATCTGGGTGCCGCTTGCCATAACAAGGAGCTGGTCAAAACGAATGGAGAACAGCCGGTCACTGTCGGTAATGACGGAATAGTCAAGCTCTACGTCCATATGGCCCTCACCCTCGCCTGCGGCTTTTACATCTGCTTCATACTGTGCAATAATTTCGTCTGTGTATTCTTGGATGCTCTTATTAATCTTCTGAGTGGTTTCCTCATTGGTGGTGCCGTCCTCGTTCTTTACGCTAACCTCCGGAATCTTGATATTTGCTGTCATATTATTCTCTGAGCTCTCATATTCCCGGAAAGTCACTACCTCTGCAATGGCCCCGATCACCGGTATCTTTGCCATGGCATGGGCAATAGCTGCTCCGGAATTTGCCATTACCGTAATAACCAGCATAGCTGCCGCAACGCCTCCCACAACTCGCCCTACATATACCATTACCTTTGATTTCTTTTTCATATTCTTTTCCTCCTTTGCTTCCCGGATTCCCATTTCCACCCGCTGACGCAGCTCCTTTGGAATCCTGATATTTTCATAATCCTGCTTCATCTCTTCCAATCTTTTATCCCTCATAGCTTAGTCCTCCTTCCGCAAGCTTAAGCTTCAGCTTTTTCAGGCTCCGGTACAAAATGGTCTTCACTGTGTTGGTATTTTCATTTAGAATCTTTCCAATCTCACTGAGCTTCTGATCCTCGAAAAACCGAAGCACTACAACTGCTTTCTCCTTTTCGTCCAGTATTTCCAATGCTTCTATGGTATCAAAATCCTGGTAGCTGTCCTCTCTTCCGGCCTCATAAAAGTCTTCTACCGCTACTTCCTTTTGGTTTTTGCGGATAAAATCAAGGGCCGTATTCATAACGATTCTCCATAACCAGGTCTTTATATAGGTTTCCTGCTTTACGGATGCGGAATGCTTAATTGCTTTGTACACACTCTCCTGAACAATGTCCAATGCATCTTCTTCGTTTCGCACATAAGTATATGCCAGGCGATACATGGCTTCGTAGGAATCTAAGACCGTTTCCTCTACTTTCTTTTGTAATGCTTCTGCTCGCATCAGCTCTTTCCTCCTCTCTGTAATTATTAGACGACAGGCTTTGCAAAAAGGTTTTGCATTTTTCAAATTTTTTATTTTTCTTTGTATCTTTATCTATAATACAAAATCGGGTGATATATGTAAGACCTGGCGGTATTTTTAAATATACGGTTAAGTCAGCTCTTTTTAACCTTTTGCTCACGTAAACATAAAAAAGCTGCCGCAGAGCAGACTACCATGATTATTTCTACCAGATAATCTGCTTTGCAGCAGCCCCTTATATTCTATTTCCTATTTCCTATTTTCTATATACCAAGCTCTTATATGACTGCTTTTTCCCTCATTTTACATATTCATGTTTTCTTTATAAATGTGACTGCTCCGCCTTAATATGGTGCTTCTCCACATATCCCGTCAGCATCAGGGTTAAAGCTCCGTCGCCTGTTACATTGCAGGCCGTTCCGAAGCTGTCCTGAAGAGCAAAGATCGTCAGCATCAATGCGGTTCCTGTTCCGTCAAAGAGCAGGATACCCGTAATCAATCCCAGAGATGCCATAACGGTTCCTCCCGGCACACCCGGCGCTCCGATAGCAAATACGCCAAGGAGCAGGCAGAAGAGAATCATGGTTCCCAGGGATGGAAGCTTTCCATATAGAATCTGGGAAACGGTCATTACGAAGAATACCTCTGTAAGCACAGATCCGCAAAGATGAATATTGGCAAAAAGCGGAATACCGAAATCTACCATGTCTTCACGGAGAACAGAAGACTTCTTGGCGCAGCGCAGAGCCACGGCCAGCGTTGCGGCAGATGACATGGTTCCCACTGCCGTGATATAAGCCGGACCATAATGCTTCACTACTTCTACAGGATTCTTTCCGGAATAAGCGCCTGCCAGGGCATAGAGCAGAAGCATCCACAGAAAATGTCCGGCCATAACAATTACGATCACCTTGACAAATACAGGGAACTGCTTGGTAATACTTCCCTCATAGGCCAATCCGCAGAAAGTAGAAGCAATAAAGAAAGGCAGGATCGGGATCACGACCTTGGTTACAATGGACAATACAACTGACTGAAATTCATTCAAAATATTCTCAAGCTGACGAGATTTGGTCCAGGTAACTCCAAGGCCCACCAGCAGTGAAAAAGCCAGGGCGCTCATGACGGACATTACCGGGGGAATCTCCAGCTCAAACAGAACTGCCGGAAGCTCTTTTAATCCCTCCACTTCGGTTACAATGGAAAGGTGTGGAATCAGGCCAAAGCCTACTGCCATGGAAGCCAGGGCCGCTCCAATGGAGGAAACATAGGCCAGTACCAAGGCTACCCCCAGCATCCTGGATGCGTTATTTCCCAGTTTTGTGATGGATGGGGCAATGAAGCCGATAACGATCAGCGGCACGCAGAAAGTGATTAGCTGTCCAAGCACCTGCTTGACGGTTACTACTACATTCATTATGGCGTCATCTGCCACCAGTCCCAATATGATACCTACGATTACACCCACCAATAATTTGAACGGCAGGCTTTTAAAGAATTTCTGCATAACTTTCTCCCTCTGTTTTTGTATTCTTTCTTTATATCTTATGCATGAATGAAATCATGCGGTAGCAGCTATCCTGGGTTTTCCAATAAATATCGTTGCAAGGGGATATGATGGAAAGAATAGTGCTGTTTGTATTTTTTTATTATATAGGAAAATGTTGTATATCACAAGAGGGAATCATCATTGGATGATTGCAGGGACGCCGCCAGGCCGGACATCTCTTCCTGACCTGCTCCGCCCATTGGGGCTAACACGCCTGTCAGGAAGAGATGTCCGGCCTGGCGGCTGACTTTGTAGTGTTTTTCTTTGTATAATTTTTTTATTTTAAAAGACTTGGATGAGGATGGCTTCCTTTTTATTGAGCATTTTCCACGGCTTTGGTGATGGCTGCCTGGAAGTCGCTGATGGAGATGGTTACGGAGCTGTTTAGGCTGTTATCCTGGACATAGCCGTGATCGTCGGTTTTGATTCCGTTGATCTCTTCTACAGTTTTTCCTATGACGTATTGTTCAAAGGACTCTATCTGCTCATACCATTCTTTTCCGATTTCCGAAGCGGCTTTCATGCCGTAGCTGTCGCCCAGCTCTTTTTTTGTAGAGTATTGTGTGTTGGCCGGGGAGCCGATGGCGCCTGTATTGGAGATTTCAAGCTTTTGCTCTACCATGTCAATGCTGCATCCTATGATCCGGTCTTCTCCGTCTACGGCGACGGCTGCCGCTACCGTGCTTATTTCTGCCGAACCGTCCGTATCACCGGCATTTTGGGAACGATTCAGGTATGACACTATGCCGATTCCTGTTCGGTTGCTCTGATCGGTTTGTTCATTTTGATTTGTGCCGGATGTTGTATTTTGATTACTGTCCATATTTTGCTGAGTGTTTCCATGGTTTGGCACTACGTTTTCCACCACTGTTCCCGATGAGCCGTTTTGTCTGTCGTCCGTATTGCCGTTTGGCTGGCTGCATCCGGACAATACCAGGGTTGTGAGTACTGCTGTTAGAAATAAAAATTGTTTTTTCATAACAAATTCCTCCATATAAAGTATTGCTGGTGTTTTCAGTAACAAGATCTAGTATATCCTGTTGCTTTTTTGCAATACTTTATAGAGGAATTTGTTTTTGGTAATCTGTGACTTTTGCACTCCTGAATCATGTTCTTTCGGCCTCAGCAGCAAATGCTTCGGCCTGTGCTGAATCATCACGGCATTTTACATATTTTTCTTTTTTTGATTTTCCTGAGCAGACAGAAGCTTATCCAAGTAAATGGATTTGAATTGTTTGCCTGCCAAGGCCGATGTATTCGGCTTCTTCCACGATGTGGCCGGCTCGCTCGTGATCCAGGATGTGCAGGGTGCCCGATACCGGAGCTCCCTAGGTGAACCAGTTAAATCCGGTCCTCCAGATTCTTGTAGGCGACTCTGCTCGCTAAATGTCCCATGATTTCTTCCTCATCTTTCTATTCCGGCAAAAAACTGCGGAGCCCACAGGCATTCCGCAGTTTTCCATTCCTAATAAAATACGTGACTCCCAATCACAATACTGTCTGACCCTGCTTCAACACCTGCTCTTCTAAAATGCGTGTAGCTTCCAATGGTAGTATACCCATTGATTGCCTCCTGAGCAGCCTGCATACAGCTTGCCTTTGGCGCTGCCAGATACCGGGTGATTGATCCATTGCTGACCGGTCCGAATTGTCCGGGTGCATAAATTACATCCGCAATGGTATTGGGATAGCGGGGACTCTTAACCCGGTTCATCACAACGGCTCCGATGGCCACCTGACCATCATAGGGCTGGCCGCCTCCCTCAGCCTGAATCAAGGCTGCCAGAAGCGTTACCTCGTTGCCATTGGCCTTAAAAGCATCCAACTGCTGTTTCAGCTTCTCCCGTTTTTCTTCGGCTTCTTTTTTCTTAATTTCATCCATGGTCATGGCTTCGCCCAGCTCATATTCTACACTGACATATTCTGCGGCCACATAACCCGTTTTTTCCTCCGCATACTGTATGTGAATCCACTCGGCTCCTTCCGTCTCCTCGCCGGCTACCACATCCAACTTCGTTCCTTCTCCTACGTTTTTCAGAATCTTTGCCTCCGTACTGGCTTCCTCACGAATCCGCAGTCCCGCCGTCAAAGCTGTCGCTACCGGTACTGCCTCTTCCTGAGCCTGCTCATAAGCCTCAAAGCCAAACAGCAAATATTCATTGTTTACATAGCCGTTCAGATTGCCCGATTGTATCCTCGTCCAACCGTCCAAACGCTCTACCACATCGCCGCCGTCGCCCTTGAACATACGTCCCAAAGCAGCGGATTCCGAATTGGGCTCTGAACGTACCGTTACATATTCTTCCACATTCGCAAGTACTTTATTTTCCCATTCATCTTCAATCTGCAGCTTCTCAAAGTCTTCTCCTGTCAAATCATCCATTACGGTACCAATACCAGCCGTTGTCTCCACATCCAAATCTTCAAATCCGGATGCCAGTATCCAAATCAGAAACAGACTTAAGAAAACAGGTACCTTCCTGCTGTTCCCTTTCATAAGAAACCTCCCTGTGTAATATCCGCACAATGTTTTGCTATATCTGGCTTAACCATATATTACAAATATTATGTTAAATATTACGATTTTGTTACGCAATTATTGTAGCAGGGTGAATGCCTCTTGTCAAGGGTTTGACTGCAAAAGTGGTGGCCAAAGGAACATTTTCGGCAAAAAACACAAAAAAAGTGGGGCCAAAAAGCCCCATTCTCCCATTATCGTCTCTGGCGGCAGGCTTCATACAGCAGGATTGCCGATGCTATGGACACATTTAGGGATTCCAGCTTTCCCTTCATGGGAATCCGAATCCGGGTATCCGCACCGGCTGCAAGGTCCGGACTCAGCCCGTTTGCCTCATTCCCCAGCAAAAAGGCTGTTCCCTTTGTATAATCTCCTTTTTCATAGCTCTGGCTCTCTCCCAGATAAGCTGCGAATGTGTATATTCCCGCCTGTCTCAGCTCCCTTAAAATCTCCTGCAGATCATTTGCCGGGAAAAAAGGCACCCGATATATGGACCCCATAGTGGAACGTATTGTCTTAGGATTGTACATATCCACACAATCCGGACTTAGAATCACGCCGTCCACGCCTGCTCCCTCTGCAGTGCGCATCATTGTCCCAAGGTTTCCCGGATCCTGAATGTTTTCCAGTATCAGCAGCAGAGGATTCTCATTTTGCAGAAGTTCTTTCAGAGAATAATGATACTGCCTTACCAGACAGAGTACTCCCTGAGGGGTCTGGGTATCGCACATGTTCTTAAACACGGAATCCTCCACTACTTCACATGGAATATCCTCCGCCGCCTTTCCCCCCAGCCGCTTTTCCACATAGCTCTCTGAGAAATACGCTTTCACAATCCGCTCTCTCGGAGCTTCCAGAAACATCTTAGTCCCCTCTGCCACAAAGACGTCCTGAGCGTTTCTGTGTTTCGCTTTTTTGTTTAGTTGAATAACCTGCTTTACCTGCTGATTTGCGGTGCTGGTAATCATATACCGGTTTCCTTTCTCACACACAAAAGGCTCTTGCATCTATATTACAAATAAGCTTGTAATGTTAATGCCTGGAAAGAGACTGAGCAATCTCATACTGGTAAGGATCAATACCCTTATCCATATCCAGCGCCTCGTTAATATCAAAGTCCTGGAACCTGCCATGCTGATAGCCCACTACCCGGTTTGTCTTCCCTGCACAGAGCAGATCCGCCGCCATGGCTCCCATCATGGACGCATATACCCGGTCCTTACAGGTAGGGCTTCCGCCTCTCTGCATGTGACCCAAAATAGTGGCTCTGGTCTCGATTCCTGTAGCCGCCTCAATTCGGCGGGCCATACTGGTGGAATGTCCCACGCCCTCTGCATTTACAATAATATGGTGCTTCTTTCCACGCTTCCGGTTGGCAATAATATTATTGATGATCTCCTGCTCATCATAGTTATAATTTTCCGGAAGAAGAATATCCTCGGCTCCATTGGCAATGCCGCACCAGAGTGCAATGTATCCGGCATTTCTTCCCATAACCTCTATAATACTGCATCGTTCATGGGAGGTAGAAGTATCCCGCACCTTGTCAATGGCTTCCATAGCCGTATTTACCGCCGTGTCAAAGCCAATGGTATACTCTGTACAGGAAATATCCAGATCAATGGTTCCCGGTACGCCTACGGTGTTAACACCAAGGTTCGCCAATGCCTGTGCCCCCTTGAAAGAACCGTCTCCGCCAATGACCACAATTCCGTCAATCCCATGGTTCCGGCAGATCTCGGCACCTCTCTCCTGTCCCTCTTTTGTCATAAACTCTTTGCAGCGGGCCGTAAAGAGAATCGTACCTCCCCGTTCAATGGTGTTGGATACATCATTGGCTGTCATATCTATTATTTCTTCATTTAGCAGGCCTGAATAGCCCTTTCGAATTCCCTTAACCTTTTTTCCGTTAGCAAGGGCTTTTCTGACAACGGCACGAATGGCTGCATTCATTCCCGGTGCATCGCCGCCGCTGGTTAATACTCCAATGGTGTTGATCTCTTTTGTCATGATTTCCTCCTTTTAACGCACTTGCTCTGTATCTGCCTTGTGGCTAATCTGTAAATATTTTAATGCATTCTTCCCAGCTTTTCAATACGTTTCTCCACAACTTTCACATTCTCTTCGCCAAAACGCTCCCGAAGCTTTATGAGCAGTGTCCCCTCCGCCTGAACATTCCGCCCTGCTCCCAACCGCTTTGTCCTTTTCTCCGCAGCTGCATAAAGCACAACGGGATCATTGCCGTCGCTGTCATGAAGCAGCTCCAAAAGCTCCGGTTCCTCCGCTATACAAGACGCCTGATCGGAAAACTGAATCCACAGCTCCCGTTTTCCCTCGTCAAAAGAAAAAATCCGGTCACAGATAAGCTTGCTTGCTTTCTCCTCTTCCACACTTACATGGCCGCCCACAAATACCTTGGCCTCCTCTGTAAGCATACCCGAATTGCGTTCATAGATGTTGGGAAATACGATCACCTCTACGGTTCCAACCAGATCCTCTATCTGCAGAAATGCCATAACCCGGTTATTTTTGGTATACTTAATGGTTTTTCCGGTAATCATTCCTCCAATCACCACGATCTCCCCATCCCTTACCCGGGTCTTATTCGTCTCCTCATCCAGCTGAAAATCCGTAGTAACCGCTGTAATATTCTTTTTCCATCTCTCCTCATATTCTTCCAGAGGATGACCGCTGATGTAAACCCCCAGAACCTCCTTTTCAAAGGCCAGCAAAAGTTCCTTTTTGTATTCCTCTACCTTTGGAAGCTGAATCTTGAAATTCTGCTTTTCCTCCTCATCCACAAAATCAAAAAGACTCATCTGTCCGGTCATCACCGTCTTGCGGCTCTGGGCCACACTGTCCATGATTCCTCCGTAAGCCATCATATACTGCTGCCGATTGCCCCCCAGGCTGTCCATGGCACCTGCCTTAATCAGATTCTCTATAGTCTTTTTGTTGACTTCCTTTCCTGACATTCGTTCAATAAAGTCTGTCAGGCTTTTAAACGGCCCGCCAAGCTTCCGTTCTGCCACAATGCTTTCCACCACCGGGCGGCCAATACTTTTAATTGCAGACAGGCCGTAACGGATGGACTTTCCCGATATGGAAAATGCCGACTCTCCCTCATTGATATCCGGCGGCAATATGGCAATATTCATCTGGCGGCAGCTTAAGATATATTCCGATACCTTACCCGGATTATCAATCACGGAAGTCATCAATGCCGCCATAAACTCTACCGGATAATAATACTTAAGATAAGCCGTCTGATAGGCAACCACCGCATAAACCACCGCATGGGATTTGTTGAAAGCATATTTTGCAAAATCCGTCATTTCATCAAAAATCTTATGGGCCGTCTTTTCGGAGATCCCATTGCTGATGCAGCCGGGCACTCCCTCCTCCGGATTGCCATAGACAAAGTTCTGCCGTTCTTTTTCCATAACGGCCGCCTTTTTCTTGGACATGGCACGGCGAACCAGATCACTCCTCCCCAGGGTGTAGCCTGCCAGCCGCTGAACAATCTGCATAACCTGCTCCTGATAGACGATACAGCCATAGGTGGGCTCCAGAATCTCCTCGAGCTGCGGGCAGTCATAGGAGATAGTCTCCGGATGATCCTTGCCCCGGATATATTGGGGAATAAAATCCATGGGTCCAGGACGATACAGGGCGATCCCGGCAATCACATCCTCAAGATTCTGTGGCCGCAGATTCTTCATAAAGTTCTTCATGCCGGCACTCTCCAGCTGGAACACGCCGTCTGTCTTTCCGGTTCCTATGGAGGCAAATACCTCCTTATCATCATAATCGATTCGATCCATATCCAGATAATTCCCCGTACTCTTTTCCGACAGCTTTGCCGCATCCTGTATCACGGTCAGAGTCCGAAGCCCCAGGAAATCCATCTTCAGAAGTCCAAGCTCTTCCAGAGTAGTCATAGTAAACTGGGTGGTGAGGGAACCGTCTGTAGCCCGGGAAAGGGGCACATATTCATCTACGGCTTTCTGGCAGATGACAACGCCTGCCGCATGCATGGAGGTATGGCGGGGCAGGCCCTCCAGACGCATGGACATATCCACCAGTTCATGTACCTGCGGATCTTTCTCATAGCTGTCCCGAAATTCCGGATTCATCTTAAGTGCATCCTTAAGGGTGATGGTTCTTCCCTGCTCCGTAGGAATCATTTTGGCAATGGAATCCACAAAGGCATAGGGCAGATCCATAACACGGCCCACATCCCGCAGCACGCCCCGGGCTGCCATGGTTCCAAAGGTGACGATCTGGGCCACCCGATCCTTGCCGTATTTTCTCACCACATAGTCGATAACCTCCTGCCGGCGTTCAAAGCAGAAATCAATATCAATATCCGGCATGGATACACGCTCCGGATTCAGAAAACGCTCAAAGAGAAGCTGATAACGCATGGGATCGATATTGGTAATATGCATCACGTAAGATACGATACTTCCCGCTGCAGAACCTCGCCCCGGCCCTACGGCGATTCCATTGTCACGGGCATATTTGATAAAATCCCATACAATCAGGAAATAATCCACATATCCCATATTTTTGATAACGCCCAGCTCATATTCCAGACGTTTCTTTCTGGTTCCGTCATCCTCCGGATAGCGTTCCTTTAAGCCCTCAAAGCAGATCTGATTCAGGTATTCCCAGGAGGTAAGACCCTCGGGAACATCAAACCTTGGCAGCTTTGTGACGCCGAATTCAATCTCCACATTGCAACGCTCGGCTATCTTCCCTGTATTCTCCAACGCTTCCTTTGCATAGGGAAATAAAGCCTCCATCTCCTCCGGGGACTTTACATAGTATTGGCCGCCCTCATATCGCATTCTGTCCTCGTCCTGCAGCTTTTTGGCCGTCTGGATACAGAGAAGTATGTCATGGGGCTTCACATCTTCCGCATAGGTGTAATGGATGTCATTGGTTGCTGCCAGAGGGATATTAAGCTCCCTGCTCATTCTAAGGAGTGCCTGATTTACTGTTTTCTGCTCCGCAATGCCATGATCCTGAAGCTCAAGAAAATAATTTCCCTTTCCAAATACGCCCTCATATTTCAGTGCCGTTTTTTTCGCTTCATCGTAAAGGCCCTTTACAATATAACGCTGGACCTCTCCCGCCAGGCAGGCACTTAAGGCTATGATCCCCTCATGATATTGCTGCAGGACTTCCATATCCACTCGGGGGCGGTAGTAAAAGCCCTCTACATAGCCCTTGGAGACAATTTTTATTAAATTCGCATAGCCCTCGTTATTTTCCGCCAGCAGCACCAAATGATAATAACGATCATCTCCTCCCGTAAGTTCTTTGTCAAATCGGGAATTCGGTGCCACATAGACCTCACATCCCAGGATCGGCTTCACTCCCTCTGCTCTTGCCGCCCGATAGAAATCTATCACGCCGAACATGGCACCGTGATCCGTGATGGCTGCTGCGTCCATTCCTAACTCTTTTACTCGTGCTACGTATTCTTTTATCTTATTGGAACCATCCAAAAGGCTGTATTCCGTATGGGTATGCAAATGCACAAATGACATGCCGTTTCCTCCGTGATTTTAAAGTCCGTACCGGATCGCATCCAAAATTTGATGAGCCGCTTCTTCCTTACTCATTAGTTCTAAGGGAATCTCTTTCTCCCTGGTAAGCAGTGTAATCCGATTGGTATTGGTTCCAAAGCCCGCCCCCTCTTCCCGAAGACTGTTGGCACAGATCAGATCGCAGTTCTTGGTCTCCAGCTTCTTTCTGGAATTCTCAAGCAAGTCTTCTGTCTCCATGGCAAAGCCACAGAGGATCTGTCCCTCTTTCTTATGCTCTCCCAGATATTTCAGGATATCCCTTGTCCGCTTCAGTTCTATGATTAAATCCTGATCGGATTTTTTCAGCTTATTTTCTGCCGTAACCGCAGGAGTGTAATCAGCCACTGCGGCCGCCTTGATAATATAGTCCATGTCATTTGCTTCTTTTGTCACTGCTTCAAACATGTCCTCTGCGGAAACTACTGGCAATGTCCGAACAAACATTGGCGGTTCCGCTTCCGTATGGGCTGCTACAAGGGTGACTTCTGCTCCTCGCAGCATGGCGGCCCTTGCCAGGGCGAAGCCCATTTTTCCGCTGGAGTGATTGGTGATGAATCTCACCGGGTCAATGGATTCTCTGGTGGCTCCTGCAGTAATCAGCACTTTTTTTCCTGCCAGATCTTTTTCAAATGCAATCTCTCTTAAAATATGCTCCAGAAGCACCTGTTCTTCGGGCATTCGGCCGTCGCCCTCATCGCCGTTGGCTAACATGCCCCTGTCGGGAGGAATGATCTCATAGCCGAAATGTGCCAGTTTGGTCAGGTTATCCTGGACGATGGGGTTGTGGTACATGTGGTGGTTCATGGCCGGGGATATGAGCTTTTTGCAGGGGCAGGCCATGATGGTGGTGGTCAGCATGTCATCTGCAATGCCATTTGCTATCTTTCCAATCACGTTGGCGGATGCAGGGGCGATGAGAACTACGTTCGCCTGCTTGGCCAAAGCCACATGCTCTACGCTATACCGGAAGTTTCGGTCAAAGGTGTCAATGAGACACTTGTTACCGGTCAGACTTTCAAAGGTGATTGGGTTGATGAAGTTGGCGGCGTTTTTTGTCATTAGTACCTGGACATTGCATTCTAGCTTTTTCAGCATTCTGGCCAGGTTTGCGATTTTATAGGCGGCGATACTGCCGGTTACGGCGAGTACGGCTGTTTTTCCTTTTAACATACGTGTGGACTCCTTTTTGCTGTTTACCGGACGGGAATGCCGCAAAGTAAGACAGAGGAATTTTCCATATCCGTGTTCGGACGGTTCACGTACACCCTGTCTGCTCAGGGCGGACATTGCCTTGGAGACTTTTTAAATTTTTAAGCTTTTTTGGCAATGTTCGCCCGTATCAGACAGAATGTACGTGAACAGCCGGACACTTGATATCGGAAATTCCTCTGTCTTCGTTTGCAGCATCCCCTGTTTTTGGCTGTGGTTTGTTTTTTGTTTTGGGACTGTTTTTAGTATAGCATATCGCAGTTCTTGACTGCAATCAAACTTATCAAAATGTCCCTCTCAGTTTACAGTATTCTCACTCAATCCCTGCTCCAGTTCTTCTATTGTAGGCAACGTACCCTTGAAATCTTTAGGCATCAACGCATTTAATTCATATTCAGATATTCCTATCGGTTCTGTGGAGGTTTCAACTGCATATTTTGCCAATATATTATCCTTGGTCTTGCAGATAAGAAGTCCTATTGTCTGTGTATCACCTTTACCCTTGAGAGTATGGTTTACCGCTGATACGTATGTGGCAGTCTGCGAAATAAATCCTGGTTCAAATTCCACAATTTTTACTTCAACAACTACATAACAATGCCGCTTTATGTTGTAGAATAGCATATCGACGTACTGCTCTGTATTCCCAATCTGCAATCGGTATTCTCTTCCTACAAATGCAAATCCGGTTCCGAGTTCCATCAAAAAATTCAGCAAAACCGCCCTTGACCAGTTATTTTCAATAACTTTATTAATGTAAAAATTAAATTTTTTCGGATTATCATGACACTTATCTATCAATACCTTTATATGTCCCCAGGGAATCATAAAAACATTATTTGATGCCATTTCAAATTGTTCCTCAACTTGGGGAACAATTTTATTATCACTGTTTTCCAAAAATCTTTCCCCAACTTGGGGAACAGTTTCAATGTTCTTAAAAAGTCCATAAAAACGCATCATGTAACGCAAATTAGTAGGAGAAAATCCTTTTGCATTCGGAATAATATCTGACATATCCATACTCATATTTTTGAAAAACTTACTTCCCCATTTACTGTCCGCACGCTTTTCTGTAATATCTTTCCCTACTGACCAATAATACATAAGCATCTCGTTGTTTACACGAATGGAAGCTTTTATCTGGCTCTTTCTGTATCTTTCTCCAAGTTCTTGTATCCAACTTCTATATTCCTCATCAAGCCGCATTAATTCGCTCATAATTTTACCCTCTTCCGATATTTTCTATTATTCTGCCTTGCATCATGCCATTACACGATTGCTAAATTGCTGTTTTGTTTTCGTGTTCTGGTAATACAATAACATAAAAAGTTTATTTTTTTGTATATTTTTTTTGAGATTTGTGGTATAAAGGTAGATGTATTGTATCTCCCCTGGGAGAATAATAACATTTAGGAGGAAAATTGAATATGGAGAAATCAAGAAAAGACACTCGTTGGATGGTCAGTGTTGCACTTATGGCTGCGATTGTGATTCTGCTGGCGAATACGCCGCTGGGGATGATTCAGCTTCCGATTATTAAGGCAACAACTGTGCATATTCCGGTGATTATCGGGGCAATTCTTTTGGGACCCTCGGCCGGGGCGATTTTAGGCGGTGTATTTGGAATCTGTTCTATGATCAGTAATACTACTGCACCTACTTTGCTTTCTTTTGCTTTTTCGCCCTTTCTTGCGGAGGATCTCTTAGGCATTGTTAAGGCTCTCTGGATCGCCATAGGCTGCCGGATTTTGATTGGCGTTGTGTCCGGATGGGTATGGATTGGTCTTAAGAAGCTTAAAGTTACTCCCTGGGCTGCTCTTCCCCTTACCGGATTTGTGGGGTCTATGACAAATACGGTCCTTGTTATGGGCAGCATCTATCTGCTTCTAGCTTCACAATATGCATCTGCGAAAGATGTGGCTTTGGATGCCGTGTGGGGACTGATTATGGCGACTGTGACGGCTTCGGGGATTCCGGAGGCGATTGCGGCGGCTGTTCTGGTGACGGCTCTTGGAAAGGCTCTTTTGGTATTTTTCCGGAGACAGATGGCTGCAGCTCGTTAGTTTTAATTTACAAATAGTATTACCCTCTGTAGGTGAATGCTTTTTCCTACAGAGGGTATTCCTTGTTATATACCTGCCAGTCACGGGCAGTCAAAAATGAAAGATATATCCTAGCAGAAAGAAAAGGAACTTAAAAATGATTTTAACTATAGATATCGGAAATACAAATATTGTAATCGGATGTTTTGATAAGAAGTGTCTGCTCTTCCAAGAACGCTTTGAGACGAATCACCAGTCTGCCAGTTTGGAATACGCCGTGATTCTTCGGGAAACCTTTTCCCTTTATGGCATTGACACTTCCAATATCGATGGTGGAATCATTTCTTCCGTCGTTCCCTCCGTTACAGATACCATCAAAGTTGCGGTGGAACGGTTTACCGGATCCAGTTTTTTGGTGGTAGGCCCTGGTATCAAAACGGGACTTAAGATGGAAGTGGACAATCCTGCCCAACAGGGAAGTGATCTGGTGGTAGGGGCTGTTGCCGGTATTCACAATTATCCCGTTCCTCAGATTCTGATCGATATGGGTACGGCTACTACGGTTTCGGTCATCAATCAAGATAAGGCTTTTATCGGGAAGATGATTCTGCCGGGTGTTGCCATCTCTCTGGATGCTCTTTCTTCCCATACTGCTCAGCTTCCCACGGTATCTATTGATCCTCCCCGAAAGCTGATTGGCAGCAATACGGTGGACTCTATTAAGAGCGGCATTCTCTATGGCAATGCCGGAGCCTTAGACGGACTCATTGACCGCATAGAGCAGGAGCTTGGAGAACCCTGTACTGTCGTTGCCACCGGCGGACTATCCCCTGTGATTACGCCTCTGTGCAGACATCAGATTCTTTTGGATGAGGCTCTGCTTTTAAAGGGACTTTTACTTCTTTATGAAAAAAATTGTAATTCCCAAGGGTAAAGGAAGAAAGCTTTCCTAAACCCCCATATCCTCCTGCTGAATATTTTGATAAATAAGCGACTCAAATTCTTGAAAGGAATTGCAATTACGCACTTCCTGTATCATGGTATCCTCCCCAAACTGGGAAATCAGTGCCTCATACAGGAGACGAAAGTTCTTCTTATCCGCCTTATTGATGGCAAGCAGCAGTACCAGATTCACCGTATTATTTCCCCACAAAATTCCCTTTTTTGAAATAGCAAGGGCAATACTGGTCTTTATGGCATCCATATAAGCAGAATGGGGAATCGCAATATTTCCAAAAGCCGTTGTCGCCGCATATTCCCGCTTCAAAACCTTTTCCTCAAAATCCTTATGCGTATAATTCTTTTCCTGAAGCTTTCGGCAAAGGCAGGCTATCACTTCTTTCCAATCTGCACATTCCGGATTGATGAGGGTCAAATCTTCCTCAAAAAAAGTGTGAAAGCAGGTTCGTAATTTATAATTGCTATAAAACAGTTCATGCTTTGCCAGGGCCTCCTGGATAATGTGATACTGAGCCATAAGATTAAAGGGCATCAGCTTTACCACGGTGTATTCCTTGCAAAAGCCCTCCTGAACCGGAATGGTAGTAAAAAGCATTTTAAAGAGCGTTTCCTTTGTCCTTTCCGTCAATTCCTCCAACTCTTCTACATTATGCACGGTTCCAATCAGCTTGATTTGATTTCCAAAGGAAAGCATCAGCTTATTGGAAAGCTCAATACAAAGATTCTGATAATCGGGGCACAGAAGCACAGCCGAAATCTTGGAATTGTTCACATTCTGCCGTTCGATCTCGGCCCCGATGTGTATAGCAAGAAATGCAATCTCATCCTCGGGAATGGCAACGTGATACCTCTCCATCAAATCCAGTCCCACAAAAATTGCCATATCAAAGATCGTCGGGCTGTTGCGTTTGATGGATTCCGTCAGAGGATTCGCCGCCGGACGTCCCTCCCTCACCCGAAACAGCATATTCTTAAGATGGAGACAAAAAGGGGCAAAAAAGGATTCACCCGACAAATCAAACAGATACAGATTGCTGATTTGCTCCATATAATAATGAGTCAAATCTACAATCTCTTCCCCTGCAATCTCCTTTAGATTCTCACTGGTTCCTGACAGCGTGTAGCTTGCATTTGCCTTAATCAGCATATATATTTCAAATCGTTCCGATTCATTCAGACGGATCTGAAAGCCCTCCTCCAGATCCCCGCAGAGTGTATTCAAAAGCTTCTCTTCCCGTTCATTCTCCACTGCAAAATTAGATGGGCAGGAATCCAGAAAATTTCCGTTTAGTTCCCGTTCTACCAGAATCACCAGATGGAGCATCATGTTAATGGCGGCAAAATCATTTAAATAGAAATCATTCTTTTTAAAATCGGACACCACAATCTGATTTAACTTGTCAATATCAATGCCGGAAAAACATTCTTTCAATTGTCTTGTATCCATAAAACTAGTTCCGGATTCTTCATTCAAAATATAGCTGATGAGCTTCCGCTTATCTTTTTCTTTTCCTTTCATGCGTACACAGTCATTTTCACAGATAAATTCCACCTGATAAGAAGCAAAGGTCTTATTCATCCTGGAAATGACTCCTTTGATGGTAGAATAGCTGACACACAGGCTGTCACACAGTTCAAACAGATCCAGGCGGGAGTTATGCCCCAGAATCAACTGCTTAATAATATAGAAAGCACGTTCATCAAAGGTCTGGGGAATCTCATCCTCTCTGTCATCCATCAGGAAAGCGGAGGTAATCTGATTGTTGATCCGGTAACCGTTTCGGGAAGAAAGGATAATCTTTTTATCATAGAGAGAATTGATTTCCTTTACATGGTTTTTTACAGATCGGACAGAAATGGAAAGAGCCTCCGAAATCTCCAAGCTGGTCTGTGGTTTATTCTGAGCTAATAGATATTTTAACAATTCACTTAAATTTTTCTGCACAAAAACAGCCTCCCCGTCCCATATCTGCATTACCTTGTTTCTCTATTTTTTCATTATAAGCATAAAACCCAAGGGCGGACAACCAGAAAATTGCACTCCAAAGTGCAAAAGGCTGATGAAATCACTTGCACCGGACAGTGCAAAAGACAAGTTGAGGGACACCGAAAAATTATGGATAATGGCCTTAGCAAAACAAACATACCAGGGTTTGTAAAACGGAAAGGAGAACAAGATATGGAAAACTTAAAAATCTTATTGTGCTGCGGTGCCGGCATGTCCAGCGGATTCCTGGCAAGCAATGCCAGAAAGGTAGCAAAGAAACAGAAGCTCTCGGTCAGCGTGGAGGCAAGAAGCCATTCGGAGGTGGCGGAACATCTGAATTACATTGACGTGCTTCTCATTGGCCCTCACTATGCCATGGAGTTAGATAACTTTAAGGAAACGGCGGCCCCCTACGGCGTTAAGGTAGGCGTGATTCCTCAGGATGTGTACGCTTCCTTAGACGGTGCCCGGCTGATTGAACTGGCAAAGAAGCTTGCAGAGGAAAACTAATACATTAAGAAAAGGGAGAGACTCATGAATAAACTGATGAACTGGCTGAGTGAAAGCTTTGCACCCAATGCCAACAAATTATTTTCAAAGCCCTGGATTGCGGCTGTCTCCGCATCCATGCAGAAAGTTGTTCCATTCATTTTGACAGGCTCTTTGATTTATTTTTATAATGTAATCAAATCCTTTGTTCCGGCATTGCCGGATTTGTCACCCATTGCCAACTACAGCTTTGGACTTATTTCCATTATGATTGCTTTTATGATGGCAAATCAGTGTATGGAAAAGCTTCAGCATCCGGCCTATACCATTAACGCCGGCCTGGTAGCAATCTGTATCATGCTTATGGTTTCCACTCCAAGCGGGGAGATGGCTGACAGCTTCTCCGGTTTTCTGGGAAATGTGGGACCGACGGGTATTGCAGTCGGTATGATTTGCGGGTTATTTACAGCCCTTGTATTCCATCTTTGGGCAAAGCTTAAGTTTCTGGAGAACAGCAGTATTCCGGACTTTGTGGTGTCCTGGATTAATGTGATCATTCCCAATATTATCGTGCTTGGGGTAACTATGGTACTGATATTCCACCTGAGAATCAACGTGCTTGACATTATCATTGGTATTTTTATGCCTTTGACAAAAGTAGCCCAGACGCTGCCCGGCTTTATTCTGATTTCCCTGTTGTATGCCTTTTTCTATACTCTGGGAATCTCCACCTGGCTCTGGAATGCACTTACCACACCGATTTTTATGGTTGCAATCCAGGAAAATATTGATGCGGCAGCAGCCGGGGGCGTGGCAACAAATATTGTAACCTCGGAAGCATTCTTTACAATGGCATTTATCACCATGGGCGGTGTCTGTGCCACACTGGGACTCAATATTCTCATGTGCTTCTCAAAATCCAGGCAGTTAAAGATGCTTGGCAGAGTATTTATCGCACCCTCAATTTTTAATATCAATGAGCCTATGATGTTTGGAGCTCCCATTGTCTTTAACCCGATTTTAATGCTTCCTGCCTGGATCAATGCCATTATCGGACCTACATATGTATGGATCTTAATGAGCACGGGCCTTTTGAAGATTCCGTCCATGATGGTACAGGTGGGACAGATTCCGGCACCGGCATCCAGTGTGATGATCACACAGGATATGAGAGCTATTTTATGGTGGGCAGTATTACTGGTGATTTACACTGCCGTCTGGTATCCGTTCTACAAGGTATTTGAAAAGAACAAGCTGGCGGAGGAAGCCGCAGCATAAACCAATAATTATTATTATTACGGAACTATAATCAGTAATGTCACTCACAGTGCACAAATCAATTTACAGACATATGTACTTGTGGCTGGAAATTGATTTAGGCAAAGGTGTACTGTGAGTGATATTACGGAACTATAAATAGGAGGCAGAGTTTATGAGCGAATTGGAAAAGGAAGTATTGGAAGAGCAGGAAGAAAGCGAACTGGTTCCCGTAGCTATGCAGATTATTATGCATGCCGGAGATGCAAGAATTAAGATAACAGAGGCTCTAAAGACAGCCAAAAAGTTTGATTTTGAAAAAGCAGCAACAGAAATGAGAGAAGCAAAGAGGGAGATCACCCTGGCCCACAACTGTCAGACGGAAATTATCCAAAACGAAGCAAGCGGTATCAGCTACGGTTTCTCCCTGCTGTTTGCCCATGCCCAGGATACCCTGATGACGATTAATTCCGAAGTAAGAATGGCGGAAGAAATGATCGATATTCTGAGACTGCTTGACGAAAAATGCAGATAGGAGGGAATCAGAATGAAGAAAGAATTTCCCAAGGGGTTTCTGTGGGGGGCATCCACCAGTGCTTACCAGGTGGAGGGTGCTGCCTATGAGGATGGCAAAAAGGCCTCCCAGCAGGATGTGATCAATCATGAAAATTATGAAAAACACGGCTTTGCCAATGCGGATATTGCCAGTGACCACTACCATCATTTTAAAGAGGATGTTGCTCTGATGAAAGAAATGGGATTTTCAGCCTATCGCTTTTCCATTGCCTGGTCAAGAGTGTTTCCCGATGGTGTGGGCGATGTCAATGAAAAGGGGATCCAATTCTATCGGGATCTGATTGATGAACTGATCCGAAATGATATTGAGCCCATTGTAACCTTGTATCACTATGATCTTCCCTGGACTCTGGTAGAAAAATATGACGGCTGGATTGACCGGCAGGTGGTGGCTGATTTTGAATATTATGCCCGGTACGTGATCAACGAATTCAAGGACAAGGTTAAATACTGGACCACCATCAATGAGCAGAGCATTATTGTCCAGTATATTGAGCAAAAGTGTTTTATTCCGGAAAAATACCGTGGAAATAACCAGATACGGTATCAGATCAATCATCATATGAATCTGGCACATGCCATTGCCTGTAAGCTGGTCCACGAACTGGTGCCCGGCGGAATGGTGGGGGCTGCTCTCGGCTACGCACCCGTCTATCCTCTTTCTTCCTCTCCGCAGGATATGATGGCCGCACAGAATGCCCATGATCTGCGTAATGCATTTTATCTGGATATTTATTTCAAAGGATTTTATACGAAATCCGCTATGATTTATCTGGAGGAACACGGGCTTGCACCGGTGATTGAACCCGGAGACATGGAGCTTATTGAAGAGGGCGAATCCGATTTCCTTGCTCTGAACTATTATTACAGTGATTGTGCCAAGGCGTGCCCCTTAGACGCAGGAAAAGAAATCAGCTATGGCGGCGTGAATCTGTCCGGAAAGAAAGGGGAAATGTCTGGCTTTGAGACACATCCGGGATTTTACGAGATGTGCAAGAATCCGAATCTTGACACCACGGACTGGGATTGGTCCATTGATCCTACAGGTCTGGAATATCTGTTCCGTGATATCTATATGCGTTACAATAAACCTCTGATGATAACGGAAAATGGTATGGGTGCCTTTGATACCTTAACGGAGGATGGAAAGATTCATGATGACTATCGGATACAGTACTTAAGAGAACATATTAAGGCCATGAAAAGAGCTATGGACTATGGTGTGGAAATACTGGCTTACTGCCCCTGGTCAGCACTGGATTTGATTTCCACCAGCAATGGGGTGAAAAAACGCTACGGCTTCATCTATGTAGATCGGACGGATGATGATCCCAAAGAGTGTAAGCGTTTGAAAAAGGATTCCTTTTATTGGTATCAGAAAGTTCTGAAATCAAATGGGGACGAGCTGGATTAAAGCATCAAAAGCAGGAAGCTCATAAAAGTTCGGAAGCGGCCACGGCAATTAATTGACTTGCTGCGGCCGCTATTTCTACCAAGTTTTTCTAATGGTGCCCTCCATATCCTCTTCCGGATCAATGGCCTATTGTCCGGCCGAATTTCAGGCGGCCCATAACTTGAAACATCTTCTTCATGTCTACGGGTTTCGCCAGATGCTCATTCATTCCGGCATCCTTCGCCAGTGCAATATCTTCTTCAAATGCGTTCGCCGACAGTGCAATGATAGGCACAAGCTTCGCATCCGCCCGATCCAGACCTCGAATCACACGGGTTGCCTCATATCCGCTCATAACCGGCATCATCAAATCCATAAGCACACAGTCAAAGGTTCCCGGAGCAGATGCCGCAAATGCATCCACCGCCGCTTTTCCGTCATTTGCCGTCACAACCTCTGCCCCTGCCTCTTTCAGCATAAACTCCACAATTTCACAGTTGATCTCATTATCCTCTACCAGAAGCACACGCATCCCAGCAACATTCCCTGCATCATTCCCGGACGGTTCTCTCCATGCCTCGTCAATCTGAATGGGCAGCATAATCCGGAACTCGCTTCCCTCGCCGACCCGGCTGTCTACCTCAATGCTCCCTTCCATCTGGTCTACGATCTTTTTCACGGTGGACATGCCAAGCCCAATACCGTTATAGTTGGTTCTTGCACCCTGATCCTCCTGAGTAAAGGGCTCAAAAATATGCTTTTTAAAGTCCTCGCCAATGCCGATTCCGGTATCTTTTATCACAAAGAGGAAGCTTGCCCTCCCGTTTTGGTGTGCATTCTCCCTTATCCGGACAGACACGGAGCCATGAGACCGATTGTATTTGATGGCATTGTCAATCGTATTAAGAAGAATCTGCTTTACATGCAGCGGATTCCCAATCAGTCTCCCATGCTGCAACTCAACATCCAGCGTCAGCCGGATTCCCCTTTCCTCCGCCTGCGGGGACAGGATTGTGACGCTGTTTTCCACCAGTTCCCAAAGATCAAAAGGCTCCTCTGCCTCCGTCCGGCTTCCGCTTTCCAACTTGCTGATCTGAAGAACGTCATTTACCAGGGACAGAAGATGTTCTGTTGATACACGGATTTTCTTCCTGCAGTCTCTCTGCATCTCCGGATCCTGCTGTCTTTTCTCCATGATAGACAGCATTCCCAGAATCCCATTGATAGGCGTGCGGAGATCGTGGGACATATGGGAAAGAAATTCGCTCTTTGCGGAATTTGCCCGCCGGACCTTCTCAAGGAGCTCCATAATGGCCTGTTCCTGCTTCTTCCTTGTCACCATAATCTCCGTGATATCCTGATGATAGCCATTCAAACTGCTGCCCGGTTTTTTAAATGTTTTGTCGGGCACGCCGCCGCAGCGGACATAAATTTTCCCAAGCTCGGGATGGTTCCAGGGGTAAATCACTTCGGAACGGCCTGTTTCCAATATTTCCCGCACCGACTCCTGTACCATGACCACATAATCCGGTTCAATATGTTCAAACCAGTGCCGATAGCAATCCTCTGGCCCGATCTCATCCGAAACGCCCAAAAGACTACGCATGGTCCGGTCCGTATACATTCTTGGCTGACAGCCCTCCTCCAGTTCAATCGTCCAGATACCGGTTCTGGCTCCCTCCAGAATGTCCTCCAGACTCTGCCTCGCCTCCAGTTTGTCTTTCTCTTCCTGTTCCACTACGGCGTTAATGTCCCGCTGAGCAAATATGGCACAGTTTTCTTCCTCCGTCTTTTCCGTGGCGGAAAAATGAATCTCCAGGTATTTCAGTCCGCAGGTGCTGTCTTTCTCCTGATACCGGATGGAAAATTTCTTCTTTTCCTTAAGCTTCGCCAGTACATAGTCTTTTTTTGTCATGGCCCGAAAGCGTTCCTGATCCCGGGGGATCACATACTGAGATATGTACTGCTCCATAGCTGTCTGATAACCGCCCTCAAAACAAGCAGCCCAATCCATGCTCAACCGTTCACTGTTCCGATAGGTCTCACATTCGCCCGTATCAAAGTTTACCTGATAGATGCCCAGGTAATCCACACTCAGGGCATGGAGAACCTTATAGCTCCTCTTTTGAAGCTCACGGACCAAATCACGCCGCTTCAGAGAGGATACAATAAAATATGCCGCAGTCTGAAGCATATTGGATGCATATTCCAACGATTTTACGGGCGGGTTGTCCACGCCGTAAAAGCCGATAACCTTTTCTCCGTTATAAAGCGGAACCACCACAAGGGAATGAATGTGCTGACGCTTCAGATTTTCATACTGAAGAGGCTCCGTCTTCCGAATATCCTCTATACTCTTGATAACGATATGCCTGCCGATGCTAAAGTTCCGATACCAGCTTGCACATACCTCCGGGGGAACATTTTGAAGATTATCCTTTTCCGGCTCCACTCCTTCGGCCGCCCACTCATAAGTATTGTCATCTCCGCCGGACTCGTTCTGCTCAAAAATATAGGTACGCTCCCCGTTCAACGCTTTTCCCAGGTACCCTAACAGCACTTCAAGGGACTGGTCCGGCGTTCCCTCCAGCAACGCAACACGAAGGCCCTCATTGATTACAGCCTCCAGATTCTGAACGCTTTGCATACCGCTGTGCTGCTCACGGTCCCCGACACCCGGCATACCTTCACCCGCCGTCCCCAAAAGCTCCCTTACATTATCCATATACCCGCCCTCCACATAGACCGTCAGCCACCCTTACTGCATCTGCAAATTCAAGTGCAAAGAAGCTTTTCCCGCTTCGTCACAAACGACCACAGGTCTTGTGTCATCATACCATATGACCCCGGGCACGTCAATATAGAGCATAATCCGCAAATCGCCTAATCATACTGTCTTTCAAGTTTCCCATTCTTCCCGGCATATCCGGCAATCTCCCGCAGCTCCTCTTTCCATTCCCCCGTCTCCTCCAAATCCAGCGTACAAATCACCCTTTTACAGCCGTCAATCAACGCTTTCGCCCTCTCCACTTTCTCCGGCCCAATCCTGCAAAAAGCTCTCTCAAGCACCACCTCCGAAGCAAGGGCCTTTGCCGGGGGACAATCCAAATCATTCTCCCACAAAATCCCCGCCGCAAAAGGCGTTCCCTCCCTCTGCAGTCTTCGAAAAACCGATGCCCCGGTTCCATTTCCGGCAATGACAAAAACCTCCGGCTCCTTTTTTACAGGTTCAAGTTCCAGATTCCCTGTCTTCTCATCATAGCTTCCGGCTGTCATCTCATACAGCCCGGCAATATATCCCGGCGTAAACACCTCCCCCGGTGTCCCGAACCGATCCACCTTATCCCCTTTCACGCACACGACCTTATCAGAGATACGTTCCGCCAGTTCAAGCTCGTGAAGAGACATAATTACCGACAGATGCCGGCTCCTTGACATTCCCTGAAGAATGGAGAGAAACTCCAGCTTATAACGAATATCAAGAAAGGAAGTAGGTTCATCCAGCACAATGAGATCCGGTTCCTGGCAGATGGCCCGGGCCAGCATCACACGCTGCTTCTGTCCGTCACTGGTTCTGGCAAAATCCCGGTCCACAAGCTCCTCAATATGAACCAGCTCCATGGATTCCCGCACAATCCGCCTGTCCTCCTCCGAGAGAACCCCAAACTTTCCGGTATAGGGATAGCGGCCCGTAGCCACCACATCCTCACAGGTCATCAGTTCCGGACGCACTCGTTCCGTGAGAACCACCGAAAGCTTTTTCGAAAGCTCTTTCCCTGAAAGTCCCTGGATCTCCTTTCCGTCCAGATGCACCATTCCCCCCAGGGGGGCAAGTTGTCGGATAATACTCTTTAATATAGTAGTTTTTCCTGCACCGTTCGGCCCAATCAGGGTAAGGATTTCCCCCTTTTTCAACCGAATCTCAATATTTTTAATAAGCGGAACACCCTGATAGCCTACGGTCAGGCCCTCCGTATAAAAATAGAATTCTTCCATATGCCTTACTCCGCTTTCTCTTTCTTTCGATGAACCATAACAAAGATTACAATCGGTGCTCCAAAAACCGCCGTTACCGTACTGATACTAAGCTCCGTGGGGACAAATAAGGTTCGGGCCAAAAGGTCACACAGCAGGCAGAACACCGCACCTCCCAGAAAGCAGCCCGGAATCATCAAAATAGGCTTTGCAGTACGAAACAGGCTTTTTACCAAATGGGGAACCGCAATTCCCACAAAGGAAACCGGCCCGGCAAATGCGGTCACACAGGCCGAAAGCACACTGGACAAAATCACCAGCAGGGAGCGAAACACCTGAATATTCACCCCCATATTTTTTGCGTAGGATTCCCCCATCTGATAAGCACTGATGGGCTTAGACATAAAAAACACCAGGACGGAAGCCAGAAAGGTCACCACAGACATAAGGGCAACATTTTCCCAGCTGATTCCGGAAAAGCTTCCTTTCGACCAGTTATGCAGGTTCACAATATTGGAATCATCCGCAAAGGTCACAATAAAGTCCGTCACCGCCGAGCAGATATATCCAATCATAACTCCACTCACAATCAGCATGGACATCCGATCCATCATGCGTGACATGAGAAGAACAAAGCCCATGGAGATCATCGCTCCCACAAATGCGGCAGCAATCATCACCATGGAGCTGATATGAATGGCCCGTCCCAGAGCAAATACCATCACCAGGGCAACAACAAGCTTTGCTCCGGAGGAGATGCCAAGGATAAAAGGACCCGCTATGGGATTATGGAAAAAGGTCTGCAAAAGATAGCCGGACAGGGCAAGCCCTCCCCCCAGAACAGCCGCAGCCAAAGCCCGTGGAAAGCGTATCTCCATAATAATATCCGTAAATGTCCCGTCCGCTTCTCCTCCCAAAAGGATGTGCAGAACCTCTTTTAGGGGCACTGATACACTTCCCGCACACAAATTCAGTGCCAGAAAGAAAAGCAACAAAATTCCTAATATAAAAAATGACAACACATATCGTCTCTTCTTCATCACTTACTCCAACCGATACAGATAAGTCATATCATCCTCACCCGTAAGCATTTTGTGCATATCGGAAATAATGGTTCCAAGCTCCATAGAGGACTGATAGAGATTTTTTGTAGTACAGTAGACATTTCCCTGCTGCACTGCCTGAAATCGCTCCAACAAATTGCTTTTTTCCAGCAAATCTTCTATGGAGGATAACTCCTCTGTGGTGGTACTGTTATAAATAATATAATCCGCATCCTGGGCCGCCGCATAGAATTCCTCCATCTGCATCGTCACATTGGAGGAAGCCGTATCCTCTTCCTCTCCCAGATGTTCAAACACATAGCTGCCCCCGGCCATCTCAATCATTTTTGGCAGATAATCCGAAGAGCGACGCACATTGACCTCCCCATTGGCAGTAATATAGAAGAAAGCCACCCTGCTTCCTGTCTTTTCTCCCTGATCCACAGTCTCAAACGCCTTTACTTCCTCCTCAAAAGCAGCTTCAGCTTCTTCCTCTTTCTCTGTCAGTACTCCGTACAGCCTGACCCACTCCGTTCTTCCAAGAGGATTACTCTCATAGCTGGAATAGTCCACCAGCACAGGGACTTTCAGCTTCTCCAACTGCTCCTTGACCTCCGGCGTATGATAAATCATGGTATTTTCTACTGCAAGTCCGCAGCCCTTTGACACGATCTGCTCATAATCGGGGGCCGCATAACTGCCCGCATGGAGAATATCTCCTCGCTCCATAGCGGCTCTCGCTTCCTCAATATACCAGGAATCCGCCTTTAAGCCGGAAAATCCAACCCTGTCAAGAGCATCCAGGGACACGAACATATCCATAACCGCAGAAGCCACCAGATAGATATTTTCAACAGGCTGCTGCAGCACAATAATATCTCCGCTTAAGTCCGACGGCACTTTCATTTCCTCCGGAACCACCAGATAACGTGCATCCTCGGCAATGGTCAACAGCTTATAGCCGCCTTCATAATAATCCACTCCAAATTCACTGGCATAGCGAAGCTCCATACTGCTCTCCCAGGTAAGCTCCCGGCTGATATCCTTGTTATTTTTTGTGCTTTCTTCCTTTTGCCCGTTCTTGCAGGAGGTCAGGGAAAGTAACAGCACGCCGACAAGACCAATTGCAGTCAGCTTTTTTATCATCTGCACATACACCCTTTCAGCTTCTAAGCATTCTTCTTCTCTTACTGATAAAGGAAACAACGACGCATATAAAAATAATAAATATCACCATATAGACGACTCTCTGGGCTGCCGCCTGGGGTGTCTGTTGTTTTGACATAACGCCCTCCAGGTCAAAGGTCAGCTGATATGTAATCTCATGGGGCGTGCTCATGGCTGTAGTATCTGCAATTACCTCCACTGGTTCATTGAAAACTGTAATGGGAATCTCAAAGGTGGAATAGCCCTCCTCATAAAGGGGAAAATACTTTTTTCCCTCCACAAGCATGTAATCGTAGTGGGTACTGCTCCACTCAATCCGGGCATAAGCATGTCCGTCCAAAACCGTCAGACCTGCCGGGGAGGACACCGTAGTTCTTCCCGTTCCGCCTGTCAGCTCCACTTCTATGGCATATTCTCCATCCTCCATGTCAATAAGTGCCGCCTCCGGCTCTCCTGCTTCTGCACCGTAAGCCGCCAATCCAGGAAAAGCAAGACATCCTCCCAGGAGAATTGTAAAAACTGATACTTTAAGCATCCGAAACAGTTTTCCTTTTTTCATAATGATTTCTCCAATCATACATATAAATCTAAGGCTGCCGCAAGAAAAAGCTCTTGGCCTTTGCGGCAGCCCCCGAATGTTTATCATCCAAAGTCAGATATGCAGCCCCTATTCCATTCTTTGGGGATTCGAGACACTGACCTTATGATCGTACCAGGTTCCCTTTGTTCCAATCAGTGCCAGATCAAATTCTACATCTATCCCGGGAACCGGAATATCGAATCCATAGACCTCTTCTGTTATGCCGTCACTGTAGGTAACGGAATCTGTCGTCGGCTCAAGAACCCTGGCCCCCTCCTTACCGGCATCTTCCGCCACACCGGGAAAAAGATTCACAATATTTTTAGAAGCCAGGGATACATGTATCACCATCTCCCCATTCTCTACGGTAAGAGTTCCCTTTCCGTCGTGGGCCTCGCATACATGAAACATGCTGCTGTCCGTATCAAATTCCGCCGTATAAGTACCATCTTTCAAAACGACTGCAGGTGCAGCCTTTTCTTCCTCTTCTTTCTGGTCCTCTGAATCTTGTTCATTCCCAAGGTCCGCCTCCGGCTCGGATGCTTCCATCGTCTCCTGTTCCTGATCTTCCTCTGCATTTTTCAAAGAGGTGCAGCCCGTTAAAAGTGTCCCTATCACAAGGGCCGTGCTCACTAACATGATGATTTTTCTTTTCATTTTCTTTTTCCTTACTTTCACTGTTCAATGAATGCAAATACTGGCTGAACAGATAATTTACTTCATAGCTGCTGCGGTATGTGCAATATACAGATCCTGAATCGCCGGAATCTGGCCAAGTCCTGCAATCTGTGTATCTACACTGTCAAACTTACCGGATGCCGTAAACATGCTCTTCCAGGAATCATCATCGTCTCCGGCCATATCATTGTTGGCATGATCACCCGCCACTACCATCAGGGGACGGAGAATCACTTTCTTGTAGCCGGCCTCTGCCACTGCCTCAATCACGGCTTCGCAGGCCGTTTCCTCCGGCTCTCCCTCAACAGTTCCGATAAATACATTCTCATAGCCAAGCTCTTTCATCTGTGTCTGCATCTGGCTGTAGGAAACCTTAGCCGTGTGGGAGGTTCCGTGTCCCAGGAATACAAATGCCGCACCGTCCTCCTTTGCCCCATCCAGGCTGTCATAACCAGCCGTCTTCACGGCTTCTTCCGTAACTGCTTCTGCTACGGCTTTCTTGTCTGCATTGATAACTGTTGCGTCCGATCCAACGTCTCCCAGCAGGGGTTCCGCAATCTTTACGGATTCAAACTTGTCCTCATAGGCCCCAACGGACTCCATCAGCTCGTCATACTCCGCACCACGCATCAGGTGCGTGGGCTGAATCACAAGATTCTTTACCCCATTTGCCACCGCACGCTCCAGAGCCTGATCCATATTGTCAATAAACTCATTATCCCTTGCCTGCACATGATTGATAATAATCTGAGCCGTAAATGCTCTCCTTACGGACCAGTCAGGATTTGCCGCAGCCAGGGCATCCTCAATCCCCTTAATGTCCGCCACACGGCTGTCATTAAAGGATGTACCGAAGCTGACTACCAAAAGCTCGTTCTCGCCAATCTCATCCTGGTTAAGTGGATCGTCCTTGGAAGCATCTCCCGTGTCTCTTCCAAAGTAATCCGGATCCGCTTCTTTACCCTCCACTAACTCTTTCTGAGCATCCGTCAATGCATCCCAGGCAGCCTTTGCCGCTGCACACTGTGCATCCGTCTCGTCCGTTCTCTTCTGAACATAGATTGCATCAATCAAACCTGCAACTTCATCTGCTTTTTCCTGATCGGAAGCTTCCTCTCCCGGTGCTTCCGTCTCCTCAGGTGTCTCCTCCGGCGTTTCTGCTTCCTCTGCCGGTGCAGGTGCTGCCGGCTCCGCTTCCTTGCCGCATCCGCTTAAGCAAAAAACAAGCACCATAAGTGCTGCCAGCAAAAGTGACATGTTTCTTCTCATATTGTTCCTCCTTCTTTGGAACGTCGCAGGCCGTTCTGGTTAAATGTAAAAATGCCCTCCTTGTTCGGGAAAGGCATCGGTAAGAGGACGCAATGATGTTGTATGTTTTTCTGACATCTGCGACCAGTTACTCGTGGCCTCGGGGCCGGTGTATCCATTCATCTAACTATATGGTTCACCGAGATTTCTCCCGAATTTTCCGCAGGCAGGTCTCCTGACTTGTAGATCCTCACAACAATGCCGCCTTCCCAATCTCTCAGTGGCTTATATGGCATCCCACTCCCTACTTACAGTGACGAGTTCGCACAGGACTTTCACCTGTTTCCCTTTTCACCACGCCGCATCCGGACGGCGTGACACCTGCAGCCCGCTTCCTGCGAAGCTACGAACGTAATATAGCACATTCCCTGACAAAAAGCAATATGCATTGTGCGTAATAACAAAAATCTAGTTGAAAAAAATTTCTATCCCCCGTATAATAAATCTCATGCATTTACAAAAGAACTGAAATAAGATTAGGAGAACGCTTATGACTGGAATCTTATATGGTGCGGGCGTTGGCCCTGGTGATCCGGAGCTTATGACTCTAAAGGCCGTACGTCTCATCCGTGAAAATGAAGTGATCGCTCTTCCGGGACCTGATGCCAGAGAAACGGTAGCCTACCAGATTGCCGTTCAGGCCCTACCGGAATTGGCGGAAAAAAACCTCCTTTCCGTGGACATGCCCATGACCCACGACAAGGAGGAGATGAACCGAAATCACCAAAAGGCGGCCGATATCATTGAAGCTTATCTGAAAGAGGGAAAAAATGTGGTTTTCCTTACATTGGGAGATCCCACCATTTACTCTACTTACCTCTATGTGCAGAAGCATATTCTAAATCGGGGCTATCATACAGAGCTGGTCAGCGGAATTACTTCTTTCTGTGCTGCCGCAGCACGGACAGGTACGTCTCTGGTTGAGTGGGATGAGCAGCTGCATATCCTGCCCGCCGTTCACAAGCTGAACAGCGACCTATCCCTCCCCGGCAACTATGTTTTGATGAAATCCGGGCGGAAGATGCAGCAGGTCAAGGAGATTCTAAAGTCCAGCGGCCGGGATGTGGTTATGGTGGAAAACTGCGGCATGGCAAATGAACATATCTACCGCAGCACAGATGAGATCCCCGATGATGCCGGATACTATTCTCTCATCATTGCAAAGGAGCTAAAAGGCAGGCATGATTGAGCTTCAAAATCTCACAAAAAAATTTGAGCATTTTACTGCTGTGGATTCCATCAATCTTCGAATTGAGACAGGTGAATTTTTTGGTCTGTTGGGACCCAACGGTGCCGGAAAGACAACTACGATCGGTATGTTGTCCACGTTACTGCTTCCCACTTCTGGTGAGATTCGAATTGACGGCGAGCTCTTAACCAGAAAGCGGCAGGATCTCAAGAAAAAGGTCAGTGTCATCACCCAAGAGTATTCCATGCGGCAGGATATGGATATGGAGGAAATCATGGAGTACCAGGGGCGGCTTTACTTTATGCCTGTGAAGCAGATAAGAGCACGTACAAAGGAGCTTTTTGCCTTTGCAGGTCTTACGGAGCACCGCAGGAAAACCATCCGCAAGCTATCCGGCGGCATGAAACGTAAGCTGATGGTCTGCCGGGCTCTCCTTACGGAGCCGGAGATTCTTCTTTTAGACGAGCCTACCGCCGGTATGGATGCCATCTCCCGGCGGCAGATGTGGGGGCTGCTGCGGCAGTTAAATGAGCAGGGATTAACTATCCTTTTGACCACCCACTACATCGAGGAAGCTCAGTCTCTCTGTAGCCGTGTAGCCCTGATGAACGGCGGAAAGCTGAATGAGATTGACACACCGGCCCATTTGATTGAAAATCTGGGGGCTTATGCCATTGACGAGACACTGCCGGAGGGATTGCACAGCCGTTACTTTCATGAGCGTTCCGAAGCCATCGCCTGTTTAAGCAGCCTTACCAGTCAATGCACGCTTCGGGATACTACGCTGGAGGATGTATTTGTGGAGCAGGTTGGAAAACGTCTGTCATAAAAATCTGTTAGATGGAGTATCTTATGGGAATTATCACGATTTTATGGGAAAAATGGAGGGAATTTCTGCGGGACTTTTCCCGCATCACCTTGGCGGCTCTGGTCGCCCCATTGATGTATCTGATTGTATTTGGCTGGGGAATCCGGACTACCATGAACGGAATGCCCTATCTCAATTTTTTGATACCCGGCGTGGTATCTTTAACCACTATGAACGGCAGCTTCAATGCCATCGCTCAAAATCTGAATGTGCAGCGGCTCTATGAAAAAGCCTTTGATCAGGTAATTATCTCCCCCACCCCTCTGTGGCAGTTTATCGCCGGACAGATTCTGGCCGGGGCTCTTCGAGGACTTTATGCGGGAGGTATTATCCTTTTTCTTGTATGGCCTATCGAAACCGGACTTGTATTTAACGGAATCTCCATTTTGATTCTCTTTTTAAACGGTGCAGTCTTTTCCGCCCTTGGCATTGTAGTCTCTTTCCTGGCCCGCAGCCATGCGGATGTACCCCGGTTTTCCAATTACTTTATTATGCCTATGGCTTACCTGTGCAACACCTTTTTTTCCACGGATCGCATTCCTCACGGAGCCCGGGAAATGATTGCTGCCCTGCCCCTTTCCCAGACCAGCCGCATGGTCCGGGGCATTGCCACAAAAGAGCCTGTAAACCTACTGGGCATTCTGATTCTGCTTGCTTATCTTGTTGTACTTACGGGAATTGGACTTTCCTTTGTGTATAAGAAAAAGAATCTGTAGAAGTCTGAGCAGTGCAAAAATAAAAGATGACAAAGTTGTCAGACTACATTTTTATAGGGTGAAGCCCGACTTTCGGAAAATCGGCGGTTTTCCGAATGGCACTCACTGCCAAAATTATAAAACGCAGCAACCGTTCCTTACAGGAACCATTACTGCGTTTTATTTAACCATTGATCATGAATGAAACTAATTTGTCGATATCTTCCTTCTCGTATGCGATAATCTCAAGCTCCGGAATCTCACCGTTGGAAAAGATGTTCGCCATAGATACATACTGAGAAAGTTTGGACTTCAGGTTCAGTCTGTCGCCTTCGCCTGTTACCAGCTCTACCTTACCCTGGCAGCTGTCTACTACTTCGAAGAACTTATCGATGTTTGAAATGTTTTGAACTTTCATCTTTTTTCACTCCTTTCTTCTTCATCATTATAACTGCTCAAAGGCAGTTTGGAAAGCATTTTTTTCCTTTTTTTATAAATTTGTTAAATTTCCATCATTTTCGCAGGATGCGTTTCTCGGTTATCTCTATTTTGCCATCTTTTAGGAGCCGTCCCACTGCTCTTTTAAATGCATTTTTACTAAGGTGCAATTCACGCTCTATGATTTCCGGCGAAACCTTGTCATTAAAAGGGAGGACTCCGTCATACTCGTCCAATACCTGGAGAACATATTCCGCATCCCGATCCATCTGCAGGTAAGCTTTTTCCTGTATGCTCAGGTTCAGCTTTCCGTCTTCCTTTACGGCCGTTACACGAGCCTCTATCTTGTCCCCAATGGCCGCATTTCCATGAAACTCTTTTCTTGGAATCAGACCGGAGTAACGATTGTCTACAGCTACAAAAGCGCCAAATTCCCGGCTTATCTCATAAATGGTTCCGGTTACCCGATCCTCTGCCTCATAGGGAGAATCGGTCTTTAAATATTTGTATACATTCATGGTGGCACAGAGACGACTGCTCTTGTCCTCATACAGGGCAATCAGCACTTCCTCTCCTGCCTTTACTCTTCTGGTCTGTTCTCTGAAAGGAAGCAATAGCTCCTTTTCCAATCCCCAATCCAGAAAAGCTCCGATTTTTGTAACCTCCGTTACCTTAAGTACCGCAATTCCTCCAAGCTGTACCTTGGGCTCATGTGTGGTGGAAATCAGGCGGTCCCTGGAATCCCTGTAGACAAATACTTCCAGCCGCTCTCCCGGCTTTGCCTGTTCAGGCACTTGCTTTTTCGGAAGCAGAACCCGTTCCTCCACACCCTCTTTTTCAGCCAGATACACGCCGAATTCAACTTTTTTTACAATGATCAGCTCCTGCTTTTTTCCCAATAAAATCATGTGCCTTTGTCCTCCAATTTTATCGCCATAAATCAAACAGCTATACCCGTATCCGGTCTCACAGGTTCTTTCCAGTATATCTGTTCCCAAACCATTTTCAACCTTTTCAATTACGAAAGCTCTACCACAGCGTACGGTCGCCCCAGTTCATCGCAGAGAGCCGTCATATAGCGGTTGTCTTCCTTTTGCACTACCGGATAAATCATGTCACCCAGAACGGCCGACTTCTTGTACTCTGCACGCATCTGCCGAATGGGGAAGTCCTCCGGAATATATTCCCGAGCCATCTGGATATACTGGCCGTTATTGACGTGATGGTTGGTATCCAGGTGGTGCTTCTGTACGGCGAAAGGCTCCTTCCTCTCCCCATCCTTTGGCATGGGCACCTTTCTGGAAGCATAGTTCATGTCCAGCTTTTCCTCCAGCACGTATACCTTCTCGATATTCTCCGGCACCCGTATCGGACGGCCTGTATCCGTATCCAGGAAACTCCAGAGGGTATTGGCATAGGCCAGCATCTTCCCTTTCTGATCTTTCATTACAAAATTCCGGCAGCCGCAGAAGCCCTGGAAATGGTAGGGCCAGGTAGCGATTGTGATCTCCTCGCATAGTTCCGGATAGCGCTCCACCACGATCTGCCATGAGGAAAGCACCCAGACACGATGCAGCTTTTCCAGTACCCCCACTCCCACCTTTAGTTCCTCGGACTGGAAGGTGCTGCAGTCTTGAAAATAATTGATAATTCCGTTTAAAGAAAGCTTTTTGTCTTCGCCCACCTCACTGTAACGGACTTTGCTGTTGAATGAATACATCTTATTTCTCACCTCTGAGTGGTATTGTAGCATAATTTTTGATAATTATCCAGTCAAACGGGCATCGGCATGTCCGTTCCTCCAATCAGAACCTATTTCCCACAAAAATCAAAGCTGTATTTCCGAATCTTCTTCTCCGGAATTCCTTTGGACATGAGCATGGTTTCGTACTTTTTCTCCTCTATCTGCCTTAATGCCGCCTTCACGGTATCCGTAAGCCCTTCACCATAGTACGGAACATCCGGTTCACCTCACGGTTTGTCAGGCACAGCTCATAGTTCGGAATATCTTTATCCTCAGCCTCCCAAAAATCCTCATGCCGGATCACTCTCAGATATCCGCCGGCCAGCAGCAGGCTCCAGATCCCATCCTCGTTTTCATTCAATTTCCCGTACACAATCTGCTCATCTATCGGCGTTACAATGGACTTTCCGGAAATCAGTTCTTCAAATTCTTTCTTAATATCCGCACTCCCCTCCCGGACGAGCTTTCCCACCAGGCTGTTAGAACTTGAATTTGTCCAGTAAGCTCCTGCTTTTTTCGTATCCAGATAATTCAAAATAGACCATTGATTGTAGATATCTGTATAACTGCCAAAAGTAAAGCCGTCATACCAGCTTTTTACCTCCTGCTCGCTGTCAGACAGCCCAAATTCACCCAATGCCCCAAAAACTTCTTCCTCTGTAAATCCAAAGCAATCCGCATATTCATCTGAAGTAGCAGTAACAACCTTGAGATTGTTTAAATCAGAAAAAACAGATTGCCTTCCGGGCCTGGTCAAAGGTAATCTGTTTTACGTCCGCAAAGCTCAGCGCAATCACCGGATACATTCCCTGTAATTCTCTGAATTTCTCCTCTTTCCATATAGACAGACCTTCAAACAGATCGCCTCGTCCTGCGTAATCCACGGAAAAAAACTGCTCCGTCATATTCATATTCAAGGTTTTCCCAAATCGTCTCGGACGTGTAATCAGCGTAACTTCATCCTGGGCTTCCCACCACTCTCGTATAAAATCCGTTTTATCCACATAAAAACAATTATTTTGTCTTATTTTCTCAAAGCTTTGAAGTCCGATTCCTACCATTCTCGCCATATTCACACCTCCTGCTATATGATACCTATTCCTGTCTGCTCTTCGTTTTATAGTATAACACATGCTGATATTTCCAACAATATTGCCATTTTTATTTCTTTATGCAGTTGTATACCTCACAGCAGGCTGAACGCCTGTCAAAAAAGAGCGCAGTAAGAATCTCTTTTTCTTACTGCGCTTCTTCAGGTTTCGATTGTTTTACCGCTTCCGACTTTTATAAGTAATTGTTCATAACTTTTCGCAATATATTAATATCATTTTAAAGGAGCATCTCAAAAGACAGTCAAAAACCCGGCGGATTCCTCCACTGGGTCTTAAAGCAGGGCTACAAGGATTCGAACCTTGAAATGACGGAGTCAGAGTCCGTTGCCTTACCGTTTGGCGATAGCCCTTTGTTTTTCAGTGAATATTACTATAACACATCTTTTTCTAAAATGCAAGTACTTTTTTGCAACTTTTTCATAAAATTTTTCATGGGAATTTCCCCTTTTCTATTTGGAAATTATTCACTATTCTTTTTAATGATTCATTCGCTGTCTTTCAGACTTTTAGGCCCGTTCATCCTTCGGCCACATATCCTTTTTCTATGGTCATCACGCACTGATACCTGGAATCTAAAATACTCACTCGTTCCATAATATCCAGTTGAAGCTGTGTAAGCTCCTCCTCCCGGTAAGCAAAAGGGACTACCACATCAAATATCAGATTGATCTGCTGCTCCCCGTCCACCATGCGGAAATCATGCAGGGTCAGCCGGTCATCCAGCTCTTTCAGCACAGCCGTCACCTTTGACCGCACAGCTGCTATCCGGTCGTCCCTCACCTCTACCGGATCCATATGAATCACCAGAAAAATCCCAAGCTTTTTTGCCGCCTCACGCTCAATCCTGTCAATAATTTCATGTGAAATCTCGATGCTTACGTCATTGGGCACCTCCGCATGAATAGAAGCCAGGCTTCTCGTGGGTCCGTAATTGTGCACAATAAGGTCATGGCTGCCCAAAATTCCCTCATAGCCCTCCACGAATTCCGTAACCTGCCGGTAAAGCTCCGGGTCCACGGCCTTGCCGATGAGCGGCTCTAAAGTATCCTTGGCAATGCCCACGCCGGCCCACATCACCACAAGGGACACCAGAGCCCCCACAATACCATCAATATTGATTCCCGTAAAACGGCAGAATAAAAGGGACAGAACCGCAGCGGAGGTGGTGACCACATCTCCCATAGCGTCCGTGGCCGTAGCCATCATTACAGTGGAATGTATCCGCCTACCCAGTTTTCGATTAAAATATGCCATCCAAAGCTTTACTCCAATGGATATCAAAAGGACCAGAACGGATATTGTGCTAAAAGACAACTCCTCCGGCTCCCATATCTTGCCTACGGCAGTTTTCAGAAAGTTTAATCCAACCTCAATTACCAAAAAGGATACAATCAGGGCTGCTATATATTCGATCCGTCCATGACCAAAAGGATGATCCTTATCTGCAGGCTTACTTGCCATCTTCACACCTACAAAGCCTACCACTGATGAGGCTGCATCTGACAGGTTATTGAAAGCATCCGCCTGAACGGAAACACTGTGGAGTACCAGTCCCACCATAAACTTTCCCGTAAACAGCAGAATGTTGCAGATAATCCCCACCGTGCTGGCCATAACTCCGTATTCGGTGCGCACCCGGGCATTCTCTACATTTTGGTAATCCTTTACAAATTTATGCACTAAAAAATCAACCATTATCTGTTACCTCATTTCGCATTCTAACTATTGTAATATATTTTTTTGAAAAAGGGAAGAGTGGCTTGTCATTTTCCTTTGAATGTGCTATTGTTAAACTATTCACAGTCATTGTCCGTCATGTGACAAGACAGCTATTAAAATCCACGCAATAAGCTGATGGGAAATCATACTTGCTGCGCAAAAACAAGGAGTGGAAAATTACTATGAGTACGATGAAACTGACTCTGCTCACGGATCTTTATGAGCTTACTATGATGCAGGGCTACTTTAAAAATCATTCCAATGAAACGGTTGTTTTCGATGCCTTTTACCGGAAAAACCCTTCTGGAAATGGTTTCGCAATTGCTGCAGGTTTGGATCAGGTGATTGATTATATTAAGAATCTGACCTTTGATCAAAAGGATATTGATTATCTGAGAAGCCTTAAGCTTTTTGATGAGGATTTTCTGGAGTATTTGAGTAAGTTTCGGTTTTCCGGAGATATTTATGGGATTCCGGAGGGTACGGTGGTATTTCCGAGGGAGCCTCTTGTGAAGGTGATTGCACCTATTATGGAGGCTCAGCTGGTGGAGACAGCTATTCTTACGATTGTCAATCATCAAAGTCTTATTGCCACCAAGACGGCCCGTGTGGTTCATGCGGCTAAAGGAGATGGCATTATGGAATTTGGCCTACGCCGGGCACAGGGACCGGATGCCGGGATTTACGGAGCCCGGGCTGCTATGATTGGCGGGTGCATCGGTACTTCGAACGTATTGGCCGGGCAGCTTTTTGATGTTCCGGTGAAAGGGACCCATGCTCATAGCTGGATTATGAGCTTTCCGGATGAGTATACGGCTTTTAAGAAGTATTCGGAGCTTTATCCGGATGCGTGTATTTTGCTTGCGGATACTTATGATACGCTAAAATCAGGGGTTCCCAATGCTATCCGGGTGTTTACGGAGATGCGTGAAGCCGGGATTCCTTTGACCTTTTATGGAATCCGGCTGGACAGCGGAGATCTGGCTTATATGTCCAAGAAGGCGCGGAAGATGCTGGATGAGGCCGGTTTCCCGGATGCGGTTATTTCGGCTTCCAGTGATTTGGATGAATACCTAATTACGAGCCTTAAGGGACAGAATGCGGCTATTACTTCCTGGGGTGTGGGAACGAATATGATTACTTCAGCGGATTGTCCGGCTTTTGGAGGTGTGTATAAGCTGGCGGCTGTGATGGATGAAGAAGGGGAATTTATTCCTAAGATTAAGCTTTCGGAGAATTCAGAGAAGATTACGAATCCGGGGAATAAGACTGTTTTTCGGATTTATGATAATGAGACGGGAAAGATTCGGGCGGATTTGATTTCCCTTGCGGATGAGACGTTTGATGTTTCGCAGGATCTTTTGATTTTTGATTCGGTTGAGACCTGGAAGAAGACGAAGCTGAAAGGCGGGACTTATCATATGCGTGAGCTTTTGGTGCCGGTGTTCCAAAAGGGGGAGTGTGTGTATGCTTCGCCTAGTGTGATGGAGATTCGGGATTATTGTGCTCGGGAGCAGGATACCCTTTGGGATGAGACTCGGAGGTTGACGAATCCTCATGAGGTTTATGTGGATCTTTCGGATAAGCTGTTTCGGATTAAGGCTGGGTTGCTTGATCAGATGAATCAAGAGGGATGATTAGACGAACGGGAGAGACGCAGAGGAAGGCCGCAGGCTTTTCCATATCCTAGCAATAAGGAATCCTCCCACCTTGTGGGTCCCTCCCTGGTTTTGGGATGTGTTTCGGTGGATGTTTTGTTAGTTTAGCCGTTATTTACTGGGTTGCGTATTGGAGAACTGTTTTAATTTTAATATGTTTTGTGTTTCTTTTTTATACCCTCTCTTGACAATGATTTACATGCCTTTGTTAAGAGAGGGTAAAGTCTGTTTATGATTCGCTGAAATAGATGCCGTACCAGATGCAGAAAGTGTATATGGTCCAGAGCTTTCGGCTGTTGTCTTTGTGTTTAGCAAGATGTTCTTCTAAGAGTTGGGTTAGTTTTTCCTGGCGGAAGTACTGTTTTGCCGCTGGGCTTGAGAATGCCTGGCGCATACGGTTTTGGCCTTCTTCAGAGCATATCCAGTGGCGGATTGGGACTGGGAAGCCCAGCTTTGGGCGTTCGCTGGTGTTGGCGTCCAGTTTGAAGGCGGCTGCTTTTCGCAGGATGTATTTTGTTACCCGGCCTCTTTGCTTCATATTGGCAGGCAAATGGCGGGATACCTCGAATACCTCCCGATCCAGGAAAGGAACTCGTACTTCCAGGGAATTGGCCATGCTCATGCGGTCGGCTTTCTGGAGGATGTCGCCCGGCAACCAGTGGCGTAAGTCTATTTCCTGCATTCTGTCTGCATCTCTTAAGTCTGCGGTTCTGTCATAGTCTTCTTCCAGGAAGCTTTGGGGGCTTCTGGCTCCTGTGTAGTTTTTAAGCAGTTCTCTGCGCTCTTCCATGGAGAAGATGTTGGCGTTTCCGATAAAGCGTTCTTCTAAGGATTTACTTCCTCGAATCAGAAAGTTTTTTCCCTTTAGGTTTGGAAAATGCTCTGCCAGACGTGCAAGCTTTATACGCAGCCCTTTGGGGAGCATCTGGTAACGGCGCAGGGCTTCCGGCTCACAGTAAATGCGGTATCCGCCAAAAAGCTCGTCGGCTCCCTCTCCGGATACTACTACCTTTACATCTTTTGCCGCTTCCATGGAGAGAAAATACAGGGCTACTGCAGAGGCATCTCCCAGAGGCTCATCCATGTAGTAAAGTACTTCCGGAACGGCCTCCCAGAATTCCTGCTCCCGGATTCTTCTGCCTCTGTGTTCCAGGCTGCATTGGTCTGCTGTCTCTTTGGCATATTGGATCTCGTTGTATTTGCTTTTCTCCTGGCCAAAACCTACTGTATAAGCTCTTTTTCCGCCAAACTCTGAGGCTATCAGACCGGAGTCTACACCCCCGGACAGAAACGTGCCGATCTCTACATCTGCTATTTCGTGGGCCTTTACGGAATTCTTGATTACCTCATCTACTGCTGACAGCCATTCCTTGCCGGTTTTTCCCTCTTCCGGCTTCAGGGTCGGTTCGAAGTATTTCTGAATTTCCAGGATGATGCTTCCGCTTCTCCAGCGGAGAAAGCTTCCCGGCTCTAAGCGGTAGATTCCCTTAAAAAATGTTTCCTCCAGAGCCGAATACTGGAATGAGAGAAACTGCTCCAGGGCCTGTTCGTTTAGTTCTTTTTTGTATTCCGGGTATTTGAGTATGCTTTTTATCTCTGATGCAAATACGAGGCTTTCTCCTACTACCGTGTAGTAAAGGGGCTTAATTCCAAAGTAGTCTCTGGCTGCAAAAAGCTCTTTTTTCTCTTCATCCCAGATAACAAAAGCAAACATTCCCCGCAGACGGTTCAGCATGTCTCCGCCCCATTCTTCATAGCCATGAATCAGGACTTCGGTGTCGGAATGGGTTGCGAAAATGTGTCCTGCCTGCAGAAGTTCTTCTCGAAGTTGTTGGTAATTATAGATTTCGCCGTTGAAAACCAGTACTTTGTCGCCGTTTTCATTTTTCATGGGTTGGGCACCGGATTCCAGATCTATGATGCTTAGACGACGAAAGCCTAATGCTGCGTTTTCACTTAGCCAGCTTCCTCCGTCGTCGGGTCCACGGTGACGGATGGTGTCTTTCATTTCTTCTATTATATTTTCTCTATCCCAATTTCCTTTTTTATTCCCCACAAATCCACAAATGCCGCACATAATGATAACCTCCTCACTTGAAACTTTTGAACAATCCCGGAATTTTGCTGTGTATGGGAGTGTTCCTTTTGGTTACCATAATCTTAGCATTGCCTTATTTCGACAAATTTTCTGACTTGTAACAAAGTTGTATACGGATGTTAATATTGTTGCACAAATCTTAACATCTGCTTAAGTTTCCTTTGTTTTTAATCTGGGGGGCTTTATAACTTTACCCCGCCATGCAAGCTCGAAACTGCATTCGCAGTTCCAAGCTTTACGGGCTTCGCCCTATAAAAAGAATCAGGCAAGGCGTTCTTAGCGAGCCAGCTCGCACAAACTCCTTGCCTGATTCTTTTTGCATGGCTCAACTAGCGCTAAAACTCCAGCACTAACGCCCTGCGTTCCGAGTCCCATTGCAGCTGGGTATCGCCGCCAGCTTTTGCCTGCATTTCTTTTTCATAGTATTCAACCCCAGTCTCTGCTAGGAGCCTTCGGTAGACAGCGTCGTACTGGAGACGTATGACATACCCTGCATTTTGATATAGTACGCGTCTGGTCATGCCTTCTTCTGACATAGTGTACAGGCAAATATCCTGAGGGTTTGCGTAGCCTGTATGGTCTCTGTCATATTCCGCTACCACAAATGCCTCTCCATCGTCCAGAACACAAAAATCCTGAATTCCTTTGGCAGCTCCTATAGGTATGGTATTTACATAGGCGCCGTCCGCCACATCCAGGCTTATGATCCCTTCCTCCGCCGAGGTGAAGTACAGGTATCCCGCTCCTGCATCCAGATATAATTTGCTGTTCCTTGGGCAATTGGCCACATGGGGGATTACTACTCCTTCTGTCTCCCGTCCCGGCTCGGGAATTTGTTGTGTAAAAAAGTCGATTCGTACTTGAGCATTGGAAGCGTTCTTTGTCTCTGTCTCAGCAATCTCCGAAACTATGGCTGTAAGTATGTCTTCTCCCTTCCAATCTACATAAAGTCGGGTTTCCTCCAGATTTTCTACCTTTCCTATAGTTCCGGAGTAGTAATAATTCAGGCGGTTAACCTCTTCCCCTGTCTCCATGTTCCGGTAATGGAGAATAAACTTATCACCCATGTAGGAATCCCATATGTCCACATTCCTTGGATAAAAACCATAGCACAAAAGCGAACCGTCCCGGCTCCATGCAGCCATAATCATAAACTGCCCTCCGGAATACCCTTCCTCATCTCCGTCCAGCAGAAGCTCCTCTTCTCCTGTCTCCAAATTCATCAAATACAGCTGTCCTCCCACATAGGATTGATCGAGCCGCATATACAGCAGGTATTTTCCATCAGGAGAGAAAAAATCTGTCTGCATTCTCTGTTGTTCTACACTTCCCTTCTCCCATGTCAGTGTTATTCCAATGGCCGCCATAAGCTCTCCCACAGGAAACAGTCCTGTGTCATAAAAGCCATAACGGTAATCCAGTGTCCGCACTCGCAGGCCGTCCGTTCCCAGCTCCGCCAAGCGTACCTTGTGCTCCCCGGCTCCCGGCAAAAAGGCCGTATAACCTCCATATAAGAGGCTGGAGTAATCCTCATTATACATTTTCCGGACCGCATAGCGATCCCCTTCTTCTCCCTCAAGAGCAACTCCCTGTTCCGTCTCTTCCTCCGGAAGCAGCATGGTCTTCGGCTCCGGAACTCTCCGGCAGCCTGCAAAAAGAGACAGGCTAAGAAAGAGTACGCTTATGCTCCATCGCAAATGTTTTCGGTTCCTCATAGGCTCTCTCCTTTCCGGCTCCTGCTCATGATATTTTCTCCTGTTTTTCGAAGGACGGAAAAAGCAGGAAGAAACCTATTCGCCCGTCGGGGCGGTTTTCCGCCCAGAGCACGCCCTTGTGCTCCCGCATAATCTTCTGGCAGATGGACAGTCCCAGACCGGCACTCCCCTGCTCTCTGGAAAATTCTTTATCCGCCCGATAGAAAGGTTCAAAAATATGCTTTAATTCTTCCTGGCTCATCTGCTTTCCCTTATTTGACACGGAGAAGAGTACACGGCCCTTCCGGTATCCTCCGGAAATCCGAATCTCGGTTCCTTCTTCCCCATATTTCACCGCATTGTCAATGAGGTTAATAAATACCTGGCGAAGCCGCTCCTCCTGGCCCCACACATAGAGATTCTGCTCCAGCTTCAGCCGGATAAATGCTCCATAGCGGTTGGCCTTGATCTCCATGGCCTCGGAGACGCTTCGAATCAGATTTCCCATATCTACCTGTGCTTTTTCTTCCCGCTCCGCCCGGTCCGCCATTTCCAGAAGCTGAATTACCATCCGATGAAGTCTTGTGCTCTCGTGGAGAATATGCTCCACCCCCTTTTCAATCAGTTCCTCATCGCCCCCCTGGTCCGCTTCAATAAGCTGGGCATAGCCCTGGATGGTGGTAAGAGGGGTTTTCAGCTCATGGGTTACATTGTTGTAGAATTCCTGGCGGCTGTTCAGAAGCTTTAGGATCTGATCCCGGTCATCCTGCATTTTCTGAATATACTGGCCCACCTTGCCCAGCATGGCGCTGTAATGTCTGGACAGCTCTCCCATCTCGTCCCGTCTGGCGGAAGAGGCCAGTCCTGCCAGAAGCTCCGTATTGACCTCGTCCTGCTCCAGATCAAGGCTCATCTGCCTGGATACCTTGGTCAGACGCTGAACGGGCTTGATAATCCGATTTAAAAGAAGAAAAATCAATACAAAGGCTGCCGCAAATACGGCTGCAGAGGCCCGGATGATAATGCCTTTCATCTGCTCTCCCTGCTGCCAGAGCTCCGTATAATCCATGCAGTAGCGAATGATACCTACATTTTTTTCAGCTACAATCACCGGCATTGCAAACCAGACCTCCAGAGTGCCTGTCTCGGAGTATACCAGGGTGAATGCCGTATTTCCGTCTACCGCCTCCTTAAGCTCTTCGGCCCCTCCCTCTTTGCCGTCGCTGTGGTTCTTCCGGTAGTTGTATGCCAGAAGCTCTCCGTCCTTGGAGTAGGCCGCCAACTCGTAGCGCCCGGAGGATCCGTACATTTCCTGCACAATTGTTTCCGCCAGATTGTCGAAGCTTTCCTCATCGTTGTTGGCGTTGTTTAATATCAAAAGCTGACGCACATAGATCTCCGTATTTTCCCGAATGGTCTGAAGCTCCCTTATGATCTGATCCTCCCGGCTTTTTTGGAGCTGCCGGTCCGATATCCAGTATAAAAAAATCCCACTGATCAGGAACACGGCAATTAGACCCACAGTCATCTGCATGCGAATCCCAAAACGAAGCCCTGTTCCATTTTCACGAGATTTTTTATGGTACATATTTATATCCCACTCCAAATACAGTCACAAGCTTGTCCCCAAGCCCTGTCTTTCGGCGCAGACGCTGGATGTGTATGTCCACGGTCCGGGTGTCACCTGCGTAGTCGTAGCCCCAGATCTGTTCTAAGAGTATCACTCTGGTAAATACCTGTCTGGGATGTTTCAAAAAATAGATGAGCAAATCGTACTCCTTCGGGGTCAGCTCCACGGCTTCCCCGTTTCGGTAGACCATGCGCTCCTGCTCGGATACGGTAAGTCCCTCTGCCGCAGGTTCCTCCTGCCGGATGCCCCGGACACGGTCAAAACGCCGCAGGATGGTGCGTACACGGGCTACCACTTCCCTTAAGTCAAAGGGCTTGGTGATATAATCGTCGGCCCCGGATTCCAGGCCGTAGAGCTTATCCTCCACATTTCCACGGGCGGTCAGCATGATGATGGGGATGTTGTACCGCTCGGTGAGCATACGGCACACGTCAACGCCGGCGATGTCCGGGAGCATCCAGTCTAAAAGCACCATGTCCGGCTCGTATTCCTCCGCCTTTTCAAGGCCGCTGCCTCCCGTGTGGGCACAGGCCACCTCGAAGCCCTCTTTCTCAAATCCGTATTTTAAAATGTCTGCTATGGGCTTCTCGTCCTCTATTACCAGGATTCGCTTCTGGTCCATCTTTTTTGCACTCCTTTTTATGAGGTACTTTCAGGCTGTTAAAAAAGTACTCAAGAATCCTGTATATCGTAGAAAATTATACCCTATGGTACCCCATTCATGCATCCTCCTAGGGGTTTGCGGACTTCGTCAGGTAAGGTATACTCTTCAGATATAATTTCTACCATACAAAAAATATGCTACACCAATGGTATAGCATATTTTTATCAAAGTTGTAAACAGATTGTATCAGATAAATAATTCCCTAATTTTTTCAACCACCGCATATTCCCGCTTCGGGGGCAGAATCTCGGAAGCTGCGGCTCTCGCTTCGGGGGATGCGTCTGCCGGCGCATAGGAATGGGGGAATATGTGCAGCATCTCCACATCATTTCCTCCGTCTCCGAACACGGCTGTCTCTTCCTTTTTCCATCCCAAATGATCGCAGAGCCAGAGCAGAGCCTTTGCCTTGGATGCTCCCCTGTCCGTTACTTCTATGACGTGATCCGCAAAGGGCGCATTCACCGCATCCGTGAGTGATTCCGCAAGGTCCGCAAGCATCCGGCCATATGGTTCGTCCTTAAGCTCCAGACCGTTGATTTTCAGCACAGGAGCATTACGAATCTCTTCTTCGGTACAATTAAAGGTAATCCGGGCCATATAGCGATCATAATAGCCGCTCTCCCGTTTGTCCAGTACTTTTTTCCGCCACATATCCCAGGCACCGTATTCCCGGATGTAGGCGTCCCGGCTCAGCCTTGTGAGGGTTCCCTCCTGGGTGATAAATTCCAGATTTGCTTTTGGGTATTCTCTTAAGAAATACTCCTTTGTCTGCCGGGAAACCTCTGTTACCAGAATGGGACGCCGCTTCGGGTCCAGAATCAATGCACCGTTCATTAAAATCAGATATACGGGCATGTGCCAAAGTCCCGGGCAGTTTTTTACGCCTTCCTCGGTCCGTCCGGTGGCAGCCGCAAAATCATAGCCTTGTTCCAGAACCCGACTGATCTCATTTTCTATCACTTGATCCCACTCAAAGCTGCCATTTAACAGGGTTCCGTCCAGATCACTTACCGCATGCCGAATCATGTCTTAATACTCCAGATTTTCGCCGTTGCTCTCGATAACTTGTCTGTAATAGTCAAAGCTGTCTTTCTTAATGCGCTTGAAGGTTCCTTTTCCATAATCGTCCATATCCACATAGATAAAGCCGTAGCGCTTGGACATCTGCCTTGTAGATTCGCTGACCAGATCAATGCAGCCCCACCAGGTATAGCCCCACAGGTCTACGCCGTCCTCGTTGATGGCGTCGCTCATGGCTTTCACATGGTCTCTTAAGTACTCACAGCGGTAGGGATCGTGAACCTTGCCGTCCTCTGCTACCACATCCTTTGCTCCCAGGCCATTTTCCACGATAAAGAGGGGCTTGCGGTAGCGGTCATACAGCTCCACCAGGGAAATGCGCAGTCCGGTGGGATCTGTCTGCCAGCCCCATTCGGAAGATGGCAGGTAGGGATTCTTCACGCCGTTTACCGTATTGCCGGGTGCCATATCAAGCCCCTCCGTATTGGCAGCCATACAGCTCGTCATATAGTAGGAGAAGGATACAAAATCCACACAGCCATCTTTAAGAATCTGAGCATCCTCCGGTGCCATCTGAATGGTGTAGCCTTTATTCTCAATCTCCTTCAACAAGTATCTGGGGTATTCTCCAAATACCTGAATATCTACATAACGGTAGATGCCTCTCATTCTCTGCTGATTGGCAAGATTGTCCTCCGGCTTACAGGTGAAGGGGTAGAAGCAGAGCTTTGTCATCATACAGCCTATCTGCGCATCCGGAAGTATTTCGTGTCCAATCTTAACTGCTTTTGCACTTGCAATCATCTGATGATGCATGGCCTGGTAAATGGCCTGCTCAAACGGCATATCTGTAAAACGATCCTCAATCAGCGCACCGCTTGTAACCGGATGACGGAGCATAGCATCTACCTCGTTAAAAGTCAGCCAATATTTCACATACTTTCCAAAACGTTCAAAGCAGACACGGGCGTATTTTTCAAAGAGATCAATTACCTCTCTGGAATACCAGCCCCGGTAATCTGTTGCCAGAACTACCGGCGGATCGTAGTGAGACAGGGTTACCAACGGTTCAATTCCGTATTTTTTGCATTCCTTGAACATATCTTCATAAAACGCTATTCCGGCTTCATTGGGCTTCTCATCCCTGGGATCTGTAAAAATCCGGGACCAGCATATGGACATACGGAATACTTTATAGCCCATTTCAGCAAACATCTTAATATCTTCTTTATAGTAATGATAAAAATCAATGCCTCTGCGTTTCGGATAATTAGCCTCCGGGCCTGCTGCCAGGGCCTCGTCCAAATCCTTGCTTGTGAATGCAAACTGCTTGGTAAAATCAGCAACTCCGACCTCTCGATAGGGCAGGCAGTCCTCGATGGTCATGCCCTTGCCGTCCTCGTTCCATGCGCCCTCAATCTGGTTGGCGGCGGTTGCGCCTCCCCATAGGAAATTTTCGGGAAATTTTAATGGTGATGTGTTGTTATACATATTTAGTTCCTCCTACTTTTTAGTTTTGCAGTGTCTCTAACAATACCTTTTTATTTTATAACAGTCAGTAAAACTTCACTCTTTGCAATCATGCCTTCCGTCTCGTTGGGAAGCACATCCAGATATTCATCGGAGTTAGTTACCAGAACGGGGGTCACCAGAGAATAGCCCTCCTTCAATATCGCCGCCAGGTCTACCTCCAGCAGAACATCCCCGGCCTTTACCTTCTGATTCTCCTTTACCTTTACCTCAAAATGCTTTCCCTGGAGATTCGCCGTATCCACTCCAACATGGATGATACATTCCACACCATCCTCAGAGGTGATTCCAACCGCATGCTTTGTAGGATAAAGGGCTGTCACCGTGCCGTCAAAGGGCGCTGTGATCACGCCGTCCTCCGGGTCTACAGCAATTCCCTTGCCCATGGTTCCGGAAGAGAATACTACATCCTTTACCTGTTCAAGCGGAATCAGGGTTCCGGTAACCGGTGCGTAGATGACTGAATTCTTCTTTTCTCCAACTGCCGCTGCCGGCTGATTCTGAGTTTTTGGCTCTGCCTTCGGCTCATTCTTTTCCTCAGAAAGGCCCATAACCATAACCAATACAAAACCAAGACCGGCTGCAACGGCCATGCCAAGGCATACGGCCCAGAAACCCTCTCCCATAAATACCGGAAGAGACAGGATACAAGAATTTACATAAGCAGTTGCACGGCCCCCAAAGGCTCCTACAATGGCTCCGCCTGCCGCACCTGCTATCATTACGGCAAGCAAAGCGTTCTTAAATTTCAACAGAATACCATATATGCCAGGCTCCGTAATTCCGATAAAGGAAGAAATTGCTGTGGATGCTCCTACGGATTTATTTTCACTCTTCTTCGCCCTTACCATAACGCCCATGCAGACGCCAAACAGTGCCAGAGTCCCCATAGTATTCATAGGAAGCAGGAAGTCATAACCAAACTGATTCAGATTTTCCATACAGATAGCACCCAGGGAAAGATGCATACCGGTAAGCACTACCAGAAGTCGGGTTCCTCCTACAATGGCACCTGCGATAATAGGAGACAAATCATAAAGGAATTTCACAATGGTTACAAGAATTCTGGAAATGTAATTTGCCAGCGGCGCAATGCCTATCAAGGTCAGTGGTGCCATAATCAACATTACGAGCATCGGAGTGAACACCAGCCGAAGCACCTTTGGAATCACCTTGTCAATCCACTTATACACAAAGCTTAGCACCAGCACCGTTAAGATAATGGGAATACTGCTTGCCGCATACTTTACAAAGGGTATGGGCATTCCCAGAAAATGAAGAGGCGCTGCGCCTTCTGCAAGTCCGGCTGTCATGGTTGGATATAGCAAGCAGCCTGCCAGTGCCATGGCGCAAGCCGTATCTGTCTTAAATCGTTTGGATGCAGACCAGGCTACCAGGAATGGAAAGAAATAGAATACACAATCCCCGGCAATAGTCAGTACCGTAATAAAATCCGAAGCCGCATCAAAACCGCAGTAGGAGGTCAGGATTGTGATAAGCCCCTTAATCATACCCGTTCCGGCCAATACGGGGATGGTAGGCAGGAAAATAGCTGCCATGGTCTCAAATAATCCCGTTGCCTTGAATTTTTTCTTCTGGGCCAGGGTTTCTTCATTGTGGATAAAGCCTGTCTGGGCTATGGCCGCATCGTATACGGCATTTACTTCATTTCCAATGATAATCTGAAGCTGCTCTGTCTGATACTGGGCTCCAATTACTCCGTCCAACGCCTTAATCTTCTCTAAATCTACCGTAGATTTATCCTTGAGATAAAACCGCAGCCTTGTTACACAGTGAAACATTTCCTTGATGTTCTCTTTGCCGCCCACTTCCTTTAGAATCTGTCCGGCCAGTTTTTTTGCATCCATAATCAGTCCGCCTTTCTTTCAATAAGTAAAATAGGAAAAAGAAAAAGACCCAAATTAAAATATCCCTGCCGATACATTAATTCAGGTCTTGCCTCCATTACAAGTAACAATCCTAAGCATTATGTTCTCTTACACGTTCAATATGAATTGTCAGATAAAGCTTTTCCTGCTCTCCAACTGAATACCCGAATTCCAAATGAATGTATTTGGCAATCCGCTGCACACATTCATAGGACTTCTTATAATTATTTTCCACAAGCTCTAATAGCTGTTTGTCGCCATCCGTAGATGTAAGAGGTTTTTTATCTATCATTCTCTGTACGAAGAACTTAAGATGGGTCACCAGACGGTAATAATCAAGAGAATCCTCCTGAAAATCCATCTTAAAGTAGTTGCGGATGATAGTCAGAGTATCCTGCACAATCCGTGTTCTTTGTATGGTGTCTTCCATGGAGCCGTTCATGCTGGCATTTACAAAGTGAAATGCGATAAAGCCTGCTTCGTCCTCCGGAAGTTCCACTTTGAAGGTCCGGTTAATAAGCTTAAGGGCCTCCATAGCCGCCTCATACTCTCTTCGGTACATCATCTTCGTTTCCGTCAGAAGCTGATTCTTAATCAGCATTCCTTCCCGGTATCTCTGAACACTGAAGTGAATATGGTCCATGAGAGAAAGATAGATATTATCATCAAAATCATGTTCCAGCTTCTTTCTGGCATTCTCTATGATCTTCTCGGTAATCTCCAGATATTCCCCGGGAATCTCACTCAGTATCTTCTGAAACCTTGCCGCCAGGTCCGGAACCTGCTGGGAAAAGATACGCTCAATCTTATCCTTCTCTATGGTATCCCCCCGTTTTTTCTGAAAAGCGATTCCGCTTCCCATTACAATAATGTCCTCTCCCTTTTCATTCAGAGAAATAACCACATTATTGTTCAGTACTTTCACTATCTTCAGAGCCATCCCTCGCTTTCTGAGTTTAAATCTCTCCTTGTCTGACGGATATATTTCCCGAAGGGACAAAAAAATACAGGCCACCAAAAGCAATCATCCTCTGCTTTCGGTATTGCCTGCTTCCCAGTAACAATCCTCATCAAGCTATGTATATGTCTTGTAAACGTCTACGTGAATATAATAACACAATAAAATTTTCTGTCAATGGGTTTTTATTTTTTTGTCGAAATTCACAATTTTTACATCCTATATTTGTGAAAAATATCCATACAATTTTCAACTGTCTCATAAAGAATATCATAACTATCCTCTGATATTTCAAAAAAGTTGGAAGCAGTTGAAAAGCTAAAACTACCTCACTTTTCAACTGCCTCCGATTATTACAATGGCTTTTCTTCAGATTTTTCCCTTATAATCTTTTCTTTTACTAGATAGTTATCTGATTCCGGCTTTCTCCTGTCTCCAACACCTCCAGCACATTCCGGGCTGCCATCAAGCTCATCTTGCTGCTGGCTTCCCTAGTTGCCGCACCTGCATGAGGCGTTAAAATACAATTTGGCAATTCATTCAGCTTACTCTTGGAAGGTTCTTCGTCCACAGTTGCATCCAGGGCTGCTGCCCGGATTTCTCCGGATTTTAATGCTTCATACAAGGCATCCTCATCGATAATTCCACCTCTTGCTGTATTTATCAGGATAGCCTCCTTTTTCATCATTCGAAGCTGCTCTTTCCCGATTAAATTCTGTGTTTCAGGTGTCAAAGGGGAGTGTATCGTAATATAATCCGACTCACTGATTAACGTATCCAGGTCTACATATTCTGCATTGCACTCACTGGCAAATGCCTCGTCCTGATACTGATCACAGCACAGAACCCGCATTTTAAACCCCATGCATCTCCTGGCTACACCTTTTCCGATTCGCCCGGCTCCTATTACCCCCAGGGTTTTCTCCCACATTTCTACTCCTGCCGGCCTAACTGCTTCTCCTTTTTTGATCCCATTATCCATAAAGGTTACATTTCTGGCGCAATTTAACATCAGTGCTACAGCCAGATCTGCTACAGAATCTCCGTTTGCTCCCGGTGTTATGGTGACTGCAATACCCTGTCTTTTGGCCGCTTCCAGATCTACTTTATCGTATCCTACTCCATAGCGGGAAATAACCTTAAGCTTTGAAGCCCCCTGCAGTAGATCCGCTTTGTAATCCTCCAATCCGGCAATCACCGCATCTGCATCCGTAAGTTCCCCCTTTAGCTGCTCCGAAATGGGTCCTTTAGATGCTTCCAGCTTCTTCACAGTACAGCCATGCTCTTCCAAAAGTTCCACCGCCTTATTATCAGCCGTTCCAAAAGATCGCGCTGTCACAAGGACCTTATATTCTGCCATAAGCTCTGTCACCTCCCTTAATTTTCATTTATGAGAGAGACTGCTTCTGCGGTCAGGCGCTCAATCTCATCAAACCGGCCTTCCTGAATCAGACTGTCTTTTACCATCCAGCTTCCGCCGCAGGCTATAATCTTTGGATTTCCCAAATATTCCTTTATATTTCCTGCATTAATTCCTCCTGTAGGCATAAAGCGAATCTGTGGGAACGGTCCTGACAGAGCTTTAATTGTATTGAGTCCTCCATACTGGGCAGCGGGAAAGAATTTTACCACCGACAGATGATACTCCTGGGCCATCATAAGCTCCGTAGGTGTACATACGCCTGGGAAAATCGGGCAGCTCTGCTTTACTGCAAATTCCGTTACAGACCGAGAGAATCCAGGCGTTACCAAAAACCTTGCCCCGGCATCCAACGCTCTTTTCGCCTGCTCTGCTGTCGTGATCGTTCCTGCTCCCACTAACATATCCGGAAGTTCTTTTACAATTGTCCGAATCGCCTCCTCTGCTGCTTCTGTCCGAAAAGTAACCTCTGCTACAGGTAGCCCTCCCGCAATCAATGCTTTCGCTAAATCTACTGCATTTTGTGCATCCTTAAGCACTACCACCGGCACTATTTTATATTTTTCTATCTCTTCATAAATATTCATGTTCTGCCTCCTGATGCCTTTTACCAGGCAAATATCCTTTGGGGATTTTCCTCTGCAATTTTCTGAATTTGCTCTTCTGTAATTCCACATTTCCTCATAGCAGGAAGAAAGGTCTCCAGAATATAAGACAAGCCTACCGCTTTTGGGTTATAAGCTTTTAACCGTTCTTGTGTGGTATCCAGAGAAAACAATAATTGTTCCTCAAATCCCCAATTTAAAATCTTTTTTATTAATTCCAGTTCTTCCTTATCACTGTGATATTTAAAACGACCTATGGTATCAAACTCCAGTGTAATTCCTGCTTTCAAAATTTTCAGAAAGCTTTCTTCTTTTTCACAGGCCCGATCCATATGGCAAAAATACACCCGGCCAGTATCCACACCCCGTTCCTGCAGAAACTCTGTCAGAATCTCCGGGGCACTCCCCTTCTCAATATGCACCATCATAGGCGCACCTGTTGCCTTCTGTGCCCCCGCCGCCGCTTCAAACAGTTCTCCATAGCGTCCTCTGAGATCGCATACATCCAACGCTGTTTTAATAATACCTGCTTTTGCTCTTATACGCTCTGGCATCCACTCTCGGTCGATGCTCACACACATTCCCTGCACAAGCTCGGATATGTAAAATTCTTCCAGTTCTTTTTGATGAATTGTGTGAATCCAATGTTCCTCCGGATAAAACTGCAGCTTATGAAAGCCTGTAGAAGCTATTATATGAATGCCGGTTTTCCTGCTGATTTCTTCCAATCCAGCCGCATCCCGATTACAGCCGCCTGGCTGTGCATCCACTACGGCCCTGCCTCCCGCCGCGCCATAGGTCTTAAGCTCCTGTATGGATTTGTCAGGCTCATCCATACACAATGCAGGATTAATTTCAAAGGATTTCCCCTTGCTGATCAAAAGGTGTTCATGGCATTGGGTAAATCCAAGTTCGCCTGGTTTCACCTCTCCCAGCACAGTATGTATCCGCCTTACCATTTCGGATTCGGCACAATCTCTGCCTTTCCCTGCCTCTCGACCACCATCTTATGATATCCTTTTGTTTCAATCGTCCCATAGTCATGACCTGCATCTGCATCAAAAGTAAAAAACATCACCAATGGCTCATTTCCAGTATTAACCGAACGGTGTGCATACCGCCGGGGCACATACAGCGCCTGTCCTTTCACCAAAGGAATTTCTATGGTATCGCCTTCCGGATTCTCCATAACCATGTACCCTTCTCCGCTTAAGGTATAATATACCTCCGCAGTCTCCAGCTTTGTATGGAAATGCCCCTTTGTCATATAATACTCCTCACCCACCAATCCCGGATAGAGAATTGTAGTGCCAAATGCAAGATCCCCTTCTCTCTCCGGAAAGCCTAATTCGTAAAACTCATAAATCAGCGGATCCTCTGTCTTCAAAATTTCTTCTGCTGCTTCTACATCGTAAAACATATCTTTCATCTGAGACAAATACCGTTTTGTCGTCTCTGCCGTTTTGGAAAATCCATTATTTAAATCAAAGTCCACCAGAAAGCTGTAATCCCAATTAAAATGATTCATTTTCTGCCCTCCTACGCATTTTTCGCTATTTCACTAAGCATCGGTATTTTGTCTGCTATATTTTCCAGATGAAATACCTCTGCTACAACCTGTGTCCAGCCATGGATAAAATAAATCCATCCATCTTCTATCACCAGTCCTTTTTCTGCTGCCTGTGCTTTTGCCTGCTCCATAAATACCAGTTCGCCCCGATAATTAATCTCCCACACCAAGCTGTCTTTCGGAAAACTGCAGGCATCCGTAAGCGGTGACCCCGGCGCATCCTTCCCCAAACCCGTGGCATTGACAATCAGTGAGCGGGGAGGCAGAGAAGCTAATATTGCATCATTATCTGACGGTGACGGAGTATGACGATATTCAAATGCAATAGCCGGATTCATGTCATTTAAAATTTCTTTGGCTGATTCCAGTCTTGGCAGACTGCGGTTGGAAATAATAATTTTCTTTGGAATATCATTTCCTGTCTTTTCCCGCCCAAAGTACAGAGACATGGCCAGAGCCGCACCGCCTGCTCCCATCAAAAAGACATTTCCGCTATTTTCCACCCAGTATTTCTCCGGCACAAAGTGCTCCAGCGCCAGGCCGCTGGAAATCGGATCCTTCGCATGACCGCAAAGTTTTCCATCTCTTTTCGATATGCCGGAAATCTCTCCAAGCTTTTGAGCAAATGGATCCAAATATTCAAAAAGATCCTTGCAGGCATTATAGAGATCAATCTTGTGTGTTGTCACCAAGGCGCCCAGAGAAAGAGGATCATTTTTAATAAATTCTACTGCCTCCCTGTACGCTTCCCCTGGAGAATGGGGCTTAAAATCAATTCCTTTGATCTCTGCATCCAGTCCCAAAGCTTCTGCCCACTTGGGAAACACACGCATAATAGAAGATTTTCCTGTAGTAACACCAATAAAATAAATTGTTGGCCTTTCAGCCGGTTTTACATTTAACATTTTTTCACCTCATTCGCAAATTTTTAAGCTATAGTTTCTCGTTTAACTCCAGATGCTCTCCGTCCGGTCCCCGGAACATGACCCATTTTGATCCATTGGGGAACGTCTGCGGCGCATGTGTATAGCTGCCTTCCTCAAATTCAATACCCTTTTCCTCCAAAACTTTAATCACTGCATCAATATCTTCCACATTCATTGCAATGTGATCAAACCAGCCGTCCTTTCTGTCCAATGTATAAGGAAATTGTACAAGTTCAATGACACTGCCGCCATTTTCTATAAACTTTACAAGAACGTCTCCCTCCGGACACTGGTTTATTGATTCCCATATGAGCTTAAAATCCAGTACTTTCGTATAAAATGCAACAGAACTCTGGATATCATTTACAAACAATCCCACATGTGCAAAGCCTTCCATTTTCATTATATCGCCTTCCTTTCCTATAACTATGTAATGATGTATTGTTATAACATTATAATATACCTTTGTTTTGTGTTTGTAAATAACTTTGTGAGTTTTCCTAAAAAAAGATCCCGCCTGTCCTGAAATCTGACATTTGGGATCTTCCTCTTATTCCTCTGTAAACACCGTCACTTCAAAACTGCTCCGATCTCCACGGTATCTGGCAAGCGAAAACTCTATTGGCTGTCCGTATGCATTGCAGCCTACCGAAGTGAAGAACTGAATAGGTTTTCCTTTTTTCATATTCAGCTTCTCGGCATCATCAGCTGTCGCTTCTATGGCCTCTACCAGACGTTTAACACAATAAACCTTCACAGAATCATCCTGCGAGAGAACCGCATACAAGGATTCCTTCTCAAAATTGTGTCCCATAAGAAAAGAACAACGTTCATAGGGCAGATAGGTCTTAAGAATGACAATGGGCTCATCGTCTGCATACCTCTTTCGGTACAGATAAATTACTTTATCTCCCGGCTGAATCCCCAGATGCTCTGCAACCTCTGATGTGGCTGGTACTATATCAAAGTCAAGCACCTCTGTATGAGGCGTTCTGCCGGTTCGCCGTATCTGCTCATTATAGGATTCCAGCTTCTGGATAAAATCCTGATTCACCTTGGGCTGGGACACAAATGTCCCCTTGCTTCTCACCCGATACAGCCAGCCTTCCTTTACCAATTCAGCAATGGCTTGCCGTACAGTAGTACGGCTGAGTCCAAACATTTTACTTAGCTCGCTTTCTGTCGGAATCATGCTCCCCTTTGGATAATCACCGCTTTGAATCTCCATCATAATCAGTTCTTTTAACTGGTAATACAATGGAACGGGTGTCGTCTTGTCTAACTTTTTTTCAAACAGCATAGTTCCCCCTCCGGCAGTACTGCGTCTCTTCTATGTACTGCTAATATTAATGTATGATTGTTATATCTTTCATACCTATCTTAGCATAAATCCACTGTTTGTCAACTTTCCTGCCGGAACTGCTTTCCCGAATTTCAGATTTTTTTATTCAATTCCATTAATATTTCATAAGCGGCAGGCGTATTTACTCTGGTAACTCCTGCATCCAGCATAGCCAGAAATCTTTTTGCATCCGTCACCCCTCCTGCACCGATCACTTCAAAACGTCCTGCTGCCGCTTCCACAAATTCCTTCACCTGCTCGATGTCTGGTTCTGGAATGTCATAAGGTGCAAAATCAGCTGAGATTACAATCCCCTTTGCCCCTGCCGTTGCAGCTGCATCACAAACCTCCTTCATCTGCTCCTTGCTAAAAGCGCTAATCTCTGTGACAATCTTTACCGGAACACCTTTTGCTGATTTTACAAGACTTACAAGTTCTTCTTTCATAATATCTTTGTGTCCGCTCAAATAAGTTCCTACCTGCATTACGATGTAAAGCTCGTTAATTTGAGGCAACTCTTCCAGTACATCCTCAATCTCCTGTACCTTTTGCTCTGTCAGATACGCTCCTGAAGGATAAGAAAGTGCACAGTCCACCAGAATTCTATCCTCTGCTGTCAGCACCCGACTGACCACAGGAACTCCGGAAGGTCCTACTACTACTACACCTGCCCCGGTACGGGCAGCCTTCAATACAAGGTTTTCTATCTGCATATCACTAACTTCATATAGCTGAATATTGGAAAACTCCATCTTGTCTGCATATTTCATTCGCACAGCCCTCCATACAGTCGAAGCTGTCTCTGCATATAGGTTTCTGCAATATCCAGTGTGCTCGCCGTATGGATCACCTGGCAGCCCAGCTCCAAATATTTTTCAAATTGCTCTAATGTGCGGATATTTCCGGAGGGATGAATATCAAACCGATTGGGGAAATGCCTTTTAATCAGCATTACTTCTTCATAAGACACTCCCAGCTTACATCCTGGATTCACCTTCACAGAATATACTCCCGCAGCATCCAGAGCCTTCAAAACCTCTATCATCTCTGTGTCGCTAAGAAGTGTTGCCGGAATCACAAAAGCATTCTTAAAAAATTTCCCATCAAACTCCTTCATAATCACTGCTGCTTCACGCTCCACATCCCCATAGCGGTGTGAGAAGATCGCCTGCCAGTCAAGGCACACACAGGTATCCTCAATTCCAAGCTTTCGAAGAGTTTCCAAATCCTGAAGCTTCTTTTTAAGCGTCATACGGCCCAGTGGATAAGAAACTGCCGCATGAAGGCGGATGCTTCCTTCCGTAATCTCCTGGATCATCTTAACAAAGGTTGGCTCTGTATCAAAAGCTACTGGCTTAAAACCAGTATCCAACAGACGATAGAGGGCTTTCTTTACATCCTCCTCTGTCTTTGTAAGTCCCTGCACCCCAAAATGGCAATGTGCCACAAGCGCCGCACCTTCCTCCCTGACCCGCTTTGCAAGAGCCGCATCTTTTATCCTATTAAAATCCATGCCTATTTCTCCTCCTGCACTTGAGCCATATGTTTAAAGGATGGCTGCAATACATCATGCAGCTCACAGAATACCTGATAAGCCTTATCATATAATTCTCGATTTGCCTTATTGGGCTGATAAATCTTCTTAACCTTCAAGAGACTGTCTGCACCCTTTTCCAGATTATCCACAAATCCCATGGCAACTGCAGACATCAGCGCCACACCCAAAGCTCCGCCTTCATCTGCCTCTAAAGTATAAATGGGAACATTGTAAATATCTGCTTTAATCTGGTTCCAGGTGTCACCCTTGGCCGCTCCGCCGGAATGGTACACTAACTGAATCTTTTCCCCATTGGCCTCAAAGATATCCAAGGTACGTTTGAATTCAAAGGCTACACCTTCAAGAAGAGCTCGAACCATATGAGAAATGCTTTTTTCCAAAGAAAGGCCAACAAAGCAACCTCTGGAATCTGCGCTTCCCATTGTTCGTTCACCCATTAGATAGGGGAGGAAATAGAGGCCGTCTGCACCTGCAGGTACTTGTTCAGCTAACTCACAAAGATACGCATATTCATCTTTTCCATTCTCATGAGCTTTCTTCGTCTCATCCTTGGCTAAGTTATCCCGCAGCCACCGAAATGCGCCGCCGGCAGAATCGATATTTCCAAAGGGTACCCATCCATTCAGTACATGGCGCAGGTTCATAATCCTTTTATCCATAACCGGTTTACTGGTATAAGCCTGTATTGTGGCACCTGTACCTGTAATATCCACAACGCTTCCCAGCTTATTCATACCAGACACATAGAGCATGCTAAGCATATCACCTCCGCCAGTAATAACGGATGTCTTTGTGGAAAGTCCTGTTTCCATAGCCGCTTTCTCGCTAACAGTGCCAATAACCTCATAAGCTTTCTTAATAGACGGCAGCTTTGCCTTGTCAATGCCCAAAAAACCAATAAGCTGATCTGACCATTCATCAGTCTCACAGTCCATGGCAAAAGTTCCGGAAGCCTCGGAAGGATCGATACATGCTTTTCCAGTGAGCTTAAAATTGATAAAATCCTTGGGTGTCAAAAATTTATCCGCAGCTTTATATACTTCTGGCCGGTTGTCCTTCAGCCAGCGGATTTTTATTCCATGCCAGGAAGCAATAGGCGCATTGGCCGAATGCTGATAAATTTCATCCGAAAGGCTGGCTGCGAAATCTTCCGCAATCCTGCTGCCCCGTTTATCACAGTATAGCTGCACATCCTCTTCCACTACTGTCCCATCCATCTTTACCGGAACGGCTCCATGCATATGTGCGCAGCATCCGAAAGCCGCCACATCTTCACTGGAAATATCTGCATCCTTCATAACCTTGTGAATACTGTCTTTTACAATCTCCCACCAGGCATCCGCCTTTTGTGTAGCCCACATAGGCTTTGGTGTATCTACATACTGAGGTGTGTTTGTTTGGGCTACCAGATTAAGCTTCTGATCATATAGCTGTACCTTAATCGACTGGGTTCCCACATCTGTTCCGATAATATACTTCATATCTGTGTTCCTCCTAATTACTTTTTCTATTTTTTAATTGATCTACTACTACTGCAATAGTGATAAGAACACCTGTGCTAATCTCCATAACGAAGGAATTGATTCCAAACTGAATTCCCACATTGTCAATCAGTGTCATTAAAATTGTACCCAATGCAGTGCCAAAAATTGCACCCTTTGCTCCTGCAAGAGAGGCGCCTCCAATAACTGAGGCAGCAATAGCATTCATCTCATAACCCTGACCAGCAGCCGGAACTGCACTATTAATTCTGGCTGCCAGCATAATCCCTGCAATTCCACACAGAAAACCCGCAAATCCATAGGTCATATAAATGGTCCTCCGAATAGAAATGCCACAGAGCTTTGCCACTTCTTTACCGCTGCCCAGAACATAAATGTTCCTTCCAAAGGAAGTATACTTCAAAATAAAAAATCCCACAATGACCACAAAGATCCAAAGCCATGCCAGATAAGGAATCTTAAGAAAGGAGCACACGCCCAAATTGGTAAATTCTATCTTAAGCCCTGCAATGGTTCCTGCATTACTGATTATCTTAATAAGGCCGCGAATGATTGTCATGCTTCCCAGTGTTGCAATAAAAGGCGGCACATTCAATTCGTGAATAATAACTGCATTGTACAAACCGCAGAGGACACCTACAAAAAGGGCTATAATAATAGATACCGGAATTGACATTCCCCACTTTGCCTGCCCCATGGCCACCATCAAGGTTGACATGCCAACAATGGAACCGCAACTCAAATCAATTCCGCTTGTGATAATGATCATGGTAGCAGAAATTGCAATCACACCATTAATAGAGCATTGTTTAAGAATATTCATCTGATTATATTCTGTGAAAAAATTAGCTGTTCCAAAGACGGCCACCAAGTACAATGCCAAAATAATCAAGATCAGAGAAAATTCTGTTCTCTGGAAAATGCTGAAATCTCTCTTCTTTTCTTTCATATCTATTTCCCCCAAACTTTATCTTAGGATGTGGATGCCAGTTTCAGCATTGTTTCTTCTGTCACAGACTCCAGTTCATTTCTGTCTAATACTCCGGTTACTTTTCCTTCTGCCATCACAATACAGCGGTCCGACAATCCCATAACCTCCGGCAAGTAAGAAGAAATTAGAATAATGCCTTTTCCTTCCTTGGCAAGCTCCTCCATAATCTTATAAATCTCTTGTTTTGCACCTACATCAACGCCAACTGTCGGCTCATCAAAAATCAATACGTCCGACCCTGCACACAGGATTTTGGAGATAACTACTTTCTGTTGATTTCCTCCGGAAAGGTTTTCCACTTTCTGTTGGATATTTGGCGTTTTGATTCCTGTTCTCTCCCTGTATCTCTCTGCCCGTTCTTTTTCCTGCTTCAAACTGATCACGCCGAATCTGCTGATTCCCTCATAGGAGGCCGCATTGATATTTGTTTCAATACTTAAGGGCAGTGCAACTCCGTCCAAACGCCTGTCCTCCGTAAGAAACCCAATCCCCTGATAGATTGCATCCTGAGGGCAGCGAATCTCTGCCTTTTTTCCCTTAATATAAATCTCACCAGCTTCCAGCTTTTCAAGACCAAACAAGGCACGCATAACCTCACTGCGCCCGGCTCCCACAAGCCCTGAAAAGCCCAGGATTTCTCCGGCTTTAAGGCAGAAGGAAACATCCTTAAAATATTTTTTGTGACTCAGATGTTCAACTCTCAGCAATTCTTCCCCTGGATCCATGTGGCTGATATTATAGATATCACCTATCTCTCGTCCCACCATCATGGATACCAGCATATCCTTGGTTACTTCTGAAACATTTTTTGTATCTATATATACACCATCCTTCAGGACCGAAACCGTGTCGCAGATCTCTACGATCTCTTCCAGCCTGTGGGAAATGTAAATAATGCTGACTCCCTGGCTCTTCAGTTCCCGAATATACCGGAAAAGAATCTCCACTTTGTCATTTTCCAAAAGAGCTGTAGGCTCATCAAAAATCACAAGGCGTATGGTATCATTTACCGAAATTTTGCTGATAGTGACCATCTCCTGCATAGCCACTGTCAAATTACTGATTTTTTCTCTTGGATCAATATCAATTCCAAACTTATCTACAACCTCCCGGCTGTCTGAATACATCTTTTTCCAGTCTACAAAGCCCAGCTTTGTTTTCGGAACTCTTCCCAAAAAATAATTCTCTGCAATACTTAGCTCTTTCGCAATGTTCACGTGCTGGTAGTTTGCAAACATCCCAAGTTCCTTACTCTCTACAGGATTCCTTGGAGATTTCCACTCACCATCACAGTTAACGCTGATGACTCCCTCGTCTGGGGATTCCACGCCCATGATACACTTGATTAATGTAGATTTTCCGGCCCCGTTTTCTCCGAGGAATGCCCGAATTTCTCCCTTATGTATAGTCATACTAACCTTATCAAGTGCCTTTACGCCCGGATAGCTTTTACTGACATTTTCAATTTTAAGCAGAGCATCATCCATCCTAAAAGCCACCGCCTTTCCATATATGGCAGGACTGCACCCTGGGTGCAGCCCTATATCTACATCCTCAAAACGCAGCTTATTTAGCCAGAATCTTAGGATTCAGCAGTGCTTTACTCTCATCTGTATTCATATTTTCACTGGTAACTACCTGAGAGGTACAGTCAATGTGCTTTTCTGTCTCTGTATTCTCTCCTGTCTCAAGATAAGTCATTGCATTCATTGCTGCATTATAGCCCTGCTCATAAGGTGTCTGTACAATGATGGCATAAAGATTTCCCTTCTCAAGAGCTTCAATCTCAACACTATCAGAGTCAACTCCGATCCCTACAATCTTATCTCCCAGCTCCGCACCGCCAACTGCAAGTGCAATTCCGTCACCGGACACGTTGTTTCCTCCATAAAGGCCGATGAGCTCATCACCATAGGTGGATATTTGGGTTTCCACATTCGCCTGTGCATTGTTTACATCATTTTCATTATAAAGGGTGTCCAAACATTCCAGCTCCGGTGCATGCTCAGCCATGTAAGCCTTAAATCCGTCCATACGCTCTTCCAGCGTTTCCACTACTACAGACATATGCATACCGATTTTTCCTTTGGGTTCAATTCCACGATCCGCAAGCGCCTCCAGCATAGCAGCTGCTGCCGTTTCCCCAATAACTGTATTATTGCAATAATAATGTACACCATATATGTCATCATAATTGTGAGAATCTCCGCCCTCAAGTCCCATGCTTACAAAATTCACATAGATGCCTGCGCTCTGTGCTTCCTGTGCCTTGGGAACTGTTCCGTCCGGTGCCAAAGTTGCTGTAATAATCACATCTGGTTTGGAAGCAATTACGCTTTCAAATGCCTTAATGTAAGCGTCTGTCTCCGACTCAGATGCTGGTCCGCTCACGGTAAAGTTAATTTTTACTCCCTTTTCTTCCTGCAAATCCAGAACTGCATTTCGGATTCCTGTCTCCGCATACTGCCAATACTCAGATTCCGTGGAAGGTGAAAGGTATACAAAGTTATACTCTTCTGCCGTCGCATCACCGCTTTCTACAGCAGATTCTTCTGTCTGCTGTTCCTGTGCTGATGTATTCGCTTCCGTCCCCGGAGCCTCTGACTTTCCCCCACAGCCAACTATTCCTGCAATTAGGATACCCGTCATTAGAATTGATAATAATGCTTTTTTCTTCATTTGAAATCCTCTCCTATTCCTTTTTTGTAATAACGTTGCTTTGTTACTACATAATAATATAACAATCGAATATTGTCAATACCTTATTATAAAATCGCACAACTTTTTTTTAAATCTCTTCTATTTTTATACGTTTTCTGCAATTCAATATATTTACACAAATAATCAGACATCTTATTTTACAGGATGACAAGTTTTTACAAGCAAATAGTAAAACGGAATTGCCTCAGAATATTTTATGGCAATTCCGTCACTATCAACCTATAATTTTAAAACTCGTTGTGTGCCATAAGCAAACGCCTGCATTGCTTCCTCTTGGAATCCCCAAAGAGAATTACTGAAATTCTTTCCTCAAGGTATCTTCCATCACCTTAAGAGACGGCTCCACCCCTGTCCAAAGCTTAAAGTTCAGCGCCGCCTGGCATGCCAGCATACCCAAGCCGTTTACTGCCACAGCCCCCTGCTTTTCAGCTTCCTTTAAAAAGAGGGTATCTACCGGATTAAACACTACATCCGCTGCTATCATATTGGGGGTAATCCCATTATAGTCAATATCCGGCTTCTGATCCCCATTCGGGTGCAGACCTATGGAGGTGCCGTTAATCAAGATATCCGTATTCTCCGGAATTCTGTGACAGCTCTCCCATTGCTCACAGGACACTTCTGTTTTGGTATGTTTCTTCAAGGTATCTGCCAGTTCCCGGGCTCGTTCCAGAGTACGGTTTATGATGGTAATGGCGGCCGCTCCTGCCAGGGCGCATTCCACTCCAATAGCTTTTGCCGCTCCGCCCGCCCCAAGGAGTGTAATGTTTTTTCCCTCTAAGGAAATTCCCCGGTTATGCAGTGCCTGTACAAAGCCCTTTCCATCCGTATTCTCACCGAACAGTGTTCCGTCCTCACGAAGCGCCACCGTATTCACCGCACCAATGATGCCCGCTGCCTCTGACAGCTCATTAAGAAGAGGAATCACTTTTATTTTGTGAGGCATGGTCAGATTGATTCCCTTCATATGGAGGACATGTAAGGAACGCATGGCATCCTCAAGGTCCTCCGGAAGCACCTTCAAGGTCAAATAGCGGTAATTGAGGCCCTTGTCCGCAAAAGCCGCCTCCATAGTTACTCCTGTGGGATTGCCGTCTACGGGATCTCCGAATACGCCTACCAGCTCTGCACGATAATTTTTCATTTGATTCCCTTCCTTTCTCTTCACCTTACAGATGTATTTTCCTTTATTGTACATCGAAAAGGTGAAAATAGCATCAATTATTTTCCGTCAGCCATCTTTCGAAGTAAGCACGCATAAACGGGAACATACTCTCCGCTCCCTCCTCCGTAATCACAAAGGATTCTTCTACCCGGTTGGAGCCTCCTTTCAGCCCAAACAAGCTGATATCCGTATTGCAAGTCATCCCCACCTCAAAAAGCTCTTCCGTATTTTCATCCGGATAGGGGCTTTCGGCCTCGGCACACCCGATACCATGCAAAGGCGGATATACATCATACTCGGAAAGCCCTTCCTTCCGAAAATAGTCTCTAACCGCACGGACAAAATTTTCCATAGGCTCTCCGGCTCTTAGATAGGGCAGCCCGGCTGCGCCCGCATGAATCAATACATCAATTACACGCTTTGTCTCTTCACTGTAATTTCCAACCGCATAAGGCACTTCACAGGTGGATACATAGCCCTCATACTGGACAGCCAGGGCGCACATAATCATATCTCCATCCTCAATCACCTTATTTTCCGGCCTGCCGACAATTTTAGCCGAACGCTCCCCCGATCCAAAGACGGTAAATGTAATATCCTCGGCTCCGGCCTGCCGTGCCGCTCCCTCTGCGATTCCTGCCGCATACCGCTCTGTTCTGCCAATCAGATCCGCTTCCATCATGGCCCGAAATCCTATTTCCGCAATGCGGGCTGCTTCTTTTAAACAGGCAATTTCATTTGCACTTTTTTTCTTTCTCATTTCATAAAACATTTGGGAGCAGTCCATAAGCTCACACGCAAACGACTTTTTCAGATTGTCAAGAAGCTCCGCTGACATATCGCCCATTCCCACAATGCCCAAACGGTTTAATTCGCCGGCGCCCCGAAGCTCCTTTGCCAGCTTGTGAAAACTGGTGTAGGATGCAAAGGGATAATCAATCTCATCGGGCACGGTTACACACAGGAAGTCCGGTACAAGTCTCACATCCTCCCATACACTCATTTCCCGGGCCACCTGTTCCCCTTCCGGGGCGCAGAGAACAATGGGCTGCCCCGTTTTTCCCATAAGCATAGCCCCACGTTCAAAAATGGGCCAATAATTGGATGCGTACCTCAAATTTTCTTTCCGATATTCATCCCCGTAAACAAAGATTCCATCTAACCCGTCCTTATGCATTTGCTTCCGTATATGTTCAATTCTTTCCTGAAATTCGCTTTTAGGTATACATATTTTCTCCATCTTCCATCTCCTTTCTATGCGAGCGCTCACATATTGCAGCTTATAAGCTCTTTCATGTCTCCCGCTTAAGTTCCATCAGCTCTCTGCCATAATCCGAAAATGCTTCCGTTCCTTCCTTTGTTACCAGAAAGCCATCCTCAAACCGTACTCCAATCCGATTCTCATTATCCCCCAGATAAATACATGTGCAAAAGGTCATTCCCTCCTCCAGCGGGAAATCGGAATTCGATTCAATCCACGGAAATTCGCCTTCCATCAATCCGGTTCCATGAACCGGGCCGTAAAGAATATGCTGCTCCTGCCCATGGGCCTTGATTGCTTCATAGTAAGCATCGTACACTTCCTTCGCATTCACGCCGCTTTTCGCCGTTTCAAGAACCGCCTTCTGACCTGCCAGGCTGGCTTCAATCAAGGACTTCTGGCTTTTCGTTCCTTTTCCCATAATTACGGCTCTTCCCATGGTAGAGGCATATCCCTCATACCTGGCGCCAATTTGGATATGTACCAAATCCCCAGGCTCAATTACTTTCCCCCTGCATCTTCCAATAGCCAAATTGGAGCCTTCCCCCGCAAGGACCCAGCAAGGATATGCTTCTCCTTCCGCACCTTCCTGATACATGGTGCCAACCGCAACTCCCCTTACCTGTTCTTCCGTCATTCCCGGTCTTATCTCATCCAATACCTTTTTCATTGCGCATTGGGTAATCCGATAGGCTTCCCGCATACATGCAATTTCAGCAGGGGATTTTACCGCTCTCAGCCTGGCTGCCAGCATATCCGCCTTCACCAGCATGGGATTCCCAAGCTCCTTAAGGGCCTCTTCCAATGCCAAATGAACCACATGGGAAATCAAACAGCCGCCTGCGATTCCAATCCTTTGAGGCGCTTTTTTGCCCATTGTCTCCAGAATCACTTCAGCCATCGTACTAAGCACCGCCTCCGGATACTCCGGTTCCGAGGATTCCCGAAATGCCAGCACCCTGCGTATTCGCAAAATGCGGGATACACTTCTTGCAAATGTCTCACTTTCCGGTCCTATAATGAGGGTAGGCTCACCCTCTGCCGGAATCAGTACGCCTGCCACCTCAAAGCTCGGCCAATAGTTACTGTAATAACGGATATATTGGGGTTCTGCCTCATTTCCATAAGCAAACAATAAATCCAGATCCTCAGATTTCATCGCTTCCTGCGTTTTTTTTACCCGTTCTTCAAATTCCCTTTGCTCAATTTTGGGTCTCATTGACTCATGTACCTCCATTTCTTCACACCCGAAAGTAATAAACACCTCTATTTGTCAGCCTGGGAAGCCCAGAGTAGCCATATATGCCATATTATCCTGGTTGATGTCCAGACGTCCATACTGTACAATTACCCCTACATCACTGCGGATGTTGAGAGAATACTGCCTGCCGATTCCAAGCTCCAGCTCTCCCAGCACCGTCTGATCATCCGTATGAAATGCCCGGACACGCCTTGCCGGAACAACATACGGAATTCCTAGCACCGGCTCCCGGTCGGAAAAATATACATCAAGCTCTACATGTGCGTCCTCATCATTGCAATTCAAAATCATAATGCATTCATGCCCAATATAATCATCCGCACCACCCTTTTCTACGGGCGGCCTGTATCCGTCTATAATATACCATGACGTTTTTCCACTCATTTTCCCTTCTCCTTTCCTACATTTATACATGTTTTGTACCTAATGGTATAACAGCAAGATGTTACTCATACCTTTTTATAGCTCCCGCCTCTCCATGCGTCAATCAATACTGCTGCCAGCAGGATAGCTCCCTTTATGATCTGCTGCCAAAAGCTGGAGATTCCCAGCATAGTCAGTCCGTTGGAAATGCTGGTCAAAAGCAACACGCCCACTAAAGTTCCCCAAACATTTCCTTTTCCTCCATTGATTGAGGTTCCGCCTAATACGCAGGCGGAGATAATGGTCATTTCATATCCGTCGCCGGCCGTAGGCAGCCCTGCTCCGGACTGGGCGGCCATAAGAATTCCCGACACTCCGGCAAATAAGCCGTTAATCACATACACGCTCAGGATCACCCGGTCCGTATTAATACCGGCAAGATAGCCTGCTCTCTGATTGGAACCTGTTGCGTATAGCTTTCTTCCATAGGCGGTATATTTTGATACATAAAACATGACAACATACACCACTGCCATTACAACCAGAATAAAAGGGACCGGTCCCATATATCCTCTGCCCAGCCAGGTAAACTGCTTGTTGCTGACTACAATGGAAATTCCGCCGTTGGTGAGATAAGCAATGCCCCTGGTAATGGACATCGTTGCCATTGTAGCTATCATTGGAACAATCTTTCCTTTTGATACCAGAAGACCATTGATCACTCCCACCAGGGCGCCAATTAATACGGCGATCAGTATAGTGGCGAAAATAGGCACTCCGGCCTTCAGCATCATTGCACTTGACATTCCTGTCAGACCCATAATAGCCCCAACGGAGATATCAATACAGCCGCAGATCAAGACCAGTGTGGTTGCTGCTGCCGTAATTCCCATGATTGCCGAATAAATACCTATGTTAATAAAATTCTTTCCTGACAGAAAATTCGGCGACAGAATGGAGAAGATCGCACACAGCGCTATATAAGCTATGCAAATGGTGATTTCACTTCCTCCGCCTTTTTTTATTCTGTCCTTTAACGTCATACGCTTCTCCATATTATCAATTCATCCCTTTCTCATCCCTTGCCTCCTACCGCAAGCTTCATCAGACTTTCCTGTGTTGCTTCCTCTCTTGACACCTCTCCCGTTACTCTCCCTTCGCTCATTACCAGAATCCGATCCGCCATGGATAATGTCTCCTGCAGCTCCGAGGAAATCATAATAATTCCCATGCCCTGCCTGCAAAGCTCCTCCATCAGGCGATAGATTTCCGCTTTTGCGCCTACGTCAATACCCCGAGTCGGATCGTTTAAAATCAGAATTTCAGGATTTGTCTCCAGCCATCGGGCAATCACTACCTTCTGCTGGTTTCCTCCGCTTAAGGAAACAACCTTTGTCTCCGCAGAGGGTGTCCGTATACCAAGCTTCTCAATCCAATTCTCCACCATCCTGGCCTCTGCCTTTTTGTCTATCTTCAAAAATTTCTCCAATATATCCACAACGGCAATGCTGATGTTAAACCGGACCGTATCTGTCAGCATCAAGCCCTCAAGCTTCCGCTCATTTGGGACGTATGCAATGTGGTTTCGTATGGCCTCCTTGGGCGAATGGTTCCGAGCGGCCTTTCCCAGTATCTCAATGGTTCCGTTCCGTATATATTGATCCCCGAACAGCCCCTTTACCATACTGGTACGGCCGGCTCCCATTAGCCCGAACAGGCTTAAGATCTCTCCTCTGTGCAGCCGGAAGCTTACATCCTTCGCTTTTCCGCAGGTCAAATGCTCTACTTTTAGAATGCACTCTCCCGGCGTCTGCTTTGTGTGAGGATACATACTGTCCAGCGTTCGTCCCACCATCTCCCTTACAATCCGTTCCTCATCCACCTCTGATGTCATGAAAGATGATACGCTTTTTCCATCCCGCATTACCTGAATCCGATCTGAAATCCGGAAAATTTCATCCATCCGATGAGAAATATAGATAATACCGATTCCCTGCTCCGCCAGATTCTTCACTATCTTCAAAAGCTGTTCTGTCTCAACACGATTCAGTGCGGAGGTAGGCTCATCCATAACCAGTATCTTCATATTCCGGCTCATTGCTTTGGCAATCTCTACCAGCTGCTGCTGGGCCGCCGTCAGAGTACTTATTCTGGCTGTCACATCGATTTCATCCGTTATGCGGTGAATGAGTTCACTGGCTTTTTTATTGGCAGCTTTCCAATCAATCGGACTGAATTTTCCTCCTTTTCTCGGCAGTGCATTAACAAGAATATTCTCCGTTACGGTCAGCGTTCCATAATTATCCAGCTCCTGATAAATAATGCTAATCCCCATATCTATGGCCTCATTTGGCGTGTAGCCGTCTATCATGCGGCCATCATATTCAATCACGCCCTCATCCTTCACATAAGCACCGGAAAGGATCTTAAGCAGTGTGGATTTTCCTGCGCCGTTTTCCCCTACCAAAGCCAGCACCTCTCCCCGGTTCAGCGTGATATCTACTTGATCAAGGGCAAGTACCCCGGGAAATCGCTTTGTAATTTGCTGCATTTTGAGAATGGTTTCGCCCACTCTATGTCTCCCCTTTCTACCAGTCCAGCCACCGGGCCGGATTTACTTTCAGCATTGTTTCTATCTGTTCCCTGCTTACGCCTACTTCGTCCAGCATGGGAAGTATATGCTTCAATACGTGGTCATAACCCCAGCCGCCATACTTATGAAGAAGAGACTTCAAGCATAAATCCGTAGACAACAGCATCTGGTTTGCATATCCTCTGTCTACAATTTTCTTTACCAGCAATACTCTTTCCCAATCGCTGACAAATCGCCCGGAGCCCGGCTTCACATCCCAGCGGTCCGTAAACATCTCTTTTCCCCAGTTATCAAACTCAATATATACTCCCATGTCCAGCAATCGGAAAATATAATCCTCCCTATTCTCCACATCGCTGTGGCAGATGATGACTTTCTCAGGGTCAATTTTGTGCTCCTTTACAATCTCCATTGCCGCAATTCCCTGGGTGGACCATGGATTGATATGAATCATCAAGGGTGCACCTGTGCGGACCTGCGCCCTGCAGGCTCCTATAAGAGATTTTTTTTCAAAAGGAAACATCTCATGGCTTACGCCAATCTCCCCAATATAGCCGGCACGAATCCCCGTATGTCCAATCTCCTTTTCCAAATCTCCAACAATCTCTTCTTCTATCTGTTCTGCCGTCAATTCCAATACTTCCGGCCTTTGAGCTCCTTCCACATAATAGCCGGAGCCTGCTATAATATTTAAGCCCGTCCTGGCCGCCGCTCTGGCCAGCAGTTCCGGATCTCTCCCAAGCCCGATGTTGCTGGCATCTACAATGGTATTGCCGCCGGCACTTTTAAAAGCCAGAATCTCTTCTATCTGTGTCTCCTCGTCCATTAAAGAAACATTATCCAGCACGGCAAAGGGATTCCTTCTTAGTATTCCCAGGGATTCCATTGTAACAGGCTTGTATGCCAGATTCTTTATTCCTATTTCTTCCGGAGGGACAAAAAAAACCTTCATATCAATGTAAATATGCTCATGAGGCGCACAAATACCTACCTGGGATGCTTCTATATTTCCTAACACGGTCTTTACTGACATTTTTCTTTCCTCGCTTCTTTTTATTACACCCGGCAGAGCTTTCGCTGCTGCCGGGTGTCAACTGATTTACTGTGCCCATTCCGCCTGTGGATACCATTCCTCAATATTGTCCGCATCAATAAAGATATGATCCATAAGCAGACTGTCCGCATCCGGTGTATTGCCCTTTGCAAGTTCAATGCAGCCCGGAACGATATATTCTCCGTAGCGCTCCAGGAAATAGGAGACGCCGCCCCTCCAGCAGTTCCTCTCTCCGGAATTTATCTGCTGATAAATGTTCTCTCTTGTAGAGACGGACACCCCATGGTTTACAATGAATACATCATCTTCTCTTCCTGCCGCCTGAGCTGCCGCAAAAGCTCCCTGGGCTCCGATGTCATTAATGGAACCGATGACAATGTGATGCTTGTCCGGATTCGCCGTCAGGAAGTCCGCACACAGCTGCTGGGCCAGAATTGCGTCATCACCCATAGATACCGTAGTGGTCATTGCCTTCAATTCATCTACCGTATAGTCTGTTTTTTCTGCCAGTCCATCCCAAATGCTGTCCATACGAATCTGAACAACCTCTCCGGCCTCCGGTGTATGCTCGAAAAATACCGCATCAATCTGTCCGTCCCAATTCTCATTTACCAGATCAGCAAGTGCATCCCCGCATTTCCATCCGGAATCGTAATTATTCGCACCCATAAACGGAGCATCACCTACCGGAATGTCAATAGCCATAACCGGCACCCCTGCTTCCTGGCATTTTTCCCAAATAGTATCGTTAACCGCTGAATCAAGGTTAAACTCTGCCAGCACATCTATCCCCTGCAGCAAAAGATTATCCACATTTTCTACGGCCTTTGCCCCGTCGCCGGCATTATCAACCCGGATTACCTTAATCTCGATCCCCAACTCCTCGCTCATCTCCTTGGCAACCTTTTCAATATTATCTCCAACAGGAATCAAATGCTCCTGCGATTCATCCAGAGCAGCATAGCCAATGGTAATGGATGTAAGTTCCTCGGGTGACGCCGTTTCTTCCTCGCCGCCTGTTTTTGTATCTTCTGCCGCAGGCTGATCCGCTTCCGGTTCCGCCTGTTTTGAACAGCCGTTAAGTGTCATCGCAAATACCATAATTCCCATAAGTAAGCTTAACCATTTCTTCATTTTATTTCCTCCTTAAACTTCCGTAGCATCCCTTCCAACTACACCTTAGCTTAAATCAATTTCCGGTTTAAAATACATGTGACTGTATATTGATTTGTGCATTGTTAAGGATATTACTGATTCCTGTTTCGCTCAGCTAGGTTGTCTCTCCCTCCTGCACGCTTGGCGGAAGTACCAGATTTACTTTTTCTTTCTTTTTTTCAATACATTGAACCAGTGTTTCCGCTGCGGTCTTTCCCAGCTGGTATCTCGGCTGGGCTATGGTTGTAAGATAGGGATGCACGATCTGGCAAAACTCCAGACCATCATGCCCTATTACTGCCATATCCTCCGGAATGCGGACCCCTCTCTCCTGTAATACGCCAATGGCAGTCATTGCCATAAAATCATTTTCACAATAAAGGGCCGTCGGCCTCTCTTTTTCCGCAAACATCTGATCAATTGCCAAGTTCGTGAGCGTCACATCTCCAAAACCTCTTCCCTGATATAAATAGTGATCCGGCAGACCGGCTTCTCTCATAACCGATTGAAAGCCTTCGGTCCTCTTTTTCCAGATGTTAAACTGAAAAGTCTCTTCATAGGTAAGAGAATCTCTTTGAATCGGATATAAAGCACCATGTATACATGCAATCCTGGTATGCCCCTTTGAAAGCAAATGCTCCGCTGCCAAACGTCCCCCCTGCTTATTATCCGTATTCACACTGTTTACGCCGTCCAAGTCTGTCTCATTATCCATGATAACGCAATGGATTCCGGCATTTTCCAGCTCTCTCACCTGTTCCTCCGTGATTGCCAGGTGATGCAGCAATACACCGTCAATGCATCTCTCCTGAAGCATATTAACATAATCCGTAACACGGCCGGCCGTATGAGCATCACACATCATAGTCGTATATCCATGTTCAAATGCCTCCGCCTCAAATCCCTTACTGACCATATTGTGATATTGATTTGATATATTTACCATTACATATGCTATGCTTCGGCTTTTTCTGGTCACCAGGCCTTTAGCGAACATATTGGGCTTAAATTTCAAGTCCTCTATGGCTTCATTGATTCTTTGCCTGGTTTCCTCCTTTACATAACCGCTATTGTTAATAACCCTCGATACCGTCATGCGAGATACATTTGCCCGTTTTGCAACATCATCCATAGTTGCCACGTGATTACCCCCTTCCAATGCCTTTCACTATAATTTTGCTTTCATTTTACCTCCTTTTTTTAAAACCTTCCACCTAAAATAAGTTCTTTCAAAATATGTTAGCGCTCACATATTTGGTATAAAATTAATCCTCGTCAGGATTTTGTTTGCAAACATTATGATTTTTATTGCTATTTATGTTAGCGCTCACATATCTTATGTATTCATAATAAATCATTTTCTTATACTTGTCAACTCATTTTTGTTATTTTGTTAAAATGTGACGATCTTTTTATATTATTTTTGTATATATTGCACATTTATTTGCGTATCATTAAAAGAAGCATGGGGGAATTTCTCACCATGCTTCTTCAAATTTTTCTTCTATTGCTCCATCTGTCTCCCCAGAAACCCAGCAGCAGAATAAGCAAGCTTTTGCTCTGCCTCTCCCATTTTAGCTTTTGGATCCCGACTGAATAGAACTACTGCGCCTATAGCATCTCCTTCACAGAGAATCGGACTGATGGTCTGAGCATAACAGTCTTCCATATCTTCATCCACAATTTTTACATATCTCTTTTCTCCTGCAGATGCCTGAATATTCTCTCGTTCCTGAATCGCATCCTCAAGCTGATGGCTGATAGCTTTTCCCATGTAATCCTTTTTGGCTCCTCCGGCTGCCGCAATTACAGCATCCCGATCCGCAATGCAGACCATCAGCCCCGTTGTTTGAGCCAAACTTTCCGCATATTGCTTTGCAAAGAGTCCTAATTCTCCAATGGGAGAGTATTTTTTCAATATAATTTCCCCTTCCCGATCGGTAAATATTTCCAGCGGATCGCCTTCCCGGATCCGGAGAGTCCTTCTGATTTCTTTCGGGATGACCACCCTTCCCAGGTCATCAATCCTCCTGACAATTCCTGTAGCTTTCATAAAAATATTCCTCCATTTACTGTTCTGACCATTTCTGGAAATAGTATTTGTAAACGGCGGATTTTTATACCTGAAAAACACACTTTTCCTCTTCCTCGAAGATCATTTGCTTCTGAAATTCACAATTAATTCCTGATTTTCATGTCACAAATACGGTTTCCGTTTATTTTTATTGTGTTAAAAACGGGTTTTTGTTATACTTTAAATGGTTCTTAACCAAAAACATTATATAAGTGATACAGTACTTAAAATAGTAGGAGGTTTTATGAAGCTTTTAGTATGCAATGCAGGAAGTACGTCTTTGAAGTTCAAACTATTTGTTATGCCAGGGGACGAGGTACTGGCAGAAGGAAAAGTGGAACGAGTAGGAAGCTTGGACAGTGCCATCTTTCATTTTAAAAAGCCGGATGGTTTTAAAATCTTTCGGGAAAATCTGTGTATTCCTACCTACACAGAGGGGATTCAGATGTTTCTTGACTGCCTCCTCAATCACGAATACGGTGTACTCTCCAATCTGCAGGAATTGGAGCGTGTAGGTTTTAAAACCGTACTTTCCAAGGATCATTATGGAATTCACGAGCTGACACCAGAAGTTCTGAAGGGTATGGAAGAATATCTGGTAGTAGCCCCTGCTCACAACATTCCTTATTTGGAAGCTATTCGCCGGTTTCAGAAGCTGACTCCGGATGCTATGCTGGTAGGTGCCTTTGAGACCGCCTTCCACACCACCATTCCTTTGGAGCGAAAGCTCTATGGCATTCCCTATGAATGGTATGAAAAATACGGCATTGAGCGCCTGGGCTATCATGGCGCTTCCCACAGCTACGTGGCGGAAACCTTGTCAGAGCTTTATGGCTCAACCGGTAAGGCTATCTCTTGTCATCTGGGCGGAAGCGGTTCTCTATGTGCGATTGATAATGGAAAAAGCGTGGATACCAGTTTTGGTCTCTCTCTGCAGGTTGGATTGATCCAGTCTAACCGGAATGGTGATATGGATCCTTTTATTATCCCATTTCTTCTGGAAAAAGGCATGAAGCTGGAAGATATTATGGAAGGACTCACTAAAAAAGGCGGCCTTCTGGGAATCTCTGGTGTCAGCAATGATCTGAGAGATATTGAAGAAGCAGCCAATTCCGGAAATGAACGGGCTAAATTGGCAATTCATGTATTCTGCAATGGCATTGTTCGTTATATTGGCTCCTATTATGCTGAACTTGGAGGCCTTGACCATCTGGTATTTACCGGCGGAATCGGAGAGCATGGCTGTACGATTCGCCATATTGTTTGTAACCAATTAAAACACATGGGAATTTTACTGGATCCGGAAAAGAACCTGGATTACAGTGAAAATGCAGTGATATCACTTCCCTCTTCTCCTGTGACTATCCATGTAATTCCTGCTAACGAAGAGCTGGGAGTGGCCCGGAAAACCTTTGCTTATAAGAAGAATTGAAATTATCCAAACCATCTATTCTTTAACCCGAATAATGCAAAATCAAAATTTAGTGAAAGAAATTATTGTTAAGTATTCAATTCTCGGGAATCTAATACCTGTCTACAAAACAGTTTATAAAACTGTCAAAAAGAGCGTTTCACTTTTTTATCCAGAAGTGAAACGCCCTTTTACTTTTAACTATTTAGCTTTCAATTGTTCACTTGATTCCGTCAAATGGAGCTCACATTCATATCTACGTTTCCGCTGATACCATCAACCTGTCCTTTTGATGTATTCTGCCAGATGTCGTAACGTCCGCTATATGTACACTTGCTGGCATATTGCGCTACCCAGATACGATAGCTGCCCGGGAACTGGGATGGGCTTAAGTGCTCTGAGAACCAGTTCTTGCTGGCGTATACCATAGGTGTATGACCGGAATTGGCTACTGTATTGCAGAAGGCAATCGTGATTTTGGTTCTATCCGCCTTGGACAAACCATCTGCACGGCCCCGTCCGCCTGCAGCATATTCGCTGTCAATAGCAATAGGCATGTTGATTCCATAACGGTTAGCCAGCTTCACTGCCATACTTGCTTCCTCTACTGCCTCAGCCTCATTAATTGCCTGGCTGAAGAAGTAAACGCCTACACGCAGGCCGGCCCCTTTCGCTCCGCTGATATGAGAAGCAAACATCGGATCCTCTACCAGCACACCGGAACCATAACCACGGTATCCACAGCGGATAATAACAAAGTTAATACCTGCATTCTTTACCTTCTGCCAGTTAATCCCCTTCTGGTACTTGGATACATCAATTCCGATAGTTCCGGAACGAATACCCTCACTGCTGAACGTATACTGAATGCCCTGGATAACCTGTGTACCTGTTACTTTGTTGCCATTCTTATCAAAGAAGTAGGTGGCATTGTCAATGGTCTGCCAACCGGTATATTTGTATGTACCGGTGCCTTCCATAATCGGTGCACTGGTAGTATCATAAACGATCTTCTCTCCGCTTGCCGCTCCAACCAGACGCAATGTATGATTCAAAACAGATGCGGTTCCTTCAGCAGTCGGAGCACTTTCTGCACCTGAATTATTTGTCTCATTACCTTCAACCGGCTTTGTAACTGTACATTCCGGATTTTTACAACTTCCGTTTTCATCAAAATCATGTTCTGTCTTTTTCGGCACGGAAGTTGAAGAGCCGCATACAGAGCATTTATTCTCTCCATCCTTCGTACAGGTTGGCTCTGTCACCACTACACTATAGTCATGTGTATGATTTGAATCAATTGCTCCGCAATTCTTGCATTTCCCATTCTCATAGCTATGCCCTTTTGCCGCAATTGTTTCTGTTTTTGTATCCTTGCATTTACTGCAGGTCAATGTCTTCGTTCCGGTCTCTGTACAACCAGCCTCTTTTGTTACACTTTCTGTATATGTATGCTCACAGGCCATCTTAACACTACAGCGATCACATTTGCCGTCTCCATTATCATCCTTATGATGCTTCGCCGGCTCACTGATGATCTTCTCATACATAGGCGTCCCATATTCGTCCACCTTCTGCTTCATGATCTCAGTCTTATCAGATTCTACAAACTCCACCGTATCCTTCAGCACAGAAGCCGTACCAGCGTCACTGTTACCGGTAGTATTGGAATCCTCCTTGGCCACATTGATCTCACTCTCCTTCTTGATCTCATCTGTGACATCCACTACCTTGTATTCCAGATTTGCCTTAACCTCAGCCTGAATATCCTTCGGCGCACTGTAGGAACCAGAAGACTTCATGGAAATCGTACAGCTTCCGGGAGTCATATTCTTTATGTAAATGATTCCATCCTTATCCTCATCCTTATAGCTTTGAGCCTTTTTATTGGAATCTGTAACTGTAACCTCGAACTGTGTTCCGGTGATGACCCGGTCATTCTTCTGGTTAACAATCTTTACCTTCAGATCCTTATCCATAGATGTGGCCTTCAATACAACCGGAATAGTCTTTTCATCCACAGTTGCAGCCTGTGTATTATCCCCGTCCAGTCTCGTAAGCTCTGCCATATAAGAGGTGTTCATAGCAAGTCCTATTACATTTACCGCTTCCTCCACCGGTATTGATTCCTCCGTCATCCCCAGATTCGTTACCGTAGGAATCATATCGTCTGTTACCTGCGGCCGAATACAGCCGCCGAGCATAGACACTGCCAAAACAGCCGAAAGGCTGATCGCCCAAAATCGTTTTCCCTTCATGTTCCTTCTCCTCATTTGCTTCATTACACCCTTGCCCTCTTTTGAAAAGGGCAGATTTTTGTTAACAGTAGTCTTAGTATAACACCCTTTATTACGCTTTTCAACTGTTTACATAAAAAAAATCGAAATAAAAAATGGGATATTTTCAAGGATATCCCATTTTTTTGTCATTTTCTTTATTATTTGTTTAATATTTCCTTAAATTTTTTGTAACATTCTCAATGAGCCGTTCCAAGTCGTAAAATACCTTTTACTGCTCCGTCTTCAAAACAAACGTCTGGCTAAAGGTCAGCTTTCCCATCACCTCATCCACAGTCGTAAAAGTATGAGCTTCCTGAAGCTCCTCACATTTCTCATTGTAAAGCTCATCCCTGCGCTGCTGGACAATGGTTTCCTTCTGGCTGTCGGTAGCCTCCCTGTCAAAGGTGCTGACCATCTGTACTGCATAGTACCCGGTTTCCGCCTCCACAATCTCTGCAAACTCCCCATCCTGCAGGGTATCTGCCGCCGCCCGTACACTTTCTGCCGGAGAACTGCTGTCAGCTCCGTAAGTTGTAGTATTTACAGTAATATTTTCTTTGCCCTCTGCCGCTGCACTCAGATCACCGCTGGTCTTCGCCTCATCCACGACTGCCTGAAGAGCCGCCTTCTTCTCTGCCTTTTCTTCATCTGTCAGATCAATCGTATTTCCCTCACTGTCAGTTTCCGTTCCTGTCGTAGCGATAAATGCATAAGTAATTCGCTTCTGAGCCGCTTCCTCGTCGGAAACTGCCGAATCTACATCCGCAGTCAGGACATCATACATTTTATTCTGTATTGTCATAAGCGTTAAAAGATGCTCTACATCTGCCTGCTCTGCTCCAACTGCCTTTTTCAGCTGCGGCGTATTGGCATCCATAAATGCCTTTGCAGCCTCGGCAATTGCTGCTTTTTCTTCCTCTGTCAATACCACTTCATAATCAGGCGCCTCCGCTTCCAGAACATAAAGCAGCTTAAATTCATCCATCTGGCTCTTCTTCGCTGTATCTCCATAGATCTCACCTGTATCCGGCATCTCCTGCTGATAAATGCCGCCCCCAAGCATGCTTCCATAATAAGTCTCCATCTGCGCCTGCTGGTAACGCAGCATCAGGCTGAATTCTCCCAATCTTATATTGGTGGTCTCATCCAGAACCGCAATGGTCTCGGAAGCATCAAGTTTCCCGGAACAGCCTGTCAGCACAAAGGCCAGCACAAATACCAGAGATAAGATCCTGATTATCCTCTTTTTCATCTTTTTTGTCTACCTTTCCATTTTCTCGAAGCCCTATGCTGTTTCTTTGTGGGCTCCTGTATTTATTCTTTGTCCATTATAATCTGTTTTTCCCCCATAGGCAAGGGGTCTTTTACCGGGACACAGACATTTCACAGCTGTTGCTTTTATCCTACTGCTCTGTCAGCAGCTTGTCCACTCGAACCGCGCTCCAAACCTCGTCCAGAATTTCAAGGGGTGTCTCTTTCTTCCATTCCTCAATCAGTTCAGCACAATAATCTTCTCTGGCGAGATATTTCATCTCTTCCATACGTTCTTTTGAGGCTTCTTCATCATACTCTGCTGTTTTCTGAACAATATAGTATCCCTCCTGAGTCTCTATTATTCCGGAGACTTCTCCTGTTTCCATCTCTCTGGCTGCCTGGGCTACCAGCTCATGAGCTCCTCCATCCGTTTTATCATTAAAATAAACATCAATCACTGTATGGGAAATCTCTGCTCCGGCCGCTGTAATATCCCCCAGTTCCCGAACCCTGAGAACAAATTTATCCGCATCCGAGCGAACCTTAAGCAGCTCATCCTCTGTAAAAGGTGTCTGGTTCCCCTCTGCGTCAAAGGTTCCTGTTGTGGCAAACAGACAATAGGTTAACTTTCCTACTCGAACTTCCGCCTCATCGATCTCTGGTTCATATTCCTCTTTCAAAAATTCCGCAGTTTTTGACGCCTGTTCATTATATGTCAGGAACTGCTCCACAGTTTCCTCTGTAGCTCCTGCTGCCTCCAGCACTGCCGGAGTATTGTCTTTCATAAAGGCCTCCGCCCGAGCTTCTAGGGTCTTCCTTTCCTCTTTGGTCAGTTCCGCCCCATAATCTTCAGCATGCGCACAAAGAAGATGGATTTCCGTAAGGATATCCATCACATTCTCTTTGAGAACTTCCTCCATGGTTTCCCCTGTACCTTCTCCAAATTCCGGTTTTGCCTGCCACATATCCGCTCCGTAGGAATCATAATAAGATATCTCCCATTGCTCCTGAAGCATTCTGGTATAAAATACAGCCTCTTCCAGTGTGATAGTCTCCGTTCCCAGCTTTGCTGCTGGTGTTCCCGACGATTCTTCCGACCTGTTGCAGCCTGCACATAGATTCAGCAGCAGTGCCGTCATCAGCCATGCAGCACCTATCTTTCTCCAATTCATTTGTCCTCTTCCTCCCGCAGCGCCTGCATCTCTTCCAATATAACTCCTACAAGCTCTATCACATTCTCATCATCCCGGCTGTTTTTGGCCCTGCGGTATAAAAAGCTGGGCTTCTCGCCAGCCAGAAACCGCATCCGCCCGTCAAACCGGCTGATAAATGTCTGAAATTCTGCCGGATTAAGCCTTGCTTTCTCATATAAATAAAGACGGAGCTCTTCCGGCCGCTCTACAATCTCCTTTACATAAACTTTATGAGCCTTTACCTTCAGATCTGCCACTGCCAGCAGATTAAGCACAGATTTAGGGGGATCCCCAAATCGATCCAGCAGCTCTTCCAGCATATCCTCACATTCCTCCGCTGCTTCAATACCGGCAATCCTCTTGTAGATATCCAGCTTCTGGCTTTCACTGCGGATATAAGTATCCGGAATATAGGCATCCAGCTCAATATCTACCAAAGTCTGAAATGCTTCCTCAGACACAGAAATTCCCTTCTGTTTTTTCACCGCCTCATTCAGCATCTTACAGTAGAGATCATAGCCTACCGCCTGCATATGCCCATGCTGCTGCGCTCCCAGAAGGTTTCCTGCCCCCCTGATCTCCAAATCCCGCATGGCAATCTTAAAGCCGCTCCCCAGCTCTGTAAATTCCCGAATAGCTCCCAAACGTTTCTCTGCCACCTCTTTCAGCATCTTATTTCGACGATACATCAAAAAGGCATAAGCTGTCCGATTGGAACGCCCTACCCGGCCCCGAAGCTGATAGAGCTGAGACAGACCCATATTGTCAGCATCATGAATAATCATAGTATTTACATTGGAGATATCAAGCCCCGTCTCAATAATCGTAGTGGAAACCAGCACGTCAATATCCCCTGCAATAAAGTCATACATGATCCGTTCCAGCTCCTGCTCCTTCATCTGTCCATGAGCAAAGACAATATTAGCCTCCGGAACCAGCTTTGCCAGTTGGTTTGTCATCTCTACAATGGTGTTCACCCGATTATAGACATAATAAACCTGTCCTCCCCGTCCCAGTTCACGGCTGATAGCTGCCCGAACCATCTCTTCATCATATTCCATTACATAAGTTTGAATAGGCACCCGATCCTGGGGCGCTTCCTCCAGAACACTCATGTCCCGAATTCCGATAAGGCTCATATGAAGTGTTCGTGGAATAGGGGTTGCTGTCAGGGTCATCACATCCACATTCTCTTTTAGTTTCTTAATCTTCTCCTTGTGGGCCACTCCAAAGCGCTGCTCCTCATCAATAATCAAAAGTCCCAGGTCCTTGAACACTACATCCGCCGACAGCACCCGATGGGTTCCAATAATAATATCCACCAATCCTTTTTTTAGATCTGCAATGGTCTTTTTCTGCTCTGTAGCAGTTCGAAATCGGGACAGCATATCCACTCGGACAGGAAATTCCTTCATTCTCTGAACAAAGGTATTGTAATGCTGCTGGGCCAGAATTGTCGTAGGAACCAGATAGACCACCTGCTTATTTTCCTGCACTGCTTTGAAGGCTGCACGGATTGCGATCTCCGTCTTTCCATAGCCTACATCCCCACAGATCAGCCGATCCATAATCCGGGTACTCTCCATATCTCGTTTTACTGCCTCAATGGCAAGCTGCTGATCCTCTGTTTCCTCAAAAGGAAACAGCTCCTCGAACTCTCTCTGCCAGACAGTATCTGGTCCGTACACGTAGCCGTCCTTTTCCTGACGCGCTGCATAAAGCTCCACCAGATCCTTTGCAATCTCCTGAACTGCGCCTCGAACCTTTGTTTTGGTCTTTACCCATTCGCTTCCCCCAAGGCGGTTCAGTTTGGGTTTTCTGGCATCTGCTCCGGCATACTTCTGGATCATCTCCAGCTGAGTCGCCAGAATATAGAGATTTCCTCCTTTGGCATATTCAATCTTAATATAATCCTTCATGATCTTGTCTACTTCTACCTTCTCAATTCCCCGATAGATGCCAAGACCATGGTTCTCATGAACCACATAATCGCCTATGCTGAGCTCTGAAAAGTTCTGAATCTTCTGCCCCTCATAAGTCTTATGCCGCTTCCGCTTCTTCTTTTCTCTGCCAAAAATATCAGTCTCTGAAATAACAGCAAATTTCACCATAGGATATTCATATCCTCTGTGGACACTGCCGTGTACGACCATAATCTCCGTTTCCTGAACAACCCTGTCCGGATCCTCAGTATAGAAGCTGTTCAGATCCTCCGCCTGCAGATCTGCTGCCAGACGTTTTGCTCTGGTTCCGGAAGCGCACATCAAAACTACTGCATATTTCTCCCGTTTCCATCGCTTCAAATCTTTTACCAAAAGTTCAAAGCTATTATTGTAGGGATTGACAGACCTTGCTTCAATCTGATATCTGCCCGTAATCTCCCACGCAGCAGATTTCTGCTCCAGCATACACAAAGCCACACAATTTCGCCCATTCAGCCGGGCCGTCACCTCTTCTGCGCCATAGAGCAGCCCGGCCTCTTTCGGCAGCATCTCCCCTTTTTCTGCACGATTAGCCAGACTTTCCCGAAATTCCATTTCTACAGTATTTCCCTTTTCCAAAAGCCTTGCAGGCTCATCCAGAAAAAGCACACTCTTATCCACGGGAAAATAATCCAGAAAGCTTACAGCCCTTTCCTCTTTTTCCGGTATAGGCTCCGCCGCCGGATATATAACGATTTCACTTAAGTTTTCAATGGAACGCTGGCTTTCTGCATCAAAACTTCGGATAGAATCAACCTCTTCGTCCCAAAGCTCGATTCTCCACGGGTTCTCTTCTGTCAGACCATAAATATCAACAATACCGCCCCGAACCGCAAACTGGCCAGGAGCATCCACCTGCCCCGTCCGCTCATAGCCAAGCCGGGTCAGTCTTTCGCTTAATGCCTTTATCTCAACCAGACTTTCTGTCCCAATACAGAGAAGTTCTTCCCTCACTTGCTCCAGAGGCTTTAAGCGATCCATACACCCGTCAAAAGTGGTAATCACCGTAATCTCCGACTGCGTAAGCAGTGCCTGCAATGCTTGAATGCGCTGCTGTACCAGAAGATTTCCCTGAATGTCTGCATGAAAAAAGAGGAAATCCTTTGCCTGATAGAGCACTGCCCTTTGATCAAAGCAGCGACAGTCCTCATAGATTTCCTTTGCTTTCTGTTCACTGTAGGTCAGAATCATTCGGAAGGGAAAGTCTTGTGCCAAGCCCCAGGCTATATGGACCTTTTGGGAATCGATACAGCCCGAGAGCTGCAATACCCCCCGATTCTTTTTCAGTTTTCCCCGAATTTCTTCATATGCACTTAAATTTTTTAAGGGTTCCAGAAAGGCTTTCATTCTTTTACAACCTTTTTATTATATTGATTCATGGCAGTATCCGTCTGTTCCTGCACCATCAGGCGAACCGCATCTGCGGCATTACTGATGGCATCCTCCACCAGCTTTCGATCTTCTCCTGAAAAATGCCCAAGCACATGGTTCACAAGATCCTGACCCTCTATTTTTGCTCCCACGCCAACTCGAATCCGCAAAAACTCCTGAGTTCCAAGATGGGTTATAATGTCCTTCATGCCATTGTGCCCTCCGGCACTTCCCTTTTTCCGAATCCGAAGATTGCCGGGAGCCAGATCGATATCATCATAAATAACAATCAGTTCCCGAGCCGGATCTAATTTATAAAATTCCACCGCTTCCCCAACGCTGTTTCCGCTGAGATTCATAAAGGTCTGAGGCTTGAGAAGCAGCACCCTGTTCCCTTCAATTGTACCAACGCCGCAGACGCCTTTGAATTTTTTAGTATTCATACTAATATTATATTGTTCCGCCAAATGGTCAATTACATCAAATCCAATGTTATGGCGAGTATGCTCATACTTTTTTGTGGGGTTTCCTAAGCCTGCAATTATATACATTACAACTCTCCTATTAAAAAACGAACCTAACAAAAACACCTTTTTTATACTACAGGAGATTTTTCCATTTTGCAAGGCAAAAGAACAGAGATGCCGTTATAAAAACGACATCTCTGTTACCACTTTCTTCATAACATAACGATCTATAATCCCAATCAGGCTTCCTCTGATGCTTCCAACAATGCTGCTTCGTACTTTTCCAGAATAATTTTCTGGATCTGATCACGGGTCCCGGAATTGATGGGGTGGGCAATATCCCGATATTCTCCATCGGCTGCCTTTCTGCTTGGCATTGCAATAAACAATCCCTTTTCCCCTTCAATTACCTTGATGTCATGTACTACGAACTCGTCTTCAATGGTAATCGACACAACGGCCTTCATCTTTCCTTCTTTTGCGACCTTCCGTACGCGTACATCTGTGATCTGCATTTCTTTTGTTCCCCCTTTTTCCAAAGGCATGAATCTACTTGTAACTCAATTTATGTTATGGTTCACTTCGTAAACCACTGCATGTTTTTCATGTACTACAGTACATACCGCTCGTTCTTTTCCACAACAATCTTCACTCCATGCTCTCCCACATAACGAGAATTGGCGCGAATGGTATCTCGGCTTTCCACGATGCAATTTTCAATGTACGTATTATCCCCAATATATACCTCATTGAGAATAATGGAATTCTTAATTACACAATTATTTCCCACGAAAACTTTCTTAAACAGAACGGAATTTTCTACGGTTCCATTGATGATACAGCCGCTGGCTACCAGAGAGTTCTTCACGTCAGAACCAGGATTGTACTTGGCCGGAGGCAGATCCAACACTTTAGAGTATACATCCGGGTATGTCTTAAAGAAATATTTCCGCACATCCGCTTTCAGGAAATCCATATTCGTCTCATAATAAGACTCTACAGAGGAAATACTGTTCCAGTAATCAGCAGTTCTATATGCATAGATGCGTTTCAGATTCTTATAGCGAATCAGGATATCCCGAACAAAATCATAACGTTCCTCTTGCGCACACTTCTCAATCAGTTCAATCAGCTGTCTTCTGCGGATCACATAGATTCCACAGGAAATGGTATTCTCCTGAGTCTCTACCGGCTTCTCCTCAAAATCCAAAATTCTCCCTTCCTCATCCGTTTTCAGCACACCGAAACGGGTGGTGTCGGATCCGGCCGGAAGATCCTTGCAGACAACCGTGATATCTGCTTTCTTGTCAATGTGATACTCCAGCACCTTATTATAATCCATCTTGTAAACAGCATCACCGGACGCAATCACTACATAGGGCTCATGGCTGTTCTTAAGCCAGTCCAAATTCTGATAGATAGAATCTGCCGTACCGCGGTACCAGGAATTATTGTCTGCGGTAATCGTGGGAGTAAAAATGTAAAGTCCTCCCTGCTTTCTGCCGAAATCCCACCATTTGGATGAACTCAAATGCTCATTCAGGGAGCGTGCATTATACTGTGTCAGCACTGCTACTCTCTGGATATGAGAGTTGGACATGTTGCTGAGCGCAAAATCAATTCCCCGGTAGCTTCCGGCTACGGGCATTGCTGCAACGGCTCTCTTGTTGGACAGCTCTCTCATTCTGTGATTACTTCCGCCTGCCAGTACAATTCCAATCGCTCTCATTATCTGTCACCTGCCTTTATCAATGTCTCGCCGCTTTCCAGAACGCCGTCCTTGTAATCATCCGGCGTGGTATCTCCGGAAATTGCTGTATTCTTTCCAATCTTTACATTTGGCGGTATATAGGAATTCTCTCCTATGGTTACAAGGCCAAAGGAATAAATCTTCGGCTGTACTTTATTGGGGATATCCTCTCCTATTCCCAGAACAACACCATCGGAAATCTCTACCTCTTCTGCAATAATTGCCTTGTCAATGGTACAATTTTCACCGATGCCCGTATTCTTCATTATAATGGAATCCCGTACCACCGTGCCCTTTCCTATCGTAACTCCTGATCCGATCACAGAATTGAATACATCTCCATATATCTCCGAGCCGCCGCTGATGATGCTGCGCTCAATCTTGGATTCCGTAGAGATATATTGAGGCGGAACCGCATCACTCTTGGTATAGATCTTCCAGAACTCTTCATAAAGATTAAATTCCGGAATAATATCAATTAATTCCATGTTGGCTTCCCAATAAGATCCCAAAGTTCCAACGTCCTTCCAGTAGCCATTGAACTCGTAGGCAAATAGACGGTTGCCGTTGTCATGACAATATGGAATAATATGTTTTCCGAAGTCACAGCTCTGCTGGCTGGACATCTCAATCAATGCATTGCGCAGAATCTTCCAGCTGAAAATGTAAATACCCATGGATGCCAGATTGCTTCTGGGATGCTCCGGCTTCTCTTCAAACTCGGTAATCCGATTCTCACCGTCCGTGATCATAATGCCGAAACGGCTTGCCTCCTCCATTGGTACAGGCATAACTGCAATTGTTACGTCCGCATTGTTCTCCTTATGGAAATCAAGCATCACTTCATAATCCATCTTATAAATATGGTCGCCGGACAAGATCAACACATACTCCGGATTATAGGTGTCAATATAGTCCAGATTCTGATAAATGGCATTGGCTGTACCGGTGTACCATTCACTGTTATTACTCTTCTCATAGGGCGGAAGAACAGTAACACCCCCTATATTGCGGTCCAGATCCCACGGCATTCCGATTCCTATATGGGTATTCAGGCGCAGTGGCTGATATTGTGTCAGCACTCCAACAGTGTCAACACCGGAATTAATGCAATTGCTTAAGGGAAAATCGATAATTCTGTATTTTCCGCCAAATGAAACAGCCGGTTTCGCAACCTTGGCGGTCAGTACGCCAAGACGGCTTCCCTGGCCGCCTGCCAAAAGCATGGCAATCATTTCTTTTTTAATCACGTAATCACCTCTTGTTGTAATATTAGTTCGTCTATGATACGAATTATACCATATCTCTTGTAAATAGTGAACATTTTTTTATAAATTTGCCAAATTATTTTAAACATTTTGCGACAAGTTTTTCACAATGTTTTCGGCATTTTCTCTATATTGTATTAAACCAATACCCATTTCTTGTTAACTTTTCCTCTTTTCTGTATTTTTTTCTTGCATAATCTTTGCATTTTCATAAAATAAGGTTATACTGATAAGTGAAATGCAAATAATTAAAAGACAGGATGTGTATCGAATGTATCATATTGATTTTCACAACCCCATTTCTATCCATTTTATCGGCATCGGCGGCATCAGTATGAGCGGACTGGCAGAAATACTCTTAAAGGAACAATTCCGTATCTCCGGCTCTGACAGCAGGGCTTCCGAACTGACAAAACACTTAGAAGCCCGAGGCGCCCGGATTTTGATCGGGCAGAAATCCTCCAATATTCCCAAGGACTGCCAGTTGGTTGTCTATACTGCCGCTATCCATCCGGACAATCCGGAATTCGCCGCCGCAAAGGACCGAAAGCTCCCCATGCTTTCCAGAGCCCAATTGCTTGGACAGATTATGGCCAACTACAAGACTGCTATTGCCGTGGCCGGAACACACGGAAAAACTACCACTACCTCTATGATTGCTTCTATTCTAATGGCCGCCAACGCAGATCCTACCATCTCAGTAGGCGGTATTCTGCCCTCAATCGGAGGAAATATCCGTGTAGGCCGTTCCGGGACCTTTCTTACGGAAGCATGTGAATATACCAATAGCTTTCTGGAATTTTATCCCACCGTCGGGATCATATTAAATATAGAAGAAGACCATATGGACTTCTTCCGGGATTTGGCCGATATCCGCCATTCCTTCCGGCGTTTTGCCCAGCTTATACCCCAGGATGGTCTTCTGATCATAAACCGGGATATTGAACAGTATCAGGAGATTACAGAGGGGCTGGCCTGTTCTGTAATAACCTTCGGCATGAACCCCGAGAGCAATTATTATGCTTCCGGCCTTTCCTACGATACCTTGGCCCACGCCTCCTTTATGGCAGTAATTGACCGGACGGATGAAACACCTGTCCAATTGGCTGTTCCGGGTGCACATAATGTGTCCAATGCACTGGCTGCTATTGCTGTGGCCAAGGCCCTTCACATTTCTTCGGAAGACATTCAAAAGGGTCTTCTTTCTTTTACCGGAACGGACCGGCGTTTCCAGTATAAAGGCGAGGTAAACGGCTTTACCATAATTGATGATTATGCCCATCATCCCACAGAGATCCGGGCCACATTGGAAGCTGCGTCCCTCTATCCCCACAGAGAGATCTGGTGCGTCTTCCAGCCCCATACCTACACACGAACCAAAGCATTTCTGTCAGAATTTGCAGAAGCTCTGGCCCTGGCAGATCATATTGTATTAGCAGATATTTACGCCGCCCGTGAAACCGACACACTGGGAATCAGCTCACAGACATTGGCGGCGGAATTGAAAAAATTAGGTGCAGATGTCCATTATTTTCCTTCTTTTCAAGAAATTGAAAAATTTTTATTAAAAAAATGTTTACACGGGGACTTGTGCATAACTATGGGCGCCGGAAATGTGATAAACATTGGAGAAAATCTTTTAAATCGCTAGTTATCCACATTATCCACATGTTTATACACCGATTTTGGTTAAAAAACATGTGGATTTTTTTGTGGACAAACTGTTGACATAAATTTTTCTCTCAAAATGAACAATTCCTGTATTTTTCAAGTGTACATCCCCTCTTTGTCGGTTGCAAATAATACTTCTCCACAAAGTTATCCACATTATCCACATAATCCAACCGGATTATCCACCTGAGTTTTCAAGGTACAGACTTCAAAAAAGAACATTTGCATTTTGAAAGAGTTATGGTAAAATGTTCACAAAAGCAATAAGCAGTGCTGTCTTCCGCTCATCGGAATATAGCTGTACTGCCGATCCCCACCAAGGAGGCAAGCATTATGACCCATTTTCAACTGCACGGCCCGGCTCATACAGGCCACACCCCAGTCTCTGACATATTTTTAGACGAATATATGCCTGCCGCCAACGGCGAATACGTAAAGGTATACCTGTACCTCTTGCGCTGTCTGAAGTCCGATATGCAGGAGCTTTCCATTTCCTTGATTGCGGACAAGTTTGACCATACAGAGAGCGATGTACAGCGCGCTTTAAAGTATTGGGAAAAGATGCATTTGTTAAAGCTGGAATATGATGAGTCCAAGGCCCTTACTGGTATCTGCCTGACAGAGAACGAAGCGAAAGCCGCCAATCCGGAGACAGACGCTCCCTTGGTACCTGAAGGTTCCTCCGAATCTTCTCCTTTTACATCGGTTTCCCCTTTGTCACAGGACGAGGCAAAGCAGCTCCTTTTTATCTGTGAGCAGTATCTGGGAAAGACCTTAAGTTCCACAGAGGTTTCCCGAATCATGTACTTTCATGACACCTTGGGCTTCAGCGCAGATCTCATTGAATATCTGGTGGAGTACTGTGTCTCCAAGCAGCACAAAAGTCTGCGTTACATAGAATCTGTAGCCCTTGGCTGGCATAAAAGCGGTTATACTACTGTCAGCCAGGCCAAGCAGCAAACTTCCACCTACAGCAAAGCCTATTTTTCTATCTTAAAGGCATTCGGCATTTCCGGCCGGAATCCGGTGGAGGGAGAAATTGCGTATATGAATAAATGGATGAAGGAATGGGGCTTTTCGCAGGAGCTGATTGCAGAAGCCTGCAGCCGCACTATGACCGCCATCCATCAGCCCAGCTTTGAATATGCAGATCGGATCTTGGGACGCTGGAAGGAACGGGGCGTTGTCCGCCTATCCGATCTGGAAGCTCTGGACCAGCAGCATCAGGCGGCAAAGAACCATTCGGAAGAAGTACAGGCCAAAAAGGCTGCTCCATCCAGCCGATTTCATAATTTCCGGGAACGCAGCTACAATTTTCAGGAATTGGAAAAGCAGCTTATCAACCACTAATGGGAGGAAATCCCCTTGCCTTTGATGAATACCCAATATGAGGCGATTATGCGTACCTACGCCAGCCGGCAGGCAAAAAATCGCAGGGAGCTGGAAGAACGCCTCACAAAAATACAAAATCAAATTCCACTGCTTTCTTCTCTGGACGCCTCGCTTGTCTCTCTTCAGGCAGAACAGGTTCGGGCTTCCATAAACGGCCATCCGGAAAGACAAAACCAATTAAAGAACGAACTGGCTCAGCTTCGCCGCAAGCGCCAAAGCCTTTTGGAAGCCGGCGGCTATACCTTAAAGGATCTGGAGCCGTCCTATACCTGTCCGGATTGTCAGGATACCGGATACATAGGAACTGAAAAATGCCATTGTTTTTTACAGGCTGAGATTGAACTCATCTATCACCAGTCCCATTTAAAGGAAATTTTAGCGCAAGAAAATTTCCACACCTTTTCCTATTCCTGGTATGAGGGAGAGGATCTGGAGATTATGAAACATCATGTAATGGATGCAAGGCTTTTCATTGAAGCCTTTGACAGGGAGTTTCAGAATCTGCTTCTTCTGGGAGCCGTGGGGACGGGAAAGACCTTCCTTTCCAACTGTATCGCAAAGGAATTGATGGACACGGGGCATTCCGTTGTCTATTTAACGGCCTTTCAATTATTTCAGCTTCTCTCAAAAGCTGTTTTCGGAAATGACTATGGCGATACTTCTCCCCAGCAGGCCTATCCTTATATTTTGGACTGTGATCTGCTCATTATTGATGATCTGGGAACAGAACTGCCTAACTCCTTTACCGTATCCCAGTTCTTTCTTTGCATCAATGAACGGATTCTAAGAAGAAAAGCTACCTTAATTTCTTCCAATCTGGATATGGAAGCTCTGCAGAATATTTACTCAGAGCGTACCCTGTCCCGTATCATCAGCAGCTATACCATTCGAAAACTTCCCGGAACCGATATACGGATCCGAAAAAAATTGCAGACCGGCACTTAGTGCCAGAAAACGGAGGATATTATGTTGTTACAGCGCAGTCAGCGTGTACTTGAAACCATTCCTGTAGGATCACTTGGCCTGATTCCTTTAAAGAGCTGTCAGCAGCTAGGTCAGCAGGTCAACGACTATCTGGTAAAGTGGCGTCACTCCAGTGAGCTGGAGCACAAATCCAACATTGCCTTTACTGGTTATGAGCGGGATTCCTATCTCATTGAAGCCAAAACCCCCCGTTTTGGTTCCGGAGAAGCCAAGGGAAGCCTTTCCGATTCCGTAAGAGGTAATGACCTTTATCTGATGGTAGATGTCTGCAACTACAGCCTAACCTACCAGCTCTACGGGTATACGAATCACATGTCCCCAGATGACCATTTTCAGGATTTGAAACGCGTTATTGCCGCTATCGGCGGAAAGGCCCGGCGTATCACAGTTATTATGCCATTTCTTTATGAAAGCCGGCAGCATAAGCGGACTGCTCGGGAATCATTGGACTGCGCTCTTGCTCTTCAAGAGCTTGTGGCAATGGGAGTGGAAAACATCCTCACCTTTGAGGCCCATGATCCCCGTGTACAGAATGCCATTCCCCTTTACGGCTTCGAGACTATTCCTTCGACTTACCAGATGGTCAAAGGGCTTTTGGAGAATGTGCAGGATCTGCAGCTTGACAGTGAGCATATGCTTGTGATAAGTCCGGATGAAGGCGGTATGTCCCGGGCTGTTTATCTTGCCAATGTTCTGGGACTGGATATGGGCATGTTCTATAAGAGGCGAGATTATACGAAGCTTGTAAAAGGACGGAATCCCATTATTTCCCACGAATTTTTAGGAGAAGGAATCAAGGGGAAGGATATGATTATCGTGGATGACATGATTTCTTCCGGAGACAGCGTGTTAGAAGTGGCTGGTGAACTGAAAAAACGCGGAGCTGAACGAATCTTTGTCTTCTCCACCTTTGGTTTGTTTACCAATGGACTGAATCAGTTTGATGAGGCCTATGAGAAAGGTATTATCTCCCGGGTCCTCACTACAAATCTGGTTTACCAGACACCAGAGCTTTTGAAGCGCCCTTATTATATTAATTGCGATATGAGCAAATATATTGCTCTTCTTATTGATACCTTGAATCATGATGTGTCCATCAGCGATCTGCTGGATCCCTATGATCGGATTCAGGCTCTTGTGAAAAAATACGAGGCCCGACAGCCCATTTTAGACGACTGATAAAAAGCGCTTCTCAAAGCCGTACGGCCTTGGAAGCGCTTTTTATATGCAGGGCTTACAATCTATTACACTTTAAAGCGGTATCCTACACCCCATATTGTCTCAATGTATTGGGGTTTTGTAGAATTAAATTCAATCTTTTCACGGATTTTCTTAATATGCACTGTCACAGTAGCAATGTCGCCAACGGAATCCATATCCCAGATCTGACGGAACAGCTCTTCTTTGGTAAACACATGGTTGGGATTTTCCGCAAGAAAGGTTAAAAGATCAAATTCCCGGGAAGTAAAATTCTTTTCCTCTCCATTCACCCATACCCGGCGAGCCGTCTTGTCAATCTTTATCCCGCGGATCTCGATCACCTGATTTTCCTTCACATTGCTGCTGACCAGCCGCTCATAACGGGTAAGATGAGCCTTCACTCTGGCCACCAGCTCGCTTGGACTGAATGGCTTTGTCATATAGTCATCGGCTCCCAGACCCAGACCACGGATCTTGTCAATATCATCCTTTTTAGCAGAAACCATAATAATCGGCGTATTCTTTGCCTCCCGGAGCAGCCTGCAAATCTCAAATCCATCCACCCCCGGCAGCATCAAATCCAGAATCACTAATTGAAAGTCCTCATTAAGAGCCCTCTCCAGCCCTCTAGTCCCCTCTCCTTCAATCTCAACCTCAAAGCCGCTCAGTTCCAGATAATCCTTCTCCAGATCTGCAATGGATTCTTCGTCTTCTATAATCAATATTCTACTCATGTTATCGGAACCTCCTGATATTTTCTAAGGACAAAATACATCACTGTACCTGTATGCTCTTTACTGGTAGCCCACACCTGGCCCCCATGATCCTCCACAATCTTCTTCACAATGGAAAGTCCAATACCGCTTCCTCCCTTAGAGGAATTGCGGGAAACATCCGCCCGATAAAAGCGATCAAAGATCTGGGGCAAATCCTTGGCTGCAATTCCCTTTCCATTATCCTCAATCTCCACCTGAATAAAGTCCCCAACGTCTTTCACCCGGATGTTGACCATACCCTTGGGCTTGTCAATATATTTGATAGAATTACCAACAATGTTATTTATTACACGCTTAATCTGCTCTGCATCTGCAATTACCTGAATTTCTTCCTCCACATAATTAAAATAGGACAACTCAATATCCTGTTCCTCCAACTCTATGGACAGTTCTTCCACACAGTCCGCAAAATAAGCATTCACATTGATCTTCTCAAAGGTATAAGGAATGCGGTTGGTATCAATCTTGGAATAAAAACTCAGTTCATTGATCAGCCGGTCCATATCGTTTGCCTTGTTGTAGATGGTTCGAAGATATTTTTCCTGCTTCTTTGGCGTATCCGCCACTCCATCCATCAAGCCCTCCACATAACCTTTCACCGCCGCAATAGGTGTCTTTAAGTCATGAGAAATATTACTGATAAGTTCTTTATTCTGACGTTCAGATTCCACCTTTTCCTCCGCAGACTCCTTTAACCTTCTGCGCATTTCCTCAAAGTCTGTACAGAGCTCGCCAATCTCATCATCTCCCCCTGCCGGCATCTCAAAATCCAGATTTCCCTCTGTAATATTTTTCGTTGCCACTTGTAGGTGATGAATGGGGGTAACAATGCTTTTATAAATCCATGCCGTCAGTATTACACTGGTAAATACCAAAACCAGCAAGATGGTCAATACCATATCCAATATCAGAGATTCCATCTCCGGTATCATGCTTCGCAGAGATGTAATAATGAACGCACTGCCCTCTGCGCCGTCCGGAAAAGTAAAGTCCAGCTGCTTTGCCAGCACCTGCACATTTCCGCCCACATAAATCCCGGTATCCTGGGAGGTTGTATACTTTTCATATTCCGGCAGCATGGAAAACAACTGCTCCTGCGCTCCTTCTCTGCCGCAATAAATGTAGGTATCACCTTTACGCACTACCAGAAAAGAATGGCGAGTCTCCAGTTCTGCATTGACAGAAGCCAAGTACTCCGGATCTTCAAAAGCCGCCGGACTTTCTTCCAGCTTCTGCCGCATCCCCTCATAGACAATCTGTGTAGCTCTGCTAAGCATAGCAGTTGTATTAGAGAATGTCTCATAGGTAGGATTCTCAACACCATAAAGCTCCTCTATGGATTTGATCTGATATTTTCCAAAACCATAAAAAGCAGCTCCTGTGAACAGAACCGGAACTAAGATCAAAATCAGAAATGTAATAATTAGTTTTGTGCGAAGTTTCATAATAGTTTTATTATAGCATGGATATGGAACACTTGTAGAAAAAGTATTATAAAAAATATAAATTTTTTCTAAATTATTTCATTTTAGCAAAAAGGCTGTTCTAAACAGAACAGCCCCAGATCAGAATATCCACTATATTTTTTTACAAATCCAGTTTCATATCACCATAATGAATCCAGCCCTTTTTCCGCATAAACTCAGAAATTGCCAGTGTCAGAACTGCCGGAAGAACAAAATGCATTACAAGAATTTTGATAAGCGTAACTGCCGGCCCCTCTATAGGCGCCATTACCTGCCAGGTCATAATCTGGCCTACCAATCCGCAGGTTCCCATTCCGGAACCGGATGCATTGCTCTGCATATTCATAACCATGGTTCCTATAGGACCTAAAATGGCACTGGAAAGAATGGCCGGAATCCAGATAACCGGCCTGCGGAGAATGTTCGGCACCTGAAGCATAGAAGTTCCCAAGCCCTGCGCCAGCAAACCGCCCGCCTTATTCTCCCGAAAGCTTGCCACCGCAAAGCCCACCATATTGCAGCAGCAGCCAATGGTTGCCGCACCTGCTGCAATTCCGGATAGGTTCAGAATAATCCCCAGGGCTGCAGAACTTATAGGAAGTGTCAAAATCATGCCCATCAGGACAGACACGATAATACCCATCAGGAAAGGCTGCTGTATCGTTCCCCAGTTAATTACGGCTCCCAGTGCTCCCATAAAGCTGCTGATAGGAGGCCCAAGAATAAGTCCGACCACTGAGCCAGACAAAATCACCGTAAGCGGCGTTACCAGAATATCAACCTTTGTCCTTCCTGATACAAGATGTCCCAGTTCAATTCCCACAAGAGCTGCGATAAAAGCCCCCAGCGGCTCGCCCGGCCCAGACAGAACAATGGCTCCCTCCACCAAAACCTTACCTGCCAGAATATTGGACGCAAAGGCTCCCATCATACCTGCTGTTGCCGCAGATAAAACTACCAGTGGGCTTTCTTTAAATTTGCAGGCCGTACCCACACCAATCCCTGCTCCTGTTACAGCTGCCGCCATTTTTCCGAAGAAATAAACCGTATTCCCTGCATTCCCCCCTATAAGAAGTCCAATCTGTTGAATAATTGTACCTGTTAATAGGGTGGCAAACAAACCCAAGGCCATACCGCTTAGTCCGTCAATAAAAATATGATTGCATACCTTTTTTAATTTTTCCATAGCCGCTCCTCTTTTCAGCATTTCACAGTTGTAACGTCAACTGTCTTGTCAGTCAAGAGACAGCTTATCATACCTAATGGCGAAAGTCAACCTTCCATTAAAAATCCTTTCTTTTCCAACGCTTTCTCAATCCGCTCCATAGCCGCCTTATCCTTTACTATAATCGTATGATAATGGACATCCTCTGTCAGCTCCTTTAAAGGCTTTGCCCGATTTTCCTGCATTTTTTGATAAAACTCATCTGCATCCTGCCGGCTGGCTATAATAAGGTCCACCGCTATCTGCCCATAAAGCTCATGTTCAACCACTACGTCCAGAATCTTTCCTCCCAAGTCCACTATCGCATAAAATTCCTCCAGCACCTGCTCTGTTGTGTGGCGAACACACACCGTCTTTCTGCATTCCCCTGCTCCCCTGCCAGGTTCAAACAGAAGATAGCCCTTGTTGGTGGAAAGAATGTTTTTATTAACAGCCCTTAAAAGAGCCACATCCTGTACAATAACCTGCCTGCTCACCTGGAGCCTTCTGGCAAGCTCTGTTCCCGAAACCGGGCTAACGCTGTCTGCCAGTATCCGTATGATTTCCTCTCTTCTCCGATCCCCATCTAATACCTTTTCCATCATTAAGCGCCTTTCTGTTTATTCACTCAAACATCTGTCTGTTTCCCGGGCCAGGACCGCTCTGGTGCCATCATCACGGTTCCGGTCCCTCTGTACACTACTTCATATCCTCTCTCCTTAAAAGGCTCTGACAGTTCACAATCCAGGAAAATGTCTGCCCAGTGAGCCATGTAGATAACATTGGGAAATTTGTCTGGATGCAAAGTATAATAATCGTACAATTGCGTACTTCCCTCATAAACCTGCCAGGTAGAGTAACTGCCGCAGCCTGCCTCAATATAGAGATAGATCCATGGCGCCACGCCAAAAACCATCAGTTGATCCTCTTTTGTCAAATTCAGGCTGTCCAATTCCTCCAATACCTCTCCATACCACTTGGCTGTCTCTTTTGTAGTATAAACCCCTTTCAAGGGACCTCTCTCCATTTTCTGAGTAAGCATCGGCATGCGTTCATCTCCGCATGCATATGTCATCCGCAGATAAAAGCTTCCCAAAAATTGCAAAAACACAATTGTAAAAACAAGCCCCGCTCCTGCCTTGCGCCGAAAAAGCCAGTTGCCTTCATCCCTGTCCCATATTTCTTTCAGCCACTGAGCAGCAAACACGAGCCCCACACAAGAGCAGAGACTGTAAGCCGCACTGATATTAACAATTCCCGTATCTGTAGCATACTGCACAATCATAGTAAAAATCATGGCAGGCATGTACCAGCCATAGAATAGCCTTTGTTCTTTATTCTTTGTAACAAAATAGGCTTCCAGGCACCAGAATGCCAGAGGGAGCATCTGGTAATTGACCGGAATATGCTCAGCAATAAATCCGTAATAAACCATACTTGGGAAAACAGCTGCGGAAGCCAAAAGCATATATGCCACACTGTGTTCACAGCGTTTTCTATCTAACAGGGTTGCCAAATAAATCAGACTCAACCCGCAAAACATATACCGATAGCTCTTAAAGCATAATTCAAAATAACGTTTTGTTTTATACCAAAGACCTGCATTTTGATGTTCCGGGTCCCCTATAACATAAGGCACATTGGCGACTAACTCTTGTAAAGTCCCGCGCTGAAATACAAAAAGTACAAAAAGTATTAAAATGATTCCGGCGCCCAAAGTCATCCACAAAAAATTTTTAAAGCAAAGAGCTCCTTCTGTCTTCTTCTTTTTTCGTTGATTTAGAACCGTTATCCCCAGGCAAATCAATCCATAAGCTGCATACATAAGGAGCGCAAAAGGATTAGCCAAGACAAGCGCCGCCATAAGAATCCCGCAAAACAGATATTCCGGCACCGAATGTTCCATTTGCGCTGAAAGCATGGCTAACAGCAATGTCAATATCCCAAATTCAATGGAATTATAGGACATAGCACAAATGCCAAAGGGAACAAATATCAAAAACAAAAAAGCCGGACCATAGGACACAGCTCCTCTGCGCTGAAAGCGCAGATAAAGCAGCACTGTAATCATACCTTCAAACACAAGATATAAAAAACGGCTGGCTATAACAATTCCCTCTGTAGTGCCCATAATTGTGCGAATAAGACCATAGATTGGATGCAGCAAAAAACTGCAGAGCTGCTGCGAGGGATGCCATTCATCAATCAACAGCTTCTCCCCTCGATATATTCTTTCCGATGTTCCTATATAATACATCTCATCTGCTGTATTAAAGCCATAAAAGCTGCGCCTGATTAAAAAGAGCTCTATCAAAAGAAACAAACCGATAAAAATCAAATGCTGCACCTTTTTTCGATCTATTGTTTTTTTATCTGCTATCATTTTCTTTCCCTTTTCTATATGGCAAAAGAGGGCGCCGCAAAAGTTTCTTCTAAAGCGGCACCCACTCTGTAATTACTCTTCTTTTCCCACTAAAGCTCTATCAATCTGAGCTTTCAGTCCTGCTGCCTGTTCTGTAATCCGCATCAGCTCTTCCTGTATCAGACGAAGTTCTCTTTGTCTGGCTTCTCTGGACTCCTGGAGCTTCTTTTCATAAAGCGCTTTCTGTTCCTCACGAACCTGCTTTCTTACCTGTTCCAACCGCTCCTTTTCCTGTTTTTTCATTTGTTCTTTAAAACGGCCGACATTCTCTTTGTAAAACTGCTCCAGCTGATGAACCTTCATGTTCTGCTCCCTTTCCTGCTTCCTGCCTTATTCTGCTTTTCCATCGCAGCCGCACATCTTCATGCGAAGCTTTACAATCTCCTTCACATGCTCCATAGCTGCCTTGCCATACTTCTTCGGATCAAAAGCATCCGGATTTGCCGCCAGGAATTCCTTCACGCCGTCCGTATAAGCAATTCGCAGCTCTGTGGCAAAGTTCACCTTGCAGATTCCACGCTTGATACTTTCCTTCACCGCTTCCTCCGAAAGACCGCTTGCTCCGTGAAGGACCAACGGAATAGAAACTACTTTACGGATCTCAGCCAGGCGATCCAGATCCAGCTTCGGTTCTCCCTTATATACACCATGAGCCGTTCCAATGGCTACCGCAAGGGAGCCAACTCCTGTGCGCTCCACAAATTCCTTTGCTTCCATAGGATCCGTATAGCCGCCATTGCCGCCGTCCAAATCATCCTCCTTGCCGCCTACCTTGCCAAGCTCTGCCTCTACAGGCACCCCGGACGGACGGCAGGCATCTGTCACTGCCTTTGTAACTGCAATGTTTTCCTCAAACACATTATGAGATCCGTCAATCATAATAGAACTGTAGCCAACTCTCAGGGCCTGCATAGCCAGATCAAAGCTGTCTCCATGATCCAGATGCATGCAAACGGGAACCTTTGCCCTTTTAGCTGCTGTCTTTACGTTAGCCAAATACATATCAAGACCTGCATACTTTACGGTAGACGGCGTAGTCTGAAGCATAAGGGGCGCATGAAGCTCCTCAGCCGCTGCAATGACAGCCATCACCATCTCCATATTTTCTACATTGAATGCTCCTACTGCGTAGCCGCCTTTCTGGGCATCCAGAAGCATTTTCTCTGATGTTACAAATGACATATCCACATCCTCCTGCTCTACTTATTTTCCTATGTTTTTCCGAAATTTTCTGTTTTCATCCTACTATAGCCGGGGCGGTTTGTCAACTCAGTTTCACCCCGCCGTTAGTCCATTTCGTTTAAATGAATGTTACAAATTGGTTAATATTCCTTGCCTATAATATAAGGTAAGTTAAAAACAACCCCGCCGACACAAACTAATTGTTTTTGACAGCGGGGCATTTTACGCCTATACTATTCTATTTTATTCAATAAAGTCATCCACATTATCAATTGTAATCAGCTGGAAGGGAACATCATACCGTGCTTCCACAGTCTCGCCCTTCGCAACTTTAACAGCCACATCAACAGATGTGCTCGCCTGCGTGTCAGCATCCTGAAGTACCGTTCCGGAAAGTCGTCCGTCCTTTACAGCCTGCAGAGCATCCGGAATTGCATCTGTTCCAATAATAACCAATTCTCTATTCTGAGATTCCGCTGCCTGCAAAGCGCCCATAGACATATCATCATTCTCACAAATGATTGCCTTCAAATCCGCATACTTTCCAAGCCAGTCCTCCGTAGTCGCCATAGCCTCATCTCTGGACCAGTTAGCAGAAAGCGTTGCGGCACAGTCAAAGGCTTCATTTGCAAGGATTGTGTTCTCTAAGCCCTCATAGCGAAGAAGCTGTGCGCTTTGCCCCATCTCACCTTCCAAAATTGCATACTGTCCGCCATCCGCACCAAGCTGTTCCATTACAAAATTGCCCATAATTTCTCCGGCCTGTCTGTCATCAGAGCCTACAAAGGATACATAATCTGTACGTGTTGTTTCCGTATTAACTTCAATAACCGGAATATCTGCGTCCGCAGCCAAATCCAGAACCTGTGCGGAACCATCTGCATCCTGAGGATTCAATATGATGACATCTACCTGTTTCGCAATCAAGTCCTCTGCTTGAGAAATCTGCTTTGCAATGTCAGCCTGTCCATCCATCAGATAAAGTTCTACTTCGGAATATGTATCTGTCGCATATGCCTGAATAGCCTCACCCAGCTTATTGGAATATGTATCGGACATTGTCTTCATCAAAACCCCAATTTTGATGGTTTCACCTCCGGAAGCGTTTTCCTCATTTGCCGGCTCTTCCGTCTCACCTGCTGCACCTGTTTCCGGTGTGTCCGTCTCTGCCGGTGCCTGCTCTTTGGAGCCGCATGCCGTCAAACCAAGAAGCATCACTCCTGCCATAATTGCTGCTAAAACTTTCTTTTTCATAATTTTCTCACCTTTCTTTTTTATTATCTACTTTGATATTTTTTTAGACATAATATCAAAGCAAACAGCTCCCAAAATAATCAGTCCCTTGATGATCTGCTGATAATAGGAAGATACATCCAGCAAATTCAATCCATTATTCAGTGTACCAATAATCAGGATCCCGATTAAAGTTCCGGGAATCGTTCCGATTCCTCCCGTCATACTAGTGCCTCCGATTACAGCAGCCGCAATTGCATCCGTCTCATACCCGGTTCCTACGGCCGGCTGCCCGGAATTTGTTCTGGATGCCAGAACAATTCCCGCTATTCCCGTCAGCACTCCACTCAAAATATAAACCTTCATCAAAATATGCTTTACTTTTACACCGGAAGCTTCTGCCGCCTTTACGTTGCCGCCTACGGCATAAATATATCGGCCAAATTTCATTTTGGAAAGAAACATATGGCACACAATCAAAATAATGACAAAAATCACAATGGGTGTCATACCCTTACCGATTAAGCTGAATCCCTCCGATGCAAGCGTGTAAGGTTTTCCATCGGAATATACATATGCAAATCCTCTGGCAATTGTCATTCCGGCAAGTGTTGCCACAAAGGGCGGCACACCCATATATGCAACAAAAAATCCGTTCATCGCTCCAAAAAGTGCACAAATCACAATGCCTGCTATTACCGCAACTGCTACATTAGATGGATTTGCCACCAGAATGCTTCCTGACACAACACCGGCTACCGCCACCAAAGAACCTACCGTCAGGTCAATTCCTCCCGTCATAATGACAAAGGTCATTCCGATCGCTATAATTCCATTTACAGATACCTGTCGCAAAATATTAACTGCATTTTTTGTTGTTCGAAATGTAGGCGATACTATCATCAGAAGAATCCACATCACCACCAGAACCATCAAAATTCCATATTTTCTGGCAAATTCCATGTTAAACTTACTCTGTTCCATCTTCTCCTCCTATACCTCCTGAAGCGCACTGCTCAAAAGAGTCTTTTGAGTTATCTTTCCGCTTTCAATATCATCTCTATTAAATTCTCCGGTTATTTTTCCGCCTGATACAACCAGAATTCTGTCACTCATGCCCATAACCTCCGGAAGTTCGGAAGAGATCATAATAATCGCAATACCTTTCTTGGCCAAATCACACATAATTTTATAAATTTCAAATTTCGCTCCAACATCAATTCCTCTGGTCGGCTCATCCAGAATCAGGACCTTAGGTTCCGACATCAGCCACTTGGCAATAACCACCTTCTGTTGATTTCCACCACTCAGGTTTCCCGTAGACATTTGAATAGATGAGCACTTTGTGGCCAACGCATTGCTATACTCTTCAACCTCTCTTTTCTCTTTATTTCCATTAATAAATACTCCCGGATGCCGCTTTTGAAGATTAGGCAGAGAAATATTTTCTTTAATGGAACGGCAAAGAACAAGCCCTCTTACCTTTCGATCCTCGCTAACCATAGCAATTTTGTTCGCAATTGCATCACCGGGATTTCGAATTGTTATCTTTTGCCCTCCCATATAAAGTTCACCGGAATCTACTTTGTCGATTCCAAAAATAGCATTCATGATTTCACTTCTTCCGGCTCCAACCAGTCCGGAAAAGCCCAAAATTTCACCAGCATGTACCGTAAAAGAAATATCCTCAAATACATCCTTAGAAGTAAAATTACGAACCTCTAATACCGGCTCTTTGATTGGAACCACTTCTTTAGGATAGATATTGTCCAAAGAACGCCCCACCATCATTTCCACCAGGTCATCCTGTGTTACTCCTTGTGCGGATACGGTCTTAATAAACTGGCCATCCCTTAATACCGTAATTCGATCCGTAAGCATCAGAATCTCTTCCAATCGGTGGGAAATATAAATAACGGAAACCTGTTTCTCCGTGAGTTCATGTATCAAACGAAACAGCTTCTGTGATTCTTCATCCGACAGAGACGATGTGGGTTCATCCATAATAATAATGTCCGCATTCTTTCTTACTGCCTTGATTATCTCCAGCATTTGAATCTGCGCCACACTCAGATGCTTCACCTTTGTTTGAGGTGTAAATACAAGCCCATAATCTTTCAAAATCTCCTCTGCCTGGTGATACATCTCCTTGTCATTCAAAAATTTCCCATTCATAATTTCCTCGCCCAGAAAAATATTCTGTGCGATGTTCATTTCCGGAAGAGGTGCCAATTCCTGATGAATCATGGCAATCCCTTCCTTTATTGAATCTGAAATGGATTTGGGGTGGATTTCTTTTCCATTATGCCGTACAACTCCTTCATCCGGGTTATACTCTCCGGTAATCATCTTCATCAACGTGGATTTTCCTGCTCCGTTTTCCCCTACCAGTGCATGTACCTCACCCGGTGCAATCTGAAAGCTGACACCCTTTACCGCATACACGCCCGGAAATCTTTTATGAAGGTTGTCTACCTCCAAACGCCATTGTTCCACGAACGCTCCTCCTTTTATTCTTTTTCCATATCACATTTAAACAGCTTTCGGAGTACTTTCTCATTAATCACTTATAAAAAATTAACTGGCAGGTTCAAATTTGCTCTTCAAATACCGTAATGAATTTTTCAAATATTCATCCAGTGTCTTTTCATCCGCCCCATTGCTCAAATCTCTCCAAACCCGGCAATCTCTTCCTACTTCTCCACCCTGCTTCAAGAAGGGCTCCATAACAACGCCCTTTTTATAATCTATATCCCGCAACGCCTGGCCTACGGCTTCCCAGTTAATGGTCTCATTCATTCCCGGAAGCTTGCGATTCGCCTCACCCACATGAAAATGCCCCAACATACTGCCAGCTTTGCGAATTGCATTACACATATCATCTTCTTCAATATTCATATGGTAAGTATCCAGAAGAATATTAATACTCTTTTTCCCAATTGCTTCACAATATGCAATGGCCTCTTGGCAGTCTGTTAAGATATATGTCTCGTTTCTATTAAGCACTTCCAACGCACATTCAATTCCCAGATCATCGGCCACAGCTCCTACTTCTCTCAGCATTGGAATACTTCTTTCCCAAGCCGCCTTTTTGTCTGTTTCCACAAAGTCCGTAGGCCAAAAGGAATAAATAGCTCCTGCCAATACCGGAGAATGAATTATAGACATTTTCTTTATAATCTCCTTAAAATATTCCAACCCATTTCTTCTTACTTCCGGTTCGGGAGAAGATAAATCATACTGCTTTGCCGGACCACTATTTGTAGAAAAAGTAAGTCCATAATTTCTCCCAATCGCATCCAGCTCATTTAGTTCCGTTTCATTCATATGATATATATGATCTGCCGTAACTTCTAACATATCGAAACCAAATCCTGACAACTTTTCAGCCACTCTCTTATACTTTTCCAAATCACACTGCCAAGTTGTTCCCCAATAAGCATGTCCCATTCCAAATTTCATTGTTTTCTCCTCTCGTATTGTGCTCGTGCAATCTTTTCTTGAAAATAAAATTTTTCCGTAATATCACAGTTTTACATATATTTACCAACTTACTCTAGCATTTTTTGTGCTCGTGCTCTAACCGTAGGCTTATTATATCACTATAAAAATATATATTCAATCGGCATTTTCTATAATTATTTACAATATTTTTATTCAATTTGTACAAAAATCTCTTCTAATACGCTGATAATAAAAATAGCCTACTATTTTTTCGGATCTTTTTCTAGACACGAGCACAATTCTTTGATATTCTTTTTAATATATGGCTTATGACAGAAAAACCATCATGAAACGAGGCACAATATGGGTGTAACAATCAAACAAATCGCAGAACTGGCAAATGTCTCTCGCGGCACTGTTGATAAAGTCCTGAATCATCGTCCCGGAGTCAAAGCCGAAACAAAAGCAAAGGTTCTACAAATTGCTAAAGAACTAAATTATCAGCCTAATTTTCTTGGAAAAGCTCTGGTCCAAAGCAAGGAACCCACAAAACTTGGTATCATCCTCACACCGGACTATAACCCTTATATTCAGGCTATGTTAAAGGGAATCAATCAGGCCAAAGAGGAATTTGCCCCTTTTAACTTAGACATTTCCGTAAAAATGCTGGCCACACTGGAGCCTGCGGAGCTAGTAAATCTTCTCACGGATATGAGCACAGATAGTTATGATGGAATTGCCGTATTCCCCATTGACGACGAGCAGGTAAAGACCAAAATCAATCAGCTTACGGAACAGGGTATTGTTATTATAACATTCAACTCAAAGATTGACGGAATACACGATCTCTGTTTCTTGGGACAGGATCATGTCCAGGGCGGCGCTGTTGCCGCAGGCTTAATGGGGCGCCTTCTTCCTTGCGGAGGGCAGATTGGAATTATTATCAGTTCTCACAATCTCTCTTGTCACCAATGCCGTTTAGAGGGTTTTCAGCAAAAGCTGAAGCAAAAATATTCTAATTTTGATATTGTGGAAATCCGCGAAAATCAAGATCACAAAGAGGAGGCTTTTAAAATCACTTTGGAATACTGTAATAAGTATCCCGAACTAAAGGGACTTTATATTACAGGCGGTGGAATTATTGGCGTCGGACGAGCTTTGGACATTGCCAGGAAATCAGAAAAGCTAAAAGTTATTTGCCACGATCTTGTTCCTGATACAATTACACTTCTTCAGAATGGAACCGTAGACTTTGCAATTGGACAGAATGCATCCAATCAAGGCTACCAGCTTGTAAAGATTCTTTTCGATTATATCATCAAGCGCCAAAAGCCGAATGGGTATTATATGAAAATCCCCATCACGATTGCCACGGAAGATACCATTGATTATTTTGAAGAGTAATCTATCTATGTTTTTAAATTTCAGAGCTGTTCCCAGACAGAGCAATACCGCAGACACGCTTTTGTGTGTCTGCGGTATTCCATTAATATACTTTTTAAATTACCGAATCGTCTTATACAGCGGGCCATAAGCCTTGCATGCTCTGTAGTCCTGTCCCTCTTTATCCATACCAAATGCATTCCAAGCTGCCGGGCGGAAGATCTTCTCCTCCGGTACGTTGTGCATGCAAACCGGAATTCTTAACATGGAGCAGAAAGTAATCAGATCCGCACCAATGTGGCCGTAGCTGATAGCGCCATGATTTGCGCCCCAGTTGTTCATTACATCATAAGCAGTCCTGAATGCGCCTTCGCCGGTACATCTGGGAGCGAACCATGTGCAGGGCCATGTATAGTCGGTTCTCTTCCAGAGCTTGTCGGTCACTTCCTCAGGAAGCTTCAAGGTCCAGCCCTCTGCGATCTGCAGAACCGGTCCCAAGCCTTTCACCAGATTCAGACGGATCATGGTTGCCGGCATCTCAGCATTGGTTACGAAACGAGAGGAATATCCGCCGCCCCGGAAGTATCCGTTGTCAGCAGCATTCCAGGTGGTTGCTTTCAGGATTGCTTCCTGATCTGCTTCCGTTACATTCCACCATTCCTTCATGCAGGGATTGCCGTTCTCATCTTTCGCCTCTCCGCATGCATCCAGACAAGCCGCGCCGGAATTAATCAGATGGATAAATCCGTCCGCATCCTTTGCCTTCCCTTCAATCTCATAGCCGGTTGCTCTCTTCACGGAATCTCCGCTCCAATAAGTACGAACATCCGCAAAAATCTGAGCACGGTTGGTCAGAAGCTTCATAAACAGCATGCCAAGTCCGTTCAGTGTATCATTCTCTGTTGCCAGAACATAGGGCTCTCTTGCTCCGTTCCAGTCAAAGGAAGTATTGAGCATTGCCTCCGGAAAATCACAGTTGGGATAGAAGTCTGTCCATTGTCTCTGTCCCTGGAAGCCTGCTGCGATTGCGTTGTGTCCGATAGCCTCTTCTGAGAACTTGGGATCCAGCTTGTCGCTTCCGCTCATGAGATCCTTGATGATAACCATCATCTTTACTACGAACTCCCAGTCAGCATCCTTCTGCTCTCTGGTCTTCTGAATCTCTTCCGGATTCTTGTCAAAGCCCTCAATGCACTTCTCTCTCGTCCATTTCAGAGCTTTCTGGAACTCTTCCTCGTCGTAGATGCCCTCAGTCATCCGGCGGATAATCTCCACCTCATCTACAGACTCTACTCTCATGCCCAGATATTCTTCAATAAAAGCCGGGTCAATGATGGAGCCGCCGATTCCCATACAGATGGAACCGATCTGCAGGTAGGACTTGCCTCTCATAGTTGCTGCTGCAACTGCGGCACGACCGAACCGGAGCAGCTTCTCCTTTACATCCTCAGGAATGCTGGTGTCATCCGCTTCCTGAACATCATGGCCATAGATGCCGAATGCCGGCAGGCCTTTCTGTGCATGAGTGGCCAGTACGGATGCCAGATAAACAGCGCCGGGACGCTCTGTTCCGTTAAAGCCCCATACGCCCTTGATGGTCATGGGATCCATATCCATAGTCTCAGATCCATAGCACCAGCAGGGTGTGACGGTTAAGGTAATGTCCACGCCTTCCTTTTTGAACTGCGCTGCACATCTTGCGGATTCTCCTGCGCGTCCAATGGTAGTCTCGGAAATAACAACCTTTACCGGCTCGCCGTTGGAATAGCGAAGATTCTCTTCAAACAGCTTTGCTGCTGATTTTGCCATGTTCATGGTCTGCTCCTCAAGAGAGCCTCTTACATCCAGAACGCCTCTTCTGCCATCAATGGTCGGCCGAATGCCAATCACAGGATAATCGCCTACTAATCTGCTTTTTGCCACTTTACATACCCTCCATACTCGTTTTATAATTTTTTATAAAAGCGGAGTTACGTCCGCTCCGTTCTTAGGTGTTTTCATTATATAATATTTTTCAGAAAATTGCACGTAAATTTCGATTCATATCTGGACATTTTTTGTACTAATTGTTATACTTTCACTATAAATATTAATTTCTTTTATGAATTTCGTCAACTTAGAGGAGAGGAAACGGGAGAATGAAAGCTTTTCATGAAGTACGCAGCTACGATTCCGATTTTATGGTCTGGCATTCCAACTATAAAAATATCGGTTTTCTTGCCCATTGGCACAAGGAAATCGAATTAATCTACGTGCGCTCCGGTTCCTGCCGCCTTAGTATTACAGATGTCAATTTCACAGCCCATGCCGGAGATCTGGCAGTCTGTGAAAGCGGCCAGATTCATTACAGCGATTCCCATCATATGGACAATTCTTTGGATTTTATTATATTTGACACTTCTATTTTAGGAGGACTTTTTGAGAACCCTCATTTTGTGCATCCGCTGGTTACAAAAGAGGAATTGGCACATTATGGCCTTTCCGAGCGTTTGGCAGCACTCATTGATATTGTTTCGGAAGAACTGGAGCAGAAGAAGCCTTACTATCAGGAGATCGTGATCTCTTCTTTGCAGACATTCTGGTTTTTGTTAAAGCGTTCTCATCCAAGAGCAGAAACAAATTCCGTACCTGATAACCGCAGAACTCGGATGCTTGCAGATTTTCAGTCTCTTCTCTCCTATATAGACGATCACTATGCGGACAATATTTCTCTGGAATATGCGGCTGCAGATATGAACTTCAGCACTGGGTATTTTTCTAAAATCTTCAAGAAGCTTATGGGCATCAATTTCGTTACCTATCTGAATCTGGTACGAGTGGAACATGCAGCCTATGAGCTTCGCAATACAGAGCAAAAATTTACAGAGATTGCGCTCAACTGCGGTTTTAACAATATTCGAACTTTTAATCGGGTTTTCAAGGAAATTACTGGTTGTACACCTTCCGAATTTCTGCAGATTCCAGATCCGGATATTTATAAGCGCACCTATTACAATCGGCGTTCAGAAGAACGGGAGTTTGTGAAACATGATTCTCTGACACTCGTTAAAAATTTTTAGTCAAATATCCCTGGCACATTCATCTGCCTTGATGCTTGAGGGAACAAATACATAAGGAGGTTTTCATGACAGATAAGCCCATATTATATCGGAAGCGGCTGATTCCCAATGAATGTATTCGTCTGGATCAGGATGAGATTCTCTTACACAAGGAACAGCTATTGGTCACTCGCTGGAATACGATTCGTCCCAAGAAAGATCTGGATCATGGCATTTCGTGTTTTCTTTTGGATAAAGGTTGGAAAATCAGCCAATTTATCAACCGGGAAGATCAATTGATTTGCTGGTATTGTGATATTATTGACTGGAGCTATGATTCGGATACGGACACTTATGTTTTTACCGATCTTTTAGCCGATGTGCTTATCTATCCCTCCGGTCAGATTCGGGTAGTGGATCTGGATGAAATTGCCGATGCCATGGAACAGGGATTACTGGATCAGACTCAGCTCTGCCTCTGCATGCGCCGTCTGGATGCTTTGCTGCGTGAAATCTATTCCCAAAAACTGCTGCCCTCCCTGGAATCTTATTGGCTTCTGTAGAAATCTTACAAAACAGCAGACCTTCCACGTTCTCTCTCTTTCTTCAAGAGCATCGGACCTGAAAAGTCTGCTGTCTTATTTTATTGCTTATTATACTTCCAATTGGATTTTCCGACCTGTAGCCTGATATTCTACCAACTCTACACCTGCTGCGCGAAACATCCGCTTGGAGGCCAGAACCGAAGCCGTGCTCGCATACTTGTCGCACCCATAAACCACTGTCTTGATTCCTGCCTGAATAATTGCTTTGGCACATTCATTGCAGGGAAACAAAGTTACATAAATCTTTGCCCCTTCCAGGCTTCCTCCACGATAATTCAAAATCGCATTCAACTCGCCGTGAGTGACAAAAGGGTATTTTGTCTCGTTCTCTTCACCTGTTCTCTCCCAGGGAAATTCATCATCATCACAGCCATTCGGAAAGCCATTATAGCCCATAGACAAAATCTTATTATTCGGGCTCACAATACAGGCCCCCACCTGCGTACTGGGATCCTTGGAACGCATGCCGGATAAGGCTGCAACTCCCATAAAATACTCGTCCCAGCTAATATAGTCGTTTCTCTTTCCGCCCATATATTTCTCTCCTATTCAAGCCCCAGAGGCTCTACTTTGTTCCGAAAATGCGGTCTCCTGCGTCTCCCAGACCAGGGACAATGTAGCCGTGCTCATTCAGATGATCATCCATGGCTCCCACATAAATATCCACATCCGGGTGGGCCTCCTGCATACGCTTAACACCCTCGGGAGCTGCAATGATACACATAAAGCGAATATTCCGCACTCCCCTGTCTTTCAGCATCTGAATAGCCGCCACAGAAGAGCCTCCGGTAGCCAGCATAGGGTCTACCACAAAAACATCCCGCTCGCTGCAATCCGCCGGAACCTTGCAGTAATACTCTACCGGCTCTAAGGTTTCCTCATTCCTGTATAGGCCGATATGCCCTACCTTGGCAGAAGGAATCATGGCAAGCATTCCCTCTACCATTCCAAGACCAGCCCTCAAAATCGGAATCACTGCCATCTTCTTTCCTGATAATTCTTTTACTGTAGCCTTACAGATAGGCGTCTCAATCTCCACGTCCTTGAGCCTTAAGTCCTTGGTTGCCTCATAGGTAATCAGGCTTGCAATCTCGCTGATCATGGCCCGAAAATCTTTGGAGCCTGTCTCCACCCGTCGGATCACGCCAATTTTGTGCTGAATTAGCGGATGTGTCATAACAACTACCTTTGACATCTTCTTCTGTCCCCCTACTCTTCATCCATTTGTCTTACCCTGTTTATATGTCTCTCCCCATTAGAAAATTCTGTATTTAAAAAAGTATCCACAATCTTCACTGCCAATCCGGGGCCGACTACCCGACCGCCCATAGCAAGAACATTCGCATCATTATGCTGTCTTGTGGCCTCCGCACTGAAACAGTCACTGCAGAGAGCAGCGCGAATCCCCTTAAAACGATTGGCAGTAATGGAAATTCCAATTCCAGTTCCGCAGATCAAAATTCCTTTTTCGCACTCTCCGGAAAGAATTGCTTTTGCCACCTTTTTTGCATAAACCGGATAGTCTACAGCTGCCATGCTGTCACATCCCAAATTCTTATATTCCAATCCCTTCTGATCCAAATAGGCAATTACTTCCTGCATCAATTCATAACCGCCATGATCACATCCTAGCGCTATCATAATTCTGCTACCTCCATGCTCATTTATTTTCCTAATTATATCATTTTTTTATGGAATAGCAAATGCTTTCTTTTCTTGGCCCCCCTATTGGTTCAAATATCTCATAACCCCCATATGTATAGCCCATACTAATTGATCCTGATACCCCTCATCCTTCAGCTTTCCATTTTCTTCCCAGTTGCTTAAAAAACCGCACTCTACAATCACAACCGGAGACTGCGTCTTCTTCAGCAGATAATATGTATCATTGGCTTTGGCCTGCCTGTGATTCTCCGGGTCCGCAAAACGGACCAGTTCTTCCTGAATCAGCTCCGCAAGGTCCTGGCTCTCCTTGGACGTGCCGTAGTAAAAAACCTGGGCCCCCTGTATTGCCTCTTCATGGTAACTGTTCTGGTGAATGCTGACCACACAGGCCGGCTGTTCCTCATTGATCAGTTCACAGCGCCGTTTCATATCCTGGGCCTTTTTGTTGGATGCATTTTCATCATACAGTCCCCGATCCTCTTCTCGGGTCATCACCACCTCAATGTCCTGCTGCTCCAGAAGCTCTTTCAACTTCCAGGCAATCTTCAGGTTCAGATCCTTTTCCTGGGTTCCATCCACGCTGATTTTGCCCGGATCATTTCCTCCATGTCCGGCATCCAGAATTACCAGTCGGGTATCAGAACGTTTCGCCTCCCCTTTTGCCTGTTCCCAAAAGCTTCCTCTCGCAAAATAGCAGGCGCTCGCCAGAACCAGAACCGCCATTCCCAGCCCCATAACACGGCTCTTCCCTATAAGCCGATCTTTTAATCTTCGTAAAATCTCCATTAAAAAACCACCATATATCCATTTCTAAAATATATGGCGGTTTCTTTTATTCCATGTATTAATTCACATATCTCAATATAATATCCCAGATATCCTGCCGCTCAAAGCCCAGCTTCCATGCGGAGATACCGGCCAAATTATACTCCCGAATCAGAGCCGCTTTCTGTTCAATGGACTCCTCATCTTCAAGCCAAACCTTGTAGGTATTACCGTCTGCTTCATATTCTGCATAATATTGTCCGCATTCATCATTCCAAGTTTTCTCTGCCCCATGCTCTGCTACTATCTGTTCAATAGTATCCATACCATAAGCTCTGCTGGTGACAACATAGGGAACAAATTCCTCACTTTCCGATTCCTCCGCCAATTCTTCCTCTGTCTTAGGCCGCTCTTCCCATAGTCTGGTATAGAAAGGCACTGCATTGATCACCTTTTCTGCAGGTACCTCTTCTAATGTATTCTCAATTCCCTTTCGTACCCAGTCGATACTAGCCACGGAGCCGGCCTCAGGAGAGGTGGCATAGTGCTCATCATAGCCCATGATTACCACATAGTCTGCTACAATTCCCTGCTCTTTTCGGTCATAGAACAGATTATGATCTGCAGGCACATAGTTGTCCACAGAAAGAACAATACCATTCAGCCGGCACATAATGGAAAGTTCTCGTATAAATTGTACATATGCCTTGGCCGACTCTGCACTGATAAACTCTAAGTCTATGTTAAGGCCATCCAAATCAAATTCAATCGCTTTGGCAATCAGATTATTTACCAGCCGCTGCCTGGAAGATGTTCTGGATAAAATCTCATAATCCACAATCGTATCCTTGTGTGCAATATCCTCTACTAATGCCCAGACCTCAATTCCGTTTTGGTGACAATAATTCACGTAGGTCTGGCTTGCCAAAGACTCAATATTGCCATCATTGTCGCTCAGGAAAAACCATGTGGGAGAAATCGTCGTCAATCCCTTGGTCTTGGCAATGGCCTCAAGCACCGTATTATTGGCATCTGCATTGGTTACCTGATGCCATGCCATATTTATGATATAATCCTTCTTAATGCTTGCATACTCCGGATCTTCATAATTCGGTTCTTTGGTTTCCTGCCCCGTCTCTCCCAGATACTTATTGCGGATATACCCTATAAATCCGTTGCCGGTGCGAACCCTGGTCCACTCTTCTGTCTCTTCATCGGAAGACAATACATAGAGTATATCTCCTTTCACTACATCCGTAAGAATCGGACTCTTAATGTTTGGTTCAAAACGTACTCTGGCGTCTTTTTTCACTGATATGGTATCCACAGTGCCAAAATTTCTCAGAATGTGTACCCGATTCACTTCTTCAGTCATCACTTCAAATTCCATGGCTGTATATTTCTGGATATATTTCAGTGCTACATATGCTGTATCTCCGTCCACCTTCACCGGCACGTAATCTTCTGTATATTTTGTCTTTGCCACGGAATACTCATTACTTCCCACCTCAGCAGTAATAATCTCTGTAGGGGTCGTATAAAGAAGCAGGTTCTCCTTTGCATCCCAGTAGAATCTGGAATTCAGATATTCATACAGGAGATCAGTAGTCACATAGGCTTCCCCGTCAATAATCCTTGCCCGAAGCTCTGTAAGCTCATCCTCCAAAATAATTGCCGCCTGATCTCCCTGCTCCAAATTAAAATATGTATATAAGTCCATTCGTTCATCAGATGGACTGTATTTTTTCACCAGATAATTAATCAACATGACAATCAAGATAATAACTATCAACAGTACGGCTGCCAGAACCGGCACCAACTGTCTTCTGTCATTATTTCTTTTTGCCCTGGATCTCCTCTTTCTTCTTCTCTTCTTTGCTGTCATGACAGAATCCTCCTATTCTCTACCATAATAGCAGAATTTTTTCCGCACGTCATCCCCATTTTTCGACATTTTGCAAATTTAAGAAAACACTAAGTTTTTGAAGCTGCCGCACTGCGGATCTGTTTCCAGTCCAGCGTCCGCATCAGAGGGGATCCGTTTTGCACGCTCTAAATCCGCAGAGCCGCTGCTTCCTCCAAAAGGAGATCGTGATAGATATACAGGAGAGACCTGACTGCTTTTTCATATTTGTTTTACAATCGTGGAATGTTTCACCGAAATGGTGGATCAGAATCGAACGCCTGACTTACACAGGTCCTATGTAATATGAATACCCCGCCTCCTTTCCGCAGGCGGTCCTCCCATGTATATTATATTCGGATTTTCTTTAAAAATGCATGCCTATCAAAAAATTTAGAAAATTTTAATAAAAAAATTGGCATTTTTGGCATATTGACTTCTCTTTAAATATTGTATATACTTTCAAAAATGTATATAATAGTTATAAACAACATGATTTCAGATTTGGATGTGGTGATTATGAGAATAGAAAAGTTGAATGACAACCAGATACGCTGTACACTAACCCGAGACGATTTGGCCACCCGCCAGATCAAGCTTAGTGAACTGGCATATGGGACAGAAAAGGCCAAAGAGCTGTTCCGCGATATGATGCAGCAGGCTTCTGTTGATTTTGGATTCGAAGCAGATAATATTCCCTTGATGATTGAGGCTATTCCTCTTCCCAATGAGTGCATCGTTCTGATCATTACAAAAGTGGAAGATCCGGAGGAACTGGATACCCGTTTTTCCAAATTTGCCCCCGGAAGCGACAATCGTTTTGAAGATGTTTCCGAATTGGGAAGTGTTCTTCCGGAAGGTGCAGACAATGTGCTGGATATGTTCCGTAAACTCATTGAACGTCATCTAAAGGAAGGGACTCAGGAAGAGCAGGAAGAAAAAGCCATCGCTCTGGCTCAGGAACTGGATTTAACACGCCTGTATTTCTTCTCCAGCCTGGATTTGATTATCTCTGCTGCACATGTTCTTGAAAACTGTTATAGCGGCTGTAATACCCTGTTCCGCTTAAAGAAGGACGGCAGTTACTGTCTGGTTGCAAGAAAGAGCAGCCATACACCGGAAGAATTTAATAAGATCTCCAATATTCTCTCCGAATACGGCTCCAGTGAAAAATATGCAACCGCCAGTGAAGCCTATCTGGAAGAGCATGAAGAACTGATGATTCGGGACGAGGCTTTACAGAAGCTCGCACTTCTATAAGTACAGCAGTAAAATGCAGATGCCGGTATAAAAAGTATCTTTAACAAAATTGAGCCGGGACGATTCTCTCATAAATAGAGAAATATGTCCTGGCTCCATTCTGTTAAGCGCATCTTTGTTTTTCTATTCTGCTTCCAGAAATGCATTCAGCCGGGCTGTCAACACATCCGGATCCATTCCATGGACCATAGCAGCCTCTTCCAGTGATTCAAACTGATGAGACGGGCAGCCTACACAGTGCATTCCTTCCCGCATAAGAATTCCTGCCATATTCTCATCCACCTGAAGAATCTGACCCATCAGCATGTCCTTGGTAATCTTTGCCATCTGAAGCTTCCTCCTTTTATCTGTATTCCCAGTATAACATGCGATTGTTAAAAGTGAGTTATACTAGTATCTGCATAAGTGCAGAATTTATTATAATGTAATTCCGACTATTTTGCAAGGATTTATCCGTTACTGTTCAAATTTTCTCTTTTATTATTTTTCCACTTGTATAATTGTGCACTTTATATTAAAATACACGTAAGGTCCCAAACGGATCGGAACGAGAGAGTATAAGGAGGATCGGTATTATGGCATATGTAATCAATGACGATTGCGCAAACTGCGGTTCCTGCGCAGCTGTATGTCCTGCTGAGGCGATCAGCGAGGGCGATGGCAAGTACGTAATCGATGCTGATGCTTGTCTGGATTGCGGAACCTGCGAAGCAGAATGTCCAACCGGCGCTATCAGTGCAGAATAATCAAGTTTCTCCACATTGGCTGTGGAAAAATCAAACTTAGGAAAAGAAGAAGCAGTAGTGAGCTTTCATTACTGTTTCTTTTTCTTTCTCCAATAGTAAAACAGGCTGCCCAACACTGCGCCAACCGCAAGGACCGCTGCTGCTACCTTTTTATAATTCCTCCCCGGAATGCGAAATGCTGCTTCCGGCGCTTCCACCCCCTGCTGCACAATAGCTATTCGTTCTGTAACCTGAATCTCTTCACTTACCAGTTCATACATATTTTTACGATACGTAGTATCTTCTTCTTTCCATATCTCATAAGCTTTCAGAAGCTCATCTTCTGTAACCTCACCAGAACCGCAGTCTGTAAAATCCTGTACTTTCTTCCGGTATGCAAGTTCTGCCGCCCTTCTTCCCCGATTCATCTGTTCTACAACAGCCGCAAACCGCTGAGCCGGATTTTCTCGGACATTTGCAATATTTACGCCTTCTGCAAATTCTTTCCCGCTGTAGCTTCCAATCCGCTCTCCGTTGATATAAATATCATAAACCGCATCTGCCTGCAGATCCTGTACCTGTATTATTTCTCGATTCAGCTTATCAAGAATATCGAGGCTGGCATCTGCCTCATAATATTCATCAGATACTCCCATCGGCAGTCGTTCTGACCGATAGTCATAATATATATACCCATCCTTATAATGCAAATTAGATACATGCGCATCCTCCGAATAGATCTTTCCCTTCTCAAACTCAACACTGGAAACATCCCTCAAAGCGCCCTGCTGCTGCAAGAAAAGATAAGCCAGATATATCTGCCCATCCGTATTGACATGCAGCAAATCCTGCTGCATAATACTTCCTTTTGGCTCCCTCTCAGACAGAGTCTCTGCCAGTTCTGTCAAAGGCTCCTGAAATTCGATTAATCCAACTTGCTGTTCTTCTGCAACTTCTCTGGTAATATCTGACACGCTTTGGTATCCCTTCTGCACCAGAGATTGTAATTCATCTGAATCCCCGGCATCCTCCTGGTATTTATTACAGGGGACCGCCAAAGTTGTCGTATAAATCTCATCACACTTTATGCCATCCTCCTCCAGCATTTTCAGAAATACAGCCAGATTTTCCCGGTACTCTTCCAGATTTTCTTCTCTTTCCTCCCTGCTCTCCTCATAAATCTCTGTGTTTTCATACAAATTTCTTTTTAAACCATTAATTCCATACTCTAAAACAACCCTGTCCAAACCTGCTGCTGCCGGATCTTTCTTATATAACTCTATACCGTTAAGTACTGTGGCACCTCCCACTCCCAAATTGCGCAGCTCTATCTCTACTTCCGGCATATGTGTCACATAATAATTGTACAGCACATGGGTATAATTTATTTCTGAATATTCTGCATGGGTAATACTATCTCCCATAAATCCCACTGTCTCTCCATTCTGAAAGGCCTGATTCTCATTCTTCCCTGTCAGCAATCCCAATATCAGAATACCTAAAAGTAATCGTCTCAACACTGTCCACCTCTCAAATTTATAGTTTCATTATAATCAGCCGTCCGCTTTACTTCAAGATTCATTTTTGCTATAATAAGGAAAATTTCTATGAAAAGGATAAAACTGTTTATGAAAAATTCCAAATATATAAATTATGCTTTTACAGGGCTTATTGTTCTGATCGGTTTGATCTTTGTCTGGAGGGCTTTTTATGGCATCAATTACAATGATGAAATGTACTATTCTGGCTGCCTCTACCGATTATTTCAGGGCGATGCCTATCTGGTTCAAGACTGGAAAATTCATATAATGTCTTGTATCCCTCTTTATCCTTTTTATATTCTCTTCCGGCTCGCAGTTGGTTCTAATGAGGGTATTATTTTATATCTGCGGATACTTTATACCATATTCCAGCTTGCTGTCGCCCTTGTATGTTTCCTACGCCTGAAGCGTTTTGGATGGGCTAGCTTTTTTGTGGGCCTGATTTATCTTTTATTTACCCCCTTTAATATTGTTACCTTGTCCTACAATACGATGGGACTCGGTTTTGCCATGCTGACCTTCGCCCTCCTTGCCGGCCCGAAAAAGCACCCTGTCAGAGACTTTATTCTCTGTGGCATCTGCCTTGCTTTTTGCATTTTATCCAACCCCTTCGCCGTTATCCTTTACTTCCTTTATGGGACAGCCTGTGTAGTCCAAGCCATCCTCTGTAAGCGGAAAAAGTGTCGTGGATGGGATGAACTTTCTCTTGTTGCTTTTCTATGGATTACATTGGGAGCTTTTCTGATATTTACTATTTTTTTATTCATGCTTTTTGAGAGGGCTTCCCTTCGGGATCTAGTGCATACATTTATTTATAATTTTAAAATGCCGGGCCATGAGCAGAATCCCTCTGAATGGACACACAAGCTGTCTGCATATCTCAAAAGAATTTACCAGTACTATCCCTATCTCATATGGTGTACCGGACTTACCTGCCTTATCTCTTCTCTTGATAAAAAACGGATGGCTCATGCCCTGTGGTATATTCTTCCCACTTCAATTACAGTGCTCTACTATCTATATTACTTTGGATTTATTCTGAACTATGTGCCTACGAATTTCTGTGTTATGCCATTGGCGTTTCTGGAATTTCTATGTTTTTGGTTGCTTCCCAAAAAGGAGCTAAAGTATTTCTGGCTCTGGTTCATACCCGGAGTTTTGTACTCCCTGTGCTCACATTTTTCTTCTGACACAGGTATCCTCTGCATTACCTCATCTTTTGTTCTGTGCAGTTCGATTGGCGCTTTATTCTTCTGCGCCTTCTTAAAAGAGCTGTTAATAGGAAGTTCCATTGGACGCAATATAGGAAAAGCTGCTGCAGGCTGTATCATGGCTGTGTTGACTGCTCATATCTGCATTAACGCCTATTTGCGAATCTCCTTCTTTTACAACGAAGCGCCTTTGCCCGAGTTGACTACTCAAGTAAATGTCGGTCCGGCTAAAGGACTTTATACTTCTTCTGGTATGGCTGCCTTCCATACCGAGCGCATAATAGATTTGGAATCCCTCTCCCTTACACCAGAAGATACCCTCCTTGTTCTGGGCATGGAGCCCTGGGCATATCTGTGCACAGATGCCACCTGTGCAAGTTATACTTGCTGGGGTATCTTTGATGAGTTTGTCTATAAAATTTATCTGAATATTTTCCCTGAAAAGTACCCTACAGTCATTTACTGTACAGATTATGAGGAATCTCTTCAGAATCAACCAATTATACAGGAATTTCTTGATCAGGGATACGAAGTTATTACTCTGGAATCCGCCACTGCACTTGTGAAAAATTAAAGTTTTTTTAAAATATACTTTTCCATAAACCGGATTAAGAGCAGACCTACACAGTCTGCCCTTTTCTTTGTCCAAAAAAGCTTCGTTTTTTCCGTTCTTCTTTTTTCAGTAGCGCACGTTCTTTTCGAGTCTTCTGGGAACTGCGGATTGCCTCATCCAGACGTTTGAAACGCTCATCTTCTCGTTCTTCCTTCATCCGCAGCAAATAATCCATCTCCTTAATCACATGGCCGCTGACTTGTGTGCTGATCTCTCTCCCCATCTTCTCTGTATGATCCTCCAAAGCTTCGGAAATCAGCCGGCTCATAATGCACTGGAATTGCTGCATCTTTTCCTCTCGGGCTGCTGCCTGTCCCTCGGCCGGAACCGGAAGCCTGTCCACCCTTGCCAGCAGATGGGTAATCTCCGTCTCACCTTTCTCCAAGTCCGGAATCAGCATCTTAATAGCTTTCAACTGTACTCCCTGTTCCTTCAATTCCCTGATTCGCCTAAAAAGCTGAACATTTTCTTCTGTATAATAGCGGTGGCCCATTTCATTGCGGCCAATGGAAAGCTCCAGCTCTTCCTCCCAGTAGCGGAGTACATGTGCTTCTACATCTACTAACCGAGCCGCATCCGAAATCATATACCGCACTTCGCTCATACTTATCCCTCCGATTATATGTAAATTTTTTCCATATTCTACATTATAACAGTTTTAGACAGAATTGCAAGAAAAATTTACATATAATGGAAAATTCCAAGGCCATTTTACATAACAGGCCTTGGACTATAATTTTTAAATGCAGTATACTCCGGCATCCACAGAAGATTGATTGTACCAATAGGACCATTCCTCTGCTTTGCCACGATCACTTCCGCCAGATTCTTCATTTCCGAATCCTTGTTATAGTAGGAATCCCGGTACAAAAACATGACCATATCCGCATCCTGCTCGATGGCTCCCGAATCACGGAGATCCGAAAGAACAGGCCTGTGATCCGGCCGCTGCTCTACCGCACGGCTAAGCTGAGACAGGGCCACCACCGGCACGTTCAGCTCTCTTGCCAAGCTCTTTAAGCCTCTGGAAATATCAGAAATCTCCTGCTGCCGTGAATCAGTGGAACGGCCTCCTCCTGTCATCAACTGCAAATAGTCGATCATAACAATTCCCAGCCTGTGTTCCAGCTTGTACTTCCGGCATTTGCTCCGCAGATCCGCCAGCGTAATACCTGGTGTGTCATCAATTATAAGATTGGAGCGAGCCACTCCTTCTGCACCCTCTACCAGGCGCTCCCAGTCATTGTCCGTGAGATTTCCATTTCGGAGCTTCTGAGCATCCACGCCAGATTCCATGGAGAGCAGACGATTAACCAATTGCTCCTTAGACATCTCCAAGCTAAAAATAGCAACTGTCACATTATTGCGGAAGGCCATATACCCCGCAATATTTAATACAAAAGCAGTCTTTCCCATGGAAGGGCGAGCCGCAACCAGAATCAAATCCGACGGCTGAAAGCCTGATGTCTGATAATCCAGATCCTTAAAGCCGGTAGCAACTCCTGTAACGTTCCCCTTGGTTCTAGAAGCTGCCTCAATCTTCTGAATCGCATTCAGCACCACCTGCTTGATAGGTACAAATTCACCACTGTTCCGCCGCTGCACCAGATCAAATACCTTTTTCTCTGTCTGCTCCAAGACTTCTTCCAGGGACTCCACTCCACCATAGCAAAGATTGTTGATCTCATCATTTACCCGAATTAGCTTTCGTAAAGTAGACTTCTCTGCCACAATGTTGGCATAATATTTGATATTGGTGGAAGTAGGCACGGAGCCTAAAATATCTCGTACAAATTCCATGCTGCTAATCTCTTCCGGAACCTCTTTGGCCCGAAGCCGATTCTGCAGCGTGACCAAATCTACCGGCTCATTTTGATTAAACAGCTCCACCATGGCTTCAAAGACAACGCCATACTGTCTCTGATAAAAATCCTCTCCTGTAATAATCTCAGAGGCAACAAGTATCGCCTCCCTGTCCATAATCATAGAACCTATCACTGACTGCTCTGCCTCCTGACTGTGAGGCATCGTCCGTTTGATAATTGCTTCTTCCATCTTATGCTTCTCTTACATTCACCTTGAGCTGTGCTGTCACTTTAGGATGCAGCTTAATAGGTACCATCTGTGTCCCAACTGTCTTAATGGGACTGGGAAGCTGCATCTTTTTCTTATCAAGCTCGACTCCCAGCTGGTCTTGGGCTGCCTGTGCTATCTCTTTTGAGGAAACAGAACCGAATATCTTTCCTCCCTCTCCTGCTTTGATGCTTACATTGACCTCCATCTTAGAGATTCGCTCGGCAAATGCAACAGCCTCCTCATAGACCTCCTTGGCAACCTTTTCCTCATTGGCCTTCTTCAGCTTCAAATCGTTCAGATTTTTTGGTGTTGCCTCTACGCCCAGCTTTTTTGCCAAAATAAAATTTCGGGCATAACCGTCATTCACATCCACCAGCTGCCCTTTCTTCCCTAAGGACTTTACATCCTCTATCAAAATTACTTTCATTCGAATTCTCCTTCCTCCTGCATTTTTTCAATGGTATGCTTTACAATCTCCATAGCTTCTTCCACGCCGCAGTCCAATTGGGCCCCTGCCATATTCATATGGCCTCCGCCCCCCAAACGCTCTGTAAGAATCTGCACATTCACCTCATCAATGGAACGAGCGCTTACAAAGGTACGATGTTGATAATAAGTCAGCACAATAGACGCTCGAACCCCTCTAATATCCAGCAGCTCATCTGCTGCCTGAGCTCCCACAATGGTAGGACTCTCAAGGTTCTCATTTGGGCATACGGAAATAGCAAATCCATGGTATACCTCTGCATGGCGGACTGCCTCCGCCCTTGCCTTGTATTCTACCATTTCATTGCGGAACATCTTACGTACACGAGTTACATCTGCACCGCAGCGTCTCAAAAATGCCGCCGCCTCAAAAGTACGAACCCCCGTTCTCCTCATAAAGTTATCCGTATCCAGAACAATTCCCGCATAGAGGCAGTCTGCTTCTGTTGTCTTAATCTTCAGACCCTCATCAAAATACTGAAGAATCTCCGCCACCATCTCACAAGCGGAGGATGCATAAGGCTCTATATAGGACAGCACAGCATTCTCTATCTGTTCATTTGTCTGACGATGATGATCCAGCACTACAATCGTGGGAGTTCTGCCAAGGAGTTCACTGCATTCTGTGTAATTGGGTCTGTTAGTGTCCACCACAACCAGAACGGTATTTCTGTCAATCAGTTCCAAAGCCTCATCACTGCGAAGGAACATATCTGTCTCATAAACCGGATTATCGTTAAAGCTTTCTCTTAAGGGGCGTACTGAATTGGTAATATCGTTGATGACTATATAGGCTCGTTTCCCCAATACCTTAGCTGCCCGATAAATGCCGACGGATGCACCAAAGGAATCCATATCCCCCATCTTGTGCCCCATAACCATCACTTTCTCTCGGCTCTCAATAAATTCCCGAAGAGCATGGGCCTTTACACGTGCCTTTACTCGGGTTGCCTTCTCCATCTGCTGAGTTTTGCCGCCAAAGTAGGTAATGCTTTCTCCTTCCTTAGTAACTACCTGATCACCGCCTCTCGCCAAAGCCAAATCAATGGCAATACGGGCATAATCATAGTTTTCTGCGAAGCTTGAACCGCTTAATCCAAGGCCCATACTTAAGGTTACAGCCATTTCATTTCCAATGTTAACTGTCTTCACATCCTGCAAAAGTTCAAACTTATTCTCTCTCATAATGGGCACATGCTTTTCCTGGATGGCAATGAAGTATTTATCCTTCTCCATCTTTTTCACAATGCCCCCAAAGGCTCCAATATACTTGTTAATCTTCCGATCCACCAAGGCAACCAGAAGAGAGCGGCGCACTTCCTCCACTGTTTCCAGAGCTTCCTCGTAATTATCCAGATAAATCAGTCCGGCTACCAGCCGTTCTTCTTTATTCATTCGGATATACGTATTAATCTCTGTCTCATCAAACATATAAATAGCAATCAGTGTTCTTCCGTCTTCTTCCATCTCCACAAGAGCATTATCTTCCATAATGTGCTCCAAATACACTCTTCGGATATCTACCCGGAAGTCTCTCTCTTCTGTAGAAAACCGGATGGTTTTACTGTCTTCTCCATCCTCACTAAGAAATTCTTCTTTGGAAAACTCCGGAAAGAACCAAGAAATCGACTTGCGGAGGCTCTTTTGGTTCTTCCCGCTGACTTCAAAAAAAGCCGTATTTCCCCATAAGACCTTCCCTTCCTCATCCAGGAGAGCATAGGGAAGAGCCAGCTCCTTAAGAAGCTTCCTCTGAATCTGGCCATATTGAGTTGCAAAGGAAATCAGCTCATTGTAAATCTGTGTTCTGCTGCGCAGATACAGAAAAATAACAATCAGCAAATAAATCACCAGAAAAGCTGATACCATAATTCCTGCCTTTATGGATACCGAGTACATACATGCATTCATAGCAAGCAACAGAATACTCAATAATAAGAGCCACCGGGTATAGCTTTTCAATTGGCCCTTTAAATGAACCTTCTTTTTCATTATTTATCTCCATAGTCAAATGCTTGTGTCCGCAAATTGCAGACAGGGATTTAAAATCCCCTGCTCATTACCGTATTGTACCACATATTTTTCATATTTGCCATATAATTTCCGGTTATACATGTAAAAAGAGGGTGTCCCAGACCGGCTTACGGCTTTTGGTACACCCTCAATATATTTTATTTCTTCTTATTAATCCATTACATAGGGCATCAAGCTGATGTGGCGAGCTCTCTTAATAGCAACTGTAAGGGCTCTCTGATGCTTTGCACAGTTTCCTGTGATTCTTCTGGGAAGGATCTTTCCTCTCTCAGATACATATCTCTTTAATTTATTCACATCTTTGTAGTTGATATCATTATTTTCTTTTCCGCAGAATACGCAGACTTTCTTTCTTCTGCGTCCCATGCCTCTTCTTCTCATGGGAGCATCGCCTTTATCGGATTTTGTGTAAGCCATGGCTTTTACCTCCTTATATGATCTCTCTTTTCATTCCACGATTGTTACTATGAAAGTTTCTTTTCCGCATAGCAGAAAACTGAGTTCAGGGATTCCCCATGCGCCACTGCCAACTTTCATTTATGGTGGTGCGCCAATGGGGTGCATGTGGGTTTACTATGAAAGTTCCCTTTTCCGCACAGCGAAAAGCTATGTTCAGGGATGCCTCATGTACCACTCCCGACTTCTATTAACGCTGGTGCGCCAATGAGGCGCATGCAGATTTAGTTGAAGGGTAGCTCTTCATCAATGCCGTCTGGGATGTTCATAAAACCGTCGCCTGCCGCTGCTGCCGGCTCCGGCATACTCTGCTGGAATGGGCTCTGCTGCTGGTAGCCGCCGGGATGTTCACCTGCTGCCGCTTTGCTCTCCGCAAATTCCTGCTCTTCCACCACCACGTCCGTTGTGTAGACCTTCTGTCCGTCACGGTTGGTATAGCTTCCCGTCTGTATCCGGCCGGTAATTGCAATCTTGGTGCCCTGGCGCAGATACTTCTCCGCAAACTCTGCCTGCCTTCCAAAGGATACGCAGCCGATAAAATCTGCAGTCTGATCTCCGTCTCTGCGGAATCTCCGATCTACGGCCAATGTATATCTTGCTACCGCTGTGGCGTTCTCACCCTGTGAGTAGCGCACATCCGGATCACGTGTCAAACGTCCCATTAAAATCACTTTATTCATACTAACAATCCTCTACTTTCCGGTTAAACCTTTAGTCTATGCGTCTTTGCGAACACACAGATAGCGGACAACATTTTCCATGATGCGAACATGTCTCTCCACTTCAGCCGGGCAGGTTGTATCTGCTTCAAACTGAATAAAGTAGTAGTATGCTTCTCTCATGTGCTGAATCTCGTAAGCAAGTCTCTTCTTGCCCCAATCCTCAACCTCAGTAACAGTTCCGCCGTAACGGGCAATGTACTCTTTTGCCTTCTCTACAGTGGCTGTTCTTACGTCATCTTCTACCTTTGCATTCACAACCAATGCTAATTCATACTTGTTCATGCTTTACCTCCTTTTGGTCTCTGGCTTCCTCTCTGTGAAGGAAACAAGGAAATTAATAATCTATCACGAAACCAAACTATAACATATTTTTTCCGGAAATTCAAGTGCTTTTCCCCAAAATACACATACAAAAAAGACAAACCTCGAACGCCGCTATTTGGGCGTTCGAAGTCCTCTGGTGTTCTTCTCCACTAGCTTTCTGGCAATCATAATCTGGCGGCCGCAGCCCAGACATTTCAAACGGAAGTCTGCTCCTACCCGGAGTATCTCCCATTCAGAACTTCCACAGGGATGCTGCTTTTTTAGCTTTACGATATCCCCTACCTTATATTCCACTTAGCACCTCTCCTATATTCGCCTGTATAAGCAAATCCGCCTTCCCATCTCTGGGCGTATCCGCCCGGTTGATGACAACCAGATGCTTTCCTGTAAAATAGTCAATCAGTCCGGCCGCCGGATACACTGCCAAAGATGTTCCCCCAATAATCAGAAGATCCGCCTGGGCAATGGCTTCCACCGCTCCCTGGATGGTCCGGTTATCAAGCCCTTCCTCATAGAGAACCACATCCGGCTTAATCAGACCGCCGCATTCGCAGTGCGGCACTCCCTCTGATTTCAGCATATAGCCGGCATCATAAAATTTACCGCAATTCTGGCAGTAATTCCGATGTACGGACCCATGGAGCTCATACACCTTCTTGCTTCCGGCAAATTGATGCAGACCATCAATATTCTGGGTTACAACGGCTGCCAGCTTCCCCATTTCCTCAAGCTGAGCCAGCTTTTTATGAGCCGCATTGGGTTTCGCATCCAGGCACAGCATTTTCTTCTTATAAAATCGATAAAATTCTTCTGTATTGCTTACGAAAAAGCTGTGGCTTAATATGGTCTCCGGCGGATATTTCCATTCTTGATGATACAACCCGTCCGTACTGCGAAAATCCGGAATTCCGCTCTCAGTAGAAACTCCGGCTCCTCCGAAAAATACAATCCGGCTGCTTTCCTCCACATAATCCTTCAAACGTCCGATTCGCTCCTCCGTTGTCATGCTGTCCCTTCTTTCTAATAAATTCTCTTTGCATGTACTACAAAACGATTTTCACTTCTCTTTGTACAGGTTGAAAGGGTAATCACTCTGTCGTTTTTGGATACGTCAATTCCTGTATCATAGGCAGAACTGTTCTTAAGTGTCTGAACAAACTGCTCATACCGCCCATCCGGCTGCGACGCAAAGCCTATGGTATAGGTATTGCTGTTTGCCGGAGTCTCATAGCAGGAAAAAATCTGATAAGCATGAGTTCCGTCTTCCAAATCTATGTAAACCATCGGATGATCCACCAGGTAGGATGCATTGCGATATTCCTTAAGCCCTCCGAACATAGAACCATTTTTCATGTTATGCCCATAAATAATTGTATGCCGGTCAGTAAGGTCAGGCTTATTCTGATACTCCACAAAAATACTTCCTGCACTGTTCTTATTCCCGCTGAAGGTGTGCTTCAGATAATATTGATCGTCATCTCCCTGCATCAAAGGGTAGCTGATCTCTGTATCCGGAATCTCTATCCAGCCGATAACGTCCTCATTCTGAGCCTTTAATTCTTCAAAAGCAATCCGCTGTTCGCGTACCTCTTCTCCTTCCTCCGAAGAAGTGTCTTCATTGTATGGTACATCAGGAAGCTCCTTCTCCACATATTTCTTAAGCTCATCATACTCGTCCGTTCCTTCCTTATATTCCAGGAAAATACCGGCAAGCTGGCTCCCACAGAAAATCACCATGCCTAAGCACAAAACAAGCGCCACAATCAATACAATTGGGACACGTCTTCTTTTCTTTCGTCTCATCTTCTATCACCTCTTGTTTATTCTATCAAACTGCCTGCAAAAAAGCCAGACTTAATTACTGGGATTCTATGGATTCAGCCATATGGGGCACTCTGTGAAATCCTCTTCTTCTGAGCATACCGCAAGGCTGAATGTCTTTCCCGCTGTCCGGTACAGTTTATAGTAGTATATTCTTGCGTTTTGGTTTTGCTCAACCCTGCCTGTCTCTTTACAGATTCCCTCCATGTAAAAGGAATTCAGGGGAATTCTAAGCCCCCTGCCGTCTGCTTTCATAAAGCTTTCTTTCAGCACCCACAACTCATGAAACAAACGCTCACGTTCCTTCTCTTTCGCTTTCTGATATACTTCACGTTCCAGGGAATGAAATTTCCCCACCACTTGTTCCTGCCCTTTCCGCCTCTTCCAGCATTCCACATCAATTCCCACCGGCTTTTCTCCTACAGCACAAGCTGCATAGCACCCGCTGTGAGAAAGATTAAAGTGAATTTCAGGATGTTCCGGAAAATAGGGCTTGCCGTTTTCGTCCCTGTCCACAAAGAGCCGTCTGGGAAGCTTGGGATATTCTCTTTCCATCACCCTGTCCAGCAGTCTGTATGCCCATTGGGACTGTTCCTTAGGTTTCCCCTTTGTGCACGGGAAATCTGCCATATACACACGCACCATAGACTCACCGTTTTTTCTGCCTGTCCAGCAGTTCCATCAATGCCTCGTCACTGTCCGAAATCCAGACATCCTCTTCCTCCTCGTTCAAGCCCAGATACTCACGCAGAGTACATGGCTCATCACTGTTCCCCCAGGCTTCTATATAACTGTCAATCTCCTCAAAAGGAATCTCTCCTGCCAAATACTTTTCTTTAAACTTCATAAGCTCCTCCCTGGCTTTTATTTCTTCTCTACTATAGCCCATTTATAAGGCTTTCGCAAGCTATAGCCCTCAATTTTCATCTTGTCTGTCTTCTTATAAGTAAATAGTTCCCCAAAACAATAGCAGCTCTGACTTGTAATCGTCAAAACTGCCATTATCATAACAATATACTTTACCTGCTTATTCTATATGAATGTCCAAAGGCTTATCCAGTTCCTCTGAGACATATTTCCCGTTCTTCTTCCTCTGGCGTACGCATTCGGAGAGAAGATATTCAATCTGCCCATTGACTGATCTGAAATCGTCCTCTGCCCAGGCGGCAATTTCATTGTACAGCTTTGCAGAAAGGCGAAGAGGGACCTGTTTTTTCTGTGTATCTGCCATATCAATACAAGCTTCCGGAGTTTACTACCGGCTGTGCGTCATGATTTCCGCACAGGACTACCAGAAGATTGGATACCATCGCCGCCTTGCGCTCTTCATCCAATTCTACCAACTGCTTCTCATTCAGACGTTCCAGCGCCATCTCAACCATTCCAACTGCTCCGTCTACAATCATCTTTCTTGCATCGATGACAGCAGAAGCCTGCTGTCTCTGCAGCATAACGGCTGCAATCTCAGGCGCATAGGCCAGGTAAGTGATCCGCGCTTCCAGAATCTCCAGCCCTGCATCCGCCACTTTCTGCTGAATCTCGTTGCGGATACGGGAAGCAACGATCTCGCTGGATCCTCTCAGGCTTCCCTCATCCGCAATACCGTCTCCGGTAGTATCCACATTAGGAGCCACATCATAGGGATACACTCTTACAATATCCCGAAGAGCGCTGTCACACTGGAGAGACAGGTATTCTTTATAATTGTCTACATTGAATACAGCCTTTGCCGTATCCACCACACGCCACATAACGGCAATTCCAATCTCCACCGGATTGCCCAGGCAGTCATTGATCTTCTGCCTGCTGTTATTCAGGGTCATAACTTTCAGGGAAATCTTCCTATTAGAACCATCACTGCTGAGCGCCGCCCCTCCGTATGAGATCATCAGCGGTTTGCCGGAGCCTCCATCTACGTCTCCGCTCTGATTCAGTCTGGTCTTGGCTGCAGGATTCACACTGCTGCAAAATGGATTCACATAGTAGAAGCCCTCCTCCTTTAAGGTTCCCGCATAGTTCCCGAATAAGGTAAGAACCAGCGCCTCCTGAGGCTTCAAAATCTTCAATCCCAAAAGAGGAATCCAGCCTACAGCAATCCAAATAAAACCTAGAACAATCAGGAAAACCGCAAGCAGGCCAGAGCCGCTGCGTCCTGACAGATTCCCTCCCAGTATCACACATCCAATTCCTGCTGCATACAGCAGGATAATAAGGAACAGCATGGCCAGGCCATTCTTTTTATGATTCAAAATCTTTTCTTTCATATCAATATCCTCCGTTCTTTTTGATATCAAAATAATATCATATATATATTTATTTGTCAACAATAAAATAAAAGGGGCACAAGGCCCCTTTGTTCACTGAAAATATCTATATCTATGCAGCACTATCCGCATGTTCTTTTTTATTCCATACAAATATGACGCCAAACAAGGCTATCACTGCCAGCACTACGGCCAGATTGCTTCCAGTAAATCCTGCAAACAGATAAGCCCCAAATGCGATAACACCATTTACCAGCGCATAGGGAAGCTGCGTCTTTACATGCTCCACCAGATCGCACTCTGCCCCGGTAGACGAAAGAATGGTTGTATCGGAAATAGGAGAACAATGATCCCCAAACAATCCGCCGGACAATACCGCTCCTACTGCAATGGCATAGGGAATGGAAAAAGCATGAGCCATCGGAATAGCGAGAGGCATCATAATCGCAAAGGTTCCCCAGGAGCTGCCTGTGGAAAAGGACACAAAGGTTCCAAAAAGGAAAATAGCCGCCGGAATCAAGCCCGCCGAAAAGTTAACTGCTTTCATTCCGTTTACAATAAAATCCGCCGTGCCAAGGCCGCTGATCATACCGCCCAGGGACCAGGCCAAAACCAAGGTAACTGCTACATCCGTCATTCCCTTCATTCCATCCACATAGAGCTTAAAGGTCTCCTGAAAGGTCTTTACCTTATAAACACGAATCAGCGCCATCAGCACCAAAGCGCCAAAAAAATAGCCCATGGTCAGTGCCACGCGAAAGGCATTGCCATCTACCTTTTGAAAGGGGAATCCCAAAGGAGCCAGTGTAACAAACAGTGTAACGAATACTACCACAATGGGAAGAATCACCATAGAGGGACGGGCATTCCCGATAGAGTACTCCCCGTTCTCGCTCATTATCTTATTTTCCTGCTTCTCTTTTGCCGTAAAATCGCTTCCTACGGTTCGCTTCTCCGCCTTACGCATCTGAGAAAAATCCTTTCCTGTAAAGGCAATCAGCGGAATCATAAGGATTGCTAAAATTGCATATATCTGAAAAGGAATGGCCTGTACAAAAGTGGTATAATCCGACTGAGCTATATTCAGGTTTTCAAATTCAGCCTGAATCAATCCCATGATGTACACGCCCCAGCCGATAAAGGGGATCAAAATAGCTACCGGAGACGAAGTGGAATCCAGTATCCAAGCCAGCTTCTCTCTGGAAATCTTCAGCTTGTCAAACAAGGGGCGAAATACGGGGCCTACCAAAAGAGGGGTGCCCAAATCCGAGAAGAAAATCAGGATTCCGCCTGCCCATGTACACATCTGGGCTTTCAGTCCGGTATTGACAAAACGGTAAACGAACTTGCTGAACGCCCGGGCGCCTCCTGACTTTTCCATCAGCTTTATAAAACCGCCGATGAAGATTACCAATACAATTACTCCTGCATTATAAGAGTCCGTAAGCTGGACAAAGAAGTAATCTCCGATCATAGATTTCACTGCCAAAAAGGGATTCCCCATGCAAAATATCATGGTCCCCACAAATCCTCCGCAAAACAGTGACAGGATTACATTTTTGCTTTTGATCGCCATTACCACTGCGACAATGGGCGGTAAAAGGCTTAACCAGCCGTAATTCATAACACATTTCTCCTTCCGTAGATGCATACCTTACCGGACGAAGACCGCCCACCCCAAAGGGGTATGCATTACGGTGTACCTGTAAGGTATAATTATTCATAATTTTATTTTAACTTATGCATACGGAATTGTAAATGTTTTATTATCTTATGGTTTCCTCAGATAACCTCCCTTTGCTCTTTCTTTCGCATCTCCTCCGCAAATCGACGGATTTCCCGGATGCTCACTCCCTCCATATACAATTGGTAAACCGGAAGAATATACTCCATAAGCGTCTCCGCCTCCCCTAAGCCTGAGATTTCTATGAGCACTTCCCTTGCACATTTAAGACTCTGTTCTTTTTCATGCTCCCGAATATACTGATAGACTGCGCCTGCAGCTCCCACACTGATAAAGATTGGCGATATTCCTGCTTCCAGACACAGGGACGCAGCGCCGATCAGCCGGTCTGTCCGGGAAAGCTTGCGCCTTGGGTCAGCCCCCACCCGCTTGCAGGTATCTTTCAGCGCCCGATTGGCAAACCGGCTAAGCAAATCCTGATAATGAAATACCAGCCGTTCCACGGGAACCTTGTATTCCCCGGACAATGCCAGGGCACTTTCCAGCATGGCATCCTGCACCATACTCCGAATCTGTTCATCATCAATGGCTTCATAAATATACTGCCGATGAGAGTATAAGCCCAAATATGCACAAACAGCATGGCCCATATTATGTACATAGAGCTTTCGTTTGATATAAAAATCAAATGGCTCATAGGGAACCATATTCTTAATCGCCGGTATCTCCCCTTTAAAAGCTGCTTTGTCCACCGGCAGATAGCCATAACTTTCTGTGCAGACCCTTAAAGGATTTCCATCTTTCATCTCATCTGTTTGTACCGGAACCATCCTCCCTATGGATGCTTCTACCAGACCGACATTTTCATCCAGCCATCTGCTTTCTTCAAAAGAAAGCTCCGCTTTCAGCATTCCTTCCAGCACCTTGTTTGCATCCATCAGGTTTTCACAAATAATGATATTTAAGGGTCTTCCCGTCCTCATTCGCCTGCGAATTCCCTCCGCCAGATTGGGGACGATCCATTTCAATATATTGACGCCTACTGCCGTAGCCATAATATCACAGTCTGCGATGGCTTCTGCCACCGCATTCTGATCATTGCCATTTACCGCATTCACATGCAACACTTCTATATCCTCATGGCCTTTGTTTGAAACAATCCGAAGGGGATACTTTCCCTCCTGATTCAAGGTGTCCACCACAATATCCGCCACATCCACAAAAGTTACTTCATAGCCGGATGCCGAAAAAAGCATACCAATAAAACCACGCCCGATATTTCCTCCGCCGTACATGACTGCTTTCATATCTTTTGCCTTTCCTTTCTTATTAAAATTGCTGCGCAATAGCACTAAAGGGTAAAGTCGCTTCAACACACCTGTAATGAGAGAAACTTTCATTCGAAAGGACTCTCATGAAAGTTCCTCTCGTGCGTCTTTGCGACTTTACCATTTAAAATTGCTGCGCAATAGCACTAAAGGGTAAAGTCGCTTCAACACACCTGTAATGAGAGAAACTTTCATTCGAAAGGACTCTCATGAAAGTTCCTCTCGTGCGTCTTTGCGACTTTACCATTTAAAATTGCTGCGCAATAGCGCTGAAGGGTGGTTAAAAAACATACCACATATCCAGATACTCCCTGACCATCCGTTTCATCACCCGAAAGATCACATCCTGCCGGGCAACGGTAGTAAAGGCCGTAAGGGACTCTTTCTCACCTGTGGCACATTTTTCTGTCAGATATCCCTCCCGTATAAGCTTTGCAGCCATATCCGGCCCTGCTGCCTTCGATGCATTATGAACAAGGAATTCTACCAGTTCCGGAGAGGCGTCCCTTTCCAAAGCAGTCCAAATATTCACCTTGCAGACACCGTCCCCAAAAAGCTTTCTCACCTGTTCATTCGATACCGAAGAAGTTCCATGCAGTACAATCTTCGGGCCAATCAGTTTCCGGATTGCTTTGGCCGCTTCTCCATGATACTGCAGGTCTTTTCCTGATGCCCGGTGCTCTGTGCCAAGGTTCGCTACTACCATGTCCACCCCGGTACGTTTCATATAATCTGCGCACTTGTCCGCAGTTGTAATATCATTATGGGCCTCCCCTCCGGCATCTACAATCTCGTCGCAGGCGCCCTCGATCATGATTTCCTGTCCCTTTTTCTCTACAAACCTTCTTGTTTTCGCAATGTTTTCTTCCAAAGGGAGGTTAGACGCATCATACATAATTGTAGAAAACTCACTCAAATCGCTCTCACAGAGTTCTTCATCCAGGTCATGCTGTACGTGATCCAGATGGAGCAGCAAATCTACGTTGTCATAATCCCCGCCCTTTCTCATCAAAACCTCCGCATCAGCCTTGAACAGCTTAAGCCCTGTTTCCCAATTTCTGCTATGCGTATAATTCCGGGACTGGGAGCGGTGATCGTACTGCACGGTAATCGCCAGCGTTACCGGAACGCTTTTTAGTCCATGGTCCTTTGCAAATTCACTGGCTGCTTCAATAATTGCCTCTGTTGTGGTCAGATTTTCCGTGCAAAGGCAGGGAATGACCCAGCCTTTTTCAGCCGCATCTTCATATATTTTTAAAACTTCTTGTCTTTTTGTTATAATTGGCATTTTAATCTCCTACTCTTAAAACACTTCCAAAAAAGCAGATGAAAGCTTTTTGTATGTCTTATATTTACTTTCATAATTTTTCAAGTTACTTTCCCGGGGTTCAAAATACTTCACGCCTTTTACCATTTTTGCCGCCGCATCATCCACATCCCGATAAATGCCATTGCCAATACCCGCCAGCATACACGCTCCTATAGAGGGCAGCTCAATATTCTCCATACGGCCTACCGGCGCCTGAATCAAATCCGCCCGAAGCTTAAGCAGCTTATCCGAGCGGGATCCCCCTCCTCCAAAATGGATCTTTGAAAAAGGCTCTTTTCTGGTAGACCTGATGTAATCAATGCAGGTCACAAACTGAAAGGCCAGGCTTTCCAGAAGACTTTCAAATATCTCCTCCAGAGTTGTGCTTAACCCCATTCCCAAAACAGCTCCATGAAAATTTTCCGCATAAGGCAAAAAGAACAGGGGATTTTTCCCGTCAAGCTTTGCTGATGCAATCAACTGGCCGATATCGGATTTTTTATCTTTCAAAACATTTTTACAGTACCATTCCAGCAGCGCTCCTGCCGTGGGAAAGGCATCCATAACCGTGTATTTCCCTTTAAAAGGCGAATTATAGCAGCACGAGAAAATCAGGGAATCTTTAAAATCATTGCAACCATCCACAAATATATCTGAAAAGTAACCTATCTGTTCATAGGTTCCCATAAGAACGCCCATTGTATCCGAATGCTCCGGATGTACTCCCGCCGAAAGCAGAGAAGCCGATACATCATGGCATCCAATCGTAACAGGGATTTCATACGGAAGCTTCACATTACCGTAGGTGTGAATATACCCCACTGTTGCAGCTGATTCCACTATATGAGTTCCCAGCTTTTCCCTTGAAATTCCCATCATCTCCAATAGAGGTTCTGACCAATGTCCGCCCTTTACATCAAACGCCAGTTTTCTGGCAGCTAATGTTGTGTCCTGCACATTCCCAAATCCAAGCTTGTGCATCACATACTGCTGATTGGAATAAAAACCTGCTGCCCTTTGAAATACCTCCGGCTTGTTTCTTTTTAACCAGAGAATCTTGGACACGGAGCTCAGCGTGGACAGGGTGTTGCCCGTAATCTTCGCATATTCCTGGGCGCCAACCTCCCGGGCCATCATCTCAACCTCTTCTCCCGAACGGCCGCAGAAACCCGGCAGCATGGGATACAGCGCATTTCCATTCTTATCTACAGCGGTAATGCTGTCGCCGAAAAAGGAAAAGGTCATTGCCAAAATATGTATTCCATCCGGCCGCCGCTTAAGCAGCTCTGACACTGCTTGTTCCGATGCCCCCCATACTTCCTCAGCATCCAATTCTATCTCATTGGATTTGGGCGTATACCACCTGTATTTCTTATTGGTTCCCACGATTGCTTCTGCTGTTGCGGAGTCTATCAACGTCACATGAACATTGGATGTGCCAAAGTCCAGAGCCAAAAAAGCTTCTTTCTGATTCAATCTCCCAACCTCCTGTCATGCATGCATCACATGTGCCAGCGGAAGTCCTTTCGCATGGTTTTTCAAGTCTTCCAGAACAATCCCGATGGAAGCGCTAAATGTTCCCTGGCTTGTTCCCGCAAGATGCGCCGCAAGGGTTACATTATCCAATTTGCGCAGGGGATGATCTTCCGATAAGGGTTCTTCCTTAAACACATCCAGTACGGCTCCCCCAATCTTTTTCTCCTGAAGAGCCTGAATCAGCGCATTCTCATCCACCAGTCCTGCTCTTGCCGTGTTGACAAAGATTGCGGTAGGCTTCATTTTAGAAAACATTTCCCCATTAAACATGTCTTTTGTCTGCTCGGTCAGTCTGGCATGAATGGATACTATGTCCGAAGTCTTCAGCAGTTCGTCCAGCTCTACCGGGATACAGCCGCACTCCGTAATCTTTTCCGCCGGACAGTACGGATCGTACGCCAGCACCTTCGTGCCAAAGCTTCTCAATCTGGCTGCTATCTTTTTCCCAATATCTCCGAATCCAATTAAGCCCACCTGATAGTCACACATGTTATAGGAGTCTTTGGAATTTGGAAATTTCTTCGCCCAGCCTCCATGTTTAATATCCTCGTCTGTTCTTGCAATATTTCGAATCTGGCAGATCATAGCCCCCACCGTAAAGTCCGCAACTGCTGTTGCTGCCCTTCCCGGAGCATTGATTACCTGAATTCCTCTCTTTTCGGCCTCTTCCATGTTAATGTTTTCCATTCCGGTTCTGCAGGTGGCAATCACTTTCAGGTTTGGAGCCGCTTCCATCAGTTTTTTGCCGACAGGAGCAAAATGCGTTACTACAATCTCCGCCTCCTTAACCGCTTCGAATACTGCTGGATTGATTTGTGTTTTCTCCGGACCGTTTACTTCTACGGAAAGCATGGATGCCTGATAAGACAGTTCATCTTCTCCAACTATTTTTTCTATTAATTCTATGGAATAGCCGTATTCCTCCATATCATGAAGCTTTGACATCATTTCTTTTGTAATTCCCAGGTCGTAGATTCCTACTATTTTTTTTGACATAATGGTCCTCCAAAAATATGTTTTTATTCCCCCAAATCAACCCATCCCTTGATATAACTGGGGGCGTTTGAGTTCAACATGGTGTCTAATAAAGTATCTAACGTACACCGATCTGTCAGAAGTTTTTCCAAGCCAAGCTCTTTATAACTTAATAGCATATGAAATGCCTTATTAAAAGCTGATGGTGTATTTACACTCATTCCTATGTAAGTGGCATGCTTTGAGCATAAGTCTCGTGCCGGATCAAATTGTATTGGAGCAACAGAAGCAATATTTCCAACCTCAATCATAGTTCCAACCGAACGCATCAGTTCTATCCCCTCACGGAAAGCCTGTGCATTGCCTACACACTGAAATACTACATCTGCCCCGAATCCATTTGTATAAGCATTCACAATCTCTATTCGTTCTTCCAGACTTTGTTTATGATAGTTCATCGTACAATCCGCCTTGGAAATATCTTGTGCCACTTTCAGCCTTTCATCTCGTCCGCCTGCTATTAATATTTTGTTAACGCCAAGTTTCCTCAAACAGGCTGCTATGAGCGCACCAATTTGACCATCTCCTATTACCAATGCGGTTCCATTACAGTTCAAAACATCTTCAAGCATCCCCGGCGAGCGCTGCGCCAACTCAATTGCACGCATAGCAACCGCCATTGGATCCAATAAAGACGCAACACTTGCTGGCATCTCTTCCGGCACCTGCCACACATAGGTCCCCGGCAAAATATACATGTATTCCGAAAACCCTCCCTTAATGTATGGCGTTTCTTCCACGGAAGAAGACATGACCGGTTTTCCCGACATCCCAAGACACTCATAAGGTAAGCCATAAACAAAAGAATTCTCACACACGCCGCAAGCTCCCACTCCAAACCGCAGGCAGCTTTTGCAAGTTCCGCAGGTAATCCATGGATATAAATTAATTCTGTCCCCGATCTTTAATGCACCTGTATAACATTTGATTGTCTTATTTGCATTCTTGCCCATCTCAACAATCGTTCCGCACACCTCATGCCCCAGAATTGTCGGAACAGACGGCTTGCTTTTAAATACATGCAAATCTGTGCCGCAGATGCTGGCGGCGTTGACTTTAATAATCATCCCATCATCTTTACATTCTGGAAGCTTCACATCCATAACACGTATATCTTTTTCTCCACTCCAAACAGCCCCTTTACATGTACCTCTCATCATTTCCTCCTATACCATGCCAAAACATCTGGTTACAATTTTACCTTTGCATTTCTCTTTCTCTGCATATTGTCAAAGGTTACAGCCAGTAAAAGAACAATCCCTTTCACAACCCATTGCCAATATTCGTCCAGATTCATTAAAGTCATGCCATTACTTAGCATTCCCATAATCAAGACTCCAGCAATTACATTTACCAGTTTTCCCTCTCCTCCGGCTACACTAATGCCCCCAAGAACCGCACCTGTAATAACATCCATTTCAAATCCTGAGCTGGTATTAGGCTGTCCCGAATTAATACGTGATAGCATAATCACTCCGGATAAACCTGCAAACAAACCACTCAGGGTGTAGATAGAAATCTTCATCTTCAGCACATTAATACCCGAAAGCCTTGCAACCTCTTGATTTCCTCCAATTGCATAGGTATATCTCCCAAAACGTGTCTGTTCAAGAAGCCACCAGCCAAATAAGAAAATAAGAGCCATGATAATGACTGGTATGGGAATTTTGAAAAAATATCCCTGACCAAGTGTTTTAATTCCCTCCGGCAAGCCATATATTGGAATTCCGGATGTAAGAATATAAGCCGCTCCCCTTGCCATTGTCTGCATAGCCAATGTAGTAATCAAAGCAGGAACATCAAATTTCGCAACCATAATTCCATCAATCAATCCGCAAAATGCTCCTACAGCTATACCAATTACCATTGCCGGAAAAATCGGCATTCCAGATTCTCCAATTAATTTTGCAGATACAACTCCCACCAGGGCTATGATGGAACCAACTGAAATATCAATTCCACCAGTGAGCAAAACCATTGTCATACCCACAGAACAAATTCCAATCATAGAGATTTGTCTGCAAATATTTAAAATATTTTTGGAAGTCAAAAAGGTATCTGTGGTCATTGTGAAAAAGAGTATGATAACCGCTAATACTAAATACACAAAAATTTTACTTAAAGAAAATCTTTTTTTCATTTTTTCTGCACCTCTTTTATCCTTTAATTAGAAGCCATCTCCAAGACAGTCTGTTGAATCTCTTTGTTACCCGCAATCTCTTCCGCTTCCAATTTTCCCGTCAACCTGCCCTGGTGCATTACCATAATCCGATCGGACATTCCAATCAGTTCAGGCATTTCAGAAGAAATCATAATCAGGGACTTTCCTTTTTCTACAAGCTCATTCATCAATAAATAAATCTCATATTTGGCTCCTACATCAATGCCTCGTGTTGGTTCATCCAGAATAATAATATCCGAATCCATAGCCAGCCATTTTGCAATTGCAACTTTCTGCTGATTTCCGCCGCTTAAATTTTTTACAAGCTGTTCCATCCCCGGTGTCTTAATTGATAATGCATCAATGTATTCTGCCGCAAGCTTTTTCTCTCTTTTCCTATCTATAGACAAAAATCTTTGCAGTACCTTCAGCCTTACCAAAGAAATATTTTCACGTATCGGCAAAGTAAGAGATACCCCTTGCCCTTTCCTGTCTTCAGGAACCAGGCTGATTCCATTGCATATTGCGTCTATCGGTTCTTTGATCTCAATCTTCTTACCCTTTACATAGATGTCTCCAGAGCTTTTCTTATCAATGCCGAAAAGCGCTCTCATCACTTCAGTCCTTCCGGCGCCGACCAGTCCGGCAAACCCCAAAACTTCTCCCCTTTTCAAAGAAAATGAAATATCTGAAATACCCGTTGTTTCTGTTGAGAGATGTTCAACTCTTAAAACCTCTTCTCCAATTTCAATATTTCGTTTTGGATATTCATCATTCAATTCACGGCCAACCATTAATTTTACAAGTTCATCTTTATTTGTTTCCTTAGTATTGATTGTTTTAATATACTGTCCGTCACGCATAACCGTAATGCGATCTGAAACCTCAAACAATTCTTCCAATCTATGGGAAATATAAATAATGGATACTCCGTCCTTTTTCAAAGATTCAATCAGTTCAAACAGAATTGTCACTTCCCGTGTGGTAAGCGGCGCCGTAGGCTCATCCATGCAGAGAATTTTTGCATTTTCCAAAATCGCCTTGACAATCTCAACCAACTGCTTATATGCGTTGGACAAATCGCAAACCCGTATTTCCGGGTCAATATCTATTCCGAACCTTTGAAAGACTTCTTTTGTCTTACTTATCATGGCCCTTTTATCTGTATTTAGACCATGCATCATTTCCTTACCTAAAAAAAGATTTTCATAAATCTTCAAATAAGGAACAAGATTAAATTCCTGATAAACCATTGCAATTCCTTTATCTTTTGCTTCCACAGGTGATAAATGCTCTATTTTTTCACCAAAAAGATAATACTCACCGGAATCCATCGGCTGCGCACCGGCAATAATTTTGCATAAGGTTGATTTTCCGGCGCCATTTTCTCCTAACAGCGCATGCACTTCTCCCTTGCGAAGTTCAAAATCTACATGATCCAACGCCATAACTCCCGGATACGACTTGCATATATGGTTCATTCTCAGGCTAATGTCCCCGGTCATTTTTTCCAAAGCTTTCTCACACCTCAATCCCATAAAATATGACGGCTGCCAGAGCACAATTTTATGGTCTAACAACCGCCATTTCTTCAAGCAACTTTTACTCGTTTTCTGAATTAATTTTTATACTCGTTAATATTATCTGCACTGATAGCATTTACCGGAACCATGAAAGACTCAGGAATCTCACCGCCATCTCTCAACGTCTGCGCATACTCTATAAACTGCTGTCCTGTTCCCACCGGATTCAAATACACAGTTCCTCTATAAATGGTTCCCTGAGAAATCAGTTCTAATGCCTGCTCCGTTCCGTCAACACCTCCAAGGAAAAAGTCATCCCCAACTTCCTGGGCAACACATGTCTCATATGCTCCAAGTGCTCCGGAATCATTAATTCCTATAATCGCTACAATATCCGGATTAGCCGCAAGAATGTTTTCTCCTGCTGCGATGCCGAGATCTGTTGTATGAGCGTCTACAGTCGTTGCGCAAACAGCGTTGGGACAAAATTCAGCAATACCGGCCTTGATGCCGTTTTCACGTCCAATCGTCTGCTCCAAAGCACTCTGAGTCAGAATTGCAAACTTGCAATCTGCATCCTCCCCAAAGGTCTCCGCCATCCATTTTCCGCAAATCTGACCAATGGCAGTTCCCATTTCCAACTCGTCAACATTCATATTACAGGTGGCATCCTTATATGCAGTCGTGTGGGTGATAACCGGAATTCCAGCTTCTTTTGCTTCTGCAATTACGCCTGACAGAGAAGAAGAATCAACAGGCCCTACTACAATCACATCTACGCCCTGAGAAATAAAATTTTCTAATGCGGAAACCTGTGTAGCCGAATCAGATTTTCCGTCTGCTATTACCGTCTTAATTCCTGCATCTTTTCCTGCAGCCTCAAACGAATTAGCAATTGCAGCCCAGAAATTATTAGACAAATCCATTGGGCAAAAACCTACCGTAAACTCATCATTATTTTCGGCTGCCGGCTCTGGGCTTTCTGTATTCTCTGCAGTTTCCTCATTGCTATTCTCTGTTGTCGGACTTTCATTCGCAGTTCCAGAAGATCCGCATCCGACTAATCCCAAAATTAACCCCATTGCTAAAAGAATCGCCAAACTCTTTTTCATTTCTTTTACCTCCACACATTATTATTTTGTTTTCAATACTTGTGCACAGTATTCGTAACTAATTCGAAATATAATCATTTATTTTCTTTCGAATTCGTAAGTTTATTCTAGCAATTATCTTATATTTTGTCAATATTATTTTTCATTTTTGTTTCATTTTCACAATTTTCCGGAACTTTTCTTTCTGTTTAAACCGTTTTTTTGTTTCATTTTCCCAAATCAGCACTTTTTCGAAACTTATTTCAAGATATATATCTTTACATTTTTCTGTTTTTTATGTTTCACTTGATTTATATTTATAATTTGGTATAATATATTTACATTTTATTTTACGTTTTTTTGATGTTGAAGCTATTTTAAAACATATTCAACATCATTGTCACTATATAAAATATGGTATCTCCATTCTCTTATTCATCCGCAAAGCAGACAACTATGAATGATAATAACACCACACTAAAACAACACCGCTTAAAGCATGACGAAAAAAAAGCCTTTATTTTATCGGAGCTGAACCAGAAAGGAAGCGTTCGTGTATCTGAACTGAGTGAACAGCTCGGCCTATCCAGTGTTTCCATCCGCAACATGTTGGTTTCATTGGAAAAGGAATATCTTCTTCAAAGAACCTGGGGCGGCGCCATCAAGCCCATCGGTACAGCAAAGGAGATGTCTTATCAAACTCGTGAGACCAAGTATCTGAAAGAAAAAGCTGCGATTGCACAGGCCGCATATGACTATATAGAAGAGGGGAATACCATCTATATTGACAGCGGAACTACTACTTTTGAGTTGGTTAAACTGCTTCGGCAAAAACCAAAGCAGAACATTTTGATCGCAACCAATGCTTTTGATCATGCTACAGAATTGATTGGAATTGATGAACTTCGGATTATCTTCGCCGGCGGGGAAATTCGCCATGATTCCCGTGCTACCAGTGGATACATAACTACCGACACTATCCGGAAAATGATTTTTGATAAAGTTTTTATTGGAATTGAACATATTTCTTATGAGCATGGAATTACTACGCCTAATATTCAGGAAGCCGATCTAAAGCAGACAATTCTTAATTCTGCCAAACAGTGTTTTGTGCTGGCCGATTATTCTAAGTTTTGGGATGATTCTCTGATCCAGGTTAATGTCCCTCAGAAGCTTTATCAGGTGATTACAGACTGGCATATAACCAAAGAAGAGATTAAAAGATTTAATGCAAAAGGGATTCATTGTATTGTCGCTCCGGATTTGACAGTGGAGCAATAAAGACAAAAGCAATTTGCAGATTACTGTAAATCTCTCATATATTCACAAAAAAACCTCGAAAATCAAAACTTGATTTTCGAGGTTTTCTAGAGGCGACAACCAGATTTGAACTGGTGATCAGGGTGTTGCAGACCCACAGGTCTAGGCCTCGGAAGTTCTATAAACCCTGACTTTTTCAGCTCTCCTGCTCTGTTTGGTACATTATTGGTACACTATCTTCACGATTGGCTTTCATCTACAACTCATTATTCAGAAAGCCTAACAGATCCCAACTGCAAATCTGCCCTATTTCCATATACGAAGCTTAAGCGCTCATCCGAATATCCCCAGCCTCTCCATCATAATAGTAGCTGTGGTCAGATAATCGGTCCTCCTTTAATACCGCTGTCTGGTTGATATCCACCACCATACAATCTAAAGCTTCCGAATTGCTCTCCAGCTCCGCAGGAATAAAAATGGTCTCATGGAGGGAGGATGGCAGGATATAAAAGCTTCTTCCTCCTGCAAACTCCCGTAACAGCTTCCGGTTCAGTATTCCTGCCGCACCATAGAATTTAGCTCTGTTTGTAAGGACGTACATTGGAGGCTTATTTCCGCCTTTCTCTTTTTCTTCTTCCCAGGCTTCAAACGGACACATCTCTTCCAAAACTTCTTCTATGCTCTGGAACTGGTAGCCGTCTTGCTCCATATTGCACACGGCCTGATTATGAAGTTCTTCCCTGCTGATTCCATAATGGTTTAACAGCACGGCATTTACCTTGGTGTCCGTATTCCCCTCCTCTTTCAGATCAATCCGTATGGTATAAACGACGGACAGGTCCAACAAGGAAGTGGATACCAGACTTTTTAATATTTTTTCATTTTCTTTCGTGGAAAGAAGGACTGGGTAAACATGCTCCCTCACATATTCCCAGTCCGTTATCCTTTCTGCAAGCTCCCCCATTTTCTTTAAATGTCCCATATCCTCTATCCTTTCATAAACGGCTTTCATAGATGTTTCCATCTCCATTCCTCTTTGATAATCCCAATACAGCCCTTCCAAATAGATTGCCGGCACCGCTCTTCCGGCGCTACCCTTTTTTCTGACACAGATTCCCTCCGGATGCTCGCTGTTCTTTTTCGGAAGCGCCTCTACCGTGATTATGGCGTCTTCCCCGTAACGCTTCCTTAATTCCGTCAGGATTTGCCTTTTAAATTCCTCATAACTCATTCCTTTGTCCTCTCTTTCTTTTTTCGTTCGTTTAAGCCGCCTTTGCCGTTTTTGTCTTTGCAAGGGCACGCATCACTTGGTTGTAAAGTGTCTCCGGCATCTGGGATGGGTTCCTAATAAGGTATCTATCCTGTACCGCTTCCATGGTTACTCCCGTCCGCTTCAACTCTTTTTCTAAGTTGTCCATCTGCTCCTTTGAGACAATGGGATCTTTCTTTATCTCTACGTGTTTCTTCTTTGCATAAAACTCATACACAGGAAGTCCCTTTTCGTTCTGAATAAAAAGAGTATCAATCTCTCTGCTTTCGTTATAGTCGATAAACTGAACAGAAAACCGCTCCCTGCAGCTAAAGCGTCCTTCTTTCTTTTCTATCTTTACCTTATCCGCCGGAATCCAGATAAAGGGAGCCGTGTAAAGCTCCCTTCCAATTCCCCAGTTAAAGCAGGCACGTTTAAAGGAATCGGATGCCTGGGATTTCTCTTTTTCTGCTACTCCTGTGGTTCCCACGTCCTGTTTGGCTATCCATTCTCCGGTTTCCTTGTTCCTTATCTCCACGGTACAGTAAAGCTTCCCATCCATGCACTGGTGGCTTCTTTTCCACCCAAAGGGACCGAAGGTTTCATCTAAGATTTTCTGGTCCACTCTTGCATCCTTATAGAGAAGCAGGCTTAAGCCCTTTTCACTGATGCTGGCAATGCGGCACTCGATTTCATCTGCTCGCAGGAGCCGGATTATACCATTGTCTGGAGCTTTTACACCTTCCCTTTCTCTTTCTGCTTCTTTTGTCCTTCCCATTTCTTTTGCTTTCTCCATTTTTTGTATTCCCCATTTCTTTTACACTCTTGATTTCTTTTCTAGCTCTCTATGGCTTTCTCCCCTCCGCTCTTTTCCAAAGCAACATGATTCCCTTAAGCCGCCTTTATCTGGAATCGGCGAGAGGAAGATACTTTTGCATAATCCCGATAAATCTCCGGCCGTTCCCTTTTGATTCTCTCTGTGTCAAGACGGGTACTTTCCACGTTGCTCCAGGAAATGCGAAAGGCTTCACTGGCCGCCTTTTCATAGTTCTTCATATGCCACTTCACCTCCTGCTCTATCTGGCTCTGCTCCTTCTTAAGCCTGTCGATGGCTCCTATGATTTCTTCCCTTCTATGGAGTTTTTCATCAAAGCCGGAAAGCTTTAAGATATCGAATTTCTCTGCCTTTCTAAAATAATGGTTCAGAACCGCATCACAGGATTCGGAGCCATCCGGATCTGGCATGATTCCCTTCTGTACATGATTTTCCCAAAAATACTGTTCCGCCCCTATCATCTCACAGATTAGGGCATCATCCCATTCCAGCTTATGGTAAAGGAATTTCTGTCCAAGGATGACTGCGGCTATGTACCAGGCACGCTTTCCCGTTACGGCCATGTAGTGGTAGCACTGCATGAGATAATGGAGAGGAATATTGCCATCCTTCCATTTGTCTGCGTTATAGGCGCTGGCTGTCTTGCATTCCAGACCGGCATCTTCTCCTACAACCAAACGATCAACATCCGCTATCATAAAGGGATGCTCCGTACTGCGGTACATATAGTTGGAACGGCGTACCTTTAATCCGGTAGCCTCCATAAACCGCTGTGCCACGTACTCCTCTAGGTCATGTCCCTGACGGATGGATTCATTGTCAAGCTCCTCTGATTCTGAACAAGTTTTATCCTGGTACACCTTCATGGGACTGCTGTAGGGATTCAATCCACAGATGGCTCCTGCATCAGAGCCTCCAATTCCCGTCTTGCGAAGCTTAAGCCATGCTTCCCTGCTCATTCCTGCCGTTGATATCTTGGTATACATATCAATCCGCTCCTTTCTTCCGGACATAAAGACAGGAGCATCACCAAATGGATGCTCCCCGTCTATCTTTCTTGCCCTGTTACTATCTGTTTTTCCTATTTTCCTTATCCTACTATTTAAAGCTTCTTTTTACGGATAAAAGCCTTTATAAGTCTGCATAAATTTACTTTTACCGTGATAAAGTTTATTTTTATGGTTATAAGTCTGTCTCTGTTATCATAAATCTATCCTTATAGCCATAAGTCTCCATTTAACGGTTATAAATCATTATAGGTCTGTATCCACCGGCTCTAGGCCGCCTGCACCAGCTGATAAGCTTTATCAATGATGGGATTCCCCTCTATGGTACGGCTAAAGAGGTTTTCCTTATAATTTGCCGTCCGGCGTAAGGGTTCCGCATGGGTGGCAAAGTCAGATACTGCATTAATAAAACGGTAGGCGTTCTTTCCCGTATCCTTTAAATCCGGAGCTTCAAAATACCGCTGCTTCATATCTTCTCTAAGACGCTTGATATTCCTTGCCTGCTGTAAGGTGACATCCTCCTCCATAGGGAGAAGCAGGTTGATATATTCCATTACCTTCTGGTCTGTAAGCTTCTTCATTCTTAGAGCTTCAAACTCCTTCCCAAGCTGATCCATGTAGTTCTGAGCCGTAAGAAGTGTCTCCTTTGCTTCTAAGAGCTTCCCCTTAATGTCTCCGGTATGAATCATGGACCAGGAACGCTTGGCTTCCCGCAGGGCAAGATTCAGGGTATTATTGCACACCACACGGATGGGTGTTACAGCTACCTTCACCGCACCGGAACCGTCATGGGTGTTGGAGAACACCAGATAGGGGCTGATACGTTCTCCTGAAATCATATACTCATGGGGCATATGGGCTAGGAGCCATACCTTCCTTCCCTCCATTAAGCTTCCGGCTGTTTCATAACGGACACCCTCTCCTAAAAGCTCGTCCGTAAATGCAAAGGCTTCCTCATTCTGGATTACCTTATAGCGTTCTGTGACCACTCCAAGGGTCTTGCGGTCACTGTCACGGATATTTACTTTATACCCCTGAACCAGTTCCTTCTGCTCCGTATACACCGGCTCCTGCAAAACCTTCCAGTTCAAGCCAGCCAGCTCCAACGCCTCCTTAGACGCCGGAGCCTCCAATACTCTAGTTCCCAGCCCGTGCCAGGGCGTTTCTCTTACATAAAACATGCTTTCAACATTTGCTGCCATATCATTCCTCTCCTTTCCCATCATTATTTTTTATAATCTCACCCACGACTATCAAAATGCTGCCAATAATAGTCCATATGATTGTCTCCAACTTTTTTTCTTTCTCCTTTCGCCTCAAACAATACTTTTAGGTTCCTGATCTTCACCGTCTGGAATATGGAAGCTTAAAGTAATAAAGGAATTCCATTTCCCATTACATCAAAAAAGACAGGCTCCTCTAAGTCCTGTCCATGCCCTTCCACACAAAAATATCCGGATCTGAAAATACCTCCATTGTCATCAATACTCCAAGCCGGTAGCCGTAGATAAACCGTTCCTGGGCGTAATAACTGCTCTCGCTTGCCATGGTATCCATCAGCTCTTCGAAAAGCTCCTTTTCCTTCTGCCCCAGCTTTTCTTCCAATTCATCCTGCAGCTTGCTGCTTAGTTCCAAAACCTTTTGATGGTCCTTACTCCTTTTCCCCACATCTGCCTCCACTCGAAGTGCATCATTGGCCAACGCTTCTAAAATCCTCTTCATTGGTTCTTGTATTTATTCCCCTTTCTCATTATTTTATATAGCCTCCTTTCCTAAAGTTTTCAGAAATTTAGGCAGAGAGCTTCTTGCCCTCTGCCTATTCATAAATATAATATATCAGTAATTAAATTGCTTTTTACAGAACTCCCATTAGATTATCCTATCTATCTTTCATTTCTATCCCATTTGCTTCAATGATCATAAAAGTACCCTTTTCAAAGTCTACAATCATTTTTTGGGTTTGGTCTTCTACATTTAATAAATCAAACGCATGTTGAACCGTTAGTGAATCAATCAGAATCCCATAATTCTCTGGGTTCTGGTACTTTTTAATATCCGGAATCTCTACATCTTCTAGATCATCATAATCCTTTAAATCCGGAAGCTTAAAGAATCGTACTAATGCTGTTTGTGCGATTCTCTCTTCTTTACTCCATAAAACAAGTCCTTCCTTTAATTTACCCTGATACATCATAATCACTGACATTGCAATTTTTGATCCAGTTCTTGCTGCCCTCCAGATTTCTGTGTTTTTATGAATTTTTTCCAGACTATCGCACGTTTTGCTATTATTGTCCAGATATGTTTGTAAATCTGGATACGGCTCCGCATTGACAGAACAAAAACTTGCGAGATCAATGGTTTCAGGATAAGTCATTAATGCTCGAATCCCCTCTCGTTCCTTCTCACTTCTCACTTTTTCTTTTGAAAGAAAACTATCAAGTTTTTTCTGCTCAATCTTTGCACTTGTGTTATAGTACACTTGACGTATACCATCAGCAATTCCTAAATACATACATCATTTCCCCCCTGCCTGATCATGGATATAATATATAATTGCAGATTCCCATGCTTACAATTTATTCCTAAATTCCACCTACTCATTCACTACAGTGTAACCACTTTCTGTATACATCCATTTTTAACCGTCATCTTCTTAATTTCTTCAAACGTTCACAACCCTTTTCATTTAAATGATAAAATTCTTCACGGCTAAATTGATCTGCATAATATTTTTCATACATAACATCCACACGGCAAATTTCTGGTCTCTTTTCATAAATGGAGCACTTATTATCTTTTAAATAAATGCAGATACCAAAACCATTATCAAAATTTATAAGCTGTGGAATTAGATTAATATGCTTACAGCATTCTCCACATTGACTGCATTGAAACTTTATCATTAGCTTACTCTGCTTCAATTAATGCTTGAATCTTTTCTGCTGTCTCTTCGGCTTCTAAAGCCAATTCTCCATTCTCCATCAAAATTGGTGTATCAAGTATGGCTTTTAATGCTCCTGCAATAGAAAGTGCTTTCGCAATTACTTGCTTCTGTTCTGCAGAATACCTGCTATAATCTGTCCCTGCATTTGTAATTATTTGTTCCATTTCATACACCAGTGGGCCAAACAATACATCCAATTTTATCAACAAACGATTAAACATATCTGCTCGTAAACGGATTCCATTGCAAAGCACCCCTGCCGCTTCCATTTCTGTCTTATATTCTTTTGCTTTGGCAAGGTTTGAATATGCCGCATCCTTATTTGCACTTGCCTTTGCTCCCATCACAAATCCCATCACAGCTAGCGCTGGCCCTGCAACAAGACCTCCCAGCACTGCAGTTCCACCAGCCATTCCAAGCCCTCCAACAGACAAGGCGCCTCCTCCCAAAAAAGCAAGTGTAGCGTTCGTAGCTGCCGCTCCACTTAAAGATGCAATTGCTGTACCTGTAGATGCCGCTCCGAATGTCATTGCACCTCCATATGCTCCAAACGCTGTAATAGCTCCCAATGCGGCACCTCCAGCAGTTCCACCAAGCAAGGATGAGGCCATTTCTCCAAGTTGTTTTAATTCTCCAAAGGACTGCACATCCAAATGAAAATTCTGCAGTTCATCTAGCCCTATAGATTCCAACAACTCAACATTATGTATTTTTTCAAAAGAAAAGATAAACGGCTTAATACTGTTATCCAGCACCCTAAGTTTTTTCTGTCCAAGATTAGCAATAGCCTCTCCACTTTCCGCCCGTCTAATATTTATTTCCCTTGTTGCTCCTTCAATAATTTCCTTTGCTCTTGTATTTGTATCATTTGCCTTGTTTTGATCGACTCCTGCCTTAATTGTTTTTGCAATACCAACTGTTCCTGTCAGTCCCCCAAACCCTATCAATAAAAATGGAATTGGCATATCTATACCTCCTTACATGCATTTTTTAGTGTTAATTCTATACTCTTTTTAAGCCTTTCCATATCTCTATCCGCTTCTTCAATAACCTCTCGAATTGAATCATAAGGTTTAGATGTTGTCTTAATCCAATCCTTCTGTTTGGTTAATGCCAGCATTGTATCTGCTATATCCAGCATTTCAAATAATAATTGTTCGCCAATTTCCCAATGTTCTGCCAAGAAATCAATAACGTTTCTTTCTGATTCAGAAAAGTCTTTGTCCGCATATCCCAAATTAATTAAATTCCAAATCACATAAATCTGTTTTTGTTTATCACTCTTGAGGCGCTGCCAATCACCATATCCTCTAACATCATCTTCCAGCAAAGCGTAAAGGACTTTCTTCACTCGCATCGAACAATCTTTTCCGCTTGTATCTACTGCCAATTCACATTCTCTTGCTATTTTAGACATATCGTCTTGCCCAACATCCATCCCTTTACATATCTGTACAAACTTGTCAAGCTCTTCACTGGTACACCTCCCATCTGACATCATAAAATAATAAAATACTTTTAACTGCTCTTCTTCTACTTTCCTCATAATCATCCTCCTGTACTTATATTTTAATAGTCAAATCACTTTTCATTAGTTGTTCAAACTCATCAAAGTCTGAAAACTGCGGCTTTCTTCCCAAATGTTCACTAATTGAATTTACCTCAGAAATAAATCCATCTATATCTCCAATATCCAAAGATGCTTTTATTCCGTCAAATGCCTCATGAAATAATGCCATATTAGAGACTAGATATTTTTTAATAATATCCTCTATTTCCGCTCGATACTCCTTCATCAATTTTATATGCCCTTCACACTCCTTTTCTATTTGTATTCTTTCCTCATGTGCCATTTCTGCCTCCTTGAGAGAACTCATTAGTATCCCATAGCTTGCTGATGAAATGGCATAGCCAATCATTCCTCCAATCATCCCCCCTACAACAGGTATAGGAATCGCTGCCTGTCCAATCATCATAAACAAGGAGGAAGAAAGTATTCCTGTCCCTTGTTCGCCCAATTGTTCCAAACATTCTACCCCACTTATATCACCGCTGAAATAGCGCCCCATGGTTTTTCCTACACTTAATGTTACGGCCACTGCTACTGCTGGAAAATTTGTTTTTGATAAAATACGCACGCTTTCCGTCCCGGCATTCTGCATCCATCCTTTTACAGCAGAACCCACAAACCCAGTCCCATATCCGACTGCAGTCGCTGTCATTGTATCTCCTGCCACATCAAAAACAGCATCCTCAGCCTCCTTCTCTCCTTTTACTACAGCTACTATATTTTGTACAATTGATACACTGCTTCCAATCACTGCACCCGCCTTAGCTGTCTCTATCCCTGCCCTATGCGAAACCTGTGCAATGCTCTTCATTGTAGACAACTCCGGATGCATCCTCGCAAACAACGCATCCTCATTTGATACGGAACTTTTTTCTAAATTTTGTTTAATTTTTTTATATTTTTCAAGCTGTTTCTCTAATCGCTCTGCCCTCTCTGTATTCCCTAAATTCTTTTGATTGTCTATCTGTTTCTGAATATTTTTTATGGTTCTATCAGCTTCATCCCTAATTCCATCATAATAATCGGAAGGAACCTCCAACTTCACGTCATTGTCCAAATATTTTTCAAATTTTTTAGAAGCCAGCTTATTTAATGCTTCCTTTGGATTGGAACCCACAAATTTCATTTGAATTCCTGAGCCTGGAATCACATTACCATTTGCATCCAACTCTTTGAAATCAAATAATGGATCATTCACACTTCCCAAATCATCTGTTCTGATCTTACGGATATCTGAGCGATTTATAATGTTCTCCGTATTTGTATTTGCAACCTCTTTTACTTCTGCTGAAAATCCAGCCTGTTGCTTATAATTTTGCTTTGCATAATTTGGATTGATTGAAGATTTAGCAATTTCCTTTAAGCTTCGTTCCAACTGTCTTGCATTTTCATAGTCAATTCCTGTATATGCCACTATGTGTTCTTTTACAGCAGTTCCATATCTCTGCACACTTTCTGTTGATGCACCCACTATAGCCGCATGAAGAGCCTCCTTCTTTTGTTCCTTTTTTTCATTGCTCATCTCTCTCCCCCCAGTATAGAATCAAAGAGCTTTATTATGCCAAATGTACCAAAAACCTTTTTATTACCATTATTTCAAATTAATTTTGATAAACAGTAATCATTCTTTCAAAAAAATCTACTAATTTTTCTGGTTCCAATCCAGGTGAAATAGGAATGGAAAGCTTTCCTCCATTTTTCCCTTTTATTTGAATCTCATGTCTCTTTTTGTTCAATGTCTGTATATTTACATAATTCATGCTTTTAGATCTTTTAATTATACCTGGCACGCTGCAAAAAATGCTGGTAGCTGTAAATAGAATTGTCTGAACAGTATATAGTGGCAAAACCGGCCCTGTACAAACCATACTTCTTAAATCAACGTTCAAATAATACAACAAAATTTCATCCGGATCTATTGCTTCTGCTATTTGTCTTGATATCTTCTTCTTTTTCCTCCAATCCATGTTTGTCCCTAACACATAATTTTTAGAATCTACTCTCCCATAAAATTTTAATACTTCTTTTTCCGCTTCCCTTTGTCTTGTCTCCACCTTGTTCTACCTTTCTTTTCTTCTATTCATTGCTAAACATTCAAGCTTTTTATCAAAAATTTATTAAATAGCTTTGCTACTAATCCCTTTCACCCACTCCCCCTGGCTCCTAAGCCACATGTCAATCCCATCTCCAAACACCTCCGCTTGGATCTCCCAGCCTTCCTCATCCTTAGACAATACCTTTGCCGTTGGCAGCTTGTCCAAGATTGCACTCACATCATACCCCACATATTTAAATTGAATCCGCTTAAGCTTCCCACCATACATAAACTGAATCCGTTTTCGGAACTCTCCTTCTTCAAAACGGTCTTTGTAAGGAATCTTAAAATGCTCCTCCAATATCCGGCAGCTCTGTATCCGGTCTATCCGGTAAATCGTAGGATATGGATCTTCCTTATAAGGAGCCTTTTTCTCACTGTCTGTATCTGTTATGTAAGCAGCCAGATAAAAATAATACTCCGAAAACATGACAGCCGCCGGCTTCACCTTCCGAAAAACTGTCTTATTATCCTTGGGCCTATAGTATTCCAGTTCCAGATACCAGCTTTCCTTGACAGCTCTCCCTATCTCCCACAGCACATCAAGAGAAGCTGGTTTATGGCTCAGCTCCGTATAATGATACCTCTCATTTAAAAGAAGCTCTTCTACCATCCTCCGGTTCTGCTCCGGCAGACAGCACTCCAACAGCTTGTCCAGCATTGCGTTAATCTGAATCTTTGTAAAAGCCCTGCTGTCCAAAAGGATCTTACACAAGGCTAGCACCTCGGAATTGGAAAGAGCCATCTGGGAGCCATGTTCCAGGCGGTATCCATTTTCCTTGTGGTCATATATCACATGGTTCAAATAACCCGTATCAAGACTTTCCCTCTCCACAAAATCACGAATCATTTCAATATCCCTCTGGATACTGCGCTCGCTAACTCCAAAGTGCATAGCCAGCTGTTTCTTGTTGAGGGTCAACCCATTTGCCAACTGTGCATAGATGAATAAAAGCCGTTCATTTTTGCTTCCCTGCTCCATATCTGCTCCTCCTAAAAATATCTCCTACTTGGTTTATGAAGAGCCTTATACTCTTCCTAAAACCGCATCCCGGCAAAGCTTGAAATACTTTTTCCCTAAAAAAATATTTCTTGAAAAGATAGCCTTTTTCTTTTTAGGTTTTTGCACAGGCTTCTTTGCGGCGTCTTCCATTTTCTCTATAATCTCATTACAGGTTTCCCATTCTTCATCCAGCCTTTTTCTTCTGTAATCGGTAATGGCTTGAAGGCTCTCCCTCTTTTGATTGCGCATTTTGATTACCTTGTAATGTGATTTTATACACCCTAGATTGAAAAATATTGTGAAAGCGGCTGTAAGAACTGCTCCTTTGCTAATTCTCTCCATTCTAATTTCCTCCCCTAGAGCATTTCATGCTTTCTGTACTTTTTCCATAAAGCCTCATCTACGTCTAGCTTCATCTGCATTTCTTCAACTCTGTTTTCCAGATAAGCTTTCTCTATCCGGTATACGCGTTTCAGACTGAAATACTGCAATATCATACATACCATATTTACTGCAGCCGTTACTGTTACAAAAAAAGCCAAGAACCTAGTTATCTTCCATTTGACATTATTCATGGTGTCCTCCTGCATTTAAATTCTTTCTTTTATTATACAATTCGCCTTAGACACTTCTTGTCCATGCAGGAAAATTTTTCAATATTATTTTGAGCCACAGCCTTTTTCAGGCTCCAGCAAAGTAGTTTTCTATATCCGATCTCTATTTCAGCTACATCTATTATATTATTTATACGCACGATATTCAACCATATATTTCTTATAAGAAACTTATTTATTAATGGCAGATTTTAAAATAAGCTTTTTTTAAATGAGTTATTTTTAAGGAGGATATCTGCTAAAATATGAAAAAGGAGAATTTTGATTATGATACGACTGCGTATATTAGAAATATTAGAAGAACAGGGACACACCAAGTACTGGCTGTACAAACGGATGGATATGATGAGCTATCGGAACTTTAAAAATATCATTGAAAATGAAACCTCCGCTATCCGATTCGAGACACTGGAAAAGCTTACTCGCATCTTACAAGTTCCGGTGGGAGAATTATTTGAGGAAACACAAGAAAAACGTTCCTAGAGGCTGGTCCTGATACATAAAAGACTGGTCTCTTTCTTTATCCTTATAACCCTTACAAAACAGCAGGTATTCTGACAAAAAATAAACCACTGGCGGCTTTCTTTTTGTATGTGCCGTCAGTGGTCTATTTTTAAGTTTTATACAATTTAAAACGATATTTAAAAAAAAATTCTCTCATCCTCATAATCCGCATTGGCTGTCAATTCATCATAAACTGCCTCCGGCACCACAACCTTTTGATACAATATTTTAAGCAGATCCAGTTTCCACATCCCTAATATATCGTTAATTTTTAATTATTACAACAGAATTTATATTCCTCCTTCTCTTGTCCCACATTCATTTATATCCAGTTTATTTTTATCCAGCCGCAAATTTCTCAGTCACATTCAGCCGATTTTTTACCCTCCATACCTTTCAAATAATCCTCCATATGAATCTCCGCCTGCTCGCACGGGAACGCCGAGCACACATACACCGTACACTCTTTCCTCAAAATCCTCGCCCTTCCCACGCACTGCTCCATTTCACTTTCCAGTGCATACATTTGAATTTCCCTAAGCAGCGGCTCTTGATAAGTGGTAAGAAGAAAACTACACTTCTTATACGTTACTCTCCGAGGCCTTGGCCTTTTATCCTCCTTCCGGTTCACGTCCGCACCCAGATAGCAGGCAATAAGCTTATACGCCTCTTCTGCCTTAAAGGGTGTCCCCACAATCCCTATACTGCGCCCTTCCAGCGAATTTACTCCAATTGCATTTCCAAAATGCAAGTTTTTAGTATTCATTTCCGAAACGCCCTGTATACTTCTACCCTCTTTAAAGGTGATAATCTCTGGCTTTTCCGGTTCCAGCAAGTTCTTTACAAAACAAAAGACCTGCTTTTTATCCGACAGATCTCTTCTCCCCAGTGAATGGTAGGTGTACTGTATTAACCTTCCTTTATATGCCGCTTTCTTCTCCGGATAAGAGTAGACCTCCATCTGTCTCTGAAAATAGCTCTTATAAATGTTCTCGTTTAATGTAGCCGACAGCACAATATACTTCATCCGGCTCATCTCCTGTGGACAGAAATATTGAATGACCATCTCTCCTGATTCCCTGTCCGGATTCTTTACAAAGGCTCCAGCAAGGCATAGATCATTGATATTATATCCTCCTGCACATTCCAGCTCGCTTAACTGTTCTTCTGTAAGAGGCGGCACATAGGGATTCTGGGTTATTCTTTTGTATTCTCCCGTTTCTGCTTTCAGTATTTCCAGTGCAATATCAGAATAGATGGGAATTTTCTTTTTCCCTAGCTCTTCCAGGCATTGTTCCGAAATCTTATAGATTTTATTGAAAATCTGTAACTGCAGGATATCTTCATCAATGATAACGGTGTAACCTGTTAAAACTTCGGGAGGCATCTGCAGGAAATACGCATGCGTAGTAACAACGATCCGTTTTCCTTTCAATGCTTTAAATCCCTTTAGTAAAAGCCCACATGCTTCTGCCACCGCCCGTTTATCCGGATCATCTTTTATTTTGTTATAGTATTCCAGCACAAGCTCCTTTGTTTTGTTATGAAGTCCCCTGCTGTGGGCCTCTGCAATATCTTCCTGAAGCTCATTCGGGAAAAAGGGATTCCCCTGGGTGCTGATTGTCATAAAAATATCTTCCTCGTTGATTCCCGCTCTTCTCATTCTTTCCGCCACCTCTTCTTTCAGCCGATTTGTGGGTAGCGCTATGATAAATTTTTTCTCTGGATATTTTATAATCAAATCAATATAAGCTTTGGTTTTCCCAATTGCTGTCTGTGCCCGGATAAGATGCATCCCAAAAGCACTGCTTAAAAACGCTTGTTCCAGATTTTCTTCCAAGCATTTTCTCGCCTCCTCCAAAGAAAAATATGTCTCTTTTTCTCTATAGATCTTCCGGTCCATTGCAAGAGTTTCCACTATGGTTCCTGCATGATTACATTCTTTATAATATGGACAGAACTCTTCTGAGCACCTCTGTGGATAATAATCTGTCATATAGCGAATATCCTTTTTCCACTTCTCATAGATCGCTCTGTCATAATGCAATTCCAATATTTCAAAAAAATGTTTTTGACCACCCACTACATGCCTCAGATTGGTAAGGAGAGCAAAACAGGCGTTATGCTCCAGCACTCTACCATCATTAAAATCATTTAAGAGCTGGCAGCTGCATTCTCCTTCTACGGATAACCTCCGCTTCTTTGCTTTGTACGTAAGGCTTTGGTGCAAATCCTTACTCTCTAATATAAAAAATGCCGGATTCGTGGATTCTCCTATTGTATGTATAATAGCCCGCTCCATGATTCCGGCAATTTCTCCATATAGTGAAAGATGCTCCATAAGATCCATTGCTGCCATATCATTGAATCTGAAAATTTTATACTTCCTGCAAAAATTATAAATATTCCTTTTTCTACTCTCTCCCCTGCTCATGGCCTCATAAAAAGGGATGAGAAGCTGCACCAAAGCCAAACGTGCATTCTCATCCACATAAATCAACTCCTTTCCGCCCAGAAACAGTCGATCCGGATTCTTGCAGGCGGAATCGCCTTCCGGAAATATTTTGTGGAGCATGGCTAAAACGATCTTTATCACAAATTCATCTTCTATCAGCGTTTCGTGTACAAATACTACCCGGAAACGTTCTTCTTTTTCGAAAGAACTATAGGTGTGATACGCAAAGGCTATGGGAAGCTCTAAGGAATCACATTTTCTTTTTATCTCCTGAAAGCTGCTCCCATGGTCAAAGTCTAAGGCAAAGACCTGCATGGCCGTACAGTTCTTCGCCCCGATACCTCCCACCAAATGCCCTGGAATGATTGCATGTCCATGATTCCCTACCAAATCAGCCAGGTTTCGCAGGTCTATTTCCTGCCATCCTTTCGCTGCACTATACTTTACCCGTACAATATTTTTCGGTTTTCTGTTATAAGATTCTTCATCTAAACTCACATATACTTTCATAGTCTCCTCTTTCTCCTGCCTCACCCTGCCTGGCTTTGACTCTTTTTACTAGAAAGTAACTGCTCTGGTAACAATCTAATAAATCAAGCAGGTAGGAGGAAAATGCTATGCTGAATCAATATCCGGATATTATGAGTGTATGGGACGTTTCAGAGGTTCTCTGCATTGGGAAAAATAGAGTGTATGAATTACTGGAAAAAGGAGCCATAAAGGGCTTCCGAATTGGAAGAGTATGGAAAATCCCCAGGGATGCTCTGCAGGATTATATCCTGACCCAGAGCCGGTTAAAATGACTATCCGCCAAAATATCTAAGCTACTCTTAGGCACTTAGATATTTTAGCGCATAAAAAATAAAAGCATACTGTATAAGGGGACACTTCCACCTTATAGGTATGCTTTTATTCTTCCAATTTTCACAAATTTATCTATTTTCTATCATATCAAGAAACTCTTGCGGCAGAATGGCTGGAACAGTCGAATTCTCAAAATCCTTTTTGTTCCTGGTAACAATATAATGATGTAAGTGTCAAAAGTCCGAATTTTCAAACTGGCACACCGTATTTTGTACTTTTTAAAGTAAGTATGTGCTATATATGGTATGACACAAAGTAAAAAAGTACTTTTGACACCCACATAATATAATCTGCTTTTATTGCGGCGGCACATTCATCTTGTATGCAATCTTCCAAATCCTTAAAGTCTCCTCTGTTCAACGCTGACTTTACTTTTCGAGAATCAACACCTTCTACTTCTAAAATTTCACATAAATTCAGCAATACAATTCTTCTATCCTCAATCGACAAATCCTTCCGAAGAATATAAAATATATTGGAAATAGAATGAGCTGCCAAGTATCCCTGCACCTTTTTATCCGCACAGAATTTAATTATTTTGTCCGCATCATCAAAAATGCGGCTGTCTGCCTGTTAAGGCATCCAAAATTACATTTGTGTCAATCAATATCCTCATATTTTTCCAGAGCTTCTGCCAGCTCTGCCTTGTAATCTCTTTCTACCGGACTGTTTTTTCTATAATGCTGTAACTCCTGATATGCCTTTTGCGCCCTTTCTCTTCTCTGGCCGTCCTTTGGCATAAATAATCCCTCAATACCTTCCAATATATTTACAACATAATATATTTTATCATCCGGAAGCTTTTTAATCATATCTATGGCCTGTTCCTGAAGCATTGTCATCGTACACCACTCCTATACTCTTTATTTATAATAAAAATTTTCATTCATCCTGATAACCTTTCAATATCCACGAACTTTCCTTTATTATATGCGATCAATATTGATTTTACAAGGCTCATAGTGCAGCAAACTATGGCTTACAACTGTTGTTATGGACAAGAACCTTCTTTCACTCCCACTTAATTGCCTGTCCACAATGATCGCAAAATCGTTTTACATTTATGGCCATTAGTTTTCCGCAGGCAGGACATACACTTCTACCGCTTAAAGACACTTGTTTTACCTCCTGTGGAATATCTCTTGAAATACGGTTCGTAAGTACATTCCTGCTTTCAATCGGAGTAATACCCACACACTCTATATATCGTATCCCAGTTCGTTCCGGATGCAAGAGATACTCTCTTAGCATGTCCTCCGCCTCAATTGGAGAGTTAGCCAGCACTTGAAATGGCCAATCCATTGTATCTGTTACAGTTTCGCCTTTTCTTAGGCTTGCCTCCAAGAGATATGTTGTTGTTTCTACAATCATTTGTTTATCACTCCTCTCATCCAATGACATCTTCCATATCATATCCTGTTTCCTCCAAAAGAATATTTAATGCAAGCGTGATAGCGTCGTCATATCCCCTGCTGTAATCATCCTCTGCATCACACCCTCCGGCTTCATGGAGCTTTCTGCCGATTCTCTTAATCACTTTTCTGGAGCATCTCTTCCTAATCTTTGGATTCCGAAATGCGATGTCTCTACCACACACACGCTTCTGGCAAAAAATCCAGCTTTTCAATTCGTCCAAACCTCCAAATCTATCATATAGTTCTTTTTTGTAGTTGTCGTTCTAATATCGTATAAAGCCTGCCATAATTATCTTTTTAACCACAGCTTCTTAATTGATCGAGCTGCTTTATCAGACATTTCAAAAAGTATAATTATTATAAGAAGGTGAGGGAGGACGTCCTCCCTCACCTAATCTTCATAATCAAAGATATTCATTCTGTATCTCGCTTTCACTCTTCTAATTGCGTCTTCTGTAAATACAAGTTTTTCTTCATAATCCATAGGAAGAGCATGAATACTTCGCAATACAGTCCACATACTACCACGTAAATCTTCCATTTCTTCCTCATTTTCACCAATCAATTCCAAAGCAACGTTTAAGTTTTCAACGAGATCATATATACTATTAAACCCAGCATTTTTAAGTTTTTGATGCAGAGGTTCATCGATAGCCATGGCCCCTATACCACGCATTTTAAGATGATATTCTGTGGTAAACCGTTCTAATTCTCGTTCTAAATCTGTCATTTTATTATCTTCCCCTTTCTTATATATCACTATCTTCTATTCACTTTTATATTATATAACCCAAAAACCAGGTATAACCAAGATCTTCAAAGAATTTCTTTAGCAATCCTTATATCCATATCTTTTTTCATCTCCAATCGTCTGATAATTACAATCGATTATTCCTGCTACTGTCATAATTACTGTTTTATCTTCTCAATGCTCCCTTGCATAAACTATGACCTCTAAATCAGTTCATAAAATTCTTTAACCTTATATTCCGGGTCTAACTTATCAACATTTATGGTATGACTAAAATATTTTGAAACAGAATTTATATCAGATGTACCAAAACAAAAGAATTTATCAGATGATTTCCGTATTTCCCATACCAGTTCTTTTGGAGTAAGATGAATTTTATAATTCTCCTCGCTTCTTGATTTCTCTTCAAGCTCATTGGCACTCATAGCTGATACCAGATTATACTTTGGCATTTCCTGCAAAACACCATTTATAACCTTCTCTAAAATAATTATTCCATTAAGATCACGAAGATTTTCAGTGCCTACAAAATAGCCTCCAAAATCAACCACAAGATAACAAGTTTCACGATTTTTTATACAATCATTTAAAATACTTAAAGCCTTTTTTCTTGTCAGCTTTTCCTTGCATGGTGGTCCTTCATCTTTTTTCTTTGATGAAAAATAATCTTCCTGAACAAAAACCTTATATAATACTTCTCTCATACTACTTTATCCCCCCTTAAGCTTTAAACATCATATAAAATCCGTTACAAATCTTACTACTGCTTGTAATACGCTAAAACTTCCTCCATTCATTATTTCTAATCCCTTTTTTCACTCATCCTTCTTGTTTATTATACAAAACAGCTTGGACACATATTGTCTAACCAGAAAATCTTTCTATAAATTTCACAGCATAATGAAAGAGAGGTCTGGTCCTATGATAAAATTACATCTCTTTTTAATATTTCCCATTACTTATTCACTAACTCTTCCAACTGCTTTATGAGACATTTCAAAGAATATCTTGCATTATCTGTAAGCTGCCTCTGCCAGCATCCATTTTTAGGCGACCACTTAAATCCATGATGTTTTATAACTTCCCGTATCTCTGCCTTCGGCTTTTCATCAAAGAATAGCTGTAAACGCATCATTTCCGTGTTTTCTACAACCTTAAAATAGCTTGTATCATAATCTATTGTCTCTTCTGCTTTTGCTGCTTTCAACTTTTCCAGCCTGGCCTTTGTAGCATGAATATTCTGGTTATTGTTGCTCAATTCAAAAGAAAGATATGGTTTATCCTCGTAATGATAATTGGACTCCATTTTCTTTTTCAATAATTCTATCTCTTCTAAGGATAAATCAGGACATCCATCCAGCCTTTTATGCTTACGATAATAACGATTCACCGCTTTCATCTGCTCCTGCTTTCTTTCCAGAAGGTTCAATTTTTCCTGAAGCTTTTGGACTGCAGCTTTATCCTTTGACTTGATGATTTCATTCCCATATAAGAGCCTCCGAATTTTTTCAAGATACTTCTGAATATCCTGATACTCCTGATGATTACGTTCGGCTGCTCTGTTCTGCCTCTCTTTCTTTTTCACTGGAAAGTTTGCGGAACCGGTTATTAAGACAGATGGACACATCTGATTGATACGGCTGTCTGCATTCAAATTGTCCGCAAGCTTACGGGCATATCTGTCTGCCAGCGAATAGGCTTCTTCTGCTCTGCCCGGCCTTTTTTCTGCTACTTGGTCAGCCAAGTCATATGCTTTATCCACAAGTCTTTTGTATCCTGCTGTTTTAGACCCAGCTACATAATCAGTGAGGCTCCACATGCTCTGGGCTTGTCTGGCTGCATTTTCATCAATCCTATAATATTTTCTTCCCATGGCTATTCTCCTCTCTTATAACAATTAAAAATGGTTTTCATCTGTTTTAGGCTATAAAAAACAGCCTGCTTCTATCCCTAAAAGCAAACTGCAAATTCATTCATGTCACATTTTCCACGTTTATCAAACAGCATACTTTTGTCAATATACTGCCTCTAAAATTCTGTGGAAAGTGTGGATTCCATGCAAACTACCCTATCCCTCCTCGAATCTTCGTTGATCTGCTTTTCTTTCTTCTAGAAACTCCGGAAGAAACTTATCTCCTATGGAATTCCCCAGATAATTCCAGCTAAACTCAAAATCTTCATCCTCAAATTTCTTCATATTTTCTACTAAGTTGCTATGAAAATCATAGTATATCTCTCTTGTACATACCCAGAATACGGTATCTCCTAGTTCCTCCTGTACATAAGTTTTCCAGCCTCTTTTCTCCCACTTCGGATACAGCCAACTATTTTTAATTTTTCCATCCTGTTCCAAAAGCTTCTGTTGATTATAATTCAGCACATATTTCCCGGCCCAATGCTTTTTATCAAGCCTTGCCTTTAATCTGTACCACTCCGACCTGCGAAACTGTAGCTCCGGCCTTAGCATAACCAGATTAAATTCAAAATTAAGCTTGCCATAAATATCCTTCTTCTTGCATGGGAAATAGATAATCTTAGATGGATCTTCTGCCAGAATAGCTGTTGCTGTCATAATGTTTCTAATGGCATCCTTGTTCCCTTGCACTTCATAGCAGTCTTCCCTTGGATGCGCATCATAGACATACATATATTCGCAATCCGGAAATACCAGGATTTCATATGATCTCTTTTTTCCAAATACCACATACTTATCTATTTTTATCTTCATAAGCTCCCCTTTCCGTTCCCATTATACCAAACCGCCTGGACACATCTATGTCCAGGTAGCAAAAATCTTCATGTCTTATTTCTATACTTTTTCTCGTAATATTTTTTCTTCTAAAAATGCTTTTAGGCATCCACGATTACATCACTTTTTGCTGCAAATCTGCATCAAATCTTTTTCCATCTGCTACAAATTTGCACCAGGCCTTTCTATTTGCTACATTTTTGCATCACATAATAAAAGAAATAAGGGCATACCATACCGGTACACCCCATCATCTCTCATATAAATTGTTCCAATACACCCTCCATGCCTTCCGGAAGTTCTTCGCTATATTCCGGCAGCATCTCTTCATTTTCCATTGATATCCCTTCATAAGCTGTCCTCCTAATACTGCCAGCAGAAGTCTCTGGTATTCTGGCAATCATTCCTGTTATGGTATCATTCAAAGAAACGAACTCCTCATGCACCATGTTCTGCATCCGTTCCAGGCACCTGTTGAGGTCCCCATTCATTCTTTCCTGTTGGATATTTTCAAAATGCTGATGGAGAATCTCCTTCACATAAACAGGCATGGACAATCCCATCTCCCTCTTTTCTTTTTCTAAGCTTTGATATAGCTCCATATCCAGGAAGTTTTCTTCCTTAAATCGAAGGGTAATCACCCTCTCGTCCGCCATATCACACCACTCCTTGCTTCTTCAATATCTGATATGCAAGATATTCATAGCCTTTTGCATTTGCATGGATGTCACAGTCATAGACTACATTCGGCCTATACTCGGAAAAGTTCTTTACCGCTGCTGCGCCTCCTCCTACATAGATGACATTCATATAGTCTAAAGCATATTCTCTTTCCTTCAATTCCAGCTCTAGGGTTCGTATCTGCGCCCGAATATTCTCCCGTATCAAATTGGCATAGGTCCTTGGAAGAAAATGCTCCTGTTTTAAAAGAACCTTCAAAATTTCACTCTCCGGAATATTTTTTCCATACTGTACTTGCAGGCTCCCCTGAATCTGCCTTAACCATTTCACCATGGCTTTCTCTATGGTTATGGATTTGTGTTCCACCGGAATCCCTTTCTCCAGATAGACCACATCTGTTGTTTTGCTTCCGATATCCACAACAAGGTAATCTTTTTTCATATTACCCAGACGAGGAGCTACTGCGGAATAACACTGGGGAAATACAAAAACCCGGCTGATATTTACATCATACCGGATTCCCTCAAATTCAAACTTTAATATAGGCTTCTGCTCATAGTATGTAAGCATCCGCTTCTTTTCCCTACCATAATCAGAGAAAGGCAGACCCACCGCCAGAATTATATCCGCCTTTGTGATTCCCTTAAAGGAAAGCTCCTTTGCAACGGCTATCATGGTCAAAAGCCTTGCGTTCTCGTCAGAAACCTTGTCCTCGGTAATAATGGCTCGTCCCTCTCCCACCTTATAAAATTTCCGCTCATATTTTAAGGAATGCTCCTTTACGGAAGGCTCCACCTTTCCCAAGGCATATACACCATTACCAAATAAGGTCTGTGCGGTCTTTCCAAACTGGTAGCCATTATCAAAACCTATGATATACTGCCCATTATTTAATGCTATCATAGCCTCAACCTCCTTGTCTCTTTTTTCTTTCTTCAATCATTGCCATTCTTGACTTCTTATCTATCCCTTCTGTCCAAAATGCTATTTTCATATCCCTTTCATTCAGCTTGTTTTTTACTGCTGTTTCTTTTCACCTCCCACGCCACGCTTTACCAGCGCCTGTAGCTTTCTTATCTCCTGCACTGTTTTTTCTTCCATCAGATATTTCCCCTCCTGTTGTAAAATAATGATTGTATACTCTAACCATCTCTAAAATCAGAGTCAATCTCATCTGCTAAACAAATCTACATTAGAACATCCGTATACAAGCTCTCAAACACAGACAATAAAAAATTAGTGTAAGTAAAATAAGCATAAGCTTTGTTGTTGACATTACATCTCCTCCCTTCTTCTCATATCAATTAGCTTCCATGAATGAAATTTAAAATTTTTTCTTCCTTTACTTGCTTTTAAAATATATATAGCAAATCATCCAACCTTATATCGACTTAAAACTTCAAGAGTACGCTAAAATAGGAGCATACCCTACAAGATATGCTCCTATTACTTTTTACCCTATTCTATTTTCTTTATTTATCTTTATTTCACGGACATCTTCACATAACTCTCCAAAACTTCACTCTCAATTGGTTCAGAATTACAACTCCATAATCTCCAAAAATTTCTGCGGTTGTACTGCTTTCACATGCGAATATCGAAAGTCTCCCACATTTCGTGTAATAATAAAATCGGCCGAAATTTCCCTAGCACATTCATCTTGCAAACAATCCTCAAAATCTGAAAATTCATTAGATTCTATAGCTTCACACACTTTATCATGGCTTGCACCTGTTACCTTCAATACCAGACACAATTTTTTTAGCATTTGCCGCCTGTCAGCTTCTGAATGAGTCTTCCTCAAAATATAAAAGATATTTGGCAGGCTATGAAATGCAATATATCCCTGAATCTGCTCCTCTGCACACTTGCATATGATATTTCTGGCGTTATCATAGTATGGCTGCCTCATTGTAAGAAAATCCAATGCTACATTGGTGTCAATCAGAATAACCATACTTCTCATCCCTCGCTTTAGCCAATTCTTCGTCATAATCCAATTCCTGAGACACTGGAACTAACATTTCTTCCAATTCTAAAAATGCCTTCATTTTGGGTGTAACTATTGTTTTGTCACCAAATAACTTTTCAGAATCCAAATTGTTATTTTTTAACATCCTCATATACCGAATAATGTGTGGCATCTGTTCTTCTGGCATCTGTTCCACTAATTGAAGGGCTTCATGCCTCAATGCTGTCACTTTTTCACCGCCTTTCTGCTTAAATAACTTCATCTTTCACTATTTCTTCCTGGTTATATACTATATTATCTTTTTGATTTATATTATAATCTGAAAACAGAAGAAATACAACCGAAAGAAAGTCTTTGTTTGTGTCAAGTACTCGTTGGCACATTTCCTATTTTCCTTTATAAAGTCTCTATTGTTGCCGCAACGGACACTATCAGTTGCTTGCAAGAGTACAATTCGTGAAAAGAGGACTTATAAGCGATTGAGCATATTGACTGCCTGGATCGCATTTTCCAATTTTGTATGAACATACGTATCATATGTAATCTTAACAGATGCATGTCCCAGAAGCTGGCTTACCACTTTTATATCTACGCCAGCCTGAATTAAATTTGTAGCAAATGTATGCCTGAAAGAATGTACGTTCTTATAAGGAACATTCGCCGCTGTAAGGATATTTTTTAAGATTTTTGGAAGCGTATACTGCCTTAGTATTTCTCCCCGGTTATTGCAATCCACATATTCCGATTGAATGTGATGCGTTTCCTGGTACTGCCTGAACCACAAAAGTGCTTCCATAGCTTTGTCATTGCAAGGAATTGTACGGTTTCCGTTCTGGGTCTTCGTCGTTGTAATAAGAATCTTATATTTCTCTTTTCCCACATCCTCCCTTTCCAGTACGCACGATGCATTTTGCTTTACATGGATCAATCTCTGTTCTAAATCCACATTTTCCCAGGTTAGTGCAATTGCTTCTCCTGCCCGAAGCCCTGTATTTGCCAGTAACAGAAAGAAATATGCGTGCCTGTACCGTGGTTCCCCCGTGGTATATGTAACCTTTGCCACCGTCTCTATCCGTTCCAGCTCCTCTATTTCAAAAATTTGCATCTGTCTTGTCTGCTTCGGCAAATTCTCTTTTTTGGGCATATGTACTGCAAGAACGGGATTGTATTCCATTTCTCGGCTTACTACCGCATAGTTAAAGCAGTCATTCAAAAGTTCATACACTTTTTTTAGTGAGGAGTACGACAACACCCTGCTATACTCATTAATCAGCACCTGAATATCTCTCGCTGTTATATTTCCAAGTTGACAGCGGCCTACCTGACTGTTCTTGATCTGTCGCAGATAGGTACGTTCCAGCCTATCATATGAAGCAGGCTTAAGAGCTGGCCTCTTTACATTTTCAAGCCAGTACTCAATATACGTGTTTACAAAAATTTTTCTGGGAACCACTTCTTTCTTCAACGCATGAAGGCGAAATTTCTCTAATTTTTCCTCTACCTCTCGTCTTGTTTTACCGGTACAGGAATAAGGTTCATACCCGGCTATTGTAATCCTGCCAAGATAAGAGCCATTTTCTTTTTGCAAAATAGAGCCTTGTCCCTTTCTTCTTCTTGACTTTTCCTTTCCAGCCATATATGATAAATTCATCTCCTTAAAGTATGGGGCGGTAAAACTCCGCCCCACACACAATAATAAATCAAAAGTATACCGTCTTTCCTACATTATCCAGAAGCCAACGGCGAATCAACTCGTCTGAAGACAGGTATGTACGCCCCACCTTTACCACGGGCAGCACACCGGCGGCTAAAAGTTGCTTAAGTTTTGTCTTTCCAAAAGGAAAGATTTTAAGCAAATCCTTTTGAGAATAGACATTGAGTGTAGTTGCAGTATTCTTTTCATCCATGATAGTCACCTCCCTGAGCATAAAAGCTAACTTTTATAGGTCGCTCAATAATCTGCCCCTCCAGCTCAAATCGTCCGTCTGCTAAACATTCGCCACGGGACAGTGATTGTAATAATTTTGTTAGCTCCTGCCGGTTGTCGGAACCGATCATATCGAGGATACCTTTGATATCACACGCAGCCGGGCGAAAGTAAAGCCGAGTTGCCGCCTGTTGGAGCAGCGCTTTCTGCTCTTTGGAAAAGGCCTCCAGCGTTTGGGTAGCCAGAAACAGAGAGATTCCATACTTCCGGCCCTCTCGTAGCAATTGAGCCAATATGGAGTTCTTTTTTAAACTCAGATCCTGGAACTCATCCAGAACGAGGTAAAGCTGTTCATTTCCACCTGGACCTCTAAAAGCGGCCATCCTCCACAAAAATGCCAGTGTGAGTTCGACAAAAAATATCTGTGTAGTACGGTCAAATTCTCCGAAATCTAAAATTGTCACTTGTGCCGGGCATATAACTGTTTCATAAATAGATTCCTCTGTCCCCTTCGCTCGAGCAAAAATTGGATAAAATCGATCAAAAACTGAAAGAGCTTCTTTATTTTTCGGATCTCGCTGCAATTCATGACCAAGTCGCTGAAACGCACTTACGGGTTCAGAACAATGCATTATTTTCAAAGTGGCCCTGCGTAACTCCATCCTCTGTCGAACATCCAGCCTGGAAACCGTAGAGAATACTCCAATCAGGGCCTCAACCACATCAACAGCCTCTTCTTTTTCTCCATCCGAGTGCTGTAATGGAGTAAGGATAGGAAACGGGAAGCCAGTTTTTCTAACTGAAATGCGCTGCACATAACCAGCGACCTGCATCGTATCCTGAGTGCCATTGAAACTCAACATCAGTACCCGACCACCATCCGACGCAATACTGCGGCTGATTGCACGCAACGCCGTAGTCTTTCCAGTGCCGGTCTGACCAAGGGGAAGTATGTGGTAATTATTAGAGTCCGCCGAAACATTCACTGAGTGTGATGTGCCCACCACTCTTCCAAGTCTAATCATTCAAGCCACCCCCTCGTCTCTATTAATTCCTTAAAACTTAGCTCTCCTGGACGATCCACCTTATCCCGAGCCAGCCGTATCATACGAACTCGCTCCCTGTAGCCCATGGCCGTTACGATCTCCACCTTCGGAGCAAAGTAGTTCCGTCCATTAGCACCTTTTTCTGAAATTAGAAGCTCTGCATCCACTAGTAGCCCCTTTAATTGCTCAATCCCAGCATCTCCCACCAATGATTCACACATTTTTTCAAAAATAGGCTGCGGTAAATAGTAGCAAGATCGATCGAAATAAACCCGCAAATGTAACTCTTCAACCGCTACCCCTTCGACCTTTCTCCGGTCAAGAATTGGCTTTGGAAGCCAATCAATCGCTCCAAAAAGCGCATTACAGAATGCCTGCGCATATTCGTCAGGATCTCCAGATGTATCCCAAACCGTTTCGATTGTATGCAATCTCTCGTTCAATGCCTCCTTCAAACCTTCCACTTCTGTTTCACCGCATCTGCTGCTACGGAAGAAATCCACCAAAAAATCTACAGCGATCCGAAAAACGTCCAAAGGTTCTCCAGTTTGTAAGACTGATTTTTGCCAACCGATCTCCAACCAGTGCAAAATGAATGGACGCTCGATTTCAAGCAGCTCCACGTATCTACAATCTACATAATTCTCCCCACGGAGATAGATTGTGCCAGCCAATTTATCCATACAACGTACCGGAGGAAGTCCACCTACAGCAATGATGATGATAAGCGGCTTTAGGGGGATGGAAACATCCATCTCAGCCGCCTTCTGCGCAAGCTGTTCCAGATTTTCCGCCAGATAACGCCCCGAAGCGTAACGGAAAATGGCCAGTCCATAAGGTATATCCTCCAAAATTTTCCGAATGCCCTTAGGTTTCTCCGCTAGGGTTGTCACAGTTGGCAAGCCGTAACCCTGTAACACCGTCAATAACATATGGGCTTGCTGCTCATTTTGAACAACAACCATTAGGGGAGCCCAAAAAGAAATGCCTATGCTCGCCAAAGCTGGATATAAAACTGACACCGTTTTTAGTAGTAAAACAGTCAAGGCCTCTGAACCAAACAACAAACACAGCTGATTGAAATACTCTTCAAACTCAATGCGCATATTCCTCCGCCTCCTTCCAAGTCAAGTTTTCCGGAAAAGCAAACTGCAGTTTTCCTCTTAAGCAGTACCATCCATGGTCTTCTGGCAATTCAATCTCTTCTGCCAGTTGGAGCACTTTCTCAAGCAGCAATTGCCGCAGTTGCGTTTCCTTTTGTCCCGTAAACCCCAAGGACAGACCCAGTGCAGTAAATTTTCTGTTAATGGTCCTAGAATCTGCCTCATCCAGATTAATCGAAAAACACTTTTCATCACTTCTTCCCACATCAAAGATCATGCAAAGGACTCCCGGATGTCCGCCAAAAATCGGAACAAATCGCTTGCAGGACTTAACCCGAAATGCTAAAATATTTTGAAGGGGTTCGCCAAATCGCTGTTGCTCAAATTTCAACCTTCCGTCAGCTAGAACCATGAGTTGCATCTGCTTTAGCCCCTTCTCCAAAGAAATGTCAGCACGAACTTTGGCCTTTTGAGAAGCTTCTTCAATTTTGATAGCAGAGAGCTCTCTTTGATAGGCAGCTTGATTCATGCTCTTCTGGATCTGATAACGCAAGTCGATCTCCCTTTTTTGCCATTGCTCCTGTGTCCTGAGAGTTGCCATTGCTTGAGCCGCTGCAAAATTAATATTATATTCCTGCTGTGGCGTGATATCTGGCAAAGCGCTATTTGTTTCATAAAGTTTTCCCATTAGCTTCCACCTTTCCGCCCACATGCTCTACAAAAAATTCAATCATAAATCCCATATTTTTTCGTTTTTAATCGGATTTTCAAAAAAAATTCGCATAGCAAGTGGGCAACAATTTTTATTCAGTTATTTTTTGATTGATCACCGGCCAGTGCTCTTTACGTCCTGAGCATACCATAGTTAAATCAAATTTTTTTATTACTGTATTTTTGATTTTAATCAAAAAATGATTCCCAAATAAATTGAAATTCAGAAAAGGAAATGATATAATGAAAAATTTAGTACTATTTGAAAGTTTGGAAAAATTAAGAAAAGATGAATACTTTCTAAATGATATATTAATAATCCCTACGGATCAAATATCATTAATACCATCATCACTATTTAGGGTATGTCTAAAAAACACTTTACCTTATTTGGAATTAATATTAGAAAATCCTTACTCCAGCCCAGGGGACCCAAATAGAATTCCCACCTTTAATTTGGAATCCATAAATATTCTGATGACTAACTGCTGTCTAAGTGCGTTGCAAACATTCCGCTACCTACAACAAAAAGATTCCTATTCTGACATGAAAAAAGCATTAGAAAAATTCACCAACACCAAGGTGAACTCAGATTCCAATGCAATAGATCTCTATAGTAGAATCATTAAAAAAGCGTCAAAAAATTCTTACTTAAATCAATTTATGCTATATCAAAATAATAATGAAACTCCCCAGGTTGGCACCTATTGCCAAGAACTGACTTTGCAATTATTTTTAAATAATCAAAGATATCTCCATTCAAAAACTATCGAAAAGAGTAAAAAAACTGCCCTTTTTAATCAGCATTATGTATTTGATCTGCAAGAATCAATTTCCCAATTCGAAAGGTTATCACGCCTTTCCCAGGATAGAAAGGATTACAATAAGCAGAAAAGTATTATAAAGAAATTTCTTCAAGGGCTTATCCGTGTGGAACAGCATTGGAAACTATTAGAAGAAGACCATAATTCCAATCAACCTGAAAATGAATGGATATATTACCATAATCGAGAACTTATTTTTCATTCCTGCGCTATCCTTTCCTTTTTATTCGATGATGTCCTTAATACAGAGTCTGTCCATTCTGATAACGGATTCGAATTATGGAATGACGATTTTCTAACATTTGTTTCCATCCCTCTCACTTATAACCTATCGACTTTAATTAAGAATAACCCTTCTATCTTGTGCCATGAATATATAGAAGTTAATGCAGCTTTTTCCATACTGCTAAAGACCTTTTCCATTTCTTTATTTAATAGCTGTGGAAAAAATTTAGATAAATGCTGCCAAAAACTGATTCAGCAATTATATAATATTAAGCAAAGCGAAAAACAAAAAACCTTATTTTCCGAATTATCATTCGAGGGACGATCTCTTGAAAACATAGAAAAAGATATCACTGTTGGTCTTAAAATTTTTGAAGAAATGTATAATACAGACTTATTGAATTTCATACATACTTTAAGAATTCTCTATAGTACAATGCCTAAGTTACATTTTGATCCCACTTATAATTTTAATACGAGATATATTTGTATGAATACAACATACGGTCCTGTACCATTACCCAAAGAAGATCTTTTAAAAAAAGAACTACTGGATGCCAAGGATGCCAAAGATGAAAACCGTCTAAAATCTTTCCAAAAAATTCTTGGACAAGAATATTATTATTTCTTACATCAAAAGGCTGCCTTCGAAGTAGCCAACGTATTAAAGTCCAAGTAAATACTGGCTTTTCCTCATCTTATTTTGGTACACTATTGGTACACTATTTTTCGTCCGACAACACTCTAAACTGGTCTGAAACGACTTTTTCTTAGTATTCTCTCCAGTTTATAAAATCAAAAGATTTTATCGAAATCTTCAAAAAACCCTGATTTTTCAAAGAAAAAAGGGATCACATCACTGTGATCCCTTAGAGGCGACAACCAGATTTGAACTGGTGATCAGGGTGTTGCAGACCCACGCCTTACCACTTGGCTATGTCGCCATATACTTATTATATTCTAACAAAAACTTTTTGATACGTCAATATCAAAAAATGACTCCTACGGGAATCGAACCCGTGTTACCGCCGTGAAAGGGCGATGTCTTAACCGCTTGACCAAGGAGCCCTATTCCTTCTGGCCCTTGGGCCTTAATACCAAATGGCACTTTTCTCCACTCAATATGGAAACTCCCCGAGTTGGGCTCGAACCAACAACCCCGCGGTTAACAGCCGCGTGCTCTACCATTGAGCTATCGAGGATTACTTCTTTCTGCTTTTTTCTTTCAGATATATTCTATGCATTTTTGCGCTTTCATATACCTTCAAAACTATATACTGAAATATCTCTTACATCTTGGTTTTCTTTGTTCTTCCTCTTCCTATGACGCTTCTTGGTCAAGCCCTCGACCGATTAGTAGCAGTCAGCTCCATACATTGCTGCACTTCCACCTCTGCCCTATCTACCTTGTCGTCTTCAAGGGGTCTTACTGCTTTCGCATGGGATATCTCATCTTGAGGGGGGCTTCACGCTTAGATGCCTTCAGCGTTTATCCCTTCCCGACTTGGCTACTCTGTCATGGCCTTGGTAAGCCAGCAGATACACCAGCGGTCAGTCCATCCCGGTCCTCTCGTACTAAGGACAGCTCCTCTCAAATATCCTGCGCCCACGCCGGATAGGGACCGAACTGTCTCACGACGTTCTGAACCCAGCTCGCGTACCGCTTTAATGGGCGAACAGCCCAACCCTTGGGACCTGCTACAGCCCCAGGATGCGATGAGCCGACATCGAGGTGCCAAACCACTCCGTCGATGTGAACTCTTGGGAGTGATAAGCCTGTTATCCCCAGGGTAGCTTTTATCCGTTGAGCGATGGCATTCCCACTTAATACCACCGGATCACTAAGTCCTACTTTCGTACCTGCTCCACCCGTCGGTGTCACAGTCAAGCTCCCTTCTGCCTTTGCACTCTTCGAATGGTTTCCAATCATTCTGAGGGAACCTTTGAGCGCCTCCGATACCCTTTCGGAGGCGACCGCCCCAGTCAAACTCCCCGCCTGACATTGTCCCACCGCCGGATTACGGCGGCTGGTTAGAAACCCAATACTGCAAGGGTGGTATCCCAACAGCGGCTCCATGGCAACTGGCGTCACCACTTCAATGCCTCCCACCTATCCTGTACATGCAGTACCGAATCCCAGTATCAAGCTGGAGTAAAGCTCCATGGGG